>CAVVNG010000020.1:0-195356 GCA_963749545.1 uncultured Solirubrobacterales bacterium
GCTTACACTTCTCGGCGACCAACGTGCTGATCTCTGCCCCTGGTCATGTGCCGCCGAGAGCCCACAGCCCACCTCCCGAAGCTGGAGAATCTGGAGCCAAGAACACAGACAACCCGAGTGTCGAGACAGCCGGCGACGATACCACCGGCTCACATCTCCCGGGCCGGGTAGGGTGAGCGGATTGCGGCGGAGCGCGCGCCATCAACTTTGGAGAGGTGCACGATGTGGAGGACCGTTGGGGTGGTCGTCGTTGTGGTGCTGTGCGGGTTGCTCTGTGAGCCGGCGTGGGGGACAACCCCGGGTTGGGAGTGCGTGCCGACGACCGCTGGGCAGCCTGTGACCTCCGGGGGGACGGCCGCCCAGCCGTCGTGCCCTGGCACGAACACGCCTGTGCTCGCCCCGACGTTCGTGTCCTCGGGTGTGGGCGGGAAGCCAACCGCCGTGTTCGCAAACGTGAATGTGCAGATCGTTGACGGAGACGGCATGACCACGACCACGAACGGCAAGGGCAACCTCGTTCTCGGCTACGGCGAGAACCCGGGCACACAGACCGGTTCGCACGACTTGATCCTCGGTGAAGGGCAGACCTACACCGGCGTCGGAGACATCGTGGGCGGCGAGAACAACGGCGCGGGTGGCGATTGGGAGTTCGTGGGCGGGGAGGGCAACACGGCCAGCAACCGGCGCATCGGTGGCCGGCGGACAGTTCAATCTGGCCGCCGATCCGTTCTCAACCGTCGTAGGAGGCTGTGAAAACGTTGCCGGGCACGGCACCCCAACCTCGGACGCGTGCGGTGCTTCCGGGGATGAGGCCATCCTTGGCGGGCACCTGAACACGGCGTCCACGCGGTTCGCCTCCGCGGGCGGACCGGCCGGCCCGGCAGGCCCAACCGGTGCTCGTGGTGCGGCCGGCAGCACCGGCAGGGGCGGCCCCCGCGGCCCCGCCGGGAAGATCGAGCTTGTCACCTGCACGATCTCCAAAAGACTGCTGGGCATAAACCGACGAAGCACTGCACCGCCAGGCTTGTGTCGGGTGTCGTCAAGTTCAAGACCGGCTAGCCATAGACGCCACGGACGATCTCCCCGGAACTACGCGCTGCGCCGCAGGAGTCGCGGGCCCGTGCATCGTGAAGGGGGGGCGAGTAGATTGGCGTGCAACTCGACGCGAGAGGAGCAGACATGGCAAGCGGCCGACTAGCGCACAGCCGGGTGGGCGTTCTGGGCAGTGGCGAGGTTGGGCGGCGGCTGGCGGCCGGATTCCGCGGTTGCGGTCACGACGTGATGATCGGCTCGCGCGACCCGGACAAGCCCGACCTGCGCGAATGGCTGTCGGGCGATGGCGCCGGCGTCACAGCCGGGACTTTCAGACAGGCCGCTGAGCACGGCGAGTTGCTGGTGCTGGCCGTGCTGGGCAATGCGGCCGAGGACGCGATCGCCGACGCCGGCCCCGAGAACTTCAGTGGCAAGGTGGTTGTCGACGCCATGAATCCGCTCGATTTCTCCGGGGGCTTCCCGCCCAAACTCTCCATTTCGGGCGAGGACTCGCTCGGCGAGCGAGTCCAGCGTGCGCTACCCGACGCGAAGGTGGTCAAGGCTTTCAACACGATCGGCAACCCGCTTTTCGTGCAGCCTCGCCTGAGCGAGGGGCAGCCGACGATGCTGATCGCCGGGGACGACGAGGGCGCGAAGCGCACCGTCGGCGACGTGCTGGACGACTTCGGCTGGTCTGATGTCCTCGACATCGGTGGTATCGAAGGCTCGCGGGAGCTTGAGGCCATCTGCATCGCGTGGGTCAAGATCGGCGGCGCACGGGGGTCGTGGGACCACGGCTTCAAGCTGCTGGCCGGTTAGCCAACTCCCGAGCCCAGCCGGCGCTCGACGAGCTGATCTCACGCGAGAGCGATCTCCTCGCCCCGTCCTACAAGCGGCGCCACTCCCACTCGCGATCTCCGGCCCGCACGCAGCGTGGGTAGGCTGGCGCGTGTGCGGATTCAGTCACTCGACCACCTGGTTCTGACGGTCGCCAACCTCGAGGCGACCGTCGCCTTCTACGAGAAGCTGGGGATGTGCCGCGAGACATTCGGCGAGGGCAGGATCGCGCTTCGCTTTGGCGATCAGAAGATCAACCTGCACGAGTGCGGGGCCGAGATCAGCCCCAACGCCGCCGTCGCTACGCCAGGATCCGCCGATCTGTGCTTCCTCGTTGCCGACGCTGTCGACGATGTCGTTCGCGCACTCGAGGTCGCGGGAATCGAGGTCGAGCTCGGGCCGGTGTCACGCACCGGAGCGATCAGCGCGCTCATTTCGATCTACATCAGGGATCCGGATGGCAACCTGGTCGAGCTCTCGCAGCTTGCCGAGTAGCCGACCTCACCGGGCGAGCTCCGGAGCGCCGCGTCAGGGAACCAGACAGGTGATCGTGCTGCGCGCAGTCTGACCGGCGATCGCCGACGCCGAGCCACGGCAGGTCAGGCCTCCGGCCGAGTGCGCGATGAGCGCGACTCGGCCCCGAGGTACGCGCAGCGCGAACTGGTTGTTGCCCGTGGTCGTGGTGCGGGCAACGATCACGCCGTCAGCGTTGCGCGCCGAGACTCTGAACGGCTGGACGATGCAGTGGTTCGGTGCGTTGCACTCGCGGACGTGACCGACGATCCGACCGGTGTGCGGCGCAGCTCCGGCTGCGCTCACCAGCGTCGGGAGCAGCATCGCCAGCACGCTGGCCGCGACGCGACCCGAGTACGCCAACTCATCGTCGCAGCGTACCGCTTCCGGGGCTCGCAACCAGCTCGTCGCGTACTACCACACGGGAGCCACCGAGCGACGAGGCGCCATGAGTGGGATTGGCGACGAGGCAGGCAGCGGCATCACACACGGTCGCAGGGCCCGATATGGATTTCCTAGCTACGTCTTGACTAGTCATGATCTTTCTAGTATGTTGCTGGCCATGATCAAACCCCAGAACCAGACTCCCCGCCGCTCGGCTCTCGGCCTGACCGTCCTGTGGCAGCTGATGAACGAGCCAATGCACGTGTATCGGATGCAGAAGCTGTTCGAGGCCCAGGGCAAGGACCGCGTGGTCAATGTGCGAGCCCGAGCAAGCCTCTACCAGACGATCGACCGCCTCCAGCGATACGGGCTCGTCGAGGTCTCGCAGACGACCCGCGTCGAGGGCTACCCGGACCGGGTCGTGTACGCGATCACCGACGCCGGCCGGGAGATCGCCCGCCAGTGGCTGCGGGAGATGCTCCGCGGCACCGAGGGCGAGTACCCCGAGTTCATCGCCGCCCTCTCGATCCTGTTCGGGCTCGCGCCAGGGGAGGCACGGTCAGAACTCGAGGTGCGGGCCGAGCAGCTCGCGGCCGTGCTGGCCGAGACCGAATCGGTGCTGACGGACGCCCCGGCAGGCCTCCCGCGCCTGTTCCTGCTCGAGGAGGAATACCGCCAAGCGCTCCTCCGGGCCGAGCTCGGCTGGCTTGACGGCGTGATCGCCGACTTGCGCGAAGGACGCCTGACGTGGACCGAGCAGTGGCTGCATGAGATCGCCGCCACATTCACTCCCCCAAACGACCACCAGGAAGCGGAGGACAGTTAGATGACCGCCACGATCGAGGCCCGCGGCCTCACCAAGCAATATGGAAAGACAAAGGCCCTCGACGGCCTGGACCTGACCGCCCAGCGCGGGCAGGTGACAGCGGTACTCGGCCCGAACGGCGCCGGCAAGACAACCTTCGTACGGATGGTGGCGACCCTGCTGCGAGCCGACCAGGGCACGCTGCTCGTCGCCGGCCACGACGCCGGCAAGGATCCGGCCGCGGTTCGTCGTGTGATCGGGCTGGCTGGCCAGTTCGCGGCCGTCGAGCCGGCGATGACCGGGCGCGAGAACCTCGAGATGGTCGGCAGCCTGTTCGGTCTGAGCCGCCGCGCGGCGAAGGCGAGCGCCGCGGCCGTGCTCGAGCAGCTCAGGCTCGTCGAGGCCGGCGACCGGCTGGCTCGCACGTATTCCGGCGGAATGCGCCGCAGGCTGGACCTCGGTGCGAGCCTGGTCGGCGCTCCGCGGCTGCTTCTGCTTGACGAGCCGACGACTGGCCTGGATCCGCGCAGCCGCATCGAGCTGTGGGACGCGATCCGCGCCCTTGTCGAGCAGGGGACCGACGTTCTTCTGACCACGCAGTACCTCGATGAGGCCGACCGTCTCGCCAGCCAGATCGTGATCATCGACCACGGTCGGGCCGTCGCGACCGGCACCCCGTCCGAGCTCAAGCAGCGGATCGGCGGCACCGTCATCGAGGTGCGCGTCCGCGACAGCCGGGACGTGGCGGCCATCGCCGAGCTGCTCGGTCGGCTGGGCGAGGGTGTCGCTCAGATCGACGAGGGCACACGACAGGTCAGCGTGCGCGTCGACTCGACCCGCGACCGACTGATGACTGCGCTGCAGTCGTTCCAGGCAACGGGAGTGCAGCTCGACGACGTGGCGATGCGAGCGCCCAACCTCGACGAGGTGTTCCTCACCCTCACCGGACAGCCGACAGACCACGACCACAAGGCGACGGCCGCTCGCGCCGCCTAGCCAGAAAGGAACCACCGTCTCATGACAAGCATGGCTTCGCCACTCGCCGCGCCCGCGGCCGGCCCGGCCCGCCAGGCCGGGCTCGTAACGAGCACCCTGACGGTCACCCGCCGGGCCCTGCTGCGCTACGTCCGCACACCGCAACTGATCGTGCTGGCCACGGTCCAGATGTCGCTGTTCTTCCTGATCTACCGGTACATGTTCGGCGGTGCGATCCACATCGCCGGAATGCGCTACGTCGATTACCTCGTCCCGGGGTTCATCGCCACCGGCGTGCTGTTCTCCGGGATCGGAACGGCGGCCGCGACCGCCGAGGATCTCGAGCAGGGATTCATCGACCGGTTGCGCTCACTGCCCATCCCCCGCGCCTCGGTGCTGGCGGCACGCGCGCTCGCGGACACGGCGCTCGTCGCGTGGAGCACGGCCTTCACCGCAGCAATCGCCTTCGCCGTCGGGTTCAACCTCCACGGTTCCGCGCTCGACGGTCTGGGCGCGTTCGGGCTGGTGATCGCCTTCGGGTTCGCGTTCGAATGGCTGTTCATCGCCATGGGGCTGTTCGCCGGCAACGCACAGGCCGCCCAGGGCATGGGGATGATCGTGTTCCCATTGGCCTTCGTCTCCAGCGCGTACGTACCGGTCAGCTCGATGCCCGGCTGGCTGCAGGTGTTCGCCAAGCACCAGCCGCTGACCTACATGGTCGACGCGGTCCGCGCCCTCACGCTCGGCCCGCATGCCCACGCCCTGCTCGGTCACCCCACCTCGTACTTCGTGACCCGAGCCCTGATCTGGGCACTCGCGATCATCGCTATCTCGCTCCCGATCGCCATCATGCGATACCAGCGCGGGTAAACCGCTCCGCCACCACCGACCACGACCTCAGGACACATACCACCATGACCACCGAACCCATTCACACCACAGCAGCTCGGCCCGTTCGCGCCGGCGAGCCCGTCCGGATCCGTGCGCACCATCGGGCCGTCAGCAAACTCGGTCAGTGGACGAGTGCACGCCATGTCGACATCGCCGCGTCGCGCGGCTCCGTCGTGCTCGACTTCCTGACATCACGGATCGAACCGGGCGACATCGACATCCACCTCGACCTCGACCACGCAGTCGTCAAGCTCCTGGTGCCCGACGGCACGCGCATCGACGACGATGATCTCCGCCGCGTCGGCAGAGGACGCGTCAAGGATCGGACCGGCGAAGGCACGACCGACGGTCGCCTGATCAAACTCCGTGGCGAGCTGCGCAACGCGGAGATTCGAGTCCACCGCGGGGTGTGCACGACCAGTTCGTGCACACCGTCGGCGGGTGCGGAAAGGGACTCAATCATCCATCGACGCTGCGTTCTCTCGTGACCGGTACCTGCCCGTTAGCCGCCCTGCTCGACCCTTCCGGAGAGGTCGGCGAGGCGGCTCTCAAGGAACCGCTGCTCCGGCCCCAGCTGGGTCAGCTCGAGGGCGCGGGCGTAGGCGGCACGCGCTGCATCGTCGTGGCCGAGGCGTCGCAGCAGGCTGGCGCGCGTCGAGTGGTAGTAGCGGTAGGCGTCGAGCTCGAGGGGGTCGAGCAGGGCAAGTGCTGCTTGCGGCCCTTCGATTTCGGCCACGGCGATCGCGCGGTTCATCGTCACGACGGGCGAGCTGGTGATGCGCTCGAGCCGCTGGTAGAGGAGCCCGATTTCCTCCCAGTTGCGTGGCTCTCGGAGGTGGAGATCGGCGATTGCTGCCTGGACGATGTAGGGCCCGCTCCCGTGGAGGGTGAGCGCACGTTCGAGCAGGTCCCGGCCTTGCTCGATCAGGCGCTGGTCCCACAATGACCGGTCCTGGTCATCGAGTAGGACGAGCTCACCGCCGGAGAAGCGTGCCGCGCTGCGTGCGTGGTTGATCAACATGAGGGCGAGCAGGGCGTGCGCTTCGGCTTCGTCGCGCATGAGCTCTACGAGGGAGCGGCCGAGGCGGATCGCCTCCACCGAGAGGTCGATACGGCCGCCGCCCCAGCCCTCGTTGAAGATCAGGTAGATCACGGCGAGCACGGCGTCGAGCCGCTCGGGCAGCAGGTGGTCGGGCGGGACGGCGAACGGGATGCCAGCGTCGCGGATCTTGTGCTTGGCGCGTGTCAGGCGCTTACTCATCGTCTCGAACGGGACGAGGAAGGCGCGTGCGATCGCCTCGGTAGACAGGCCGCCGAGCGTTCGCAAGGTGAGTCCAACCTGGGCGTCGAGCGCGAGCGCCGGATGGCAGCAGGTGAAGATGAGCTCGAGCCGCTCGTCCGGGAACGTCGCCGTCTCCTCCATCGTCTCCTCCGATCCGTCTCGCAGCTCTCGCTCCAGCTGCTCGGTCTTCGCCGCCAGCGTCCGCTCGCGCCGGATGCGGTCAATCGCGCGGTTACGAGCGGTGGTGATCAACCAGCCCGTCGGGTTCACCGGGACTCCGCTGCGCGGCCAGCGCTCGGCGGCGGTTGCGAACGCTTCCTGCACGGCGTCTTCCGCCAGCTCGATGTCGCCGAGAAAGCCGACAAGCGACGCCAGGACGCGGCCCCAGCTATCGCGGAAGGCCTGCTCAAGCACCGGCGAG
This sequence comes from uncultured Solirubrobacterales bacterium, assembly GCA_963749545.1. Taxonomy (GTDB): domain Bacteria; phylum Actinomycetota; class Thermoleophilia; order Solirubrobacterales; family Solirubrobacteraceae; genus Palsa-465. The sequence goes on from CAVVNG010000020.1 coordinate 7,141, forward strand.
CGGCTCCTCGCGGACCGGCCGAATCTCGATCGCATCCGCCCCCCGTATCTCCTGCAGTTCACCGGCGACGGCGAGGGCCCCGTCAAGATTGTCCGCCTCCACGACGATGAAACCGCCGAGGAAGTCCTTGCTGTCCAAGAACGGTCCGTCGGTGAGCAGCGTCTTTCCTTGTTCGTAGCGCATCGTCGTCGCCGACTCGACGTTCTGGAGTCGTAGCCAGCCGGTCACGTTCGCTCGCGCCAGAACCTCGTCTACCCCGGCGTGGATCCGACGTCGTTCATCTTCAGGTATCCGATCCCGAACCTCGGTGTTGCCGTAGATCAGGAGTGCGTATCTCAAGAGGTCTCCTTCCTGGGGGAGCGGGTTGTTCGCCTCCTAGACGAATAGCGCAGCCGGAGACGGACATGTTCTTCGCCTGTTTGTCCGTCCGGAGTCCGTCCGTTCGTCACTGAGGCAGAACCGGCCGACGAGCCGGCACGGCGAAAACTGAGTTTTTTTTTTGTGGGCAGGCGGGGAGCGTGACGGTAGTGCCAAGCTGCCTCGATCAGCAGTCGGCGGGCGTGCTTGTTCCCGGCGAGGGTGATGTGACCGCGGTGCTGCTGATCACCGGAGGAGTACTCCGACGGGACGATCCCGAGCCACGCGGCCAGCTCCCGCGGGTGCGAGAAGCGGGCGAAGTCGCCGATCTCGGCGATCAACCCGAGCGCGGTGATCGTCGCGATCCCGCGGAAGCGCGTGAGGACCTGCACGTGGGCGCCCCACCGCTCGCTGCCCGCGATCTCGGCGAGGCGCGCGTCGAGCGTGTCGAGCTGACGCTCGATCCCGTCGACGTGGATCAGCAGCTGCTCGAGCGCCTCCTGAGCGAGCGGGTCGTCGAGCCGCTGAGTCGCGAGCCAGCGGCGGTGAAGCTTCGTCCACGCCGTCTTCCCCTCGCGGAAGATCCGTCCGTGGCGCAGCAGCTGCTTCAGCACCCGGTTCCGCGCCGCGAGCCGCACGCCACGCAGATCGCGAAGATGCGACGCACGAGGACCAGCCTCATGCGTCCATACTGACTAGAGATGACAGGCAATCCGGCAACGCGTCGAGCCGTCCGCTGGGTGGTCGGGCTGACGTCGACCGCCTACTTCATGGTCGTCCTTGATTCGGTGGTTGTCATCACCGCGCTCCCGCGCATGCATCGCGACCTGCACGTTGGCGTTTCCTCGCTGCAATGGACGGTCAACGCCTACGGCATCGCCTTCGCCGCCGGCATCATCACCGCTGCCGCCCTGGGCGACCGCTTCGGCCGCCGCCTCATCTTCAGCAGCGGCCTGGCACTGTTCACGCTCGCCTCGGCGGCCTGCGCGCTCGCCCCCACCATGTCCGAGCTGATCGTCGCCCGCACGGTTCAGGGACTCGGCGCAGCGGCGGTGCTGCCCCTCAGCCTCACGATTCTGACGACGGCGTTCCCGCCGGAGAAGCGGGGGATGATCGTCGGCGTCTACGGCGGGCTCGCTGGTCTCGCCGTCGCGCTCGGGCCGATTGTCGGCGGCGCGATCACCGAGGGGATCGGCTGGCACTGGATCTTCTGGATCAATGTCCCGATCGGGCTCGCCGCTGTGCTCCTCGGTCTGCGGCTCCTGCCGGAGAGCCATGGCGCACCGGACCGGCTCGACCTCATCGGCATGGCGCTGGTTACCGCTGGCGTGGTCGCGCTCGTCTGGGCGCTGACTCGCGCCAACGATGTCGGCTGGGCCAGCGCCGAGACCGTCGGCACACTCGCCGGCGGCTCCTTGCTGCTTGCTGCGTTTGTCTGGTGGGAGCATCGTGCCGCCGAGCCGATGGTGCCACCACGGCTGTTTGCGAACCGCGAGTTCGCCATCGGCAACCTCACCACCCACATGATGTCCGGCGCCACCTTCGCCGCCGCCTTCTTTGTCACCCAGGAATTCCAACTCGCCCGCGGCTACTCCCCGCTTGGCACCGGGCTGCGCCTGCTGCCGTTCTTCGCCACTCCGATGATCGTCTCGCCGCTGGCCGGCGCCCTCTCCGACCGGATCGGACGACGGCCGATCATGGTGGCCGGGCTCACGCTGCAGGCACTCGGTTTCATCTGGGTTGCTGCCCGCGGCTCGCTGGCCACGAGCTCGCTTGAGCTGGTCATCGCTCTGCTCATCGCCGGCATCGGCATCTCGATGGCCCTCCCCACCGTGCCGACTGCAGTCTTGAGCGCGGTCGCCCCGGAGGAGATGGGCAAGGCGTCCGGGATCAACTACATGGCGCAACGCTTCGGCACCGTCTTCGCGATCGCGATCGCCAGCGCCGTCTTCTCGGCCAATGGCCACCTCGGCACCCCGGCCGGTATCACCGCCGGCTTCAGGCCCGCTCTGTGGGCGTGTGTCGCCTTCGCCGTCCTGGCGGCACTCACCGCATTTGGCATTTGCCCGCGGCGCACCCCGGCCGTCGCCCCGGTCGAGACCGCCGAGCTGCCAGTCGCCGCATGAACCAACCAGGCAAGAACCAACCCACCCGACAAGGAGACGCACAATTCCCAACATCCTGCACCGCCTATCGATCGACGCGCCGCCGGAGCACGTGCACCAGCCCGCAGCAACCAGGGAAGGGATTCAGCAGTGGTGGACGGGCCAGCCGGTCGCCGGCGATGACAACATCGGCGGGCAGCTGTCGGTCTACTTCCGCGACCCCGCCGAACCGGCAGCAACCTTCGAAGTCGTCGAACGCCGCCCGGAACAAATCGTCTGGCGATGCGTCGACGGCCCCCACGACTGGGTCGACACGCGTATCACCTTCGCGCTGAAGCCCAGGGCGGACGGCGCCACCACGTTGCTGTTCAGCCACGCCGGCTGGCAGCAGGAGAACGAGTTCATGAACGGCTGCTCGACCAACTGGGCCTCCTACCTCATGAGCCTCAAATCCGGAGCCGAAGGCCATGGCTTCAACGCCTACCCCGGCGGCGAGATCAGCCGCTGGGACTGAAGGAACAGATACCGGCCGAGCTCTGGCAGGGTCAGCCGGCGGCACCCGAGCCGGTGCGGCGCCGGCCGCTACCTGAGGGGCTGGGTCTCAGCACCCCAGGCGCGGCCGAGGCGCCATGCCGTTTCCGCTCTGAGGGACTAGCGGCCCTCTCGTATCTGCAGCCGGTTGCCGTCGGGGTCCTGGAACTGCGCCACGTAGCCTCAGGGGAACTCGAGCACGTCCGAGACGAACTCGACCCCACGCGACTTGAGCTCCTCGACCGTCTTCCGGCAATCGTCGGTCTCGATCGTGATCGACGCCGGGGGGCGTCCCATCGCCGGCTCGGCCCGCCCCGCTGTTCCGGGCCAGAGAACCAACTGGAACTCGTCCCCCTTGACGCCGACGGTCAGAAACCGCGGCCCGTCGGGTGTCGGATTCTCTACGCGCTTCTCGAGGCCGAGGGCGTTTGTGTAGAAGTCGAGCGCCCTGTCCTGGTCGCTGACGAGCACGCTCGTGTAGAAGACCTTCTCCAGCATTGCTGTGCCTCCAGTGGTCGTGGTCAGTACTCCTATGACACGCGGCGCGCAGTAAATGTGACAGCCGACGATTGTCGAATCGACGCACTCGACCGACGGCGCTGGCGCGAGTGGCGACCGACCTGTCGGCTACGGAGCGGAGACCGTCACTTCGTCGGCCGGCACCCAGGCGACCCTGTGGTTGTAGTCGATCTGGTACCACATCTGGCCGTCTGAGAAGCGCCTGACCTGCGCGACGTACGTCTGCCCCGCTCTGCTGAACCCATCGACGGTATCGGGGCAGATCCGCGTATCTATGACCTTGCCCAGATAGGTTGGGTGCTCGCCCGGGCCGCTGAACAGCGTCGTGGGGTCCGAGCCGCCGGGGAAACGCACCAGCGCTCCCCAGCCATTGCGGGTATCCGAGTTGCGCACCCACCCAACGGTCCCACTGAAATCGATCCTGTCATAGAGCACTCCGTGTACCCGCTTGCGGCCGAGTAGGGCGAACTCCTCTCCCCATGCCGCTTTTGCGCGGAGATCGCTGGCCGAGACCTGGGAAAGCACCGGCGGGCCGTTTGGCACTATCGCCCAGGGGAAGTTGTCGCATGAGAAGTCGAGCTTGTTGTACTCCGGGGGATCGCCGATCTTCGGCGAGGGGACGTACGTCGACGGGTCGCTGGCGCCCCTGACCAGCGTGTCGGGCACGGGCCGTCGACCCTTCTGCTCGTACACATTCGCGAAGTTGTTCTGGTGTCCGGTCGTCCACAGGAACCAGTCGCGGGCCGAAGCAAGATTGTCGCCGACCGAGATTTCTCGGATCGCCGAACTGTGCATGGTGAATTTCGGCGGGATCTCGGGTCTGGGTAGCGGAGCGTGGTGCGACCAGTGCTTGTATGCGGCACGTACCAGGGCCATGTAGTACGGCCAATCCCATGACGGGCCGGGATCCCAGTGCTGTACGTGCGGGTCATCGATGGAGTTGGGGATGTTGTCGTGCCCGAGGATGTGAGCTCGGTCCACCGGGATGTGGTACTTCCATGCCACCCAGCCGACGAGATTGGCCGAACGCTCGTAGAGCTTCTCGGTGAAATAACCCGCCGGAGCCACCGCGAACCCAACGTGCTCGACGCCGATTGACGTCTCGTTGAACCACCAATTGTTCACCGAACGAACCCAATCCTTGTCGTGTGCGAACTGCGTCACCTCGGGATCTGATGAGTCAACCTGACCAGAGACGAGGTAGGACGCGGCTGACGTACCCCCTGGGGCGGTGAACACGTCTACGGAGCTCTGCCACGAACCCTCCGTGTCGTGGATCATGATCGAATCGATCGGAATGTCGTCCGGGCGGTTTGCCGGATAGACCGTCGTGGCTTGGATGTACTTCGACACCAACGGATAGTCGGCCCGAGCGCCGGTTGCGGTGAAACACACGACGATCAACACCGCCACCAGCGCGATCGACGATCGCAGCGCGATCGACGATTGCCGCCGTCCCAGCTCTTCGGTCACGTCCAGCCCTCTCATGCTCGTGTCGGTCGCCCGTCAATTCGCCCCTTCGCGACCCCCGATGACTTCTATCCGGTCTTGATCGAGATGTCAAACGCCCAAACAGGGGCCCGCGATCCCCCACCGACTCGGTCGACGTTCGGCAAGGTAGGCAACCAGAATCACGCCGAACGGCGGCCGTGCGGATGCGAGCCGGGGTCGGCTGCGACGGTGTGGTCGATGATCGCGGCGGCGATCGTTTCGCGGTCTGCAGGATCGATCCCGTGGCCGGCGCCGTCCAGCCTCAGTAGTCGCGCGTCGGGGATCTCGTCAGCGAGCGCCGCCCCGTGCTCGACGGGCAACATCGGATCCGCGGTGCCGTGGATGACGAGCGTCGGCGCGGTGATCGCGGACAGCGGCGCGCTCGGGGGCCTGCCCGGCGTGAGCAGGTCGTGGTTCCGGCGCCCGGCGAAATCGCGTGCGCGCTCGACGTCGCGGCGGACAAGGTCGCGGACTTGCGCCTCATCGAACGGGCGCCGGTCTCCCGCCAGCATTCGGCAGTAGCCAACCACGTAGTCGACGACCGAGTCCCTGTCGGACCAGTCGACCGTGGCCGTGGAGACGAGCCGCCGGAATCGATCGGTTGGGGGCGGCAGCTCACGCTCGCCGGACGTCGCGGCCGAGGTGCTGATCAAGACGAGCGAACGAACGCGGCCGGGACACTCGAGCCCGAGCACTTGCGCGAATGCCCCACCGGCTGAGACGCCGACGACGTGTGCGCTGGCAATGCCGTATGCGTCGAGGACTCCGGCCGCATCCGCCAACAGGTCCGCGCCGGTATAGCCGGGATGCCCTGGCTCGCAGGTGACGGACCGGCCGGTGTCGCGGTGGTCGTAGCGGATCACGAAGCGCCCCGCGCCAGACAGCGCCCGGCAGAGGCCCTCATCCCACCACAGCATCGACGCCCCGATCCCCTGGACGAGAAGTGTCGGCCGGTCTGCCCGATCGCCGAACGGCTCCGTGCACAGCTCCACGCCGCCTGCCGAGATCATCCGTTCGGGCATGTCGTTACTTCCCTCCTCGCCGATCACATGCGATGGCCGCAGATGCGGTGCCCATGTTCTTTGGACCCGACCGACACCTCGAACTCATCGCCCGCGCCATCCCGAGCGATCCCCGCCACCGCGATCCTCAGTCCGCGTGAGGACCGGTTAGGCTGGACGAGTGACCGGGGCGTCATTTCTCGTTGGGTCGCTTGTCGCCGAGGGGATCGATCACCTGTTTATGGTGCCCGGGGGGATGAACGATCCATTCATGCCGGCCATGACTGAGACGGACGGGCTTCGCACGGTCGTCGCGGCGCATGAGGGTGGGGCGGCGTACATGGCGGACGGCTACGCGCGTGCGTCCGGCCGGCTCGGTGTCGCGTTCGGGATTGGCGGTCCCGGGATCTTCAACATGGTCACGGCGCTGGCGGCGGCGCGAGCGGATCGATCCGCGGTGTTGGCGATCAGCGGCGAGGTTCCGACGGATCGTGAGGGTCGTGGCGGCTTTCAGGATGCCAGCGGCGCGGCGCTCGACGACGTCTCGGTCGTGCGTCCGGTCACCGTGCAGAGCGTGAGCGTGACCTCTCCAAGGCTCCTTGAGAGCGAACTTCGTACGGCCGCACTCACGGCGCTGCGGGAGCGCTCGCCAGTTCATCTATCGGTGCCGCTCGACGTGCAGCGCGCTGAGCTCGACGGGTCGTGGGTGCCACTGCCGGAGGCGGCGTATCGGCCCATGTTTGTCGACTTGGCGGCGCTCAAGGCAGCCGTCAGGGTGTTCGACACATCGGCCGGCGACCCGGCGAAGAACGTCGTCATCCTCGCCGGCATCGGCGTGGCGCATGCGCATGGTGCGGCGGCACTTGCCGCCGTGGCCGAACGCTTCGCGATTCCGGTCGCGACCACGCTCGGTGCAAAGGGCGTTCTCCCGGAGAACCATCCCCTCTCACTTGGTGTTTTCGGCTACGGCGGCTCCCGTTGGGCAACCGAGGCAGTGCTCGACCCCGCCGTCGAGGTTCTGATCGTGCTCGGATCGGCGCTCTCGCAGCGCGACACGCTGCAGTGGAATCGCAAGATGCTTCCCTCGCGCGAGCTGATTCACGTAGACGCCGATCCGAGCCTGATCGGCCGTACCTGGCCGGCGAGCGTGCCGGTGACAGCGAGCCCACGACTGTTTCTCGAACACCTTGTCGCCGTCGGTGGATCAGTCGCGGAAGGTCTCGAACACGGCATGTCGATGCGACGAGCGTTCCTGACGGCGATTCGCGATCGCGGGTCACGTAGCTACGACGCGGAGAACACGAGCTCCGACGCCAACCCGATGCACCCGGCGCGGATGGTCTCGGCTGCGCGTGCAGCTTGCCCACCGGGGACCGTGCTGGCCGTCGACTCCGGCGCGCACCGCGCGTGGTGCGCGCAGTATTGGCTCAGCTACGGCGGTGGCGACTACCTCTCGCTGGCCAACCTAGGCCCGATGGGCGGCGCGATCGGGCTCGGCATCGGCGCAAGGCTGGCGCGGCCGGATAGACCGCACGTCGTCGCGACCGGTGACGGCTGCATGCTGATGCACGGACTGGAACTGCACACCGCGGCACGCCATCAGGTGCCGATCGTCGTGCTCGTGTTCGACAACCGATCCTACGGCAACATCTGGTACCGGGCGTCACGGCTCGGTTCCGGACCCGAGCAGCTAACGGACATCCCCGGTATCGATTGGCCGGCATTCGCGAGATCGATGGGCGGCGACGGCATCTCGGTCAACGATCCGGACGAGCTACCCGCCGCATTCGACCGCGGGTTCGCTTTCCCCGGCCCCTTCGTGATCGCCGCGCGGATCGATAAGCGCTACCCGACGCCGGTCGCTCCGTGGCGCGAAGCAGTGGCCGAGTGGGAGGACGACCACTGATGGCCCAGCTCCCGGACCCCCGCCCGCAAGCTGATCCCGCAACGCTCGCCGAGATCAACCGCATGGCCGCTGTGCGCAGCCACTCGGACGGGCGCGCCGAGCTTGGTTCTGTGTACATCGCGATGTTCAACAACCCGGCTGTGGCCCGTGCCGTTGGCGCGCTTGGCGAGCGCCTTCGGTTCGAGGGCACGCTCCCCGCCCACCTGCGCGAGCTGGCGATTCTGCGCTACGCATCGCGCAGCGGCTTCGAATACGAGTGGGCTCACCACGTCCGCCCGGCACGGCTTGCCGGCCTGAGCGACGGCATGATCGCGGCACTCGCTGACCCTGCCGTGCCACCCGGACTCGATCCGGCCGGTGGCGCGATCGTCGCGGCGGTCGACCACGTCGTGGAGCACGAGGAGATTCCCGACTCAGTCCAGCACGTGCTGACGGACGCGGTCGGGGTGTCGGGCATCGTCGAGCTCGTGGCGCTCTGTGGCCTCTACGCGCTCATGGGCTACATGACGACCGCCTTTGGCATCCCGCCCGAACCCGGCCTGCCACATCACTAGCGAGGACCATGTCACCACTATTCCACCGGGGCGACGATGACAATGAGGGGGAGGTGCGTCATGGCCACCTCCCGTCGCTGTCCGAACTCGGCCCACAGCTGGACGAGGTCGTAACCAGTGCCGCGGCACCCCCCTTGGAGCAGTTTGCCGCCCAGCTGATGACGCGATACTTCACTCCCGACCCGATCGTGCGGCACGGTCGGACAGATCCTCGGTCGGGTGTACGCGCCGCCGGCTTGATCGGCTTCCGATCCCGTCCCGACGTCTACGGCAGCGACACCGTCGCCTCGATCTCGATCAGCAAGCCGGGCACGGCCAGTCCGGTGATCCCGACGATCGTCTGCGCTGGGTGCTCGGTTGAGCCTTGCACCTCCTCGATTGCAGCGGTCATGACCTCGTACTCGGTTGGCTGCGTGGTGTAGATCGTCCGCCGCACCACGTTTTCCCAACTGGCACCGACAGCGCGCAGCGCGACCTCGAGGTTTCTCATCGCCGCCTTGGTCTGCTCGCCGAGATCCTCGCCTCCGATGATGCTGAAGTCCGGCGCGAGCGCGATCTGGCCGGCGATGTACACGGTCCGCGAGCCATGAGCCACGCTCACGTGACTGAAGCCAGGCGCGGGATGCAGCTCAGGGGGGTTGATCGACTCACGCGTGCTCATCGCGCTCCTTTCGTTGCCATTGTGGAGAGCGTGATCGTGGGCTGCCGTCGCGTGGCTGTCAAGGCCCGCGCCACTCGGTCCGGCGCTTTCACGTCATACTCGGACCGTTCAGACGGCGGCGATCACGCAGGAACCGCTACCAACGAACTGGACGAATGCCCATCGCACAATCCACCACGAGCGCCGACGATGACCGGGTGCGCATCACGGCCTGGACCTTCCAAGACGGGGAGGACACGGGGCACCACCGGCACGAATACGACTACATCGTCGTGCCGATCACCGGTGGCGCCTTCGAGATCACCGAGGCTGACGGCTCAATGCGGGAGATGACCCAGAATGCGGGCGTGGCGTACGTCGGACGCGCCGGCACCGAGCACAACGTCATCAATCGCAGTGGTCAGACCGCGGTGTTTGTCGAGGTGGAACTGAAGCGTTGAGCCAGGCCCTGCCGGTCCTGTTCAGCCCGGGCTGGGCGCACGGCGACTGGCCAGGGGACGCTCTGACTACTCTTCCTCCCACGCCACGGCCCGGACCGGCGAGCCGCTGGAGTCGGGAACCGGGAGCGGCAGTGCCGAGAAGCGCACTCGCTTTCCGACGATGCTCTCGAGATTGCCAAGCCCCTCGAGGATGTAGACGTTCTCCTGCAGGCAGATCGTGTGCGCCGGCCAGTGCGGTGGCGGAGTCGACTTGTCGTACCACTTGTGAACGAAGATGCCGTCGTACAAGTGCTCGAACCCGTATGGCTCGACTCCCACGCTCTTGATTTCGTGCTTGACGAGCCATTCGGCGCCGTCAGGAGTGACAAACGTCTGGTCGTGGATGTATTCCTCGATGCTGGTGGCCGGCTGCTCGGCGGAGTAGATGAGAACGATGTCTCCGGCCTTGACGCGAGGCCGTGCCCTTTCCAGGTCTTCGCTCGTAATTCCGCGACCGTTCGCGAACGAGCAGTCGATCACCACGGCCTCGCCGATGAGGCGGTCGATCTCGACGCCATCGACTCCTGGAGTGTTGGGGACGATGTGGATAGGCGCGTCCAGATGGGTCCCGAAGTGATCGTTGAGTCGCCATTGACAAACGCTTCCATGCTCGGTGTCCCAGTTGCGCAGATATGAGAACTCAATATCGGAATAGGGCGAGCCTGGTTCGGCGAACTTGCCCGCGAGGCCCACGATCGTGTCGTGGGTCATCGGGCGCGTAAGGTCAATCAATTGCGGCGACCAGCTCATGTCGTCGTCCTCCGTCGTTGATTGTCAATGGGATGTCGAACACTAAGCCTCTGACGCTCGTTGCATGAACTCCCCGAGGCGCTCGATGGGGAAGCCCTCATAGCACGCGCCGCCCCGGCCCACGACGGTCTCGGCGTTGAACAGCGAATTCAGGACCGCCTCTTCGGTCGCCTCGGTCACCGCCTGGAAGAGCGGGTCGAGGTAGGCGCTCTCCTCGCGGAGGACCATGATCTGGTGTGAGTCGTGGTTACCGAAGTGAGCAATGCGTGCCGCGGTGCTGAAGCCGATAACGATTTCCCCGCTGCCGTGGGCGGTGGCCGAACCGGTGCGCGCGAGCCCGTTCTGGGCTCGGTGAAGAAGGCGTTTGAGTTGGCGCGACGAAACGAGCGCGTCGGTCGCGACAACGACGATCACGGAGCCGCCGTTCGGCGCGGAGTCCGGCTCGCCGTCTTGCCCGGAGTCAGCCTTGCCGTTTTCGGCCGCTAGCCACGCACCGACCGGGCGGCCTGCGATCACAAGCTCGTGAAGCTGGCAGAGGTTTGAGAGGGCCAGCACGCCCACGACCGCCTGACCCCGTTGGGCGGGGACACAGCGCGAGGCCGTCCCGATTCCACCCTTGAGGCCGAAGGCAGACATCCCCCGCCCCGCCCCGACTGCTCCCTGCTCGACCTTTTCCGTCGTCGTCGCAGCGAGCGCCCCGGCGGCGTGCTCTCGTCGGACGTGACGGCCGCGCAGGTCGTTCAAGAAGGCGTCGTTGCACTCCGCCACGACCGCATTCACGGTCCCCGTGGTCGCGCCGATCTCCGGATTCCCGCCGAGCAGAAAATCGAGCAATCCTTCAGTCACCGCAGGGATCGAGAACGTGTTCGTCAGCGCGATCGGTGACTCGAGTTGCCCAAGCTCGTCGATCTGTACGAGGCCCGTCGTCTTTCCGAAGCCGTTGATTACGTGGCAGGCGGCGATGAGCTTTTCTCGAAAGACGTTGCCCTGGTGCGGCACGACGACCGTCACGCCCGTCTGTACCGACCCCGAGCCGTCCGTCACAGTCTCGTGTCCGACGGCAACCCCTTCGACGTCCGTGATCGCGTTCTTTGGTCCCTGCGGCAGGCGACCAAGCACCAACCCCAAGTCGGCAGCCGACAGGAAACCTCGGGATACGGTCAGGACTCTCATTGTCGCCACGGGCTCGGACGACAGAAGCACGCTGCCGGCGGAGACGACGTCGCCTACTCAGCGCCGAGGTCTTGAGACCTTGGCCTGCTCGCCGGAGTAGCGTTCTTGGCAGGCGAAAGGACCTGTCTTTGCCCGATGAGCTTCAGTCCGACGTCGTGTCCGCGATCGCCAGGTTGACAGCGGCGATAGATCGCGCCGCGGCCTCGACTGACCGAATGCTGAACGACCACTCGTCGGCCGGTGAGGACGACTATCCCTGGTGGGGAGTCGCGGACCAGCGAGAACTCAACCGGCAACTCGTGGCCCTGCACGAGTGTGTGGCTCGCGCACGATCTCGCGGCGAAGGTCTGCTGCTGTTGCGGGCCGAGCTGGCAACGCTGTTGTCATTCGCCAAGACTCTGCGGGCCGATGCCCAGGCGTGGCGCCAGGCGCTCCCCGAAGGCCTCAAAGAACTCGAGCGACAGCGGGCCGCCGCGCGTGCCGAGAGCGAATGGCTGGCCGCCGAGACCAAGAGGCTGGCTGCCGAGCGAGCGGCGCTCATGCAGCGGCGGGATGCCCTTCGGTGGCAGATCGACCAAACGGCGAGGCGAATGGCCCAGGACAGTGGCGGCGAGTGTCGCCCGACGCTGCCCGTGTTCAGGTTCGGCCAGGATCTCAGTGTCTGCTCGGTGAGTATCAAGAGTCCGAGACGAGGATTTCGCCCCGGGAGGTGGTCGCTGGTCACGCTCAGCGAGTCCGGCGACGAAGTAGTGGTCAGGCGAAGCTAGGTCCGGACGCACCGAGCGCACGAACGACCAGAGGCTACGATGATTGGCCCTTCATTCGGTTGACCGGGAGCGTGGTGGGCATGGCCAAAGTAGCGGGACGGCGCACGACAGCAGAGATCGAGGGCGATTTCGTCGTTTTCCTGATCGGCGCCCGTTTCAACAGCAGGCTGGGGATCTCCACGATCGTGCACTACTGGCGTTCCTGTGAGCACCTGGAGGCGTTCGCCAAGGACCGCGACGATCCCCATGTGGCCGTATGGCGCCAATACTGGAAGCGGGTCGGCAAGAGCGGCCGGACGGGCATTTGGCATGAGACATACCTCGTGAAGGCGGGGCAGTACGAGGCCGCGTACGGGAACATGCCTCCGCATGGTCTGGGCAAGGCGGGCCGGCTGGTGCCCGCGGTCCAGTCATCCACCGCCAGAGGTCGGCTGGAAGCGACCGCTGTGGAGGCCTGAGGAGCCCAATGCCGACCGCCGAACTTGACGGACTCAACATCAACTACCGACTCGAGGGTGACGGTCGCGAGACGGTCGTGCTGGTGAACGGTCTGGCCGACGACCTCGAGACGTGGGCCGATCAGGTGCCGGCGCTGCTCGAGGCCGGCTATCGGGTGCTGCGATTCGACAACCGCGGGATCGGACTCAGCGACAAGCCCGCGGGACCGTACACGACAGCCATGTTCGCGGCTGACACCAAGGCGCTGGTTGATCACCTGCAGATCAGCGCCTTTCACCTGCTCGGCGTATCGATGGGTGGGATGATCGCCCAGGAGTACGCACTCGCCCACTCGGGCGACCTGCGCAGTGTCACGCTGGCCTGCACCTACGGGGCGCCGGGCCCGTTCTGTTCGAGGATGTTCAGCTTCTGGGCCGACCTGGCCAACGTCATGGGCGTGCCGGCAGTCATGCGCGACGTGACGCTGTGGGCCTTCACGCCCGAATTCTTCGAGACGCGCCCCAACGAAGTGGCGGAGTTCGAGACCGCGATGCGGTTCATCGACCAGCCGATCCCGGCCTACCTGGCACAGCTGAACTCGATCCAAACCCACGATGCGACGGACAGGCTCGGGTCGCTGAACGTGCCGACGCTCGTGCTCGCCGGCGAGACGGACATCCTGATCCCCGTCGAGCTCTCCCGTCAGCTGCACTCGCTGATCCCGCATGCCCAGTGGGGAACGACGAGGGGTGGGCACGCGTGCCTGTGGGAATACCCGGATCCGTTCAACCGGGCGTTCATCGAGTTCATCACCTCGGTCTCTAACCGATGATCGGGACCCAGATGGTTGATTCCTTTTTCCGCACCCACGGCTGGCGCGCACGTGCCGGCGCGCAGTCAACCGTCTAGCTGCACTCGACGTCGGATCGATCGCCGCCGGCAGCGCCGATTCCGATGGCTGCGCAATATGTGATTCGGGCTGGCAATTCTCAGCGCCGCGTATCACACTTTTCGTACAGCCAAGAGCTGTAGGGAGGCAAGAGCCGACGGTACTTTTAGCAGCACCAAAGCCAGGTCGGAGCCGGATGTCGCGCTTCTTTGCTTTTGCTGCGCTCGCGGTCGTGGTGAGTGCGATCTTCCTCGCCGTCAAGGCCCCTCTCCCGATCACCGGCACCCACCACAAATCATCGAGGTCCCGCTCGTCGGGCCGCAAGGTCCCCCCGTACTGGACCGTCCATTCGGGTCAGACCCTCACGGAAATCTCGCTGAGGACCGGCGTGACGCTCAGCCAGCTGCAAACGTACAACCCGAACGTCGACCCGGAGAACCTGCTCCCCGGCGAACGACTGAACCTTTGGCGCCACCCGCCAACGCAGCGCCGGCGCGTCAAACCTCTGGGGCCACGGTTCTGGACCGTGCGGCCCGGCGACTCGCTTGGGTTGATCGCCGCCAAGACAGGGATCAACCTGGCCATGCTGGAGGAGCTGAATCCACGCTTGCGGGCCACCCTGCAGCCCGGGGACCGGGTCAAACTGCGCCACTGAGCCGGGCGCCTCGCATGAACGCCCCCGACGGGCGGCTACGGCCATACCCCGTGCGGGTTTGGCGACAGGATCAGGGGCGCCCGAGGCCGCTGGCCAAAGTCGAAGTCCCTGAGCAGATCGCCGAGCTCGGGAGCGTCCTCGCGTACGTCCGGCCGTGGATCGGGGCGACCGTCGGTTTGCGGATCGATGCGCTGTCCGTGAAGGAAGTCGTCCTCGATGCACTTCAGATAGGCATCGTGGCTGAGGGTCTGGTGGTCGATGTACCCGCGGCGGGCGTAGGGACTGATCACGAGTCCGGGTACGCGGATTCCGTACCCGTTGCCGTCGACCGACGGCGGGCGGACGTGATCGTAGAAGCCGCCCCAGTCGTCCCACGAGAGGAAGATGGCGGTGCTGTACCAGTCGGGGCTGCGCATGATCGCGTTGATCAGGCGCGTAACCCAGGCCTGACCCGCGCTGACACGTGCCGGCGGATGCTCGCAGACGGCCTGGCTCGGGACGATCCAGGTCACGGCGGCGAGTCGTCCCGCCCGCGCCACGCGAAGGAAGTCACTGACCGGCCGGATATCCCCAAGCTGCCGGTCCTGCTTGACGGTCTCGAAATACGGAAGCGGATTCCAGATCCCCGGGGTCTTCGGGGATTGCACCACCGGGTTGCACGTGTTCGTCGACGAAGCCGAGCTGACGCCCACCCCGAGGTTCGACCTAGGCACGGCCGGCCCGTTGACGTTCACGCCCACCGCGACACCCGATCGTGGCCCGGGCGTGAAGCAGTCGGGCTCATAGCCCGGCGTGACGTAGTAGCGCCAGCTGACGTGTTCGCGATGCAGCAGGTACGTCACGTCCGTCCATGCATAGATCGGTGGTGGGCCGCCGACCGAGATGTTCTGCGGCGGGGGCGTGTAGTCGGGCGGCAACCCCGGTAGGACGTGGTTGTTCACGCAACTCGAAGGCTTGGCGCTGGCGCAGCGCGCCGACCATCCCGACAGCATGTACAGATGCGCGGGCAGACTCCAGGAGGCGACCGAGGCGAACATGTGATCCTGGAGCACGAAGTGCTTCGCATACGACCAATAGTTGGGGATGTCCGTGCCCGTGTGGTAGCCCATCACGTCAGGCCTGGCCCTCCGCTCGCAGATCCGGATGGTGCTGTCAAGACAACCCTTCAGCTCTCCTTCAGCAGAGCGCACGAAGCCATCCATGCGTCCCCGAGCGACATCCATTCGCTCGGCGGCGGCATCGTGGGGGCCGCCGGCATCCACGTCGTGGACGTCGTGGTATGGCCGCACGCACACTCCCGTCTGCGGATCCACATTGCACACGGTCGGCTGCCCGTGCCGCATCGGAATCCCATCCGCGCCCGGATAGGTCCCAAAGTACGTGTCAAACGAGCGGTTCTCTTGCATGATCACCACCACGTGATCGATCTTGTGGATGCCAACCGCCGGAGTTGCGTTCCCGCCGGGACGCGATCCGCCCCGAGCACCGCTCGCCAAGCCACCGACACCCGATCCCGTGCCCACCGCCGCTGAGGTGAGCAACCGCATCACGCCCAGCATGGCGGCCCAGAGCATGCATATCCGCCGTGAGCCCACTTCGGTGGCCCACACTACTCCCCGCCAAGGGTTCAGCCGTGTCGCCCGGCCGCTATGGTCCGCGCGTGGCGATCACGATCTGCGTCCTGCTCTGCGCCATCGCCGATCGTGAGGAGTCACTCGCGCACTATGAGGATCAGGTGCTGGCGCTGCTGGGCGAGCACGAGGGTCACGTCGTCGCACGGCTTCGGGCGAGCGAGGGCCCGTTCACCGAGGTGCAGGTCCTGGAGTTCGCTTCTGAGGAAAGCCTGGCCAGGTTCCAGGACGATCCGCGGCGTCGGGCCCTGTCCGACCTGCGAGAGGCATCGATCGCCTCGACGACGGTGGTCAGGGTCGAGGCCATCGGCTGATCGACCCTCGTTGCGCTGAGCGGTCAGTCAGGGTACTCGTCCTTCCGCCAGGCGCGGGTCTCGCTTGGTTGCTCCTTGGGCGTTCGCTTGAGAAGGAAGGAGTGATAAGGGGCGACGAACGGATCGGGCGCCATGACCGTATACGTGTGGTAGACGGTCCCGTTGTCGCGGGCGAACGCGATGAAGCTCGGGCCCTCGCGCAGACCGTCTTTGAGTTCGGCCCCGATCTGTCGCCCCCAGTCTCGCAGCCACTCGGGCGGGTCGTCGATCATCGCCCTGACCTCGGGGATCTGCTCCGCCTGCTCGGGTGTGAGCGCCAGACCGAAGTCGAAAGCAAAGTCGGTGTCGTAAGTCGACACGTAGGGGAACTGCCAGCCCATCCGCTCCTTGTAGGTCCCTAGCCGATCTATCGGTGCGCGCGAGAAGCAGATCAGCGTCACGTCGCGGTGGTTGAGATGAACGCGCGTAGCGCCAAGCTCGTCGCCGAGATTCGAACAGCCCGGACAGGCGCCCAGCTCGTAGTCGGGGCCGAACATGATGTTGTAGGCGAGGAGCTGGGAGCGTCCGTCGAAGAGCTCGGCGAGCGTCTTCTTGCCCTCCTCGGTGTCGAACACGTACTCCTTCTCCACCGCGACCCATGGGAGTTGGCGGCGATGCTCGGTCACCTTCTGACCGAGCTCGGCGTATTCCACCTCGAGCTTGGCCAGGTCAGCGCGGGCCGCCTGCCATTCCTCGCGAGTTCCAGTCCTCTGATCAGGCATCGTGACCTCCTCTGATTCGCTGCATGGGCTCGGGCCGTGGTCCCGTCGACGGCTCCGGTCGACACCTGTACGTTACGACGACCCGGCTACCCAGAACTCATCGCAGGTCGGATCGCATCTGCCAAGGCGACGGCAGGTGCAATCAGCCCGGGATCAGATATGAGTCCAGGTGGGTATCGACCCCATGGAGGGCCGTCGAGTCCACGGTCGCGGCGCGGAAGCCGACATACCCGTCGGGCCGGACAAGGATGACGCCACGCTGCGGGCGCTCGCCGTCGGCTGCCTCGATCACGTCCACGAGTCCGCGCCAGCGATCGCGCAGCCGCCCGACGACCGCCGGATCGGCTGCGCCGAACACGAGCAGCTGATGCGAGGTGTCGAGCCCGCGGGCGTCCGGGTAGCGGTGGCCCGGGGCCGGATCGCGGTTGATCGCGTCGCCGGTGGCCAGGTGTTCACCCACGATCGGGCTATCGGCATACGAGACATCGAGCATCGCGCGCGAGCGAGTCAGCGCCATCACCTCGTCCTCCGTCGAGGGAGCGGGGCCAACCCCGCTCCGCTGTTGCTCCACGGCCGCCTGGACCAGCTGATGTATCTGGTCAGAGACCTCCAGAACGTGGCGATCTGCGCTTTCCCGCTCGGAACCGAAGCTCTCGATCAATGTGTCGCGCCCGCGGCCGCGCAGGACCAGCGCGAGCTTCCAGGCGAGGTTGTTGGCATCGTGAAGCCCTGAGTTCAACCCCTCGCCGCCAAACGGACTGGACAGGTGCCCTGCATCGCCGAGCAGGAAGCGCCGCTTGCCGGCAAGGCGTGGCGCCTGGCGGCGATGCATCCGAAACAGGGACGCCCAGGCGACATCCTCCAGCACGGCATCGGCGCTGATCCGACTCTGGATGGCCGCCCCAATTGCGCTGCGGGAGTGATCACGCGTTAGCTGCTCCGCCTCGTCGCGATCAAGGTCGCCCACGAACGTGATCCAGCGCTCGTCCGGCAGCGGCCCGAGCAGGACGTAACCGCGGGGAGTGGCCACCAGCGCGCCGCCGTTACGCGGCAGCCCGCACCGAAACCTGATGTCGGCGGCCAACGCGGTTCCGGCGTAGGTCTCGCCCGCCAATGCCTGATCCATGGACTCCCGCGTGACGCTGCGCGCCCCGCCCGCACCGACCACGCGATCGGCCTCGACGGTTTCGAGCGACCCGTCCGGCCGCTCCAGGCTGACGAGAACGGCGTCGTCGCGGAGTTCGATCGAGCGTGCCGTGACGCCCCGCTCGACCGAGACGCCGAGCCCATGCAGATGAGAGGCCAGGATCTCCTCGGTCCGGTATTGCGGCAGGCTGGCCTCGAACTCCCAACGTGCGCCGGCGCCGGCGAACGGAACCTCGCTCACCATGTCCAGATCTGCGTCGAACACCCTCGCGTAATGCAGGTGCACGGAGGCGGCGAGCACGTCATCGAGGACCCCGGCGCGTTCGAGAATCTCCAGCGTCGCGGGCTGTAGTGCCGTTGCGCGCGCCTGCTGATGCGGCTCGGGCCCGCGCTCGATCACACGCGCCTGGATGCCCTGGCGCGCGAGCTCGATCCCGGCGAACAATCCTGACGGTCCCGCACCTATGACCAGCACATCGACATCACGATGGCCCACGAAATCGATTCTATGCACTCACCCACGGCCCCACGCGCTCAGCGGTGCGTGACGCCAGCCCTTGCCATCGGCGCCAGCGTCGACACCTTGACAGCCACACCGTCGAGCGCCTCGTCGATCGCAGCCAGCGTGTCGGGTGACAGCTCGATATCGGACGCCTTCGCATTGGCGTGGACCTGCTCGGGCCGCGAGGCGCCGACGATGGCCGATGCGAGCTCGGTCCGCCGCAGCACCCAGGCCAGGGCCATCTCGGTCATCGACAGGCCGGCGCCCTCGGTGGCGATGGGCCGCAGGCGTTCGACGGCCTCCGCCCGAGAAGGTCAACCAGGACCCAAGGGAGATCTCCGAGACCTCCAGGTCCGAGGAACCGAGCTTGCGATATCTCATCTCACGATCCTTTCTCGTTGCTCGCTGTCAGGAGGCCGGCGCCGCCTGTACGCGTCGTCGCGCCAGCAAACAACCATGCGGGAAACAGCGCCGGCAGCGCCCCGAGCGCCCTTTGGTCGCCGTGTGTTTAAATGCACATATTTACGGTGTTTCGGCATTCCGGGCGCGCAGCTTCGATACCCGAGAGCCCGGTTCCGCCCTGAACGCCGGGTGCGTTCTCACTCGGAGTATCGTGCCCGTTGGCACGAGATGGGCCCAGGAGCAGAGAACGAGCCGTCCGAGCCTCGTGAGGGGAGGGTCACGGCGCTGGCGGAGGCGTACGCTCACGCCGTCCTCGCCGGCGACGAGGTCGCGGCAGAGATTGTCATCCGCGAGGCGATGGATGCCGACCTGAACACGGGCGAGATCGACGAACGGCTGATCGCCCCGGCCCTGTGGCTCGTGGGCGAACTCTGGGAGCGGGGCGAGATCTCCGTGGCTGACGAACACGTGGCCACGGAGATAACTGTCCGTGTGCTGGCCTTGCAGCGGGAGGCTCAGCGCGTCGTGCGATCGCGAGGCCAGAGCACGGTATTGCTCGCCACCCCCAGCGGCGAGCGACACGTCGTGGCTCTTCAGATGGTGGCCAACCTCCTGCGCGGCGCCGGCTACGAGATCGTGATGCTCGGCGCGGACGTGCCCGCCAACACGCTCGGCGCGGCGGCCCGGCGCCACGGGGCGGCGGCGATCTGCATGAGCCTGACGATGCCGGGCGGGAAGGAGCATATGCTGAGGGCAATTGATGAAGTTCGGCAGCAGTTGCCGTCCGTGGGCCTCGTGATCGGCGGGCGCGGGCTCACGGCAGACGGACACCTCGGTCCCCAGGTCCACCCCTGCGGCCGCGTCTCCGAAGCGGTCGAGGCGGTAGACGCGATCATCAAGCGCGCGGCCCTGAACTGACCAGGCAGGCCCGACCGAGAAACGAAGGCGGGGCCGCAGCGAGATGGCGACCGACAGACATCGATACGGAGGTGTGTCGTGGGAGAAATACACGTGCATGAGTTCATGAGCCTCGACGGCGTGATCGACGCACCGACGTGGACAGCCGGATACGGCTTTGACCCCAAGATGGGAGAGGCAATCGGCACCGTCACATTGCGCTCCCGCGGCATCCTGCTCGGGCGTACGACGTACGAGATGTTCGAGCCGGCATGGTCGGCGCGGACGGTGGAGGATGATCCCGGAGCGCCGTTCTTCAACGACACCACCAAGTACGTGGTGTCTGCGACCCTCACCACCGGCACATGGCGAAACTCCAAGATCATCGGCCGCTACGACCCCGATGCCATCCGCGCGCTCAAGCAGGAGACCGACGGCGACCTCTACGTCAGCGGCAGCGGCACGCTGGTCCGCTCGATGCTGGCGGACGGCTTGGTCGACGCGCTGCATCTGTTCGTCTACCCGCTGACCCGCGGATCGGGCCCACGGCTGTTCGCTGACGACGCCGGGCCCGGCCAGATGTCGCTGGCCGCGTGTGAGCCGTACTCGAACGGCGTGGTGTACCTGGCCTACCGGCTGCAGATCTAAGCCGGGCGCCGGCGGTCGAGATCTCCTGTAGGTTGGCGCTGTGGCCGCAACGATGGAGGACCGGTCCGGCGCGGCGCGCACCGTCCTGCTGACCCTGGCCGCGGGCCAGTTTCTGATGACGCTCGACAGTTCGGTCATGAACGTGTCGATCGCCACCGTGGCCAAGGACGTCGGGACCACGGTCACGGGGATCCAGACAGCAATCACGCTCTACACCCTGGTGATGGCGACGCTGATGATCACCGGCGGCAAGCTCGGGCAGGTCCTCGGTCACAAGCGTGCGTTTGGAATCGGATGCGTGATCTATGGGTGTGGGTCGTTCATCACCGCAATCTCGCGAAGTCTTGCCGTGCTGGTACTGGGATGGTCGTTCCTCGAGGGTGTTGGAGCAGCGCTCATCCTCCCGGCGATCGTGGCCCTCGTCGCCTCGAACTTCGATCGCTCCGGTAGGCCACGTGCCTACGGACTGGTTGCCTCGGCGGGCGCCATCGCAGTGGCGGCCGGCCCGCTCATCGGCGGCCTGTTCACAACGTACGCATCATGGCGATGGGTGTTCGTGAGCGAGGTGCTGATCGTCGTGGCGATTCTCGCCCTCACCCGGCGGATGGCCGCCTCCCAGGCACAGGCAAATGTACGGCTCGACCTCGTTGGGACGGCCCTGTCTGCCCTTGGCCTGGGGCTGATCGTGTTCGGAATCCTCAAGGCAGGCGCTTGGGGGTTCGTCCGGCCAAAACCCGACGCGCCTGAATGGCTCGGTCTCTCGCCGTCGATCTGGCTGATCATCGGCGGCGCGGTCGGGCTCCTCCTGTTCCTCGCCTGGGAGAACCGGCGGATCCGCCGGGGCCAAGAGCCCCTGATCGACCCGAGGACCCTTGTGAACTCGACTCTGCGGGGTGGGCTTACCTCCTTCTTCTTTCAGTATCTGCTGCAAGCAGGCCTGTTCTTCACCGTCCCGCTGTTCCTCTCGGTCTCGCTAGGCCTCTCCGCGATCGCGACCGGGGTCCGACTGCTTCCGCTTTCCATCACGCTTCTGCTGGCCGCGGTAGGCGTTCCCAGACTGTTTCCCACCGCGTCACCGCGCCGCGTCGTCCGCCTTGGTTTCCTTGCCCTGTTGGCCGGGATCGTGGTGATGGTCGGCGCACTTGATGCCGGGGCCGGGCCCGAGATAGTCACATGGCCGATGCTGCTCGCGGGCCTCGGTGTTGGCGCGCTGGCCTCACAACTCGGCGCGGTCACTGTCTCCTCGGTGCCTGACGAGCAGACCGGGGAGGTCGGCGGCCTCCAGAACACGGTGACCAACCTCGGCGCCTCGATCGGGACGGCTCTGGCCGGCGCGGTGCTGATCGCCACGCTAACGACGTCGGTCCTGACCGGCATCGAGAACAACCCCGCCGTTCCCGCCAACATCACCTCCAAGGCCAAGACCGAACTGGCCAGCGGCGTTCCGTTCGTCTCCGACGCTGATCTGAAGACCGCGCTCGACAAGGCCAACGTGCCCACGGAGGCGGCCAACGCGATCGTCGACGAAAACGAGTCCGCGCGCCTGGCCGCGCTGCGCTCATCGCTGAGCGTCCTCGCGCTGATCGCATTGATCGCCGTGTTCTTCACGTTCCGACTACCCGCGGAGGCGGCCACGTCGGATCCCGAGAGCTGAGGTGACGGGCGACCATTGGCGCGAAACGCGCTGGCTGGCACGAGTGTGCGAGGCCGCACAGTGCGGCATCCGTCACACGGATCCTCACCGGGCCCGACATAGCCTCGTCGGGCTATGAGTGCTACAGCCACACACCAAATTCCCCCGCCGGCGACTGAGGCCGCCGGCCAGTACCCCGCCACCGACCGGCCGCGACTCCGTGACCGGCTCACCGCACGCTTCCGGGCACGGAAGCTCGATCTGGCCCTGGCCGCCGGCGCGCAATCGGATACCCACGCAGGCCTCGCCCTGCGCGCACAGCAGTTGACGGATCCGGGCCGCCGTCGCTCGCTCGCCGACACGTTGCGGCAAATCGTCAGCGAGGCCTACCAGCCCGGGGACGTTCCGTATCTCCGCAAGCCTCCGTGCCGGGCTCGGGTCATCGAGGCGGGCGAGGAGCTGATCCGCCTGGCCAACTCGCTGGCTCAGCCGGGGCCGGTGGCAGTCCGCGGGATCGCTCAGACGCAGCTGTTGCTCAGCGATGGCACGGGGCCGCTGTACAACCCGGCAAGCCGGGTCGACCTGCGCCGCCACACGATCAGCGCCACCGAGAACCTGAGCGCCGCGCCCGCGTAGGAACCCCGCCCGGGCGCTGTTCTGACTGAGTGATGGTGGATTGGGCGGGGCTGGCGCCAGGGCGCCGCCCCGCCTGTTTTCGTCACGTTCGCTCCGGCCACGGAGGCCTTAGGATCCGCCGATGCTCGTCCTCGCGGGCAACGATATCCGCCGGCTGCTGGACCTCGACGCGCTGATCGACGCGCTCGCCGCCGCCATGGCCGACCTCAGCGCGGGGCGGGCGTCCGCGCCCGAGCGCATCGCCGCCTTCGTACCCGAGCGGGACGGGCTGCTGGCCGCGATGCCCGGGTACGTTCCCTCGCGCGAGGCGCTGGTGAGCAAGCTGGTGACTCTGTACCCGCGCAACGCCGGCACCGACATCCCGACACACCAGGCGACGATCGCAATGTTCGATCCGCGCACGGGGTCGCCAACCGCGCTCCTCGACGGAACCGAGATCACCACCGTCCGCACCGGGGCGGCCTCGGCGCTGTCGGTCAGGCTGCTGGCGCGCGAGGACGCGGCGGTCGTGGCGATCGTTGGCACGGGAGTGCAGGCGCGCTCCCATGCCCGCGCCGTCGTGCGGGTCCGCCCCGTCTCCGAGATTCGGATCGCCGGCCGCGACCCGGGCAAGGCCGGCGCGCTCGCCCACGACCTGACCAAGGAACTGGGTCTTCCCGTACGGGCCGCCGGATCCTATGAGGACGCGCTGGATGGTGCTGACGTCGTATGCGCAACGACGCACGCCAGCGAGCCCGTTGTGCGCCGGGAGTGGCTGGCGCCGGGAGCCCACGTCACCTCGGTCGGCTACAACCCGGCTGGACGCGAGCTCGATGACCAGACGGTCGTGGACGCGCTCGTGTGCGTCGAGTCGCGCCGCGCCGTGCTCGCCCCCGAACCCGCCGGAAGCAACGACCTGACCCAACCCATCCGCGACGGCCTGATCACCGCCGACCACATCCATGCCGAGCTCGGGGAGCTCGTGTCCGGCACCAGGCCCGGACGCACCTCAGACGAGCAGATCACGCTGTACAAGTCCGTCGGTGTCGCGGTTCAGGACGCGGCCGCCGCCGCGCTGGTTCTCGCCAAGGCGCGGGAGATCGGCGCCGGGCTCCAGGTCGCGCTCTGATCGCGCTTTAGCGTTTCTTTGGTCCGGTTTTGCTGCCGCCGCTCACAGTGCCGTGCACGGCAATTCCCAAAGGAGGAACGACCATGAAGCTGTTGTCAGCGGATGAGCTGCGAATGAACGAGCAGGCGGCGAGCGTTGCCGCCTCGGTGCTCTCAGAGCCCGTCGAAGCGGCCACTCGATGCGAGCAGGTCACGGTGGATATGACCGCCGAGGCCGCCGGTGTGGGCGCGGTCAACCGGGGCTTGATGCGCGGCATGATGAAGATGAACAAGGCCTCGAGCGTTGGTCGCATGGCCGACGGCCTGCGCAGCGCTGGGCTGCCAAACAGCTTCGTCCTCGCGGTGACGGCGAGCAAGGTCTACGCGCTCGAGGACAACCAGCGCCGCGGCGAACTCGTCGGCGGCAAGGTGCTGAAATCCTGGGACCGCGAGGGTTTCCAGGCTCGGCTCGGCAACCCGGTCACCAACCCGGGCCTCGGCATCCCCGACGACCGCCGGGTCCTCATCCTGCTCCTGCCGATCGAGGGCGGCAACAACCGCTATCTGCAGGCCGCAGCGCGGAATACCGCCCACACCCCGGGCATGCCCCGCAAGGTGATGGTCGCCAGGACTCCTCGAGTCAGGCCGTCATCGACAGGCTGGTGTCGGCCAGCGCCGGCCCGAACATCATGATCGGTGGCACCAGCGTGCAGGAGCTGATGGCCCAGGCCGGCGGAGCCGCGGCGCCAGCCGCCCCCGACCCGATGGAGCGGTTGAGCAAGCTGGCCGATCTTCACCAGCGAGGTGTCCTCACCGACGAGGAGTTCTCGGCCCAGAAGGCGAAGATCCTCGGCCAGGTCTAGCCGGCTCTGATCGGGCATCATCCCGACATGCCAAACGAGCCGAACGTATTCGAGACGACTGATTGGGAGCGCGAGTTGGGCCCGGCGCGCGGGACGCGCCTGGGCCCCTCCGCCGGCGCCGGCGATCTGGGGTGCACGCTTTACGAAGTCGACCCGGGCGGCCAGGCCGTGCCTATCACGCACATCACGCCAACGAGGAGCTGCTGATCGTCCTCGATGGCACCCTTGAGCTGCGCAGTCCGGAGGGACTGCGCAACGTGTCGAGGGGGTCGGTGGTCGCGTTTGCGCCGGGACCAGCGGGTGCCCATCGCCTGCGCAACGTGTCCGACGCCCCGGCGAGGTATCTGGTCGTTCCATCCGGCAGCGCGGGCGACTACCTCGCACTGACGCTCGGCGCGATCAAGGCCGATCGAGGCTCGTGACGCGGGTGCGCGACAATCAACGGCGGTGAGCAGGACCTCGATATCGAGCGACGAGACGTCGCCATCGCTGGTCAGGATCGTCGAAGAGGTCGGCGGTGACCTTCCCGGGTACCGGGAGAAGACCTCGCCCGACGGCATGCTGACGATCGCGTTCACCGATATCGAGGGCTCGACCGAGATGATGGAGGAGCTGGGCGAGGCTCAGTGGATCGAGCTGATGATCGCCCACGACCGAATGGTTCGCGACTGCGTCGGCGAGCACGGGGGCGAGGTCGTCAAGTCGCAGGGCGACGGATACATGATCGTCTTCTCGAGCGCGAGCGCCGCGCTCGACTGCGCGGTCCAGCTCCAGCGCGTCCTCACGCGATACCACCGGCGCGAGCCTCCGGAGACGCTGCGGATTCGCGTCGGGCTGCACACCGGCAACATCTTCCAAGCCGACCATGACTTCCTCGGCAAGGCGGTCGTCCTCGCCGCGCGGATCACCGGCCGGGCGCAGGGAGGCGAGATCCTCGTCTCGGCCGCCTGCCAGAGCTATACGGCCCGTCTGGGCCGGTGGCGGTACGGGGCCGCGATGGAGCTGAGCCTGAAGGGATTGGCCAACGTCGAGCGCGTCTTTCGGCTCGACTGGTGACCCCGTTACGGGTGAGGAGCGGCCTCGCCCGGCCACGTTAGTCTCTGCGACAGCCGATGGCCGAGGTCACCAAGCTCACCAAGAGTCAACGGGATACCGGTTCCTGGTTCCCGGTACCCGACGAGGCCGACCTCCCCTCCGACCTCCGGGGATTGTTCGCCAAGGCCCGCGAGCGCCTGGGCTTCGTGCCCAACGTATTTCGCGTCTACTCGTTCCGCCCCGACCGGCTGAGCGCCTGGTTCACCCACTTTCGAGACCTCCATCGCCCCAGCGGTCAGCTCAGCGCAGCCGACCGCGAGATGATCGCGGTCGTCGTCAGCGCGGCCAACGGCTGCCTCTACTGCCTGGTCGCCCACGGCGCCGACCTGCGCCGTGAGCTGGCCGACCCCGTGCTCGGCGAGCGGATCTCCTACGACTGGCGCCGCGCCGACCTCGATCCGCGCCGCGCGGCCATCTGTGCCTACGCGGAGAAGCTCACGCTGCGCCCACGCGAGGTCACCCGCGCGGATCTCGAGAGCCTGCTCACCGCCGGGCTGAGCCTCGAGGAGGCCTGGGACGTGGCCGAGATCGCGGCCATGTACAACTTCACCAACCGCATGGCGATGGCCACCAACATGCTGCCCAACGAGGAGTACAGCGGCCAGGCACGCCCGGACTGACCAGCCCTGGGTTAGCCGTCGAGGCTGGTGGCGATCATTAGGGCCGCGCGCTCCTGCGCTGCATAGGTCGCGCGCAGCGCCGGCACGACGTCATCACCTTCGGCCGCGGCCGGCGGCGGGTGGGCGACGAGCTCCTTGCGGACCTCGCTCCCGAGCAACTCACCGCCGACGGCGTCGGCCAGGGCCGCCAGGGCATCGGCACGCACCCGCGCTCCCTCGACGAATGAGCCGATCACCGTCTCGCGCGCCAGCGGAGCACGCCCGAACACGCGAGCGTGCAGAACCGCCGGATTGACCGCGTGCGCGCGCATGAGCGCGCGCCGCTCGCCGGGCGAGAGGCCGGCCGCCACGGCGAGATGGTCGATGGCCCGGGTGAGCCCCTGGGCGTCGACCGGCAATGACGCCGACAGCTCGGCGGGCAGGCGCGCGATCAGGTCGGCGTGGTCCTCCGCGGCGGCGCTGAGCAGCGCCTGCACCCGATCACGATGCGTCTCCTCCAAGACCGCCTTACGCCGTGCCGCCGAGCGCCGCATCGACGATGGCCTGCGCCGCCGGTCCGTACGGGGGCGCGAACGCCTCGAGCATGTCGCCCTGGCCACGGACGAACACCGCTCGCGGGTTGGAGAATTCGCGGAACCCCTCGATCCCGTGGTGGCGGCCGGAGCCACTCTGGCCGATGCCGCCGAACGGAAGCGTCGGCAGCGCCCCGTGGACTGCGGCCGAGTTCACACAGGCACCACCGGAGGTGGTGCGGAGCAGGACGTCCTCGGCGACACGCTCGTCGTGGGCGAACACGTAGAGGGCCAGCGGCCGCTCGCCCGCGTTCACGTGATCGATCGCGTCGTCGAGTGCGTCGTAGGCCTTGACCGGGAGGATGGGGCCGAAGATCTCCTCCTGCATGAGCTCGAGGTCGTCGGGTGGGTCCATCACGAGCGACATCGGCAGCTGGCGGGCGGCCGGATCGAACTCACCCGCCTCTTCAAGCGGCCGCACGTCGCAGCCCGCCGCCTGCGCGTCCTCGAGCAGGCGCTCAATGCGCTCGACATGGCGGGCCGAGATGATCCCCGTGCAGCTGTCGGAACGGCAGTAGCCCGGCATCGACTCCCGCACGTAGTCCGACGCCAGGCGCGCGAATTCCTCGAGCGCTCGGCGCGGCACCAGGCAGTAGTCGACCGAGATGCACATCTGGCCGTTCTTCAGCGCCTTCGTGCCGAGCACCTGCTTGACCGATTCGGCGTCCACGCTGTCCTCGGTGAGGATCGCCGGGCACTTACCGCCCAGCTCGAGCGTCACCGGCACCAGCTGCTCGGCGGCAACCTTCGCGATCTCCCGACCGATCGCCGGGCTGCCGGTGTAGAGGAGGTGATCCCAGCGGACGCGGTTGAAGGCGCGCGCAAGCTCGAGCCCGCCGACGGCGACGTCAACGCGGTCGCGCTCGAACGTGGTGCGGATCATGTCGCGCAACAGCTCCCCGCACGCCGGCGTGTATTCGGACGGCTTGATGACGACGCGATTGCCGGCCGCCAGCATCTCGATCAGCGGACCGACCGACAGGTCGAAGGGAAAGTTCCAGGGGACGATGTTGCCGATCACGCCCTTGGGCTGCGGCTGCACGTAAGCTCGGCCCGACCCGAACAGCGCCGGGTCGACGTGGCGGGATTCGGGCGCCATCCACGTGGGGAGCTGTTCGGCCACGTAGGTGGCGCGACCGGCCGGTCCGAGGACCTCGATCAGGTCGGCGGCGAGCGGCGGGTGGACGCCGAAGTCCGCGCTCATCGCCTCCTCGATCTGGGTCCGGTGGCTGACCAGCATCGTGGCCAGCGCGCCGAGCAGGGCCTGTCGCTCCTCGAGCGAGGGAAATGGGTCGGCCAGGAAGGCGGCCCGTTGGCGCGCGACGATCTCGTGGAGCTCGGCGATGGCGACAGCCTCCTCGCTCGTCGCGGTGCGGTTCTCGGTGATCGCCATCCTTGTCTCCTCTGGCTCGATGGAATGAGAGCATTGGCACGTGAGTGCCGCCGACCAACCCTATTATCGACCCGACCTCGCCCTCGTGCATGACCGCGGGTTCGCCTTCCACGCCGCGGCTTGCGCGCCCGGAATCCTCGGGTTCCTGGCCCCCATCCGCGCGCGCGGCGGTGTGGTCCTTGAGCTGGGCTGCGGCAGCGGTCTGCTCACCTGCGAGCTTCTCGCCGCCGGGCATCGCGTCATCGCCACCGACGCATCGCCGGCCATGCTGGGGCTGGCTCGCGAGCGGCTTGGAGAGGCGGCGGAGGAGGTTCGACAGCTCACGCTTCCCGACGACCCGCTGCCCGAGGTCGACGCCATCGTCGCCGTCGGCCATCCGATCAACTACCTGGCCGACGCCGCCGCCATCGATCGGGCGATGATCGCGATCGCCGGCGCGGTGCGCGGTGGCGGGCTGATCGCCTTCGATGTGTGCGATCTCGAGTGGGGTCGCCTCCGTCGGGATGCGCCGAACTACGGTGGCGTCGGGCCCGATTGGGCGATCATCACCGAGTTCTCAACGCCGTCGCCGGACCGCTTCGTCCGCGACATCACGACGTTCGTGCCCGGTGGCGACGGATCGTGGCGGCGCGACTCAGAGCGCCACGAGAACATCCTCATCGACACGGCTCGGATTCCCGGCCTGTTCAGGGCGCACGGCGTGCAAGCTCGCGTTGAGGCCGCGTTCGGCGACGAGACCCTCCCGCCGGGGTTGCGCGCCGTGAAGGGTCATCGCCCGGACGGGTGGGTCGCGGCGTGAGGTTGCGGCGGCGAGCGGCGCGAGCGTGACGTTGACGCAAGCGCGGGCAGGCCTCACCCGGAGAGGAGCCTGCGCTTCTGCTCGTCGAACTCAGCGTCGGTCAGCTCCCCCCGCTCGTGGAGCGTGGCCAGCGCCGCCAACTGATCGACCATCTTCCCGTTGCTCTCCGCGGACGGGGCGCCGGCGCCGTGCGCGCCGGCCATGGCCGGCTGCTCGGAGGCGTTGAACATCTGCTCGGCGGCCTGGAGATGTGCGCGCCCGCGCTTCAGCGCATCGAGGGCGCGCTCGAACTGATAGTTGTCGTCCGGTTTTTGCAGGCGCTTCTCGGCGTCCTGGTAGCAGTCGATCGCCCGGCTGTACTCCTCCTTCGCCGCGGCGCTGGCGTTCGGCATCGAGCTGTCGATATCGAGCGCCCCGATGTCCTCCCCGAGCTTGATGAAGTCCGCCTGGGCCTGGGCGTGGACGTCCGAGGCCTCCTCCTTGCGCCAATGCGAGGAGCGCATCGAGCGCCGGACGGCTTTGGTAACCGGGACCGCCGCGACCAGCAGAACGACGGCAACCCCGATCAGCGCGGCGATCAGGCCGCCACTGCCGCCCCCGCTCGAGCTGCTCGGGGAACCGCTCGAGCCGGGCGCTCCGTTTGACGTGTTCGTCGGCGCGGTGACCTGCCCCTGCGACGGCGACGGCGCGTTCTGCTCGAAGGAGTTGGCGCCAGGGTGCCCGGCCCTGGCGTCGGCCCGTGCGAAGCTGTCGATCGTCCGTTGCATCTGGACGTAGAGCGAATCTCCGGGGCGGTCGACGGCGGTGCCCAAACGGTTGCCCGCACCCGTGCCCGATCCCCAGGTCGTGCTGACGTGGTAGTTGTAGCCCGAGACGACGACCACCACACCGTTGCGGTTGATCTGCTCGGAGATCGCCTCGCTGAGGTCGCCGGTCGCCTTCGTGCTGAACGGCGTCACGATCGCGATCGCGATCCGGCCCGGATCCTTCCGCGCGATCCGCGCCCTCAATGCTCGGACCTGACCACCTGTCAGCGACGGATTCGGCCTTCCGTCGAGCTGGACGGGAGCGTGCTTCAGCGCCGCCACGAGTGGTTGCACCTCGACGTCGCCGACCCTGACCAGGATCGCCGCCGCCGGCGCAACAATGGCCAGCATGGCGACCAAAATCGCAGTTGCTGCCCGCCTCGCCAACCGCCGTCCCCAGTCCACGCCAGTAATTATCCCCGTTCGTCAAAGACACACCGACAGCTGTCGCTGCACGGCAGCGGGCAGCGAAGCGACCGGGCATCGGTAGTTGCTGGTCTCGAGCACGGGCCGCCACAGACCGCCGGCGCGGTGAAAGATCGCCCCCGGCGACCAGTCGTAGCGACCGCATGCGCTCCGGCGGTCGAAATCGGCCCGCGCGTACGCGGTGTTCGAGCTCGAGGTGGTCACGCTCAGGCAGCGAAGCGGGTACCCATAGGCCGCCGCAACGCCGGCCGCCCCGCTGGCATGGGCAGGGCTCAGCGCCTCGCCCCCAGGGTCGTACATCGCGGCCGCGGCGATCGCAACGACCGCCGCGGCGACGGCGATCGCGCTCGCCTGCGGGATCCGCTCCCAGAGTGGACGGCGCTCACGACGGGGGAGCACCGTGACCCATACCTCCGAGGTCTGCTCCTCGCCCTCGATCCGGCGATCAGGCATCCCCTCATTTGCCACCGGGGCGATTATCGCGCCCCGATGAGCACGACGTCCGCCCGGCAAGACACAGTAGGCGCCATGAGCAACGACCGCTTCGCTCCGATCGCCGACTACGGCCTGCTGGCGGACTGTAACTCGGCTGCGCTGGTCGATCGAGACGGATCGATCAGCTGGCTGTGTCTTCCCCGCTACGACAGCGCCAGCGTGTTCTCGAGGTTGCTCGACCCCACCGGCGGTCATTTCTCGATCCGTCCGTTCGGCGCGTATTCGACCGAGCGGCGCTACCAGCTCGGGACGCTGGTGATCGAGACGACGTTCGTCACCGACCGTGGGCGGGCCAAGTTGGTTGACGCGTTGGCCTTCGCCGACGGACAGCGCGACCACGACCTGGGATTAGCAGCGCCTCATCTACTGCTCCGGCTTGTCGAGGGCCTCGAGGGTGAGGTCGAGTTCAAGCTCGAGGTTGCCCCGCGACCGGAGTACGGACTCGTCATACCGCTGTTCCGTCAGACCGATACCGGAGGACGGACGTTCGGCGGCCCAAATCAGGTGATCATCAGCGCCGGGGTACCGACCCGGGTGGAGGAGTCGACCATGCGCGCCACCTTCACGGTTGCCGCGGGCGAGCAGGTCGGCCTCGCCATGCAGTGGGTACCTCCGGAAGGCCCCCCACCCGTACCGTTCCCGCCCGGCCAGGTAGCCGCCCGGATCGCCGATACGGCTGCCGGCTGGCGCTCCTGGGAGCACAAGCACGACATCTACCACGGACCGCATCGCGAGCTCGTGCGCCTCAGCGCCCGCGTGCTCAAGGGCCTCACGTACCGCCCGACGGGCGCAATCGTCGCGGCCCCGACCACGTCGCTGCCCGAGACAGTCGGCGGCGAGCGCAACTGGGACTACCGGTACGCGTGGATCCGCGACGCCAGCCTGACCCTGGAGGCGCTGTACATCGGTGCCTGCTCGGACGAGGCGGTCGACTTCGTCTCGTTCATGACCAGCTCCGCGGGCGGGCGGGCGAGCGAGCGCTCGCTGCAGATCATGTACGGGATCAGCGGCGAGCACGACCTCAGCGAGCGAGAGCTGCCCCATCTGAGCGGATGGCGGGACTCTGCCCCGGTGCGCGTCGGGAACGGCGCCTGGGGCCAGACCCAGCTCGACGTCTACGGTGAGTTGCTCAACTCCCTCTACATCTACCGCGAGCAACTGGGCGAGCTGCACCCCGAGATTCAGCAGTTCGTCGCCGATCTTGCCAATACCGCCGCTCGCCGCTGGCGCGAGCCCGATGCCGGCATGTGGGAGATGCGGGGCGAGCCGCGCCATCATCTGTCCTCGAAGGTGCTGTGCTGGGTCGCGCTGGAACGGGCGATCGCGCTGTCCTCTCAACTCGGCGATCACGCCGACGTCGAGCGCTGGACCTCCGAGCGCGACCAGATCCGCACCGCGGTGCTGACCCGTGGTTGGAGCGAGGCGCGCCAGGCCTACGCCCAGTCGTTCGACTCCGATGAGCTCGACGCCGCCCAGCTGCTGATGCCGATTCTGGGCTTCCTGCCCGCCACCGATGACCGGATGCGCTCGACGATCGAGGCGATTGCGGACCAGCTGACCGAGGAAGGACTTGTCCTCCGCTACCGCAACGACGAGGGGCTGAATGCGGACGGGCTGACCGGCGAGGAGGGCACTTTCGTGATCTGCTCATTCTGGCTCGTCTCGGCGCTGGCCAAGGCGGGCGAAGTCGAGCGCGCCGAGCGATTGTTCGACCAGCTCGTCGGCTACGCCAACGACCTCGGGCTGCTGGCTGAGGAAATCGACACGGGCAATGGCGAGCTGCTTGGCAACTTCCCGCAGGCGTTCAGCCACATCGGCCTGATCACCGCGGCCTCGGCGATCGACAAGGCGCGCGGCGTCGTGTCGTGAGGGCGCTCCAGCCCGCGATTCGCCAGCCGTGGCAGGTGTTCGACCATCTTTCCCCGCCCCAGGCGACCGGGGCGTTAGGGTCGGCACATGACGGACGCGACGGACCGGGCGCATCTCCGGCTGGCCGAGCTCGTGGCCGCGCTGTCGCTGGGGATCGATCTGGGATTCGGTCAGCCGATGGAGCACGTCCTGCGCCAATGCCTGATCGCGACACGTCTCGCCGAGCGGATGGGCATGGATGAGCAGTCGCGAGCCGGGGTCTACTACACCGCGCTGCTGGTAAACGTCGGCTGCCACTCGGACGCTCACGAGCAGGCCAAGTGGTTCGGAGACGACATCAGTCTCAAGTCGGGGAAGTACGCGTACGAGTGGCGCAGCCTGGCCGGTGCGGCCGCCGGCATGCGGCGGCTCGGCTCGGGCAATCCGCCCGTGCACCGCTTCCGCATCGGCCTGGAATTCGCCGTCTCGGGCTACCGCGAGGTGGACAAGATGATCGCCCACCACGCCGCCATGGCCCGCGTGCTGGGCGAGCAGCTCGAGCTCCCCGACGACGTTCTCGCCGGCCTCGGCGGTGCGTACGAAACGTGGGACGGGCGCGGGTGGCCCGACGGCCTCAAGGGTGACCAGGTTCCGGCCGCCTCACGCCTGGCCATGCTGGCCGAGTTCAGCGAGGTCGCGCACCGACTCGGCGGCGTCGGAGCGGTCCGCGAGCTCGCGCGCAAGCGCGCCGGAAAGCAATTTGATCCCAATATGGCGGAGCTGCTGTATGTCGAGGCCGAGGGGATTCTCTCCGGACTGGACGATGTCGCCACCTGGGACGCGGTGATCGGCGCCGAGCCGGCGCTGGCGGTCGTGCTGTCCGGTCAGCAATTCGACGCATCGTTGCTGGCGGTGGCCAACTTCGTCGATCTCAAATCGCCCTACACACTGGGCCATGCCCGCGCGGTGTCCGAGCTCACGGCCGCCGCGGCCGGCCAGCTCGGTCTGTCCACGGGAGAGACCCGGACGCTCCGTCGCGCCGGTCTGATTCATGATCTCGGCCGCCTCGGCGTGTCCAACTCGATTTGGGACAAGCCCGGGCCGCTGGGCGCGGGCGAATGGGAGCGGATCCGGCTCCACCCCCACATCACCGAGCGGATGCTTCACCAGTCCGAGTCGCTTGCCCCGCTCGGCGCGATCGCCGTGCAGCACCGCGAGCGGCTCGACGGGTCGGGTTACCCGCGCGGGCTGACCGGCACGGCAATCTCCCGGCCGGCACGGATCCTCGGCGCCGCCGACGCCTACCAGGCGATGCGCGAGCCGCGGCCGTACCGGCCACCGCGCTCACCCGACGACGCTGCAGCGCAGCTCCGTGCCGGCGTGAGGGCCGGGTTGTATGACGCCGACGCGGTGGAGGCCGTGCTCGGCGCGGCCGGACATCGGATCTCGCGCCGGCGCGAGGGGCCCGCCGGCCTCACGCAACGCGAGGTCGAGGTGCTGAGGCTGCTGGCGCGGGGTCTCTCGAACAAGCAGATCGCCCAGCGGCTCGTGATCTCGCCGAAGACGGTGGCCAACCACGTCGAGCACATCTACGCCAAGATCGATGCCTCGACGCGGACCCGGGCCAGTCTCTTCGCCATGCAACACGGCCTCCTCCCCGAAGAGGAGTTCGTTGGGCCGGCTTCGGGACCCGATCGTCGTTAAACCGAGCGACGCGTCAGCGGCGCCCGGGGTCTTCCTCTTCGACCGTTCGCTCGGCCGTGGGGAGAGCCTCCAGCCGCCCGTCGGGAATCGGCTTGCCACTGACGATTGACAGCCCATAGGTCCCCGCCGCGAGTCTGGCCTCAGCCCGCTCGAGGGCGGCCATCTGATCGCGCAGTTCCTGGCGGCGGCCCTCGTCGCGCTCGTCCTGGTAGAGGTCCTCGGAATCGACGTCGCCGGGCTCAAGCCGATCGGATCCCTCGAGCGGACCCTCGCGGTTCAGCGCGGCGACGTCCTGTTCGATCCGGGTCCGCTCGCGGGCGAGCAGTTGCTGAGCGCGCTCTGGGTCCATGTCCGGAGCTTAGATCAACTGGTCGCCTCGGCGCTCTCGCGAAGCGCCTGGCCAGAGCCCGCGGCCGGCCTCCTACGGCTCGACGGTGTCCACGACCTCAAACACGCCCGACACGTGCTGGCTCTCCACGAACGCGGACAGGCGGTCGACGCGCTCATTCTCCTCGGCGTCGGCCTCGCCACGCCAGCGGTGATAGTCGTCCTTGGTCATGTCGAACAAACCGAAGGAGATGACCTCGTCCTCGTCGCGAATATTGCGTGCGTGGTATGCGCGCTGGAATCCGGGGGGATAGTCGGTGCCGGGGTCCCATGCTTGACGGAACTGGTCCCACGCACCCGGCTTGAGCCGTCGAGCGGTGAACATCACGATCATCGATGCACCTCCTGGTTGATGGCTACGGCACGAACTCCCACTGGGGCGGGCACATTACTCCGCTATCCATGGGATCCGTGTGAATCCTGGAATCACTCGTCGGGCGATTCTCGGGTCAGGTAGATGCCGTCGCGCTCGCGGAGGCCGCGAGCGATTCGGCCGCCCGCGGCCCCGAGCAGGATTCCGAAGATCGCGGTGATGACGATCAGAAACGGTGGAAAGCTGCCCAGGGAAACCTTGGCCTCAGTTCCGGCCAGCTTGTGCGCGATCAGCAGTGCCGCGCCGTAGATCGCCCCGCCGACCATGCCGCGGTCGGCGCCACCCCATCCGTCCTGGTGCTCGAACCCTCCCACGAACCCTCCGACCGCCGCCACCGCGCCGACGGCCCAGTAGGCCGCGGTCGAGATGCCGAGCATGATTCCCGCCAGCGCGCCCAGCGCAGCCGCGATCACACCCCCGAGCAGGATCTGCATGGGGAGGGAGCGATTCCGCAGCAACGTCACGCCGTGAATCCAACCCTCGTGCGGTTCGGCGCCCTGCTGCGACTCCACCGTATCCGACATGGTCAGTTGAGCCCGGGTGCGGTCCGCGCCAGCCCGATCTTGAATTCGGCCCGATACGTCTCGCCAGGGGCGATGACCTGGAGGCCGTCGCCGCTGTTCAGGGCATTTGTGGGCGCGGTCATCGGCTCGAAGCAGATGAACTGCTGGCCGAGCGGCGCGTACACCTGGGCATACGAGTAGCCGGTGAGAAACTCCACCGTCAGGGCGGCGCCGTCGGCAGCCGCCACGAATTCAGGCGGCACCGCGAGGGCGTCGAAGGGATCGTCGAGGTCCGCGTCGGCGAGCACGAACGAGCGCTGGTCGACAGGCTCCCGCTCCCCGGTGGGGATCATCCGGTCGTCGAGCCTCAGTCGCCTGAACGCGCCCAGCGTGATCTGCCACGACTCGCGGTCCGTGCCCGGAACCCGCGTGTAGGGGTGATAGCCGAACGACACTGGAACCGGGTCATCACCGGTCGCCTCGACCGTCGTGGTCAGGGTCAGCTCCCCCCCACTCGCGGCCGCCTCGAACTGCATGTGGTGGCGGAAGGGGAACAGCTCGAGCAGCTCCTCCGACGTCCAGGCCAGGCGTGCGGCGACCTGGTCGGCCCCCGACGTCGGCTCCACCTCCCACTCCAGAAGCGAGGGCAGGACGCCGTGAATCGGCAAACCGTCTGGATCGAGCGGGATCCGACCGTCGCCGGTGGGCAGCTCGACGCGTTTACCTCCAGCCTCGTAGCCGAAGCCCGACAGGCGGTTCGCCCATGGGTAGAGGAGCGGGACCCCCATCGTCTTGCCGCGCTCGGCGTACGCCCGCACGCCGTGGCCCCGGTCGAGCAGCTCGTCTCCGTCGAAGGTCAGCGAGCAGCAC
This sequence comes from uncultured Solirubrobacterales bacterium, assembly GCA_963749545.1. GTDB lineage: Bacteria > Actinomycetota > Thermoleophilia > Solirubrobacterales > Solirubrobacteraceae > Palsa-465. The sequence continues at coordinate 43,827 of CAVVNG010000020.1, forward strand.
AGCATGTTGGCGCCCGGCACGAACTCCGCTCTCATGCTGCCGTCGGCCGAGACCAGCGTTACAGAGTCGAAGCCTTCGGCCGACGCTGAGCTTTCCACGGCCTGCATGCTAACCCGCCTGCACCGCCGGTAGCTAGCGACGAGATGAAGTGGGAGCTGTTCGTCTCGTTCTTGTCAGCCGCTCTGGTCGTCCAGCCGGCCCTGGGCATCGGATGCTCTTCATCCTCGCCACCGGCATCTCCGGCGGGGCAGTCCAGCCTTCGCCCGGCCCTGGCTGGCTAGCCAGCCAGGCGCTTGGGCGGAGGACAAACGCCCAACCGCGCTCAGGACGCGACGTCGACAGCCAACGGCCCGTGGTTTAGGGATTCCACGTTGGTGCCATCGGGATCGAAGACGAACGCGGCGTAGTAGTGCGGGTGGTAATGCGCCCGCAGCCCGGGCTCGCCGTTGCTCTCGTAGCCGGCGGCGACGGCCGCACGATGAAAGTCGGCGACGGTCGTCTGGTCCGGCGCAGGAAAGGCGATGTGCAGATCCTCGGTGGCGGGCCTCCCGTCAGACACCAGGGACATCGTTGCCCACGCACCCCGGAACTGGACCCCGTGCTCCCACGCCCGCCCCTCACGGAGCCCGGTGTGGCGAGCGACCGTGCGGTAGAACGCGGCGGCGGCCTCGAGATCGGCGACACCGATCCACAGGTGATCGATGTGACCGCCCCGCCGTGTGTCGCCGTGATGGACGGCTTCGGCGCTGTTGCCGTCGGGGTCGAGCAGGAAGGCGCCGTAGTAGTCGGGCCGGTATTGAGACCGCTCGCCCGGCGCTCCGGCGTCTTCATAGCCGGCGTTCACGCCGGTCCGCCAGAAGGCGTCTACATGGTCGCGCGTGGGCGCGACGAAGCCGACGTGCAGATGGCGAGTGGGGGTCTTGCCTGGCCCGGCGGCCATGACCGCGAAGTCATTCCACTCGATGAACGCGTCCGACTCGGTGCTCGGTTCGATCCCCAGCGAACTGAGCACGGTCCGGTAGAAGCCTTCGCTGGCTCCGCGGTCAGTCGCCCGGATCCCCACGTGGTCGAACATCGCCGCGACTGTACCGCGCAGCTGCGCAGCCGTGCGCCTGCCGTCAGCGGCCGCTAACGTCGCGATCGTGATCGGAGAGCAGACGCCGGCGGCATCCCCCGTCCCGCGCGAACTCGAGCCATCCGTACGCCAGCTCGCCGCGCTGGCCGCAGAGCTCGCCCCGGACACGGAGCGGCGCCGCCAGCTCGCACCCGAGGTGCTCGCCGAGCTTCGCAGCTCGGGACTCATGCGCGCCGGCGCGCCCGCCGAGCTCGGTGCCCTCGAGCTGGCGCCCGCGGCGGCGCTCGGTTGCGCCGAGGAGATCGCGTGCGGCGATGCCGCGACCGGGTGGTGCGTATCGATCGCCGTCACGAGCAGTCTGCTGGCGGCCTACCTCCCGGCCGAGCACCGCCGCGCGCTGTTCGGGCACGAGGGCGCGGTGGCCGCCGGGGTCTGGGCCCCGACCGGCGGCGCCCGCCGTGTCGACGGCGGCGTCCGGGTCTCGGGTCGCTGGCGCTTCTGCAGCGGGATCGCCCACTCCCAGCTCATGTTCGCCGGGTGCCTGATCGACCAGGGCGAGCCGACCGCGAGCCGCACCCCCCACGTGGTCACGCTGCCCACGAGCGACCTGAGGATCCTCGACACGTGGCGGACGCTGGGGCTCCGCGGCACCGGGAGTCACGACGCCGTGGCCGACGACGTGTTTGTCCCCGACGCGCGCCTGTTCTCGCTGTTCGACGGCCCGGTTCTCGACCGTCCGCTGTACCGCTTCCCGGTTTTCGGGTTCTTCGCCCTGTCGATCGCCGCAGCGGCCCTTGGCAACGCCCGGGCGGCGATCGGCGACCTCGTCGCGCTCGCCTCGCACAAGACCGGGCTCGGGTCGAGGCGGACGCTGGCCGAGCGCGCCCCGACGCAGGCCGCGGTCGCGGGAGCCGAGGCGACGCTACGTGCGGCACGAGCCGGCTATTACGAAGCGGTTGACACGGCCTGGGCCGCCGCCCAAGCCCGCGGGCCGGCGCCGACCGAAGCCCGCAACGCGTTGCGCCTCGCGGCCACGCACGCGGTGAGGACAAGCGCTGAGGTCGCGCGGACGATGTACGACCTCGGTGGCGGCACGGCGATCTACGACGACTCTCCGCTCCAGCGGCGCTTCCGCGACGCCCACACCGCGACCGCCCACTTCCAGGTCAATGCGGCCTCCCGCGAACTGCCGGGGCGCATTCTGCTCGGCCAGGACGCGGATACGATGATGCTGTGAGGAGCCGGAGCGGTTGAGAGCGGTCGTCTGCCAGCACGGCGCGCTCGAGGTCACCGATCGCCCCGAGCCGGCGCCCGGCGCCGGCCAGGTGCGGCTGAACGTGCTGCGGTGCGGGATCTGCGGGTCCGATCTGCACGCGCGGCACGGCTCCGATGCGTGGGCCGACCTGGCCGTCCGGGTCGGCTATGACCGCTTCGCGCGGTCGAGCGAGCCGGTCGTGTTCGGCCACGAGTTCTGCGGGGAGGTGGCCGAGTATGGACCCCAGTGCCGGGGCGCAGCGAGTCCGGGCACGCGCGTCGTCGCGCTGCCCCTGGTCCGCGGCGTCCACGGGGTCGACATGGTCGGCCTGTCGGCCTCCGCGCCAGGCGCGTACGCCGAGGAGCTGGTGGTCGAGGAGTCGATGATGCTGCCGGTGCCCAATGGTCTCAGCACCGATATCGCCGCCCTGACCGAGCCGCTGGCCGTCGGCTGGCACGCCGTGCGCCGCGGCGAGGTGGGCAAGCGCACGGTGGCGATTGTCATCGGCTGCGGGCCAATCGGGCTGGCGGTCATCCTGATGCTGAAGGCCAAGGGGGTGAGGACGGTCGTGGCCAGCGACTACTCGCCAGGGCGCCGCGCGCTCGCCCGCGCCTGCGGCGCAGATGTGGTCATCGACGCGGCGCTCGATTCGCCGTTCACCGCCGTCGATCGGCGCGGTCACCTCACCGACGTGCCCGCGGCGCTGGAGCTGGCCCTCGACACACGCGAGAAGCTCGAGCGGCTCCCGATCGGCTGGTGGCACGCGTGGCGGCTCGGCGAGGCCGTCGGAGCCGGGCCCAAGCACCCGGTGATCTTCGAGTGCGTAGGCGTGCCGGGCGTGATCGAGAGCATCCTCAATGGCGCGCCGCTGTTCTCTCGGGTCGTGGTGGTCGGCGTCGTCGTCGGCGTGGACCAGATCACGCCGGCCATGGCCATCAACAAGGAGATCGACCTGCGGTTCGCCTTCGGCTACACGCCGCTCGAGTTCCGCGACACCCTGCAGATGCTGGCCGAGGGCAAGGTCAACCCCGTCCCCCTGATCACCGGCAAGGTTGGGCTCGGGGGCGTCGCGGCCGCGTTCGAGGCGCTGGCCACACCCGAGGCCCACGCCAAGATCCTGATCGACCCGCGGAGCTCCGCCACCGAGCCCACGCGCGCCTGATCGCCGCGCCCCATGACGCGCCAAGGGCGGCGCATGGCCGCACCGCCCGGCACGCCATTACCGAGACTCAGCTGCGCTGAACGACCATCAGGGTGTTGCCGTCGGGATCGCGGAACCAGAACAGCGGCGGCACGGGGTCGCCCATGCGGCTGACCTCGGGGTCCACGTCAACGCCCCGCGCCTTGAGATCGGCATGGTCAGCGTCGATGTCGTCGGTCTGCAGACCGATGCCCGTCTCGACGCTGCCGGACGGCTTGCCGGGCGGCGGCGGGACGATGGCGATCGTGGTCGTGGCCTCCGGGGCGGGGGCCACCTCGACCCAGCGGTATCCGTCGCCGAACGGGATGTCCCTGCGCTGCTCGAAGCCGAGCGTATCGACGTAGAACGCGATCGCGCGCTCCTGGTCGGAAACCGGGACGACGACCGTGCCGATCGTGTCGATGTGGGTTCTCGTGGTGCTCACGACAGCCTCCTTGGTTGCTTACAACCACTGAGACTGCGGGGCCTGCGGAAACTCATCTGCCGCCCTCCTGGCCCCACATACGCGCGGCTCTTGACGGAATCTATACAGACTCCAGCCGATTCTTAGCGCGAGCTTGACACTCGGTGACTGACCATGTGGGTTGCAGATGTTCGCGACGCGAAGCCCACAGAGCACGCAGGTCCTGGGTGTCCCCCCGCGCCCATACCCGCGCGGGCGCCGAGCGCGGGATCGCCACCACCGCGGCACCGGACTCAGCGGTCTGCGCCTGGCCGCGACAGCGCGCTGGCGCAGCATCGCGCTCGACCGCGAGTTGGCCGGTGGCGCCGACCCGGACACCAGCCCGCTGCTCGCCGCCCGAGCCACCCAGCTTGTCTCGCCGCGGAGCCGCCGGCGTGTTGCCGCCGGTCTGGCGGGAGCGTTCCAGAGCGCCCAGAACCCCAAGCCGCGCTTCACCGCCGCCCTGCCGCCGCAATCCTCTGAATTGCTCGACGCACGAGCCGTCCTGAACGCCCTGACCCGCCGGCTGGGCGGCTCGGGCGCGGTCAACGCACGCGGCGTGGCCATGCTGCTCGAGCTGCTCAGCGATGCCGCCAGCCCGCTCTACCAGCACGGCGAGAAGGGCCTGCTGGGCAGCCGACTCAGGGCCGCCGCCGCCGCACTGGATGCCACCGACCGCGGCTCCGTCAACGAAAGGACACACGGTGAACCAATCGAGCGCTAGCGTGAGGGCACCGGTCCGGCGTCGGAGCCTCAATGAGGCCGCGCACAAGCTGGGCGATCCGCCCGAGCGCGAGCCGGGCGACGACAGCCACGACGCCTCGCCGCATCACGGCCAGCTCGATGCGTTCCTCGCCGCGCTGCCGGCTGCCGAGCCGCCGGTGAACCGGGTTGCCGGCACGGCGATCTTCCTCATCCCCGAAGCCGGAGAGATACCTCCGGCGCTCCGGGCCGAGGTCGAGCGCCACGGCGCACTGCCCGACAAGGTCCTGATCGTCTACCTGCAGCGGGTCGCAGGCCCCCAGGCCGACGGCCCACGCGCCGTGTCGGTGGAGGCACGAGGCCCGGGCCGGTTCCGGATTCTCCACGTGACCATCCGGACCGGCGAGGGCGACCCGGTCAACGTGAGCGACGCGCTGTACCTGGCCCGCAAACGTGGACTGCTCGAACGCAACCTTGATCTGGAGCACGCCACGTACTTCACTCCTCCTGCTGCAGATACGTGAGCACGGCGAGCACCCGGCGGTGATCGGTGGCCGTCTGGGGCAGATCGAGCTTGGACATGATGCTCTGGACGTGCTTCTCGACCGCGCCCACCGTCAGCACCAGCGCTTCCGCAATTCCCGCATTTGATCGCCCCTCGGCCATCAGCGACAGCACCTCGCGCTCGCGCGGGGTGAGCCGTTCAAGCGGGCCGTCCTGGCGACGCCGCGAGAACAGCTGCGCCACGACCTCGGGGTCGAGCGCAGTCCCACCGTCGGCGACGCGACGAACGGCCTCGAGGAAGTCGGCCACGTGCATGACACGGTCCTTGAGCAGGTATCCAACCCCGCCACCGCGGTCGGCCAGGAGCTCTTCGGCGTAGGTCTGCTCGACGTATTGCGAGACGACCAGCACGGCGGTCCCCGGCACGCGGCGCCGCGCCTCGAGAGCCGCTCGCAAGCCCTCGTCGCGGAAATGCGGCGGGAGCCGGATGTCGACGACGGCAAGATCTGGTTTGTGGGCCACCACCTCGCGCACCAGAGCCTCGCCGTCGCTCACCGCCGCCACCACATCGACGTCGTTGTCGCGCAGCAGCCGCATCAGGCCGTCGCGCAACAGCGCGAGATCCTCGGCAATGACTACCCGCACGGCAGCTCGGCTCGCAGGATCGTCGGCCCGCCTCGCGGGCTGGTCACGGACAGCTTCCCATCCAGTGCCTCGACTCGGCGCCTGAGCCCGCTGAGGCCGTTGCCCGACGGGTCCGCGCCGCCATCGCCGTCGTCCCGCACCTCGAGCTCGAGTCCGTCGCCGAGACGATCGATCCGGATCTGCACGCGCGTGGCCCGCGCGTGCTTGGCGGAGTTGGCCAGGCCCTCCGCCGCCACGAAATACGCCGCACTCTCGACGGTTGGGGCCAGCCGACCGGGGACCTGGACCGACAGGTCGACGGGGATCGGGGTGGCGTTGGCCAGGGACGCCAACGCCGCCGCAAGTCCGCGATCGGCCAGCACGGGCGGATGGATTCCGCGCGCCAGGTCGCGCAGCTCACGCAGAGCCTGCTCGGCCCCCACGCGGGCCTCGGCCAGCAGCTCGCTCGCTCGCTGCGGATCGTCGGCCAGCTTCTGCTCGGCCATCCCCAGACTCATCCCGAGGGCCACCAGTCTCGCCTGGGCGCCGTCGTGCAGATCGCGCTCGATTCGGCGCAGCTCGCTGTCCTGGACATCGACCGCACCGGCGCGGCTGGTCTCGAGCGTTTCGATTCGCTCGGCCATCTCGGCCCGGCCCGGCGAGGACAGCCAGGCGGCCGCCGCCAGCGCGGCCAGCACGACGGCGAACAGAAGCACCGGCCATACCGGCCAGAAGTAGCCCGCCCCGCTGACCGCCCAGATGGCGATCAGATACGCCTCCAGGGCCACCGCGACCCCTGCGGTTCCCGCCAGGGCCCGGCTGCCCCGGAATCGGTCGACCACCGTCGGGTGCTCGGCGAGGACGACGAACCAGCCCTGAATCGCCAGCACCGTGGCCAGGGGCATGATGACCCAGATCGGCCAGAAGTAACCCTGGGAACTCACCGCCCAGATCAGCACCAGGGCAAACACCACGACGGCGGAGATGGCAGCGTTGATGGCCAGCGGGCGCCGGAGCGGGATCGTCGGCGGCCGCCCGCCGACGGCGCCACCGGGGGGCCGGTCATCTCCGGCAAGCAATGTGATCACAACATGACGAAATATCGCAGCGAGCGGGCGGACGGCCAACAGGCTGGCCGCGAGGAGGATCAGGCCGATCGGCACCAGCGCCAGCGACTGGATGAACGTGTGCGGTCGCCACACCCCCAGGTGGGCGCCCCCGGGCACGATCGGCAGCCACACGGGCGCGACGATCATGGCGAGCGCCGCGACCAGCAGGCTCGCCACGACGACGGCGAGCGGAAAGCCGACGAACCATCGGATGAGCAGAAATGCCTGTGCCCGCCAGAAGTCAGCCGTGAACCGGGCCCGGAACGATGCCCAGAAGCCGCCTCCCCCCCGCGGAGCCGCGGGGGGGTGGACGACGACGCCGAGCAACGACCGCGCGAGCACCGCCTCGACGGCGGCAAAGCCCCTGACCATCACCGTGAGTCCGATCAGGAGCGGAATCACGAGTGGCGTGATGAACAGGCCGATGCACAGGGACCACACCGTCACCAGCGCGACGAACCAGGCCAGCCCCAGCGGCATGCCCGAGAGCAGATAGACGAGCCGCCGATAGGTCGCGGGGTCAGCCAGGGTTCGCCGCGCCCGGTCCATCTCAGGCACCCTCCGCGGCCGGCTGCATCCGCGCGGCCTCGAGATTGACCCGTGGCAGCCAGCCGAGCCAGCGCGGCAGGTACCAGTTCCATTCGCCAAGCATCTTCATCGTGGCCGGCAGCAGCACGCCGCGGATGATCGTCGCGTCGATCAGCACGGCAATGGCCAGACCGACACCGAGTTGTTTGATGTCGAGTGTAGGCAGCGAGGCGAAGATCGCGAACACGGCCACCATGACCGCAGCCGCGGCGGTGACCGTGCCGGCCGTCGAGGCAATCCCCCGTCCCACGGCCTCGGAAGTGTCGAGGCCGGAGTCGCGCAACTCCTTGATCCGGCTGACGATGAACACGTGGTAGTCCATCGAGAGACCGAACAGCACGGCGAACAGGAACAGGGGCAGCCAGGTGACGACCGCGCCGTTGGAGTGGAACCCCAGCAGCCCCTGCAGGTGACCGTCCTGGAAGATCCACACCAGCACCCCGTACGCCGCGCCGACCGACAGCAGGTTCAGCACGATCGAGGCGATCGGGATGACCACCGAACGGAACGTGATCAGCATCAGCAGGAAGGCCAGCCCGAGCACGAAGGCGAACACGAGCGGGAACGTCTGCTTGATCCGGGTGTTGAAGTCGTGGGTGCCTGCCGTCTCTCCGGTGACCGCGTACACGGCTCCGGGCAGGTGCCCGACGCTGGCCGGCAACACCTTCGTCCGCAGCGTCTGGAGGGCCGCCATCGACTTGGCGTTCTCGCCGCTGCCCACCAGCGGCACCTGAATCCGGGCCACCGTGTGGTTCGCGTTGATCTGGGTCTCGATCGGCTGCTTGGCCTGACCGCTGGCCAGCGCCAGGGTGATCAGCCTGCCGATCGCGGCCCGGGCTCGCGGGGAGTTGACATCCGCGCTGCGCAGCACCACCTGGGCGGGCGCCTGCGCGCCCGGGAACGCGCTCTGGATCCTGTCGTAGGTCTGCACGATGGCCAGGTTCCTGGGCATGTCGCTCGGGCCGACCAGCGTGGTGTGCAGCCGCAGGACGGGAAGGGCCAGGGCGACGAGCGCGGCCGCCGACAGCACCGCGGCAGCGAACGGGAAGCGCATCACCGGCGCCAGCACGGCGTTCCAGGCTCTCGACGTCGTGCGCGGGCGCCGGATCCGGCCCTTATCGACCCGGTCGCCGAGCTTGCCCAGCAGTGCCGGGAGCACGGTCAGCGACCCGACGATGGCCATCGCCACGACGAGCATCGCCCCGAGGCCGATCGAGTCGAACACCTTGGTCCCCGACAGCAGCATTCCCGCCATCGCGATCAGCACCGTGAGCCCCGAGGCCAGCACCGCGCGGCCCGACGTGGCCGCGGCTCGCTGCAGCGAATCGGCGTGGCCCGCCCGCCGCTCCTCGCGCTCGCGTTTGAGGTAGAAGAGCGAATAGTCGACTCCCACGGCCATGCCCATCAGCAGCATCACCGAGCTCGTGGCATCAGAGGCGTGGAACACGTGGCTGCCCGCGGCGGCCAGACCGCCCGCACCCAGCACGGCCGAGAAGGCCAGCAGCACCGGCAGGCCGGCGGCCACGAACGCCCCGAAGGCCACCAGCAGCACGAGGAAGGTGATCGGCAGCGACAGCTTTTCCGCCTTCGACAGTCCACCGTTGATGGCCTTGTTCAACTCGAGGTTCGCGCTTGCGTCACCGAACTCCGCCACCGTGAACGCGGGCGCAGCGCGCCCGAGTTGACCCACCGCGTCGAGCACCGGTCCGACCCGGTCGCTGGCCGTGTCGGGACTCCCCTTCATGTCGAACTCGATCAGAGCCGAGTGTCCGTCCTTGGAGATCTGGCCCCGGTGGCCCGCGGTCAGCGGCGAGCGGATGCCCTGGACCTGGTGAAGGGTCGAGAGCTTGGCCACGACGTGGCTTACCTCTTGCCTGAATGCCGCGTCCCGAGCGGTGGCGGTCCGGCTCTGCACGAGCACGCTCTCACCGGCGTGATCGTGGAAGCCGGCTTGCGTGAGCATCGACTGAGCCCGGGCCGACTCGCCGATCGACTGTTCGGAGTCCGTCAACTTCACGGTGCCGACCAGGTTGCCCACCACCACGGCGCAGACGACCAGGGCCAGCCACCCGAAGGTGGCGGTTTTCCAATGCGCCGCGCTCCATCGGCCGGCGCGCGCTGGGAAATTCATCGAACCCTTCCTTTCTCTTGCCTGCAACACGAGACAAGGGTCGATGCCCAGGCCTTTCCGGCCAATGCGGGACTCTGGTCTCCGGTACACCAGCTACCTGGTGTGTCGGTCGTGGGGACCCCGGAGGGCCAAGGAGCGCTCAGAATGCGCGGTTCGCAGGGTCGGCGATCAGAATCGCCTCGGCCTCGCGGTAACGCTCGTTCAGCGCCGGCGTCTCCAGGAACGTCATCAGCAGACGCTCGATCGGCAGCGTGGCTCGCCACATGACCGCGGTCCGGGTCGTGCGACCGCCCCGGAAGTGATCCTCGGCCACCTCCGCCGAGAACGTCGCCGAGACGAACGAGCTCGGGCGCGGTGCCTGGAGCGGTCCGTCCAGGGCCGCCGCACGATATACGGTCACCGCGCCGAGCTGCAGCCGACGCCAGAGCTCGCGAATGAACGCGAGGCGCACGATCAGGTGCTTGGCCAGGCGCACCTTCGAGAACTCCCCGCTGAACAGCGCCGGGTCGCGGACCACGCTGCCGTGGTAGGGACACAGCCCGAGCGCGGCCAGCACGATCGCATAGCCCTTGATCCGCTCGCCCGAGCGCGGGTTGCGGACGAACGTCGTGGCGAACTGGCCGTCGAGGTCCTCGAGGCCTCGCTCAGACAGGCACCGGTGCCGGAGCGCGCCAAGCTCCGGACTGCCCTCCCGGCGCTCGACGTGTCCGGCCAGATCGAGCTCTCCGACCGGCGTGCCGGAAAGCCACTCGCGCAGCGACCGGCGCTCGCCGGCGATCGCGGCCAGCGTCTGGCGGCGTGCGGGCGCTGAGCATTCGATGTGGAGTTCCCTGGCGAAGCGCGCCTGTGTGCGTCGAAGCGCGGCCACGTACGCCGGCGCGGCGACCGCCGCCCCGCGGGCGAACTGGAAGCGATGCACCTCGTCGAGAGCGAGCTCCCACCGGACGCTCGCGTCCTCGAACGCCCTCAGCTCGACCTCGAAGTCGCCCATCTCGGCATCGACAGCGACCACCTCGACCGGCGTACGCCGCGCATCGAGCAACCGGCCTCGGTTGCCGACCACGAGGTGATGGAGCTCGCCGGAGACGAAATCGCTGTCTGGGGCTGCGTTGGGATCGGATTGATAGATCGGCATGACCGTGGCCGTCAGCCCGCAAACCTACGCCAAGCACCCAAATCCGGCGCCGATCACTCAAGCCCATGCTGGCTGCTGCCGAGACTGCCGCCATGAGCCACAGTGCACCGCGGACCGGGCGGCGAGCCGCACCGCGAGGCGGCCCCGGCGATCCCGATGACGACGGTACGCCGGGGATCGAGCTGCATCCCGACGGAACCTTCTGGGCACGGGGCGTCGATCGTCGTCGCCGCGAGCGTCGCGCCTCATAGCGCACAGATAGTTCCCGGATCAGCGCCGAGCGGTCGCGCACAACTCCCACGTCCACGTTTCACTTCCCCCGCCAAACGGGGAAACTGCTAGTGGTGGCAGCACGGGAACAGCGCGCGTCGGGAACTCATGCCCTCGGCGTCGGCCAGGTGGCGCTTGATCCTGTCGAGTCGGTGGAATCGGCCGCGGCCCACGACATGTATCTGCTCAGCGACCCGTTGCTGTCGGAGCTCGGGCTAGACGAGTTGCTCGACGAGTTGCTGCTGCGCGTGCAGCAGGCACTGCACGTCGACACGGTGGCGATCCTGCTCCTCGACGCGCAGTCCCAGGAACTCATCGCCCGCGCGGCCAAGGGGATCGAGGAAGAGGTGCGGCAGGGCGTCCGGATTCCCATCGGTCGGGGGTTCGCGGGCCGCATCGCGGCCGAGCGCCTGGCGATCTTCATCGAGGACGTGGACCACGCCGACATCCTCAACCCGATCCTCCACGAGAAGGGAATCCGTTCCCTTCTCGGCGTTCCCATGATCGTCGAGGGGAACCTGATCGGGGTCCTCCACGTCGGCTCGCTGCATTCCCGAGAGTTCACCAGCAGCGACGCTGCGGTCCTCCAGCTGGCGGCGGCCCGTGCCGCTCCCGCGATCGAGCGTACCCAGCTGTATGCCGCGCTCGAGCACGAGCACCGGGTGGCGGTCGTGCTGCAACGGAGTCTGCTGCCCCGGAATGTCCCCACCGTGGTTGGCCTGTCGGTCGCCGCCCGTTACCTGCCGGCGCGCGACGAGGTGGGCGGTGACTGGTTCGACGTGATCGAACTCCCGCGCGGTCGCCTCGGCATCGCCATCGGCGACGTCGTCGGCCACGGAACCCGCGCGGCCGCGCTGATGGGCCAGCTGCGGACCGCGCTCCACGCCTACGCGATCGAGTCTCACGGACCGGGCCGCACGCTCGACCTCGTCGATCGCTACGTCGAGACGATCGGCGGCGGGATGGCCACGGCCGCCTATGCCGTGTTTGATCCGGAGTCGGGAGCGATCCAGCTCGCCGCCGCCGGCCATCTTCCTCCGATCGTCGTTTCCGCTGGTGCCGCGCGTGTCGTCGATATCCCGCCGGCGCCGCCGCTGGGAACGTTTCCCTACGGCAGCTACAGCGAGATCGACCTCTCGCTCGACAGCGGCGAGACGATCGTCCTGTATACCGACGGCCTCGTCGAGCGACCAGGCATCTCGGTATCGGACGGCATCGAGAAGCTGGCCGATGTCGTCGCTGGTGCCAACTCGGTGCAGGACGCGTGCGTGCTGGCGGTCGACAGGCTCGTGCCTCCGGCGGGTCCGCGCGACGACGTTGCGATTGTGGCCCTGCAGAACGCTCCCCTGCCGGTCGAGCTCGCGCTGCGCCTCCCCGCGGATCCCGGCGTGCTCTCCGGCATGCGTCACGCGCTGCGGCGATGGCTGCTCGCTCGGGGCGCCACGCGAGGCGACCTGGCCGAGATCACGATGGCGGCCAGTGAGGCGTGCGCGAACGCGATCGAGCACGCCTACTCCCCCGGCCCCAACGAGTTCCAGCTCGAGGGTCACGCCAGCAACGGGACGGTCACGCTGATCGTCCGTGACACCGGGCGGTGGCGGGCGCCGCGGGGCCGCGATCGCGGGCGCGGCTTGGGCATCATCAACGCCGCGATGGACGATGTGGATATCGACCGCTCGGCCGCGGGCACCGTGATCACGATGCGTCGGCGCCTCGGATCGGCGTGAGCCTCGCCGGTCTTCACCTGTCCGTCCACGACGGCGTCGTCCGGGCCGAGCTCAGCGGCGAGGTCGACATGTCCAACGCGGAGAGTCTGCTGCGCGCGATCGCGCATGGGGGTCCCAACTCGGCGACGGCCAGGATTCTCGACCTGGGCGCCGTCGACTATATGGACAGCGCCGGCATCCACCTGCTCTACCGCCTGCGCGAGAACCTACGCATCCGCGGCCAGGCGCTGCTGGTCGTGATCCCGGCCGATTCACCGGTCAATGACGCCCTGCGGCTGGCCGGCGTACTCGAGCACATCGATGCTTTCGCCTCGATCGATGACGCGCTGCGCGCCCTGCGGGCCGATCGGTAGTGCCTGTGAAGAGCCACTAAAGGCGGGGCCGGCGGAGTGGCGCGGGTATTACCCTTGGCTGGTGAACCCCGACGGAGCCCGCCGATGCGCCGCCTGATGCTTCCCGGGCTCGTTATCGCTGCCGCGGCGGCGCTTCTGGCCCTCCTCGCCTTCGGGGTCGCCAGCCAGGGCACCAACACCTCGATCGACGCCGCTCTGGCCCGTGGCACCCGCCCGCCCGTCCCCGAGGATCACATGTCGCTGCCCGTACTGGGTTCGAGCCAGACTGAGCAGATCGCCGACTACCGCGGCAAACTCGTCGTGCTCAATGTATTCGCGTCGTGGTGCGAGCCGTGCAAGTCCGAGGCCCCGATCCTCGAACGGGCCCAGCACGAACTGCTCAAGCATGACGGGACGGTCCTCGGCGTCACCTATCTCGATAACTCCAGCGATTCCGAGCAGTTCGTCCGTCGGGAGCACATCACGTACCCGGTCGTGCGCGATATCAGCGACAACTTCGTCCACTCGTTCGGCACCACGGGAGTGCCGGAGACATTCGTGATCGACCGCCAGGGCCGGATCGCCGCAGTCCGGCGCTACCAGCTCACCGGCGACTGGCTGCAGAAGACGATCGGGCAGCTGATCGCCGAGCGCTCATGAGACGCGCGCTGATCGTCCTCCTGTCGCTGGCGGTGCTCGGTGCGCCCGCCGGTTCCGCCGTCGCCGACGCCGCACCGCGCGCCTCGCTGTCAGACATCGAGAACGACGTCATGTGCGTGTCGTGCCGAGAGCCGCTGGCGGTCGCCCAGTCGCCCCAGGCACTGGCCGAGCGCAGCTTCATCCGCACGCTCATCGCCAAGGGTCTGACCAAGGCCCAGATCGAGCAGCAACTCGTGGCCCAGTACGGCGTCGCCGTGCTGGGGCGTCCCCCAGCCGACGGCTTCAACCTCACCGTCTACATCCTGCCGCCGGCGATCCTGATCCTCGGCGCCGGCATCCTCATCGTCACCCTGCCCCGCTGGCGCCGGCGGGCCAAGGCCCGAGCTGCCGCGTCACCGTCCTCCCCCACCCCCTCGCTCGATCCGGCCGAGGCCAAGCGTCTCGACGAGGATATGGCCCGCTACGGCTAGTGTCGTGGCCTCACATCGACTCGGGCGCGCTCACGCCGAGCAATTCCAGTGAAGTGGCGATCGTCCGCTGGCTGGCTACCGACAGGGCGATCCGGAATGACTCGACCGCCTCCGGCGTGGCCCCCACGACACGGCAGTCGCGATAGAACGCGGTGAACGACTGGGCGAGCTCGAGTACGTAGACCGCGATCCGATGCGGCGCCCGTCGCAACGCGGCCTCGCCGACCTCGTCCGGAAACGCTGCCAGCTTCTTGATCAGGTCGCGCTCCGAGGCGTGTAGCTCGTCGGTGCCCCAATGCGCGCCGCCGGCTAGTGCCGTTTGCACCCTTTCCGGGGAGAGCCGACCCAGCATCGAGGCAATCCGTGCGTGCGCGTACTGCACGTAGTAGACCGGGTTCTCGGCCGACTGCTGGCGCGCCAGCTGGAGGTCGAGATCGAGGGTGCGATCGTGCGAACGCTGGAGCATGAAGAACCGGGTGGCGTCGACGCCGATCTCGTCGAGCAGATCGTCGAGCTTGACGAAGTCACCCCGGCGCTTGGACATCGCCGCACGCTCGCTGCCCTCGACGAGATGTACGAACTGGAGGATCAGCACCTCGAGCGTGTCAGGCTCGCCACCCAGCGCCGCCATCGCCGCCCCCAGCTCGCGTGCGTAGGCGTGGTGATCTGCTCCCACCGGAAGCAGCTGTCGCTCGAAGCCCCGGTCGCGCTTGTTCTGCAGGTAGGCAACGTCGGCCGCCAGGTAGGTCGGCTCGCCGTTGGAGCGGACGACAACGCGATCCTTGTCGTCGCCGAATGTCGTCGTGCGCAGCCACGTCGCCCCCTCGGAGCGGTAGATGTGGCCTGCCCTCTCGAGCACAGAGATCGCGCGGTCGAGATCGCTGGGATCGCCCTCGTGCAGGGTGCGTTCGCTGAAGAAGTTGTCGTAGTGCACGCCGTAGCGCTCGAGTGTCGCCTTGATCGCGCTGAGCAGCAGCTCGACCGCGCTGGCCGCCAGGACGTCAACGTCCGCCGACGCCGCGTTTGGGATCTCGGCCGCCAGATCCTTCACGTACTCGCCGTGGTACCCGCCCTCGGGCACCGGCTCACCCTGCGCCCGCGCCCGCACCGATGCCCCGAGCAGACGGATCTGGTTGCCGGCGTCGTTGAAGTAGTACTCCCGCGTGACCGAATGGCCGTGGTACTCGAGGATCCGGGCCAGCGCGTCGCCGTAGGCGGCGTGACGACCGCTGGCCGCGACCAGCGGGCCGGTCGGGTTGGCCGAGACGAATTCGGTCAGCACCTTCTCCGGGTGCTCGGCGCCACCGGCGCCGAAGCCCACCCCGGCGTCGAGGATCGACCGCAGCGCGCCGCGATGCCAGACGTCGGACAGAAACAGGTTCAGGAAGCCCGGCCCGGCCACCTCGGCCCGCTCGAGCCGCTCGCTCAGCGCCCCGCTCAGCTCACCGCCCAGCTTCTCGGCGATCACCCTCGGCGGAGCGTCAAGCACCGGCGCCAGCAGCATCGCGGCGTTGGTGGCGTAGTCGCCCTGGCCGGCTCGCTTGGGCCGCTCCACGCCGGGCTGGACCGGCAACTCCCCACGGTCGCCGCGGACGGCGGCGGTGGCGGCACGCACGGCCACGCGCAGTTCCTCCATCGGGTGGGGACTCACGTCGATGAGCGTACTCAGTGGTGGTACGGCTCGCGGGCCAGGATCTTGTGGGCGCGGTACAGCTGCTCCAGCAGCGCCACCCGCGCGAGCTGATGCGCAAAGGTGAGGGTGCTGAGCGACAGCCGGTGGTCGAAACCATCGAACTGGAGCCCGAACGGCCCTCCGATCACGAAGCACAGATCCTGTCCGCTGCGCCGGCGCTCCTCGACGAAACGGCTGAACTCGATCGAGTCCATGAGCTGCCCGTCGGGGTGCAGCAGCGAGACAAACGCGCGATCGGGCACGCGGCGAGCGACCTGCTCGTCCTCGCGAACCTCGATCAACTCCAGCCGCGCGTGCCCCGCGATCAGCTTCTGATAGTGACTCACATCGTCGGCGTAGGGCGGACGCAGTCTCCCGACGGCAACGACGATGATCCGCACGATTGGGATACTAGGCACATATGGACGAGCCCAATACTCCCGACCGCCACATCAATATCCACTTCTCGCCGGACATCATGGCCGGCGTCTACGCCAACTTCGCCAACGTCAGCCACTCCGACTACGAGTTCACGATCACCTTCGCTCGCGTGGACCACGAGGTCGAGGAGGAGGAGATTCCAGGAGTTGTCGTCTCACGGGTCAACCTGTCGCCCAAGTTCATGCGCGAGCTGATCGACGCCATGCAGGACAACTACTCCAAGTGGCAGACCCGGGAAGGGATCAAGAACCTCCCCGAGTTCGGCGGCGGGCCCGAGACCGACGAAAGCTAGCTCTGCGATTTAGGGGGCGAGCGCCTGCGGGGCGCTCGCCTGTTTGTCGTAGGCCACGGCCGCGCCGATCCGCTCGGCGGTCGGTGGATGGGTGGCCAGGATCCCGGTCAGCCAGCGCGGAGGATCGAGGTCGCCGACGTTCTGGAGGGCGATCGCCCGCTCGAACGAGATGAACGCCCCGGGAGCGTCCGTGAGCCGCAGCGAGAAGTCGTCCGCGCGCCGCTCGATGGCCCGGGACAACCGGTTGCCGATCACCCCGACCGCCCCGGAGACGATCGCCGCCGCCAGCGCCAGCGAGGGCAGCGACGAGGGGCCGCTGCGGGCGTCGGACAGCGTCCAGCTCACGCGCTGCACGGCCAGCGCTGCGCCCGGCGCGACGATCGCGGCGTAGCCGAAGAGCCGGGGAACGTCGCGGTGGCGGACGTGGGCCAGCTCGTGCGCCACCACCACCCGCACCTCGTCGCGGCTGTAACGATCGAGCAGGGTGTCGAACAGCACCACCCGCTTGGTCGGGCCCAGGCCCGCCACGTAGGCGTTGGCCGCGGTCCCCCGGCGGCTCGCGTCCACGGAGAAGACCTCGCCGACCTTGACGCCGGCGGCGTCGGCCAACTCGAGCACGTCGGACCGCGTCCGACCCTCCGGAAGGGGCGTGAAGTCGTTGAACACCGGGTCGAGCACGACCGGCGCCAGCGCCGTCAGGCCGGCACCCACGACCACCGAGCCCGCCGCGGCGGGCGCCCACCAGCCACGCGGATATCGACGGATGACCTCCACGGCAAGGCCGCCCGCGGCCGCGGACATCGCCGCCGAGATGCCCGTCCCCTTGAGCAGGTCGGCGGCCCAGCCGCGCCACGACTGGGTGATCAGGCCGACGGCCATCGCTCGCCGGCGGGCCACCGCGGCGAGCGGGAGCGTCGAGAGCGAGAGACCCACGGTCAGTCCGGCGGCCGCCGCCGCGCCCCCGCGGACCGGTTGCTCATCGAGCCGCCTCAGGGGTGCCGGGGCGAGGCGAACGATCGCCGCCAGCGCCGCCAGGTCCAGCGCCGCACGGGTGATCCCGATGGCCATCTGCGGCCGCGCATAGCGTCTTCCACGTTCGATCTCCTGGGCGCTGAAATAGCTCCCGATATCGACCAGATCCGGTCTCGGGAGCCGCGTCCTCGGCCTCAGCAGCCGTGCCGCGAGCGCGGCGCTGCCCGCAGCCAGAAGCAGCGCAACGGCAGCCTCGGCGCCTCGACGTCGTCTCACCAGCCAGACTGTACCCCCGTGCGAGTGGCCATCGTCTCCGACATCCACGGCAACCGCCAGGCCTTTGAGGCCGTGCTCGACGCCATCGGCCCTACTGAATGCGAAGAAATGTGGTGCCTTGGCGACCTCGTCGGCTACGGCGCGGAACCGGACGCGTGCGTCGAGCTCGCCCGCGAGCACGCGGCGGTGTGCCTGGCCGGCAATCACGACCTCGGTGTATGCGGAGCACTTGCGCTGGAGGAGTTCTCCCGCGGCGCCGCGCTGGCGGCTCAATGGACGCGAGAGACGATCGCGCCCGAGACGCGGAGCTATCTGGAGAAGCTCGAACCCGTCAACACCGACGAGGAGGTCGGCCTCTATCACGCCAGTCCGCGCGACCCGATATGGGAATACGTGCTCTCGCCGCTGCAGGCCGAGCTGTGCCTTGATACCCAGGAACGCCGGGTGTGCTTGATCGGTCACTCGCACGTGGCGCTGTCGTTCTGCCGCGAGGACGGCTCCTCGGCGACCGGGCAGACGCGCGCCGACGACGAGGAGCTCGACCTCAGGACCGGGGAATGGCTGGTCAACCCGGGGAGCGTCGGCCAGCCCCGCGACGGGGACCCTCGGGCCGCCTGGCTCGAGCTCGATCTCGGCGCCTGGCGGGGCGTCTACCACCGTGTCGAATACGACATCACGGCCGCCGCGGCGGCGATCAGGGCGGCCCGGTTGCCCGATTCACTCGCCGACAGGCTGGCCTATGGGCAGTGAGGGGTTTCTAACCGGAACCCAACAGCGGTTGCCTCTAAAGTGAGGCCGCGGATGCGCTACGCGCCCCGCGCACTCCTTGCCGGCGGGCTTGGCTTCGCCGTCTCGGCCCTCGTCGCCTGCGGCGGCGACTCCGGCCTGCTCTCAGGTGATCAGTCCTCCAACCTCAACAATCAGCTCGATGCCGTGGCCTCTGCGGTGAGCACCGGTAGCTGCCCTGCTGCGGCGACCGCGGTCTCCGGCTTCAGCCACGTTGTCGGGGATCTCCCCGCGTCGGTCAGCCCCACCCTGCGGGCCAACCTGATCCAGGGCGCCAGCACCGTCGGCCAGCTCGCCTCAAGCGACTGCCAGACCACCAGCACGCACAGGACGACCACGACCCCGACGACGAGCAGCACCGCGACATCGACGACCACTACCCCGACGACCAGCTCGACCAGCAGCACGACTTCTAGCACCACGACCCCGACCACCACTACCAGCAGCAGCACGACGACGAGCTCGTCAGAAACCACCACCACCTCCTCGGGTAGTTCTCCTACAGGTAGCGGGAGTGGCGGCGCGGGTCTCGGGGGCTCTGGCAACGGTAACGGCGGCGGGAACGCACAATGAACGCGACGACAATCTCAGGGCGCTATCGGGTCGAGGGCCGTCTCGGCGTCGGCGGCATGTCGACCGTTCATCTGGCCCTTGACCAGCGGCTCGAGCGCTATGTGGCCATCAAGCTGCTGGCCGAGCACCTCGCCGATGACCCCACGTTCGTGTCTCGGTTCCGCCGTGAGGCGCTGGCCGCGGCCCGCCTGGTCCACCCCAACATCGTCCAGGTGTTCGACTTCGGCTTCGACGAGGGTCACCACCAGCACTTCATCGTGATGGAACACGTCGCCGGCCATTCGTGTGCCGAGCTGCTCCGCGATCGCGGCCACCTCGACGTCGAGGACGCCGTCGACGTCGTCTCCCAGGCCTGTCGCGGCCTCGACTACGCCCACCGCAACGGCGTCGTGCATCGCGACGTCAAGCCTGGCAACCTGCTCGTCTCCGAGTCCGCCGTGGTCAAGCTGGCCGACTTCGGCATCGCGCGAGCGACCGACCAATCGAGCATCACGCAGGTCGGGTCGGTGCTCGGCACCGCCGCCTACCTGGCGCCCGAACAGGCCCGCGGCGAGGAGGCCGGCCCCCGGGCCGACATTTACTCCCTGGGTGTCGTCACGTATCAGCTGATGTCCGGCCGCCTTCCCTACGAGGCCGCGTCTCTGTCCGAGCTCGCCCTCAAGCAGCAGCGCGAATCCCCTACTCCGCTCAGCGAGCTCAATCCGCTGGTTCCCCGTTCTCTGGCCCATGCCGTGGCGGTGGCGCTGGCCATTGACCAGACCGACCGGCCGGGCGACGCCATGCAGTTCGGCGAGTCTCTGCGCAACGGCGCCCAGGGGTTCGCGCCGTTCGACACCGCGGCTCCCACCTCGCACCTCGGAACCCGTGCCGCGACTCGCGTGAGCCCCTCGGACGATCGGGCGACCGCGGCCACGCGCGTGGCCCGATCCCGCAACAACGCCGCCGCGCCGCAGGCGGCCCCGCCCCGCTCGGGGCGCCAGCTCGAGCCCCGGCCGGCGCCGCGGCGGCAGCCCGCTCCCGCCCCCGATCGAGCCCGCCCGCGTCCAAACCGGCGCGCGCGCCGGCGGTTCATGGCCTTCATCGCGCTGACGATCGTCTTCACGGCCGCCGTCGCCGCCGCCGTGGTGATCGCCAGCAGCACCTCGAACAGCGTCGTGCACTTCCGTCGCGTCGTCGGCCACGACGCCCAGCAGGCGATCAACAGCGTTCGCAGCCTGATCAATCAGTACACGAAGTAGCCGGCGCCTGAAGCGCCGCGGCGGTCTCGGCGAGCCGTCCGGCGTCGATCGCTGCCCGCAGGCCCTCCATCAACGCGGCGATGAAGCTGAGGTTGTGCAGCGTGACCAGGCGCAGCGCGGTGAGCTCGCCGGCCCGCAGCAGATAGTGGAGATAGGAACGCGTGTGGCCGCGCGAGCATGCTGGGCACGGGCAGCCATCGAGAATCGGCTCGCTGCTTTGACGCCAAGGGCTCTTGACCAGGTCGAGGCGCCATTTGTTCGACGGATCGGGGACCAGCGCCACCCCGTGGCGGGCCAGGCGTGTGGGCAGCGCGCAGTCGAACGTGTCGATCCCCTGCTGGACGCCCTCGATCAGGTCGTCGACGTCGCCGATGCCGAGCAGGTGGCGAGGACGGCCGGGAGCATGGCGCTCGAGCTCGGCCGTGGTCCAGGAGACGACCTCGTGCATCTGGGCTTTGTCGCGGCCGAGCGACCCGCCGACGGCAATGCCGTCGCAAGCGCTCGCTGCCACGGTGGCCGCCGACTCGATCCGCAGGTCGTGCTCGACCCCGCCCTGGACGATCCCGTACACGGCCTGGCCCTGAGGGCCGTACGCGTCATGCCAGCTAAGACAGCGTTCGAGCCAGCGGTGCGTGCGCTCGGTCGAGCGCGCCGTGTACTCGCGGGTGACGTGAAACGGGGTGCACTCGTCGAAGACCAGCGCGATGTCCGAGCCCAGCGCGGCCTGGACCTCCATCGACGTCTCGGGGCCGAGAAACCGCTCGCTGCCGTCGAGATACGAGCGAAAGCGCACGCCCCGCTCCTCGATGGCCAGGATCGCGCCGCTGCTCTGCTGCTGTCCGGCACCCCGGCCGCGTCCCTTGATTTCGTCCGCGACGCTTCCGTGGCCCATCGAGAAGACCTGAAAGCCACCGGAGTCGGTGATGATCGGCTTCTCCCACCGCATGAACGCGCCCAGGCCGCCGGCGCGCTTGATCAGCTCGGGGCCGGGTGAGAGAAACAGGTGAAACGTGTTGCCGAGGATCAGCTCGTAGCCGAGCTCGGCCACCTCGTGCGCATCGACGGTCTTGACCGCCCCCCGCGTCGCCAGTGGTACGAACGCGGGCGTTCGCACCTCGCCGTGGGCCAGCTCTAGCGTGCCCGTGCGCGCCAGGGAGTCAGGCGAACGGGTCCGGACCGTGAACACGGATCCGGACCCTACTCACCCGACAACTATGAGGCTGAGGACTCGCTCTCGGAGCCGGTCTCGGAGCCCTCGATGGGCGTGGGCTCACCGCCACCGACGGTGATCGCGACCTTGTGCGGCTTGCGCTGCTCGGGCTTCGGGATGCGGATCTCGAGCACGCCACTGTCGACCTGCGCCTTGATCGCCTCGGCGTCAACGCCGTCAGGCAGCGTCAGGGAGCGACGGAACGAGCCGGATGCCCGCTCGACCCGGTAGTAGCCCTCCTTGCGCTCCTCGTGCTCCGCCCTGCGCTCGCCCGACACGCTCAGCACGTTGTCGTCGAGCTCGATGTTGACATCCTTTTCGGTCAGGCCCGGCAGATCGACACGCAGGACGAACTCGCCCTCGGTCTCGACCAGATCCATCGCCGGCAGCCAACGCCGATGAGCCGACTGGCCGTTCGAACCCGTCGGCGTGTCAAAGAAAGTGTTGAAGAGACGGTTCATCTCGCTCTGAATCGAGCTCAGCTCACGAACCGGCTCCCATCTGATGAGTGCCATTCCAATCCTCCTGGGGGAAGTCCTATTTAATGCAGACTGCATTATGAGATCTAAGTCTAGCACTGGCAAGTCTTATGATGGGATTGTTTGAGGTTTTTGGGCAGGGGCGCTCCAATTCGGCGGGCTTGAGTTCGGGCGGTTGCCTTCGGAACCGGCAGCCGCAACCCGCCACCCCTTCCCCAGCAAACAAGCACCGGCCAATCCGGGCAAAGCGACGGACCCGCCGGCGCCAGCGCCTACGAAATCAGCGACCGCCCTGTCATCCCCGCCGGCCGGTCGATCCCCACCAGCGCAAGCAGCGTGGGCGATACGTCGGCCAGAATCCCGCCGTCGCGCAGCGACAGCCCGGGCATGGTCACGATCACGGGCACGGGATTGAGGGAGTGAGCCGTGTTGGGGCTGCCGTCGGGCTCGAGCATGTGGTCGGCGTTGCCGTGGTCGGCGGTGACGAAGCAGGCGCCGCCCGACGCGTGAACCGCGCCCACGACCTCGCCCAGGCAGCGGTCGACGGTCTCGATGCCGCGGACGGCGGCCTCGATGACGCCGGTGTGGCCGACCATGTCGGCGTTGGCGAAGTTGATGATCCCGAACGTGGGAGCGTCCGACCGCCACCCCTCGACGAAGGCCCGCGCCGCCTCGGGGGCGCTCATCTGGGGCTTCTTGTCATAGGTCGGCACGTCGCGCGGTGAGGGCACTAGCTCGCGGTGTTCGCCCTCGTAGGGCCGCTCCTCGCCGCCGTTGAAGAAGTACGTCACGTGCGGGTACTTCTCGGTCTCCGCGACGTGGAGCTGGCGCAGGCCGTGCGAGGCGATCACGCCCGAGATCGTCGTCTCTGGGCGCTCGGGCGGGAAGGCCACCGGATAGGACCAGTCCTCCTCGTACTCAGCCATGCAGGCGTAGCGCGTCACCGGCTCCGCGCCGCCGCGATCGATCTCGTCGAACCCGGGCTCGGCCAGAGCCCGAGTGATCTCGCGCATCCGGTCGGGGCGGAAGTTGAACCCCAGCACCGAGTCGCCGGGACGGATGCGAGCCTCGTCCCCCACCAGGACGGGCTTGATGAACTCGTCGGTCTCGTCGCGCTGGTAGGCGTCGCGGACGGCCTGTCCCCCGGTCGCGGCCGAGTGCTCTGCTCGTCCATGGACGAGCAGGTCGTAGGCGAGCTGGAGGCGATCCCAGCGGCGGTCGCGATCCATCGCGTAGTAGCGCCCAACGACCGTGCCGACCCGGCCGGCGCCGGCGCGCTGCATCCACCCCTCGACGGTGTCCAGGAAACCGGCGCCCGAGGTCGGGAGCGTGTCGCGCCCATCGGTGAAGGCATGCAGCACCAGATCGGGCACCTGGAGCGAGCCGCCGAGCTCGATCAGTCCCTGCAGATGCTCCAAGCCCGAGTGGACGCCGCCGTCCGAGACCAGCCCGATCAGGTGAACCCGCTCGGCGCCGGACAGCGCGGCGCGCAGCACCGGATTGGACGACAACTCGCCGTCCTGGACCGCCTGATCGATCCGCGTCAGGTCCTGCATCACCACCGAGCCTGCGCCAAGGTTCAGGTGGCCGACCTCAGAGTTGCCCATCTGGCCGTCGGGCAGGCCGACGGCGCGACCGCACGCGGTCAGCTGTGTGTGCGGGTAGGAGTCCCACAGCTCGTCGAATATCGGGGTGTCGGCCAGCGACACCGCGTTGCCCGGCCCCGCCGGCGCCAGACCCCAGCCATCGAGCACGATCAGCACCGCGCCGGCGGCGGGTATCCCGCTGGCGCCCGGTGGGATGCTCACGGCCCGGCGGCGGCGACGATCGCCGCGAACGGTTCGGGGTCAAGGCTGGCGCCGCCGACCAGTGCGCCGTCGACGTCCGGAAGGGCCATGAGCTCGCATGCGTTCTCGGCCTTCACGCTTCCCCCGTACAGGACTCGCGTGCGCTCGGCCTGCTCGGCCGAGCGGTCAGCCACCAGCGCGCGAATGAAGGCGACCGCCTCCTGGGCCTGATCCGGGGTCGCGACCAACCCGGTGCCAATCGCCCAGATCGGCTCGTAGGCGATCACCACCTCGCCGAGTCGCTCATCATCGACCTTGGCCAGGTCCTCCTGGACCTGGTGGCGAAGCTTGCGCTCGGTGTCGCCCCGCTCGCGCTCCTCCTCGGTCTCCCCGACGCACAGCACGGGCAGCAAACCCGCCTCGAGCGCCGCCGGCACCTTCAGCGCCAGCGCCCGGTCGGTCTCCGCGCACTGCTCGCGGCGCTCGGAGTGACCGAGGATCACGCCGTGGACGCCGATCTCGGTGAGCATTGGCGGCGATACCTCGCCGGTGTACGCGCCCTGGTTGGCCTGATGCATGTTCTGGGCATAGACCTGAACGCGAGACCCGCGGGTCGAGTCGATCATCGCCGACAGGGCGACGAACGCCGGACAGACGGCGATGTCGACCCCATCGACGGTCGACACCCGGGGCAGGAGGGCCTGGATGAACTCCTCGGCCTCCGCCACCGTCTTGTGCATCTTCCAGTTGCCGGCGATCAGCGGCGTTCTCATGCCAGTGCCTCCACGCCGGGCAGCGGCTTGCCCTCGATCAGCTCGAGCGCTGCGCCGCCGCCGGTGGACAGGTGGGTGACGCGGTCGGCGTAGCCGAAGCGGTGGATCGCCGCGGCGGAATCGCCACCGCCGACGACGGTTGTGCCCGGCGCCTCCGCGACGGCCAGGGCCAGCGCCCGTGTTCCGGCAGCGAACGGCTCGAGCTCGAACGCGCCCATCGGCCCGTTCCAGAACACCGTGCCGGCGCCCGCGATGACCGCGGCGTAGCTCTCCGCCGTCTTGGGTCCGACGTCGAGCCCCATCAGCCCGTCGGGAACATCGACGCCGTCGATCGGCGTCACCTCGGCGTCGGCGGCGAATCGATCGCCGGCCACCAGGTCCACCGGCAGCTCCAGATCGGCGCCCTCTCCCGCGGTCTGGTCGAGCACCCGGCGGGCCAGCTCGACGTCCTCCTCGGCGCACAGCGAGTCACCGACCCGGTGGCCCTGCGCGGCCAGGAACGGGAAGCACATGGCGCCACCAATGAGGATCGTGTCGGCCACCTCGCGGAAGCGGTCGATGACCGCGATCTTGTCGCTCACCTTGGCGCCGCCGAGCACCGCCACCAGCGGCCGGTCGGGAGCCTCGAGCAGCCGGGTAAGCGTGGTCACCTCCCGCTCGAGCAGGAGCCCGGCAGCGTGGTCGGGCAGCAGCCGGGCCACGCCCTCGGTCGAAGCGTGAGCCCGATGCGCGGCCCCGAACGCGTCATCGACATAGACGCTGGCCAGCGAAGCCAGCTCGCGCGCCAGGTCGGGATCGTTCTTCGTCTCTCCCGGCTCGTAGCGGACGTTCTCCAGCATGAGGATGTCGCCGCGGCTCAGGTTATTGGCGAAGCCATGAACGTCATCGCCCACCACACTCGGGGCCAGCGTCACGTCGGCCCCGGACAGCTCGGCCAAACGGTCGGCCGCCGGGCGCAGTGACAGCTCGGGCTCGCGATCCTTGGGTCGTCCAAGATGGGAGACGAGGATCAGCCGCGCACCGCGCGAGCGCAGGTCGTCGATCGTCGGCAGTGCCGCACGGATTCGGGTGTCGTCGGCCACCGCACCATCCTCGAGCGGCACGTTGAAGTCCACCCTGACCAGCACGCGCTTGCCGTCGATGTTTCCCAGGTCGTTCAGTGTCTTCACAACAGCCTTTGCACGAGATCCGTGACGCGGTTGGAGTATCCCCACTCGTTGTCGTACCACGAGACGACCTTGACCATCGTCCCGTCCATCACGGCCGTCAGCTGTGAGTCGAGAATCGACGAGGCGGGGTTCTTGACGATGTCGGTGGACACGATCGGATCCTCGGTGTACTCGAAGAGGCCCTGCATCGGCCCGCTCGACGCGGCCGCCCTGAGTGCCTGGTTGACCTCCTCCACCGTGGTCTCCCGGTTGGCCTCGACGGTGAGGTCGACCACGCTGCCGGTCGGCACCGGCGCCCGGATGGCAAAGCCGTGCAGCTTCCCGTTGAGCTCGGGAATCACCACGCCGATCGCCTTGGCCGCGCCGGTCGTGGCCGGGATCAGGTTGACCGCCGCCGCGCGAGCGCGCCGCAGGTCGCGGTGGGGCATGTCCTGCAGGCGCTGATCGGACGTGTAGGCGTGGATCGTCGTCATCAAGCCGTGCTTGATCCCGATCGTGTCGTGGAGCACCTTGGCCACGGGAGCCAGGCAGTTCGTCGTACACGAGGCGTTGGAGATGACCCGATGCTGCTCGCGATCGTAGGCCTCATCGAAATTGACCCCCAGGACGACGGTGACGTCCGGGTTGGTGGCCGGGGCAGAGATCACGACCTTCTGCGCTCCGGCATCCAGGTGCTTGGACGCGTTCTCGCGGTCCGTGAACAGCCCTGTCGACTCGATCACGACCTCGGCCCCGAGCTGCTCCCAGGGCAACGCCGCGGGATCGCGCTCGCCCAGCACCCTGATGTCCTTGCCGTCGACGCGCAGACCGGTGTCGGTGGCCTCGACCTCGCCCGGGAACGGACCGTAGGTCGAGTCGTACTTGAGTAGATGGGCGATCGTCCTCGGATCGACCAGGTCGTTGACGGCCAGCCACTCGATGTCTGCGCCCTGCTCGTAGGCAGCGCGGAAGACGTTGCGGCCGATCCGTCCGAAACCGTTGATTCCGACCCGTACCGACATGCCTATGTCTCTCCATTTCGTTGTGGCCGCAGAACGACGCCCGCCGCTGTCGAAGGGCGACCGCCTGGCCCCGAAACAGAGGGCGCATGGCGGAGGCGACCGCCGGCGGCGAGCCGAAGGCTACCTAACACGGGCGTTCGCCTCCCTGACGCTGTCGGCTGGCGCCGGCTATCGCTGTGACACGACCTCGACCCGCAGCCCGTCGGGATCGCGCATGTACGCGGCGTAATAGCCCCGCCCGTACTGAGGACGCGGGCCGGGCGGACCATCGTCGGCTCCGCCGTTGGACACGCCCGCCTTGTGGGCCGCGTCGACACCCGCCCTGCCGCTGGCGTGCAGGGCCATGTGTCCGTAGCCCGGCGCAGGCGGGCGGCCGCGCACCACGATCCACACCATCGGGCTGGTGACGCCATAGGCGATCGCGTGCTCGGAGTCGTGCAGGCGACGGCCGCCCAGGGCGAAGAAGACGGCGTCGTAGAACCGGCTAGAACGCTGCAGGTCGGAGACCTCGAAGCCGACGTGATGGATCATCGCCCGCCCTATGCCGGCCGCGTCACGTCGCGATGGACGGCCTCGACCTGATACTCGGAGGCCGGCCGGTAGCGGTCCGCCAGGTGCTCCGCGACGGCCACCGATCGGTGGCGGCCGCCGGTACAGCCAATGGCGAGCACCAAATGGGCCTTGCCCTCGGCCAGATATTGCGGCAGCAGGTAGTCGAGGAACGGGTGCAGGTGCTCGTAGAAGCCGTCGAGCTCACCGCCGCGGTTGATGAATTCGACGATCCGCTGATCGTTTCCGGTCAGCGGGCGGAGCTCGGCTTCATAGTGGGGATTGGGCAGGAAGCGGACATCGAGCATGAGGTCCGGGTCGCGCACCAGGCCGTACTTGAAGCCGAAGCTCTCGAAGGTCACAGCGAGCCGCCCCGGCGTGTGGGACGGCAGCAACTCATCGGCCAGCTTGCGCCGCAACATCGCCGCGGTCAGCCCGCTGGTGTCGATGACCACGTCGGCCCGCTCCTTCAGAGGCGCCAGCGCCGCCCGCTCGCGCGAGATGCCGTCGGTCACGCTGCCTCGCGGCGCGAGTGGGTGACGACGGCGCGTCTCCTTGTAGCGCGTGAGCAGCGACGCCTCGTCGGCCTCCAGGAACAGCACCCGGTGCTTGACCCCGCTCCTCCGCAGGTCGTCGAGCATCGCCGCCAGGCCCTCGAAGTAACCCCGGCCGCGCACATCGGAGACGACCGCTGCCCGCTCCACCTTCGAGCCGCTGTGGCGAAACAGCTCGACCAGGCTGCGGATCATCTCGGAGGGAAGATTGTCGACACAGAAGTACCCCGCGTCCTCGAACACGGCCATCGCGGTCGACTTCCCCGCCCCTGAAAACCCGGTGATCACGACCAGGTCGGTCAGCGCCGAGGCGCGCTCGCCAGCATCCTCATCGGCCTTACCGATCGCTGCTTGTTCAGGGGCTGCTCTGGATATATCCATTGCTCAGAAGCTTGACGGTACAAGCGGACGAGCGCCAACGACCGTAGGGTTATGACACCATGCTCCTCGTGTACCGCCGCGTAGGCTGCATGACAATCCTGGCGGCGCTCACGGTCTCCATTGCATTCGCCGCCGAGGCGCAGGCCCAGCCGCCGGTCGTGACCGCCGCCGTCCAGTCCACCCCCACCGGGCAGCGGATGGGGCAAGGCTTCGTGGGCGTATCGCTGGAGACCAAGGCCCTTCACATCTATACCGGCCGCAACCCGCTGGCCATCAACCCTGTCCTCGTCCAGCTCGTCAGGGGACTGGCCCCCCATCAACAGCCCGTACTGCGGATCGGCGGCGACAGCACCGACTCCACCTGGTGGCCGATGCGCGGTGTGATCCCGCCTGGCGGCATCACCTACGGGCTGACCAAGGGCTGGATGCGCACCACCCGCGCGCTGGCTCGTGACCTGCACGCCAAACTGATCCTCGGCGTCAATCTCGCCGCCGACCGGCCCTCGCTGGCCGCGGCCGAGGGGCGCGAGATGGTCCAGGCGATCGGCCGGCGGTACATCGACGCGCTCGAGATCGGAAACGAACCCGACCTCTACGGCGTGTTCCCGTGGTACCGCGATCGCCGCGACCACGTTGTCTTCGCTCGGCCCCGCAACTACTCCCTGAGCGATTTCATCCACGACTACTCGCGCTGGCGCTCGGCCCTTCCGACCGCGCCGCTCGTTGGTCCCTCGTTCGCCCGGCTGAGTTGGCTGAGCGGCGAGAACCGCTTCCTCAATGCCCAGCACAACAAGGTCGGGACGGTCACCGCCCATCGCTATCCGCTGCGCGGCTGCGTGAAGAAGCCGAGCTCGCCCTCATACGCCTCAATCGGCAACCTGCTCGCCGATGGCTCATCGGCCGGCCTGGCCAGCGACGTCCGGCATTACGTGTCGATCGCCCATGCCCGCGGCCTGGCCTTCCGGGTCGACGAGATGAACTCCGCCTCGTGCAGTGGGGCGTTCGGGGTCAGCGACACCTTCGCCTCCGCGCTGTGGGTCCTCGACACGTTGTTCAACTTTGCCTCCGTGGGGGTCGACGGCGTCAACGTCCACACCCTGCCCCGCGCTGCCTACCAGCTGTTCTCCTTCCGGCAGCGCAAGGGAACCTGGCACGCCTTCGTGCATCCCGAGTACTACGGGATGCTGATGTTCGCTCAGGCGTTCCCGCCCGGCGCGCGGCTGCTGCCGGTGTCGATCGCCTCGGGTCCGATCAAGGCGTGGGCGACCAGCGCCCCGGACGGCCGCACGCGCGTGGTCCTGATCAACCAGAGCTCGACGGCCGACGTGTCGGTCCAGCTCCAGATCCCGAACGGCACGAGCTCAGTCTCGATCGAGCGCCTCGAGGCGCCCAGCCTCAGCGCGACCAAGGACGTCGCCTACGGCGGCCAGAGCTTCGGCAACGACACCACCACGGGCAGGCTGGCGGGACAGCCCTCTTTGGATCAGGCCGCGGCCGATAACGGCAGCTACTCGATCTCGCTGCCCGCGGCCAGCGCCGCCGTGGTGACCCGCTAGGGCGCCGGCAGGCTGGCTAGACGCCGGTCTTGTGCAGCTCGCGGTAGACCTCGCGTGCGAGCTTGCCGGACACCCCCGGCACCGCCTCGAGCTCCTCTCGCGAGGCGGCCAGGATCGCGTCGGGCGAGCCGAAATGCTTGAGCAACGCGCGCTTGCGCGCCGGCCCCACGCCGGGGAGCTCGTCGAGGATCGAGGAGGTCATGGCCCGGTCGCGCCGGCTCCGATGATGGGTGATGGCGAACCTGTGCGCCTCGTCGCGAACGCGTTGGAGGAGTTGCAGCTCCGGGGTCTCGTGAGACAGTCTCAACGGCGCCGCCCGGCCCGGAATGAACACCTCCTCGACGCGTTTGGCCAGCGAGATGACCAGCACTCCGCGCTCGCGGAACCCGCTCAGCGCGCGCAGACCGGCCGACAGCTGACCCTTGCCGCCGTCGATCACGACCACGTTGGGCAGGGCGGCAAAGCTGGGGTCAAAGTCCTTGTCGTGGGGCGACACGTCGCGCTGCTGCTCCCACCGCGCCAGCCGGCGCCCGAGGATCTCCTCCATGGCGGCGAAGTCGTCGGGGGCCGCGTGCGCGCCGCCACCGTTGCCGTCCCCGTCGCCGAACACCTTGAACCGCCGGTAGTCGGACTTCTTCGGCGCGCCGCCCTCGAACACGACCATCGAGGCCACGGTGTTGGTGCCCATCAGCGTCGAGATGTCGAAGCACTCGATCCGCAGCGGGATCGTGTCGAGCCCCAAGGCGGCCTGGAGGCCGTCGAGCGCCTCCACCCGCTGCTGCCGGCGACGCTCGGAGCGAAGCTTCTCCTGGTCCAGGGCGAGACGCGCGTTGCGCTCGGCCAGCTCCAGGATCCGCCGCTTGTCGCCGCGCTCGGCGGCGCGAATCTCCACCGGTGCCCCGCGCCGGTCCGCCAGCGCCTGAGCCAGCGCCGGAGCCGGCGCGGTTCCCAATTCGCGCTGGACGATCAGCAGTGGCGGGATCATCATCGCGCTGGCGTAGTACTGGAGGATGAATGCCTCCGCCACGTCGGCGATGCCGCCGCCGGCCGCGTTGTCGAGGTAGAAGCTCTGGCGGTCCGACAGCACGCCGTCGCGCACCTGGAACACCTGGGCGTTGGCCTCGCCGTCGGCCTCGGCCACGGCGATCGCGTCGAGCGTTCCCACCGTCTCGTTGGCCACCCGCTGGCGCTCGAGCAGCGAGCGCACGGCGCGCAGACGGTTGCGATCGCGCGCGGCGTCCTCGAAGCGCTGCTCGGCCGCCGCCTCGCGCATCGAGGCCTCGAGCGAGCGCTCGATCTCCCGGTAGCGGCCGGACAGGAAGCCGATCACGCCGTCGATCCCGGCCCGGTAGTCCTCCTTGCTGACATAGCCGACACACGGTGCCTCGCAGCGCTTGATGTAGTAATCCAGGCACGGGGAGCCGCTGCGGCGCCCGGGCTCGGGGCCTTCGCAGGAGCGGAACAAGAACACCTTGCCCAGCACTTCGAGCGTGGAGCGGACGCGCTTGGCGTTGCTGAACGGCCCGAAGTAGGCTCGATCCCGCCGATGGCGCTCGCGCGTGAAGTACACGCGGGGAAAGTCCTCGTCCAGCGAGATCGCGATGTACGGGTAGGACTTGTCGTCGCGCAGGCGGATGTTGAACCGGGGCTTGTACTGCTTGATGAAGTTCTGCTCGGCCAGCAGCGCCTCGGACTCCGTCTGCACGACCAGAGCCTCGATGTGATCGATCATCGGCACCAGGTCCCGCCCCGCCCGCGTACTGGGGTTGGAGAAGTGCGAGGCCACCCGCTTGCGGATCGACTTCGCCTTACCGACGTACAGCACCTTGCCCCGCGAATCGCGGAAAAGGTACACGCCGGGGTCGTCGGGAAGCTCGCGTCGGCGGTCGGCTGGGGCTATCGACATGCTCTATCCGAGGATAGGTGCCGCCGCCGTACCCCTCAGTCAGCGGTGAAGGACAGCCCGAGCCCGGCGATGGCCAGCGCCAGCGCCCCGATGGCCACGACCTCCCCTCCCCCTGAGGTCGGTGAGTTGGGCACGTACGTGCCGCGCGCGGGGTCGAAGATGTTCGTCCCGTTGGTCGGGGGTCGGCCGAGTGCGTGGACGATGAACACCAGGGCAAGAATGCAGGCCACGAAGGCGATCGCACGCGCGGTTCGCCGCCCGATCAGGGCGAGCAGCACGAGCACGACGGCCAGCAGCGCCAGCAGCAGGTCGACGATGCCGTACACCTGCCAGGCGGTGGGGTCGTCCGGCACGCCGTGCAGCGCGGCCGAGCCGCCCCACGCGGCCAGGAAGCCCGGCGAGAACTGATGGCTCCAGGTCAAGAACAGCGATGCGAACAGGACCCCCGCACCGAGGAGGGTCAGCCAGTCGGCCAGGGACTCTCGGCGGGCAGCGGTCACAGGTCCGTTCTGGCCGCCTGGGTGTCACCCGTGGGCTTCTCGCCGGCTTGCACGTAGCGAAAGATGCCTCCGGCCACCACGGCGCCGAGGATCGGCGCCACGATGTAGATCCAGTAGTTGCTCCACTTGAAGATCCCCAGCACGCTGGCGCCCAGGGCGACCGCGGGATTGAAGGCTCCGCCCGAGATACCGCCGACCGCGAACGCTCCGACCGTCACCGTGAAGCCGATGGCCAAGCCGTAGAACGAGTTGCCCTCGGTGCCTTCCGAGGTCGCGACGTTCAACACCACGTAGGCCAGCGCGAACGTGAACAGGAACTCGACCAGCAGCATCTTCCCCGCGCTGGCGAATGAGCCCGCCGTGCCCGCACCATTGATGGCGCGGGCCGCCAGCGCAGCCACGACGCCGGCGATCAGCTGCGTGACCATGTACGCCACCCATTCGCTCGAGGTGATCTTGCCCCTGATCAGCACAGCGGTGCTGACCGCCGGGTTGTAGTGGCCCCCAGAAATATGGCCGCCGGCGAACACCATCACCATCAGAGAGGCGCCGATGGCGAGTGGGGCCAGGTCGCCCGCGCCCGTCTTCGGGTTGGTGGCCATGCAGACCGTGAAGACCAAGAAGAACGTCCCGATGAACTCGACGACTAGCTTTCGACCCAGAGGCATCAATCTCTCCCCTACTCGTTTGACTCGGCCTGAACAGTAACCTGCATGGCTGTCATGTCCGCCCCCGGCACTGGCCTTCGCACCGCATACCGCACCTGCCCGCTGTGTGAGGCGACCTGCGGCCTCGAGCTCAAACTGAACGGCGACGAGGTCGTGTCGGTCCGAGGTGATCAGGACGACGTCTTCAGCCACGGCTTCATCTGCCCCAAGGGCTACGCCCTGAAGGAGCTTCACACGGATCCCGACCGCCTGCGGACGCCGGTGATCCGCCAGGACGATGGCTCGTTCGTCGAGGCCTCGTGGGACGAGGCGTTCGCGCTGATCGAGAGCCGGTTGGCGCCGATTCTGGCCGCCGACCGTAATGCGGTGGGCATATACCTCGGCAACCCGAACGCCCACCTGCTCGAGAACATGCTCTACGGACAGGCGCTGCTGCGCGCGCTGGGAACGCGGAACATCTACTCGGCCAGCACGGTCGATCAATTCCCCAAGCAGAAGTCCTCGGCGCTGATGTTCGGCACCGGGACGACGGTGCCGGTGCCCGATGTCGACCGCACCGAGCACCTCCTGATCCTGGGCGCGAATCCCCTGGTTTCCAACGGCAGCCTGATGACCGCCCCCGACATGCGTGGCCGCCTGCGCGCGCTTCGCGCCCGTGGCGGCAAGTTGGTCGTCATCGATCCACGGCGCAGTCGCACCGCGGAGGAGGCCGACGAGCACCACTTCATCCGACCGGGCACCGACGCGCACCTGCTGTTCGCGATGGTCCACGTGCTCCTGGACGAGGGACTGGCCGCACCGGGCGAGAAGCTCGAATCACTGATCGAAGGTCGCGATGTGGTGCGCGAACTGGCGGCGCCGTTTACCCCCGAGACCGTCGCCGAGCATTGCGGCATCGACGCCGAGACGATCCGCCGTCTGGCGCGTGAACTCGCCGCGGCCGACCGGGCCGCCGTCTACGGCCGGATCGGCACCTGCACGCAGGAGTTCGGAACCCTGGCCAGCTGGCTCGTCGACGTGCTCAACGCCCTGACCGGCAACCTCGACCGCGAGGGCGGGGCGATGTTCCCGCGCGGCGCGGCAGGGCACTCGAACACGGCCGGCGAGCCGGGGCGCGGGCGCGGGGCGCGCTTCGGACGGTGGCAGAGCCGGGTGCGCGAGGTCGACGAGATCTTTGGTGAGCTCCCGGTGGCCTGCCTGGCCGAGGAGATCCAGACCCCCGGAGACGGGCAGATCCGTGCCCTGATCACGATCAGCGGCAATCCTGCCATCTCGACCCCCAACAGCGACCGCCTGCGCGGGGCTCTGAGCCAGCTCGAGTTCATGGTCAGCCTCGACGTGTATCTGAACGAGACCACGCGGCACGCGGATGTGATCCTGCCCGCGCCCTCCCCTCTGCGGCGGCCGCACTACGACCTGGCCCTGTACCTGTTCGCCGTGCGCAACGTCGCGCACTACTCGCCGCCGGTGCTCGGGCCGCAGCCCGGTATGCCCGACGAGTGGGTGACGCTCCTGCGCCTCACCGGGATCGCCGCCGGGCTCGGTCCGGCGGCCGACGTGGCGATGCTGGACGAGCAGGTTGCGCGGGTGTTGATCCAGCGAGAGGTGAAGACACCGCAGTCGCCGATCTTCGGGCGCGACATGGAGGATGTGCTGTCCGAGCTCGAGCCCCGCATCGGCCCCGAGCGGCTCCTCGATCTTATGCTGCGGGTGGGACCGTACGGCGACGGCTTCGGCGCCCGCGACGATGGTCTGACCCTCGCCCGCCTCGAGCTGGCCCCGCATGGGATTGACCTCGGCGCGCTGGAGCCGCGCCTGCCCGATGCGCTACGCACGGCCAGCGGACGAATCGAACTGGCGCCGGAGGCAATCGTCGCCGACGTGGCCAGGCTGCGCGAATCACTCGCCACCGTGCCGGGCGACGAGCTGGTCTTGATCGGGCGGCGGCATCTGCGCTCGAACAACTCGTGGATGCACAACCTGCCCGTGCTGGTCAAGGGCAAGCCCCGGTGCACGCTGCACATCCACCCCGCCGACGCCCGGCGCCTCGAGCTCACTGACGGCGAACAGGCCGAGATCAGCTCGCGCACGGGGACCGTCGTGGCGGTGGTCGAGATCACCGACGCGATCATGCCCGGGGTGGTCAGCCTGCCGCACGGCTGGGGTCACGACGATCCCGACGCTCGTTTGCACGTGGCCGCCGAGCACGCGGGCACCAACAGCAATGTGCTGGCCGACGAAGCGTTGATCGATCCGCTGTCCGGCAACGCCGTCCTGAATGGGATCCCGGTGGCGCTCGCGCCCGCGCGCGAGCCGGTGATCGCCGCGACAGCCGCTCAGTAGCGGCGCGCGGACACGACCACCGCGACCACGGCGTACACGGCGCCGAGGATCAGCACGAACCACACGATCTCGCCCGATGCGGTGTTCCACAGACGCTGCGTCGCGGTCAGCGTGAGCGCGCCCACGCCGAGCGCGATGTAGAGAATCGCCCGGCGGTGGTCACCCAACCCGTACAGCTCGGCCCGGCGCTGGCGATACATGATCGAGGCGAACCACCCCAGCGAGGCGAGGAACGCAAGCGACACGATCTGGATGGCCACAGCGGCGCCGGTACCGCCGCCGGGGACTGCCACAACCAACCCGGCCAGCACGAGGACGATCACCACGTTGCGGACGTTCTTGGCCATCAGGACTTAAGCATAGGCCTCGCGTCTGGGCTGGTGAGCCAAGCGCGCCTGTGTTCTCACTCAGCCGACGAGCGCCCGGAGGGGTTGCGCGGGCCTGCTCGGCGCCACCGGTGGCGGGGCGCCGAGGGGCTCGGCGGCGAACCGGTAGCCGACCCCGAAGTGAGTGTGGACGTAGCGCCAGCCGGGCGAGATCCGCTCGAGCTTGTTGCGCAGCTTGCGTATGAACACGTCGACCGAGCGGTCGCCGCGGACCATCGTGTAGCCCCACACCCGTTGGTAGATCTCCTCGCGTTCGAGCACGCGTCCCTGTGCGCCGGCCAGCTGGTAGAGCAGCTCGTATTCCTTGCGCGACAGCGATGCCGCCCGCTCGCCGACATAGGCGTCGAAACGATCTGGCCGGATCGCGAGATCGCCCGCCTCGATCGGTGTGGTGTCGCCGATCAGCATCTCGGCCCGACGGCGGCGCATCACGGCCTCGATACGCGCCACCAGCTCCTCGGGATGACACGGTTTGGTGATCCAGTCATCGGCGCCGCCGCGCAGGGCGCGCACCCGGTCGGCGACCGGCGCCGGCCGGCTGCACACGAGTAGCGCCAGCCCGGGCAGCGCGGTCGAGATCCGCTCGATGTACTGGAGTCCGGTGAGCGCAGGGTTGATGACCACGGCGTGCAGACGCAACTGAGTCAGCTGATCCGGGCCGACGCACGCCGACAGCACCTGCCGGTCCCAACCCAACGCGGTGAACCTTCGCTCGAGAACGGTCAGGAGACCGCTGTCATCCTCGACGAAGGCCACCCGCACGCGCGCCACGGCTTAATTTTGGCAGGCCGCTAGGACGAGGCAGCCGCCTCCCACCGGGCATAGAGGTCCGCGACGGCTTGCTTGGCCTCCTCGTGGCGCGCGGCGGAGCGCGCCGTCTTGCCCGGATCGGACCACGCGGCGGGGTCGGCGAGCTCAACCTCCAGGGCGGCGAGCGCCGCCTCGGCGCGCTCGATCTCCTGCTCCAGAGTCCTGGTGTCCGGCGGCTGTTTCGCGCGTGGTGGCCGCGCGGGCTGCCGTGATGGCTTCTTCTTCGGACGTGCTTTGGCCGCGGCCTGGAGCCGCTCGCGCTCCTCGCGCACGCGCACGTACTCGGGCCACCCGCCGACGTAGCTGTGGAGCGCATGGTCCTCGATCGCCACCGTACGCGAGCCGACCGCGTCGAGTAGGGCGCGGTCATGAGACACCAGGAGCAGCGAGCCCGTGAACGCCTGCAGGGCCTCCTCGAGGGCTTCGCGGCTCTCGAGATCCAGGTGGTTGGTCGGCTCGTCGAGGATCAGCACGTTGGCGCCCGAGTGCACGAGGATGGCCAGCGACAGGCGCCGGCGTTCGCCGCCCGACAGCCCGTCGAGCGGCTTTTCCGCCTCCTCGCCGGAGAAGAGGAAGCGGCCGAGGAGCGCGCGGGCCATGTTCGGTGTCAGCCCGGTGGCGCGCTGGGCGACCTCGAGCACCGTCTGGGCAGCCGGATGACTCTGGGAGCGCCCGGCCTTGCGCGAGGCCGGATGCTGAGTGGGCGCTCCCAGAGCGGCGGATAGCTCGTCGGCGTGCTGGGACAGGTAGCCGAGCTTGACGTTGTGCCCGGTGCGGAGCTTGCCCGATTCGAGCTCGCGCCGGCCGGCCAGCGTGTCGATCAGCGTCGTCTTCCCCGCGCCGTTGGGTCCGACCAGCGACACGTGCTCGCCGCGCTCGAGCCACAGCTCGGAGTCCTCGAGCAGCTGCTTGCCGCCGATCGACACGCTCCCGTCGAGCATCTCGAAGACCACGCGCCCGCTGCGTTCCGGCGGCTTGAACGAGAATTGCAGAGAGGCCCCCTCGCGCGGGTCGCGCGTGATGCGCTCGATCCTCTCGAGCTGCTTGACGCGCGATTGGGCCTGGCGGGCTCGAGTGCCGGCCCGGAAGCGGGTCACGAACCGCTCCAGCCGGGCGATCTCCGCGTCCTGGCGCTCGATCGCGCGACCCAGCGCGAGCTCGCGCGCTGCACGCTCGCGCCGCCACGCGTGCCAGGAACCGGGAAAGAACTTGCCCCGGCCGGCCTCGAGCTCCAGCACCGACGTGCCGACGGCCTCCAGGAACCACCGGTCGTGGGCGACGAGCACCATGGCGGCGTCGAGCGCCACCAGGTGCTGTTCGAGCCACTCGAGCGAGGCGATGTCGAGGTGGTTGGTCGGCTCGTCGAGCAGGAGCAGGTCGGGCGCTCCGGCCAGCGCCCGCGCGAGCGAGGCGCGCGTCAGCTCCCCACCCGAGAACGTCGAGAGCGGACGGTCGAGATCCTCATCGTCGCGGAAGCCCAGGCCATGCAGCGTCGCCAGCGCGCGCTCGCGCCAGGTGTAGCCGCCAGCGTGCTCGAGCCGAGCCTGCGCCTCGGCGTAACGGCGCAGCGTCTGCTCGTCGTGCGCGCCGCCGGCCATCTGCTGCTCGAGCGCAATGAGCTCGGTCTCGATGGCCACAAGCTCCTGCGCGCCCGAGAGCACGTAGTCGCGCAGCGACAGGCTGCGCTCGCGCGGCGGACGCTGGTCGTGGAGCGAGACCTTGGTGCCCTTGGCCAGCACCAGCTCGCCGAAATCGACGGTGGCCTCGCCGGCCAGCATCCGCAGAAGCGTCGTCTTGCCCGAGCCATTGCGCCCCGACAGGGTCATCCGATCGCGGCGCTCGAGCTTGAACGAGATGCCCCGCAACAGCGGCTCGCCGGAGATGTCCTTGCCCAGGTCGGATGCGATTACGACGGCCATCGCAGGTGATGGTAGGAATCGGGGGCGCAGATAGGATGCCCGGATGCCATCTCGATCCTTCCGGTCTGCCCAGCGGCCCGCGTGGCCACCGGTGCCACCGATCGAGATGCCGCCGGCGCGGACCGTGCTCGTGCCCGATCGCGGTGAGTTCTTCCTGCGCGATACCGGCGGCGAGGGTCCGGTGGTGATGCTGCTGCACGGCTGGCTGGCCTCCGCCGACCTGAACTGGTGGCCGGTGTACGGCGAGCTCTCGCGCGCGGGCTACCGCGTGCTGGCCATCGACCACCGTGGCCACGGGCGTGGCCTGCGGCCCCTGGTGCGCTTCCGGCTCAGCGACTGCGCGTCCGACGCCGCGGCGGTGATGCACGAGCTCGGTGTGGCCCCCGCGCTGGTCGTCGGCTACTCGATGGGTGGTGCCATCGCCCAGCTCGTCGCGCACAACCACCCCGATGTGGTCAGTGGACTGGTGCTCAGCGGCACTGCGGCTCACTGGCAGGATCCGCCCACGCGTCGCGAGTTCAGGGCCCTGGGGCTGGTCGGCCTGGCGCTCGCCCTGGCGCCGTACTCCACCTACCGCGCCGGCCTGAAGCGCTCTGGCATCCGCGCGAGTAGGGAGACCGGCTTCCTCCAGTCCGAGCTGATGCGCCACAGCCCGCGCGACGTCGTGGAGGCCGGACGCGAACTGGGGCGTTTCGACGCGCGACCATGGCTCGGCTCACTGCCCGGGCCGATCGCGATGGTCCTGACCACGCACGACGAGCTCGTCTCTCCGCGCAAGCAGCGCGAGCTGGCGCAGGCCTGTCGCGCCCACGTGTTCGAGATACCGCTCGGGCACATGGACGTGGGCCGCGCCGAATCTGGCTACGGCGCCACGCTGCTCCAGGCCCTCGCCGCCGTCGGCCCGAGCGAAGACGTGAAGGCAGCTTAAAAACTCGATACGCTTGGCCCGAATGAGTCGTCGCACCCGGTTCATCGCCACGCTGACCATCTTCAGCGTGACCCTGCTGACGCTGGCGCCGGTCGCGCTGGCCAACCGCGAGAACGGCGGTCAGGGGTGGTACGGCGAGACCAACGACAAGGTGATCACGAACGCGATGTTCATCACGATCATCTTCTTCCCCGCGATCATCGTGATCTTCTCGTTGATCCAGTGGCGCCTCGATAAGCGCAAGCACGCGAAGATGGATGCGGCCAAGCGCCGGGCGGCCAACGTCGACTGGCGCGGCGGCTGGTAGCGCTCCTCGCCCCCAAGGCCGTCGATCAGATCCTCTCCACCGCCTACAAGGTGTTTCCCGACTCGGCCGCCGCCAAGGGTGACAAGGATGCCGAGGAGCATGCCTCGACCGAACAGGTCGCTCTCGCGCATCTCATGCGCGGTGTCCACTGGTAGCTAAGTGATTACAGACGGCGGGGGAACCGCTCGGGAAACAGGTGGGCGGGCCAGTGGCGTCAGCTAGATCTTGAACACCTGAATCAGGCGCTGCTCGTGCTCGGAGTCGATCCGCGCCACCACCTCGATGTGCTCCTCGAGACCGGACCCGCGCAGCTTGGTGGCCAGCAGCTCATCGACCTGAAAGATCCCGGCGCTGTTGGACATCTGGATCTCGACCCGCACCGCCCGGTCGCGCCCCGGCGAGATCTTGACCTCCTCGATCGCATAGGCCGACAGAGAGTGGATGTTCTGATATCCGGCCTCAAACGGCACCCGTGATCGGCCCCGCGCCATGTCGAGCGCGTCGGCGATCCGCACGATCGCGGCCTCGACCGTGAATGGCGCACCCTTACGCCGGTGACCGACGATCGCATGCAGCGCCTCGGAGGCGATGATCGTGCGCTCCGGCTCGTCGTAGATCCCGGCCAGCAGCGACGGGAGCTTGTCCGCGCTCAGGAACAGGCTGAAGCGCTCGTGGTCGTCGCGATGGATCGACATCCCCACGCAATGCAGCAGGCACGCGGCGGCGATCACCACCTCGGCGTCGTGATCGCTCATCCCGTAGTCGACCCGCACACTGGGCTGCACTCCGCGCCGGAACAGCAGACGGGCCAGTCGAAGGCCGGTGTTGAGCACGATCTGGATATGGACCCAGCTGTGATCGCTCATGCGCAATCGCCGGGTGGCGTTGACCGCCGAGACGTGCCACCAGGCTTTGACCTGCTCGTCGGCGTTGACCACCTCGAGCAGGCGCTCGAGCCGGCGGTTCCCGCGCGTGGGGGCTCGGATGCGAACCTGCGCCAGCGCCTCGCGAGGCGCCAGCGGGGGATCCACGCCGGCCGGCGGTGGAGCTCCCTGCAGCTCGGTCATCGGCTCGCCTCGAGCAGCACGCCCTCGCGCACCCCGCCACGCCCGATCTGCAGTGCCGCCCCGAACAGCTCGGATGCGACCTGCAGGATCAGCAGCCCGGCCGGAAGCAACCGCACCCGCTCGACGTCGAGCGTGAAGCGCCGGGCCACCTCGGCGGCGCGCATGCTGGCCAGGAGCCGCAGCACACGCGTGAATACCTCAGCATCGAGGACCGGCCCGGCCAGGCGATGCAGCGACGTGGCGCTGCCGCCAACCGCGACGGCCTCCGAGGGTTGCGGGACCTCCGTCCCGCACAGCGTCGCCTGAACCTCGGCCCGGGCGGCCGCGAGCTCATCCGTCGAGGGAGGGTCGGAGCGCAGGCAGCGGTCGGCGAGGTCGCCCGATCCGACACCGAACGAGCCGCTCCAGCTCACATGATCGGGCGCTGTCCCGACCACCATCTCCGACGAGCCTCCGCCCACGTCAACCACCCCGAGCTCGCCACTCGGCACGTGCTCGAGCGTCTGGACAACACCCAGAAAGGCCAACCTGGCCTCGTCCTCGCCGGAGAGGATCTCGATCGGCAGCTCGCAGGCGCTCATGATCGCCTCGGCCAGCGCCTGTCCGTTGCTGGCGTGCCGAATGGCCGCCGTGGCCACGGCGATCACGTCCACCGCGCCGAGCTTGCGAGCCAGGCGCAGCTGAGCGGAAACGACGCCGACGACCTCCTCGATCTTGGCCTCGGTCAGTGTCCCGTCGCGACGAGCCCCACGTCCGATGCGCGTAAAGGCACGCGCCTGGTGCACCTCCACCAGCCGCTCCCCGTCGCACTCCGCGACCAGCAGCCGCGTGGTGTTCGAGCCGATGTCGATGCAGGCACGCCGCACGTGACCGTCAACCTATCGCCTGGCTGCGGTGGCCGGCGATCTCGATCTTCGAATCGAGAGCGTTCCACCCAGCAGCGTCCACGCCGCGACGGCGACGACCAGCGCGCCGGCTCCCGCGATCGTCAGCGCCGCGCGGGTCCCGGCCGCTGCGGTGATGGCTCCACCTAGGACAATGCCCAGCCCCGGCACGGCCTGGAACAGCGACTCGTTGAGGCTCATGATCAGCGCCATCCATTCCGGATCGACCTGCTCCTGGAGCGTCGTCCGTGCCGCCACCGCCTCGATGCCGTTGCCGGTGCCGGCGAGCGCCGCTCCGCAGATCGCCAGTGCCAGCGTGGGCGCTGCGGCCATGACCAGCAGTCCTGCCCCCATCGCCGCGCAGCCGAGCACGATCATCGTCCGGCCGGGGAGCGCGCGCCAGCGCGCGTAGACCGCGCTTCCGAGCACGGTGCCGGCGCCCCAGATGGACAGCAGCGCCGCGTAGCCGCCCCGGCCCGAGCGGAGCGTGTGCTCGGCAAACACCACCTCGACGGGAACCGAGATGGTGAAGAACGCCAGGGCCGCGGCCTGCAGTCCCAGCAGCGCGCGGACCGGAGGGTCCTCTCGGGCCCGGCCGATCGCAGCCCTAAGCCGGCCGGCCTTTGGGCGGTCCTCGGCCATCGCCGACGGGAGCCCTCGCCCGGTGGCCAGGATCAGCGCGATGACGGCGAACATGGCAGCGGCGAGCAGCAGCGCGGCATCCGTGCCCTCGGCGTCGGCAACCACGGCGCCGAGTGCCGGCCCGACGAAGAAGCAGATCGAGAAGGCGCCGTTGATGAGCGCATTGCCTTCGCGCAGGAGCCCCGCCGGCGAGGTGACGGCAACCGTGGTGGCACGGATCAGCGCCCGCCCGGCCAGCGCGATCACGCCGTCGAGGATGACGATGACCAGCAACGTGCCGAGGAAGAAGTGCGACGACACCCAAGCCAGGGCTGCGAACGCGACTGCCTCGGCGGCGTACAGCTCGGGCAGCACCCGGCGAACGGCGCGCTGGTCGATCCGGGCCACCAGAAGCGGCGACAGGAGGGCCGGCACGAACTGCGCGCACAGGAAGAAGGCGGCCGAGGCGAGGGCACTTCCGGTGCGGCGGTAGACGAGTACGGCGAGCGCCAGTGTCCCCACCCACCAGGCCAGCTGGGTGAGTGTGTAGGCGGCCAGTAAGCGGCAGTAGGCCGGGAGCTTGAGTACTGGCCGCACGTTAGGCGCAAGTATCGATGTTCAGGGCGCTGGCATCATCTCTCGCGTGGACGAAGTGACGATTCAGGTCCGAGGGCTGCGCAAGTGGTACGGCGGCTTCGAGGCGGTCCGCGGCATCGACTTCGAAGTCCGGCGTGGCGAGGTGTTCGGCCTGCTCGGACCCAACGGAGCCGGAAAAACCACAACGGTCGAAATTCTGGAGGGGTACCGCGACCGCACCGCCGGCGAGGTTCGGGTGCTCGGGATGGACCCCGGGAAGCGTTCGCGTGCCTTTCGCTCGCGGGTGGGAATTGTCTTGCAGAGCACCGGGCTGTATCGCCATATCAAGGTCCGCGAGGCCCTCGCGCACTTCGCAGCCATGTACCCGCATCCACGCGATGTCGACGAGGTGATCGCGCTGACCGGCCTTGAGGGCAAGCAGGACGCGATGGCCCGCACGCTGTCCGGCGGGCAGATGCGCCGGCTCGATCTGGCGCTGGCGCTGGTCGGCGATCCCGAGCTGATCTTCCTCGACGAACCCACCACCGGGTTCGACCCCGCGGCCCGTCGCAACGCCTGGGAGACGATCCACTCGCTCAAGGCACTTGGTAAGACCGTGCTGCTGACCACCCATTATCTCGACGAGGCGCAAGCTCTCGCCGATCGCGTGGCCATCATCAAGGATGGACGAATCATCATCGAGGGAGCACCGAGCTCCCTTGGCTCGGCGGCCGGCAGCGCACCCTATCGGATCGCCTACCAGAACGGGGACGGCGAGGTCACAGTCCATGAGACCGGCGATCCAACCTCACTCCTGCACGAGCTGACCGGCGCCGCCCTGGCCCGCGATGAGCGCCTGGAAGCGCTCACCGTCACCCGTCCTACGCTGGAGGACGTCTACCTGGAGCTGACCGCCGAATCCGACGACGACGCCTCCAGCGCTGATCAGGAGCCGGTGGGGGGTCGCGGT
Source organism: uncultured Solirubrobacterales bacterium (assembly GCA_963749545.1). GTDB lineage: Bacteria > Actinomycetota > Thermoleophilia > Solirubrobacterales > Solirubrobacteraceae > Palsa-465. The sequence goes on from CAVVNG010000020.1 coordinate 87,646, forward strand.
CGACGTCGGCGCCGGGGGCGGGGGCGGCGGCGATGAGCGACGTGGTCGCCCTGGCGTGGCGCCAGTACCGGCTCGAGCGACGGCTGTTCTGGCGCAACCCAAGCGCGGCGTTCTTCAACTTTCTGCTGCCGCTGCTGTTTCTCGCTTTCTTCGGAGCGATCCTCCACGGCAATCAGCACGACCTCAACATCATCGTGCCGGGGATTGCCGGAATGGCCGTGATGTCAACCACGTTCACCGCGCTGGCCTTCAACATGACGTTCCTCCGCGAGCAGGGCGTGCTCAAACGGATCCACGGCACGCCCATCCCCAGCGGCTCCTACCTGTTCGGGATCGCCGGCAACGCGGTCACCAACACCGCGTTGCAGATCATCATCATCACGGTCGCCGGACGCGTGTTCTTCGGCACCGGCTGGCCGCGGGACTGGCTCGAGCTGGTCGTATTCGTGGCCGCCGGCGTCGTCTGCTTCGCCTCGCTGGGTGTGGCCTTCTCGCACGTGATTCCCAACTTCGATTCCGCCCCGGCATACGTCAACGCGGTGTTTCTCCCGGTGATCTTCGTCTCCGGTGTGTTCTACGACGCCTCGAAGGCCCCCGCCTTCATCAAGGGCATCGCCGAGGCGCTGCCGCTGATCCACCTGATCAACGGGCTCTCTGCCGCGATGGTCAAGCCCGATTCGGGGCTGTCGGACAACCTCGATTCGCTGGGAGTCATCGCGGCCTGGGCGGTGCTGGGAATCTTCTTCGCCATCCGCGGCTTCAGCTGGGAGCAGCGACGCAGCTGAACGCCGTCGGTGGCTCGCCGCATACCTCCGCATCGAGGTCGAACAGGCGGGAGCGGCGCCACTCCTCGCGCAGCCACGAGTACACGAGCACATCGTGAACCTCCTCGCCGTGGCGATGCCAGTGCCGCAGCATGCCCTCACGCATGAACCCCAGCCGGCTCAGGGCAGCCTGGGAGCGGGGGTTGTCGAGGTCCGCGTAGGCACCGAGGCGTTCGAGACCGAGCACCTCGAACGACAGCCGGGCGATCAGTGCCTTGGCCTCGCGGTTGACGCCGGTTCCCCAGTGCTCGCGGCCCAGCCACGTGCCGACCACCGCCCGGCGGTCCCGGCGGTTGAACTCGGTAAGTCCCGTCACGCCGGCTGCGCGCCCGCCCGCATCGACGATCAGGAAGTCCAGACGCTCGCCCCGTTCGCGCTCGCCGGCCAGACCATCGATGTAGGCGCGCGGCTGCTCGATGGCCGTGTACGGGCCCCAGGAGAAGAACCGCGTCACGGCCGGGTCCGACCCCAGCGCCAGCAGGGCCGGAGCGTCGGCAGAGCGCGCATAGCGAAGTGTTAGCGCGGGACCTCGCACTTGCATCGCGGCGATGCTATTACTGCGCGGATGGCGACCCTGGCGGTGATCTACGACGTGCACGGAAATCTTCCCGCGCTCGAGGCGGTGCTCGCCGAGGCTCGGGCTCAGGGCGCGACGTCGTTTCTGCTCGGTGGCGATTACGCGCTGTTCGGGCCCTGGCCGGCAGAGACCGTGGCGGCGCTGAAAGAGCTGCCTGACGCCACCTGGATCCGGGGCAACGTCGACCGCTGGACGGCCTTCCCCGAACAGGTATCCGACGACCAGGGGCTGCAGATCGCGATCGCGGCCTGCCGCGAGGAACTCGGAGCTGAGCGCGCCGCCGATCTCGGCGCTCTGAGGGAACGGGTCGCGCTCGGGGGCGCGCTGTACTGCCACGCCTCACCGGTGTCCGACATGAAGTCGTTCCTGCCCGAGCCCACCGAGGACGAGGACGAGCTGCTGCGGGACATCGGCGGCGCGCGGCGGGTCGTGTTCGGACACACCCATCTGCAGTTCCGCCGGACCCGCGGCGACGGCGTCGAGTTGGTCAATCCGGGCTCGGTCGGCATGCCCCTCGACGGCGACCATCGCGCCGCGTACGCACTCGTGCGCGACGGGGATCAGCTCGAGCATCGCCGTACCGCGTATGACCATGAGGCGAGCGCCCGGGCCGTCAGACAGCGCTTCGGAGATGCCGAGTGGACCGTGCGCACCGAGCGGAGGCTGCTGACGGCGCAGCCCTGACAACCGTGTGGCGCGAGGAAGGCGACGCGGAGGCGATGGGAGGACGGCCGGCTGGCATCCTTGGTGGATGCCGATCGGCCCCCGCACTTGGTTTCGCAGCCACACGTTCTCCCATCTCGACTTCTCAGCGCAGCGGCTCGCGGCACAGCGCGAGGCGACGGTGTCGATCTGCCTGCCCGCGCGCGATGAAGCGGCGACCATCGGCGAGATCCTCCGCCAGCTGATGCCCCTGCGAGAGCAGGGAGTCGTGGACCAGGTCGTGGTCGTCGACCACTCGCAGGACGGGACGGCTCAGATCGCCCGGTCGCTCGGGGCCGAGGTGCCCGATGACAAATCATTGATGCCCGAGCTGGGGCCGATCGTGGGCAAGGGCGATGCCCTGTGGAGAGTGCTGCCCCTGCTCACGGGCGACGTGGTGTGCTTCCTCGACGCCGATTCGGAGCAGTTCGGCGGGCACTTCGCCACCGGCCTCGTCGGTCCGCTGCTCTGCGAGCACGGCATCTCGTTCGTCAAGGGGTTCTACCGGCGGCCCTTTCGCGTCGGTGAGTTCACGCTCGCCGAGGGTGGCGGCCGGGTCACCGAGCTCACCGCGCGCCCGCTGCTGAACATGTTCTACCCCGAGCTTGCCGCCGTGCAGCAGCCGCTGGCCGGAGAGATGGCCGCGCGGCGGGACCTGCTCGTCCAGCTGCCGTTCTTCGCCGGGTATGGCGTCGACATCGGGTTGCTCCTCGACGCCTACCGGATGCTCGGCCTCGAAGCCGTTGCCCAGGTCGACCTGGAGGTCCGCCAGAACGCTCACCAGCCGCTGCGCGACCTCGGGCCGATGGCCTATGCCGTCCTGCAGGCGGTCGCCTCCCGCCTCGAACAGGAGGGGCGACTGCGTGGGCCACTGCCCAGCGCCTTCCTGGCTCCGGGCGTCGATGGACCCGAATCGGTCCCCTCCGAGCCGCTGCAGCGACCACCGCTCAGCAGCCTGAGGGCCGCGGCCTGACGCGATGCGGCCGTGGCCGTGGCTGTGGTTCTGCTTGTGGCTGTGCCGGCCGGGGATCCGGCGCGGGAGGGGTAGCCCATCCGCCTTGAAACGTGACACTCGCCCCACCGGGACACCGCGAGTGCCACCTTGGCTTTGGCGCTCGCAATCAACGTGACGCTCGGCCCGCGGGGCGCGGCGAGTGTCACGAAATCGCCGTCAACCTCCCGGCCCTAATCCGCGCACGCCTACGGGCACTACTGACCGCCAAACGCTGCCCGCGCGGCCTGCACGCCGACGGCCGTCTGGGACAGATAGCCGTAGGTCCCGTGGTCGCGGAGCTCCTCGGCCGCCGATACGAGCGCGGCCAGCGCGGCGAACGCGAACGCCCCGCCGACCGAAACACGTGCGACGCCTACCGAGCCGAGCTCGGTCACGGTCGGAGCCTTGCCGGTCGCCAGCACGTTGACCGGGCGATCGACCGAGGACACGACCTGACGAATGTCCTCGAGGTCGCTCAGACCCGGGGCGAACAGGACATCGGCACCCGCCTGCTGATACGCCTGCAGGCGCTCGATCGTGTCGTCGAGATGGGGCCGCCCGCGGATGAAGTTCTCAGCCCGGGCCGTCAGCACCAGCGGCACCGAGCCCCCGTGGGCCACCTCCACGGCCGCCGCGACCCGCTCGGTGGCGAGCCTGATGTCGTAGACCCCGGCTTCCCTATCGCCGCTGTAGTCCTCGATCGAGCAGCCCGCCAGCCCGGCCTGCAGGGCCAGCTCGACCGTCTTGGCCACACCCTCGGGGTCGTGGGCAAAGCCATTCTCGAGATCGGCGGACACCGGCAGATCGGTGGCGGAGACGATCATCGACGCGTGCTCGATCGCCTCGTCCCGGCTGACCGAGCCGTCCAGTCGCCCGAGCGTGGCGGCGTGGCCGCTGCTGGTCGTGGCCAGAGCCTGAAAGCCGAGCGAGGCGAGGATCCGGGCCGAACCCTGATCCCAGGCGTTGGCCAGGAGCAGCGGCTCCGCGCTCTGGTGCAGGGCCAGGAACTGCCGCGCCTTCTCGGCCTGCGTACTCATCGGCGGCTCCCGCGCCGAAGCAGAATGGCGAGCAGGAATCCCACCGCCGCGGCGATCAGCAGATAGTTGTCGCGCAGGCGCTGCGCGATGATGGGACGCAGCAGGCTGATCGCGTTGAGCGGTTCGACGGCGGCCTGTTCGGCCTGGACGGACGGGGCTGGCAGTGGTGGCTCGGCCGCGCGGGGCTCTCCCTCCGGGTCAGCTTCGGCCGCGCTTGGCGCCACAGTGGATGCCCGCGGCTGATCGGTCAGCGAGTCCTGCAGGCGCAGGCCGAACTCGCGCAGCAGGCGCGAGGAGATGTCCTCGATCATCCCTCCGCGCCCGAACCGAGCCAGCTTGCCGGTGATGTGGTAATCGGTGACCACCTCGACACGAGTCCCGCCGCGCTCGGTCTGGGTCAGCCTCGAGGTGATGGCAGCCTTGGCTCCGCCCTGGCCGCGCTTGTCCGTGCCGCTGGCGTGCATCGTCGCGGTGCGGGCGGCCTCATCGAGGCTGTCCATGTGCAGGGTGCCGCGGTAGGCGGCGGTCGTGGGCCCGATCTTCATCGTGAAGTTGCCCTTCCACGTGCCATCGTCGTCGTGACCCGTGACCTCAGCCCCGGGCAGGCAGGGAGCCACGTGCTCGACGTCGATGAGCGCTTTCCACACCCGTTCGACCGGCGCATCAACCTCAAACGATTGCTCTAGCTTCATCTCTTACCGCCTCAAGATCTTCCCATGTGTCCACATCGCTACCCGAGCACAGGTGGGCGCACTCGATCAACTCGCCGCCGCGCAGGAGTCCGCGGGCCCCCCGATCCCCCTCCAGGCCCTCGGACGCGGCGATCTGCCCCGGCCCGAGAACCACCGGATGTCCCGGGGTCCCGTTGTACACCGCCCGCGCGCCGTCCGGCGCGCCGACGAATCGCCGGATCACCGCGGCGGTGATCAGCGGCTGGTCGCCGAGTGTCACGATCACCTTTTCGGCTCCCCGCACCTCCTGCAGGCCGCGACGCAGCGAGGCCGACTGGCCGCTGCTCCAGTCCTCGCAGATCAGCGGCTGGGCCCGCCCGAACCGCACGCGAGCCATGACCTGATCGGCGTGAGCGCCGAGCACGACGACGATCCGCTCCAGTTCTGAGACCGCGCACTGGGCGTCCACAGCGTATTCCAGCAACGGCCTGCCGCCGAGGTCGGCCACCAGCTTTGATTCGGCACCGAAGCGGCTCCCTTCGCCGGCGGCCAGCACAAGACCCGCGATCAAGCCGGTACCTGATGGATGCGACCGCGGGCGTCTGACAGGTGACCACCGTCGCGGCCGTGGCGGGCCGCCACCACCTCGGCCAGGATCGACAGCGCCGTCTCCTCGCGGTTGACCGCGCCCAGATCGAGCCCGAGCGGTGCGGCCAGCCGCTCGAAGGCCTCCTCGGGAAGGCCGGCGGCCAGCAGTCGCTCGCGCCGCGCCTGCTGCGCCCGCCGCGAACCCATCGCGCCGACGAACCGCGCCGGCGAGGTGAGCGCGATGGTTAGCGCGGCGTCATCGAGCTTGGGGTCGTGGGTGAGCACGGCGATCGAGGTGGCCGGATCGATCCCGCCCAGCTGCGCGAAGGCCTCCTCCGGCCAGGCCACGATCACCTGCTCGGCGTCGGGGAAGCGCTCGGGGGTGGCGAAGCGCGCCCGCGGGTCGACGACGAACGTGCGCCACCCGGAAGCCCGCGCCAGCGCACACACCGAGGATGCGATATCGACGGCGCCGAAGACGATCAGCCGCGGCGGGGGCGCCACCACGTCGACGAACATCGCCCCGCGGCGCTCCGAGTGCTCGGCCCACAGCAACTCGCCGGCGATGCGCGCGGCCTCGTCGTCGAACTCGGGCGCACCCAGTGATCCCGACCGCGTGCCGTCGGCCTCGACCAGCAGCTTGGCGCCGGCGCCGGCCCCCTCCAGCAGCGTGACCTCGGCGGCGCGCCCGCCCGATCGCGCGATCTCCTCCAGGCGGCCGGGCTCGTAGGCCTGCACCCACACATCAATCTCCCCCCCGCAGGGCAGCCCAACGTCCCAGGCGTCGGAATCGGGGATCCCGAAGTGCTGTAGCCGCGGCGGGGCTCCGTTCAGGATCCCATCGGCGATCTCGACCACCGCGCCCTCGACACAACCGCCGGAAACCGAGCCGGCCACCTCCCCGCCGGCGCTGATCGCCATCTTCGCCCCTGGCGGGCGGGGTGCCGAGCGCTGCACGCCGATGACCGTCGCCAGGGCGATGCGGTCGCCACGTTGGGTCCATCGCTCGAGCTCGGACAGAACCTCGTTCACAGCTCCTCCAATGTACGCACGAATTCCTCCAGCGATGCGAGCGAGTTGCCGGCCAGCAGCTGGTCGGTATGGGGCACGGCGGCGCGCATGCCGCGCGTCAGCGGCGCGTAGTCGGGATGCGCGGCGAGCGGATTGAGCCACACCAGGCGATGGGCACTGCGATGCAGCCGCGCCATCTCCGCCGCCAGGACGTCGGGCTCGCCGCGGTCCCAGCCATCGGACAGGATCACCACGACGGCGCCACGCCCGAGCCGGCGGCCGTGGGTCCGATTGAGCTCGGCCAGCGCGGCTCCGACTCGCGTTCCACCCGAGAAGTCGCTCACGCTCGCAGCAGCTCGGTCAAGCGCGCGGTCGTGATCGCGGCCCGCGAGCTCGTGCGTTATCCGCGTCAGCCGGGTGCCGAAGGCGAACGCCTCGACCCGCTGCCGAGCCGTGACCGCCGCGTGCATGTACTGGAGGAGCATCCGGGCGTAGGGCGTCATCGACCCCGAGACATCACAGACGAGAACGAGCGGCCGCGGGCGAGTGCTGGGCGCCCGCCAGTTCCGGTGCACGGGATCGCCTCCCGTGCGCAGCGACGCGCGCACCGTGCGGCGGAGGTCCGGGACGTGTCCCCGGCGGCGCGCGGGGACGGTGCGGCGCGAACGCCGCGTGGGCCCGCGGCGGGCCAGCTGGGCGATGAGCTCGCGCGCGAGGATCATCTCGGCCTCCGTGTAGTCGGCGAAATCCTTCGTGCTCAGATGTTCGACCGGGCTGTACGCCGCCGGCACGACCATCGTGTCCGCTTGCACCGGCCGCGGCACCGAGTCGGGAACCGCGACGCGCGGGAGGACGGTAGCCGCGATCGATCCGAGTTCATCGAGTGGCGAGGCATCGTCCGCGTTTCTTCGGCCGTCGCCGAACACGGCGGCGAAGGCGTTGTCGAAGCGTGCGAGATCGCCGTGCTCTGAGCAGAGCACCGCCCGCAGCGCCAGACGGGCGTCCTCGCGCGAGCCGCAGTCGACGGCGGCCAGCGCGCGGTGAGCGGTGAGCAGTTCGCCGACCCCGACTCGCGCGCCCCGGGCCCGCATCGCCGCGGTCAGGGCGCTGAGCCGGTCGATCAACGCCTCAGACACCGTCAAGCACCCTCCGCTCCCGTACCCGAACGACGTCCTCGTGGACCTTCAGCGCCACCCCGAGGGTCTCGTCGAGATCGGCGTCCTCGCCGAGCGCCAGGAGCGCCTGCGCCCATACGATCGTTTCGCCCACCCCGGGCAGCTTGTAGAGATCCTGCTGCTCGCGCAGCCGCGCGACGGCGTCGACCACCCGCGCGGCGACCGCCTCCGGGACCCCGGGGATTCGCGCCTGGACGATTGCCCGCTCGCGTTGCGGATCGGGGTAGTCGATCCAGTGGTAGAGGCACCGACGCTTGAGCGCATCGTGCAGCTCGCGCGTGCGATTCGATGTCAGGAGCACCGTCGGTCGACTCTGGGCGCTGATCGTTCCGAGCTCGGGGATCGTCACGGCGAAGTCGGACAGGAACTCGAGCAGGAAGGCCTCGAACTCGTCGTCGGCTCGGTCGATTTCATCGATCAGCAGGACGATCTGCTCGTCTGCGCCTGCCTCGATCGCGTCCAGCAATGGACGTCGTAACAGGAACCGCCGCGAGAACAGCTCGCCCTCGTCGATGCCGGTCTCAGCCGCGCGCAGAGCAAGCAGCTGCCGCGCGTAGTCCCAGTCATAGACCGCGTGATGGAGGTCGATGCCCTCGTGGCACTGCAGCCGGATCAAGCGCGCGCCCAGCGCGGCCGCCAGGGCGCGGGCCACCTCGGTCTTGCCCACACCGGCCTCACCCTCGAGCAGCAGCGGCTGCTCCAGGACCACGGCCAGATGCACCGCCAGCGCCAGCGCGCGGTCGGCCAGGTAGCCCTGGGCGGCGAGCGCGGCGCTCGCCGCCTCCACGGACTCGATACGGGTCAGGGCCGTGACCTCACGTCAGCCCGGCGGCCTCGCTCAGTGCGCGCCGACAGAGCACCCGCGCCAGGTGGCGCTTGTAGTCGGCGGTGGCGTTCAGATCGCTCGGGGGATTGGTCCCCTCGGCTGCCTGCGCGGCCGCCCGTTCGATCGTCTCGGCGCTCAACGGCTGACCACGCAGCGCGTCCTCGGCGGCGTGTGCGCGCAGCGGTACGCTGCCCATGTGGGTCAGCCCGACCCGCACGTCCTCGCACGTATCACCCGCCCGCTTGACCACCGCCGACACGCCGACCATCGCCCAGTCCTCGCTGCGGCGGTTGAACTTCTGATAGCCGAAGTCCCATCCGTCGAGCGCGGGAAGCCGAACCTCGGTGATCACCTCGTGCGGTTCGAGCGCCGTCTCGAGATAGTCGCGGAACAGATCTTCGGCGGCGATCGTCCGCTGGCCCCCGGGACCGGCAGCGGTGACGTTGCCCTGGCAGACCAGGAGCACCGCGGGCAGGTCGGACGCTGGGTCGGCGTGAGCGATCGAGCCGCCGATCGTCCCTCGGTTGCGGACCTGGGGGTCGGCGATCGTTCCCGCCGCGCGCGCGATGACGCCGAGTTCGGGCTTGCGCTCGAGCACTCCGTGGGGGGTCATCGCTCCGATCCGCCAGCTGCCGTTCTCTCGCTGGACTCCATGTAGCCCCGGAATCCTGCGCAGGTCGACCAGCAGCGACGGGGCGGCCAACCGGAGCTTCATCAGCGGGATCAGCGAGTGGCCCCCGGCCAGCGCCTTTGCCTCGTCGCCACCTTCGGCCAGCATGCGGACCGCCTCGTCAACCGTGTCAGGCGCCGCGTAGTCGAACTCGGCCGGAATCATGCTGACGCACCTCCTTTGGCTTCCTCGATCGCTTTCCATACTTTCATGGGCGTCAGGGGCATATCGACCCACTTGACCCCGAGCGGCGAGAGCGCATCGAGGACGGCCGCTGTGACCGCTGGCGTGGCCGCGATCGTGCCGGCCTCTCCGATGCCCTTGACCCCCAGCGAGTTGACCGGCGACGGGGTCTCGGTGCGGTCGGTCTCGAAGCTCGGCAGCTCCGCCGCCGTCGGCATCGCGTAGTCGACGAACGTGCCTGTGATCAGCTGCCCGTGCTCGTCGTAGGTCACCTGCTCGTACAGTGCCTGCCCGATGGCGTGCACGATGCCACCGTGGATCTGCCCATCGATCAGCATCGGGTTGATGGCCGGTCCGCAATCGTCAACCGCGACGTAACGGACCACCTTGACCTTCCCCGTCTCCGCGTCGACGTCGACCACGCACGCGTGCGCGCCGAACGGGAAGACGAAGTTCTCGGGATCGTAGATCGAGGTTTCCTCGAGCCCGAGTTCGATGTCCGTGGGTAGTTCCTGAGGCGGGACATGGGCCGCACCGGCGATCTCGGCCATCGTCTTGAACTTGTCCGGGGATCCGCGCACCTGGTACTTGCCGCCGGCCAGCTCGATGTCACCTGGGTCAGCCTCGAGCAGCGCCGCGCAGATCCGCTTGGCCTTGTCCTGCACCTTCTCGGCCGCGCGGGCCACCGCCTCGCCGCCGACGGCGAGCGAGCGTGAACCGTAGGTGTCCCATCCCCACGGCCCCTGGTCGGTATCGCCGTGGATCACCTCGATTCGCTGGGGGTCGACCCCGAGTCGGTCGGCCGCAATCTGGGCGAACGTGGTGTCGTGACCCTGACCGTGGGGCGAGGTGCCGGTGAACACCGTCGCCGACCCCGTCGGGTGGACGCGCACGAGCGCCGACTCCCAGAACGCGGCCTGAAGGCCAACGCCCTGGGGACCCACGGCACGCGATGGCGCCAGCCCGCATACCTCGACCCAGGTCGAGAAGCCGACGCCCCTGTACACGCCCTGCTCGCGCAGCTCGGCCTGCTCGCGCCGGAACGCGTCCAGATCGAACATCTCGAGCAGGCGGTCCAGTGTGCCGTCGTAGTCGCCCGAGTCGTAGGTGATGCCGAGCGCCGTCGTGAACGGAAACTCGTCCTTGCCGATGAAGTTCTTGCGCCGCAGCTCGAGCGGATCCATGCCGAGCTCCGCCGCCAGCTTGTCCATCGTCAGCTCGATCCAATACGTGGCCTCGGGCCGGCCGGCGCCGCGGATCGCATCGGTGCAGAACTTGTTCGTGAACACCCCGTCGATCGTGATGTCGATCGCCGGGATCTTGTAACACCCGCCCATGACCGGAAACCCGAGCGTGGGAATGAACGGCGTGAGCAGCAGCTGGTAGGCCCCGAGATCGGCCACGATCCGCGCCCGGCAGCCGGTGATCGTTCCATCCCGCTTGGACCCCAGCGTTATGTAGTTGATCTGGTCGCGTCCGTGATGGGTGGTCGACAGGTTCTCCGAGCGGGTCTCGATCCACTTCACGGGGCGACCCAGACGCTTGGCCACCACGAGGATCAGGACCTCCTCGGGATACACCTGGAGCTTGGCGCCGAACCCGCCGCCGACGTCGGGGGCAATGATCCTCAGCCGGTCCTCGGGCATGCCGGTGAGCAGCGAAAGCACGAAACGGGCGATATGCGGAACCTGCGTGGCGCTGTACATGGTCATGTTCTCGCCGTGGGGGTCGGCGAGCACGCCGCGCGTCTCGATCGGGGCCCCGGCGGTGCGATGGTTGACCAGCCGTTGCTCGACCACGACGTCCGCGTCGGCCAATCCGGCATCGATGTCCCCGCCCGACACCGTCCACTGATGCGTGTGGTTGGTGCCGAACTGCTCCCACACCAGCGGCGAACCATCCTCGAGCGCCTTCTCGGGGTCGACCACGACCGGGAGCGGCTCGTACTCGACCACCACCTCTTCGGCGGCGTCGACGACGGAATAGCGATCCGTGCCGATCACCACGGCGACCGCCTCGCCGACGTGCTTGACCTCGCCGCCCGAGAGCGGCCAGTACTCGGGCGTCTTGATTTCGACGCCCGGGGGGCTCCACACCATCGCCATCGGCCCAGCGAAGTCGCCGGCCAGGTCGTCGTGGGTGTACACCGCGACGACATCGTCACGCTCCGCGGCCGCCGACGTGTCGATCGAGGTGATCTTGGCGTGCGCCTCGGGCGAGCGGACGATCGCCGCGTACAACATTCCGGGCACCGTGATGTCGTCGAGGTAGCGGCCGCGGCCGGTGATCATCCGCGGATCTTCCTTGCGCCGCATCGCGCGGCCGACGTGCTTCTCCCCGCCACTGGCGCCGTTGCCGGCTGCCGGTGCCTCGACGCTCATGCCGTCACCTCCGACTGTTCGACCGACGGGCCCTTGCTCTTGGCCGCGTCGAGGACCGCCTTGACGATGTTGTGATAGCCGGTGCAGCGGCACAGGTTGCCCTCGAGCGCTTGCCGGACCTCGACCTCGGTGGGATTCGGGTTCTCCGCCAGCAGAGCCGAGGACGCCATGATCATGCCCGGCGTGCAGAAGCCGCACTGCAGGCCGTGGTCGTTCCAGAACGCCTCCTGGACCGGATGCAGCTGTCCATTGTTACCCAGCCCCTCGATCGTCGTCACCTCGGCGCCGTCGGCCTGAACGGCCAGAACGCAGCACGACTTGACGGCGCGACCGTCGAGGTGGACAGTGCATGCGCCGCAGTTCGACGTGTCACATCCGATGTGCGTGCCGGTCAGACCGAGGCCCTCCCGGAGCGCGTGCACGAGCAGCAGACGAGGCTCCACCTCGAGGGCGCGCTCCACGCCGTTGACGTTGAGGCGAACAGTGACGGTGCGGCTCATTCTCTCCTCCTGTTTGGCAGGGCGAAATGACCTTACTCCTACCCAGGCCCATGGTGGAACAGACGTTGCCTCAGAAGGTGGTGGCGAGGCTCTGGCCGACCGCGGGCTGCTCGGCCGACGGCTTGCTGGCCAGCACCTGGTAGACCGACGCCCATCCGCTGACGAAGCCGAGGCGTGCCGCGCGCAGGTACAGGCGCCAGACCCGCGCCCGCTCGATCCCGGCGATCCGGATCGCATCCCCATAGCGGGCGTCGAAGCGCTCGATCCAGTGGCGCAGCGTCTCCGCGTAGTCGTCTGGCAGGCCCTCGACGTGACGCGTCACCAGCTCGGTGCGTTCGAGCGCCAGCTGGATTCGCGACAGCGGCAGCGGCACGCCGTCGGGGAACACGAACCGCTCGGAGAACGCGCCCTCGTCGGCGGTGTCGAAATCCGTGAGCTTGGCGATCCCGTGGTTGAGCAGTCGCCCCCCGGGGCTGAGCAGGTTGGCCAGCCGCCGGGCATAGAGATCGATGCGCTCCTCGCCCACGTGCTCGACCATGCCGATGCTGGCGATGGCGTCGAACGGGCGCTCGCTCAGCTCGCGGTAGTCGGCGACCCGGAACTCAACCCTGTCCTGCAGACCAGCTTCGGCCGCCCGCCGGCGGGCGAGCTCGACCTGAGGCCCGGACAGAGTGACCCCCAGGACCTCGACGCCGTAGCGCTGGGCGGCGTGGATGGCAAAGCTGCCCCAGCCGCAACCGACGTCGAGCACGCGGTCGCCGGCGGTCAGACCCAGCTTGCGACAGACGAGATCGAGCTTGGCTTCCTGCGCCTCCTCGAGCGTCTCGGCGCCACGCGAGAACAGGGCGCAGCTGTAGGTCATCGAGTCATCGAGGAACAGCGCGAAGAACTCGTTGCCGGCGTCGTAGTGGTGGCGCACGGCGCGTCGGTCGCGGGCCAGCGTGTGCCGCTCTCCCCGCAGGCGCAGCTCGATCGACGGAGGGCGCGGCGGGGCAACGATCCCGCACGCTCGGACCAGGGACACGCCAAGCGAGGCCTGCTGGCGGAGCGACAGCCGTGGCGGCTCGAACGTGTCGACGATCCGAAGCGCGCCCTCGAGGTCGTCGACCTCGATCAGTCCGGCCGTGTAGGCGCGCCCCAGCCCGAGCTCGCCGGGTGCACGGAGCACGTGCGCGATCGCCTGCGGCGAGCGAAAGGTGAAGGTAGGCGCGCCACGCTCGGTCGCCTCCACGCTGGTGCCGTCCCAGAACGCGAGCGCGAACGGCCGCTGCGGGAAGGCCTGGCGAAGCTGCCGCCGGAGCGCCTCGGTGCGACCCAGCACTACGCGCGTGCCGGCGCGGTGCGCGCCAAGCGCGCCGGGTCTACGCGGACGACATCCCAGGCCAGGCCCATCATCTCCAGCACCCGGATTATTCCTGCCGACGGATCGATCTGCCAGCGACGCAGACCGTGTCGGTAGGAGGTCGGAAATGCGTGGTGGTTGTTGTGCCAGGCCTCGCCCCAGGTCGGGATGGCCAACCAGGCGAGGTTGCGCGACTCATCCTTGGTTTCCCAGTCGCGCTTGCCGAAGAAGTGGCACAGCGAGTTGATGCTGAATGTGGCGTGATGCACGAGGAAGATCCGCGCCGCGCCGCCCCACAGCAGCGCCGCCAGCCCGCCGCTGACCGTGCCGGTCAAGGCCACCCCGAGCCCGAACGCGGCGGCCAGACCGACGAGCACCCAGAGCACGAACGTCCGATCGACGAAGCGAATCAGTGGGTCGGCGAGAAGGTCCTTGGCGTACCGGGACTCGTCCGCCACCTCCATATCGCTGAACACCCAGCCGATGTGCGCATGAGCGAGTCCGCTCAGCGCTCCGCGCCAGCCGGATCCATGACCCACATGGGGGCTGTGAGGATCCCCGTCGATGTCGGAGAACTGATGATGCTTGCGGTGCGTCGCCACCCAGTCGATCACCGGGCCCTCGGCCGCCGCCGAGCCGAGCGCGGCGAACCCGAAGCGAAGCCAGCGATGGCACTTGAAGCTGCGGTGGGTGAGCAGGCGGTGAAAGCCGACCGTAACCCCGGTTCCAATCGCCACGTAACAGATGGCGAGGATGAGGATGTCCTGCCACACGAGCAGATGGCCGCTCCATCCGAACCACATTCCCACCGCCAGCATGATCGGCGGCGCCGCCGTCACCACGGCGCTGGCCAGCCGATCGACGAGCGGCATCGACACCGGGCGGACCGTGTCCGGCGCGGGGTCGGAGGCTGGCGCGATCTTCGGCGAGGCGGAGGCGAGCTCCGACCGGGCGCCGTCAACGGCGGGTATGGGCTCGGGCTGCGCGGTATCCGTGGCGGGAGCGGGCGATAGTGATGTCATTTAGCCTCTCGAGGTCGAACCGGTCCCGCCCGGTGTTTGCCGCGCCCCCTCGCGCCTAACCCAGGTCTCGAACGCAAACTGCTGTTGGTAAAGCAGCCGCGTCGCCGCGGCGGACTCCGATCCTACCGCTTTGTCCGGTCAATCTGGCTGCTGCGCAAGGGAATTTGCCCGGGCCGGCGGCTTTCGTCGATGCGACACGCGCTTGACGAGCGGGCTCCCGCCGGTGGCCAGCCACGAGCCCGCGAGGATCAGCACCAGCCCCACCACCGACCCGGCTCCCGGTCGCTCGCTCAGGAGCGTCACGCCGAGCGCCAGCGCGACCACCGGGTTTACATACGTGATCACTGTGGCCCGGCTCGTCCCCGCCTCGTGGATAAGGATGCTGAAGACCACGAACGCCGCCGCGGTGCAGGCCAGACCGAGCACGACGACGGCTCCGATCGCCTTGGCCGTCGGCACCGACCGCGGTACGTCGACCGCCGCGAACGGCGCCAGCACGACCGCGGCGATGGCCAGACACGCGCCCATCGTCGCGCGGGGGTCGAGCCCCGCCATCCGGTGCTTGATCACCATCGGGCCGATCGCGTAGCCCACCGCGGCGAGAAGGATGGCCGCCGTTCCCAGCAGCTCGTCGGTGCGGCCGGCGACGTCGATTCCGACCAGCGCGACGACACCGGCGAAGCCGACGGCGAGCCCCACCGCCCGGCTCCGCGTCGGGCGCTCGGAGTGGTCGAAGCGCAGCGCCAGGACAGCGCCGATCAGCGGCACAGAGGCGATCACGATCGCGGTCGTCGAGGATGCCACGTGCTCCTCGCCGGTGGCGATCATCGGGAACGGGATGGATATCTCGACGATCGCGTACACGATCAGCCACCGCCACCGTCCGCGCAGCGATCCGAGCGTGCCACTCCGCCACGCCAGCATGAGCAGGACGACCGCCGCCATGGTAATCCGGGCCCAGGCCAGCGACGGCGGCGTGAACCCGCCCTCGAGCGCGAGCTTGATGAACAGGTACGGAATTCCCCAGAGAACGGACGCGGCGGCGAATGCCAGCCAGGCGCGGCGGGTCATGGTTCCGAGTCTCGCACGTCGGCTTCGTGTTCAGTCCGGGCCTGGTCCGGCGCGGAAACGGCCGGAAGGGGTTGCTGGGAAGGGGGCGGGGTGATCTGCTGGCGCGGTCCGTCAGAGGGACGATTTCGTTGCAGAGCGGGTCTAGCCGGCGGCGCTGGGTAACGAAACCGCTGCCATATCGCGGAAACGGCGCACACCACCGGCGCGTGGAACCGCCGTGCAACGTTTTCGTCCCTCCCAACCGCCATAACGTAGAAAAGCGGCCGCGTTCGCCGGCGCTCGTTGACGTTAAGGCGCTCTGACCGACTTAACGTCAACGAGCGCCAGCACCCCCGACGGGCCACTTGACGTTATGGCGGTTCCGAACCGACCGCGAGCGCCCCCGCCCCACCCAGCGAGCGCCACCTAGTGCCTGCGCGCCCACGCCCGCTGCTTGCGCCGCGCGTCGGCGAAGACCAGCGGGAGCAGCCGTGCGCCCACGCCCGGGAACATCGCGAACACCCGCACGAATCCCCCGCGCCACCGGGGGATGCTCAGCACGGGCCGCGGGCGGTCGAGCAGCGCGACGGCGCGCCGCGCGACATCGACGGGCGCCAGCATCACCCCCGACCAGGACAGCGCTGCCTCGGGATCGTGCACCTTGTCGTAGAGCATCGGGGTCCAGATCCCGTCGGGGCACACGGCGCTCACGTGGATGTCGCGCACTCCGTCGCGGCGCAGGTCGAGGTAGACGCCAACCGAGAAGGCCAGCGCGGCGTGCTTGGTCGCGGCGTACAGCGTCTCCCCGGGCGCCGCGACCAGGCCGGCCAGCGAGACGATGTTGATGATGTGGCCGGAACCGGCGTCACGCATCACATCGAGGGCGGCGAGTGTTCCGTTGATCGTGCCATGGGCGTTGACGTCAAAGGCGAGACGGCGCTGGTGCTCGTCGTTGTCCCAGCCATGGCCCGTTGGCAGGATGCCGGCGCAGTTGACCCAAACCCGCAGCGAACCGGCCCGCTCGATCGTGCTCCTTGCCACCCCCTCGCAGGCCACCGGGTCAGCCACGTCGAGGCGCGAGGACAACACAGGCTCTCCGAGCCGGCGGGCCGCCTCCTGGGCCGCGCTGCCGTCGACGTCGGTGATATGCACCGTGTAACCCCGATCGGCAAGTGTCCTGGCGAGCTCGAAGCCGAGCCCACGCCCGGCCCCGGTGACGACGGCACCGCCAAGCGCTGCTCGGGAATCCACCGGCGAAATCCTAGTCAGCGCCCGCAACTAGAGCCCGCGCCGATGCCTCGCTGGGGACCGCGGTTCGCGTCCGCCATCGATTCCGGGTCCGCCGCCGCCATCGACCAGCGGTCGGCGCCCGTTACCGACTCCTCGTCCGCCACCGACTCCGCGTCGAGCGGCGCCCGAGCCGCTACCGCCGCCGCCGTGGCCGTGATCGTGCTCGGCTGCCTGGTCATCGCGCATGCCGCGCGCGGATTGACGTTCAGCGGCGACGACTGGGGGTTCATGACCGACCGTCGCGGGTTCAGCGCCGGCGTCTTCCTGCGTCCACACAACGAGCACCTGTCGGCGCTGCCGATCGCCGCCTACAAGCTGCTGCTCGCCGTGTTCGGCGCCACCAGCTACGTCCCGTTCATGGCCCTGCTGCTGGTCACCCACGGCATCGTCTGTCTGCTCGTGTACCTGATCGCCCGCCGGTACGTGGGGCCGTGGGTGGCGCTGGCTCCGACGGCCATCCTCGCCGTCCTCGGGCCGGCGTGGCAGGACCTGCTGTGGGCCTTCCAGGTCGGCTATCTCGGTTCGGTGGCGTCCGGACTGGGGATGGTGCTTTGCCTCGAACGGCGCGACCGGCGCGGCGATCGGGGCGCGGCGGTGCTGCTCTGCGTGTCGCTGCTGTGCTCGAGCATCGGGCTGGCGATGGTCGTGTTGGGCCTCCTGCTCGTGGTGCTGCAGGCGCCGCGGAAGTGGCGACGGCTATGGGTGATCGGCGCGCCGGTCGTCCTGTACCTGATCTGGTACGCGTTCTACGGCGTCTCGACGATCCAGACGCACAACATCGTCCACATCCCCAAGTACGTTGCCCAGGCGCTCTTCGCCGCCGTTTCCTCGGTCACCGGCCTGGCCCAGACGCCGGCGCACGTTTCGCCGTTTCTCGTCTCGACGGCCATCGGGCGCTACATGGCGCTCCTCGTGATCGTCCTCGCGGCCTGGCACCTTGCGCGGGGCGGCGGCTTTCCGCCGCTGTTCTGGGCATCGAGTGGTGCCGCCCTCGCCCTATGGGTGGCGGAGTGTCTCGAGTACACGATGCCCGCGCGCTCGGCCCAGCAGAGCCGCTACCCGCCGGAGCTGTCGTGCTGGCTGTGGTCGTGGCGGCGATCTGCGCGTCCAATATCTCGATGCTCAACCAGCGCTCGAAGTCCTGGACCGAGAACAGCTCCTACGTGTACGCGGAGACAGGGGCGGTGGAGATCGCGCGCGATCTGGTGTCGCCCACCTTCAGCCCCGAGAACGGGTTCACGATTCCCACGATCGGCAATCACAACCTGCCGATCGAGGCCGGCCCGTACCTGTCGGCCGTCGACGCCTTCGGGTCTGCGGCCGATCGTCCGAGCGGAATCGAGCGCCGACCCAAGAACATCCGCGAGGCGACCGACTACATCCTCGCCGGAGCCGAACAGTTGAAGCTCGTCGACGGGCCCGGCTTCGACCGGCATGGCCCCGGCTGCCGCACGGCCGCGGATGGGTCGGCCCTGGGTGGCTTCACGGTGGGTCCAGGGGACCTGCATATCCAGGTCGCGCCCGGGACTGGGGCGCAACTGCAGCTGCGCAGGTTCGGCTCGAACTACCGGTTCCTGTCCTACGGCAACGTCCCGCCGGCGTTTCACCTGCCCCGTCTGGCCAGTGGCCGGGCGTTGACCTTGCACCTCCCGCGAGATCGCGCCGGCACTCCCTGGCATGGGCGAGTCGTCGGTGGCCGCAACGTGGCCGTGTGCGTGACCGGCACGTGAACTAGAAGTCGCGGCGCCCGGCCAGCCGCTCGGATGCCCCCGGGCGAGTCAGCTGGTACAGGGCGATCCGCTGCGGGCCATGGTTGACGAGCTCGAGCCCGGGTCCATGGGGAATCTCAAAGCGCTCCACCACCCGCACCCCCCGCTCATCGAGTTCGGCGGCCGCCCGCTCAAGGTCGCCGACGCGGTACACGAGCACGGGCTGGTCGCCGTGGAGGTGCTGGGCGAGCAGGAGATCGGGCGGCCCCGCGTCGAGCCGCACCATCGCCACACGTGTCCCGAACGCCTCGATCGCGAACACCAGCTCACCACCCAGGCCGGCTGTGAAATGGTCGATGTCGGCGGCTACGTCGCGGCTGGGCAGGTAGAGAAAATCGAGACGGTCAAACACGCCCTCAAGCCTAAGGGGCGTGCCCGCCGTCGCGATGCCGCCGCTCGCGACACTAGATGGGCGCCTTGAACGTGAAGTCGTTGCCGTTCGCGTCCGTGGTCGTGAAGCCGAGCTTCAGCGACCCCAGCGGGTGGCGTCGCAATCGCTTGGACTCGTGCATTGCCGAGGGTCCGATCCGCACCGACACGCTGGCCGCGGCTTTCGTGAGCGTCACGGTCAGTCGGCGGCGGCCGAGTTTGGCGTGGTGAGTGCCGGTCACCGAGACACCCTTGGCGATCCCCCCAGCGACGAACCTCAGCCCCGACGGCAGCGCCACCGTGAACCGCTTGAGCTTGGGCGAGTTCGCCGCGCGCGTCAGCGTGAAACCGATGGTCGGCTCGCCCTTCGACAGCCCTGACACCGTGCCGCCCGAGACGTGCGGCTTCTGCGCGCAGCCGCTCATCGTGATTCGGCGTCGGACGGTGACCGCCTTGCCGTTTTGGCCGGTGAACCCGCCGATGAGAATGCCGCTCGGCTTACCGCAATCTCCTGACAGCAGCCCCTTCGGCCCACCGAACAGTGACACGGTCAGATTGGTCACCGGCACATCCGGTACGTGCGCGAACGTGACCCCCTTCGAAGTGACCGTTCCGGTCAGCGTCAGCGTGGCCGGGGGCGGGAATCTGATCGTTAAGGTCGGAGCGGCGAACGAGCCGGTGAGATACACCTTGCCCTTCAGCGCGTGAACGAGCAGCGGCGACGCTGACGTGGCTGACCCGACAGGAATGTTCTTACCCAGAACGTGGAGCGCGGCGGGGTTTGCGCTGGTCGTCGGAAACGGCAATTGAAGGCGCGTCTCTCTGCTCGCCGCCTCGTTGGCAGCCTGCGTCACCACGGCGGTGGCAAGGACCCCGTCGTCGTGCGCGTCCTTGACGAGCGAGCCGCTCATCTTGGGCGCATAGGGAAGCGACGAGCAGCCCTTGGGAGCGAAGTCCGGCGATGCCTTGGTCGTCTCGGTCCGCTTTGTGTAGACGACGGTCAGTGTCGAATGCCCGGACGAGCAATTCGTCGGCATGCGGGTGAACGGCTTGCCGTTCAGCGTGCCGTGCACGGTGACGCTCATGCTGGTGAGGAACTGGGCCTCGCCACCGAGGCTCGACAGATCCAGGCTCAGAGCGGTCTGCACACCCGCCGGCGTCTGAACCAGCGCTGCGCCGGCATGGGTGACCGGGGTGCCGGGAAGATCGGTCACGATGTCGATGCCCACGAGATCGGCGCTGCTGGGTGGCTTGACCAGGTAGGCGTTAAATGGGACCGGCACCCCAAGGATCGTGGCCGAGCCGCCGCCGATCTGGCAGGCGGAGGTGTGCTGGGGAGCTCCGGTGACACATGAGGGATTGGCAGTGGCGCTGGCCAGGACGCCGGCGGCGAAGACGATCTTCACCTTTGAAGGCGTACCTGCCGACGATGTATCGAGCGACGAGGTCGTGGTGTAGCTCGGGTCGCCACCGGCGGGAAATCCCGTGGCCGAGGTGACCGCCAGGGATTGCGCCGCCGACGCGACGGCCGGTGTCGTCAGTGCCAGCGCAGCGGCCAGTGGGACCACTCTAAAAAACAGTTGTCTCATAGCGCCGCAACACGGTACAGGCTGATAGGTCACGAAGCGCCAGTTGAAATTGCCACCCCGCTACCGTCCCGCCGCATGCCCGCGAGGACACTCACATGGGACCCGTGATCTACTCCATGTGGGTCTCGCTCGATGGCCCTCGCCGGGGCCGCGGCTCGACCTGGAGTTGATCGCAACCCGGACGTTCGGATCTCGCGTCGTCTATCTGCGCTACGGGGAGCGTGAACGGCCCGCCGGGTGAAAATCGACTCGGACCCGCGGATTCCGCATAGGATTCCGCGCCGTATGGAGTCGTCTGAGGACTTCGATCGCTCCAAGCCGACGCTGTGGCAGCGCATGGCGGTCCGCCAGCTGCGCCGCAAGGCGGGCAGGCGGGACGGCGAGCCGCTGCGTCCGGAGGACTGGGAGGTGGCATGGAAGCTCCACGAGACGGGTCTCGGCGGTGCCACCGCGCGCCTTTTCCGCGCCCTACCGCACGGTCCGCGCTGCGCGGTGTGTGCCGCCCCGTTCGCCGGACCGGGGCGGTTGATTGTCGGCCCGCTTGGTTACCGGCCCTCGCGCAAGAACCCGACCGTGTGCGCAACGTGCGTCGAGTTCTCTCCTCCGGGCGGCATGAGGATGCACACAGGCGTGCTGTTCGCCGATCTGCGCGGCTTCACGGCGAGGTTCGACGGAGCTGACCCCGTGGAGGCCTCGACCGTGCTTCGCCGCTTCTACCGCTGCGCCGAGGACGTCCTCTTTCCGGACGCGGTGATCGACAAGGTGATCGGCGACGAGGTGATGGCGCTGTACCTGCCCGACCTCAAGAAGAAGACATTCGCCGCCGCCGACGTACCCTCGGTGATGCTCGAGCACGCGCGTGAACTGCTCCGCGCCGTCGGTTACGGCTCCGACGATGAACCGTTTGTCGAGGTGGGCATCGGGCTCGATGTCGGCGAGGCGTTCGTCGGCAACATCGGCCAGCGTGCGCTGTTTGACTTCACCGCCGTCGGCGATGTCGTCAACACCGCGTCCCGCCTTCAGGGGCGGGCCGCAGGCGGCGAGATCGTGCTTTCGAGCCGAGTCGCCGCAGGCTTGCCCCAGGCGCCGGGGGCTCGCGTCGAGCTCGAGCTCAAGGGCATCGCTGAACCGCAGACGGCGTACCGCGTCGTGGTGTGAGCCGCGTCATTGACGGAGCGTGAGGGCGAGGTTCGCCGTCGCGTTCGCCGCCAGCGCGCCGACGCTCATGCGGCGGGCCGGGTTGTACAGAGCGCCCGTCCCGTCGGTGAGCAGCAGTTCGGCCTGCGCCACACCTCGGGCAGCCACCGGGCCCGGCAGCGCGAGCTGCTCGGCGAGACGACCAAGCTCGTCAGCGGCCGCGACGACGCGGGGGCGGACTGGGTGGATTCGCAGGCGCGCGGTCAGCGGGCCGCGGGCCTCGCGGATGATCGCGTCTATCGCCTCGGCCATCGAGCGGCGGTGCGACAGCGCCGTCAGCTGGCGAGCGCGCAGCGCGAGCGCTGGGCTGCCCTCTGGGGGCGTGCCGGCAGCGAGCGTCTCGTCAAGCCTGTGCGACTCGAGCCGCACAAGTGCGCGGTCGCGTAGCCGTGCTCGGGGCGCCACGGCGACTCGATCACCGGCTGGTGCTCCCATGGTTGATGAGCTTGTATGACCCATTGTCTGCTCCTCTCTTCAAGTCCACGTGAGTCGAGCATGGACTGAGAGCACGCGGCGCACATCGGCAAAACGCTGCCGATTCACGGCCGGTTGGCCTTACCCGCCTCGCGTGGGGCCTTACGGGGCCTGCGGACTGACGACGGTCTTCTGGAGCTGACGCTCCGGCGCGATCGATGTCGAACCGCCGGCGGCCGAAGAAGTGACAGACGGAATTGATCACCCTCGGATTCTTCGCACGCGAGACCAGAACGCGGACCTGTCGATCGGCGAAACCCTCCGGCTGGCGGGTCCAAACTGGGCGCAAGGATCGCCGCCGCCGCGCCCCGGCGCATAATTCGCGTGTGCGAACGGCGCTCGGGGCGATATGCGTCTGCCTTGTCCTTGGGGCCTGCGGTGGCGGCTCGTCGTCGCAGTGGAAGGACCTGCAGACCGTTCGCATCACCGTGGCTCAGCCCGGCCTGCCGCCGCCATACGGAAAGCCCAAGACGGCATCGTTCACCACGCAGGGTCAGCTCACGCGTGTCACGGCAGCGCTCAACGCCCACCACATCACGCAGGCATCGTCGACCTCGACGAGCAATGGCTGTGCGGGTGGTTTCACGATCGAGATCGCGATCGTGCCCAAGAATGGAGCGCCGACCAATCTCAGTGCCTATCGCTGCGCGAAACAGACCACGGGCGACGCGAGCGGCGACGTGACCGGATTTCTGTCCTCCGTAGGCGTTCGGCTTCAGTGAGTAGCGGTGCGATTGACGAGCGGCCGGTAGGTCCGGCACGGCTCGCCCCGCAGCCCGGGACACGGCGGTAGTCCGGTCGGAACGCTCACGCCCGGGACCACCGGGAGGATCAGCCTGGAGGCCATCCGTCTCGAGGCCGCGATCCACACCTTCGCGCGCCCCGTCGGGCTGGCGTTGGCGAATGCCCAGATCGGCTGATCGCCGCCGGAGCCGCGATCGTCACGCCGATGCGCGAGCCCGCACGATACGCATGGCCCTCGTAATAGAGCGGGATGGTGACCTCGACGAACCGGTTGCGCGGCAGCGGTGAGACGTCGGCCTTCCGCAGGCTGAGGACGGGCTCGAGCAGAGTGCTCTTGCGCCGGTCCAGCTTGCGTTCGCTGGCCCGCACCCAACCGTTCTGGACAAATGTCTCCTTGCCGTCGGGGCGAACCTCCGTGACCGTCGCCTGGAGATCGACGTTCGGCGTCGACGCGCGGACCCAGGCGTGCACCGCGCCGGCGCCGATAACGACGGTGTTGGCGCGCAGCGGGGCAGTCAGGTAGGACACGGCGGTACCCGGCGGGCTCGGGCGCCAGTGGTAGACGGGCGTAGCCGTCCACAGGCCTCCGGAACCCGCCGCCGTATTCCCGCTGAAGTCGGTCAGTGGCAGCGCGTGCGCGTTCCACTCAAACCAGCTGATCCGCTTGCGCGCCGGCGGCCGGCTGGCCAACGCCCCGTTGGCCGATAGATACCAGGACCGCGCGGTGGTGTTCGGGATCGGGAACCTCGCGAAAGAGTGCTCGAACCCCGGGTCCGGAAAGCCGGGCTGCAGCCCACCGGCCCCGTTGTCGAACAGCACGCGGATCGGCTCGAGCCGCTGGAACGCGGCCAGTGCGTCGGCGTACGTCGGCTGCTCCTGGATCGGATCGAGAGGCAGCGTAACCCCGGTGATCCCCATCGCCTGCTCGTAGATCGCTGGCGCCGCGGCGTGGATCAGCACCGAGCCGAGAAGTGGCGCCCGGTGGGCCACGTAGAGCTCGAGGAAGTCATACCAGCGGTCGAACGTGGACGGATCGAGCGAGTCGACGTGTGTGCCGTTGGTGAACGTGAACCATTTGTGTTGGGTGCCGGTGAAGTGCTCGGCCAGGTCCGCGCAATGGCCGCCGGTCTGCTCGTCGGTCCACTGGCACGCCATGTACACCGGCACCTTGATCTTGTTGACGAAGGTGATCGGCGACAGCGGATCGGCGATCTTGGACACGTAGTGATCGTTGGCGTGGATCTTGGCCAGCAGGTTGACCGCCTCGCCGTGGAGAGCCTGGTTGGACTTGCACGTCTGATCACCCTGCTGGATGCGCTGATAGGCCCAACTCTGCCCGCCGGTTGCTGAGGCCGGCTCGGCGTCGCGGATACGTTCCTTCGCCCAGGCGACGGCAAACCCGGTGTTCAGGATGCCGCCCGGGTAGAGCGTCGTCTGCGTGTTGTCGATCACCGACAGCGGCGCGATCGCGGCCAGGCTCGGCGGATCGGTCTGGGCGGTGAACAGCTGGCTGATCCCGCCGTAGGAGATTCCCATCATGCCGACCTTGTGGTGCAGGACCCACGGCTGTCGGGCGATCGTCTCGATCACGTCGTAGCCGTCGAGGTTCTGGAGTGCTTCGAAGAAGTCGTACGCGCCGCCCGAACAGCCGGTGCCGCGCATGTTGACGTCGACCACCGCGAATCCCATCAGGTTGGCCAGGATCGCGATCCCGTTCTGGGGCCCCGCCGGATCGGCGTAGCCGTAGCCCGAGTATTCGATCAGCGTGGGCCATGGCCCGCCGGCCGGAAGCGTGGGCAGGTGCACGCTGGTCGGCAGCGGCACGGCCTTTGTCGCGTCCTGCGGCGGGTGGACGTAGATGGCCAGCTTGGTGCCGTCCCGGGTGGTCAGATAGCCGTAGCCGCTCGAAGGGATCTTCTGGTTGTAGATGCTGGTGCTCAGTGGCGCGGGGCGGTCCGCGAACACGGTCAGCGATCCGGACCCGCCCCGCCACCGGCCGGGCGCACGCGGTATCCGCTTCCCGGCGCGACGTCGCGGAACAGGAGGCCCCCGAGCGAGTCGGCGCGTTTGGTGGCGACCTTTCTCCCCGCGCCATTCAGGAGCGACATCTGCGCGTGGGCGCCGAGCCCGGTCACATACACCTGCTCAGCGCTGGCGTGCGCGCTGAACGCCATCGCCGCGCCCGGCGCGAGTGCCATCGCCATCACGCCGATCATCGCCACCACATACGTGCGCACGCAGCTTGCGCCCGCCAAGCGTCTCCCGCTCATGGCCGGCACTCAATCACGTCCCGAACGCGCGTGTCGCAGTTCGCGCGCGGGAACGATCACCCCCGAGCAGCGAGTGCGGCGAGCTGACGCATCGAAGTGCTGATGACCTCTCGCTGGCTCTCGAGGCGGTGGGCCTCCGACTCCGGGATTTCCACGTCGACGGTGATACGCGTGCCCTCGGCCGCCGGCTCGAGCCGCCATTCGAAGCGCAGGTCGGAGACCAGGCACGACACGGTGACCCGGTGGCCGGTTCGCTCGGTGTCGAGTAGCTGAGCCATCGGGAAGTCGGGGTAGCCGTCGGGATACATCGTGTACTCGGTCTCACCGGTGACATTGACGGTGCCGACCCCGGCCCACCAGTCGGGAAACCTGGACGGGTCGTAGAGCAGCTTCCAGACCTCCTCGGGCGCCGCGGATGAGGTCGCCGTGTCATGAAATGCTGGCATTGAATCCCCCTCGTGTCATCAGTTCGAGATCGGCCTGCGCTCGCTCGAGCTCGCGCTCGGGCTCGACGAGCCCGACCACCGGCCGACCGAGATCGGCCAGTACGCTGGTGATGCTGTCGGCCCTGATCGTCCGCGCGAGCAGGCGCTGCCAGCCGGCGATCGACTCCTCGAGACGCCGTCGGGCTTCGCCCGGGTCATCGCGAGCCAAGGCGATGAGCCCCTGGACCCGCGCGAGTCTGGGGACGAGCGCCTCGGGGAAGTCGCTCGGCCTGACCGGCTCGAGCACGGTCTCGCGTAGCTCCTCGGCCGCAACATCGGGCTGACCGGTGCGCGCCAGCGCCTCAGCCAGCGCCAGCCGTGTCATTGGCCGGCTGATCGGCGCGCCCGGGACCAGAGACTCGCGGAGCATCGCGACCGCCGTGTCGTAGTCACCCGCCTCCAGAGCGCCCAGCCCGAGATCATGCCTGGCCATGGCCACCAGCTCGGGCGCTCCCACCTCGTCGGCCAGCGTCCGCTCGGTCTCGGCCGCTCGCCGCGCCTCGGCCAGGCGTCCGCGTCCTCTCAGCACGAATGACCTCGCGGCGAGCAGGTGGATCTCGAGGCTCCGCAGTCCCTGGCCTGCGATCGCGGCGACGCCGCGGTCGATGAACTCGAGTGCCCGCTCGTGCTCGCCCGCCGCCGTCGCGGCACTGGCTGCGTTTGCCCAGCAGCCGTAGGCGAGATCGGGACGTCCCGCCTGGGCGATCGCTTCCCCCGCGGCGATCGACGGAGCATATGACTCCACGAACCGGCCGCGCCGCATCAGCGCCAGCGCCCGCGCGTGTCCGGCGTCGTACGTGCGCAGACCGTCTCGGTCGCGGGCCAGCCGGCTGAGCTCGGCCAGCAATCGCTCTGCCTCCTCGACGCTGCCTGCCACCGCCTCCGCCCACGCCCATGCGGCCAGCGCCTCGCTTCGCTCCTCCTCCGCCGGCCGCCCGGCCAGGTCAATGAGCTCGAGCGCCGTTCGCGCGCTATCGAGAACGGCACGGGGAACGCAGATCGGCCCGTGATAGGCGCGCGCACGGCACAACAATGCTCGCGCGCGCTCGAGCGGCTCGGCGCCTTCGAGCAGCGCGGTGGCGCGGTCGAACGCCGCCTCCGCGGGTTCGCGGCGTCCGCGCCATGCCTCGAGCTCGCCGAGTTCGAGCCACAGCTGCGGTCGATCCGGAGCAATTGTCAGCGCTTCCTGCACGAAGGAGACCGCCTGATCGAGCGCGGCCAAGCCGCGGGCCTCCGCAGCAGCGCGCAGCAGTTGCGGCAGGGCGTGGACGTCATCGCCGGCCAGCCGCAGATGACGCGCGGCCTCGGCGGGTCGGCGGATGGCGCCCGCCTCCTCGGCGGTCAGCAGGGCCATGGCCCAGGCCTGGTGCAAACCGCGACGGCGCGGTGGAGCGATCTCCGCGTAGACCGCCTCGCGCAGCAGCGCGTGCCGGAAGCCGATCGCCGCGTCGACGCTCTCGAGCAGACCCGTCTCGAGCGCCTCGGCCGAAGCCTCGTCGGGCTCGTCGAGGCCGAGCGCTCGCGTCAGCACGGGATCCAGAGGACGTGCCGCGACGGCGACGATCTCGACCAGTCGGCGCGCGTCCCCGTCCAGCGAGCTGAGCGTGGACCGCACGGATCCCCGCAGGCCGGGGGCGATCTCGTCGCTACCGCGCGCGAATGTTCGCGCCGTCTCGACGACGAGCAGCGGATTGCCCTCGGCGCGTTCGACCACCAGCCGGGCATCGCGCTCGCTCAGCGGGGCCACCGTGCGCGCCAGGGCGGTTCCGCGGTCCGCGGGCAGCGGACCGAGGTCCACCTCGCAATCCAGCACACCTCGCGCTCGGAGCGCATGCTCGAGTCGGTCGGCACCGGCGCTCTGCGGCCGATCTCGGCGCGTGATCAGCATCAGCACGCGCAGAGTGGCGATACGGCGGGCCGCGTAGGCGACGAGCTCGAGGCTGGGGCTGTCGGCGCTGTGGACGTCCTCGAACAGGAGCAGGAGCGGCGCGTATTCGGACGCCCAGCCGAGCAGCGCGATGACGGCTTCGAACAGGCGCGTGCGCTGGAGATCGGGAGCGATCGTCGCGCTCGGCGCGCCGACCCGCGCGAAGTGTGCGGGCAGCTGCGAGACGAGCACGGCCAGGTCCTCCGGCCAGGCGGCGTCGGCTGCGGGCGCGGGGAGACGGGGCAGCAGCTCGCAGATCAGCTCGGCCCACAGGCTGAGCGGCGCGGCACCGCCCAGGTCAAGCGCCGCGCACGACGCGCTCAGCGCGCCGGACGCGCTCGCGCGAGCCCGCAGCTCGGCGGCCAGTCGCGTCTTTCCGATCCCCGCCTCGCCCCTGATCAGGGCGGCCCTGCCCGCGGCCGTCTGGGCGGAATGCCAGACGCGCTCCAGATCGTGCAGCTCGCGATCCCGGCCGAGGAGCGGCAGCAGACCGGCCGGAGCAGCGGCTTGGACAACGCCGGTGGAGGGTGCCGCGCCGGCGGTCAGACGTTCGACCACTTCGCGGGTGCTGCTCGATGGTGCCACGCCCAGCTCGCGGCGCAGGCGCTCGGCCAGAGTGCGGTAGGTTCGTATGGCCGCAGCGCGATCGCCCGCCGCCTCCAGACGCACGATCAGTCGCTGGTGGGCCTGCTCGTCGAACGGATCGCGGTCGATCTGACGCCGCGTCAGGGCCAGCGCGTCCTGGTGGTCATCTCGCTGCTCGGCATCGTGCGCCATTTGCTCCAACAGCGCGAGAACTCGCTCGCGATGGCGTTCGCGAGCCAGGTGCGCCCAGTCGCCCTCGAGGCCCTCGAGTAGCTCACCACGACACAGCTCCAGCGCGGCTCGAGGATCACTTCCGGCCAGCCGCTCGAACTCGCGGGCATCGACCCACAGCGAACCCTCATCTCGCAGTCCGACGCGGTCCCCGTCGACGACCAGCGAATCGCCCAGCTGCCTGCGCAGCGACCACAGCGCACTGCGCAGGCTCGCGCGCGCACTTTGATCGAGCACGTCGGGCCAGAACGTGTTGGCCAGCTCCGATCGCGCCACCGGCCGCGGGGCCAGCGCCAGATAGCCGAAGAGTGCCCAGGGCCGATGCGACGCCGCCGAGTCAATTGCGGTCCCGTCGAGCTCCACTTCGAGCGCCCCAAGCAGGCGTGCGCGCAGCACGGCGTCAAAGCGTACTCCCCCGGGTTTGACGGTCAATTGACGTTGCCAAGACGCCCGGCCGGGAGCCTGATTGCCACATGGCGAAGGACAACAACCCAAAGGAGGCCGCCATGAGCACCACCACCACGTTCGACCTCGACCGGTTCGCCCGCGCCGCCGAGGAGCGCGATGCATCGACCCAGCTGTCGATGTACGGACCCGAGGCCACGGTGACGATCGCCGACAGGATCTCCCAGCCCGGCTCGCCCCGCGTACTGGGCACACACGAGGAGATCGCGGCCTGGTTGCGGGACATGTACGGCCGCGACATGACCCACGCCGTGCAGCACAAGGTCAGGGACGACACCGGGGCCGCGTACACACAGGCCTGCCGCTACCCCGGCGGCACCCACGTGCTCTGCGCGACCGTGATCAGGCTGGCCGGCGGCACGATCGCGGACCAGACCGTCGTCCAGGTGTGGGACGAGGCGTAGAGGCGACCATGAGACACGCGACCGAACACGCGAGCTTCGAGCGTCCCGACGAGACGCGCGAGTTTCCGAACGGGAAGGCCGAGATCCTCGAGATCGGCAACGCCCAGGTCGGGAGGATGACGTTCGAGCCCGGATGGCGCTGGTCCAACGACGTCAAGCCAATCGCCGGGACGGACAGCTGCGAGGCGCCTCACTTTCAGTACCACGTCAGTGGTCAGCTGGCGATCCGCATGGACGACGGAACGGAGCTGGTCGCCGGCCCGGGCGACGTGACCTCGCTGCCCAGCGGACACGATGCGTGGGTGATCGGAGATGAGTCCGTCGTCGTCGTCGACTGGTACGGCGCGAGCAACTACGCCCACCCACACGCATCCTGAGGCCCTGAACCGTTTTTGCCCCGCGCCAGGTCTATCTAGGCGTGAACAGAAACGGAAAGGACTAGAGGATTGCTGAACCTGACACACATGCGCTCCGAGAGCCCCGCGTCGGAGTCGCGGACAGATGGCGCGGAGGTCGCGAGCGCACAGCGCGCGACCTTTGCCGCCGGGTGTTTCTGGGGCGTCGAGGCCTCGTTCCGCGAGATCGAGGGAGTCTTAAAGACGACCGTCGGTTACACCGGCGGATCGAGCATCGACCCGAGCTACGAGCAGGTCTGTTCCGGCACGACCGGCCACGCCGAGGCGGTAGAGGTCTGGTTTGACCCGGCCGTCGTCAGCTATGAGGAGCTCCTGAGCGCCTTCTGGTCGCTCCACGATCCCACCACGCTGAACCGGCAGGGCTGGGATTTCGGCCATCAGTACCGGTCGGCGGTCTTCTTCCACGATCCCGATCAGGAAAGGCAGGCGATTGCCTCGCGCGATGAGCGCCAGCAGTCTCTGCGCAGGCCGATCGTGACCGAGATCGTACCCGCGTCGGAGTTCTACGACGCCGAGGAGTACCACCAGCGTTACTTTGAGAAGCACGGTGGTGCCGCGTGCGCGACCACGCTCCGCTAGGAAGGGCAAGACGTGACAAACGTGATCACACTCCACCTGGGACTCGACGCGCCGGTCGCGATCGGCGCGTAGCACGAGCCCTCAGCCCTCCTCGAGTTCGAGATACGGCTCGAGGAGGGCTCGCAGCTGCATGCGCCCACGGTGCAGCCGGCTCTTGAACCCCGCCTGCCCGATGTCGACGATCTCAGCTGCCTCCTGCGTCGACAGTCCCTCGATGTCGCGTAGCACGACGGCGTCGCGCCACTCGACGGGCAGCTGACCGAGGGCCCGATCGAGCGTGCGCTCGAACTCGTGCCCGAGGGCCTGGGCCTCCGGGCCCAGGTCGGGTGACTCGGGCAGCGAGACGATGGGGTCGTCGCGGTCCGGATCGGGCTCGGCACGTGGGGGGTCGCGACGCGAGCGTCTGCGCTGCGCCTCGTTGAAGGCGATGCGGTAGAGCCACGTGGAGAACTGCGCGCGCTCCTCGAATCGCGGCAGCCCACGCCAGGCGCGGAGGAACACCTCCTGGGCCACCTCATCGGCCTCGCTCGACGCCAGCCCGAAGCGCCGCAGGGCTCCGTACACGCGGCCGGCGTGCATCGTCACCAACTCCGCGAAGGCGTCCTCATCGCCCGCCCGGGCCCTCCGAATCAGCTCATGCTCCGTCGTCGCCGGGCCGCTCACCGAGCGGTTATACCGCGCGCCGGCGGGCGACACGCGATCGCAGCCGCCCGCCGTTGCGGTTAGCCCTGCTCGTCGAACTCGAGCGAGCAGGAGTTGATGCAGTACCGCTCGCCGGTCTTGCCCGGACCGTCGGGGAACACGTGACCGAGGTGCCCACCGCAGGCCGCGCACGTCACCTCGACGCGCCGCATTCCCAAGCTGCGGTCCTCATGCAGGTTGACGTTGGCCCGGTCGGCCGGCTCGGTGAAGCTCGGCCACCCCGTGCCGGAGTCGAACTTCGTCTCCGACGAGAACAGCTCGGCACCGCACCCGGCACAGCGATACGTTCCGTCGCGCTTCTCGTAGACGTACTCGCCGCTGAACGGGCGCTCCGTGCCCTTGCGGCGCAGCACCTTGTACTGCGGCCGGGTGAGCTGCTCGCGCCACTCGCGGTCTGACTTCTCGACGCGCTCGGGCGCGGTTTGATTCTGAGTGTGAGTGTGGTTATCCATGAGCGGTTTGACCCGTCGAAACCTCATAACGGTTCGCTCACGACGCCGGAGGTTCTCCCAGTCGCCCTCGTACTGCGGTGGCGATCCGAACCGCGTCGGTCCCGCTGGTCGGCGCAGGCAGGCCATGCAGTGCGTCGAGCATCGCGCGCAGTCCGGCCAGAATGCCGCGGCACTCATCGCATTCGGCTACGTGCCGGTTCATCCGCCCCTGCCCGCTGACACCGAGCTCTCCATCGAGGTAGTCCGACATGTGATCCGGCGCCCACCGGTGATCGAGCCGGACGCGCACCCGGTGCAGGAACGTGCTCATCTGTTGTTGGACCCGAGCAAACCGAGGACAGGTTCTCACACCGTCGCAACCGGCCGCGGGCGCCCGTGGCCGCGTGCCACACTTCCCCCATGGGTGTCCACGTCCTCGTGTTCATTGGCGTCGCCGCCATCGTGATCGTCGTGCCCGGACCAGACACCGCCGTGGTCACCAAGAACGTTCTCCTCCACGGCCGACGCACCGCGCTGGGAACGTCGCTCGGGGTCAGCGCAGGGCTGTCGGTGTGGACGATCGCGGCCGCCGTGGGGGTGGCATCGGTCGTGCGGGCCTCAGAGGTGGCCTTCACGGTGCTGAAGCTGGTCGGCGCGCTGTATCTGATCTGGCTGGGGGTGCAGGCGCTCCGGGCGGCCGGCCATGCGGCCGACGCTGACGCCCCTTCGAACGGATCCACGCGACAGGCGATGGGCGCGCTGGGAGGCTTTCGCCAAGGGTTCCTCAGCGACCTGGCCAACCCGAAGATCGGCGTGTTCTTCACCAGCCTGCTGCCCCAGTTCGTCGCCCCCGGACACTCGGTTCTGCTGCCCTTCCTTGTCCTCGGCGCCGTGTTCGTGCTCATGACCGTGACGTGGCTTTGCGCCTACTGTCTGGTCGCGGCCCGGGCGGCCGCGACCCTGAAACGGCCCCGGGTGCGGGCGGCATTGGATCGAGTCACCGGAGTGGTCCTGATCGCCATCGGCCTGCGCCTGGCCGCCGAGCACCGGTAGGAGAACGCCAGGAGTCCGGACCAGGCGCTCGACCGAACCCGGTCAGCTAAGCGAAACAGAGATGCGGTTAGCTGACCAGCCCCGCAACTTCGAGGGGGTCGAGCAGCCGGTGGGGCTTGCCGAGCGCCCTCGTCACAGGATCATCGCGGAGTGGTTCGCGGCCCGGAACCCGCGCGGTCACGATGTCGCCGACCGGCGGAATCATGCCGCACTTGGGGCATGCGGCCCGTTCGTCAAGCTGGGTTCCGCACGCCGCGTGGATGAACACGCGACTGTTGGCGTAGCGGTTGTGATCTCCCCACACGAGCAGCGCATGGAGCACGGGCCATAGCTCGCGGCCCGCATCTGTCAGTTCATAGAGGTAACGCCGGCCGTGGTCGGGATCCGGGCTCCGTTGCAGGATTCCGTGGTCGACAAGGCTGTTCAGACGCTCCGACAGGACGGCCTTGGGGATGTCGAGGTGGGCGTGGAAGTCGCTGAAGCGCCGAACGCCGTACAGCGCGTCGCGAACGATCAACAGCGTCCAGCGCTCGCCGACCACCTCGAGGGCACGGGCCATCGAGCAGTCCTGCCGTTCGTAGTCCTTGCCGAGCATGACAGCAACTCTAGCAGTTTGAGTTCAATCACCGAACCGAATGTGCTACGGTCACGGGAACGTCAGTTCAATGACTGAACTCAAGACAGGAGCTCGGCCCATGACCTCAGCCGCCATCACCCTTCGTCCCTCTGCCCTCAAGCGGCGATCCGCCGAGGCAACGCTTAGTGCGCAAGCGGGCACCACACTGCCCGTCGCCGCGTTTGGAACGCTGCTCGTCCTGGCAGTGTTCAGCGCCGCCGCGAGCACCGTCGGCGACACCGTTCGGTCGCTGCGCGGCGGGCTCGCCGGTCAGACGTGGGTGCTCAGCGGGATGAGCCTCGGCCTGGCCGCCGCGCTGCTCATCGTCGGAGCACTGGCCGATGATCTCGGCCGCCGGCGCGTGCTCATCGTGGGCAGCGCGACGCTCGGCCTAGCCAGCGCCGTCGGGGCACTGGCTCCGAGTGTCGGCGTTCTCGTCGGAGCGAGGGTCCTCCAGGGCGCCGCCGGGGCGGGGGTCCTGGCGGCCAGCCTAGGCGCGATCGGGCACGCGTTCCCGAGCGGTCGCGCGCGCACCACCGCCACCAGCGTGTGGGGAGCCGCCGTCGGCGCCGGCATCGCCGTCGGTCCACTGGCCAGCGGCGCACTCGCAGCGGGCCTCGGGTGGCGAAGCAGCTACTGGCTGCTGGCGATCGGCGCAGCAGCGCTCGTCCCGGCCGCCATGACCCTCCCCGAGTCGCGCTCGGCGCACCGACGCCGGCTCGACGGGGTCGGCGCGATCACGCTCGCGCTCGCGATGGCGGCCATGACCGCCGGCCTCATCGAAGGTCGAAGCAGCTGGTCCTCCCCCGCAGCGATCGTCCCGATGGCCGGCGGCGCGGCGCTGCTCCTGACCTTCGCCATTATCGAGCTGCGCCGGCGTGAACCGCTGCTCGAGCTCGCGTGGCTCCGGCAGCCGCTGTTCCTGGCCTCGATCTCCGGTGCGCTGTTCACCGGCCTGGCCATCATTGGCCTGATGAGCTTCACGCCGCTCCTGCTGCAGCACGGGCTCGGAGTCGGTCTCGTCGGCAGCGCCGCCGTGCTGGCGGTGTGGTCGGGTACGAGCACGGTGGTGGCGCTCGCCGCCCGCACGCTGCTTGCGCGCCTCAACGCGCCGTCGGTACTGGCGCTTGGGTTCACGATCTGCGCCGCCGGGGAACTCGCGCTCACCGGCCTTGGCATCAACTCGTCCTGGACCGACCTGGTACCGGGCCTGGCCGTGATCGGGATCGGCAGCGGGTTGACCAACGCCTCCCTCGGGCGCCTGGCCGTGGCGTCGGTGCCGCGCGAGCGCGCGGGGATGGGCAGTGGTGCCAATAACACCGCGCGCTACCTGGGCGGGGCGGCGGGCGTGGCGCTCGTGGTCGCCCTGGCCACCGGGTCCGCCGGGACGCACGCGACCGGACTGCTGCACGGCTGGAACACAGCCGCGATCGTCTGCGCGGCACTTTGCCTCCTCGCCGCGCTGGTCGCGGTGGCATGCCGACCCGGTAATTGTCGACGAACCACCTGATTGCGACACTGGCGTCGACCCTTTACTTAAGTATTTACTTCTGTTATGCTTGCAACTACAAGCAACAACAGGAGAAAAGATGGAATCCACATCAGAACCAACCAACACGAAGTACCAGCAGGTCACAGTCGATGTTCCCGAGGATCGGATCGCCGAGTTCCACGCCTTCTTTGCTCGTTTCCTGGCCGGAGCCACTGGCCGGGGCCGCAGGGGGCGATATGGACGGCGCCACCACCACGGTCACGGACACGGCTGCGGCAATCGCCGCGAGACGACCGAGCACGGCGAGTCCACTGGCCAGCCCTCTGAGATCACTGAGGTCTGATGGCCGACAAGCAGGTCACCGTCGGCGTACCCGAAGAGCGCGTGCCGGAGTTCTACGCCTGGTTCGGCGCCTTCCTGGCCGCCGAACCCGGTACCCCGCCCCCATCAGTGGGGCGGGGCCGCCACGGGCCGCGCGGCCTGCGCCACCACGGCGAGGCGATTGCCTGGTCGCCCGACGACGCCGAGCAGGCCGCCTGGCTCTACCGCAAGCTCGCGCCTCCGGCCCGGCAGTTGTTTGACGTGCTCCTGGACGCGCCCGGAGAGCGCGTGGGAGGCGAGGTGATCGCCAAGCGACTCGGGCTCGACAAGGGGGCGCACGGTGTCGCCGGCGTCCTCGCCTGGCCCGGCCGCTACTCGCGACGCCTTCACCGCGTTCTTCCCATCGCCACCGAGGGTCGGGGCGACGGCGGCACCGACTATTACATGGATCCCGACACGGCGGCGCTGTTCGCCGCGGCGCGGGGCCAGACCCCCGCCCCGTGCGGCCCGCGACGTCGGGGTCGCTAGCGTCGTCCGTCGAGCGCGGCGAGCGCGCGGTCAGCGATCGCCCCGGCTTTCAGTCGTAGGCCGGGCAGCTTCTCCGCGATCGCCGGGAGCTGCTCGCCTCCGGTGGCGAACGCCCAGGCACTGAAGACCAGCGGGCGCGCCGCAATCGCATTGGCCAGCTGCTCGCGCTCGGCGCCCACCAGCTCGACGTGGCGTCGGTAGCCGGAGACGGCGCCTCGACATGCCCGGGCCCCCGCCGCCCCGCCGCCCAGAGCAGAAAGGCCAGCGACCAGAGTCGCGGTCCGCGTCCCGCGCCCGCCCAGTCCACGATGACGATCTCACCCGGCCTGCCCACGATCGCGTTGGGGGGGACGAAGTGAGGGTGAATCAGCGACCGTGGCAGGCGGTTGAGGTGTGGGATTGCAACAGCTCGGAGCGCAGCGCCCCGTACAGCGCTCGCTGCGAGTCGTGCGCCCGATCCCTAGCTTCATCGAGGAGCGCAGCCGCCGCGACGAGCTGTCATCCGGCCCGCCTCGGCTCACGAGGTGATGCCAGCCCCCGCCCATCGGACAGGCCGTTTCGCAGGCCAGCGGGAGGGCGTGCAACATGCCCAACCGGTCACCGAGCACCCCGAAGCTCGCCTGATCCCACCCAGCCGTCCTTCCGGGCACGCGCTCCGTTACCAGCACGGCCTGATCGCGATGGATGGTGATCGGCTCGGGCCGCGCACAGCGCTCGGCCGGATACTCGGCCCGCTCGAGCCAGCGAAGGACCTCGGCGTCGGCCCGTGTCCGCTCGAGTGGCCGCGTGGCCGGAAAGACCCGGGCTACCCACGCCGGGCCGCCATCGCGAATCCAGCTCTCTGCGATCGCTCGGAGACCTCGACCTCGCGCCACCGAGTGGCGGCGAGGAGCTCGGCAGCGTCCTCGGAGGTGAGGTCGTTGCGCGTGGGCTCGCCCAGCGCCTCGATCATCCCTCGGAAGCGCTGCCGGCGCGCAGGATGATCGGCGTCGCCGTGAATTGTGGCCAGGCTCAGCGCCAGCCGCGTGCCCACCGTCGCCAGCGACCGCAGGCCGGCGAGCAGCGAGCACAACACGGGGCGCTCCAGATACACAGCCAGCCCCTCGCACAGCATGAGCGACGGGGCGTCGGGCCGCCAGCCACTCTCCAGCAGCGGCGAGCTCGAACCAGCGCACTCCAGGTTTCGCGTAGCGCAACGCGCGCCCGTCGTAACCCGCTGCGACCGAGACGACCTGGCTCACGTTTCGCCCGAGAGCGTTGACGACCACCCGATCGAAGAACGCTGTACGCGCGCGCAGGTACCGCATCATGTCCTGATTGCCGTCGAGTGTCAGCGGCCCGGCGACACCGGTGGCCAGCCGCTCGTCGGCGGCTGGGTCTCCGAAGGGCGTGAGCAGCCGCTCGAATTGCCGGCGGGAGGCGGCGACCCCCTGAGCGGTGCGCGACGGCTGCCCGTCACGGATCCATGCCCGCCAGACCGATCAGGGCGTTCAGCGCCGTGCGGGTGTGGCTCACCACCTCGGGACCGACGCAGGCGAGCAGCGCTCGATCGACCCCGTCGACCGCGGCCCGGATCTCCGTCGCAGCGGCCTCGCCACGTTTCGTGAGCATGATCGTCAGCCGCCGCCGGTCATCGCGATCGACCAAACGATCCAGGTAACCCCGGATGACCAGCGTGTCGACGAGCTGCCCCGCCGCCTGCTTGGACACGCCCATCTGATCGATGATCTCCCCCAGCGGCGCTTCTGCGCGCGCGATCGCGCCGATCACGTAGGCGCCGTTACGGGGGACGTCGTCGTATCCGGCCGCGGCCAGCGCCTCACCAATGGCGGACCCATACGTCCTCCGAGCCGCGCGCATCATCGCGGGTA
The DNA here is from genome assembly GCA_963749545.1 of uncultured Solirubrobacterales bacterium. Taxonomy (GTDB): domain Bacteria; phylum Actinomycetota; class Thermoleophilia; order Solirubrobacterales; family Solirubrobacteraceae; genus Palsa-465. Next base: position 125,007 of record CAVVNG010000020.1, read on the forward strand.
GCGACCACTCCTCGGTCCTCTCGATCTCGCTCATGGCCAAGCGAAGTAGACAAGAAACGGGACAGTCAACCTGCCGTACCTTACTCCATTCAGGCCTGCGGCCGCAGCCTCCGGACGCCACCGACCGCCGCCTGTTTATGAGTTCCGTATGGTGCCGGAGGCCGAGACGCCCGGCAGCGCGGACGATTGCCCGGCCTCGTGGCCAGGATGGCAAGGGAGATGGCAAGGGAGCGCTTGCCATCCCTGGCAGGGCTTGCCTACGACTTGCTGCGCTCGCTGGCGAGGATGCCATTGACGTAGTTCATGAGCGCATCGACGGCCGCGTACGAGGCTTCGGCTTCCTGTTTTGTGGCGTCAATGCCGTCATGCACGATGTCGTTGCGTAGCTTTACGTGGTCGGTGAGAGCCGACCAGAACGGCTGCTGCGCTATGTCCGGGTCCCGTGAGAGCGTTGCGTACAACTGTCGCAGCCTTTGTCAGGACGCGCGATGTTGTAGTTCGGGACGAACTCGCCGATGTCGGCCCACAGGTAGTCGATGCTCCGTAGCTCGAATAGCTCCGCGAGCGTCCGTTCCATGAACACCTCGCTGGCCGTCTGAGCGGCGACGACGGCTGCCGCCGGATACCCGCCGTCGAGCAGCGATCGTGCCGAAACAAGTAGCTCTCGCTGGACGGTGAGTTCAAGATGGCCGCTTACCGTAACGATGGCTTCGGAAAGCTTGATCTCCAACGGGGCTGGCTCAGGCGTGTCGGGCGCCACGGCGAGTCTATTTGTTCGGGTGCGGCTCGTGGACCAGTAGAACCAACAGTGGCGCGGACCGCGGACCACGCGGACCAAAGCCCAATTCAGAGTCACACCGGATTTTTGACTACCGGGTGGAAACTGCTTTCCACCGCGGTCTGGTCTGTTGTAGCAATAGCCGATGGCGGTGTACGCGCTCGCCGACACGCACGACACCCCGTTCAGCAGGCTGCCGGGGCCCCGGGTAGCCCTGCCTTCTGTGCCATGCCCCCCGGCCGTTCTCCGCGGTGCGGCGGCGCTTTATAGAACGGGGCGCGACCCTACTCCTGCTAGCAGCAGGAGTCAACGAAGCCCGCGGTTCGCCGGCAGCGCGTTGCGCGGTCTCAGAACAGGCTGGCGGTGCCGATGCTTCCGTCCGTGTCGCGCCAGCGGATCTTATGGCCGCTGAGTGACCGCAGCGAAGTGCGCCGGAGAAAGCGAAGCGGGTGCCCACCCCTCGACGGTTGTACCCGCGCACGGGTTCCGCCGGGAATCAGCAAGAGAAAACACGCGCCCGCCGGCACGGAGCCTGGGCCGTCGGCGGAGATATGCGTCAGAACAGCGCTTTGCCGATAGCGGCGCGGAGCTGCTCGTTGATGTAGATGTCGGTGGCTTCGACGAGGCGCTCGACGTGGTCGCGAAAGTCCTCCACCTTGTTGCGCTGCACGCTTGATGCCGCCGCGGACCGGTGCGCAATGTCTCCGCGCAGGGAGACGTAGTCGTCCAGCTTTGTGCGCGCCCGAGCGGGTGTCATGTTCTGCCAGCGCCACGTGGCGGAAACATCGGCGATGCCAAGGCTGGACTCGAAGAACTCATCGACCTTAGCCGCCTTGGGCGTGTTGAGGCTGTAGTTGCGCTGCGCCTGCAGCTTCTTGAGCTGCGACCTCAGCTCCTTCTGCCAGCCCTCGCCGGCCAGCTTCCACGGTGCCTCCTTGTCGGTGTCCGCCTTGAGGTCCTTCGCCACCGACTCGCGCAGCGACTGCGGGAGCTTGTCCGCAGTACCGTGGTTCACGTAGTGGTTGATGACCTCGCCGGCGAGGTCCTCCACGTAGGCCTCCCAGACGGCACACGTCAGCACGATGCCCGACTTGTTGAGGACCTCCAGGCGCTTCTCGCGACGCCCGCGGTCGACGCCGCCAGCCTGCTCGTGGAACTCAATCAGGCGGCTGACGTCCTTCGCGTTCTTTTCGAAGGTCTTCCTTGCCTTTGAACTCACGCGCCGGGTCTCCTACGCACTCAGAGCGGCCTGGAGAGTCGAGACGAATGCGCCGAGGGTCCCGTCGCGCAGCGCGTCGAAGAAGTCGTCGTAGTCGACGGGCGAGAGGAAGTGGAACTGGTAGCGGCGCTTCTGGCGCTTGCGTTTGAGCAGCTCGTTGAGCTTGTCGAAGTAGGCGGTCGCGTACGCGAGCTTGCCGCGGTTGATGTCGGTGAAGTCGTCATCGGCCTTGACTTCGACGACGATGACCTCGTCGGCGTGCTCACGGAGCAGGAAGAAGTCGGGGTTGAACTGTCCGCGTTTGGAGCGTCCGTTGCCGCCGGGCTGGTAGCCGTACTCGATGGCGTAGAAGCCGACGTCGGGGGCCTTGACCCAGGCGCGCAGCGCGGCGGCGTTCTCGGCGTGGAAGAGTCTATCGACGAAGGGCCGCTCGGGCGTGTGCGAGGTGAGGACGAGGTTGACCGGAGACTTGAACAGGAAGCTGTTGTCGATGCGCTGCGCGTGCGTGGGGACCTCGATGGCGAGCGCCTTCTTGAGCGCAGCGGCGTCGTCCGGGGTCCCAAGCGACTTGGACTTCTGGTCGTAGAACAGGCCGACGTGCGAAGTGAGGCCGCTGATGCGCTCGCGGACCGGTCCCATCTCCGCAGTCGATTTGGTCTCGATGCCGTCGGGTTCCTGCGCCCATTCGGCGCCGGCGCGCATCGTCTTCTGGCGCAGCGACCCGAACGCGCTCATGATGAGCTGGCGGTTCTCCTGGCTGACCGCCGTACCCTTTAGCTTCAGGCGCTTGAGTGCGTCGCGGATGAGCGCCTCAACGCGCTTCTTCGGGTAGGCCTTCGCGAGGTCCCCGCCCGTCAGCTTGTCGTGCATCAGCATGCGAGCGCGGACGTCGGCGACTACCTCCGCCATCGGGTAGTAGGTCTCCCGCACGAGCGTGGTCAGCACGACCCTCTGCTCCGAGTCAGAGACGGATACGAACTCGGTGCTTTCGGGCGCGTCGCGTTGCGGGCTGAGGTTGAGCTTCTTGATGTCGCGGGGCTTCTCAACCTGCTTGGCCTCGATGCCGGTCGGGACCTCCGTGTAGGTCAGCCGGTGTAGGTCGAAGTGCTCGACAGCTCGCTTCTCGTTCGGCCGCTGCGCGATGGTCGTTTCCTGGTCGAGAACTTCGGCGACGAGCTCTTCGACTTCCGGCGCCCAGTTCTGGTGGTTGAAGACGAACACGCGCGGCTCGGCCTGGATGCCGACGGGCCGGCGCAGCCCGCGGCCGAGGACCTGCGCGACGAGCAGCTTGGAGTTGAACGCCCGCTTCTCGTGCGGGTAAATCTGAAAGACGTTCTTGACGTCCCAGCCCTCGGAGAGCATCGCCACCGAGACAATCCACTCGACCGGGTTGGTCGGGTCATCGACCGTCTGCAGCTTTAGGACGTTCTTCGCGTGCTTGGGCGATGAGGTGACGACCAGCACCTTGCCTCGGCGGCGTCCGCCTGCCTTTCTCGTGCTTGGCGAGGAACTCGACGAGGGCGTCGCCGAGTTCCTCGGCGGCCTTGATGTTCTTCGTGACCGCGATGGTCAGCGGCTTCAGCGGCTTGTAGGTCTTGCGGTTGGTTTCGTGCTGGTGGCGGAGCTTCTGGAAGCGCTCGTCGTCAGTCGTGGACTCGTCCTTGGCGACGTAGAAGACGTCCTTGACCCAGCGGTCCTTAATGGCGTCGCGGATGCTGTAGCGGTGGACGACGTCGGAGAAGTAGTCGTTGCGGACGTAGCAGGTGCCGGACACGCCGACGTGGTAGCGGAACCCGTATTCGGGGCTGGCGATGAACGCCCGCCACTGCGCAGGTTCTTGTCGCCGGGCGAGTAGATGTGATGGCACTCGTCGGAGAGCACGAGCGTGGAGGAGCCGTGGCCCTCGAAGCTATCGGCGATGGAAGAGCCGGTCGTCTCGTAGACGGCGTGGATGTTCTCGATGCAGATTTGCCCTTCCTTGACCGTCTGGTTCGCGTCGACGCGTTCGGGGAGCCGGGTGCCCTTCGAGTCCGGGAGCAGCGCTGTCAGGTCGCTGTCGGCGAGGAGCGCGTCGAATTTGTCGTTCAGGCCGGACTCGATGGTCAGCGACGGGCAGAGGACCAGCACGCGGTTGACGAGGCCCTCGTTGAGCATGATGCGCGCCAGGCAGAACATGACGTAGCTCTTGCCGGTCGCGGTCGCGAGGTCGAGCGAGCAAGCGAGTTTGTCCGGGAACGGCAGCACCGCCAGCAGCCGTCCGACGGTTCCGTAGCGGCGCTCCAGTGCCGGCGAGGCCGCGAATGCCTCCTCGGCGAGCTGCTCGGTGGTCGCGTAGCGGCCGCCGGCCATGAACCGCAGGGCAGTCAGGATGGCCTGCTTCGAGTAGCCGCGTCCGGCGACGACCGCGTCGATGAAGTCCTCGTACGCGGCGAGGTCGAGCTTGGCCGGGTCGTAGGTGGTCGAGACGGGGAGGACCAGGTCGTCGACGGCGAACTGGTCGACGGTCAGCTTCGCCTTCGGGGTCATCGCGGCGCTCGCGCGCGCCGGCGCGGCGCCTTGACCTTCGCCGGCTCGACGGTCTCGCGGAACTCGTTGCCGTGGGTGTCCATGTAGATGACGAGCATCCGCTCCCCGCAGTCCTCAAGCGGCAGCGCGAACTTCCATTCGGCCCGTTCGAGCTCGTCGCCGAAGAAACGGTCGGTGACGCGGAAGACCTCGCCGTCGTAGTGGCGGTCGACCAGGACCATCGCCAGGTCGAACCGGCCCGCCTCTTCGAGCTCGGCAAAGTCGTCGGGGTCAAGCCCGCCGCGCAGGAACGAGGCGACGCTGCCCGCTAACTCCTTGCCCTCCTTGGCGTAGCCGACGTCGACCTCCGGGAGTTGCATGAAGTCGAAGCCGAACGTGTCCATCGGGTCGTTGACCATCTCCGCCGAGAACGGCTGGTCGAGCAGCTTGAACCGCCGTCCGTGCAGCGCCTCGATGACCGAGTACGGGACGCGCAGGATGAAGAACGTGAGCTTCCCGATCTCGATGACGTCCTCGAACAGGCCCGGGTCGCAGGCGGTGACCGGGGCGACGACGTAGACCCCGCCGGTTACCTTGCCCTTCAGCCTGCCGGCGAGCGACTCGATGTACTCGCGGCCCATCTCCGCCTTGGTCTGCTTGAACGGGAAGAAGTGCACGGGCCCGCCCTTGCGGGTGCCGGCCATCTGGATGCCGCTGATGGTGTGCGGGTCCTCCCGACAGCTGAACAGCTCCAGGCAGAACGCCTTGAACCCGTCGAACGGGAGGTCCTCGACCAGGTCGTTGTCGTACAGGCCCGCGGAGCAGTAGTCGAACGCGACCGGCTCAGAGCCGCCGTTCTCCTCGTCGAGCGCGAGCAGACGATGCTGGGCGACGTACGCGGCGAGCTTGCCGCAATCGACGGCGACCCAGCGGCGCCCGAGCCGCTGCGCGACCACCGCCGCGGTCCCCGACCCCGAGAAGCAATCGAGCACGAGGTCACCCGGGTTCGACGAGGCATCGACGATGCGTGTCAGGAGCGCCTCGGGCTTCTGGGTCGGGTAGTCGGTTCGCTCCCCGCGTGTGTAGCCGCGCAGCATCGGGATGTCGGTCCAGATGTCTTGCAGGGCGACCCCTGGGCTCTCGTCCAGGTAGCGCTTCAGATACGGGACGGTGCCGGGCCGGTCCTGGCAGACGAGACCGTCGGCTATGAGCTGCTGCATCCGCTCCTTCGAGTAGCGCCAGTAGCGCGTGACGCCGAAGATTTCGTAGCGCGGGTTGCCCTTCGCGGCGCCGCCAGGGCCCGTGATGTCGGCCTTGTTGTAGCGCCGGCCGGTGTCTTCCTCGACGTGCCGGTACCACCTGTCAGCCGTCGAGTCCGGGAGCGGCAGGAACTGTGGGTGAAACAGGGGCTGGTCGGTCTTCGTGTAGCGCAGGATGACGTCGTGGATACGGCCGAAGTCCGTCCCACCCTGCCCGCGAGCGTCGCTGTGCGCATCGGCTCGCTTCCAGATGATTTCGTTACGGAAGTTCGACTCGTCGAAGAGCTCGTCGAGCACGACCTTCATGTAGTGCATCTTCTTCGAGTCCAGATGCATGTACAGCGTGCCGTCGTCGGCGAGCAACTCGGCGATGAAGACGAGCCGGCGACGCAGGAACTCGACGAACTCGGCGCCCTCAATCTTGTCCCGGTAAGCCCGCTGATTGCGCGAGCCGCGGAACTCTCGCTTGGTCGCGAACGGCGGGTCGATGTAGCATAGGCGGATGCCGGTCGTCCCGTCGGCGTTGAGCAGCTCGCCGCGGGACTTCATCTCAAGCAGCGTCTTCAGGACCTGCAGGTTGTCGCCGAATACCAGCTTGTTCGACCAGTCCCCGCCAGGCTTGCCGAACTGCTTGAGCGTCTGCAACGGGACCGCCATCGTGTCCGCGAGCACCCGGCTCTTCGGCGTCTTCGCCGCGTAGTCGAGCTCGTACTCCTTGGGCTGGCGGAACAGCAGCGGGCGCAGATAGTCGTCCAGGTAGTCGCCGGCCCGCAGGCGGCTCGCGACAGCGTCGATTTGCTCTTCTGTCAGGGCATTCTGCGGCGACTCCGGCTCCGGCACGGTCGCACTGTATCGGGCGCCTGGGTGGGCTCGCAGCTTCGCCAAGCACGCCGCGCCGGGCTATCAGCCTGCTGTAAGCAGGCGGACCACTGCCGCGGCTACCACTTGCACTCCGAGGCCCTGGGTGTGCCGGCGCCGTAGCTGTTACCGCTCCTGAAGCGGTATGAACGTCGCGAACCGCATGGCGCTGCGCGCGAACGCCTTAGCCAGCTGATTCAGCTCCGCGGCGCAAGCACTGTTGTTCTGGGCATCAGCATCACCCTCGACGAGCTCGCGATCGGCTTCACGCTCGGCCTGTTCCGGCTCCCCGTCGCACTCGTCATCGTGCTCATCGCCGTCCAAGCTTTCATAGTCACCCAACTCGGACCGCGATTAGGACATCGGCTCAGCGAGCTTCCGGGTTATGTGGAATCCGACCGGTGGTCGAGTGCTGCGTCTGGTCGCGTGGTGCTCGGAGTCCGCATAATCAGAGCGCTCTGAGGGGCGACGAGCGTGCCCGGGACCGCTGGTTTTGGTGCACGCCGCGTGGCACGCGAATGGGTCGAACGCCTCGCCGGAGTCGCGCCTGACGGACTGCTGTCGATCAAGGCGGCAGTGGCGATGGCGCGTGTGAACGGCGCGATCTCGGCTTGGGCATGCGAAGCGACCTGGATCGGTTCCTCGAGGAGGGTTCGCGTAAGCCGGCACGCGGTGAGCGGTTCGGGGTTCTCGTTGGCCCGTTCGAGTCGCAGGAAGCCGCCGAGGCGTGGCGCGATGAGCACACCATCGAGGCTGCCACGGCCGCGCATCCGTACCCAAACCTCCACCAATCCGGCGCAAGACCGGCCGCGCCGATGACACGGTACTGAGATAGTGGCGGAGTGGCCCTGTCGCGCTCCCGGCTCACTCGTCGAGGCGCTCCTCAGAACTTCGGTCAAGGAGGACCAGCTCAGCGAGGCGTTCGCTTGCATGCTTCAGAACCACGCGCCGTTTGCGGACCATGTACTCGCTTGCGCTCGCGCTCCTACCTCGGCGACGCGTGAAGTAGTCACGCAGCGCCAGACGTCTGAAGGCCGCGTTGATGTCCCAGGGTACGTGTTCTCGACGGCCCACGCCCGTACTTCGTCTGGTTCGAAATCAAGGAGTGGGCACGACAGCAGCCGGAGCAGCTTGTGCGTTACGCGCGCGCGTTGAGAACGTTGGCTCCCGGCCGCAGCACGTTGGTCGCGCTCGCGCCGAGCGGACATCGCGTCTTGTAGGTGGCGACGACAACCACGCCGCCGGTGGTACCGCTCCCATGGCAAGAGGTTGCGTTCATCTGCGACAGGCTCGGTACTCAGACCTATGGCAGGCTGTGGCGCCAGCAGGTGTCTGGGGTCTCGGCGCCAGCCGGGCAGCGCGCACTAAGGGAATTTCTGCAGCTACTCACGTGGAGAGGAGATGTCAGTTCGATGGAGCCCCTGATGTCGATCGACGTCCTTGCATTGCCTCGCGTCGACGATCTGATCGATCGTGGAGGAGCGATCTCGCAGCTCCTTGATGCAGCGACCGAGAAGGTCGCTACGGCGTACACGGTAGACCGGAGTCGGAGCTGGCCCGGGCCAAAGAGCGGCGCCAGCGCCTTGGGTGGGCGGCCGCGTCGTGGTGTGCGGATTCCGGCGACGAGCTGGTCGTCGTTGTCGGTGATGACCCTGGCGGCGGATGGGTAGGAGCGCTCGTAGTTGGCGGCGAGCGCGAGCAGCCCGGTCTTCGCCTCGCCGGCCGAGCCGGCGTCGTCGAGGATCTGCCAGTAGCGTGCCTTGACCTCGTTGTGGTGGCGCTCGGGCAGCTTGGAGGTGAGGTTGCTGAGCGCGTGCACCTGCAGCGTTGACGCTCCACGGTCGGCCACAGCTCGCGGACCGCCTTCCAGATCCCCGGCGCACCGTCGGCGACCAGGAGCGCCGGCACGCGCATCCCGCGGGCCACCAGGTCGCGCCCGAAGCCGAGCCAGTCCTCGTAGCTCTCGCGCTGATCCGAGCGCGAGGGCGGCCAGCACCTTGCGGCCTTCGAGCGTGATCCCCCAGGCGCACAGCACACCCTCGGCGGGCTCATCGTCGGGCCGCAGCTTCAGGTAGATCGCATCCCAATAGACGTAGACGAGGTCGTGCTCCTCCAACCGTCGCTTGCACCAGATGCGGTAGCGCTCGCGCGTGTCCTCAAGCACCCGGGAGACCGTCGACTTCGAGATCACCGGCTCGTCGAACGTTTCCTCCAAGGCGGCCTCGACGTCGCGGACCGACAGGCCGCGCAAGAACGAACAGATCACCAGCGTCTCCAGCGCGTACGTGCGCGCGATGCCCTTGCCGACGATCCGCGACTCGAACGCGAGCTTCGACGCGTCCCTGACCCGCGGCCGCTCGATCTCCATCGGCCCCGAGGTCGTGGCGATCTGGTGCGGCCGCTCATACCCATTGCGATGAGCGACCGGAGCCTCGGCCTGCTTGTATCGCTGGGCGGCCGAGGAACTCCGTCAACTCATCCTCCAGCGCCTGCTGGATGATCAACCGGGCGCCGAGCCGACCGATCTCCTCGATCGGATCCCGAAGCCCACCAGTCCTCGATCAGAGCATCGAGCTCGAGGCGCCGCCGCTGGCTCGGGGCTACTCTCATACCCATCTGGGCGTACCTCCTGCTTCGTCGTGACGGACAAAGCGGAGGCTACGCCCGGATCGACTTCCCCCGCGATTGGGACGTCACCGTCGCGGCGGTTATGTGTTGTCGTGTTCCTCAGGGTTGATGCAATAGCGATCGCGTTCGCGCGCGGTCGTTCGCCTCCAGCGGCGTACGCGATTCGGTAGCGCTTGTCGCCGACTTCTTCTCGGAGTCGGATTGACTCTGCTCACGTAGTTGTGACTCGACAGGTGCGAGCTGATATATGCCAAGGCCTTCTATGACTCGATCAGCGGCGCCATGGAGCATCACCGCGTTTTCCGGGTCGGCGCAGACCAGGGCAGAGCAGAGGAGGGTTAGGCCGTCAGCTCGGAGCCGCCAGATTGGGAGCCGGCGCGTAGCGCTGCACGGAATAGTTGAGCTGCGGTGTGTTGATCTCGCTCCACGCAGCAGACTAATCCCAGGTTGATCTTCGCCGCAGCACAGCAGGCGAGGTCATCAACTTCCCGGAAGATGTCAACTGCCTCTTCGATGTGGATGCGCGCGTCTGACAAATCGCCGCTTATCAGCTCGAAATAGCCGATGTTGTCGAGAATGATTGCCGTCTGGGAGCCGTTTCCCGCTTTTCGAGCAGTGGCGAGGGCTTCCCCGAAGGCGGCCCGTCGGTCTCGCCCGAGATTAGCCAGCAGGATTCCGCGCTGAGCGGTGAGCTCGGCAAGCACGAAGGGCGCATCCAGGGGGCGCGCGAGAGCTAATGCTTGGTCGTTGAGCTCGAGTGCTCGTGTGAATTCCCCCTGGCGCAGGTAAACCCATCCGATCGCGAACAGCGCCAGCGCGGCTAGCCGGTTGTCGTGGTTCGTGTTGGCAATTTCGAGTGCCTCCTCAGCCTGGGATCGGGCTGCTGTGTAATCACCAACCACCTCGACGGCCAACCAGCTTGCGGCCTGCAGGGCGTAGCCGCGAGTGGGGGTGGGTTCTTGTGCCTCAGGTCGCCGCAGCTGCTGAGTGAGCCAGTTGGCTCCCTCAGCTCCGTGGCCGCTGGTGAGCCAGAACTCGCTTAGCGCGGTCGCGAGCCGCAGCCCAGGATTAGGGTCCGGAGTGTTTAGGCAACGCGCCAGGGCGGCTCGGAAGTTGTCGTGCTCGAGGGCGAGCCGCGCTCGGCTCTTGGCCGGGTCGGCGCCGATTAGATGAGGTCGCAAGGTCTCAGCCAGGCTGAGATAGTGATCGCGGTGCGCCGCCTGGGCGGTGAGGAGCTCTCGTTCGTCCTGCTCGGCCAGCTTGGCTGCGGCGTACTCGCGGATGCTCTCTAAGAGCCGGTAGCGGATGGTGCCGGAGGAGTCGTCGGCCTGGACGAGGCTTTTGGTCACGAGCCGGTCGAGATGCTCGAGCACCTCTTCCGGCTCGCCGACCGCCCCGGCGCACACCGCCTCTGCTGCCTCGAGGTCAAAGCCGCTGGGCGCGAATACAGATAGCCGTGCGAGTACTTTGCGCTCGACCGGGGATAGGAGGTCAAACGACCAGTCGGTCAGCGCCAGCAGCGTCTGTTGGCGCGGCGGTGCCGTCCGGGAGCCTGCTCTCAGGAGGGTGAAGCGACGATCTAGACGGGCCTCCAGCTCGGTGATCGACAATGAACGGAGCCGGACCGCGGCTAGCTCGAGGGCCAGCGGGATCCCGTCCAGCCGCCGGCATACCCGAGCCACGATCCCCGCCGTGTCGGGATCAAGGGCAAACCCCGGCCGCTGTTCTGCCGCTCGTGCCACAAACAATCGCACGGCCTCCGACGCCGCTACGCGGTCTGGATCCACGGCGTCCTCGGACGGAGCCGCCAGCGACGGAACGCGATACAGGTGCTCTCCGGCCACCTGCAACGCCTCGCGGCTGGTCGTCAACACCGAGATGTTCGGACACCGCTTTAGCAGGGCAAAGACCAGCGTCGCTACCGGGTCGATGACGTGCTCGCAGTTATCAAGCACAAGCAACGCCGCGCGGTCGCCTAATGCTTCCGCCAGCGTATCCAGCACCGGCTGGCCGGCTCGCAGCGGCACATTCACCGCCTGCGCCACAGTCGACCCGACGAGCGAGGGATCCACCACGGGGGCGAGATCAACCCACCACACCCCATCCGGCGTCCGATCCAGCAATTCCGTCGCGAGTCGGAGCGCCAACCGCGTCTTACCCACCCCGCCAGTCCCAATCAACGTGACCAGCCGAGCGTCCGCCGACAACCGCTCTAGGTCTGCCAGCTCCTGCCCGCGCCCGATGAAGCTCGAGAGCTGATCGGGCAGACTCGTGCGTACCGCGCGCAGCGTGCGGGGGGGCGGAAAACAATCGCTGCTGCGCCCCTCGATCGGCAGATGAAAAACCCGGCGCGCGGACGGGAAATCCCGCAAAGCGTGGTGGCCGAGATCCTCTAGCTCGACGTCAACCAAGGCTGCTGTCGATTCGCTCACCAGCACCTGGCCGCCATGCGCCGCCGCGCACAACCGCGCCGCGTAATGCACATCCACCCCCCAATAGTCCCCATCCCGCACTCGCGGCGTACCCGTATGCAGACCCATGCGGACCCGCACCTGCCCACCCGCCGGCCACTCATGTCCGGCTAACACCTTCTGCCCAGCGACGGCAGCCCGCACCGCCTCTCCAGGATCCCGGAAAGCAACAAAGAAGGCATCACCAGCGACCCCAAACTCAACGCCTTCGTGCCCCACCCACACCGCGCGCAACAGGCGGTGATGATCGGCAAGAAGCCCGCCATAACCCTCGCCCAGCTCGCGCACAAGCCGAGTCGAACCCTCAACATCGGACATCAACAAGGTGACCACCCCGCCCGGAAGGTCAACCTGCTCCTGTCGCCCCACCGCAACCTGAGCCGGTCCCGCAGGCCCGGCCGTCGACGAGCCGTTTGAACCGCCATCGACCAGACCCGCCAGCGCGTCCGCCATCAGCCCACGCCCTCCTAATGATTCATCGTGGCGAAGGATTGCCTCTTCGAGTTGTCTGAGCTCGGGGCTGGGCTGCAGGCCGATCTCGTCAAGCGCCTGGGCTGCCTCTCGATATTGGGCCAGCGCTTCGGCGTGCCGCCCCAAGCGATATAGCGCCAGCATCAACAGCCGCCGCGGCCCCTCCCGCAACGGATCGTCAGCCACCAGTCCCGTGAGCTGACCAATCACCTCCGCGGGCTGCCCCACCCCCAACCGGGTCCCGGCCAGCGCCTCCACCGTTACCGCGCGCAACTCCTCCAGCCGCTCCGCCTCTCGGCGAGCAAACTCGAACTCCTCAAGCCCAGCCAACGGACGACCCCGCCACAACCCCAGCGCCTGCTCAAACAACCCCACCGCAGCAGCCGGGTCAGACCCCGCCGCCTGCTGCCCCTCGCCCAGCAAACGCTCAAACCGCTTGGCGTCAACCTGCTCGGGGTCGACCTCCAGCACATACCCGGCCGGGGAATTCCGCACCGCTACCCCCTCGCCCCCCGCGCGCAGGAGCTTGCGCAGGCCCGACACGTACACCTGCACGGTGTGCTGGGCGCTAGCCGGCGGCCGCTCCCCCCACAACTCATCCACCAAGCGATCCACCGACACCGGGTCGGGCGCCTCGATCACCAACAGCGCCAACACCGCCCGCTGCTGCGCCCCGCCCACTGGACAAGGCTCGCCACCACCAATGACTTGCAAAGGCCCCAGGACCCGGAACTCCACCACGAACCCCCCCGGAAAACCAGACAAACCGGTCAGCGCATTATTCCCCGCCCTCCCAGCTCAGGCAAGAGCCGCCCCCGCCGCACGCCCCGCTCAAAACCCCACTGAGCGACCACTGACCAGCCACTGAGCACCCTCCCCGATCCTCCCCACATCAACCAACACCACCCCGTCAGGAGGGCCCCATGTTCAACATCAACCCCAAGATCACCAGCGGACTCCTCGCGCTCGGCATCCTCGCCCCCACCAGCGCCCAAGCCACCACCTTCCACCCGCTGCAGCCCACCCGCCGGCACGCCACCACCACCCAATACCGGCACTTCCACACGCAACGCCCCACCATCAAACTCCAGGCCGACCATACGGGCTGGTAGTGAGATGGACGCCCTCAGCAGCACCCGCAAAGCCAGACTCGCCAACCAAATCAAGAAAATCGCCAAGAAAGCGCTCGAGGCCGCCGATATCGCAGCCCTCGCCGCCGCCACACGGAGGCCAGCATGAATACCAACCTGACAATCAAGCTCCTCGTCCTCTTCACCACCATCGCCATGTTCGCGCTCCCCGCCGCCGAAGCCCTCGCGCACAGCGGGTGGTAGGCGCCAGGCCCGCCGGTCCACCACCCCTCGGTTCAACACCATCTGAAACGGAGTAGCCACGAGTCATCTCAACCGCAAGCTGATCGGCCTGATCACCACGATCGCGTTCTTCGCACTGCCTATCGCCGACGCCCTCGCGCACGGGGCGTGGTAGGCGCCACGCCGAGAGCTTCAAGACCGAACTCATCGCTGACCGCCTGTGGCCCAGCCGGCCCCAGCTCGAGCTGGCCCTCGTCAAGTACAGCAGGTGGTTCAACCACGACCGCCTGCACGAAGCCCTCGGCGACATCCCGCCCGTCGAGTGCGCGGCTCCATACGCTCGACGGTACGAGCCAATCGCTCGATGAACAACAATCAGAACCTACAAACCCACCTGAGCGCTTGGGTCTGTCTGACCCGGCGGGAAGGATGTGGTGTCCATGCCAAGGACGTACATCAGGGCGGTCTCCTCGGGGCACGCCGGGGCCATCATCGGCTGCCCCGATGTTGCCGGTTTGCGGGAACGTCGCAACCCGTCGATGACCGCCCGCGAACCACGGCCGATGGTTTGCAAGCGGGAGGTCGCCGGGCCGATCCCGACTGGCTCCACTCGCGGAAGCCCTGCAAGCAGGCGGGTTTCACACTCACGCGGACAGTCCTTCGATCCGTTCCGCGACAGTCAAACTCGTGGGCGTACGCGCCAGCACCCGATACTCGCCGAGGGCGAGTGCTCGCAGCCGCTCCCACTCGCGCTCGTCACGGCGCATCGTCTCCGCGTAGATTGCCAGTGCGAGTTCGTGCGGAGGCCGAACGAGATTCGGTTACGGCGTCAGGGTGACATGTCGCCGCTGCCCGGCGTGGTTCCAGGAGAGCACGTCGCCGGTCAGCGTCAGTCCGGTCAGGAACGTCCCGGAGCCGGGGGACTTGTATGAATCAACGTCGTGGATGCCCGTGCTGTCGGTGGTCTGGATCTGCTCGACGCTGCATGGGGTGGTGTCGGCGCAGGGATCGCCATCGATGAGCGCTGGCGTCCAGGCCGACGGACCGCCCGTTGGGTTGGTCGATGTTATGACGTGACCGGTTGAGTCGGCGGCAACGCACAGGGATGTCGACGCGCACGAGACCGAGGCGAGGTCCCGACCGTCGTCGATCGTTGTGCGGGTCCACGCACCTGAGGTTGGGTTGGTGGAGGTGTCGAGCGCGCCTCCCAAACCGACGGCCAGGCACAGCGATGCCGATGGACAGGCGATGCTAGTGAGCGCGCCGGTGATGGGTGTGTGCTTCCACGTTCCGGTGCTCGGATCGGTCGTGGTCAGAATCTCGCCCTGGGCGAGAGCGATGCAGACGGTCGTGGTCGGGCACGCCCCCGACACGAACCAGGAGATACCGGGGCTCGCCGTCCACGCACTCGTGCCTGCGGTTGGATCGGTTGACGTGAACACCTTCGTCCACGCGGGCCCGCCCTCGCTGATGAAGCACTGAGGCAGCGTCGAGCAGAAGATGGGACCAAGGAAATTGGCTCCGGCGATTGTCGAGATCGACCACGCGCCAGCCCCGCCGGATGGGTCTGTAGAGACCGCGACGCGCCCGTTGTTGTCGACGAAAACCCCGCTGTTGCCGGAAGCGACGCAGAGCGTGGTCGACGGGCAATCTAGATTGACGACGGTCGTTGGGAGCGCAGTTGACTTCCACGCGTTTGCGCCACCAGTCGGATCGGTCGATGTGAAGATGCTGCCCCAGTTGTGCCCTACGCACAGCGACGGGGACGGGCAAGTCATCGCGTGTGGCCCGGAGTCCAGTGTCGCTGACGTCCATGCGGTGGGGCCGCCGGTCGGGTTGCTTGTGGTGAGCACGCCGGAACCAATGACATCGACGGCGACGCACACGGTACTCGCCGCTGCGCAGGAGACCTGCTCGAGCGGAGTCGACAATGAGCCGGCCGGCTCGAGCGTCTGAAAATGCGCGGCGGACACGCCGTCGCTGCCGAGCGCCAGATGATCGAGACTAACCGGTGGACAGTTGTCGTAGTCACAGCTGATGCTCTCGCCGCCGAGCTTGTTCTGCAAGAGCCCGGTCCGCAGGTCGAACACCTGGACGTTGGCGCCGAACCCACCGTAGTGCTCGTCCTGCCAGTCCACCGCCAGCCCCGCATACGGGGCGGCAAGCACCCCGGAGCCGATGGAAGACGCATAGTCGACGTTGCCCCGGGGGATCCGCTCAAGCAGCCGCTCCCGGCCGTCGGCGCGCAAGCAGCCCATTACAGCGCTCGCCGGCCCGTACGAGGCCGGCGCCGACGCACGTCGGGTCAGCACCGCGTCCAGGGAGCTGGCGAGGATCTTCGACCCGGGCGGCGGCGCGCACCCCGGATTCGCACCGCCGGGTAGCGGCTGCCAATCCACCGAGACGGCCCGGATCTTCCCAACCGGCCGCGGCGCCGGGTGCCTGCCCTGGGCAGGGATGATCATCAGCCGGTGATCGCCGGCCACGAAAGCGATCCAGCGGCCATCGGGCGAGAACGCCGGCGCGCTGCCCCGCACCACCCGCCGCACACGACGATCACCCACGCGCATCACCACCACCCACCCGCGCCTCACCGCCGCGATCAGCCTTCCGTCCGGCGACCACGACGGTTGAACACCAGCGCCGATCCTCCGCAAAAGACCCGGACGCCCAGCCCACACCACGCCGCCGCGAACCACCGCCAGCCCACCCGAAGCCGACCACACCGCGTCAACGGCCGCGCCCGGCGGCGGCGAGGATTCACGGAGCCCGTCGATCCCGTCAACCGTCACATGCCCCCTCCCGATAAACGAGATCACCGTCCCGGACGGCGCAAACGCCGGATTCGACGCTGCGCCGAACTGGCAGTTCATGCACGACCCATCCGGATACACGATCCTGATCCGTGGCCCCGCGAACACCAACGCCCGGCCATCCGGCGACCACCGCGGCCGCACCGCCAACCCCGCCACCGCTGGCTTCGCCGCGCTCCCGCACTGCCCCCTCCGCCCACAAATCCAGCGCTTACCCTGACCATTCGCCGCCACCAACACGATCCCGGCACCCGACCGCGGCTGCACCGCCAACAGCCCGTTCGCCCCCGGAAACGCCGCCCACGCCGGCGACCCAAACCACAACACACCCGCCGCCACCGCGACCACAACAACCCCCATGCCAACCCTCAACAACCGCACCTCTCCATAAACGAGCGACCAACACCAAAGTTACGCCCATCCCCAACCACAGCGGCATCGAGTGCCCTCGAGTCATTCCGCGCCCAGCGCACCCTGATCATCAGGCGGCGCCACGCTGCCACACACCCGAGCCGCGGGCCGGCGTGCTCGCCTTCTGGCGTTGTGTCCGGTTCGCGGCCCTCCCTTACTCGGCGCTCCCTTACTTGATCTGAGCGCAAACCGGCAAGCGCGTACGCATCGGCGGGCACCCGGAATACAGATCCCCCGGGGACGATTGCGCGCTCAACCATCGTCCGGGTTCGGGCGCTCCCTTACTCCCGTCAAATGGCTAAGGGGATAAGAGATACAAGGGTGAAAACTGGCCCCTTTCGCCGAAACCCCGGACACGCGCAACCCCTCGGTAGCGCTCGGGTGCTTCGCCGCGGCGCTTGCCGGTCCGGCAGGCTTTTCCGGTCGAGGTATGTGGCGAGCAGCGCTTCGCGGTCTGGCGGACGCGGGATGCCGGCGGCGCGGAGCTGGCCGCGCGCGTGCCTGATGGCGTGCTCGGTGAGCTTCGCGCGCGCTGTCTTGCCGACGGTCTGGCCGGCGCGGGCGCGCTGGACGGTGCGCTCGGACATTCTGGCGCCGGTTGCGGTTTACGCGATGGGCAGCTCGCGAAGCACGCGGACGGTGAGCTGCCAGAGCGGGGTGCTGCCGGGCTCGCGGTATTCGGTGTGGGTCGCGTCGGGGTCGGCCCGCGACGTGCGATGGGCCGACTCGTCGGCATCGGGTGGTCGCGCGCGCCGCGCCAAGTCGCCAACACGATCCGCGCCGCGAGGCGGCCGGGGGAGAAAGGGCGATCATGCGGCGGCGGCAGCCGGACAACGAGATTGGGCGAAAGGGTGGGCCTGGGTGGGTTTTTGTTGCGGCGCGTGATGTGCGCAAGCTGCGCCGGGGTTTCCCGCAATCTGGCTGGTCGGGGCCGTATGGTTGTTATCGGTTCGGTTTGGGTGGGAGGGCATGCCTTGCGGTTGTCTTGCTTGTTGCCGGCAGTGCGAATCCCGCCCGGCCCAGGATGCTGGGATCGAGATCAGACTCGCGGCCGGTGGTGGGCGGCTGCTACGGGGCGCCGGCCGTCTCAGACTCCTCGCCCGGGCTGGCTTTACCCCGACTCACCGGGCATCGGTCAGCGTGGCAGCAGTATTCACGCTCAGATCCTGGATCCGCGAGCGGGTGCGGCGCGGCCTTCGAGTTGTGCGGAGATGGTCGGGTTGGGTTTGGGGGGACGGTGGGCTGGGCGGGTGGGTAGCGACGGTCGGGGTGGTGTGATGTCGCGGTTTGGGTGGGTGGGGGTGCGTGGGCGGGGGGGGCTGTCGGTGGGCGTGGTGGTGGGGGTGTTGGGGTGCTGGGCGGCGGGCGCTCGGGCGCACCGGCGGCGGGGTCGGTGGTGGTGGTGCCGCGCGTGAGCGGCGGGGTTCTTGGGGTGACGATCGGATGCGTGCCGCGGGGTTGCGGGTGAGCGTTCCGGGTGGGGTGTGGTTTGACTCGCTTGCGCCGCCGCGGGTTGGACGGGTGCTCCCGGCGGCCGGGCGGCGAGTGCGGCGAGGCTCTGTGGTCAGGCTTTATCTGGCGCGGCATATGGGCAGGCGCGCGATCCCGCGTGGGCGTTTGCCGGCCTATGTTGTCCCGCAGCTGGTGGGTGGTGTGGTGAGCGCCGCGTATCGTTGGGTGCGCGGGAAGCGGTTGGATTTCCGCGCGTATCTGGGACCGTTGAGGGCTGGTGGCGTCGGGCTTGTTTGCCAACTACCGGGTCACGCGCCAGTGGCCGGCGGCGGGCGCCCGGCTCAGGCTGGGGCGCGGAGAGCGACCGGCGAAAGGTAGCGGTGGTTTTCGGCTGACGCCGCTGAGCGTGTGGGGCAGCCAGCTGGCGCCTGTCGCGCCGTGCACGCCGCCGCCGGGCTATAAGGTGATCGCCAGCAGCCCCCAAGCTGTGATCACCTCACACGAGTATCAGTCGGATAACGGCCCGACGATCGGGTGGTACGGCTGCCTGCGAGCCCTGGGCAGGATGTGGCGGCTGACCTCGGCGAATAAGAATGGCGACGGCTATGACACGTGGCTCGGGCAGGCCGCGCTCGCGGGGCGGTTCGCCGCCCTCTCGTTATTCTACGAGGACAAGTACGACGAATGCTCAAGCTACGTTGACCTCTACGATCTCGGCACCCGGACGGGCGGTCAGGTGTACCAAACCACCGCATGCCCATACTTGGTAGGCATGCCCTCGGGAATCGATTCGTTGGCGGTGAACTCCAGTGGGTTCGCGGCGTGGCGCGCCACCAGCCTCCCGGTTTCCCCGCGGGCCTCTCAACGACGTCTCGTGTCCGTCGGTGTCGCTGTGCGTCGCCGCCGACAATGAAGGGAACGTGATCACCTCGACCAACCCGACCGGCGGCCCCGCCGCGTGGACCCTCACCCACGTCGACAAGAACAACAGCATAAACGCGGTCGCGTGCCCATCGACATCGCTGTGCGTCGCCACCGACGACGCCGGGGATGTGATCACCTCGACCAACCCGACCGGCGGCGCCGCCGCGTGGACCCTCACCCACGTCGACAAGAACAACATCATATGGGCGGTCGCGTGCCCGTCGACATCGCTGTGCGTCGCCACCGACGATGCAGGGCATGTGATCACGTCGACCAACCCGACCGGCGGTCCCACCGCGTGGACCCTCACCCATGACGACGAATTCAACTGCATAAGGCGCGGTCACGTGCCCGTCGACATCGCTGTGCGTCGCCACCGGCGACATCGGGGATGTGATCACCTCGACCAACCCGACCGGCGGCGCCGCCGCGTGGACCCTCACCCAGGTCGAGAAAATCAACAACATGATCGCGGTCACGTGCGCGTCGACATCGCTGTGCGTCGCCACCGACGATGTAGGGGATGTGATCACGTCGACCAACCCGACCGGCGGCGCCGCCGCGTGGACCCTCACCCACGACGTCGACAATACCTTTGGCATAGGCGCGGTCACGTGCCCGTCGACATCGCTGTGCGTCGCCACCGGCGGCATCGGGGATGTGATCACCTCGACCAACCCGACCGGCGGCGCCGCCGCGTGGAACGTCACCTTCAATACCGGCCTCTTCGTCGACATTCTCGCGGTCACGTGCCCATCGACATCGCTGTGCGTCGCCACCGACAACGCCGGGGATGTGATCACGTCGACCAACCCGGCTGGCTGGCGCGAGCTCATGGTCAAGCGACGTGATCGACGCCGATCCGTCCTGCGTTGCCACACCGTGTCCCCTCGACGAGCTCTACGCGCACGACAACGACGGGACCCGCCTCATCGACAGCACCCCAAGGGGCGGGCTTGCCAACGTGAAGTTCTCCGGTGCCCTGCTCACCGGACCCACTACGGCACCCCACAGCAAGTGACGCTCCACTGACACCGCTGAGCATCCCCGATTCTCACGGGAAGTGTCCGCGCCGCCGTGTCGGCAGTGAGTCGAAACGAGGCCCATGCCCACGACCACGACCCTGGACCGAGTGCCAGCCCGGATCGCTCCAACGCTGCAAGCGCCTTGGCGGCGCGGCGCACGCCCCGGCTTCCGCGGGTTGGCGGAGAAGCACCGCGCCGACATGTACGCGAACGCCAACGCCTCAACAACAAGATCGGATCGGGATTCGGAGCGCAGAGCACCGCGCGGGAGGCGCTACAAGGAATTGACCTGACGGGGAACCTCGCGATCGTGACCGGAGGTTACTCAGGGCTCGGGCTCGAGACCACGCGAGCGCTGACCGGCGCCGGCGCGCAGGTTGTCGTCCCAGCCGACGCCGGGCGATAGCCGAGCAGGCGCTCGCCGGAGTCGACGCCGTCGAGGTCGACGAGCTCGACCTGGCCGACCTAGCGAGCGTGCGCGCGTTCGTCGAACGCTTCCTCGCATCGGGGCGAACTGTGGAGATCGTAAACAACAACGCCGCGATCTTCGCCTGTCCCAGACATGCGTTGGGCCGGGATGGGGGGTGCAGTTCGCGACCAATCACCTCGGTCACTATGCCCTCGTGAACCTGCTCGGCCGGCGATTGCGCATGACGGAACGCGCGTCGTTTCGGTGTCCTTGGCAGGTCATCGCCGCTCTCCCATTCGCTGGGACGATGCGACGTTCGAACGCCGCTACGACAAGTGGGAGGCCTATGGCCAACGAAGACGGCGAACGCCCTGTTCGCCGTAGAACTTGATGCACTCGGCAATAATGCCGGCGTGCGGACCTTCGCGGCGCACCCGGCGGGATCCGCACGCCGCTGCAACGCCACCTTACAACGCAAGAGATGGTCGCCGCCGGCTGGATCGATGAGCAGGGCAACGTGATCGATCCGTCGTCGAAGACGCCCGAGCAGGGCGCCGCCATGCAGGTGTGGGCGGCCACCTCCCCCGCAGCTTCAGAGAATGGGCGGCGTCTACTGCGAGGACTGTGACATCGCCGAAGTCGTGCCGGCGGACGAGACCGCGTCCAGCGGGGTGCGCGAGTACGCCATCAACCCGGACCACGCCGCGCGACTATGGGCCCTGTCAGCCGAACTGACCGGCATCAACGCAATCAACTGAAAACCTTCCGGGAATCCGTGCCATCCAGACCGCCGCCTGGTCGCCAAGGCGCTCGTCAAGCCACTGGCGGCGGGGAAGTAGCAGTCGTAGAAGCAATGGCGGAGAAGTCAGGCGGAAGGCTCGAGCTGCGCGAACTACGTCGTGCGTCCGAAGAAGCGCCCAGCTCGTGATCCTGATCATTCGTCGTCGATGGCGAAGTCGTTGACGATACGGATCTCGAGCCCCACCGTCGTGGCGATCCGGTCGAGGAACTTCGGCGACGTCAAGAACCATTCTGCGCCAGTGCGAGTCCCCCGAACGCCCTGGTGGTCTGCGTCACCAGGAAACCGTGAAACTGTCTCTCGACGTGGGACGATGCCTCAGCCGGGTAGATGCGAAGTAGCCACGGGCTTCCGGTAGCGATGTGACGCGAGTTTGGCTATTCGCTCTGTAAAGGGCATCGACAGATGAGCGCCCGACCTTCAGCAGCGTTCGCCCGGTCTTCGCGTCGAACGGATATCTAACGTAATGCGGCAGGGTGTAGACATAGATGCCAGCATGTTCTCCGCTTCGGCTGCCTTGCTCTTCTCCAGCGCTTCCTCAGACTCCGCCTCCGACGCTCGCGAGTCATTGACCACCGCGTTGAGCAACTGTTCCTGCTGTTCAAGAGCCTGACGAAGCTGATCGCTGAGAGGCTTGGTTTTCAGCCATTTCCTGACTCGACCGGCAACGCCCCTCGCGACCGAAGGGGAGGACGAAACCGTTCCGTCAAGCAGCGCGTTGTGGAGGTTGATGAAGCTATAGATCGGACCGACGGTAAAACTGTCTTCTTCCGCTATCTGCTGGGGAGTTTCTCCGCGGTTGAAACGTCGCCAGACATCGCCTGCCGTGGTCTCTAGCCTCCCAAAGCGCCGAGACTTCTGACTTACGATCGAAGTCACCGAGGAATGTAGCGCTCGGCTTCCGGCCGCCTCGGCATCGGCTCGCCGGCTCGCCGTGCCGATCGCGATCGTACGGCTCGTAACGTCCCCACCCGACCGACCAAAGAAGGGGCGGCCGCTTGCTGTACACCGGGTGATCGAGGTAACTCCTGCTATTGCCGACCGCAACAGCTATTTGGCTCCGTAGCGTGTTCGTTGAACGTCCGGATGGCGTTCCGTGAACGAGTTCAGGATGTCTTGCGCCGTCATCGGGGCATCAAGTTCGCGCGCAGCGTCCTCGATGAGATCCCAGATTGGCAGTTGGTCGTCGCTAGATCCCATGGATGACATGAAGCCTAGTCATCCGCGACCACGCCAGCATGCAACCGTCGCTGCTGTCAAGGCCGCTCGAGCCGACCGAGGTCGACGAACAACGCTCATTGCGCAGCGTCCGGCTTGACTACAACCGCAAATTATGCACCCGTCCAGCGGTCGTTACGGGGTTGCGGTAACGACGCAATCTGGCGCGTGGTTGCTCCGACACGCTTGCAATGGCGTTGGGTCTCAGCACGGGTCTCGCGTGGGGTCGGGGTGATCGGGACGGCATGCCGTTCCGGCCGTGGCTGACGTCAAGCCTGTTCTGGCGTAGGCGTACGCGTGCCCAATAACAGCGCAACAAAACAGGCTGAGTGGGAGACCAACCCAACACACAACACAACCAAACCAGTGGGACACCCACCCAAAACCAGCCCCGAAAACAAGCCCCAGGTGGGAGATGGTCCCACCGGACGGTGGGGGCCCCTTCCATCTCTAGCGCGCGCGCCAAAACACTCCACGGACCTCGCCGCGAAGAAGATTTCTGGTGAACCGGTTTTTCGGGGGGGAAACAGGCGCGGAATGCCGCCGCTCTCCACGCGAGAATCTGTGAACGATGAGGCCTACGGAGATGAGTGACTCCGAGCTAAGGCCGAGCTTCTTCGGCTTTCGCGCTCCCGTGCGTCCGGGACCAGGATGCAGGCGCGTGTCGCTGCGCTCAGGGCAGTGATGATGAGTCGTGCTCGGGCTGCTCAGGCCGCTGAGAAGCAGGAGTCCCGGCGCCGGCGCCAGGAGAGGCGTGAGCGTCGGGCAGAAGCCGCTGATGCTGATGATGCGCGCGAGCTGGAGGCCTCTCGAGTCTTCTTTGCCCTCGACTTTCCTGAGTTGTCCGAACGGATGCTCAAGCAGCTCGGCTGGCTAGTCCCGCTCGCCGAATGGCGGGCCGGAAGTGGGCGGCTTGACGGGTTCGTTCGCGCGGGATTGGAGATTGCGCGCGCCGAAGACCCGAAGGCGGCATTCGTGGCGTGGCGGCAGAGCCTCGAATCGCCGCAGGATGATGACGCGCGCTCCAACCGGGGCTCCGGATAAAGTCCCTCTCGTCACCACAGCCAGAGCTTCGCGGACCCATTTGCATCTTCGAAGCAAGAGGAACGCCCCCACTTGGGGGCGTTCCTCGTTCTGCGGGTCCGTCCTCCGCGTCTGTCACCGTGAGGGCCGCAAATGGGTTACGTCCGAGCATCTGGTGATGGCGCAGCGTTCCGCCTCTGACGCTGAGCCGCGGCAACCCGCGCAGCGGCCGGTCAAAGACCCAGGCCTTGAGTCCCTTCGGCGCAGCGAGCGCAAGCTCGAAGCGAAAACGCGCCTGCGTGTGAAGGTCGGCATGGTTCGTCCTGGCAGCTTCATGTGCTGCTACTTCTTGGAGATCACCCGGAGAGAGCACGCGTACAAGTCGCCGCGGCGCGCGCCACGCCCGCGTGGCGCTGGCCGACCACGTGCTCGCCGTGTCCGATCGTCGCGCGACGGCCAGTCCGGCGACCCTGACTCCGAACCTCCGTTAACACCGCGGGGGCGCCGATGAGCGCCCCAGATCCGCCGCGCGTCGGCGCGTCCGAGGAGGTTATCCGCGAGCACGCCGACCGGCATCCGTGCGGCGATGCCGATGCGTATGAGGTCGTGTGCCCGTGCGGTAGCTCGCTCGCCATTGTGTGCGACGGCTGCGGCGAGCCGGTGTTCGTCGTCGTCCAGCCGGGGACGTGGTGTGTCCATGCTCACGAGCTGGTGCCGTGAGCTCCACCGAACCGCTCCGTACCGTCTGGGACGCGCTCGAACGCGCCGGTTGCGGGCCCCGCGGCCCAGACCACAAGCTCGTCGCCCGGTGCCCAGGCCACGATGACCGCAACCCTTCCCTGTCCGTCGGCATAGGGGCTGACGGGCGCGCACTCATCCACTGCTTCGCCGGCTGCGAGACCGAGGCGGTCCTGGCAGCGCTCGAGCTCCGCTGGGCTGACCTCTTCCCCGCCGGCCATCACAACGGCCGCTGGTGGCAGCTTGAGCAGGCGCGCCGCTCCGACTTCGACGCCAATGCGCGCACCGCCGCCAACGTGCTGCTTGCGCTCGACCGGCTGGGGGAGCGGTGGCAGACCACGATCACGACCAGCTGCCCGTACTGCGAAAGCCCGCACGCGCAGCTGGTCATCTCAAGCGACCCGGACCACATGCCGTACCTGCACTGTCGGGGCGCGTGCACCGCGTCCATGTTCACCGGGGCGCTTGCTGGGCGCGTCCAAGACCACAAGGAGGAGAGATGAGGTGCCGCAACTGCAATCGCGACTTC
This sequence comes from uncultured Solirubrobacterales bacterium, assembly GCA_963749545.1. Classification (GTDB taxonomy): domain Bacteria; phylum Actinomycetota; class Thermoleophilia; order Solirubrobacterales; family Solirubrobacteraceae; genus Palsa-465. The sequence continues at coordinate 149,850 of CAVVNG010000020.1, forward strand.
CTAGGAGATGGAGGGAGCATTTGCCCGGACTGCATGCGCATGTATGAGCAGGGCCACGAGGACGGCAGGACGACGCACATCCGCAACGGTCGTTACGCGTGGCCCGAGATCGCGGCGGGATCGCTCACTTGGGATGACAAGCCGGCGCGTCGCGCGTTCCTGGACGCGTTACACACAACCGAGGAGGCAGCGTTCGCCGAGCCGCTGATGCGTGGGTATGTCGCCTCGCTGGTTAAGCAGATGGACGACGAGACCGACTGGCGAAATGGGGGCTGGGCCGGGCCGTTCGAGGACGACGAATGAGCCACGCCGACCGGCTCGACGCCGCGCTGACCGACCCCGTGCAACTGCCACCGCCGAGCGCACCGATGGACGTGGCGCACGAGCTCGTCGCAGCCAGCTACACCGGACCGGACCGCGCGCCGACTTTGCGCCACTGGCGCGGCCGCTGGTGGCAATGGCAGGGCCCGCGATGGGTCGAGCTCGAACAGCGCGCGATGAGCGCCGCCGCGTACAGGTTCACCGAGAACGCCGTGTATGCGTCCGCCAAGGAGCTCAAGGCGTGGGCGCCGAACCGGAACAAGGTCGCCAATCTGCTCGATGCGCTCGGTGCGATCGTCCACTTGCCCGAGAGCGTGTCGATGCCCGCATGGCTCGACGGGACGACGTACGACGGGCTGATCGTGTCGATGGCCAACGGGCTGCTTGACGTCAGCGCGCGCGACCTCCTCTCGCACGACCCGCGGTTCTTCAACGCGGTGAGCGTGCCGTTCGCGTATGAGGCGGACGCACCGGCGCCGGAGCGCTGGCTCAAATTCCTAGCCGCGCTCTGGCCCGACGACCCGCTCTCCGTCGCTGCCCTGGCTGAATGGTTCGGTTACGTCATCTCGGGGCGGCTCGACCTGCACAAGATTCTGCTGCTCGTCGGGCCGACACGCGCCGGCAAGGGCGTCATCGCCCGCATGCTCGGCGCGCTGGTGGGGCGTGAGAACGTCGCCGGGCCGACGCTCTCGAGTCTCAATGGAGACTTCGGCTTGGCGCCGTTGATCGGCAAGTCGCTGGCGGTCGTCAGCGATGCGCGATTGAGCGGCCGCGGCGCGCACGTCGTCGTCGAGCGACTGTTGAGCGTCAGCGGCGAGGACACGTTGACGGTGAACATCAAATTCCGCGAGCAGTGGACCGGGAAGCTGCCCGCGCGGCTGATGATCTGCTCGAACGAACTTCCCGCGCTGGGGGATGCGAGCATGGCAATCGCCGGCCGGTTCGTGCCACTGCTGCTGACCCGCTCATGGTTGGGCAACGAAGATCGGGAGCTCGAACCCGAGCTCGCTTGCGAGCTCACCGGAATCCTGAGCTGGGCGCTGGACGGACTTGAACGGCTCACCGCGCAGGGGCGGTTCACCCGCCCGGGCTCGACCGACGACACGCTGCGGGCGTTGCAGGATCTCGCATCGCCAATTGCCGCGTTCGTGCGCGACGAGTGCCTGGTCGAGTCGGGCAAGGCGATCGAGGTTGACCGGCTCTACGCGGCTTGGTCGAACTGGACGGAGTTGAACGGCCACGCGAAGGGCACCAAGCAGGTGTTCGGCCGCAATCTGCGCGCGGCCTACCCGAGTATCGGAATGCAGCGTCCGCGGGCGGGAGATGAGCGCGTCCGCCGGTACGCCGGCATCACGCTGCGCGATCGTGCGAGGGCGGCATCGTGAAGTGCGGGCAACGGGGTGGTCCGCGATTGGTCCGCGATTGGTCCGCGATCAAACACCCCAAATCCCCAGCAACGACGGGGGTGGTCCGCATGGTCCGCGATCAAACCCGTTTGTGGCGCCTACTAGAAGGAGGAAGACGTGAATCATCCTGAATGGCTCGAGGACTTCGAGACCGCCGAGCGATATCTGCTCGAGCGCACCGACGCCCCGGACGAACACGCCCGCGCAACTCATGGTCGTGGATGGCGACGACCCCGAGAGATGGCGGGCGTGCGTCGCGTGGCTTCAGGAGCGCGGCTGGCGTACAGCGGTCGATGACCGGGGCGAGTTGTGGTTCTACCCGCCTGGCCCGTTCACCGACCCCGGCGACGCGGTCAGGAGCCAGAACTAGCCGATGAGCAAGCTCGGCCGCGCGCTGGTCGACTCGCTCGACGCGGAGGATCGCGCCGAGCTCGCCGGGGTGCTCGCGCCGTATCTCCCGGCGCCGGCGGCGAGCGGCAACGGCTGGATCAGCACGAGAGAGGCGGCCGAGCATCTCGGGATCTCGATCGGCGCGCTGCACAGGCTGACGGCTGAGCGCGCCATCCCCTTCCGCCAGGAGCGCCCGGGCGCCAAATGCTATTTCCAGCGCTCGGAGCTGGACACATGGCGAGGGGCGGCGCCCGAACGAGGAGCTGCCACGCACCCCGCAGAGCGCCGCCCGGGGCTATCGTAGAGAGCGCCACGCACCCCTTGGAAGAACAGAGGAGGACCAGCAATGAGCGGACCTATCCGCCGCAAAATCGAGCCTGGAATCTATGAGCGGATCGACGCTGCCGGAAGGCGGCTCGGTTTGGAGATCGTCTACTGGGACGCGAGCGGGAAGACGCGCCGCCGCTCCGTCGCCGGCGGCCTGCCCGAAGCGCGAGATGCGCTCGCCGCAGCGCGCACCCGGCGCGCCGAGCGGAGAGCCGAGCCTGCCGACCCGCGCGTCTCGCTCAATGCCGTCGCCGACGCATTCGAGGCAGCCCACGTGCCCGCCCTGCGCCCCCAGAGCCAGGCGGCGTATATAGCTGCGCTCCGGCGCCTGCGCGCGGCATTCGGCGAGAGGCGCATCACCAGCATCGGCAAGATAGACCTGAGGGCCTTCGTAGCCCGCGAGCGCGGCGAGGGCCTCAAGGCCAATTCGATCAACGCGCACCTGCAGGTGCTATCCGTGCTCTACTCATTCGCGCGCGACGACCTCGGCATGCCCGTCGCAATGCCGCGCCTGAAGCCATCCGAGCGCCCACGGCCAGCCGATGATGCGCGCGAGCATCGCGTCCTCTCAGACGACGAGCTGGCGCGCGCGCTGGAAGCATGCGATGAGCAATCGCGGCTCTACTTCCGAACGCTGGCCGAGACGGGCGCTCGGGCCAGCGAAGTGCTCGGCCTGACCAGCAGGCGCATCGGCGCCGATGAGATCTCATTCGCTGAGCAGCTCGCGCGAGGCGGCGACCTCGCTCCGCTCAAGACGCGCCAGTCCAGACGCACCATCGAGATCACCCGCTCGCTGGCCGCCGAGCTGGCGCTGGCCGCAGGCGGAGGGCGCGTATTCGCCCATCTGCGCCACGACTCGATCAGCCGCGCATGGGCGGCAGCACTCGGGCGCGCGAGGCTGGCCAATCCCCAGCCGGTCATCCACGACCTGAGGCACACGCACGTCTCGGGCCTCATCGCCGATGGCTGGGATCCGCAAGAGGTCAGCCAGCGCATTGGCGACACGCTGGCGACAACGATCAAGGTCTATGCCCACGCGTTCGATGCTCGACGGCGCTCGCAGCAACGTAGAGCAGCGCTCGAGGCGCGATATGGGGGCGAGATGGCAAGGGACAAGGCGCAGCAAAGCGCAGCAGACGCAGCCATCGCAGGCAGCGAAGTGGTCAATTTGCGGGCCGTTCGCGACAAAGCGCAATAGAGCGCAGCAGCCGGTCCTTATGAGTTCCGTAAGTCCTGGCTCGGCGGCCGTAACTCATCCGTTACACGGGCGATAGGTAATGCAGAACAAAAAATCGCCTTCGGATCGCACGAACGACCTGGGGGCGGGAGAGAGAGACCACCTCTGATGAGTAGCACCAACCCCGACAACAACATGACGGCCGCCGAGGTCGAGCGCCTCCGTGAGCTGGAGTCGCTCGTGGAGCGGGGTCGCGCCAGCCATGCCGAAGTCGAGACCGCCTTGGCCGAGATTCGCGACGCTCGCCTGTATCGAGACATCCACCAGACGATCGATGAATACCTGCACGAGCGGTGGGCCATGGACCGCCCGACCCGACCCGAAGGATCCGAGGCCCTCGCCAAGGCGTGGGAGCAGGCGCTCCAGGAGTTTGGTCGCAAGGAGGTCACCGCGGCCGACATACGCTTCACCGTCTACAAGCGACGCCGCCAGGGCGAAGTCGCGTCCGAGCCGCACGCACAGGCCCGACCGGCCGCCGAGATGCATCGCGGACCGGCCGCCGAGGCCCAGGCCGGAAAGCTGCTTCCCCAGCTGCGCTGGCTGCTGACCAAGTCGAGCGGCACGATCGCCGAGGTCGCCCATCGGCTCGAGACACCCGGCGTCGAAATTGACGACGACGCGCGCGAGCAGCTGCAGGACGACCTGCTCGTGCTCGACGAGGAGCTTGCCACGCTCAAGTCGCTGCTCGCGGGTCCCGTCGACTGGGATGCCGAGTATGAGCGGTTGATGGCCGGCGAGATTCCTCCCTTCGAGGGCGACGACGACGAAGCGTGATGGCAGCAGGACGACCACCCGTGGCCAAGCCACACCTCGCCGAGGCGCGGCGGCTAGCTGGGCTGACCCAACGGCAGCTGGCCGCTCGCGCCGGGCTGAACCGAGTCCAGCTCGCCAAGTACGAGAGCGGCACCCAGAGCCCCTCGGTCACGACCGCCGCGCGAATCGCCCAAGTGCTCGGCAACTCGGTGGAGGAGCTGTTTGAAGGCGACGCGTACGGTGCGCATACGCGCGCCGGCGACGCAGCTCGGATCGAGCGCCTCGAGGCTCGTCTGTCCGTGCTCGAGGCGCGCTTTGCCGCGGTATATGCGCCGCACACGGACGCGGATTCTCGCGTGCGCCCGCGCCGACGCGACCCGCGACGTTAGCTACGCCGCGACGGCCGGCAAGCCCACGCCGATGACCTTCAACCGGCGCGACAGCGCCGTGAAGGCGAATTCGTTCGTCTCCTGGCTCGAGTACCCCAGGTACTCGTACTCGTCGCCGAGCTGGTAGCCGGGCGGGACAAGCACGCCAGCCGCCGACGGCAGCGTCTCGGCCAGCTTGTCCTGGATCCGCTTGGCGAGCTCGGGATCGTGGGCCTTCTGCTGCAGGAACCAGGTGCCGTAGGCGACGTGCCGGTGCTCGTCGCGGGAGATGAGGTTGAACGCCTCCAGATGTCCGGGCAGGATCCCACGCCGCTCCATGTTGTCGGTTTGGAAGTACTGGCCGGTCAATGCCAGCGTGCCCTCGATGACCATGTGATAGAGCGTCACGAAGTCGACCTTGGCGCCGATGTTCGACGGGTCGGCCAGCAGTGCCTGGTGCGCCTGGACGAGGGAGCCGTCGAAGAGCTTGACGTAATCGGCGTTGAGGTGGGTGCGAGCGCGGTCGAGCCGGTCCTCGAAGCTGCCGTCGTAGCTGAACACCTCGTCGTACAGACGGTTGAAGTGCTGTGCGTGTCGCGCCTCATCGACCTGCTGCGTGATCAGGAACGCCTCCTCGTGTTTGTCCTCGGCCGCGAGCACGAGACCCGAGAACTGATTGGTCACGCGCTCCTCGCCCACGAAGAACGCCGCCAGGCCATACGCCATCTCGTCGCGAAGCTCTTCGGGCATCGACTCCCAATCGCGGCGGTCCTGCGTGAGGTCGATCTGGTGTGAGATCCAGTTCTGGCGCTCCCACAGCCGGTAGAGCTCCAGCGGGGTCATCAGCTTCACCAGTGGCAGCTTGGACTCATCGGTAATCGTCGCGACATCGCCCTGGACCGTGAGGTCGAGCAAACTGGACATCAGCGCCTCCTATTGTGCGAGCTCAGGTGACTGCCGACTCTAACGACCGAACTACAGTGAATGTGTGAGCAGAAGCGCTCGTGTCATCTCGTTCGGTTCGGTCGCGGCCCTGGTCCTCATTGGGGCGATCTGTGCCGTGACGATTGGCGGCGGTACGGGTCAGATCCTTGGCTTTGTCCTCATCGCCGTCGGCCTGGTACTCGCGACGAGTCTGGTCTTCCTCGAGGTCGGACTCAGTGAGGACCGCGAGAGAGCCCGCATGGGCAAGTCGCGGCCGAGCAGTCGCTCCGAGACCACCCGGCTGAATCCCCGGCCCATCCTCAAGCGCTCGCGCGGGCACCGCCACCGGCTGCGCTGATCACGGCAGCGTGCGCGACGCGCTGGCCAGGAACAGCGCCGTTCCGCGATAGGACGCGGTCAAGCGCCGCTTGCCCGCCTGCAGTCGCACGACCACAGAGGCCACGGCCGACTTGCCGCCACGGAGTGGGCGGCGAGCCACCACGGTGCCACCGTTGCGAAAGACGACGAGGCCGCTCGGCGCGCCGGGGATGGCGACCGACGGCCTCACCACCGCCGTCAACCTGACCCGCCTGCCGCCGCTATCCACCGCGCGAACGCGGAGACTCGTCTTGGTCGCCACGACCTCGACGGCTCCGATGTCGCACTGGGGGCCTTGTGGCCGCGGGACCCCGCGCTGATCGATCGTTCCCCGGCACGAGGCGCGCTGGGCTCCGACCCAGTTGATCGCCGGGCTGCCCGGCAACAGCCCCATCGTCTGCGTGGGTCCGCCGTTGGCGGCCAGCGGCCCGAGGCGCGGGTTCGCATGAATCGCCCGCTTGGTGAAGCCGCAGCTGCGGCCCGTGTCGAGGTTGAACCCCCCGTCGCGCACGCGTGGGTCACAGTTGCCGCCCTGGTTGTCAGCCAGGATCGTCGCGGTGAGAATCCACCGCGAACCGTCGACGATCCCACCGCCGGTGGCCCCGGGGCCGACCGCGCGATTCCCGGCGATGGTCGTCGCGGTGATGCGGCCCGTCCCACCCGACGCGTTGAAGATGCCGCCCGCCTCGGCGTTGGGGAGGTCGCGGCCACCGGCAACGTTGCCGACGATCGTGCTGTCGGTGATCGTCATGTCGCCCGCATTGAAGATTCCGCCGCCTGCTCCGGCCTGGCGCACACCGGCGAACGTGTTGTTGAAGATCGTCGAGCGCGTGATCACGGTTTTCTCGGGCCCGAACGCGAACACGCCGCCGCCCCCATTCTCGATCGTGCTGTTGTTCGAGATCGTGCTGTCGGTGATCTTCATGAGCTGTGGGGTGCCGACCGACTGCCCGCTGACGCCTCCCCCACCCCCCGTTGACTTGTTTCCGGTGATGACGCTCGAGTCGATGGTCAGCGGCCCGGTGACCTGAAAGACGGCGCCACCGCCGCCGTCAACGACGACGGCCTGATTGCCCCGCAGTCGGCTGTCAACGATTTTGACCGGGGCCCCGCCAGCGTCGATCGCGCCACCGTTGACAGCGGCGTTGTCGAGCAGGCTGGAGTCGCGCACGACAAGCGACCCCTGACTCCCGAGCAGAATCGCCCCGCCGCTGCGTCCGACCACGGTCGAGACGTTGCCATTCTTGAGCGTCAGCCCGGTGACCGTTAGCCCGGCGGTGGGGCTGCTGATCACCTGGAGGAGACGGAATTCCTTCGCCCCCTTGGCTCGCGCGATGGTGGAATTCTGGCCGTTGATGGCGATCCTGGTCGCTACCAGCGGCAGCGCCGTGGCGCCCTGCCCGTTGTCGAAGTTTCCGCTCAACAGCGTGTACGTGCACCCTTGCGCGAGGTTGATCTCCCCGCCGCCATGGGCGTTGGCCCGCTTGATCGCGGCGATCAAACCGCTGGCGCCGCCACGCGTACCACCGCACGGCACCGAGACCTTGACCGCCGCGACGCCGTTACCCGGGATAGCGGCGGACACCAGACACGCGGCAGCAAGGGCAGTACTCGAGCGCAGTTTCATGGCCTGCGTATCGGCGCCCATGGCGAAGAACTTGACCGGCGGGCGAGCCCAGTTCAAGCGCTCGTCAAAGCACGTGTGGGAGCAGCAGGGCTCGGCCCTCCATTCCCACCGTGGCGTCCACGGTGGCCAGGTACGCGTCCATCAACGTGTGGTGATCGCGCAGCTGCCACAGCACCTGCGCCCGCACCCAGGCCGCATCGCGGGCGCGCTCGATGCTCCAGATGGCCACCGCGTCATCGACCGGTGCGACGGCGTGATCCAGCTCCTTGACCGCGCCGGTCAGCAGCCACCGCTTGCTCTCCGCCTCGGCCTGGCCGAGGATCGCGTTGACGGCGTCGTAGTCGAAGTGCTGGGGTGAGTCGTCCGTCGAGACGGCACCCAGCGCCTCGCAGATCTCCACGACACCGACCGCCAGGTCGTGGCCGATGTGTGCGTTCATGCCCGCGAGGGCGAACTGCAGCGGAGCGATGCGCGGGTCGTGGCGCGCCTCGAACAGGGGCGCCCAGCAGCTCGGGACCTGCTGGCCTGCACCCGCTGCATCGTAGGCGTCAAAGAAGTCATTGGCGAAGAGAACATCGAGGTCCTGCAGGAAGGGGGACGCCCGGAGCGGTCCGGCGGCGCAGTAAGCGCGCAGCGCGAGGGTCACGTCGAGATACAGACGGTTGAACCAGCGCACGCCGTCGCTCGGGGGCAGAGCCCGATCGAGCCCCTGCAGAAGCGCCACCGCCTCGTCGATCGTGTCGGCGTGCATCCGGCCGCGCAACCTACCTAACGGCGGCGTCTGTCCGTCGGCATCGTCGTAGCGCCCACATGCCCGTCGAGCCAGCCGGTGACGGCCGCGGCCGCGCGCCATGTCTTGGTCACGAACTGGAGACCGTCGACGCGGCTGATCCCGCGTCCGAACTTGAGCCTCGCGCCGAGGGAGAGGCTCTTGCGACGGAGCAGCTCGATCCGCTCGTGGTCCTTCGGGTAGCCACGGGGGGCGGTGGCCACGCTGTGGCCCCACACCTCGAGGCCCGCCTTCTCGGCCCTGGCCACGAGTTCGACCAGCTCAGCTCCGTGCCGGTCGTCATCGACCGCCTCGCGGAACCGGTCGAGCTGGTCGCGGGCCATCATGTGGTAGCCGCTCCCGGCCACGAGGCCGTCCGCCGAGATCGACGCGTACAGGCCCTGGGCGGCGATCTCGCTGCCCCGCAGGATTCCGTACGTGTTGGTCTTATACGGCGACTTGTCGGCCGAGAAGCGGATGTCCCGGTTCTGCCGAAACATCTTCACCTGTCCCCCGAACGTATGGCTCAGTTCGACCAGCAGCGCATCCATCTGACCGCGGACCGACTCCTCGAAGAAGTCCCGGTTGGCCGTGAAGTACCCCCTGCTGTTGTCGACCTCGAGGCCCTTGAACCATTTGCGCACACTCGGACCGAAGCCTTCGAACTTGGTCATCGCGCAATCTTGGCAGCGTCGGCGCCGCGACAGCGGACACACGATCCTTTCCGGCCTGCCAATTGGCCAGCGCCCGCGCGGGCGGATAGGCTCACAATCGCGATGCCGCTGTTCGGCCCAACCAACGTCCAGAAGCTGATCGACAAGCGGGACGTGAAGAAGCTCGCCGGGGCGCTTGCCGACGGCGACTCGAGCATCCGCGACCACGCGGCTCAGGGCCTGATCCAGCTCGATGACGCCGGCGCGCTGCCGTACGTCATGGACGTGATCCGCGCCAATGAGCAGCAACCGGTGATCGACGCGGGCGTCCATGTCCTGCGCGAGATGAGCGACCGCTCGGTACCCCAGCTGACCCGCCGTCTGCACTCGGCTCCACCCGCGGACCGCGCGGCGTACGGCGCGCTGCTCGGCCAGCTCGGCCCCGTCGGGATGGAGCCGCTGCTCGAGGCCTCCCATGACCCGGTGCCGGGCATGCGCGCGATCGCCGCGATGGGACTCGGCCTCCTCGACGCGCCACAGGCCCAGGCACGGCTGGCCGAGATGATCAGCACCGACGAGAGCCTGGAGGGCCGAAGCTACGCCGGCTTTGCCATGGCCACGCACAAGATCCCGGGCGCCTACGACGCCCTCATGGCTCAGCTCGACGGCGATGAACCGGCCAACCGAGGGATGGCCGCCACCAACCTCGGCGTCCTCGGGGACGAGCGCGCCCGCGACCGGCTCCGAGCGCTCGCCGACTCCGACCCCGACCAGCGGGTGCGCGACGCAGCGGCCAAGGCGCTCAGCTCGATGGGCTGACGATCGCCGCCGCCAGCTGACGTTCGCCGGGAATGGTGAGACCCGGGGGCCGTGAAGCGCGGACGCAAGATCCAACCGGACGACTCGGCCCGGCGGTTGGCGAGGCCGGATGCCGAGTGGGCCGCCCCGGTCGGGAGGGGCTGGCGCGGTCCTCCGGGACCGGCATAACGTCACACAGCTCCCCGGGCCCGGTGGCGCTTCTCGACGTTGTGTCTGTCAGAGCGCCATAACGTTGAACAGCCCCGGGCGGAGCGACCGTCTTTCTACGTTGTGCGGGCGTCGACCGACCGGCCCTGGAAAACGTGACAAACCTCGATCAACCCCGCCCCCCTTGGCCGGATAAGCGCGCCTTAGGTGGCCGAGGTTCTCACGCGCGGGGGAACCTCGTGCGCTCATGCGGGTGCAGTGGAATTGCTCATCTGCCCAGCGCGACCTCCGCGAGCAGATCGACCTGGCGCGGATCGGCCGAGGTGGGGAAGCAGATCACCTCGTCGGCACCTGCCGCCTCGAACGCGGCCAGGTATCCCTTGACGGTGTCGGCGTCCGTGGCGGCGCCGGCGACGATCCGTTCGGCGATATCCCCCAGGAACGCGTAATAGTCGCCGAGGGTGGCGCTGGCCGTCTCCCGTGCATCGTCGCCGAGCGCGAAGTAGAACAGCACGAGTGTCCGTGGCGCCCCCTTGCGACCGCGATCGCTCCACGCAGCCCGGAGCTTGTCCACCGCTTGACGGAAAGCGTCCGGCGTTCCGCCGCCCATGGTCCAGCCATCCCCATATCGCGCAGCACGCTGAAAGGCGACGTCCGAGGCGCCGCCGATGAGCAGGCCCGGACGGCCGTTTGACGCCGGCGCGGGACCGACCCCGCGCTCTCCCGCCCACACAGCCGACATCTCGCTGAGCTGGCGATCGAAGATGCTCCCGCGCCGGGTGAACTCGACGCCGCTTGCGCTGAAGTCATCTGGGCGGCCCCCCACCGCGAGTCCGAGCGTCAGTCGCCCGCCTGAGAGCGCATCGATCGTGGCGCTCTGCTTGGCCAGCAGGGCGGTGTTCGAGCGCAGCGGAGCGATCAGGATGTCGGTCACGAGCCTGATCCGCTCGGTCACGGCCGCCGCGGCTGCCAGAGTGATCAGTGATTCGTAGTTGCCATAGACGAGCCGGTCGATCGTCCCGAGGCTCGAAAAACCGGCCTCCTCGGCGCGCCGGGACCAGTCGACTATCCCGGCGCGATCCACACCGGGGACGGCATTCGGAAGCCCGATTCCCACCTGCATCGCCTCACCTCTAGTTTCAACCTACCTTTATTGACCTGGTCCACTCCACTGTAGACAGGCTGCCCATCTGGGCTTCGGAGCTCCTGCAGACCCAGCGGATCGGCCACCTCGGCCTTCTCGATCCGGCCAGCCACCCGCGCGTCCTGCCGGTTACGTTTGCCCTACACGACGGGGCGATCTGGACGATCGTTGACAACAAGCCCAAACGCCACGGGACCGAACTCGCGCGCCTGCGCTGGCTGCGCCAGCGACCGCGCGCCGCGCTCACGATCGATCGCTACGACGAGAACTGGTCGGCACTGGCCTGGGTTCAATTGCTCGGCGACGTCGCCATTCTCGAAGCCCGCGACCATGACGAGCCCGTCGCCGCGCTCACCCGTCGCTACCCGCAGTACGAGGCGGATCCTCCACCGGGGCCACTGCTCAGGCTCACGCCGGTCCGGGCGCTCTGGTGGCGGGCGACGGAGTCTTGACTGCGCGGCTCAGCCGGTGGGTTCGCTGAGGATCGCTCGGCCGGCGATCAGCGCCAGGACCGCGCGCGCCGCGCGCTCACCCGCCTGGGCGGCAGCCTGTTCGCCAGCACCGAACCGGCAGTCCAGAAGCAGCATGGCGTGGCCGTGCGCGGTGGCCTCCAGGGCGATGGCCAGATCCTCGATCGCAGGTTCGGCGCCGGTCTGGGTCAAAGACCTCACGCATTCCTCGAAGACGGCGTCGATCGGCGCCTCCGCGGCTCTGATCTCCGGATGGCGGGTCTTGTCGAGCTCGGCCACGAACAGCGTCGTGAACAACGCCTCATGGGCGGCGGCGAAGCGGACGTAGGCGCGGCCCAGCTCGGCCAGTCGCTCGGCCGGTCCGAGTCTCGGGTCCTGTGGCATGTAGTCCCGCCGAAACGTCTCGAAGCCATGCACGGTGACGGCGGCGAGAAGATCGTCGCGGTCGGCGAAATGCGCGTACGGGGCGCTGGGGGCGACGCCGATGCGCCGGCTGGCTTCGGCCATCGAGAAGTCGCGCACCCCGCGTTCGCCGATGAGGTCGATCGCGGTCTCGATCAGAGCGGCCCGCAGATCGCCGTGGTGGTAGGCGCTGCGAGGCGGGGTCACCGAGGGCCTGGCGGCGTCGCCGGCTCGGGCAGGGGGTAGCGGACGTCGGTCAGCTGCTCGGAGAGCGTCCACAGCTGGCGTGCCCCGGCGGCGTCATGGCTCGCCTGGCTGGGCAGCACACGCACGGGGGCGCCGGTGTACTCCAACCAACCGCCCGGGCCGTAGTACTCACCCCCGCGGACCTCGGGGTCGAGTGCTGCGCGAAGGATCGGCTGCGCTCCCGCCTGCGCGCCCTGGGCCAGCCAGAGGTTGAGCATGCGCAGACGTGGGCCGATCAGGGCCCGCTCGAGTGACCAGCTGGTCCGCCAGAGCGGCGTGTAGACGATGCCGGGGTGGGCGGCCACGGCGGTCGTCGACGCTCCGGCGGCACGGAGCCGGCGCTGAAGCTCGAGCGTGAACATCAGGTTCGCGAGCTTGGACTGGTCATACGCCGGCCCCGGCTTGTACCCATCCGGGGACCTCGCCTCTTCGAAGCGTGGGACCCCGCGCTTGTGCGCAAGGCTGCTCACGGTCACGATCCGTGAGGAGTCGCCGGCCAGGAGCCGGTCGATCAGCAATCCGGTGAGTGCGAAGTGACCGAGGTGGTTGGTCGCGAACGTGAGCTCGATCCCGTCGTCGCTGGTCTGGAAGGGCACGACGTACATGACGCCTGCGTTGTTGACCAGCAGATCGAGTCGTGAGTACCGCGAGCGGATCTCCGCGGCGGCGCCTCGTACTGCGGTCACCGACGCGAGGTCGAGTTCGATCACGCCGAGGCGGGACCGGTCGTGCACCCCAGCGGCGCCGATCTCAGCCGCCGCGTGCTCGGCCTTCTCGGTGTCGCGGCAGGCCAGGACAACCGTCGCACCACGCAGCGCAAGGATCTTGGCCACCTCGAATCCCAGCCCGGAGTTCGCTCCCGTCACCACCGCCACGCGGCCGTCCTGCGCGGATGTGGTCCCTGCCGTCCGCATCGATCTGAGTATACATCAGATTCTGAATGGGATTCAGATCGACCGAAAACCGTTTCGCCGCGGACACCGGAGGTCCCAGGATGGCCGGTCCCGCTCGCTTCGCTAGGCTCTCGCACCACTGCTGGGGATCGGTGTTTGGTGGCTACTGTCGAGAGCATCGCGGTGCTGTTCACGGACTTGGTCGGGTCGACAGAACTTGCCTCCCGCGTCGGGCCCGAGCGCGCGGACGAGCTTCGGCTCGAGTTCTTCCGCCTTCTCCGCGAGGCGATTGCGGCATCCGCGGGCCGGGAGGTCAAGAACCTCGGCGACGGCGTGATGGCGGTCTTCCCCAGCGCCGCGGCCGCAATCGACTCCGCGGTTTCAATGCATCAGCTGATCGAAGTGCGAAATCGCACGGCCGACGATCGCTTCGAGATCCGTGTCGGTTTGTCCGTCGGCGCTCGAGCACCATCGCGTATGCGGCCTGGATCAGCGCGCTGGGCAGCGCACGGGCAACTCCGTGCTGGGCCGCCATCTCACCGACCAGATGGCTCGGCACCAGCACCCACCCCAGGCGGATGCCCGGCGCAAGCGTCTTGCTCGCGGTCCCGACGTAGGCGACACAGTCCGGCGCGAGCCCCTGGAGCGAAGCGATCGGCTCCCGGTCGTAGCGGTACTCGGCGTCGTAATCGTCCTCGACGATCAAAGCCCCGCGCCGGCGTGCCCAGGCGATCAGCTCCGCTCGGCGCGCGGGCGCCAGAACAGTCCCGGTCGGATACTGATGCGCAGGAGCCAGCACGACCGCGTCTGCATCGATGGCTTCGAGCTTCGTGACCGCGAGCCCGCGCGCGTCGACTTCGATCGGGACTGGCTCGAGCCCGGCCTGCACGATCGTCTGAGGAATCGCCGCCCACGCCGGGTCCTCCACCGCGACCCTCCTGATGCCGCGCTGGCGCAGCGTGTTCCAGAGGATCCCCATCCCGTGCGCCGCTCCCGCGGAGATGAACATCCGCTCCGGATCGGCGACCACGGCGCGCACGCGCCCCAGGTAATCGCTCAGGGCGACCCGGAGTTGTCGTAACCCCCGGCGTGACCCATACGACAGCGCCGCGTCGGGCAACTCTCGCAATGCTGTGGCCATCGCCGAGTGCCACTCCCGGCGAGGGAACAACGATAGGTCGGGTACCCCCGGGCGCAGGTCGTAGCGAATCCGGCGCGCCGTCGCTGATGGCACAGGGCGCGCCGGCGGCTGCTGGGCGAGCCCGTCGGCAATCCTGGTCCCGTCCCCGGCGCGAGCCACCAGGTAGCCCTCGGCGACGAGCTGCGAGTACGCCTCCACCACGACACCGCGCGAGACCTCCAGCTCGTCGGCCAGGACGCGACTCGGAGGCAGCCTCGCCCCTGCTCGGAGCCGCCCGGATCGAATCGCCGCGCGTAACTCGTGCTCGAGCTGTGCACGAAGCGGCGCCCCTCGATCCAAGGAAAGGTGGATGTCCACTGCTGCAGATCGTAGGCCCGGCGCCGCCTGGGGCCGCTGCCGCCGGCCCGGCTTGGACCATAAATCGGCCAGGCAATTGGACCTTCTCAGAGGGCCAGCGCTGGCCTACCGTGAGTGCGGTGCGTCCGGCACGGCCCCGAACTCCGCCATCGGCCCCCGGTGAATACGCGAGGCGCTGACGTCCGTCCCGACCTGGTGGATCGGATGATCGAGCTGTACTGCGACTGGCGTACCAGCTGCATCGAGGTGCAGTCGGCGTACGAGCGTTTCCGGGACGTCCCGTCGGGCGACCGATCCGCCGCGTTTGCGGCCTATGCCGCCGCCCTCGATCGCGAGCAGTCCGCCTGTGAGTCCTACGCGGAGCAGATTCGCCTCATCGAGTCGCGTTGCACCGCCGGCGTCCGCGCGCGTGGCGTGCGCCGCCGCGGTCAACACTGATCCTGGTCCATCACGGTCCTCGCCGGCTTGGTCCACGAGTTCGACCCCGGATTGGTCCTTCTCACCGGTCCGCTGCCGACCTACCGTTGAGCTTGCCTGCCGGGGCGACGCGTGGAGCGCCTTCCGGCAGGTCCAACGACTTCCCACAGATTGGATTGTGAGCAAGCGCGATGAATGACTCGAGATCAGTGGCGACCGTGGAGCGCGAGTCGCGTTCCGGGCGGGCCGACGGTTCGGCGCCGACGCAGGGGGCGATGCTGGGCCTGGTCAGGTGGTGCATCGCCCATCGCCGACGCGTCGTTGTGGCCTGGCTGGCGGTCGCCGTCCTCGCGACCGTGCTGGCCAGCTCGGCGGGAAACCGGTGGGCAACCAACTTCAGTCTGCCCGGGACCGAATCCCAGCACGCTTTCGACCTGCTCGGCCGGGAGTTCAAGGCACAGAGCGGCGACGCCGACACAATCGTGTTCCACGTCTCCCGCGGGACGATCGACACACCCTCCGTGCGCGCGGCAATCGCGCGGCTGGTAGCTCGCGTGAGCCCCCTCCCACATGTCGCCGGGATCGTCAGCCCCTACGGTCCGCGGGGCGCGGTTCAGATCTCGCGCAACCGGATGACGGCATTCGCGACCGTCAATTACGACAAGCGCGCGAACCTGCTCCCCAACGACACCGGCACACCGCTGCTCCACGCGGTGGGCGCGGTGCACGTGCCGGGCTTGCGGGTTGCGGCCGGCGGTCAGGTGATCGAGAACGCCGAGGGCTTCAGCGTCGGCCCGGCCACCGCCGTCGGAGCGATCGCCGCCCTGGTGATCCTGCTGATCACGTTCGGCTCGCTTACCGCGGCCGGAATGCCGCTGATCAGCGCCGGCCTGGGGCTGATCACCGGAGTCGGCATGATCGGGCTCGCCACCCACGTGACGAGCATGTCGAACATCTCGCCCCAGCTCGCGCTGATGATCGGCCTCGGCGTCGGGATCGATTACGCCCTCTTCATAGTCACGCGCTTTCGCGAGAACTACCTCGCGCTCGGTGATGTGGAGCGGTCGGTCATCGGAGCGATGGACACATCCGGAAGGGCGATCCTGCTCGCGGGCACGACCGTGGTCATCGCGCTGCTCGGCATGTTCGCCACGGGAGTCAGCTTCATGTACGGGCTCGCGATCGCCTCCGCGCTCGCCGTTCTGCTCACCATGATCGCCTCGCTCACGCTCCTGCCGGCGATGCTCTCGCGCTTCGGCGCCCGTCTGGTGCGCGCTCCGAGCGCCAACCGGCGGTTGCAGCGCGGAGGTCGCCGCGATCCGCTGGCCGGTACCCAGAGCTCCAACGGAGCGGTGGCGGCCAGGCAGGGCTCGATGTGGCGACGGTGGAGCGAGATCGTGATGAGACGGCCGTGGCCCCTGACCGCCGGCTCTCTGGCGGTGATGATCGCGCTGTTGGTGCCCGTGTTCGCGCTGCGGCTGGACACCAGCGACGCCGGCAACGACCCCGCCGGCACCAGCCCCCGGCACGCCTTCGACATGCTCGCGCAGGGCTTTGGAGCCGGCTTCAACGGTCCGCTGACGCTCGTCGCTGAACTGCGCGGCGGCGACCAGGCCGTGGCCCTCACCGCGATCCGATCGGCCGCCCTGGCCACGCCCGACGTGGGCGCGGTGACGCAAGCTCGGGTGGCTCCCAGCGGCCGAATCGCGGTGATTCAGGTCTACCCGGACTCCGGCCCGGAGGCGTCGGCGACCACCGACCTGGTCAAGACGCTGCGCCATCGCGTGCTCCCCCCGCTCGTGGAGCGCACCGGGATCCCCATACTCGTCGGTGGGTTCACCGCCGGCTCGATCGACTTCTCCGACGTGCTCTCGAGCAGGCTCCCGCTGTTCGTCGGAATCGTGGTCCTGCTCTCGGCGCTGCTGTTGTTCGTCATCTTCCGCTCACTCGTGATCCCGGTGCAGGCGGCGCTGATGAACCTGCTGAGCATCGGCGGCGCGCTCGGCGCCACCGTCCTCGTGTTCCAGCGGGGATGGTTCGCCGGCCTGCTCGGGGTGCAGAAGGGCCCCGTCGAGCCGTGGATCCCTGTGCCGATCTTCGCCGTAGTCTTTGGGCTGTCGATGGACTACGAGGTGTTCCTCGTCTCGCGCGTCCGCGAGCAGTGGGTGCGCCGGCGCGACGCGTCAGCCGCCGTCGCGGACGGCATCACGTTCACCGGCCGGGTAATCACGGCAGCGGCGGCGATCATGATCTGCGTGTTTCTCTCGTTCATGCTCGGGAATCAGCGCACGATCAAGGAGTTCGGCTTCGGACTGGGGTTCGCCGTGTTCCTCGACGCGCTCGTCGTTCGCTGCGTGCTGCTCCCGGCCGTGCTCGGGCTGCTCGGCGCGATCACCCGGCGGCTGCCTCGGCGGCTCGACGCCCGGCTGCCGCACTTCAACATCGAGGGCTCGGCGGTCCGCGCCGCGGACGTCAGTAGTCAAGACCCGCCTGCCCTTCGCCGGCCGGCGACGGCCAATCCGGGCGCTGGTCAGCTAAGCGAAACATAGGTGCGGTCAGCTGACCAGCCTGCAGCGTTGGCCCATCTCGGAGGGGTGTAGCTGCCGACGCACACTGAGTGCCGTCGCCAATTTGGCTGCCACATGGTCGGTTGCGGCGTGGCCCGGCCCCCGGTTAGCCTCTGATCATGGCGCACGGCATCCCGCTCGGATCGTTCATCTCCGACTTCTGGCACGACCAGCTCGTCAGCCATGGCCGCCAGTACCTCTTCCTGCTGTTTCTGGGCTTCATCGGGTCGTTTGGGTTCATCCGCCTGTCGGCGCGACTGATGCGAAGCCCACGTGTGCCCTGGTGGCCGGGGAGCGTGGTCAGCGAGGGCGGTGTCCACCTGCACCACCTGGTGTGGGGGATCGGTGCGATGATGGGATCGGGCGTCATCAGCTTTGCCCTGTTCAGTACCGGCTTTTGGTACGACGTGTGCGCCGTGGTCTTCGGGATCGGCATGGGCCTGACGATCGACGAGTTCGCCCTCTGGATTCACCTCGACGACGTCTACTGGTCGCGGGAGGGGCGGAGCTCGATCGACGCGTCGGTGATCGCGATCGCGGTCATGGGATTGATCCTCGTCGGCGGTTTCTCGCTGAAATTCGACGAGCCGGCGCCATTCGACGCGCTGGAAACGGTCGTTGCGGTTGTTGCGATTCTCGCGATCTGCACCACCTGCTTCCTCAAGCAGCGCGTCTTTCACGGCGCGATCGGGTTTCTGGTGATACCGATTGCGCTCTATGGCGCCGTGCGTCTCGGCAAGCCGAACTCTCCCTGGGCACACCACCGCTACGGCGAGCGAAACCCGCACAAACAGGAACGGGCCGAGCATCGGTTCCCCCCCGACCGCCGCACCGAGCTGATCAAGGATCGGGTCCGAGACGCGATCGGCGGCGTCACCGGTGAGGAGTACGAGGCTCGCCGTGCCCAGCGGGAGTCAGCCGCCGAGGCCGCGCCGAAGCGCTGAGCCCACCGCAGCGACCTGGGACCGGGTTGACGGTGGTTAGCAGCGCGCCGATTTCGGCACGGCTCGTCACTCCGAGCCTCGAGAAGACGTTGTAGACGTGCGACTCCACTGTGCGCACCACCAGCCGCTGAGCGATCTGATCGTTGGTTGGCCGCCCCTAGCAGGGCGGGCTGCTTGAGCCAAGACTCGATTCGAGCGCAGCCGCGAAGGTGCCGATACACCTGTCGTGGCTCGTCGATGGCCAGGCATGTGGATCGCTCGGTTCATCAGCGTGGCCGTCCTTGTCTGCTTCATCGCTCTTTCGGTGTCGGGGGTCGCTGAGGCTGCGACCACGACCTTTTATGTCTCACCGACTGGGAGTGACCGTAATGCGGGCACGAGGGCGCGTCCGTTCCGGACTCTTGATCGCGCCCGCGACGTGGCCCGCAGGGTTCGTCGGCCGCTGCGCGGCGATGTCGTCGTGGTGCTGCGTGGCGGGACCTACCGATTGACACACCCTTTGACGCTGGGGCCGGCTGACTCGGGCGGCAACGGCTACGACGTCGTCTATGCGGCGGCGCCCGGGGCGCACCCATTGATCAGCGGCGGGCGGCGCATCACGGGTTGGACCCTGTTCGACCGGGCGCGCGACATCTACCGCGCGCGTGCCCGCGGCCTGAACACCCGCCAGCTCTATGTCGATGGCCGTCGCGCTCCGCGTGCGCAGAGCAAGCTGGACCCACCGGGCTTCACGAAGACGCCGACGGGCTATGCCACGACGATCTCAGCGATGGCCAGGTGGCGCAACCCCCGTGACATCGAGGTGCTGTCGAACTGGCGGTGGAAGAGCTTCCGCTGCCCGATCGCGTCGATCGTGGGTCACCAGATCAGGATGGCCCAGCCGTGCTGGCACAACGCCAACGTCTTTTTCGGCCCGGCGTCGATGGGGCTGCCCACCCGGATCGAGAACGCCTACGAGCTGCTCAACCGGCCGCACGAGTGGTATCTGGACCGGCATGCCGGATGGATCTACTACAAGCCTGCTCGGGGCGAGAAGTTGGCGCGCGAGGACTTCGAAGCCGCCGCCACCCAGGTCCTCGTGGATGCGCGCGGGACCCTGGCTCACCCGGTGGCCCACCTGCGGTTCGCCGGACTGACATTCGCCTATGCGACATGGACCGGCGTCAGCGGACCGCAGGGCTACGCCGACGATCAGACCGGGTTCCACGTGACAGGCCCGAACCAGCCGCAGACGTTCGAGCATGCGCAGTTCACAACGCGAACGCCCGGGAACCTGCGCTTCATCTACGCCCGTGACGTGACGATCCGCAACGACACGTTCCGACACCTGGGCGCCGTCGCGCTTGACTTCAACACCGGCAGCCAAAATGACACGATCGCCGACAATCGCTTCAGCGACATCTCGGCTGCGGCGATCCAGCTCGGGGGCGTCGCGGTCGTCGACCACCATCCCAGCCACCCAGGACAGGTCACTCGCGACAACCGCATCGCAGGCAACACGATCACCAGGCCGGCCCAGGAGTTCTTCGACGCCGCCGGGATCTTCGTCGGCTACACCCGCCGCACTACGATCATCCACAACACGCTGTCCGACTTACCGTACACGGGGATCGCGATCGGCTGGGGCTGGGGTATGACGGATCCGGGCCGCTTCCCGGGCTGCACCGGCTGCCCGTTCGAGCACTGGATGATGTATACGACACCGACCACCAGCCAGGACAACAAGATCCTCTACAACAAGGTGTCGGACTATCTCAAGGTCCTCTACGACGGCGGCGGCATCTACTCCCTGGGCCAGCAAGGGACCTCGCTGCGCAACGGCGAACTGATCGCCGGGAACGTTGTCTTCGGCAAAGCGCCAACCCACGGCGGCAACGCGCTCTACACCGATGGTGGTAGCCGCTACATCAGTTTGCGCGGCAACGCCGCCTTCAACAATCCCACCGGCCTCGACGGTCCGGGCGGGAAGCCCTACGGGCACGACTGGGGCGGTTGCCGCCCCTACGGCGACATCGTCTGGGCCCACAATTGGTGGCAGAACCCGGCCGATCGGTACGACTGCTACCCGCCCTATCCGCCGGTCAACGTCTCGATGCGTGACAACACGGTAATCCGGGGCCGCGCCGGCGTCCCCAACGCGGTCCTGGCTCGCGCCGGCGCCCACTGACGAGCGCGGAAGGCGAACGGAGAGCTGCTGGTGGACTCAGCCCAGGATCTTGAGCTGAGTCTGCGAGGTGCGGATCTGCGCCCGGATGCGTCGTTCGCGGTGAGCGTCATCGCATAGGTGCCGGGGGCGAGCTTAACAGCGTGTCGAAGGTGTCCATCGAAGTGGATCCGATTGATCCCCGCGTGGCCAGCTTCGGCCATCACGCCCGGCACCACCCCTCGTCCGCCGCGCCGATCGCGCCGGCGAGGCCGAGCAGGTCGTTAGGCTTGTAGTCTGGGATCGCCGGGGGGACGCACCTCAGAGCCGAATGCCCACCCGGTGCGACTGACCGATCGTTCGAGCTGGGAAGAGCGGACAGACGAGAGGGAACATCGATGAGCACGACCACGCAGTTCATCATTGGAAGCGAAGTTGCGTGTACCGACGGGGTCTGCGGGGATCTGAGACGCGTCGTCATCGATCCCGTCGCGCGCGAGATCACCCACCTCGTCGTCGAGCCAAGGCATCGGCGAGACGCCGGTCATCTTGTGCCAATCGATCTCGTGGCTTCGACAGCAAAGGAGATCCAGCTGCGGTGCACCAAGGCTGAGTTCGACTCGCTCGAGGTCGCCGAGGAGTCACAGTTCCTTTCCGGCGGCGGTGGACAGTTGGGCTACAGCCAAGACCAGATGCACTCGCTGCCTTACTACGGCCTTGCCACACGCGACATGGGCACCCGTGTGACCGGTTTGGGGACCACCGGACCCGGACGTAACGCTGATGCCCATGCCGTCACCTACGACCATGTGCCCCCGGGGGAAGTTGAGGTGCGCCGAGGCGATCACGTCTATGCCAGCGATGAGCCCATCGGGCGGGTCCAAGGACTGGTCATCAACCCCAGCGATCATCACGTCACACACATCCTGCTCGACGAGGGCCACCTCTGGGGCAAGAAGCGGGTCGCCATTCCAATCAGCGCTGTGAAGCGCGTCGGCCCAATCATTCGAGTGAACCTCACCAAGGATGAGGTGCGGGACCTGCCACCGGTGGACGTCGATTCGCCCGATTGATCTGAGCGGACGAGGAGGCGCACCGGCGGGCCGCGAGGCGCACTGTCAGCGTGCGGTCCCG
Source organism: uncultured Solirubrobacterales bacterium (assembly GCA_963749545.1). Taxonomy (GTDB): domain Bacteria; phylum Actinomycetota; class Thermoleophilia; order Solirubrobacterales; family Solirubrobacteraceae; genus Palsa-465. Next base: position 171,827 of record CAVVNG010000020.1, read on the forward strand.
CTCACGGGAATCGGCGGCGAGACGGTTCCTAGGCGGCCTGCACGAGGTGGCGCTCGAACGCCCAGACCGTCGCGGCGGACCGGGTTCGCACCCCCGTCTTGTCGAAGATGTGCTGGACGTGGTGGCCCGCCGTCTTGGCCGAGATGCCGAGTGTCTCGGCGATCTCCTTGTTGGTCTTTCCGCCGGCGAGCGCGAGCAGGACCTCGAGCTCGCGCTCTGTCAGGCCGGCAGGCAGCTCCCGCGGCCGTTTCGCCACGCGGTGCCCGGCCGCGGCGAGTACCGCATCGACCGCCTCCGGGCACAGACGGCCCTCGTGTGCGTCGCGCAGCAGCTCAGCCTCGGCGCCGGCAGCGTCGAACGCGGGACGGTGCGGACGCCGCTCTCGCATCGCCTGATAGGAGTCGGCGGCGGCGAGGATGCGCGCCGCTCGGCCGAGCGCCGGCGCAGGCGCCTTGCGGTGGTAGCCGGCGCCGTCAAGCCGCTCGTGATGGGCACCCGCCAGCTCGCCGATCGGGGCCAGCGCGGGCGCGTGGGCGAATGAGCGCTCGGTGAAGTATGGGTGCAGCTGCACACGCTCCCAATCGGTAAGACCGAAGGGCCCCGGCTTCTCCCAGATTGCGTTCGACACCGCGACGCGGCCGAGGTCGAGCGCGAGCGCGGCGTGTCGCACCATTGTCACTTCGTCCTCGGGGAGACCGAGGCGCCAGGCGGCCGCCTCGGCGAGCTGGGATGTGCCCTCGGCGTGTCCACGCAGCCAGTAGGACTTGAGGTCGGTGAACGTCCCGACCACGCGGAACGCGGCGTCGATCTCCTCGCCGGTCATCCATCGCTGGGGCGGCGGCTCGGCGGCCATCGCCTGCTCCCAGATCAGCGCGTCGTCAAGCCCGTCGAGCAGCTCGTCGAGGTGGTCGGTGGCCAGCGCGGCCAGATGCGGATCGTAGGCGCCGCCCGCGCGCTGCTCGATCACCTCGCCCGCCCGACCCGGGCCCGCGGCCGACAGGAACACCGAGATATCGCGCGCGACGTGAAGTACCCGCGCTGGCAGCGCGATCCCCTCCCCCGCGGCCGCGCCTGGGAACCCGTTCCCGTCCCAGCGCTCGAAGACGTACGCCAGATTCGAGACAACGCCGTCGCCGAAGCCGAGCCAGCCGGCGAAGCGCTGCGCGACCTCGCAGTGCAGGGCAAACGTCGAACGCGCTATCTCGAGCGCGTTCTCGAGCGCGTCGGCGACCATCACCTCACGAACTTCGGGCGGTCGTCCCTGGCCGACCACGTCCATCAGGAACGCGCCGACCTCTTCAGGGTTGCCTCCGTCGACGAGGGCGAACTTGGCGCGCGGCTCGATGTCGTCCCCAAAGAGCTCCGTCTGCTCGGTCGCGTCCGACGTGCAGCCGAACGAGTGCAACAGTGAGATGTAGTAGGCGTCCACCAGCTCAGGCGGTGAGAGCCCCGCGAGCTCACCGAGGCGGACCGCCAGGATCGCCGTCCTGAGCGCGTGCTCGAGCGGCTGACCGGTGCCCAGATCAGTCGCTATCGACATCGCACCGATTACCTCGGCAGCGCGAACGGCCGCCTGGCCCCCAGACGGTCGCAATCCTGACGAGCTCCGGCCCCCGGACGCCACGGAATAGATCCTACGTGTTTCGACGCCTGAGCGTGACGTCGAGACTGGCGTGGCCAGCGTCGTCTGCGAGGGAAGCCGCCCGGACGGGCGGCTTCCCCCTCCATCGGCGGCGTCCGTATCTACGCCACTGCCTGCAGGTGCTCGTTGGGATCGATCGCCCCCAGACTCTCGACAACGTCGAGGCTGCCGTTACGCACCTGGGCGATGTACACGTTCATCCGCACGTGGTGCTGGCCCGGCACCATCTCGGCCGCGCCGCCCGGCCCCTCGGCGATCTTCGCGTGGTCGAGCGCCGCGACGACGCCAGCCTGGTCGAGCGAGCCGGCTTCCGTGACGGCGGCCTCCCAGAGCTTCAGGCCACGGTACATGCCCGTGCACCCGCTCCCGGCGCTGAAATGGGGGCCGTCGGGGAACCTGGCGTTGTAGCGGCCGAGCAACTCCGCGCTGAACCGGTCGCTTACCGACTGGTAGTAGTCGATGCATCCGTACAGCCCCTCGACGTGCTCGGACGGCAGCGCGGCGACGAGGTTCTCGTCGAAGTACGTCGTGACGACAAGCCCGCCCCGCTTGGTGAAGCCGGACTCGCACAGCGCCTCGAGGAATGGGAAGCACCCGGGAGGCACGGTCGTGTTGAACACGACGTCCGCGCCGCTGGAGTTGATCCTGTCGACCGTCTCGCCCCAGTCGGCGTGATCGAGGGGGAAGTACTCCTCTCCGACGATCTCGCCACCGTTGGCCGAGGCGACCTCGTGGACCTTCCTGTTCATCACGTGCGGCCAGATGTAGTCCGCCGAGGGCAGGTAGAACGTCCGTGCTCCGGTGTCCTGCATCAGCCACGGGATGAGCGGCTCGACCTGCTGTGCCGGCACGGCGCCGGTGCAGAAGAGGAGCGGGTGGTATTCCTGCCCCTCGTACTGCTCGGGGTAGATGTAGAGCGTGTCGCCCTCGACCACCGCCGGCTTCTTGATGGCCTGCCTGGTCGAGCTGAAGATGCCGCCCAGGAGCACGTCAACGCGGTCTTCCTGGACCAGCTTGGTGGCGGCGGCCGCCGCCTGCGCGTCGTCGGTGGCGCTGTCTTCGATGAGCGGTTCGACGCGACGGCCGAGCAGGCCCCCGGACGCATTGATTTCGTCCACGACCAGTGTCGCGGCGTTGGCCTGGGCGCCGCCCATGATGGAGAGTGGCCCCGTCTGGTCGGCGATCACGCCGATCTTGATTGCGTCTGACATGACGTCGCCTCCTACGCCTCGTAGTGAGCGCTGATTTCCGGCACCTGCGGCCGGCCCTTGTGCCCGGCCTCCTGCATGATCGTCGGGACCTCGGGGTCTGAGGCGAAGCTCTTCCAGCCCTCGAGATCCCAGTCGAAGATCACCCACACCCGGTCGTCCTGGTTGGGGTCGCGGAACACGAGCGAGCCCTTCGAGCCGTGCTGCCGGCGCTTCTCGGCACCCTTGGTGGAGAAGACACTCGTGAAGCGGTCGAAATCCTCGACCGTGGTCGTCGCCAGAAGCATCCTGGTCCTCCTGTTTCGTTTCCGGCGTCTCTGAACGACGCCAGGCTGGCGCGAGTATGCGTCCGGGGTGCTCAAGGCACATCGGGCAATTGCCCTATAGGCGATTCATCCGCGCGCGCAGCGCACAACGTGGTCGCGCTCAAGCCGGCCGATTTCGGCCGTCGACAGGCCGAGCAGGTCCGTGAGAACGGATTCGGTGTGCTGGCCGAGCAGCGGCGCGCGACTCACAGGAGTGCGTGGGACGGCGGAGAAGTCGAGCGGGGTACCGGGCATCAGGTAGCGGCCCACACCGGGGTGTTCGACGAGCTCCCACATCTCGCTGTCGGCCGAGACGCGTGGGTCCTCGCGCACAAGTTGCGTGAAGGTCTGATAGGCACCCCAGGAGACACCGGTGCCCTCGAATGCCGCGCGGATCGCGTCGAGCGTTCGCGCCTCAAACCACGGCTTCAGCACCGCGGCGAGCAGGTCACGCGCCTGGAACCGGTTCGAGACCGATTGCAGCTCGAGGCCGATCACACGCTCGATCTCGGCAAACGTCTCGGTCAGCCCGGTCGCCTCGAGCAGCGAGTTCCACTGGCGGGTCGTCAGCGCGACGATCATCACCCGGCGCCCGTCGCGTGTGGCGAAGTCGCTTCCGAATGCGCCGTAGAGGTAGTTGCCGTCCTTCGGCGTGTCGCGAACGCCGAGCGTAGCCCCGCCGATCCGTCCGAGGTGACCGACTATCGCGAACGCGACATCCGAGAGCGCGACCTTGACGAGCTGCCCGTCGCCGGTCCTCATCCGGTAATGGTCGGCTGCGAGCAGACCGGTCGCGGCGAGCCCACCCATCGTGATGTCCCAGGCGGGCAGCACGCTGTTGAGCGGCTCAGCGCTGCCGCGGGGGCCGGTAGCCAACGGAAAGCCGCTCGCCGGGTTGACCGTGTAGTCGACCTCGGAGGTCCCGTCGCGGTTGCCGGTCAGCACCACCATGATCAGGTCATCGCGTCGCTGCCTGAGCGACTCGTACGAGAGCCACCCGCGCGCCGGGAAGTTCGTCAGGAATGCGCCTGCGGCCGCGATGCACGCTGCGATGAGCTCACGCCCCGCGTCGGAGTGCAGGTCGACCTCGAGCGAGCGCTTTCCCTTGTTGAGCCCGGCCCAGAACAGACTCGCGCCGTTATCCGCTAGCGGCCACCGCTGGTAGTCGAGCCCGCCGCCAATCTGGTCGAACCGGATCACGTCGGCGCCGAGCTGCGCCAGTGTCATACCGCCGAGCGGCGCGGCGACGAAAGCCGAGCCCTCTATGACGGTCAGCCCGCTGAGCATCCCCTGGCCGGTCATGGCATCAGAGCCGTCAGCCGCCAGTCAAGCACTGGCCGTGGGTCATCGTCCTCCGGCGCCTGCGCCGAGACGAGGATACGGGCGCCGATCAGACCGCCGTCGGCCAGCCGCTCGAGCTCCTCCAGCGTGATGTGGGAGCGCAGCAGGTCACCCTCGAACGTCGGCCCGAGGTGATCGCACGAGCGCCAGGACAGGATCGTCGCGAGGTCCGGGAGCACGCGCGTCAGGTGCGCCGCGGCGATCCCGATCACGTGCCCTCCGTAGACGAGTCGCTGGCCGTGCGTGCCTGCCGTCGCGTCGGTGTGCGTCATCGCCAGGTTCAGGCTCAGGCGCGCCAGCTCCGGGGCGGATGTCACCGTCTCGCCGGCCTCGAGCGCCCACGAGCGCCCGGCGTGGAGGTCGTCGAACAGTGGACCGAGCGGCTCACTTCGCAGTGCGTCGAGCCGCCACTCCGACGGCACGACCTCGTGAACGTCACGCTCGGCCGCCCGGGCCGCCGCGGCGTTCAGATCGTCCCCCAGCTCGTCGGGATCGTGCGCGCGCGCGGGCAGCAACGGGCAGCGGTGGTAGTCGAGGACCACCCGGCCATCGACGTCGACCGACGTCACGTGGAGCAGGGCCATGCCCCGCGGCCTGCCTTTGGTGGAGCTCGTCCGCCGCTTCGCGACGATGGTCGTCGTCGTGCGCAGGGTCGTCCCGACATCAATCGGCCGCGCGACCAGCCCGCGGTAGAAGAGATTGCCGAGCACGCGACCACTCGGCTCGGTTGACTGACCGATCGCAACGTCGCAGACGAGCATCGGATGCGCAAGCAGCGCGTCGCGGCCCGTCACCTCCCGGCACAGCGGCGCGTCGAGCGACAGCCGCAGGCGGTCGCCGACGATCGCCTGATGCAGCGCCGCCAGGCCGCCGCCGAGCGTCAACCCAGGCCCCCGGAACACCTGCCCCACCTCGAGGTCCTCGTAATATGCCGGCCCGTCCAGTCGCTCCGGCGCTGCCCGTGCCGGACGCCGCGGCAGCGCGAGCAGCCGCTCCGCGTGAGCCCGCATCGCCTCGTCGACCATCGCACCGTCCACCCGGACCGCCGCGTCCCCATGCGCCGAGGCGGCCCGCAGCGCCTCCGCCACCCTTCCGGCCCAGCGAACCTCGCGCTCGGTTGCGCCGAACGCCTCGTTCAACGGCTCGACCTGCTCGGGATGGATCGCCCATTTCCCGTCGAACCCCAGCTCCCGCGCCGCCCGCGCCGCCCGGGCCAGCAGCAGCCGGTCGCCGAGGCGCAGGAACGGACCATCGATCGCCTGCACATCCGCCGCACGCGCCGCCGCCAGAACCGACTCCTGGTAAAAGAGCCAGCGATCGAGGTGCGTCTCCGCGCCGCGTCGGCCGAGCGATGTCGCCAGATCCGCATAGCCAAGGATCAACGTCCGCAGCCTCGGCGACGCCGCAGCGATCACCGCAGCCGAGTGGACACCCGCCGCCGTCTCGATCAATGCTTGCAACCCCACCCGGCCCTCCAGCCGCTCGTCAACCGCGACCAGCTGCTCCGGCGCTTCCACCTTCGGCACGACGACCGTGAGCCGCTCCCGGCCGCGCAGCACGTCGATCAGCTCCAAGTCCCCCTCGAGATGGCCGGACCCGACGGCGTTGACCCTAACCGCCACCACTCGTTCCGCCCACTCCGGTCGAGCGAGCGTGCTGGCGATCGCCTCCCGAGCCTGCGCCTTCGCATCCGGGGCAACTGCGTCCTCAAGATCGAACACAACCTCGTCCGCCGGCACCCCGACCGCCTTCTCATGCATCCGCACCGCGTGCCCCGGCACCGAGAGACACGATCGCCGGGGAACCAGCCAGTTCATGCTCACAAACTCCATCTTCGCTGATCGGCGACCCGATCGGGAGCGTCCGAGCTCTTCGCTGAACTGCTGGACCGCGCTGCGACGCGCGCACGACGACGAGGAGCCTCATGCAGATTGGACTGGAGCGCTTGATTAACCCGGACCTGGCGGCGCACGTCCAGGAGTGCCGGGACTTCAACGCCGCGTCGAGCGCGAACAGCGGCCCCAGCACCTTGGAAGGCCTGCATGCAGCGCGGGCCAGGCGCACGGCCACGGAGACCCCGACCGGAGCGCCGGCTGTGGAGCAGCCCATCGAAGCTGCTGGACGGCGGGTGGCGGTGAGGATTCTCGCTCCCGAGAGCGGGACAGCTCGAGGGGTCTATCTGGATATCCACGGCGGTGGCTTCTACATGGGATCGGCAGCACGCGGGGACGCACGCAACCGCCGCCTCGCTGACGCCCTCGGGATCGCGGTGGTCAGCGTGGACTACCGGCTGGCCCCCGAACATCCCTGGCCATCGGCACCCGACGACTGCGAAACGGCGGCGTTGTGGCTGCTGGACCAGGCCAAGACTCGCTTTGGAGCCACGCGCTTGGCGATCGGTGGCGCATCGGCAGGAGCCACGCTGGCCATGACGACGCTGCTGCGGCTCCGCGACCGAGGCGTCGCCAGCGCCTTCGCCGGCGCGGCGCTGCAATTCGGCGCCTATGACCTGAGCGGGCGGACACCCGCGGGTCGGCTGATCGCCGAGGAGTACTTCATAGAGGCGTACGCCGGCCACGTGGCCGACCGCACCAGCCCTGATATCTCTCCCGTCTACGGCGACCTGCGTGGCCTGCCACCCATCCTGCTCGTCGTCGGAACCGCAGACATCCTGCTCGAAGACAACCTGGCCATGGCGGCCCGACTCTCAGCCGCCGGCGGCGAGATCGACCTCCGGGTCTATCCGGAGTGCCGGCACGGCTTCACCTCCTCCCCCACCACCATGGCCAGCACCGCGCTGAACGACATCGAGTCCTGGCTAGCCGACTTCATCCCCCTCGGCTCCTAGACGTTGGCTTCACCGACGCCACCGTCGGTGGCCTGTGCGGAGGCGCGGTCGCGCTCGCCGACGTCGCGGTTCTCAGGCACGAACTGGCTGGCGATCAGCGTAGCTCCCTGCGGATCGGCGATCACGGTTGTGCGCACCCAGGGTGCGTCGAACGGCGCCATCACAACCTTGCCGCCCAGCTCCTGCGCCTTCTCAGCGGTGGCGTCGGCGTCGGCGACCGCGAACGTAACGCCCCAGTGAGCCGGCGTGTCCGGCTGTTCGTCACCGATCGCGTTCAGGGTCGCTACGACGTCCTCGAAGCCCGGAGCGCCCATATCGACCATCTCCTGGCGAATCGTCGGCCGGTCGAGCGCCAGGTGGTCGCCATAGGCGCGCAGCGTCCAGGCCTCGAACCCGCCGCCGATCGCCAACGTCTGCCACCCGAACACCTGACCGTAGAACCTCTTCGCGGTCTCTGGGTCGCGGGTGTTCAGCCCATTGAAGTTCAGCGAGCCGGGCTCGTTGACGATCTGGGCCCCCCGATGCTGCTTCGCCTGCCAGACATTGAACACCGCTCCCTCGGGGTCGGCGAACACCGCCATCCGCCCGGCGTCCATCACGTCGAACGGTTCGGCCAACACTCCGCCGCCAGCACCGGCTACCCGCGAGGCGACCGCGTCGACGCTGTCCGACCAGATGTACGTGTTCCACACCGCGACTGGCTCGGCAACGTTCGTTATCGACCCCACCGCTGCCACATCGCCGCCGCGCATGCGTCCGATGAAGTAGCTGCCATCAGCCCCGGGCGGCATCACATCCTCAAACTCCCAGCCGAACAGCCCGCTGTAGAACTGAACCGCGGCCTCCGGGTCGGGCTGGCTCGTGTCCACCCAGCACGGCACCCCCGGGATGTACCGATCGCGCTCGATCATTTGCTGCTCCTTTCCGTCGCTTCTGTTCAGGCCACCCTAGATCCCTTTTAGGCCAGCTTCGGTCCTCGATCCAATGGACGCACAACGCAACGACCGACACATGCGGAATGCAGCCCGCAGAGGTGTGATGCCGTCAGACGACCCTGCCAAGACGTTGGCGTCCGCCGTCCTGATCACCTGAGCGTGCGTGTCACAGGTCGAGCACGATGTCGTCGCGTGGCTGTGAGCAACAGATGAGCGCGCTCCCGTCAGCGGGCGGCTCTACGGGATCGGGGTCGTAGTCGAGATCACCGGCAATCAGCGTCGTCTCGCAGGTATGGCAGACGCCCGTGCGGCACGACCAACGGACGGGTACGTCGCAAGCCTCGGCGAGTTCGAGCAGGCTTGTGTAATCGCCACTCCAGGGGATCGCGAGGTTGCTGCGAGCGAACTCGATGGTTGGGCCAGTCCCAGGCTGGCCCGAGGGTGCGTGGGGCGTGCGCGCAGGTGCTGGTGCGATGCCAGGCGTCTGGCCCGGCGCGGGCCCGAACGGCTCCGTGTGGATGCGTGGGGCGTCGACCCCCAACGCCGCCAGACCCGCACTGATGTCGTCCATGAACGGTGTAGGTCCACACAGGTATGCCTCGGCATCGCGCGGCGGCTCGAGTTCGGCGAGCAGTGATCCGGTGAGACGCCCCGCGCTGTCGAAATCGCGGCCTTCGAGGTCATCCGGATCGGGACGGCTGTAGTACACGTGGGTCTGTACGTTCGGAAGCGAGGCCAGGAGACCGCGGGCCTCGGCGGCGAACGAGTGCTCGCGCCGGTTGCGTGCGCCGTGCAGCCACCAGATCTCGCGATCGGAATGCTCCTCCGCCAGCGCCTGAAGCATGGCGAGAACTGGGGTGGCACCGATCCCGGCGCTGATCAGCAGCACGGGTGCATGGGTCCGGTCGAGGATGAAGGCGCCACGCGGCGCTGCGATGTCGAGTTGATCGCCGTCGGCGAGCCGAGTGTGCAAATAGCCGCTGGCGGCGCCGTCGTGTTCGCGCTTGACGGTGATCCGGTAGTGGCCGGCGTCGGGCGGTCCGGAGAGGGAGTAGTTGCGGAGCACCGACCGCTGCTGCTTGTCGGGCTGGACCCGCAGCGTGAGGTACTGGCCTGGGCGGGCGGCTGGTAGTGGTGCGCCGCTTGGGTCATCGAGGCGTACGGAGATCACCGATTCGCTCTCGCGGGTGATCGCGGTGACCACCAGCTGACGGAAGCCCGGCCAGGCCGGAGCCGGGCTCGTCACCGCAAGCCCGACGTTGCCGCCACCGGGTTCTTCGTCGACCAAAGCCTGGAACGAGGCCTGCCAGCCCGGGCTGAGGGCAGGGATCCGGAGCGCTCGCAGAAGTTGCTGGCGCGGATGCCCAGGGAGGTAGAGAAGGGCATCCGCCTCAGCGACCGGCATCTGCTCGGGGCCGGCAGCAAGCTTGATGATCTCGTCTCCCGCTTGTACCTCGCCCTCTTCGAGCACGCGGAAGTAGAAGCCAGGGCGATGGTGTGAAACGAGCAAGGCGGGAATGCGCGGGTCGTTCATGCGGATCCCCACGCGGTAGCAGGTGACGCGGGGTTGCGTTACCTCGAACGTGGCTGTGCCAATCCGGTAGCGGTCGCCGATGCAGACCTCGTCGTCACCAAGTCCTTCGACCGTGAAGTTCTCGCCGAACTGGCCGTAGACGAAGTCATTTCGTCCGAGCTCGCGTTCCCAGTACCGATAGGAGTCGATCTGGTAAACGAACACGGCGCGCTGCTCGCCGCCATGCCCCGCTAGATCGCCTTGACCATCGCCCTCGATGTTCAGCTTGCCCACTCGGCGGTGACCGCTGACGGGGTCCTTGAAGACGCCCGTGTAGACGTTCTTCCCCTGCCAGGGCACGTTCTTCGGCATGCCGACGTTGACCGACACCAACCTGCCCACGGACTCCGCGACGGGCTGGGCCGACTCGGGCTGCTGGGGCTTAGAGCTCACGCTTACGCGGCTGCCGGAGTTGGATTCTCGACAAGCCGCATGCTGCCGACCTGGTGGCAACCGCAGGCTTAAGAGTGGTAAGACGTGGGCATCGACTGAGGGGAGCGCCTGTCCCATCCGTGAAATGGGGAGTAGTCGCCCGCATCCCACGCTTCGCGCAGCCCGGGCTTGCTTAGATCCCAGTCGGGGCGGACCTCGCGGGTGACGGTCCGTAGGTCGTGCCAGAGATCCACGAAGGAGGGACGTCCCCAGAACCAGTAGCCGTTGTAGATGCTCTGGACGACCAGCCCGGGCGCCAGAACAAGGGTGTGGGGAATCATCGGGTCGTGGTCGGGGTCGGTGTACTCCTGGATTTCGAGGTCCTTCTGGACGGTCCGCTCCGGGTCGGAGAGGAAGGGCCACTGGGCGCCGGTCGACGCGCGGAACTCCTGGCTCGCGTGATGGGTGTCGGTCGAGATGGTGGCAATCTTCGTGTAGGCCACGGCGATCTTCGGGTAGTTGGCGGCAAGCTCCAGGTGTTGCTGGTGCTCCTTGGGGCAGTAGTGCCCGCGCGCGAGCGTGAGGATCAGGGGGTCGTCGCCTTGGATCTCGCTGAGCTTGCGAGGAAGGTTCTCGTGATCGGGCAACTCGTAGTCCGGGAATGCGCCGCCGGGGGCGATGTCGCTGCGCATGATCTGCTCCTGTCTATGGTTGAGGAGTGACGAGAACGATGGCCGCCGTCCGGTCCACTCACGCCCGGTGGTCCACGGGTCTAGACCGCCGGTCCGCCGCACAGGCCCGGACCAGTGCTAACCGGGGCGCCATCGGCGCCTTTCGGTTCCATATTGAGCCTAGTCAACCGGCGCCGCGGGCGCCAGAAAGGGGGCCATCCCAATGAGTACTCACACGCCGGTGTGCGAGTTGCTGGGGATTGACCACCCGATCGTTGAGGCGCCGGTGTCTGCAGATCCCAGCCTGCCCGCTGCGGTCTCGAATGCCGGCGGCCTCGGGACCCTGGGGCTTGGGTGGGCCGATGACGCTGGAGGCGTGGTTCGGGAAACGGCAGCCCTTACCGAGCGGCCCTTTGCCGGCAACTTCGTTCTCGCGTTCGATCAGCACGATCGAATCGATCAGGCATTGTCGGCGGGTCTTCGGATCGTTTCGCTCTTCTGGGGCGATCCCAGCAGCTACGTCGACTCGGTGCACGACGCCGGGGGGCTTGTCATGCACACGGTCGGCAGCGTCGAGGAAGCGCGGCGAGCAGTCGGCGGTGGAGTGGACATCATCGTTGCGCAGGGCTGGGAGGCCGGCGGCCACGTCTGGAGTGGCGTCGCGACGCTCCCGCTGGTACCAGCGGTGGTCGACGCGGTGGCGCCGGTACCAGTCATTGCAGCCGGTGGGATTGGCGACGCTCGAGGGGTCGCAGCCGTGCTGACCCTCGGCGCGCAGGCCGCCTTGCTCGGCACTCGGTTTCTCTTAGCCGATGAATTGCCGATTCACGAGGAGTATCGGCGCCGCCTCATAGCCGCGACCGAGGCAGACGCAGAGTGGTACCCGAACCTGTATGAGGTGGGATGGCCGGACGCCTCACACCGCGCTATCCACAACTCGACGGCCGAGATATGGGAGGCCGCGGGCCGGCCGGCACCAGGCAGTCGGCCAGGAGAGGGCGAAGTAATAGCGCATTTCGCTTCTGGCGAACCGATCGTTCGATACGAACCCGCGCCGCCGATGGTCGGAACGACCGGCGAGATCGAGGCGCTATCGCTGTGGGCTGGACAGAGCGTTGCGCTGGCCACACGGCCACAGCCCGCTGCGGAAATCGTGGCCGAACTCGTCTCGCGCTTGTAGGCCCCCTCGCCGAATCCGGAGGCTTGGCAGGGAGAGCCTCGACCGCTGCCGCCTATCGGTCGCGACCGTCGGCAGTGGGCTTGCCCAGGTCCTCGCCCCAGTGGGGGCGGAACTGGATGCTGATGCGCGCGCCCAGACACCTGGCTACTTTGGGGATGCCATGCAACCAGGTCCGCTGGCAGCTTCCGCCCATCACAAGTAGGTCCCCATGGCCCACTTGGAGCCGCAGTCCCGGGCCGCCCGACCTCGGCCGTAGCCCGAACGGCCGGGTGGCACCGAGCGAGACGATCGCCACCATCGTGTCGCGCGGGCTCTCGCGGGCGATGCGGTCCCCGTGCCAGGCGACGCTGTCGCTACCGTCGCGGTACAGGCAGAGCCCGACGCTGACGAATGGCTCGCCGAGCTCCTCGGCGTAGTGGGCGTTCAGCGCCGAGCGGGCCTCGTCGAGCACCGAATGGGGCAGCGCTTCGCCCTGCGGAAATCGGGCCAGGAGCCGCGGGACGCGCACCGTGTTGTCGTAGATGTGCATCCGCTCCTCGCGCCACGGCACGGCGCCGGCCAGCACATCGAAGAGCTCGTCGGCCGCGGTGACGAAGCCCGGCCGGAGGTCAACCCAGGCGCCGTCGGAGAGCGGCCGGCGCTCGACGGCGTCGCCGAGCTCGGCGACGCCGAGCTCGCCCAGCGAGCCAAACAGCGACGGTTGGACGACGAGCGACACGGGATGAAGTGTAATCCCCACCACGAACACACGTTCGTGGCGCGAGCGCGAGCGACGTCCAATCGCGGCTCACGCGCTCCGCGGCTCCGGCTCAACTGGAGGTGCTTCGGCGCGCGGATGGTTCACGATCGCCACGCCGAGGATCACGATCAGTACGCCCAACGTCGTGGCCGCGCCCGGAAGTTGGCCGCGGACGGCGTCGATCAGCACAGCCACGGCAGGGACGAGGAACGTCCACGCGTACACACGCGCGGACGGCCAACGGCTGAGCGCAGCGTTGAACCCGAGGTAGACCAGGACCTGGCCGCCGATGATCAGGTAGATCAGCTGGGCCTCGAGCGCCGGGCGACCCCAATCCGTCGAGCCCCCGGCGACGAGGACAAGCGGGATCAACGGGATACCGCCGGCCAGCAACTGAGCCGCAGTAATCCCGGCGATGTCGAGATCGGGCTCGCGCTGCGTGAGAACCCTCATCCCGAGCCCGCCGCCCGCCCAGCCCAAAGCGCCCAGCAGGGCCAAGGCCATCCCCACCGCCAGCCGCGACCCGTGCGCCACGTTGCCGGGGTCGGACAAGACGACGAGCACCACGCCACCGAACCCGACCACGAGTCCCAGTGCCCGCAGGCGGGTGATCGGTTCATCGAGCGCGAAACGCGCGACGACGGCGACGAAGAACGGCGCCGAATTTGCCAGCACCGCGGCCACGGCGGCACCGGCTCGCTGCGTGCCAACGCTGATCCCGACCTGAGTGAGCGTCGTGTTGCCGAAACCGATCGCCGCTGCCCACAGCCACAACCGGCGGGTTCGCGGCAGACGCGCTCCCATCAAGGGCAAGATCGCGCTCAGCAACGCTCCTCCCACCAATGCCCGCAACGTCGCGATCATGATTGGCGAGGTGTGATTCAGGGCCGCGTCCGTGACCGGATACACGATCCCCGCCGCGGTCATCGAAACGCCCAAGATCAGGGATACCGGCAGCTGGCCAGCCGTCCACCGAGATCGGTCATGCGGAGAGCGACTGCCATCGCCTGGATGCCGGACGTTCATCGAATCTCCGATTGGGACCTGTCGTTCACATCACGGCGCCGGTTGGTGCGCGTCATGGCGACTCTCGCACGCTCATCCTTAAGACACGGTTACTCGCTGGGCCCGGATTGTCGTTGTGAGCTCGGCGGTCATAGCTTCCTGACGATTGGTCGCGCTGTGTGACATTTCGTCAGGCTCCCTGTCGCTAGACCAACGGACGACCCCGGCGTTTCTGACCCGTCAGACGGCGTACCTCAGCGAGATTGCTTGCCCCGACGACCGGCACAAACGCACGATCGCGTTCGCGAAAGAGAGCGGCCCACCAGGCGACGATCGGGCGATGGGTGTGGCTGACAGGAACCTAGCCACGCTTGGGGGCGGTCTGGGCGAGGGCCTCCTCGACTGCGCCCTTGCCGCCGGGCTTGCCGGTAATCGCCAGCTCCGGGGACCAAGTGGGGACGCGGCCGACGAGCGCTGCGGCGCGCTTGCGGCCCGCGACCTCGATTGGTGCACGCTGACGGACCTGAGCGAGCAGCCGGGTGCTGTACTGCTGCGGTGACTCCTCGGGCGCGATCGCGGGTCGATCGAATTCGAAGATGTCGACTCGCACGTGCGGGCGTGCTCTGGGGAACCGCGGGATCGCGACCGTGCCGTTGCAGGCAACCCCGACGATCGTCGCCTCCGGCACCGCCCGCGCCATATGGCCGACGCCACTACGGGCCCGCAGCGCTCGGCCGAGCGAGCGTGTGCCCTCAGGGTAGATCCCGATACATGCGCCCTTGCGGAGCTCCTCGATCGCGCGGTCGAGCGCTCCGCTGTCGCCGGACCCGCGCTCGATCGGGATTTGGCCCATCCCGGTCAGGACCGCGCCGAGCAACTTGTTCTTCCACATCGAGGACTTCGCCAATGCCCTGATCTGCCGGCGGGCCATCGCCGCGATGCCGGTAGCCACGGTGTCCCAGTAGCTGTCGTGGTCGCCGACGAGCAGCAGGGGCCCCTCTAGCGGCAGCAGCTCGAGGCCGGTCACTTTCAAGCGACCCCACCAAACAACACCAGGAGTAGAGGCGATCATCACACCGCGATACGCCGGGGTGATGGGCTCGATGCGATCCGACATCGCCCCGCAGGCTACCCGGAACGCCGCCACGGTCGATGCGACGATTTGGTTGTGCCCGGCGGAGTCAGTGCTGTGGCACGATGGCCGTCGGCACAGAGCACGAGATGGAGCGTTGGTGGTGAGTTCAGACGGTGATTCGCGTCATCGGGTGGTGATTGTTGGTGGCGGGTTCGGTGGCCTGCCCGCCGCTAGGTGGCTGGGGCGCCAGCCCGTCGATGTCGCGCTGATCGACCGGCGAAACCACCATTTGTTCCAGCCCCTGCTGTATCAGGTGGCAACGGGCCTGCTTCCCCCCGGCCAGATCGCGCCGCCGATCCGGCACGTGCTACGCAAGCACAAGAACGTGCGGGTGAGGCTCGCGGAGGTCACGGGATTCGACCTGGAGCGGCGCGTCGTGCACGCAAGCGTCTTTGGTCTCGCGAAGCTAGAGCTGCCATACGACAGCCTGATCGTCGCCGCCGGTGTCAACCAGTCGTACTTCGGTCATCCCGAGTACGCGTTGTACGCGCCCGGCATGAAGACGATCGATGACGCGTTGGAGCTGCGGCGACGGATACTCGGCGCGTTCGAGGTGGCGGAGATGACCCGGGACCCGGCCGAGCGTGAGCGCTGGCTGACCGTCGCGATCGTAGGGGCGGGGCCGACCGGCGTGGAGCTCGCCGGCCAAGTTCGTGAGCTGGCAACCCGCAGCCTTCGGGGTGAGTTCCGTTCCTTTGACCCATCCTCGGTGCGGGTCATCCTGCTCGACGGGGGCAAGGAGCCGCTGGCCAACTTCGGTGATCAGCTGGCGGGCAAGGCAACCAGAGAGCTCGAGCATCTCGGCGTTGAGCTGCGGATGGGGGCCCGGGTCGTTGGCGTCGACGCTACGGGAGTCGACATCAGCGACGGCGACGGCAATGCGAGTCGCCTGCCCACCTACACGACGGTATGGGCAGCCGGAGTGGAGGCCTCGCCGCTGGCCAAAGAGTTGGCCCAAGCCTGCGGCGCGCACCTGGACAGCGCCGGCCGCATCATGGTCGAGCCCGACCTCACCCTCCCCGGACACCCCGAAGTGTTCGTGGTTGGCGACATGATGGCGCTCGACGAGCTGCCCGGCGTGGCCGAGGTCGCCATGCAAGGCGGCCTTCACGCGGCCAATACCATTGTCCGTCGGCTGAATGACAAGCCTGCGGTCCCGTTTAGATACCGCGACCTGGGAAGCGCGGCCACGGTCGGGCGATTCCGATCGGTCGTCAACTTCAAGGGGCTACGGCTCAGCGGCTTTCCTGGCTGGGTCATCTGGGCCTTCGTCCATCTCGCCTTCCTGAGCGGGTTCGGCAACCGGCTGAACACCATCCTGAAGTGGACCCGGTCCTTCGTAGGCCGCGGACGTTCCGAGCGCGAGTTCAACGTCATGCACACCGGCGGCGATCTGAGCCTCCCAGCCGAAGTCCGAGCTGCGGTTCAGCCCAAACCGCTTCCACTGTTCGACCAGCGCTCGGCCACCAAGACAGGCCCGCCGCCCAACCGGACCGATTGAGCCGACAGGTGGCGCCCACACCCCATCTCACCGCCGCCGACCGCTAAACACCAGCCAGCGTCCCGACGCTCGCGACGCGGCGATTGTCGTCGCCGGCCTGCCGGGCCCCGTGCGGGCCCGCCCGAGCGAGTCGACAGCACCGTCTGTGCGGGCTTGGGCGAGGACCGAACCAAGCTCTTCCCGCGCCGCGAGGCGCATATTCGTGTAGCGCGTCCTCTGCGTACCCGCCACCGTCATGCTGCTGAGACCGGACACCTGCGGTCACGAAGCCGTGGCGGGCGGCCTGCCCGCTGGGTTGTGTTTCGGAGGAGCGCGGGCGTAAGGTCGCCCTACGGCCCAGTTATTGGAGGTGACAGGATGCTCGACTCGGCGAGCGCCCACGCGATCATCGGTGTGAAGGACCTCAGCCGCGCCAAGGAGTTCTACAGCGACAAGCTTGGCCTCACGATCGCCGACGAACTTCCCGCCGGCGCAATCCGCTATGCGGCGCGCGGCGGGGCGTGGCTTTTGGTCTACCAATCTCAGCTCGCCGGGACGGCAAAGACCACGTGCATGAGGTCGACGACATCGAGGCTGCCGTCAGCGAGCTTCGGGATCGCGGGGTCACGTTCGAGGAGTACGACCTTCCGGAACTGAAGACTGTCGAGGGCATCGCCCAGCACGAAAGCGGCGCTCGAGGCGCATGGTGCAAGGATCCCGACGGGAACATCCTCGAGATCGCGCAGTTCATCATCGGCCAGCGAGATCGCGAAAGTGATCGTTCGGGGACCGCAGCCTGACGCCTGGGATTGGGAGATTGCGAGGGTGGCGGGGGGCCCGTCTCGCCGGGTGATCTTGCTCCGATGCGGCTGGGTCGATCTCGGGGTGCCGCCGGATCGGGGCGCAAGCTCATCCAAATGGGGTGATGACGACCGGTGCCGGCGGCAGGATGCTGCTGTCTGATGAGCGTTTCCGAGGGTTCTGGCCGGTCGGTTATCCCGGAGTCGGCGCTGACCGCGGAGGAGCGTCGGCTGCGTGAGGCTCGCAACGGCGTGCCGTGGCGAGCTTGGGGTCCGTATCTCAGTGAGCGCCAATGGGGCACGGTGCGCGAGGATTACAGCCAGAACGGTGATGCGTGGTCGTACTTCACGCACGATCAGGCGCGCTCTCGGGCATATAGATGGGGTGAGGACGGCCTTGCCGGAATCAGTGACGATAAGCAGAGGTTGTGCCTCGCGCTGGCGCTGTGGAACGAACGGGACCCGATTCTGAAGGAGCGCCTGTTCGGCCTCACGAATGCAGAAGGGAACCACGGCGAGGACGTGAAGGAGTACTACTTCTACGTCGACAACCTGCCGACTCACAGCTACGAGCGGTGGCTTTACAAATATCCTCATTCCGAGTTTCCGTATAACGACCTTGTGACGGTGAATCGTGCCCGGTCCGCGCACGACTGGGAATACGAACTCCTGGACACCGGGATCTTCGACGAGCGTCACTATTTCGACGTTGAAGTCGAGCACGCGAAGGTGGCGCCTGAGGACATTCTGTGCCGAGTCACAGTGCACAACCGGTCCCCGAACCCAGGGGTGCTCCACCTGCTCCCGACACTGTGGTTCCGAAACACGTGGTCGTGGCTGCCCGACGAGCCGAGACCTCATCTAAGTCGTGTGCCAGCCGCCGCCCCTGTGGTAATGGCCGAGCACCAAGGCCTCGGCACGTTCTACCTACATGCCGAACCGGCAACGACGCTGCTCTTCTGCGAGAACGAAACGAACACGACGCGGTTATGGGGCGCTGATAGCACGACGGCCTTCCCGAAGGATGGGATCGGCGATCACGTCTTGCGTCGGACGGACACCGTCAACCCGGACGAGGTCGGAACCAAGGTCGCGGTCCACGCCCGGCTAGAAGTGCCGGCCGGCGGCGAGGTGAGCATGGTGGTGCGGCTGACGCGCCAAGGCCCTGAGGCGCTCAGGACGCCGTTCGCGGAAGCCGATCAGCTGATCGCGCGTCGCCGCGCGGAGGCGGACGAGTTCTACGACACAATCACCCCTCCGGAGATCGGTGATGATGCCAGAGCGGTGATGCGTCAGGCACTGGCCGGGATGCTCTGGTCCAAGCAGTGCTACTACTTTGACGTCGACCGTTGGCTCAGGGAACGCGGAGCGCATCCACTTCGCGGCTCGGCGCAGCATGGTAGTCGCAACGAGTCGTGGTTCCACATGGTGAACTATGACGTCGTGTCCATGCCGGACAAGTGGGAGTACCCGTGGTATGCGGCGTGGGATCTGGCGTTTCATTGCATTCCCCTTGCGCTGGTGGACCCTGATTTTGCGAAGCGTCAGATCGATCTGATGCTCTCGCAGGAGTACCTCCATCCGAGCGGTCAGATGCCGGCATACGAGTGGAACTTCGGCGACGTCAACCCACCGGTGCATGCGTTTGCGACGCTCTTCCTGCACAGGGTCGAGTCAGAGGTCGGCGAGGCGGACGTCCCGTTCCTGGAACAGTGCTTTTCCCGGCTGCTCGTGAACTTCACTTGGTGGGTCAACCGGAAGGACCCGACAGGCCACAACGTGTTCGAGGGCGGCTTCCTGGGATTGGACAACATCGGCGTGTTCGATCGCAGTGCGACACTTCCCACAGGCGGAAGCCTCGAGCAAGCCGACGGAACGGCGTGGATGGCGATGTACAGTCAGAACATGCTCGAGCTCGCACTCGAGCTGCTCGCGCACGACGATAGTTACGAGCAGTTTGTGCTCAAGTTCGTCGAGCACTTCTTCTGGATCGCCGCGGCCGTCGACCCGGTCGGTGAGCATCCGGACGAGATGTGGGACGAGGAGGACGGTTTCTTCTATGACGTCCTGCGGTTGCCGGATGGGACCGGGACCAGGCTGAAGGTGCGTTCGCTGGTGGGCTTGCTTCCCCTGTGTGCAACAACGGTGATCGACGCCGACGTCCTGGACCGGTATCCGCAGATAGGCGCACGCGTCCTTGCCTTCCTGGAGCGCAATCGCGACCTCCTCGCAAACATCGCCGACCCGCTTGTGCCGGGCGTGAACGGCCGCCGGCTGTTGTCTCTCGTAAACGAGAATAAGCTCCGACGCATTCTCGCTCGGATGCTCGACGAGGAGCGCTTCCTCGGACCGCACGGTATCCGCTCGATATCACGTTGGCATCTTGACCACCCCTACGTATTCGAGGCAGGCGGAGCCGAGCACCGTGTGCAGTACGAGCCAGCGGAATCGACGACCCGCATGTTCGGCGGCAATTCGAACTGGCGGGGGCCGGTGTGGTTTCCAATCAACTTGCTGCTGGTCCGCGCGCTGCTCCAACACTACCGCTATTACGGTGACGGTCTGAGAGTGGAGTGTCCAACTGGCTCGGGCACAATGATGACGCTGTTCGAAGTCGCCCAGGAGTTGTCGCGCCGCCTCGCCTCGACATTTCTGCGCGACGGCGACGCGCGACGACCCGTCTACGGCCGGAGCAAGCTCTTCCAAGAGGACCCGCATTGGCGCGATTTGATCCTGTTCTACGAGTACTTCCACGGTGACAACGGGGCTGGCCTTGGTGCCTCTCACCAGACCGGCTGGACAGGAATCGTGGCGCGGCTGATCCAGAGCCTCGGTCAATTCACCGCCTCCTCGGTCCTTGAGGGTGAGCGCTGGCCCTTCGCGCAGCGCTACCACCGCTTCGCCGCCTCGACCTAGCGATGTCTAGGCCCTTTTCGGTGACCGCCGCTCGTGGTCCGTAACTGCTACTCGCTCTGAGCGCGTCTTCCGGTTCGACGGTTGCGGACAAGTCGAAGAGTTGCTGGCCGCCGCAGTCAGAAAGCGCTTCGCCGTGCCAGGGAAAGCCACGATGCGCGACCGCCAGATCTCCGGGCGTCGTCGCGTCGGGGCGGTTGGAACGATCGCTTTCGGGATCTCACCGGCCGGTGAGGCACGAGCACTACGGCGACCAGAGGATCGCCAGCATCCACGGGAATTTGGGCGATCACGTTCGTGGGGTCCAGTCATCCAGCGCCGGCGCTGTGGGATGACTCCTGCGTTTACCACAGCGACCGCGCGAGAGCGAACGAGGGAGCGACGAATGCGATCGTGAGAACACGCAGCGGACGGATACGAGTGGCGGAAAGACGAAATCCCGGGCATCGGTGTAGCGGCCGGAACCAGACACGGGCGTGAAACCAGGCTGTCGCTCCGCAGGCGGCCAATCACGCTGGCGCGAGTGACAGCGTTCGCTCTCCGGTTGCCGGTCGGGCTCGATCACGGGTGCGCCGTGAAGACGTGGGCGACGGCTCCGCCGCTGAAGGCGGTGGTGCTCACGGGCTCGATGGTGAGGGGTGCGGTGAACAGTGGCTCGCCGGCACCGAGGACGACCGGGTGGACCACGAGGCGGTACTCGTCGATCAGCCCAGTCTCGACGAGCGACCGAGCGAACCGGTTGCCGCCCTGCGCGAGCATATATCCGCCGGAGCGCTCCTGCTTCAGACGCACGACGGTGTCGGCCAGGTCTCCGGTCGCGATCGTCGTCTCGCCCCAGTCGGCGGACGTGAGCGAATTCGAGAACACCACCTTAGGGATATCGTTCATCGGCACCGCGAACGGACCGGATGCACTGGGCCAGAAGGCGGCCCAGCGCGCGTAGGTCACGGCGCCCACGAGGTGCGCGCCGGCGTTGCTCACGGTGTCGAGGACCCATTCGGCGCCGTCGGGAGAGCGTCCCGTGGCCTCCCAGTCGGAGCTCCCATCGGCCGGTGCGACGTACCCGTCGAGCGAGACGGACATCTTCAGGATCAGTGAGTTCATGCGCTGCTCCTCCCGGATGGATGGATGACATACGGCTATGGACTCCTCCGACTACGGAAAGTGATCGGTGGCGAGCGTGAGGGCGACGGGGCACGGGGCAAGCGAAGGCGCCGCGACGTTCCGATCGCGTGGATCCACTCAGAAGTGAGCCGGCAGAACCCTTAGGCGGCCCCCCGATCGGCCGCGCGAGTGCTTCACCGCCGGGGCGCGACGCGGGACGAGTCCTTGGGCGACTCCTCGATCACGCTGGCCAGTGCCCCCGGGCGCGATGGGATTGCCACGCTTTCGATCACGCGCGCCGGCCGCGAACCCGTCGAACGACGAACGCCGTCTCAGATGGCCCGGTTCTCTCGGCCCTACTTGTCGCCAGAGGTCCGCCGGACCGGCCACCGTCGATGCGAGCGCGGCCGCTAGTGATCTCGGCAATCACCCGGACTCGTCGGCAGGCGTACTCGATGGCCAGTGAGCGGGCGTCCAGTCCCCCTCCGGGTCCGTGGTTTGACCTACTTCGATCAGATGACCGTCGGGATCGCGGATGTAACAACGGATCTCGTACTGGTGCTGTTTGGGCGGCGTCAGGAAATTCGCACCACGGGCGCTCCACTCGGCGTACACCGCCTCGATGTCTTTGACCCGGACATTGAGAAAGCTGCTGACCCGGTCGCGATCGCGTGGCGTCTCCAGGGTTACCGATGGCTTGTCGTCGGTCGGCTCACCGCCCACGCTGACGACGATCCAGCCGTTGGATAGCGCGACATTAGTCGGCAGTCCGGACTCTCCGGAGAAGACGACCCTGCCGCCGAGTACTTCGGTGTAGAAGCGCCGAGAGCGCTCGACATCGTCTGAGACAATGAAGCGGGTCACCACAAGCCTCTCTAGCGGCATACTCGATGGCCAGTGAGCAGGCTCCCAGTCCCCTTCTGAGTCCGTCGTCTGCCCCACCTCGATGATGTGGCCGTCGGGATCGCGGATGTAGCAGCGCGTCTCGTACTGGTGCTCTTTGGGCGGCGTCAGGAATTGAGCACCGCGGGCGCTCCATTCGCGATACACGGTCGCGATGTCTTTGACGCGGATGTTGAGGAAGCTGCTGACCCCGTCGGGATCGCGTGGCGTCTCCAGGGTGACCTCCGGCTTATCGTCGGTCGGGCCTCCCCCGACGTTGATGATGATCCAGGTGTTCGATAGCGCGACGTAGGTCAGCCCTCCGGGGCCGGAGTAGGCAACCCTGCCGCCGAGTACTTCGGTGTAGAAGCGCCGTGAGCGCTCGACGTCGTCCGAGACGATGAAGTGGGCCAGGACAATCCCCTCCGGGGGTGCTGAGAGCTCGGCCATCTGGTACCTCCACTGGTTGGTTCTCACACCCCGCTCACGACCCGGGTCTGGAGCCGATGTCTTACTGGACGCGCATTCCATCTCTTTCCACGGCAAGCGTCAAGAACCCGTTCAGCCCGTTTCGGATTCAGCGTCGGTGCGGGTCGCCGAGAGCCTCGGTCTGGTGGGACTTTGAGCGCCGTAGCCGGCGCGCGATGGTGGTTGTGGCGCCCAAGATGTCGAGCGCGAGCCCAGCTGTCACGAAGGCTGTCGCCCAGTGGGAGCAGTGGACGGGGATGTCATTCCCGGAGATCGGCGACTACTGGTCTGCGTCTGGCCGCGCTATCGGCACGCTTCGGGTTCGCTTTGAGCCTGACCGAGGCGACCTGCTTGCTGCAACGCCGGTCTCTGGCCAGGATTCGACCGACCGTGAATCAGAGAACGTAGGCCGAGGCATTGCCGCTCTACCCGAGCCCGAACTGGAGAAAGGTGCTCCCCTCCGTGATCGCGGGCGGGTCAACCGTCGTGCTGACATTCTCCGTCACCCACTTGGCCGCACGCCGCGAGGACTCGTCGGTGCCGGTCTTATCCTGGCACACCGTCACAGCGACCCCGCCGGCCTCGGTACGAAAGGCTGCGAAGCTAACAAAACCAGGGACGTCGCTGATGATGGCCTTGAGGTCCTCGTCCCGCTGTCCGGCGAGGTCAAACAGCTCAGACGCACCCTGCCCGGAATAGCTCCGAATTACCACGTGCATTACGCATCCCTTTCCGTGGCTTCTGCCACGTCGTTGTTCATGGCGCACGCTATCCAAGCGTTGCCCGCTCTTGCCGAAAGGCTCCCCCGATCCGCAGTACGGCGGTGCCCCCTCCGTCTCTCATGAGACGAGAGAGTGACCCGGGTACCCCGCGCCGAGAATCCCGCGGCTGGCTTCTGCTTCGGGCTAGCAACATCGACGTCGGCGCAA
>CAVVNG010000021.1:0-177950 GCA_963749545.1 uncultured Solirubrobacterales bacterium
CCTGATGTCGCGGTTCGGGCGGGGCGGGAAGAAATAGGGCGGACGGCCCCGTCGGGAACGCCGACAGGGTCGTTGTCCCGGCGGGCGCTCCGACTAGCGCACTCCAGCAATCCGCGCTTAGGAGGGCAGCTGGCGCCGCGCCCGAGCGGCCTCGGCCGACGCATGACGGCAGCTGTCGCGCTTCTGCCGCTGGCTGTTTGATGGCCTGGGGCTGGCGAGGGTCGAGCTTGAGAGCGATCGTTTGGGGGCTGGTCCCCGGCGAGTCATGTCAGGCCGGCCGAGCCTTGCTCAAATGAGCCGGTTGATGCGAGTGCGCTGCTTCGGCTCGAGCGAGAGCAAGAGCTGACGACCGGCTCCCGCGTGGGCGACCGACCAGAAGGTCTGGTCGGCACGCGGGAGACCGCTGCTGCTCGATCAAAACCGCAAGCGAGGACTCCTGGTCAAGATCTACTAAAACGGCGCTCGCGCTGCGCATCATCCCGACGGAAGCGCCTCGCTGGGGGGACTATGCCGTGCGGACGATCACCACGTCGCAGCCCGCATGATGCGAGCATAGTTTGGCACCGAGCCTAGTACGCGCTTGGCGCCACTCATGCCTTGGTTGCCCACGACGATCATTTGGGCGCGTTGCTCGTCCGCAATCGCCACTAGTGCTCGTCCAGCCTCTTGGTTGGACAGGTGTGCCTCGCTCTCGACACCTTGCTTTGCCAGTCGCTCTTTCGCTTGGTCTACATGCTGCTGGGCGTGGGCTCGGTCGCCCTGTCTGCCGGCTCCCACGAGTGGAGTTCTGTCGTCGCTGTAGGCGCTGACCACGTGGACGGTTGCGCCGAAGGCGCGCGCGATCGCACCAGCTCGGTCCACCGCGCGCTCGGCCGTCTCGGTGCCGTCTGTCCCGACGACGATCGATTCCCTAGCTTGCATCTCACTTCCTTTCCCGGTCCCGGCACCCCGGTCGGTCAAGCGCGTCCCGAACGCGTGTTGATACCTGCCGCAACCCTACCCTCCCACAACTACCCTTTGGAGACTTCTTGGTCTCCAGGCGCTACTTTCGCAATGGGCTAGCTTGTGCGGTTGCGCCTGTAATCGCCGCCTCCGCGAGGCTCAGCCGCTAGCCCGCCGCTGGGCGCGGCCGGCGCTCAAGCGCGCTCGCCGACGTCCACGTACTCGCGGTCGAGCGCACCCGTGTACAGCTGAAGCGGCCTGAACGTCGCCTGCTCGGGGTCCTTGACCATCTCGACCCACTGCGCGATCCATCCGGCGCTGCGGGCGAGCGCGAACATCACCGGGAACATCGGCGGCGCGATGCCGAGCGCCTCGTATGTGAGGCCGGAGTACAGATCGAGGTTCGGGTACAGCCGGCGGGAGGTGAAGTACTCGTCGTCCAGCACTTGCTGTTCGAGCTTGTCGGCGATCGCGAACAACGGGTCGGGCCGGCGGTGCTCGTAGAGCTGCTCGAGCTGCCGGCGGAGCACACGCGCCCTCGGGTCGTAGGTCCTGTAGACCCAATGGCCGAAGCCCAGCAGCCGTTCGCGCGCTGACTTGACGCGCGCGAGGAATTCGGGCACCTGGCCGGGCGATCCGATCCCCCTCAGCATCGTCAGCACCCCCTGGGCGGCCCCCCCGCGCATCGGGCCCGACAGCGCGGTGACACCGGCGGCGACGGCTGCGTATGGATTCACATGCGTGGACCCGACCGCGCGCACGGCGGTCGTGGAAGCGTTTTGCTCGTGGTCGGCATGCAGCATCAGCAGCACATCCAGCGCGCGCTCGGCCACCGGATCCGGCGTGTAGCGAAGCTCGCTCATCCGGAACATCATCGACAGCAGGTTCCCCGTGTAGCTGAGGTGGTCCTCGGGGTGCACGTACGGCAGCCCCAGCAGGTGGCGGTAGGAGAAGGCCCCCAGGGTCGGCAACTTCGCCAGCAGGCGGACCACCTGCAGCACCCGGGCCTCCTCGTCGTACACCTGGTCGGCGTCGGTATAGAAGCTGGAGAGTGCACCGACCGACGCCGCCAGCATCGCGATGGGGCGCGCGTCATACCTGAATCCCTCGATGAAACCCTTGACGTTCTCGTGGACGAAGTTGCGGGTGCCGATCTCGTGCAGCCACGACTCGTACTGCCCAGCGGTGGGTAACTCCCCGTTGATCAGCAGATACGCCAGCTCGAGGAAGTTCGAGCGCTCGCACAGCGCCTCGATCCGGTAGCCGCGGTGCTGGAGGATCCCTGCCTCCCCATCGATGTGCGTGATCGCGCTGCGACACACGGCCGTGCTCGAAAGGCCCGGGTCGTATAGCGCGAGCCCACCCGCCTGCCGTCCGAGCTCCGAGCTGCGGACAGCACCGTCGTCGATCGGCAACTCGAACCGCTCCCCCGTGCGGTTATCGATCACGGTCAGCGTGCTCCGGCTCGCCAATCCGTCGGCCCTCTCGCCCGATCGTTGCTCCACCTGGCCAATCTTGCCCGCATTCATGCGCTGCTCCGCTCGCCGTTGGTCACATCACGCCCCTCACGATCGCACACCTGGCCTTCAGACCGCGTGCAAAGACGGGCGATCCGCATAAACGTTCTGTGAAGGACATGCCCATGGAGGCGTCGCAAACCGGTCGGCACTCGGTCGAGTTCGGGCAGCGCGGGCTCTGGCTCGTTCCATAGCCGGGCTACGAGCCATCACTGCTCGTCCCGTACTCGTCCGCCCAGGCGTCGGGATCCTTATCGCCAGGAGACGGGCTGAACGTGATCTTGGCGAGGGCACTGCCCTCCGGCGCTGCTCGTTTGACCTCCTCCGCAAACTCCGCCATGCCGCTCAACATGCCTCGCCGCGCGGCCTTCATTGCCGCAACGCTGACCGCAAGACGGTCGCGCTCGGACAAGTCCGCCTCGAGGCGCGACCCCAGCTCGTTCAACACATCTTTGAAGATCTGCTCCACGAACGGGAAGAGTTCGATCTCTACGTTGATCTCATCATCGCGTGTCTCCATTCAGACCACCATCCTTTCGCCGCCAAGATAATCGCGGGGGGGATGACGGCATAGTCCTGTAACTGGCGCAGGAGGCCTCGAGCGTCGCGCAAACCCACGGGCGAGCCGCCGTGACGCTTCTCGAGCTCGGTGACGAGCTGAGGCGACAGCGCGAGCATGTCCTGGGTGATCGCCCGCCTGGCTCCTCAATGGCGGGAGGCGTATCAAGCTCATGCCGGAATCCTGACTATCCGCCGCGTCGATCGGGTAGGACAACGCGAAGCGTCCCGTCCCCATGTGGTCCGAGTCTGGGCGGGACGCTTTCTTAATGGGCGGAGTGCGAGCTCGGCGCACAAGAGCTCGAACCCCGCTCCCGGCACCCAGGCTACACAGCGAACGGAGGACCCGGGCACCGTGCGCCGCCTGCCTGGGCCCCTAATCGGTAACGCGCACCCCGCGCGTCTTGAACCTGCCGTGACCACCCTCCGGCTGGCGGTCAGATACCGAGCCGCACCCGGAAACGCCGAGTATCCGAACCTCTCCCGGGGCAGAACGGCAATGCCTCCCGCCTCTTCCCGGTCCTAGGCGGGAGGCTTTCTGAACATATTGTCATTCCAGTCGTGTTGATCGTGTGGGCGGCCAAGCGCGCCTCCGCCGTATCCTCCGCTGCCCGACGCGGATCGAACGCTGAAAGCGATCCAGGTGCGATTGTGCATTACGCTCCGTGGATGGGCTCTCCCGCGACGCTTCTCATGTGGTTTCAACTGCGCTCGCCGGAGCTGGCCGAGGACTTTGAGCGTCTGATGGCAAAGGATCGGGACATCGTCCGCGGAGCGCTCGACACCGTGGCGGATTGGCGGCTAACGCGGCCGGCGGACGTGCCCGGACAGGCGATTGGTCAAGCCGATTACGTGCTGATCGCGGAGATCGTCGAAGTTGAGCGCTGGGAGCAACAGGCGAGCGAACATGTTCAACGCTTGGCGGACGACTTGGCGCATCTCGTCTCGAGCCGGGGGATGCTCGTCGTGCGTGCCGTCCTTTGAAATCCGCGGTCGGCGGACGGCGATCAGACCCTGCCCGCACGTTGTAGCTGGGTGAGCTCGTCGCTTCGTGCGCCCACCGGGCGCGCTACCCATGCACCAAACGCGATCCGGTCGGCCTGGAGCTTGAGCAGATCAGGCGGTTCGCCGGCGGCACCCGCAGCCAGGCGTCCGAACCGATTGCAAAGCTTCGCCACGAGCGGCCGGGCGCTTCGTGCGGCCCGCGCCCTACACAACGAACGGGAGCGGGTATGAGTTCGCAGTCGGACCTTGACGCACTGCAGAGGACGGTGCTTGACCTGCGGCCAGAGCCAGCCGGACGGATGGATAGTCCGTACGGGATCTCCAACGATCTGTACGCCGCGCTTCGCTACGTCGTCCACGACGTCGGCGGCCAGCCCGATCGTCCAGCGCCGTATCTCGAGAAGGAGGAGCTGGACTGGGAGCTGCGCACGTACGTCACGTGCGAGTGTCTCGGGTGGCGCGGGGTGTGGAACTCCGAGGAACGCCGGCGCGCCGAGAACGACCTCGGCGCGACCCTGTATTACGGCCTGCCCTACTACGCGCGGTGGGCCACGGTGGCCGCGAAGGTTCTCGTCAACAAAGGATTGATCACGCCCGATGAGCTGTCCGCGAAGATCGACGAGGTGCGGTCGCGCATGAGGGCAGGGTCATGAGGAGGTTCGAAATAGGCGACCGCGTCACCGTTCGCGACGCAACGTCTCTCTTTCACACCCGGACGCAGGCCTTCACACGGGGCCACACGGGCGTCGTGGTCGAACATCGGCCGGAGTGGGTGATCCCGGAGGACGAGGCGTGGGGTCGCGACGATGGGCGCACCGAGCCGTTCTATGTCGTCCGTTTCCGCCAGAAGGATCTTTGGCCCCACTACACCGGGTTCGATGAGGACACCCTGGAAACCGAAGTGTCGGAACGCTGGCTCGTCCCGGCAGCAGCAGAGGAGAAGAAATGAGCACGACTCACGACCACGACCATGCGCCCCTCCAGGAAGCGGACGAGATCAGCGAGTTCGACGTGCTCGAGACCGCCGTCCGCGAGCTGGCGATCGAGAAAGGGCTGTTCTCGGCCGAGGACCATCGCCGATTCCTCGAGTGGGCCCAGAGGATCGGGCCTCACGGCGGTTCCCGGCTCGTGGCCAAGGCGTGGGTGGATCCTGAGTTCAAGCAGCGCCTTCTCGCCGATGGCACGGAGACGTGCAAGGAGGTTGGAATCGACTGGCGCGACCCGACCGGCACGGGCACGCCGAGCGACTACACCTACTTCTACGTCCTCGAGAACACGCCGGAGGTGCACAACGTGATCGTGTGCACACTGTGCTCGTGCTATCCGCGGCCCGTACTCGGCATGTCACCGGAGTGGTACCGGACGCCGAACTATCGCCGCCGGCTGGTCCGCTGGCCCCGCGAGGTGCTCGCGGAGTTCGGATTGCACATCCCGCGCGAGGTCTCAATCCGAGTTCACGACTCCAACCAGAAATCGCGGTTCATGGTCATGCCCATGCGCCCGGAGGGCACCGAGGACTGGAGCGAGGAACAGCTTGCCTCGATCGTCACCCGCGACACGATGATCGGCGTTGCCCTGCCCCAGGCCGACTGGACAGCCGAACGCTCGCCCGCCGATCTCACCCCGAGCTCAAGGTAGTGACATGAACTCAACTCAACACTACGAGGTGCTCATGGCGACGCGTACTGCGACTTGCGAAGGGAGCGACACGGAACCGGACCTGGCTGAGCTGGACCATGCGCCCGCGCCGTGGGAGACCAATCTGCAGGCTACGTGCGAGTGCCTGTCCTGGCGCGGCGCATTGGACAACTTGGCTCGGCGCCACGCGGAGGACGAACTTGGCACCACGCTGTACTGCGACTTCCCCGTCCACACTCGGTCGGTGCTCGTGACCGCGCACAAGCTGATGGACGCGGGCGCGATCTCCGCGGAGGAGCTCGAGGCCCGGATGACAGCTGTGCGGGCACGGTTCGAGCGGCGGTGAGCAGCGCGAAGAGCGCGCTTTCCGCGGCCGAGTGGCGACGTCTCGGCTGTCTGGCAGCGGCGATCATCGGCCTGCATCTGCTCGGCTTCGTCACGCTGATCGCAGTCATCGCTCCCCATCACTTCAGTCTCGGGAAACAGGGCGTGTTCGGTGCTGGCATTGGTCTCACTGCCTATACACTCGGGTTGCGCCACGCCGTCGACGCCGACCACATCGCGGCCATCGACAACACCACGCGCAAGCTGATGGCCGACGGCAAGCGCCCGCTCGGGGTGGGCTTCTTCTTCTCGCTGGGCCACTCCACGATCGTGTTCGTGCTCGCGTTCCTCGTTGGAATCGGAGTCAAGGCGGTCAGCGGCGACCTCGTCAACGAGGGATCGACGCTGCACCACGTGGCGAGTCTGGTTGGCACCTCCGTGTCCGGATCGTTCCTCTACCTGATCGCGATCATCAACGTGGTGATCCTGATTCACATCCTCAAGGGCTTCCTCGCGATGCGGCGCGGCGAGTACGACGAGGATGAGCTGCAGCAACATCTCGAGTCGCGCGGTCTGATGAACCGGTTCCTCGCCGCTTCACCCGCTCGATCAACGCGTCCTGGCAGATGTATCCGGTGGGCCTGCTGTTCGGTCTCGGATTCGAGACCGCCACCGAGTGACCTGCTGTCCGTCGCGGCCGCGCTGATCATCGGAACCGTCGAGCTGCTGTCGGTCTGGGTGCACGAGCTCAGTCTCAAGGGACGAGTGTGGGACGCCGTCTCCAACCTGAACCTGAACACTGTCGGGTTCGTGATCGTCGGGTTGTTCGGCGCTACCTGGTTGATCGCAATCGCTGTGTGGCGCTTCGCGCGGATCGAAGCGCGATGGTCAGGCGCGATCACACCCCACCGCTCCGAGCCCTGGACAGGATCCACAGACAGGAGTGAGGTCAGGCCCACGCGCTCGAATGCTTGACCGGCCGGGTGTCACCGCGCGTCGTCGAGGGTTGCAGTACCAGCTCCCGCAATGCCACGACGCAGATCGTGAGCGCCACGGCCTAGTCAGCCAGCTGGGCTAGAGCAGAGCGACTGTGTCGATCCGAATGTTCAAGCTACCCGTCTCGCCCACGCCGGTGCAGCCGTTGGACGCCAGGACGGAGATGGTGTGAGTCCCAGCGCCGAGGCCGATTCGCGCGACAGGACCCAGATTGAGGAATGCCACGGCCCCCAGAGGAGGGCCGATCGTCGTAGCGAAGTTGCCGTCATGGATCTGGTTGCCATCGATGCGGACGACTAGCGTCATGGCGCCGAGAGCTCCCGTGCAGATCTGGGGCGCGGTGTACGAGCCCGTCGCGTAGATCAAGTTGTCGGTATCCGCAGCGGCATTGGTGAACGTGTCGTTGGACAGCGTGATCATCTGCGGGTCATTGTTGGTTCCAGGGCTTCCAGAGCCGCTAGCCCTGCCGATCACGGCCGCACCGTTCAACCCGTTCGTTCCGTCGGTGCCGTTCGTCCCATTGGTTCCGTCCGTGCCGTTGGCTCCTGGAGGGCCCTGAGATCCTTCCACGCCTTGCAGTCCGCGTAGGCCCTGAGATCCTTGCACGCCCTGCAGTCCACGTAGGCCCTGAGGTCCCCGCGTGCCCCTGGGTCCGCGACTGCCCCGGAGCTGAACACGCACGCTCGGCTTGATCTGATTCACGTTCGTGACGATGTACCGACTGGCAGCAAACGCGCCGACGCCGCCGAAAGCGGCGCCGATGGCAATCCCCACCAATAACCACGCTCTTCTCATCGTTCAGACGTGAACCACCCTACGCTGGGTCGGTGCGGCACAAAGCCGTGTGCTGAAAATGAGGCGCTACGACCGCCTTTCCCGACCATTAGCGCGCATCAGCCGAGGGCGGCCAGAGCGTGCACGGCGCATGGACGACGAGAGCAAGACCTCAACCGGCGCGGTCAGTCAGCAGCGACCCACCGCCTGGTTGGATCTGGCTGCCGCCCGCGTAGAACTACGAAAGCCTCCCGTCCCTCCGGTCCCCGGCGGGAGGCCTTCTCGTCCAAGACTACCGCCATCACCCCGGGCAGCACCTGGGTCACCGCGGCGCCCGTCCCGAGTTCCCGCCCCGCAGGTATGCGAGCCGCTGCCTCTCCCGTGCGGCGCGCCGCTTGCGTCCCACCTTCTGCGTCTCCTCGTTGCGGCGGGCGATCTCCCTCTTGATCTCGCCCAGAGCCGCCTCCGATGTCGATCGCCCAGGGCCCGGGCCGTTTGCGTCAACCATAAGACTGCGCTCCCTCCGCTCCCTTGAAAATTGGCCACGGGAGAATGCGAGAGCACGACACTCGGCAGTGGAGCTGCACCTCTGAGTGTACGCACCCCGGGTTTCGTCAGCTGCCCGTACAACTACTACCACGTCGCCAGTGGGTCTGCCTGCCGCTGGTCGCCACTCGAGCGTGCTACATCGCCCGCTGCGCTGAGGCGGGGCCGCGTGAGCATCCGGCGCTCATTGGACACGGTAGGTCTCCTAGACCACGGCATTCGCCTGGCGTCCACCAACGCTCACGAACACGCCCTTGTTCAGCCAATCAAGCTCAGCGACAGCTGTCTCGATCTGGGTGGACGTACGGAACGTATATTCGCTCGCGTCGACGTCCTCGCCCCGACCCAGCCGCGCCAAGACCTCGGCGCGGCCGTGGCGCACTCCCCGTGATTGAACATAGAGGACCTTCCCGCCGTTGGTTTGCAGGGTGTAGCGGATGTCGCCGAGTGCGGTGCCGTCGGGCAGCACCGTCTGCCAGTCGGCGCTGGCGCCGGGGAGCAGCTTTCCGTTGAGGGTGGCGCCGATGAACGTCCCTCCGGTCAGCGGCGCGGTGCGCCGATGGCCTTGCGCGGAGTCGCCGAGCTCGACGGGCTCACCCAGCGTGGCTTCGAGACGGTAGACCGGCATAAGACGCGGATCGGGCAGCTGGAAGACGCTTGGGCGCGGGCTCGTCGTGTCGTTCGGGTACGGCTCGAGCGGCGTGACCGTGGTCTGCATCCAGCCGTTCAGCGGCAGGGCGCCGAGCAACCCGTCGAGCTCTGCCTCGCTTTCGGCCCGGTACAGGCCGACCACTTTGCTCTCTCCGGACGCGAGGGGCAGCGTCCAGAGGGCGCACAAGATGCCCCTCTCGAGCCAGTCTGGCGGCCGCGATCGCCTCCGCGCTCGCACGGTCCTTTACCTCCGACTCCGAGGTCGCATCCGGAATAGTGACGTCAAATCCGACGAGGAATTCCATGGTCTGCTCCTTGGCTGATCACAAGATGAACTGCGGCCACCGCCGATTCCGTACATCGCGCCCGTGATGGCGGTGCTGCTCATTATGTGGACCACGAACGCGGCGATGTCGGCCGCCCCCGGCATCAACGGCAGGGCTCAGAACAGGCGGAAGGACGACGCCGTGAACGTGCCGGTCGCCGGGCTCCCGTCGGTGCCCGTGATCGTGGTCGCCGGCGCAAACGCCAGCGTGCCGCTGCTGGTGGCCGTCTGGTCGCCGCTGAGGCTCGTCACGGTGATCGTCACCGTCGTGGCGCTACCGCTGTTCTGCAGCGCGACGGTCCCGGCGAAGGTGGCGGTCTTCGAGCCGTTTCCGGCCAGGTAGCCGCTGCTGCCGGTATCGACGGCACCATTCGTGATCCCGGGAATCGTCAATTTCACGTTGCCATTGGAGACGCGAGCCTCGGTGGCCCCAGCCACGCGCTCGTCAGTGGTCTGCCGCAGCTTGGCGCGTGGGAACCCCGGATGAGGGCAGATCAACGAGAGACGACAAGGCCTCCCCGACGAGTTCGACGAATGGCATATGCGGCTAACTACGGTTCGGCCACTCGCTCCTGAGGTCGAATAGCTGGACATGGGCAGTACGGACCTGCTGGGGCTAGCAGTCAATGGCTGATGCGCAGCGTTGGCATTCGCGGGTGAACGAGATCCCCCGCGGGCTCTGCGCTGTGGCGGCGTCGGGCCCACGTCTGAGCGATACCGCCGTGCTGGCGCGCGCAGTCGCTTGTCTTCAGTGCGCGGGGGCCGGTCTGGCTGCCCTGTGGCTCGTTCTGCTCTCGGTCGGGCACGTGAACCGGCTGGGAATGCTCGTGGTTGCGATTGGCGGGACAACGTTCGCGGCGGTTCTGTTACGCGCACCAGCTCGCATCCGCTCACCGTGGTCGGCGGCGAGCTTGCTGTTCGTAAGCACCGCAGTCCTCGGCGCCTACACGTCATTTGCCGGGGAAACGGCGGCTCCTTTCAGTCTGCTTCCTTTGGTCGCCGCAGGGCTTGCCGTCTGGTTCTTGGCCGGCCGCCAGATGATCGGGCAGCTCGGCTGGATCGCCGCCGTCTATGCGATGGCAACGTGGGCTTATCGCTCGCCCGGTGAGCCAGCTTGGCCGCAGTTTTCCGCTCAGGACCTGACGGATGTCATTGTCTGGGTCAGTGCGTTCGGCGCGGTCGCGGTGCTGCTCAAGATGTTCAAGCGCGTCATCGTTGACCGGGATCAGCGGCTGGCGGCGATCGTCGATTCATCGCAGGACGCGATCATCGGCAAGGATCGCGATGGGGTGATCACGGTTTGGAATCGCGGTGCCGAGCGGCTATACGGCTACACCGCGTCGGAAGTGGTAGGTCAGCCGGTCAGTGTGCTGGTCCCACCTTCACACCTCGGCGAGGATCACGAGCTCATACGCCGGGTGCTGGCCGATGAGTGGATCGAGCACTATCGGACCGAGCGAGTGTGCAAAGACGGTTCCGTGGTGACCGTGTCGCTGTCGCTGTCACCGATCGTGTCGCTGTCGCTGTCACCGATCCACGACACGGACGGGCGGGTGATCGGCGTGTCGAGCATCGCTCGGGACATCACATCTGAGATGCGAGCGCAGCGCGCGATCGCGATGCAGGGGGAGCTGCTCGATGAGGTCGACGCGGCTGTAATAGCTACCGACGCGAAGTTTGTCGTTCAGTTCTGGAATCGCGGGGCGGAGCAGCTGTACGGCTACGGCGCTGAGGACGCGATCGGGCAGCCGATCATCGACCTGATTGTCCCTGAAGCCAGCCGCACGACGGTGCTGGAGCTGGGCGCTCGTGCGCTGGCCGGGCGACCAGCCGAAGCGGAGATCGATGCGCATGACCAGCACGGAATCGTCTTCCCGGTCTACCTCCGACTTCGTGCCGCTCAGCTCGATGGCAGCCCCGACAGGGTCGCCGGCATCATCGGTGTGTCGATTGACATCAGCGCCCGCCGCCGAGCCGAGCAGGCCATGCGCCGCCACGCCGCCCAGCAGGAGGAGATCGCGAACCTTGGCCGCCTGGCCCTGCAGGGCGACTCGCTGGCAGAGCTGTTCGATTACGCGGTCCGAATCGTCACGCGGATCCTCTCAGCTGAGTGCGCTCAGGTGGTTGAGCGTCTCACGGATGGTTCCGAGCTCGTCGTCAGGGCGGGGATTGGGTGGCTCGACGGCCGCAAGGGCGAGCGCGTCGTGGGCGAGCCCCCATCGATTTCCCTCGCAGTCGTGGGGCGCGAGCCGGTTGTCGTGCAGGACTGGGATCACGAGCGCCGCTTCGAGCGTTCACGTCGGCTGCTGGCCCGCGGTGTGCGCGCCAGCGTCGCCCTGCCGATCGGTGGGCCGAGCTCTGCGTTCGGCGTGCTCGAGGTTCATTACAGCCGACCCCAGGCGGCGCCGGCGGACTGTGGTCCGTTCCTGCAAGCGCTGGCGAACGTCCTGGCCGAGGCAATTCAAAGACGAGACGCGAACGAAACAATCCGAGTCCAGGCGCTGCATGACGGACTCACTGGGCTGCCGAACCGGACGCTGTTTCATGACCGTGTGACGCATGCGCTGGCTCGGAATGATCGGCGGCGCAAGCGGCTGGCTGTGTTCCTGATCGACCTGGACCACTTCAAGCTTGTCAACGACAGCCTCGGTCACGACGCAGGTGACGAGCTCCTGGACCTGCTAGCACCCCGGCTGGCCGGCGCGGTTCGCGAGGGCGACACGCTCGCGCGTCTCGGCGGCGATCAGTTCGCGCAGCGCTGACCAGCGAGCAGGCGATTCACGTCCACTACCAACCGTTCGTGTCGTTGAAAACCGGCCGGATTGTCGGCGCGGAAGCGCTCGCCCGCTGGCGGCACCCTGATTGGGGGGCGGTATCGCCGGTCGAGTTCATACCGGTGGCAGAGGACAGCGGACTGATTCACGAACTCGGCGCGAAGGTCATCCACCGAGCAGCCCATGAGTGCGCCGTCTGGCAACAGGTTCCGGACTTCGCCGGGATCGCGGTCAACGTGTCAACACAGCAACTCGTCCAGCCCGACGAGGTGCCAACGCTGCTGAGCCAGGCGATCGCCGCGGCCGGCATCGCACCGGACTTCCTGACCGTCGAGGTTACCGAGAGCCTGCTGATCGAACAGCTTGACATCGCACTGAGCGCTCTGAAGGCCATCAGAGATCTCGGCGTGCACTTGTCGCTGGACGATTTCGGAACCGGATACAGCTCGCTGAGCTACCTGCGCGACCTGCCCCTGGACGTCGTCAAGATCGATCGATCGCTCATCAAAGACATCGTTGACACCCCGCGAGCGGTCGACATTCCCGCCGCGATTGTCCGAATGGCTCACTCGCTTGATCTGAAGGTGATCGCCGAGGGCGTCGAAACCCTCGAACAGGCGTCACGAATGCAGCGACTGAGCTGCGATATCGCCCAGGGGTTCTACTTCGCAAGGCCAATGCCACCGGAACAGCTCACCGAGCTGCTCGACAACCAACCGCACTGGCTCCCCCCATCAGCGAGACAGACAATGAAGGCACCGCCGCGACAACTCACGGCACGCCACCGCAACGCATCGCTGATAGCGACCAGCAGAGGCAGCCGCGGATGAATACCCGGGCTCGGCGTGGCGTCAGCTAGCCCGTCCCGCAGTGGCCGACCGGCTCGCGGACGGTGTCGGCGCGGGCCGAGGCATGACGCTGCCGTCGGGACGGGGAAACCCCCAGCGCACGTAGAAGACCGAGCTGAGGTCGGCGCAGGCGGCATGGCTGGCAGCGCGTTCCCAATTCGTGACGGCTCCCGGTGTTGAGTTCGCTGCCGGTTCCCGACTCGCGGCTCGCCAAAAGCGGCTCACGAACGTATCTCCCCCATGCCGCGCGGCCAGTTGCATCATCAGCGAGGCCCAGAAGTCGGTTCCGCTGCCGAAACTGGGATCGGGCGATCTGTCCTTGGCGAGCGTGCCGGCGAACGTGAGCGATGGATCGTCCTCGTAACGGCCAGTCAGGCCCGCAACCTCAGACAAAAAGTCCGGGAACGGCGTTGTCCCGTTGAATGGCGCGCCTTTGACGCCGGCCGCCGCCATCGAACGAAACCGCATCCACACCGCAAATCCGGTCACCACCGGATCCTCATCAGGCGAATGGAAGGGCAGCTGTGAATTCCAAAACCAGAAGCTTCGGCCGAGCTCATAGAACAGCGCCTGGTCGTAGAGGTCGTGGTTCGCGATCTCGTCATACCCGTACTCGAAATACCGGGCACGTATGTCGGTGCCGTTTGCACCGACGAAAGTGCAGGCGGCGGCTGCCTTGACCCCACAGCTGACACTTGAGACCTCGGCGATCTCGTCGCGGCCGTTCAGCGTGTACACATTCGACCCCGGGACCCGGCCGGTGCTCGCCGCGTAATAGCTCCACGCACGGTCTAGCGCGCTGACCAACTTCGTCATCACACTCGCCTTGCGGGCCGCACCACCCTCCACCAGCACCGCCACGTGACCACCCAGCCAGGGAGTCAGCGGCTCGGTATGTCCGTCGTGCGCCCTGTAGGACAGATCCGGCTCCCGTCTGACGCCGCAGTACGGATCCAGCGAGACTCTCTGCCGCCAGCCCGCCGGCGCGTGCCTGGCGCTGACGATCGCCTCGGTGTATTGATTCACACGCCAGATCGAACAATGACGCGGATGTCGGAGTACCACCCGGGCGCGATAGCGGCTCTCGCTGGCGTGGCAACTCAGCGAGCACAGATAGAGCGTGCCCATGCCATGCGCCACCGGGCCCCCGTAGCCCGACCAGCGAATTCCGCGCACGAATTCCCGCTCGGGCTCGGGACTCGGAAAGCAGTTGACCGTCAGCCGGTGCGACCGATAAACGGTCGGATCGCACACGGTCGTCAAATATGCGCGACCCACCCGCAACGCGGTATCGGCGGACTAAACGCCCCCTCCACCCCAGGCGTGTCGACATAGTAGTCGGCCACCCAGTGACCATCTGTCAGCCTGTCCCACACATCGGACGAGGTCCCGTTGAGCCCGGACACCGGCTCGCCGACGGCCTGGCATACGATCCGGACCTTCTCCCCATCATGGAGAAGCCCCACGGAGGCGTAATGCGAGTAGCCAGGCCCCTTGCGGACATGCAAACCGCAACCCCCATTCGCGCACGTGTGATACACGCGATACACGAAGAACCTCCCATGGTGCGCGCTCGCCGGCACTCCGGCTCCGATCGCAGCCACACCCCAAACAACCCCCACGACGTGCATCCACCACCGCCGCTGCATCAAGGGTTACCACACTCAGGGCGACGCGGCAAGGCGCGATCGACATCCCCGGCGATCAGGGGTGTCGATTTCCGGTCCCCCCGCTTGTCTTCAGACCCGGCAAGACACATCGGGTCGACCTGACCCACGACTAAGGAGTGACCGTGAGCGGCTCTTCCACGCAGGGAATCAAGACCGTGCTGCATCCCGTGTCCGACCTGGCGACGGCCAAGGCGGTGTACGCCGCCCTACTCGGCGAACCGCCGACGGCCGACTCGTCCTACTACGTCGGCTTCGACGCCGCCGGTCAGCACATTGGACTAGTGCCGGGCGGTGGACCGCAGGGCATGACCTCACCGGTGGCCTACTGGCACGTGGCGGATATCGAGGCGAAGCTGGCCGAGGTGACCGCCGCCGGCGCCGCCGTGAAGGAGCCCGCGCACGACGTCGGCGGCGGCCGCCTGGTGGCCTCGGTCACCGACCCCGACGGCAACGTGCTCGGGCTGCTGCAGGACCCATGAGTGCGGATCGAGCCAGCCGACGCCCGGCGGAGGCCGCGAAAGGCGGCCCCCGCCGAAGGCGCCCGCGGGCGGTTGCAGGAGCACCCGACCACCGTCTCGCGGGTCGGCCACGGGCGAGCTTTGTCGCCGGCAAGCACCGTGTACTGTCCGCAATGCCGCGCGTCCCGCGGCGTGGACAGGAGAGGAGAGCGCATGGCGACGGTGGCTGAGGAGCGGACCTTCATCCGGCCGGATGGAAAGGAAAAGGTGACGGGCGCGGGCCGGTACACGGCGGACCTGACGCTCGCCGGACAGCTGCACGCCCGGTTCCGCTACTCCGACCACTCGCGGGCGCGGATCGTCCGGATCGACACAACCCGCGCCAAGGCGCTTCCCGGCGTATTCGCGGTCGTGACTCACGAGGATGTCCCCGACGTGCTCTACGGGCAGCTCGTCAAGGACCGACGCCTGTTCGCCAAGGAAGAGGTCCGCTACGAGGCCGACATCGTCGCCGGGGTGGCCGCGCTCACGCCGGACCTGGCTGAGCAGGCGGCCGCGATGATCGACGTCGAGTACGAGCCACTGCCCGCGCTCATCGATCCGGAGAAGGCGCTCGACGAGGACGCGCCGCTCATCCACACCGACTGGAGCTCGTACGAGGCCGACGAGAATCTCGGGCTCGAGGGCAACCTCCTGGGGCACTCGACGATCGTTAAGGGGGATGTCGACGCAGCCATGGAGGGTGCCGACGTCGTCGTCAAGAGCCGCTATCTGGCCGACGGATCGCATGGCGTGCCGATCGAGCCTCGGGCCGTCGTTGCCCAATGGCACGGTGACAGCGTCACCGTCTGGTCCTCGACGCAGACGCCGTTCGCCGCCAAGGGCGGGGTCGCGCACTCGCTGGGCATTCCCGAATCGAACGTCCGCATCATCGTCCCGCTGCTGGGCGGCGGCTTTGGCTCGAAGTGCGACTTTCACTATGAGGCACACGTTGCCGCCCTGGCGCGTGCCGCGGGCCGGCCGGTCAAGCTCGTGTTCTCCCGGAAGGAGGAGTTCATCGCCCCGGACCACCGCCGGGAGAGCATCCTGGTGGAGATCGAGACGGGAGCCCGCCGCGACGGCACGCTCGTGGCCCGCCGCGGGCGGCTGGTCCTCGACGGCGGGGCGTACTGTGGCGAGGGCGGCTTCTTCGCCCAGATTGCCGCCATGCACGCCTGCGGCCCGTACGTGCTCGAGAACGTGGACGTCGACGCGAAGCTCGTCTACACGAATAACCAGCCGTCCGGGTCGATCCGCGCCCCCACCGCGCCGCAGACCTGCTGGGCGGTCGAGCAGCACATGGATGAGCTCGCGGAAGCGCTCGGGCTCGACCCAGTCGAGCTCCGTCGCCGCACGCTGATCGGGGAGGGAGATGAGAGCCCGACGCGCCAGGTGTTTGGGCCGCTGGGGATGAAGGAGTCGCTCGAGCGGGCGGCCGAGCTGATCGGCTACGGGCAGGAGCTGCCCGAGAACGAGGGCATTGGCGTGGCCTGCGGCTGGTGGCCGTCGTTCGGCGTGCCATCGGGCGCCTACCTGAAGCTCAACACCGACGGCACGGGGACGATCGTCACCGGGGCCCAGGAGAACGGCAGCGGAGCGGTCATGGGCCTGCCACTGCTCGCGGCCCAGGTTCTTGGCATGCGTCCCGAGGATTTCTCCGTTCTCTACCAGGACACCGAGGCCGGCCCGTGGGACATGGGTTCATCCGGCTCGCAGACCACGTTCAACAACGGCAGGGCCGTCATGGAGGCCGCGGGCGAGGTACGCGACCGGCTGCGAGAGCTGGCGGCGGAGCAACTCGAGATCGACCCCGTCGACCTCGAGCTCGCCGACGGGATGGTGCGGGTCAAGGGTTCACCGCAGAAGGCGGTGTCGATCGCCGAGGTGGCGGGTGGCGGCGAGGCGATCCTGGGCAAGGGCTCCGGCAAGGTGCCCGACCAGCCCGACACCAGGCCCGATAGCGGGTGCCTGGGCCGGCTTGGCATGGAGTCCTTCCTGGAGCCACAGCTCATCACCCACGCCGTCCGCGTCAAGGTCGACCCGGAGACGGGCGTCGTTCGCGTGCTGCGGGTCGCCGCGGCCCACGACTCGGGGACGATCATCAACCCGATTGGCGCCCGTGGACAGGTCCTCGGTGGCGTGGTGATGGGCATCGGCCAGGCGCTGTCGGAAGGCATGCAGCTCGACGATGCCGGCCGTCAGCTCAACCCGCACCTGCTCGACTACAAGCTCGTGACCTGTGCCGACACGCCGCCGATCGATATCGCGTTCGTCGATAACCCGGCGCTCGATGGCGGACCCGACGGCTCCAAGGGGATGGGCGAGCCTCCCTGTGTACCGACGCCCGGCGCGATCGCCAACGCCATCGCCAACGCAACGGGCCGCCGCGTGCGCCGGTTGCCGATGACGCCCGAGCGCGTGTGGGAGGCAACACGATGAGCGGGTCGCTGCTTGTGGCCTCGTCGCTCGACGATGCCCTGCGTGAACTGGCCGACGGCGCGCGCGCCGTCGCCGGCGGAACCGACCTCGTCGTCGGGGCGCGCCAGGGGAAGGCACCGCTGCCCGAGCGGCTGGTGGCCATCCACCGGCTCGAGGAGCTCCGGTACACGCGCCAGGCCGATGGGGCCATGCGCGTGGGGGCACTTGTAACGCACGCCGAGCTCGCGGCGGATCCCTCGGTGCGCAGCCGGCTGACCGCGATCGCGGACGCGTCCAGCATCGTTGGATCGCACGCAACCCGGGCGCAGGGAACGCTGGGCGGCAACCTGATGAACGCCTCGCCGGCGATGGAGACCGGTGGCCCTCTCCTGTGCTTCGGCGCCACGGTCACGCTGCGATCGGCCTCTGGCACCCGCTCGCTCGGCATTGCCGAACTGCTGGCCGGGCCGGGGCGGACGACCGCGGGGCCAGGCGAGCTGCTGGAGTCAGTCGAAGTGCCCCTACCGGGCGCCAATACCGGAAGCTGCTATCTACGCCTCGAGTACCGCCGGCAGATGGAGATTGCCGTCGTTGGCGCGACCGCCGTGCTCACGTTCGATGGCGGCAACGTCCAAGATGCGCGGGTGGCCATCACCGCCCTCGCCCCGACAATCCGGCGCGTCGCCGAGGCCGAAGACGCGCTGAGGGGCAGCGACGCCGGGGCCGAGGCCGCGCAGGCAGCGGCGGAGGCCATCGCCGAAGCATCCGTGCCTATCTCCGACCAACGCGCATCCGCCGGCTACCGCACCGCGATGGCGGCCGTGATCGGCCGGCGCGCGATCGAGGTCGCCGCCGCCCGAGCAAACGGCCGAGACATTCCCATTCCGGCCAGCCCCGCACTCCATGGAGGACTCAATTGAAGGTCGCCGCGACGCTTCGTGTAAACGGCATCGACTGCCCGGTCGAGATCGACCCGCACGCCAGCCTGCTTCAGACCGTGCGCGATCAGGTCGGCCTCACGGGCGCTAAGGAGGGCTGCGATGACTCGGAGTGTGGCGCGTGCATGATGCTGCTCGACGGGCAGCCCGTGAACTCCTGCTCCTACCTCGCGCTGCAGGCTGAGGGTCGCGAGATCACGACCGTCGAGGGAATCGCGCCGCCGGGTCAGCTGAGCCAGCTTCAACAGGCGTTCCTCGAGCAGGGCGGGGTCCAGTGTGGTTTTTGCACCCCAGGGATGCTGGTCTCGGCGACCGCCTTGCTGGCGCGCAACGGAGTGCCGAGCGAAGAGGATGTGCGGATCTCGCTGGCCGGCAACCTGTGCCGGTGCACCGGCTATGACGGCATCGTCAAGGCGGTACTCGCGACGGCGGAGGATTCGGCAGCGTCAAAGACGGCCTGAACGCCGAGGGCGTACCGTGTCGTCATGGCCATGTTGATGGAGCTGCCGCGCGCGGAGTGTGTCCGGCTGCTGAGCGTCACCCGATTCGGGCGCGTGGGCGTCAGCCTGGGAAACGCCCCGCCGCTGATCCGTCCCGTCAACTACATATTCGATGAGGCCTCGCAAACAGTCGTCTTCCGTACGGCGGTCGGATCGAAGTTCCACGCTCTCGTCCGCAGCGCGGACGCGGTGTTCGAGATCGATGGCATCGACGAGGCGACGCGAACGGGATGGAGCGTGATCATTCGCGGAATGACCCGCGAGGTAACCGATCCTCTCCAGACACGCCGACTCGATGGCCTTGGGCTCCAGCCCTGGGCGTCCGGCGACAAACCGCATTGGATCGAGATCCGGGCCTGGACGGTCACCGGGCGCCGCCTCGAACTGACGGACGAGCAATGACGCATCCGTACTCTCCCGAATCGACCCTGCGGCCCAAACGGGGTTGGAAAGCCGCAGATTTCAACGTAGGCTGACGGCATGTCACCGAACGATCACTCACCACTGAAAGTCCTGATCGCCGGCGGCGGCGTTGCTGGGCTCGAGGCGGCCCTAGCGCTGCGCGAGCTGGCCGG
Organism: uncultured Solirubrobacterales bacterium; assembly: GCA_963749545.1. Taxonomy (GTDB): domain Bacteria; phylum Actinomycetota; class Thermoleophilia; order Solirubrobacterales; family Solirubrobacteraceae; genus Palsa-465. The sequence goes on from CAVVNG010000021.1 coordinate 19,497, forward strand.
CGACCGGATCGCGGCCACGATTCTGGCCCCTGATCCGGAATTCGTGTACCGCCCGATGAGGGTGCGCGAACCGTTCGGCAGCGCCGCCGCGCGTCGCTATCCGTTAAACGACATCGCCCTCGACATTGGCGCCCAGCTCACGAAGGGGGCCTTCAAATGGCTGGAGCCCGACAAGCGGCTCCTGCATACCGAGGACGGCGACGCTCTCGCCTATGACGTTCTGGTTCTGGCCATGGGGGCGACGCCTCGCCCCCATTACGCGCCCGCCGTGACGCTCGATGACCGTCGGCTTGACGACCAGCTGCACGGTCTCATCCAGGATGTCGAGGGCGGGTACTCACGCAAGCTGGCGTTCCTCGTGCCGACCGTGATGGCATGGCCACTGCCGATCTACGAGCTGGCGCTGATGACCGCCCGACGGGCGTGGGATATGAACGAGGAGGCGGTGATCACGGTGGTCACACCGGAGGACGCGCCTCTGGCCGTCTTCGGGGGCGAGGCGAGCCGTGCCGTCGAACAGCTGCTTAAGGACAACCGAGTCGAGACGATCACCTCGGCCCACGCCGAGATGCCGCAACCAGGCGAGGTGGAGATCCATCCCGGCCCTCGGACTCTGAGCATCGACCGCGCGGTTGCGCTGCCGGATCTGTACGGACCCTCGGCCCCCGGAGTGCCGACCACCGCCGACCGAGGGTTCATCCAGGTGGATGCTCATTGCCGGGTTCTCGGGCTCGACCGCGTGTACGCCGCCGGGGACGCAACCGACTTTCCCGTCAAGTTCGGTGGAGTGGCGGCCCAGCAGGCGGACACCGCCGCGCAATCGATCGCCGCCCTCGCCGGGGCCCCGGTGGAACCGACGCCATTCGATCCCGAGATACACGCGATGCTGCTCGGCGGTGATCGCCCGCTGTACATCAGCGCTCATCTGACCGGCGGCCACGGATCCAGCGCCCGTGTCAGCGATATGCCGACATGGTCGCCGGCCAACAAGATCGCGGCCAAGTATCTGGCTCCATATCTCGAATCCCGCGATCAGGCTGCCGTGCGTTGATGCCCGGGTCCGGAGATCAAACCCCGCCGGGCGACGAGCGCAAGCAGGGCGGGCTCATCCGGGTCGTGATCGCCGACGACCATGCCGTCGTGCGGCGAGGGCTGCGGCAGCTCCTCGACGCGGAGGAGGGCTTCGAGGTCGTTGCCGAGGCCTCCGATCTCAACGGCGCCCGCCGTTACACGTTGGGCCACCACCCCGACGTGCTCGTGCTCGATCTCAACCTACCCGAGGGATTGAGCCTGAACGCGATCCCCGAGATTCGGACGCAATGCCCGGACACGCAGATCGTCGTTCTCACCATGCAGAATGAGCCGGCCTACGCGCGACAGGCCCTGACCGCGGGCGCCCTGGGTTTCGTCCTCAAGGAGTCGGCCGAGTCGGAGTTGGTCGAGGCGATCCGGCGAGCCGCGGTGGGTGACACGTATCTGAATCCACGCCTGGGGGCGCGTGTTGCCGCCGAGCCTCCGCCGGGGCCTCCCGACGGCCTCTCGGATCGTGAGGTGGACGTCCTGCGCATGATCGCCCTAGGTCACACGAATGCCGAGATCGCCAAGGAGCTGTATCTGTCCGTGCGGACCGTGGAGACGCACCGATCGCACATCCAGCAGAAGCTGCGCCTCGGTAGCCGGGCCGACCTCGTGCGCTATGCACTGGAGCACGACCTGCTCGACGGCTAAGGCTGCGAATCCTCGGTGACCGCTCCCCCTTGCGTTCACCGGGGCCTATTCGTCTCCGCCTCTCGTGCCGCCCTGGTCAGCACGAGCAGCGGAGAGCGGCAGCTGCGGGCCAGCTGGGCAGATGTGCTCCCGTGCACCAGTCGCCCGCCGGGACCGTAGCTGCGAGAGCCGACCACGAGTAGATCGACCGAGTCGCCGTACAGAGCCAGCTCTTCGGCGGGTCGCCCGTAGGCCACGTGTGGCTCGACGTCGCCGTGGGCAGCGATCTCGGCTCGGGCTTCGGCCAGCAGGTTCTCGAGGACCGCGTCCTCGTCGGGCGTCGGCCCCGTGAACATGTACCGCGGAAGCCAGACCGCCTGGAATGCCGAGAGATTGCTCCCATGCTCGCGGGCCAGCGATCTGGCCACGTTCAGGGCGTGCTTGCTCTCGGGCGATCCGTCATAGCCCACGCCGATCTCGCGCACGTCGACTGGGTGCTGCCAGTAACCGGCGGGAGCGATGGCGATGGCGCACGGCGCACCGTTCAACGCCGCCCGTGTGTCGTCTCCGATCACAACACGGCCGAGCAACCCGCGCCGGGAGGACCCCACCACAAGCAGATCGGCGGGGATCGATTCGGCCAGCTCGTGGAGGCCACGCCCGACCGACGGGGCGCCATGCCAGCGCACCTGGGCGTCGACGCCGGCCTCTTCGCGGGCACGCGCGAGCAGTTCGGAGGCCAGATCAGCCTGCTTGGAGGTATTTGGCCGGCGGGGCCCTCGCCGGGTGTGCACGTCGTCTCGGAACACGTATGCGAGCGTGGTCTCGGCCTGCGCCTGCGCCAGGCGCCCAGCGAGGGCGATCGCGTCTCGCCCGCCCTCGGACCCGTCCACGCCAACGACAACTTGCCTAAACATCGGGCCCGCCTTCTGTTCCGTCGCGATCAAATGCGGTCAGCGTCCTGGCGCAGCAGCCGTGTCGCTCCGATCCTCGCGCTGGTCTTGCGCGCCCGGCTCGAGCAGGCTCCGGGGCAGCACGAGCAGCGGACAGTCCGCATGGCTGAGGAGGTAGTTGGAGACACTGCCGTGGAACACGTGGTCGCGGGGACCATAGCCGCGCGAACCCACGATCAGCAGGTCGAGCTCCTTGCCGAAGCGCGCCAACTCCTCGCGCGGTCCTCCATAGACGGCGACACCCTCGACGTCGTCGAGCTGATGCAGGCGCTCCGAGCACTCGTCCACCAGCCGCGCGCTTTCCTGCGGCCAGTCTGCCGGGATCGGCTTCTCCTCCTGGACGTCGTCGAGCGAGACCACCGACATCGCCTTGATCTTGGCTCCGCTCTGGGCGGCCAGCTGCCGAGCCACGTTGAGTGCGTTCACGCTCTCGGGGGACCCGTCGTAGCCGACGCCCATCCGCTTCAGCGCGTGGGCGACGTGGAGGTATCCGCGCGGGGCAATAGCGATCGCGCACGGTGCTCCGTTGAGCGCGGCGCGGGAATCGTCACCCATGAGAACGCGGCCCAGCAGCGCGTGCCGGGTGGATCCGACCACGAGGAGATCGGCCTTGCGCTCCTCCGCCAACTGGTGGAGCCCGCGGCCGGCAGTGTGGTTCCCGTAGACCGTCAGCTCCGCGTCGAGCATTCCGTGCTCGCGCTCGCGCTCGAGCAGATCCTGGAAGTTCGCGCGCTCGATCGGCATCTCCAGCGCCGAGCCGCGACCAATCATGAAATTCCCGCCGTAGATGTGGGCCAAGGTGATCGTCGCCCCCGGCGCCCCCAGTTGCTTGGCCAGCGCCATGGCATCGCGGCCTCCGGGCCGACCGTCCACGCCGACAAGAACGTTGTTGAACATCGAACCTCCAGAATCTCGGCTTGGGAACGTGACCGTACTACGTTGGGCGCGGCCCCCAGCATCGGGGTCGGCCACCTCGCGGGTGGCCGGTTGTTACCGACCCCGATGGGGAGCCGACGCCGGCTTATCCCCAAACGCCCTATCGCGCAGACGGCCGTTCAGCGCGTCCCGCGCAGCCGCACACAGGTCACTCTGGCCGATCGATCTTCCGCCCGTATCGGCGAGGACGGTGTGGATCTGCGCCGAGCGCGGACCGAGCGCGCAGCGCAGGTCGGATGAGACGATATCGCCGCCCCCGATCGCCGCGGGTTCGACAACGATCACATGCTCGCTGGAGGCGAGCCTATGCGCCAGCTCGTTACCAGGGAATGGCCGAAAGCACTCGAGCGCCAGGGCACCGACGTCTACCCCCCGCGGCCGTAGCTCATCCACGGTTTCGCTGAGGGCAGAGAACGTCGATCCCAGTCCGAGTACCACTGTCCGTGCGCCCCACATGTGACGCGAGATGAGCAGGCCGCCGGATGGCCGGCCGAAGTGCTCACGGAAATGAGTTGCCACCGCCGCGATAACGTGGGCAGATGCACGCCGGTCGCGATCCCCGGTCCGAGTCGGTCGCTCCAGGAAGAGCCGCACCTCATCCTCGGTGGGAATCGCGACGGGCCCGACCGGGCTGAACCTGTCCAGGCAAACCATGACCGGGAGCGACAGCCGCTCGGCGATTCGAAATGCCTGCACGTGAACATCCACGGCGTCCTGGAGACTCGACGGGAAGAGCTGGACCCATCCGAAGTCGCGGATCGCCATGGCCGCGCTGAGCTTCTCTGATTCCACAGGATCATGATCAAGAGACACGGTCAGCACGATCGGAAGCTCCAGGCGGGCGGCCCTGAAGAGTGATTCCGCGCCGCGGAGAAGCCCGCGGCCATTGCAACTTACGTGCACCCTCGTCTGAGACCGGCAGGCCTCGATCGCGGCCGCGATCGGATCACGCCCGTCCTCCGCACCGATGATCGCCGGACTGCAGCTCGCGATTGCCCGCTCGATCTCGACGGGCCGACGCGACTGCCGACCAGCGTCGCTCGCCGCGCCGTTTGGCCGCGCAGCCCCCGACGGCGATGCCACGGTTGCGTTCATGACCAGAACCTAGACCCGATGGGTTGCACCGCCATCGCGGCGCCGCCGCAGGAAATTGCGCATTCTCACTTAGCGTCGATCGGGGTTGTGTGCGTAAATGATGGGTGTGACTACCGCGGCAAGATCGGTCCCGCTGAAAAACGAGGAGCGGGCGGCGATCGATGCCTGGTGGCGAGCGGCGAACTACCTCTCGGTCGGGCAGATCTATCTGCTCGACAACCCACTGCTCCGCCGGCCGCTCGCCCCCGAGCATGTCAAGCCGCGGCTGCTCGGCCACTGGGGCACCACGCCCGGGCTGAACTTCGTCTACGCCCACATGAACCGTGCGATCGTCGCGCGCCGCCTCAACGCCATCTACGTGACCGGGCCGGGGCACGGCGGGCCGGGGCTCGTGGCCAGCGCCTACCTCGACGGCACCTATACCGAGGTGTATCCGCATATCGGCCGCGACGAGGAGGGCCTGCGCCGGCTCTTCCGACAGTTCTCGTTTCCGGGCGGGATCCCCAGTCATGTCGCGCCTGAGACGCCGGGATCGATCCATGAGGGCGGGGAGCTGGGCTACTCCCTGCTCCACGCCTACGGGGCGGTGTTCGACAACCCGGACCTGTTGGCGGTTTGCGTCATCGGGGACGGCGAGGCGGAGACCGGTGCACTCGCCGCCAGCTGGCACTCGAACAAGTTCCTCAACCCGGCGAGGGACGGCGCGGTGCTTCCGATCCTCCACCTCAACGGCTACAAGATTGCCAATCCCACCGTGCTGGCCAGGATTGACCGCGATGAGCTGCGCTCATTGCTCGAGGGCTTCGGCCACAACCCGCGCTTCGTCGAGGGCTCCGAACCCAGTGAGATGCACGAGCTCATGGCCGCGACGCTCGACGCGACGCTCGACGACATCGCGGCGATCCAAGCTCGGGCGCGGTCCGAGGGCGATGTCACCCGTCCGCGCTGGCCGATGATCGTGCTCTGTACGCCGAAGGGCTGGACGGGGCCGAGGCGCGTCGACGGACTGCCTGCCGAGGGGTCGTTCCGCTCCCACCAGGTCCCGCTGGCCGAGGTGCGAACAAATCCAGATCACCTGGAGGCCCTGGAGGCGTGGCTGCGCTCCTACCACCCGGAGGAGCTGTTCGATGAGGCGGGCGAGCTACGGGCCGACATCGCCGCTCTGGCGCCGTCCGGTCCGCTGCGAATGAGCGCGAACCCCAACGCCAACGGCGGCCAGCTGCTGCGCGAGCTCGAGCTGCCAGATTTCCGTGGCTACGCCGTCGACGTGCCGGAGCCGGCGCGAAGCTCGAGCGAGGCGACGCGCGTGCTCGGAAACTGGCTCCGTGACGTGATGCGCCTCAACATGGACCGATTCCGGATTGTCGGTCCGGACGAGACGGCGTCCAATCGCCTGTCCGCGGTGTTTGAGGTCACCGATCGCGCGTGGGACGCGACGCGACTGGACACCGACGACCATCTCTCCCCCGACGGCCGCGTGATGGAGGTGCTGTCCGAGCATCTGTGCCAGGGCTGGCTGGAGGGCTATCTCCTCACCGGCCGCCATGGCCTGTTCAACTGCTACGAGGCGTTCATCCACATCATCGATGCGATGTTCAACCAGCATGCCAAGTGGGTGAAGGTGACCCGCCAGATTCCGTGGCGGCAGCCAATCGCCTCGCTGAACTACCTGCTGTCCTCACATGTCTGGCGCCAGGACCACAACGGCTTCTCGCACCAGGATCCTGGGTTCATCGACCACGTGGTGAACAAGAAAGCGGAGGTCATCCGCGTCTATCTGCCGCCGGACGCAAACTGTCTGCTGTCCGTGGCCGACCACTGCCTGCGAAGCCGAAACTACGTGAACGTGATCGTGGCCGGCAAGCAGCCCGCGCTCAACTACCTGACCATGGACGAGGCGGTGGCCCATTGCACTCGCGGGATCGGCGTGTGGAGCTGGGCGTCAAACGACCAGGGCGAGGAGCCCGACGTCGTCCTGGCCTGCGCCGGCGACATTCCCACCCTCGAGGTCGTCTCGGCCACGGCCATCCTGCGTGAGCGGCTACCCGACCTGCGAGTACGGGTGGTCAACATCGTCGACCTGATGCGCCTGGAGCCAGCATCGCAGCATCCCCACGGTCTCCCCGACTGGGAGTTCGACTCGCTGTTCACGGCGTCGAAACCGGTCATCTTCGCCTACCACGGCTATCCCTGGCTCATTCACCGGCTGACCTACCAACGGACGAATCACCACAATCTCCACGTCCGTGGCTACCTGGAGGAGGGCACCACGACGACACCGTTCGACATGGTGATGCTCAACGATCTCGACCGCTTTCACCTAGTCATGGACGTGATCGACCGCGTGCCGGATCTCGGCGAGCGAGCCGCCCATCTGCGCCAGGAGATGGCCGACGAGCGTCTACGCCACCGCGCCTACACCCGCGAGGTGGGCGACGATCCACCCGATGTGCGCGATTGGATCTGGCCGGATCCACACGGCTGAGGGCGCCGATGCGCGTCCTGGTTGTGAACGCCGGTTCCAGCACCCTCAAGCTCAGTCTGATCGGCGACGATGACGCTCCTCTGTGCCAGCGCGAGCTGGCAGCGCCACGGGCAACCGTCGACCCTGAGGAGCTGCGAGCGGCTTTGGACGATGGATTCGACCAGGCGGACGTGGTTGGCCACCGGATCGTTCACGGTGGCGAGCGGTTCCGCGATCCCGTCCGAATCGATCGAGAAGTCGAAGCGGCGCTGCGCAAGCTGGTCGAGCTGGCGCCGTTGCACCAGCCGAAATCGCTCGCGGCGCTGGACGCGGTTTCCGGCGCGCTGCCCGACCTCCCGGCCGTTGCCTGCTTCGACACGGCGTTTCACGCGACGATGGCCCCGGCCGCCACAACGTACGCGCTTCCGGCCGCGTGGCGCGAGCGCTGGCACGTCCGCCGCTACGGATTTCACGGGCTCTCGCACGCGTGGATCGCCCGCCGCGCGGCGGAGCTACTCGATGCCACGCCCGCTCAGCTGCGGATCGTCAGCTGCCATCTGGGCGCGGGCGCCTCCCTGTGCGCGATCTCGAATGGCCGGTCGCTGGATACGACAATGGGCTTTACCCCGCTGGAGGGCCTCGTCATGGCAACCCGCTCGGGAAGTGTCGACCCTGGCCTGCTCGTGTGGTTGCTCGAGCGGACGGGCATGAGGGAACGGGACCTGGCCGAGGCCCTGGAGCACGAGTCGGGCTTGCTCGGACTGGCCGGCAGCCCAGACATGCGCGAGGTCCTCGCCGCAGCTGACCGGAACGAGCCGGACGCACGGCTGGCCATCGACGTCTACCTGCACCGGCTCCGGGCGGGGATTGCCGCGATGGCTGCCACGCTGGGCGGGCTCGACGTGCTCGCCTTCACCGGGGGCGTTGGCGAGCACCAGCCGCCGATCCGCGGGGCCGCGGCGTCCGGACTCCGATTCCTTGGGGTGAGGATCGACGCTGATCAAAACGATGCGGCCGACCCCGATGTCGACATCACCGCGCGGGACGCTGCCGCGCGCACGCTCGTCATCCGCGCGCGCGAGGATCTGGAGATCGCGCGCCAGGCACGGGCGGTCATGGCGGCATGAACCAACCGCCGACCTTCGACGCGGAGCTGCTGTCGTGGCTGGGCGACGAGCCGCCCGGCGAGCGGGCCGCCGACGCCGAACGCATCCGCCAGATCGCGGCTGAGTTTGCCCTTGGCTTCAATCGCCTTGCCGCGCTAGGCCCGGCCGTCAGCGTGTTCGGCTCGGCCCAGACGCCGCCCGAGCATCCAAACTACGCCCTGATGCGCGCGGTCGGTGCCGAGCTCGGACGCGCCGGGTACGCCGTGATCACCGGCGGTGGCAACGGGCTGATGGAGGCGGCCAACCGTGGCGCCGCCGAGGTCGGCGCCCCATCGGTCGGATGCAACATCGAGCTCCCACAAGAGCAGCGGTTCAACGACTACATCACGGTGGGACTGAAGTTTCGCCACTTCTTCGCGCGCAAGGTGATGTTCATCCGGTACGCCAGCGCGTTCGTCATCGGCCCAGGCGGTTTTGGAACGCTTGATGAGCTGTTCGAGGCGCTCACGCTGATCCAGACGGAGACTATTCGGCATTTCCCGGTGATCCTGGTCGGCGGAGACGAGTGGCAGGGTCTGCTCGATTGGTTGCGCGCCGCCGCGGTGGCTGACCACCGGCTGGACGGGGCGGACCTGGCCGGTCTTCATGTGGAGTCGGATCCGGCCCGAGTGGCAGCAATTATCGCCGCCACGGCTGCCCGTTCGGGCCGTCCGTAGTTTGCCGAGCCGGGAGTGCTGGCATGCGCGGATGGCCCGGCAGCGAGGTCGGGGCATGCTCAAGGCATGCTCAAATCTCAACAAGATCACATCCGCGTGAAGGACATCATGCATCCTGGCATCCTCACTTGCTGGACCGATGCACCCCTCGGCGAGGTCGCCGCGATCATGGCCAAACATCACGTGCACGCGGTCGCCGTCATGCAGACCGGTGACCGACACCCCGTGGGCGTCGTGTCAGACCTCGACCTTGTCGCAGCGGCAAACAGCGGCGACGAGCCGACGGCCGGTCAGGCGGCCGCCACGGAACCATTGTCCATTTCGGCCGGCGAGGGACTCGGACGTGCCGCCCAGCTGATGACCGAGCACGGAGTCGCGCATCTCGTCGTGCGGGATCCGGCCGGAGGCTTTCCAGTCGGCATCATCTCGACGCTCGACCTGGCCGCCTACTACGGCATCGGCGAGGACCAGTGATCCTGATCTGCTACGACGGCTCCGCCGACGCCAAGGTCGCTATCGCGCGGGCCGGCGAGCTGTTCGATCGCCAACCGGCGACCGTGCTGACCGTGTGGCAACCATTCGTCCAGGTGCTCCTCCACATGTCATCGGGTCTGGCGCTCACACCGGACATGCTCGACACCGGGGAGATCGACGCGGCCAGCCGGACAAACGCCGAGCAGTCGGCGCAACAAGGAGCTGAACTGGCTCGCCAGGCGGGTTTTGAGGCCACGGCGCGGTGCCGCAAGCAGGAAACCACGACCGCCAATGCGATCCTCGTCGAAGCCGACGCGCTGGCCGTCAATGCGATCGTGATGGGATCACGCGGTCTGACCGGTCTGAAGTCGCTACTGCTCGGGAGCGTCTCGCACGCCGTGATCCAGCACGCCGACTGCACCGTCGTCGTGACTCCCTCCCCCGAGGTGGCCGCCGCTCGGGCTCGCGATCGGCGCGCGGTTCACGAGACAAGCCAGCCAAGGTGAGAACGGAGGTCCGACCGTGTTCAAGGAAGTCGTTCTCGGGCCGAACGCATCCCCGGGCGCCGACCACGTCCTTTTCCCGGCCCCATGACCGAGGACAGCTCTACCAACCATCCCACGAATCGGCCCGACCGGGAGCCGACACGCGAGCCAAGGGGCGCCGAGCGCTCGCCACTGATCCGGCGTGACGGCGAGCCGCCGGCGTCGCGCGGCCTGAAGTGGATGTGGCTGACCATTGCCCTGCTGCTGATCTTGAACTGGGTGGTCGCCGGCGAGCTCTCCTCGCACAAGTCGACCACGCTGAGCCTTCCATACAGCGTGTTCCGCACCCAGGTGCACGAGCGCAACGTGGCTCAGGTCACGGCCACCGGCGAGACGATCCGGGGCGAGCTTCGCACATCCATCACCTACCCGACCGGTCCGGGTGCCCAGACCGCCAAGGCGTTCAAGACCGAGCGGCCGGTGTTCGCCGGCGACGAGATCTTCCAACAGCTGCTGGCCGAGGGCGCGACCGTGGGGGCCACCCCCACCAGCTCATCCACTCCCTGGTGGCAGAGCGTGCTCTTTGGCTTCGGCCCCACGCTGCTGCTCGTCGGCCTGTTCCTGCTGATCATGCGCGCCACCTCACGTGGGCTCGGAGGCGGCGCGGGGAACTTCGCCGGATTCGGTAAGGCGCGGGCCCGGCGATATGAACGCACCGAGCAGCGGGTCACGTTCAAGGACGTCGCGGGCATCGACGAGGCGAACGAGGAGTTGTCCGAGGTCGTCGACTTTCTCAAGAACCCCGATCGCTATCGCGCTCTGGGAGCGATGGTCCCGCGTGGCGTGCTGCTGACCGGTCCTCCCGGGACAGGCAAGACGCTGCTGGCCAAGGCTGTGGCCGGCGAAGCCAACGTGCCGTTCTTCTCCATGTCGGCCTCCGAGTTCGTCGAGATGCTGGTCGGCGTCGGGGCGAGCCGGGTGCGCAATCTGTTCGAACAGGCCAAACAGGAGGCGCCGGCCATCGTGTTCATCGACGAGCTCGACGCCATCGGTCGCTCACGCGCGGCGAGCACGGGGCCGGGCGGCGGCCACGACGAACGCGAACAGACGCTCAACCAGGTGCTGACCGAGATGGACGGGTTCACCGGCAACGAGGGCGTGATCGTGCTCGCGGCCACCAATCGTCCGGAGATCCTCGACGCGGCGCTGTTGCGGCCCGGCCGCTTTGACCGGCGGGTCGCGGTCAGCGCGCCCGACCAGCAGGGCCGGGAGGAGATCCTGCGGGTTCACACGCGCTCGGTTCCGCTCGGTGGTGATGTCGACCTCCAGGCCGTCGCCTCATCGACACCCGGGATGGTCGGAGCTGATCTCCACAATCTGGTCAACGAGGCGGCGCTCCTCGCCGCCCGACGCGGCGGACGCACGGTAGGACGCGACGACTTCGCCAATGCCCTGGAGAGGATCGTCCTCGGGGCCGCGCGACACATTCTCATCTCGCCAGAGGAGCGCGAGCGGACCGCGTACCACGAGGCCGGCCACGCCCTGCTCGGGATGCTCGAGCCCGGGGCCGACCCGGTACGCAAGGTGTCGATCATCCCCCGGGGGCACGCACTCGGAGTGACGTTCCAGAGTCCTGAAAAGGATCGCTACGCGTTCGATGAGGACTATCTGCGCGGGCGTATGACCGGCCTGCTGGGTGGTCGAGCCGCCGAGGAACTGATCTACGGCAGGGTGACGACAGGCGCCGAAGCGGATCTCGAGCAGGCCACGGCGCTGGCGCGGCAGATGGTCGGCCGCTGGGGGATGTCCGACCAGGTCGGATTGGTCACGGTCCTCCCGGCCGAGGGCACCGGACCCTACGGGCTTCTCGGCGAGGGCATCACCTCAGAGCGTACGCGACAGATTCTCGATGACGAGGTGCGACGACTCACCGATGATTGCCACGAGCGCGCTCTGAGCGCACTGGGGGAACATCGCGATCAGCTGGAGGCCCTGGCCCATGCCCTGCTCGAGCACGAGACGCTCGACGAGCCCGACGCCTATGCGGCCGTCGGCATCCCCCACCTGCCCAGGCACGAGCCGGTCAGCTCCACCTCTTAGGGTCAGGCGGTAGCGCGTCGCCGGCTTCACGCGCAAGCCCGCCCGCCGACTGCTGGCGGTCCTCGCGATCCTTGGATAGTGCGCGGTCAACCGCCTCCCCGAGCGGGGCCGGAAGGTCGGGGCGCAACGACAGCAGCTTGGGTGGTGGCTCGTGGACGTGCGCCCAGAGCTTGTCGAGATCGCTGGGGCGATCGAACAGGACGTTTCCGCTCAGCATGTGGAACAGCACGCATCCGAGTGAGTAGACATCGGCACGGGCGTCGACGTCACCCCCCTGGACCTGCTCAGGGGCAGAGTAGTCGACGGTGCCGACCAGGCGACCGGTTCGCGTCAGCGGCTCGTCGGTGGCCCGCTTTGTGATGCCGAAGTCGGTCAGGAAGGCCTGTTCGGCCGGCGGACGCTCGAGGACGAGGATGTTCTCGGGCTTGACGTCACGATGAACGAGGCCGAGCGCATGAGCTTCGTCCAGCGCGCTGGCGATCTGACCGATGATCGCCACGCCGCGGGCCGGGGGGAGCCGACCCTCGGTCCGGAGCAGGCGTCGCAGGTTGGTGCCGTCGACGTAGCGCATGGTCAGGTACAGCAGTCCGTCCTCCTCGCCGGCCTGGAAGATCTGGACCGCGTGAGGATGGTCGATGGCTGCCGCCAGGCGACACTCCCGCTCGAACCGGGCGCGGAACACGGGGTCGCTGGCCACCTCCGGCGCGATCAGCTTGAGGGCCACGGTTCGATCGAGCGCGCGATCGGTGGCACGGAAGACGACCCCCATGCCGCCCCGGCCGATGACCTTGTCGATGCGGTGCCCGGCGAAATCTGCGCCGACGGCGAGCTCCGGGATGCCCTGCGAAAGTCCGGCGAGCCGCGCGGACGCGTCACCGCCCATGGTCGCCAGGCGGGCGCCGAGATTCGGGTCGACATAGGTGCGGCCGTTCACGACCGCGCGCACGGCCTCGACCAGCTCGGTATCGGCGGCGTCCTTGAGCACGTAGCCACGGGCGCCAGCGCGCAACGCACGGCGCGCATGGGCCGGCTCGCCATCCATCGTCAGAACGATGACCGCGGTTCCCGGCGAGGCCTCGAGGAAGCGGGGTATGGCGGGGAGGGTCGGAGCGCCCGGCATGTTGAGGTCGACGACCAACGCGTCCGGCTGGTGGGTCTGCGTCTCTCGAATCGCCGCCTCGACGTCGGCCGCCTCGGCGACCACGGCCAGATCCGGCTCGCTGTCCAGGACACGCCGTAGGCCGCTGCGGATCATCGCGTGATCGTCGGCCAGCACGATCTCGATCCGCGCAGAGCCGGTATCGACCGAATCCGCCACCGAGCCACTGTACTTCCGATGGCCCGCATTACGAGTCGGTGCTGGTGTCCATGCTCAGCTCGGGCGATGGATCGGCCATGCCTTCAGATCGCCTGTGGCGACGGCGCGAAGCCAGCGCATGAGCTGGCTGGCGCCCCGCTCGGGCAGGTCGATGGCCAGTTCGACCGTGCCGTGCTCGCTGGGTCCGGTGCGCGCCTGGCCGAGCTCGTCGGCCAGATTCAGCATGAGCTGGTTGTCCGCCAGCACGAGTCCGGTGAATGCCGTTATGCCCTCTTCCCGGGCGCGATCGGCCAGCGCCGTGGCCAACCTGGTCCCGACCCCGCGGCGTTGCCAGTCGTCGACCACCGCAACGGCCAACTCGGCAACGTGCGGGTCCTCCTCTGACCGGACGTAGCGCGCGACCCCCACTCCCTCGCCCGTGTGCGGGTTGATCGCCACCAGCGCCTCGTGGTCGTGGTGATCGATCTCCGTGAAGTAACGGAGTTCCTCGTCAGACAGCTCGTCGTGAGGCGAGAGAAAGCGCCGGTAACGTGATGTCTGGCTCAGGCGCTCGAAGCCGGCTTTCAGCTGCGCTTTGTCGTCGGCGCGGATGGGCCGAATATCGAGGTCGGTGGCACCATGTCCGAGCTCGGCCCCGACCGCACGCATCATGCGGTGGTCCAGATGGTCGCTCGCGTATGCCCGGAGGCAAGAACGATCACCCGGTCCGATCGCACGGCGGCGGCCGAAGCCGAGCGCGTATGACTGATGCAGGCCAGCGCGATCAGACCCTCACCGTTTCCGGTGCCCGCCCGGCATCAGCCGTGCTGGTGCTCTCGGGTCCGCAGAGAACCACCTTAAGCGCGTTCGTGTTGGCGGCGTCGATGAACGTTTAGCGCTGTCGCCCTTGAGGATATGCAGATCGGTGCCGCAGATCGTTGAGGTATCGATCCGCACGATGATGTCGCTCGGGTCCACAATCGTCGGATCATCGACCGAATCCCAGCCGCGCTCGCCGGGGCCGTGGTAGACAAGAGCCTTCATCTCGTCATCTCCTAACACAGGCCATCGCGCGGCTCGATCCCACCTCGGTCACAGACGACGCCCGGTCGATCGGTGTTTTGAGTCTGCGCCAGCGTACGGAGCGCAGAGCGCTACGCCATCAGGGCTCTGCCGCGAACCCGATCCGGGAAAGCGTGCACCAAATGGTGGCCAGCGCGCCACCGGCTCCGGGTTTCGGTCGTGTCGGCATCCACGCGGGACATCGCTGCCGTGTACGCCGAGGACCGCGAACCGACGGAATGATCGACGTTCGCGGTCGTGCGTCAGAGGACCGCGACGGCCTCCCGTCCGGCAAACCGCGCCCGGCCCGCGAGCTCCTCCTCGATCCGTAGAAGCTGGTTGTACTTGGCGACCCGTTCGGTGCGAGCCGGTGCACCGGTCTTGATCTGTCCCACGCCGGTGGCAACCACGAGGTCCGCGATAAACGTGTCCTCGGTCTCTCCCGAGCGATGAGAGATCACCGCTCGGTACCCGGCGTCACGGGCAATTGCGATCGTGTCGAGGGTCTCGCTCAGGGTCCCGATCTGGTTGAGCTTGATCAGGATCGAGTTGGCGATTCCGCGTTCGATCCCCTGTCGCAGAATCTCCGGGTTGGTGACGAACACGTCGTCGCCGACCAGTTGGACCTGTCTACCGATCCGCTCCGTGAGGCTGAGCCAGCCGTCCCAGTCGCCCTCGCCCATTCCATCCTCCAACGACACCACCGGATAGCGCTCAACGATTCCAGCCCAGTACTCGACCATCTCGTCGGGTGACAGAGACCGGCCCTCGCCGGCGAGCTCATACCGTCCCTCCCGCAGGAACTCGCTCGCCGCCGGATCCAGACAAATCGCGATGTCTTCTCCCGGCGAGTACCCGGCGCTTTCGATCGAGCTCACCAGTAACTCGAGGGGAGCCTCATTGGTCTCGAGCGCGGGCGCGAACCCGCCCTCGTCCCCGACCGCGGTGCTCAGACCCCGGCGCTTCAGCGTACGCTGAAGCTCGTGGTAGACCTCGGCACCGAGCCGCAGCGCGTGCGAGAACGACTCGGCTCCGAGCGGGGCGATCATGAACTCCTGAAAATCGACCGGGTTGTCAGCGTGGACACCGCCGTTGAGCACGTTCATCGTCGGCACGGGCAGTAAGTTCGCGTCCGCTCCGCCGAGATAGCGCCACAGTGGTTCGTTCGCATCGGAGGCCGCGGCGCGGGCGCACGCCATTGAGACACCGAGGAGCGCGTTTGCGCCCAATCGGGATTTGCCGGCTGTGCCGTCGAGGGCGATCAGCCTCTCGTCCAACCCCCGCTGTTCGCTGGCATCACAGCCGCGCACAGCTTCGGCGATCTCGCCGTTGACGTTTCCGATCGCGCGTGCCACGCCCTTGCCTCCGAAGGCCGGCTCGCCGTCCCTCAGCTCGAGCGCCTCCCGCGTTCCGGTCGAAGCTCCTGAGGGCACGGCGGCCCGGCCCCAAGCGCCGCTGCTCAGTTGAACGTCGACCTCCACCGTCGGGTTGCCGCGGCTGTCAAGGATCTGGCGCGCGTGTACCTTCTCGATCGTGCTCATCGCCGCAACCCTCGCTTTCAGCCGAACAGAACGGCGTGCCGCTCGTACTCCTCGATTGGCACCTGCCGCAGCTCCGCGACTGCGTCGGCCAGCGGCACGAGCTTGATTTCGTTTCCCTGCAGAGACGCCATCATCCCCCATGCCCCGTCGTGGGCCGCCCGGATGGCGGCCAGGCCCAGCCTTGTCGCGAGCACCCGATCGAAGGCGGTCGGCGTCCCACCGCGCTGGATGTGGCCCAGAACCGTGGCACGGGTCTCGTGGCCGGTTCGCGTCTCGATCTCATGCTCGAGCCGGGTGCCGATGCCGCCGAGCCGGGCGTGGCCGAACTCATCGACGCCACTGGCGAGGACCTCCATCGTGCCCTCCTTCGGCGTGGCGCCCTCCGCCGCGACCACAATCGAGAAGGGCCGCCCTCGGTCATGGCGATGCTGGATGAGCCGACAGACCTCCTCGATATCAAACGGGATCTCAGGGATCAGGATCACGTCGGCCCCGCCGGCGAGCCCCGAATGGAGGGCGATCCAGCCGGCGTGGCGCCCCATCACCTCAACGACGAGAATGCGGTGGTGACTCTCGGCCGTCGTGTGTAACCGGTCGATCGCCTCGGTCGCGACCTGCAACGCCGTGTCGAATCCGAACGTGACGTCCGTGGCGCCGAGGTCGTTGTCGATCGTCTTGGGAACGCCGACAACGTTGAAGCCCTCGCCGCCCAGCCGATGAGCCACGCCGAGGGTGTCCTCCCCGCCGATCGCGATCAAGCCGTCCAGCCGATTCTGTTCGAAGCTGGCCCGCACCAGGTCGACCCCATCCTCGTGTTTGAACGGGTTCGTCCGCGAGCTGCCGAGGATCGTGCCGCCGCGCGGCAGGATCCCCCGTGTCGATTCGATATCGAGATCGATGTAGGAGCCCTCGAGGACGCCACGCCACCCGTCTCGGAAGCCCACCAGCTGATCACCGAAGCCGTCTATCCCACTGCGCACCACCGCGCGGATCACGGCGTTGAGGCCGGGACAGTCACCACCGCCGGTCAGGATTCCGATCCGCATCGCCGTACGACGCGTCAAATCCACATTAGTTGAACAGCGGTGATAAGCAGCACCTGCGCTCCAAGCACGTTCGGCGTGAGGCGGTCATCCTGCCTTCCCGGCGGGGCCGTGGTATCCGCATTTACCCGCGGATTTCGGCGGGCAAACTACAGGCACAGCAGACGTGTGAAACGTGGGGCCCCGTTCGGCCGCAGCCCGCTTCTCCAGCTGGGACGGCTGAACGGGCGCGAGATCCAGACGCGAACGGGTCCGTAGTTAACCACCACCCTCCGTCACTTCCAAACGGATGATCGACCGGGCTGCCGCGCCTAGGCTGAGCGACGAGCAATCGCGAGAGGAGCAGAATGTCCACGAAGGTCGCCATCAACGGATTCGGACGGATTGGCCGCAACTTCATGCGGGCCGCTTACGAGCACGACGCCGACTTGGAGATCGTCGCCGTCAACGATGTCACCGACGCCGCGACGCTCGCGCAGCTGCTTGCCTTCGACTCCGTGTATGGGCGCTTCCCCGATCCGGTCCACGCGGAAGACGGCGCGATACTCCTCAACGATCGGTCGGTGAAGGTGTTGGCCGAGCGCGACCCGGCCGCGCTTCCCTGGTCTGATCTGGGCGTGGAGGTCGTGATCGAGTCGACAGGGATTTTCCGGACCCGTGCAGCGGCCGCCAAGCATCTCGAGGCCGGGGCGCAGAAGGTGATCATCACTGCCCCGGCGTCCGGCTCCGAACCCGCCGACGCCGACGTGGTGCTGGGCGTCAACTTCGACCAGGCCTATGACGCCGAACGCCACCAGATCGTGACCAACGCGTCGTGCACGACCAACTGCCTGGCTCCGGTCGCGCGTGTGCTGCATGATGCGGTCGGGATCCGACACGGGCTGATGACGACGATCCACGCTTACACATCCGATCAGAACCTGCTCGACGGCCCGCACAAGGACCTGCGCCGTGCACGAGCCGCGGCGATCAATCTGATCCCCACCTCCACGGGGGCAGCCAAGGCGCTCGGCCTCGTGATTCCCGAACTCCAGGGCCGCCTGAACGGCTTTGCCGTTCGCGTCCCCACACCGACCGGGTCGCTGGTCGACCTCACGGTGGAGGCCGAGCGGGAGACGAGCGCCGCAGAGGTCAACGACGCGTTCCGGGAGCGCGCGGATGCCGGCGTGCTCAAGGGAATCCTCAGCTACAGCGAGGACCCGATCGTGTCCTCGGACATCGTGGGCTCTCCGTACAGCGCGACATTCGATGCGCCGCTGACCAGCGTGATCGACTCCACCCAGGTCAAGGTGATCGCTTGGTACGACAACGAGTGGGGCTATTCGAACCGGCTTGTCGAGCTCGCCGCACAGATGCTGGCCAAAGTGCCGGCCTGAGAGGCACGATGACCTTGACTTTTCCGTGTCCCACCGCCGACCGCCTCACTGAAGGGTCACGTGCCGCATCGTGAGCTCGATCTCGACCAAACCAGAGGAAGCTTTGCCGGAGAAATTGGGCGTTGCCGGCTCCGGCACCATCGCCTGCGGCCTGGCCGCCGCGGGCGCCCTTCACGGCGAGGTGATGCTGTGGGCTCGATCCGATAGCTCTGCCGAGCGCGCGCGTTCCTCGATCAGGAAGCTGTGCGAGAGAGCCGGGCAGCCGCTCGATGTTGATCGCGTGCGCATCGTGACCAACCTGGACGAGCTCGGCGCGGCCACGTTCCTCGTCGAGGCGATCATCGAGAGCCACGACAGCAAGGCCGAGGTGCTGGGCGAGCTGGGAGAGCTCGCCCATCTCGTCGGCGCCAACGCGGTGCTGGCCACCACCACCTCGTCGCTCTCCATCAGCGAGCTGGCGCAGGCGAGCGGTCACGCGGAGCGGTTCGTCGGCCTGCATGTGTTCAACCCGGTGACGCGGATGAAGCTGGTCGAGCTCGCTTTCCCGGAGGAGGCGAGCACCGACACCCGCGAGCGCGCTCATGCGCTGTGCGACCAGCTGGACAAGACCGCGGTCGAGGTGCCGGACATACCGGGCTTCGTGGTCAACCGCCTGCTGTTCCCCTATCTGTTCAGCGCCGTGGAGCTGTTGTGCGCGACGGGAATGGATCCCGCCGACATCGACCGCTGCATGACGCTCGGCGCCGGCGTCCCAATGGGGCCAATCGCCCTGCTCGACTTCGTCGGCCTCGACGTGGCGCAGGCGATCGGCGAGGCGATCGACGTCCCGGTCCCGCCACGATTGACCGAGCTCGTGCGCGCCGGGGCGCTCGGGCGCAAGTCCCGGCAGGGCTTCTACAGATACGAGGCACCTGTTGGCGGTGGTTGACGGCCGGTAATCAAGGGCCGACAGGCTGACCCGCGTGTTGTCGTTGCGAGGCGACCCTTTGGATCACCTCGAAGTAGCGACCGAGGTGGTGCGGGCCGAGAAACTGCTGCCGTACGCGGCTATGAGCCGCGTTCCCCATCGCCAGAGCATCCTCTCTATTCCCCAGCAGCTCAGTGATCGCCGCCCCGGCCTGCTCCAGGTCGCGTGGGTCGGGTAGCAGCATCCCCGAGCGACCGTCTTCGATCTGATCGCGGATCCCTCCGATCCGGCTCGCCACGACCGCCCGTCGCTTCCACATCGCCTCCGCGACCGTCAACCCGAAGCCCTCCGCGAGGCTCTTCTGCACGACCACGTCCGCGTGCCGTTGCAGGGCGTTGACGATCGCCGCGTTCTCCTCGACATCGTCCATCGGCAGCGAGCACAGGTGCGCCCGTCGACGGACCGCCGGCGGGAGTCCGTGCCACGCCTCGCGGACCGCGTTCAGCACCTGCGCGCCTTCCGGGTCATCCGCGACTGCCACGGTCGACGGACCGACGAGCAGCAGATGCGCGTCAGTGCGCATCGCGACATGATCTGCGAACGCGTGCAGCACGCCGAGCGGATCCTTGAGCTGGTCCCACCGCGAAACCTGCATCACGACCGGCATCTCGGCTTCCAGCTCCTGCTCCTGCTGCATCTCGGCTCGGCGCTCAACCCGGCCGGGGGTGCCGTCACAGCGCGTGAACATCGGATACACACTCATGTCGTCGGCTAGGACCCCAGCGGTCGCCATGATCGCCAGCGACTGCTCGCGCGTCTGTTCAGCGTTCTTGGGCGCGAAGGCGTCGATGGAGGGACGAATCACAGAGATGCGGTCACGCGGCAGGCCTTCCCAGGCAAACCCAGCCCGAGAAAACACGAGGGCGTGGGCATCAAGGACGTAGCCACGCAGGAAATCCCATGCCTCCCGCACGTGTTCGTTGGCGACATCAATGCCGACATGACACCGCCACATCACGGTCGCGCCCGTTCTCCGCACCGCGGCCGCCAACCCTGCCGTCTGCGGATCGTGCAAGATCACGATGTCCCGCTGGTGCACGAGCTCTTCCAGTTCCTGCGCGCCCGCTGCCAACGTACGATCGTAGACCTCTCGCTCGGAGGCGCCCAGCGGGCCGCCGTCCCCCTCGAACCCGTGCAGGCGGTTGTGGATCCGCTTCGTGATGGCGAAGAACTCCGGCTGGCCGGAAATCACCACCCACCGCGCGTCGACACCAGCGCCACGACAGTAGCCCAATAGGGGGCGCAGCATCTCGACCACACCGCCACCCTTCGCGGTCGAGTTCAGATTCCAGATCACTCGCCCGTGGAGGTCCCGGGCGGCATGCGAGACCAGGTCCAGCAGCGCCTCGTACTCACCTCGCGACAGCACCGACGAGAAGCGCTCCGGCGCCATCGCCGGAACGGCCTCGTGTTGAAGCGCTGGCATCCTGTCTCTCTCCTCTTGCTGCAGCTACGCGCGGTCGACCCCGCTGTCTCCCTGCGGTCAGTCCCGCTCGATGAGCATGGCGATTCCCTGCCCGCCACCGATGCAAAGGCTGACGAGGCCAAGCTTGTGCTCCTTGCGTTCCATCTCGTTGAGGATCTTGGTGACCAGGATCGCCCCAGTAGCGGCGACCGGATGTCCGAGGCCGATCGCGCCGCCGTTCGGGTTGACCCGCGCGGTGTCCAACTCGAGCTCCTGCAGAACCGCCAGAGACTGGGCCGCGAACGCCTCGTTGAGTTCGATCACGTCGACCTGGTCGAGCGTCTTGCCTGCCCGCTCGAGCGCCTTGCGCACCGCCGGCACAGGCCCGATGCCCATCGTCTTCGGCTCCACGCCGCAGACCGCGTACGACAGGATCCTGCCCTTGACCGGCGCGCCAAGCTGCTGCGCCCGGTCCGCTGACATGACCACCACCGCGGCCGCGGCGTCGTTGACGCCCGAGGCGTTGCCCGCCGTCACCGTGCCGGTCTTGTCGAAGGCCGGCCTGAGCTTGGCCAGACCCTCAAGAGAGACATCGGGCCGAGCGTGCTCGTCGACCGTGAATTCGACACTTCCCTTTCGCGCCCTGATCTCGACCCCCACGACCTCGTTCTCGAAGCGGCCGCTTTCAATCGCCGCGATCGCGCGGCGGTGAGACTCGAGCGCGAATTCATCCTGTGCCTCGCGGGAGATCCCGTGCGACTTGGCCAGGTTCTCGGCGGTCACCCCCATGTGAATCTTGTTGAACGGATCGGTCAGCGCACCGACGACCGAGTCGACGAGCGACGCGTCGCCGATCCGCGCTCCCCAGCGTGCGTTCTCCATCCAGTAGGCGCCTCTGCTCATCGACTCCGCACCTCCGGCGAGCACCACCTCCGCGTCGCCGGTCTGGATCATCTGTG
The DNA here is from genome assembly GCA_963749545.1 of uncultured Solirubrobacterales bacterium. Classification (GTDB taxonomy): domain Bacteria; phylum Actinomycetota; class Thermoleophilia; order Solirubrobacterales; family Solirubrobacteraceae; genus Palsa-465. The sequence continues at coordinate 41,183 of CAVVNG010000021.1, forward strand.
CCGCCGAGACGATCGCCTGCAGTCCACTGCCGCACAGGCGGTTCAGCGTCATCGCCGGCGACTCCTTCGGAATGTCGGCCATGATCCCGACCACGCGGGCCAGGTAGTGGTCTTCCGGTGCGGTATGGATTACGTTGCCGAACACGACCTGGTCCACTTGGCCAGGGTCGAGTCGGGCGCGTTCGATCGCCGCCCGGGCGGCGGTCGCGCCGAGCTCCGTCGGGGGAACGTCACGCAGACTGCGTCCGAAGGACCCGATCGCGGTGCGAGCGGATGAACTGATCACAACATTGCTCATAGGCAACCTTCCGGTAGAGCCCGGTGACTGTTAAAGCTCGTCCCACGCCGCCACGGCGGCGATATCGAGCGGCAGACCTGATGCTAAGCAACGCGGCCAGCTCATCACGCAGCGCCATCGATGTCTCGGCGCTCAATCGCCGCTGTCGTACTTGAACGAGATCGCCAGGCGGATCCGGTAGCCGGTAACGGCACCGTTCTCGATGGTCACATCCTGTCGCAGCACCTCTGCGATTCGCAGGTCGCGCACCGTGCGCGCCGCCGTCGCGACTGCACTTTGAGCGGCGGCTTCCCAGGACTCACTGCTCACGCCGATCACTTCAGTGACGCGGTAAACGCTGTCAGGCATGCATTCCTCCTGCTGGTCGATGGTTGTGGTGTGACTGATAATGCACAGGGACTGCGCTGGCTGAAGGCCCTGGTGACAAGGCACTCACCCCAGGGTGTAGGCGCCGGCATTGGCGGCTCGCATAGCGGTGACATAGCCGGCGCGTTGCTGCGCGGCCTGTTCGATATCGGCGGGCACGGACAGCAATCCGCGGACGTCCTTGACTGACTCGAAGGCCTTGCGCGCCATCCAACTCGAGAGGCCGTCGAGCAGCTCGGCTGCGTACTCGGGCCCGTGGCGGAGCAGAGCGGACGTGGTCATCACCACGTCGGCGCCCGCGAGCAGGTATCTGGCGACGTCCGTCGACGCCTCGACGCCCGAGGTGGCGGCGAGCGACGCGCTCACCCTGCCCCGTAGCAGCGCGATCCAGGTGCTGGCCAGCCGAGCATCCGCCGGACTCGAGAGGTTCACCCTCGGCCGGACCGTGAGCTCCTCGGGGTCGATGTCCGGCTGCAGGAAGCGGTTGAACAGCACCAGCGCGTCGGCGCCCGCCTCGTCGAGGCGCAGCGCGATCTCGCCCGGTGAGCTGAAGAAGGGGCTGAGCTTTACCGCCACCGGGATGGTCACGGCGGCCTTGACGCGCTCGAGGACGTCGAGGTGGCGCTGCTCGACCTCGCGGCCGGAGATCTCAGGGCTGGCGGCGAGGTAGTAGATGTTCAGTTCGATCGCGGCTGCCCCGGCGTCCTGCATCGCCCGGGCGTAGTCGGTCCAGCCCTCCGGGGTGACCCCGTTTAGGCTTGCGATGACCGGAACGTCGACGGCCGACACGGCCCGTTCGAGCAGGATCAGGTAGGTCCGGGGGCCAGCGTCCTCTTCGGCCACGGACGGGAAGTAGTCAAGCGCCTCGGGGAAGCTGTCGGCGGTCTCCTCGACGAGCCGGGCGTTGCGCGCCGCCTCCTCTCGCAGCTGCTCCTCGAACAGGGAGAACAGGACGACCGCGCCGACGCCGGCGTCGGCCAGCCGCCGAACGCCGTCGACCGTGTACGACAGCGGCGACGGCGAGGCTACGAGCGGGTTGCGCAGGGCCAGCCCCATGTAGTCGGTCGCGAGATCCATCAGTTCGTCCTCCGGCCGTCGGATGGGAAATCGTCCGCGCCGCGGGCCGCCATCTCCTCGTACAGGCGCCAGCGCTGGTCGACAACCTGCTGCGCGAGTCCGAGCAGGCGCTCGGACTCCTCGGGGTGGGCGGCGGCCAGCGCACGAAAGCGCAGCTCGCCCTTGCGGTAATCCGCGAGCGGCATCCGGGGCCTGGGCGAGTCGAGCAGGAACGGATTGCCGCCGTCGGCCCGCGCCACCGGGTCGTAGCGGATCAGCGGCCAGTGACCGCTCGCCGTCGCGCCGTACTGTTGGTCCAAGCCTCCCCGCAGGTCGTAGCCGTGGGCGACGCAGGGGCTGTAGGCGATTATCAGCGACGGTCCGTCGTAGGCCTCGGCCTCGCGGAAGGCGCGCAGGGTTTGCTGGGGATCGGCGCCGAACGCCACCCGCGCAACGTACACATTGGCGTAGGCGATCGCCTGGAGCGCGAGGTCCTTGGTCGGGACGGTCTTGCCCGCGGCGGCGAACTTCGCGACTGCCCCCAGCGGTGTGGCCTTGGACATCTGCCCGCCGGTGTTCGAGTACACCTCGGTGTCCATCACCAGCACGTTGATGTTCTTACCGCTGGCCAGCACGTGGTCGAGACCACCCGATCCGATGTCGTAGGCCCAGCCGTCGCCGCCGACGATCCACACGCTGCGGCGAAGCAAATGATCGAGCACGCTGCGCAGGTCCTCCACCACGGGACCGTCGAGGTCGGCCAGCCGGCGCTCCAGCACTGCGATCCGTTCGCGCTGGGCGCCGAGCTCCGACTCGTGCACCTGCGGCGCGGACAGGATCTCATCCACCAGCTCGTGGCCCGCCACGTCACGCAGCTCGGTCAGGCGGCGGCGAGCCAGCTCGGTGTGGCGGTCGGCGGCGAGCCGCAGCCCCAGCCCGAACTCGGCGTTGTCCTCGAACAACGAATTCGACCATGCCGGCCCGCGACCGTCGCGGTTGACGGTCCACGGTGTCGTGGGCTGGTTTCCCCCATAGATCGACGAGCAGCCGGTGGCGTTGGCGACCGTCAGCCTGTCGCCGAACAACTGCGAGATGAGCTTCACGTACGGAGTTTCGCCGCACCCTGCGCATGCGCCCGAGAATTCGAACAGCGGTTCCAGGAACTGCGTGCCTCGCACCGTGCCGAAGTCCACCCGCGTGCGGTCGACGATCGGCAGCTGCTCAAAGAACGCGATGTTCGCTCGCTCGCCGGAGACCAGCGGCTCCCGGGCGTCGAGGTTTATCGCTTTGCGACCCGGCTCACCCGCGGCAGACGCCGGACAGGCCTCGACGCACAGCCCGCAGCCGGTGCAGTCCTCGACGTAGACCTGGAGCGTGTAGCGGGCATCGGGAAGTCCCGCCCCGGTGAGCGGCGCGGAGCGGAATCCGGCGGGCGCGCCCTGCAGATGGTCTGGCTCGTAATAACGGGATCTGATCACGCTGTGGGGGCAGACGAAGCTGCAGTTGCCGCACTGGATGCAGAGCTCCGAATCCCAGACCGCGACGAAGTCAGAGATGTTGCGCTTCTCGTAGCGGGTCGTGCCGCTGGGGTATGTCCCGTCCACCGGCAACGAGCTCACCGGGAGCTCGTCTCCGCGGCCGGCCATCATGGTCGCGGTCACCGTGCGGACGAACGCGGGGGCGTCCGCGGGCACGAGCTCGGGTCCCTCCCCGGTGGAGGAGGCCCGGTCCGGGATATCCACCCGGTGAAGCGCCGCCAGCGATCCATCGACGGCCTGGATGTTGCGCCTGACGACCTCGTCGCCGCGCTTCCCGTAGGTCTTCTGGATCGAGGTTTTGATCGCCTCGATCGCCTGCTCGCGGTCCATCACGCCCGAGATCGCGAAGAAACACGTCTGCAGCACCGTGTTGGTCCGCCGGCCCAGCTCGGCCTCGCGCGCGATCCTGCCGGCATCGATCGCGTACAGCTGGATCTCCTTGGCGATGATCTCCTCCTGCACCGGGCGCGAGAGCGCGTCCCAGACGCGATCAGGTTCGTATGGGCAGTTGACCAGCAGGGTGGCGCCGTGGGCGGCGCGCTGCAGGACCTCTGAGCGCTCGATCAGCCCGAACTGGTGGCAGCCGACAAAGCTCGCCGCGGACACCAAGTAGGGGGCGCGTACCGACCGGGGCCCGAAGCGCAGATGCGACACGGTCTGCGAACCGGACTTTTTGGAGTCGTAGACGAAGTAGCCCTGCGCGTGAAGGTTCGCGGCATCGCCCAGGATCTTGATCGTGTTCTTGTTCGCGCCCACGGTACCGTCCGAGCCCAACCCGAAGAACACGGCGCGAACGGTCTCCTTTGGCTCGATGTCGAGCGAGGCATCGTAGGGCAGGCTCGTATGCGAGACATCGTCGTTGATCCCGATCGTGAATCGTCGCTTGGGCTGATCACGCCCGAGCTCCTCGAACACGCCGGCGACCATCCCGGGTGTGAACTCCTTGGAGGACAGGCCGTAGCGACCACCGATCACCATTGGCATCAGCTCGCGCTCGCCAGCGCCGTGCGCCTCACTCAGACCGGCAAGCACGTCCAGGAACAGGGGCTCGCCGAGCGAGCCGGGCTCCTTGGTCCGGTCGAGCACGGCCACCCGCCGCACGCTCTGAGGCAGCGATCTCACCAGCTCATGAGCCGGGAACGGCCGATACAGCCTGACCTGTGCCACGCCCACCCGCTCACCCCGAGCTTCGAGGAACGCGGCCGTCTCGCGCGCCGTTTCGGCACCGGAGCCCATCACGACGAGCACCCGCTCAGCCTCGGGGTGACCGCTGTAGTCCACCAGCCCATACCGCCGGCCGGTTCGCTCTCCGAGACGGTCCATCGTGCTCTGCACGACCTCCGGTACGCGCGCGTAGAACGGGTTGACCGTCTCGCGCGCCTGGAAGTAGATGTCAGGGTTCTGCGCCGTGCCCCGGATGAATGGACGCTCGGGCGACAGCGCCCGCGCGCGGTGCGCCCACACCAACTCGTCGGAGATCAGCTCCCGCACGTCCTCGTCATCCAGCATCTCGATCGTCTGCAGCTCGTGCGAGGTGCGAAAGCCGTCGAAGAAATGGAGGAACGGGACACGAGTCTCGAGCGTCGCCGTGTGGGCCACGAGCGCGAGGTCGTGCGCCTCCTGCACCGACGCCGCGGCCAGCAGCGCAAAGCCGGTCTGGCGCACCGCCATCACGTCCGAGTGGTCACCGAAGATCGACAGCGCCTGAGCGGCTAGCGACCGGGCGGCCACGTGCATCACCATCGAGGTCAGCTCGCCGGCGATCTTGTACATGTTCGGGATCATCAGGAGCAGACCCTGGGAGGCCGTGAACGTCGTCCCCAGCGCTCCACCCTGGAGCGCGCCGTGCAGCGCGCCGGCGGCACCGGCCTCGCTCTGCATCTCGACCACGGCCGGAATCGTGCCCCACAGGTTCGTCCGCCCCTTGCTCGACCATTCGTCGGCAAGCTCGGCCATCGGCGAGGAAGGCGTGATCGGGAAGATGCAGCACACCTCGCTGCACCGGTGGGCGACGGAGACCGCCGCCTGGTTGCCGTCAACGGTGGCCCGCATCAGCGGGTTCCCTGGCCCGGATCCGGGGGCGCCACGAACGCATAGTGGGGATCCGGCGCCTGCTCCGGCACCATCTCGATCGAGTGCACGGGGCACTGCTCGAAGCACGCCCGACAGCCGGTGCAGCGGTCGTAGTCATAGCGATAGCGCAGTCCCGGGCCGAGCTTGATGACCGCGTCCTCAGGGCAGGCGCCGAGGCAGCCGTCGCACTCGATGCAGTTTCCACACGACAGGCACCGTCGCGCCTCGAACACCGCCTCCTCGGATGAGAGGCCTCCAACCACCTCTTCGAAGCCTCCGAGCCGGGCTTCCGGTGCGAGCTCCGGCTGCTGGCGACGGGGATGATCGCCGAAGTACCACAGGTTCAGGAGCTCGAACTCCGCCACCGGGTGCTTTGACGGGCGTTCGTATCCCGATCCGCGCAGCCAGGCGTCAATCTCCCGCGCCGCCCGCTTGCCGTGTCCGACCCCGACCGTCACCGTGCGCTCGGAGGGAACCATGTCGCCTCCGGCGAACACACCGGGGCAACCCGTCATCAGCGAGCTCGACACGCGCACCGTCCCATCGCGTTCGAACTCTACGCCGGGCACGCCACGCAGGAACGAGGTATCGCTCTCCTGGCCGAGCGCCAGGATCACGGTGTCCGCGGACAGCGTCTCGAAACGTCCGGTCGGCTGCGGATACCCGGACTCGTCGAGCTCCATCTCCTCGACCTGCAGCTCTGGGCCGTCGATAGCCTTGATCGTCCGCAGCCAGTTGATCCGTACCCCCTCGCGCTCGGCGTCCGCGGCCTCGTCCTCGTGCGCCGGCATCTGCTCGCGCGTGCGCCGGTAGACGATCAACGCCTCCTCGGCGCCCATCCTGCGCGCCACACGGGCGGCATCCATCGCGGTATTGCCGCCGCCGTAGACGGCCACGCGACGTCCGATCATCGGCCGCTCGCCGGCGGCGACATCGTGCAGGAACGACACCGCGTCGACGAGGGGCCGGGTGTCGGCCGCGGGGATGTCGACGCGCTTTGACAGGTGCGCGCCTACCGCCACGAACACCGCGTCGAACGCGCCATCGCGGCGTTCGGCCTCGAGATCCTCGACGCGATGGTCGCTCACGATCCGCACGCCCAGCGCGGCGATTCGATCGACCTCGGCGCCCATTACGTCGCGAGGCAGCCGATAGGCCGGGATGCCGTAGCGCATCATCCCCCCCGGCTCCGGTCCCGCGTCGCGAATCTCGACCTCGTGGCCGAGACGGGCCAGGTGATATGCCGCCGACAGCCCGCTGGGTCCGGCACCGATCACCAGCACTCGCCTTCCGCTGCGCGAGCGCGGGGGATCGAACAGCCACGCTCGCTCCAGCGCCAGATCGCCGAGAAAGCGTTCGACCGCGTGAATGGAGATCGGGCTGTCGAGCGCCTCACGGTTGCATGCGCTCTCGCACGGGTGGTAACAGACACGGCCGTGGATGGCGGGGAACGGGTTGTCCGCGGTCAGGATGCGCCATGCCTGCTCGTGGTCGCCTTCCTTGACGCGCGCCATCCAGCTCTGGATGTTCTCGCCGGCCGGGCAGCCGGCGTTGCACGGAGGCAGAAGGTCGACATACACCGGCCGCTCGTCGCGCACGGCGCCGGTGCGCGAGCGCCCGTGGACCAGATCCGCCAGCGGCGTGATATCGGCCGCCGAACGAGCACGCCCGACCGCCGGCCGGCGCTCAGACCGCTGGATCCGACGGGATTCGAAGGTCATCAACGCACCCTCCCATAAGGTGTGCTCGCTTACGGTCATTGATACGGGTGCCGCCGTTGCGCGCCATCCGCAAAAACCCGCAGTCTCGCCAACGATGTAGGGATCTCGATCCCCACTCACTAGCGCGGCGCGGCGACTGCCGCCTGGGCAGCCGCAACGCGGGCGATCGGCAGACGGAACGGCGAGCAGCTCACGTAATCGAGTCCCACGTCGTGGAAGAAGCGGATCGAGTCCGGATCCCCGCCATGCTCACCGCAGACACCCAGCTCGAGGTTGGGCCGTTCACGGCGGCCGCGCTCCACGGCGATCCGTACCAGCTCCCCGACGCCCGCCTCGTCGATCGTCGCGAACGGTGAGCCGTCGACAATCTTCTCCTCGACGTAGCGCGGGATGATCCGACCTTCGATGTCGTCACGGGAGAAGCCTATCCCGCACTGGGTGAGATCGTTCGTACCGAACGAGAAGAAGTCGGCGTACCGGGCGATCTGATCGGCGATGAAGCACGCGCGCGGGAGCTCGATCATCGTCCCCACGCTGAAGTCGGTCCCGAAGCTGAGCCCCTCCTCCTCGGCCACCGACACCACTCGGTCTCTGACGAGCTCGAGTTCGTGCTGGTAGGCGACCAGCGGGATCATGATTTCCAGGTGGGGCGTGCGGCCGGTCCGCTCGCGCACCTCGCGGGCGGCGCGGGCGATTGCCCGCACCTGCATCTCGTAGACCTCGGGCTGCATCACTCCCAGACGCACGCCACGTGTGCCGAGCATCGGGTTGGTCTCCTCGAGCGAGCGCACCCGATCGAACTGGCTCTCGAGGCCCTCGAGCCGCGGGCTGCGGTCGATTCGCGCACGCACGATCTCCTCGTGCAGCTCGAAGCGGTCCGGCAGGAACTCGTGCAGGGGCGGGTCGAGCAGGCGGATCGTCACCGGCCAGCCGACCATCGCCTCGAACAGCCCCTCAAAATCGCTCTGCTGCAGCGGGAGCAGCTCCTCGAGCGCCGCGGTGCGGCCGGCGTCGTCGTCGGCCATGATCATGGCCCGCATCTTGGGCTGGCGATCGGCGGCCATGAACATGTGCTCGGTCCGGCACAGCCCGATCCCCTCGGCGCCGAACCGGTGCGCCCGGGCGGCGTCCTCGGGCGTGTCGGCGTTTGCCCGCACCCCGATCTGGCGCAACTCGTCGCACCAGCGCAACACGGTCTCGAATCGGGCGTCGACGTGGCCCTCGACGAGTGGAACATCGTCGGTGGTCATGATGCCGGCCGTGCCATCAATTGCGATGAAGTCTCCCGCGTGGAGGACGAGGTCGCCGATCCGCACCTCGCCCAGCTTCAGATTGATGTCGAGTGCCGCCGCTCCGGTCACCGCGGGCCGGCCCATGCCCCGCGCCACAAGCGCAGCGTGTGATGCCTTGCCGCCCTCGGAGGTCAGGATGCCCACCGCGGCATGGAAGCCCGCGACATCGTCGGCCTCGGTGAACGGGCGGACCAGAACCACCGACGCGCCGTCGGCCGCCTGCGCGACCGCCTCCTCGGCGGTGAATACGATCGTTCCCTTTGCCGCCCCGGGCGAGGCGGCCACGCCGCGGGCGATCACGGTGTAGCGAGCCGTCGTGTCGAACGACGGGTGCAGAAGCGCGTCGAGCGACCCGGCGTCGATCGTCGCGATCGCCTCGGCCTTGGTCAACATCCGCTCCTCGAACGCGTCCACCGCGAATCGCACCGCGGCCTGCGCCGGGCGCTTTGCGCTCCTCGTCTGGAGCATGTACAGGCGCCCTTCCTCGATCGTGAACTCGGTGTCCTGCATGTCCTTGTAGTGGGCCTCGAGCTTGCGCAGAATTTCCATCAGCTGATCGGCGCCCTCCGGCATCCAGTCGCGCAGCTCGGATAGGTCGCGCGGCGTGCGCACGCCCGACACCACGTCCTCGCCCTGGGCCCGCGGCAGGAAGTCTCCCGACGGCGCAGAGCCTCCCGTGACCTCGTCGCGACTGAAGGCCACCCCGGAGCACGACGTGTCGCCCTTGTTGCCGTACACCATTTGCTGCACGTTGACCGCCGTCCCCCAATCGTCTGGCAGCCGGTTGATCCGCCGGTACTGAACGGCTCGATCGCCCATCCACGAATCGAACACCGCCCGTATCGCCTCGGCCAGTTGCTGGCGCGCATCGGTCGGGAAGTCGAAGTACGACTTGAACGTGTCGGTCAGTTCTCGCAAGGCGTCGGCGTCGAGGTCGGTGTCCAGAGTCGCGCCCCGCTCGCGCTTGACGCGCGCGATCTGATCCTCGAATCGCTCGCCGGGGATCCCGCGCACGACGTTGCCGAACATCTGAACCAGGCGGCGGTAGCAGTCCCACGCGAAGCGCTCGTCCTCGGTCCGGGCGGCCAGCCCCGCGGCCGACTCGTCGTTCAGCCCCAGGTTCAGGACCGTGTCCATCATTCCCGGCATCGAGACGCGTGCCCCCGAGCGCACCGATACGAGCAAGGGATCGTCGGCGTCGCCGAGTCGCTTGCCCGCGCGCTTCTCGAGCGCGGCGAGTGCCGCGTCGACCTGCTCGTCGAGGCCGTCCGGCCACTTCCCGCCGGCGCGCATGTATGCCACGCACGCCTCGGTGGTGATCGTAAAGCCGGCCGGCACCAGGTCGGCGCCGAGGATGCGCGTCATCTCGGCCACGCCCGCGCCCTTGCCGCCCAGCAGGTCGCGCATGTCACGCGATCCCTCGGCAAAGTCGTACACCCACCTGCGGGTAGGGGCCGCGGACTCTGTGGCGCCAGTTTCTACTTGCGTAGTCATCTCATCTCCCGGAATGCTCGGCTTTTCGGTCACGGCCCTCGACCGGCTCGGCTGACGGCGCAACTAGTGTCGCCGTCGGGACCACCATCCGCAACCGTGGGAACTGCCCACGCCCGGTAGGTAGTTTTCCTCATGCGTAGTTCTCCGCATCTGGGGTTCGGGCTCCCACGCTCGTTGGGTGGATTATGCACCGCTAGTCTGGGCCATATGCCCGGCGCGAGCGGCGCGATTAGTGTGGTGATCGCGGACGATCACGCGGTCGTGCGCCGCGGTCTGCGCCAACTGCTGGACGTCGAGGACGGCTTTGAGGTCGTCGCGGAGGCGGCCGATCTCGACAGCGCCCGGCGGTACGTGCGCGGTCACCATCCCGACGTGCTGGTGCTCGACCTTAACCTCCCCGAAGGGCTGAGCCTCGGATCGATCCCTGACATCCGCGCCGAGTGTCCGGGCACCCAGATCGTCGTCTTGACTATGCAGGACGAGCCGGCGTATGCCCGCCAGGCGCTGGCGGCGGGTGCACTTGGCTACGTGCTCAAGGAGGCGGCCGAGGCGGAGCTGATCGAGGCCGTGCGCCGCGCCGCCGGCGGCGACTCCTACCTCAACCCGAGGCTCGGGGCACGCCTTGCGGCCCAGGTACGGCCCGGGCCCCCCGACGGGCTCTCCGAGCGCGAGCTTGAGGTCCTGCGGATGATCGCGCTCGGACACACCAACACCGAGATCGCCAGTGCGCAGTGCGTCTCCGTGCGCACGGTGGAGACTCACCGCGCGCACATCCAGCACAAGCTCCGGCTCACCACCCGGTCAGAGCTCGTCCGCTACGCCCTCCGGCACGGGCTCATGGAGAGCCCGGGTCCATGAAGCCGGCGTCGCGCCGATGGCTGTCACAGACGGGCTGGAAACTGGCCGCGGCCGCCGCGGCCGGCGGGGCGGGCGAGTTCTACCGCCGCCGGCGAACGGCCAAGACCCCGCCGTCGGCGACCCCGCCCCCCGATCCGCCCCCGATGACGACCCAGTCCAGCCCAGGCCAGATCGCCGATTTCCAGCACGCCTACGGCGCCGAGATGGCTCCGGAGGCCGTGCCACACGCGGACGGCAGCAGTGCGGACGGCTGAGGCGCCTCGAACGTGCTCGACGACAGCTTCCCCACGATGGGCACCGTCGCGCGAGTCGTGCGCGACGCCGACCATGGCGTCGACGTGCGCTCGGTGCTGGCCGAGATCGACCGGCGCCTGTCGCGCTTTCACCCGACCAGCGACCTGTCGCGGCTGAACGCGGACCCGAGGCCTTCGGTCCCGGCCTCGCCGCTGCTGCGGGCTGCGGTCCTCGCCGCGCTGCGCGCGGCGTCCTTGAGCACGGGCCTAGCCGACCCGACGCTCCTGGAGCCGCTGCGCGCCGTCGGTTACGGCGAGTCGCGGGCGGACGTCGCGCCCGTCCCGCTGGTGCGCGCGCTCGCGAAAGCGCCGCCGCGACGCCGGGCTGCACCCGACCCGCAGGCCCGATGGCGCGCGGTGGAGGTGGACGAGAGCGCGGGCGTGATCCGTCGGCCGCCAGGGGTCGACCTCGACCTCGGAGGCTCGGCCAAAGGCTGGGCGGCCGACCTGCTTGGCTCGCTCCTCGAGCGTCATGGGCGCTGCGCCGTCGACTGTGGCGGCGACCTGCGCGTGGCGGCTCCGCATGGCGCGCCGTGGGAGGTGCGCGTCCGCCATCCGCTGACCGGCGCGACCGCGCACACGCTCCGGCTCAGCAGGGGCGCCGTCGCCACCTCCGGCATCGACGCTCGGCTGTGGCCCCTCCAGGACGGAGGCTTCGCCCACCACCTGATCGACCCGAGTACGGGGACCCCGGCGTGGACGGGAGTGGTCGCTGCCACCGCCGTCGCTCGGACCGCGGTGGAGGCCGAGGCGCTGGCCAAAGGCGCTCTGCTGTCAGGTCCCGCGGCGGGCCGCCGGCTCCTGCGAGCTCACCACGGCGGCGTGCTCGTCCACGACGACGGCGAGGTTGTTGCCGTTCGGTGAGGGATCGGCGCGGCGGATTCCTCGTTCCACGGCGTCGATCAGCGAGCTTCGCAGCGAAGCGAGGTCCACCACACGGCTTACCGACCCCACCCGAACTGCTCGCTCGATGCTGTGGACCCGATCGAAGCGCTCGGCAAACTCTCGCCGCTTCTCCGCGAGAACTTGTTGCCACAGCCCATCTCTGCTGCCGCGCAGGCGCTGGCGCTCGGCGCCGTCCGCTTGCGCGATTCCACGATCCAGGGACTGGATTCGCTCGTCGCTCGCGGCGGCCCGCTCGACCTCGCCGGCGAATACGACGGCCGCCGCGGGGGCGCCGCCGATCACCGAGGCGCTGGCGCCTTCGAGGGCGATCGACTCGAGATTCGGATTGAGCCTTTGCGAGAAGACCACATACGCGCCGCCGTGATAACGAGTCAGCACGCAGAACACGATCGGACCATCGAAATTGACAACTGCCCGTGCGATCTCAGCGCCGAACTCGAGCTGCCACTCGCGCAGTGATTCGGGTGAGCCGTCGAAACCGGCCAGATTCGCGAGCACGACCATCGGCCTGCGCCCTGCCGCTGCGTTGAGCGCGCGCGCGATCTTCTTGGACGCGCGCGGGAACAGCGTTCCGGAAGTCCAGCGATCTGGCCCGTCGGCTGGAATCGTCCCTCGCCTGGGCAGGGCCCGCGACTCGATCCCGATCAGCGACACGGGCCAACCTCCGAGGTGCGCATCCCACACGACCGCGACCTCGGCGTCGCGCATCCCCGCCCAGCGCTCCAGCGGCTGGTGGTCTGAGTCGGTCACCGCGCGCATCACGGAGCGGATGTCGAACGGCTGCTTGCGCCCCGGATTGGAGCGATCGGAGAACACGTCCGCGATCCGCTTCAGCGCTGAGCCGGGTGCACGGTGCGGCGCCGCGCCGACATCACGATCGGCGGGATCCGAGGTCTTCGCCCGCCGCGGAAAACGTTCGCCGGGCGCCACGTACGTGTGCTCGTAATAGCGGAGCAGCAGGCGGCAGGCACCGGCGAGATCGCGGGCCCAGTACTGGGCCTGGCCGTTGGGCCCCATGATCCGCTCGTAGCCTCCGATCCCCAGGTTGTCCTCGGCCGACACGCCGCCCGAATAATCGAGCGACTGCTTGCCGGCCACGACCATCGCGCCGGCCGATGTCATGATCAGCGCGCCACGGGTATGCATCAGCATCGTCGCCTCGGCGTTGCAGTAGGGCTGTGCCCCGACGTTGATCCCCGCGACAACCACGTTGAGCTCGCCACCGGACTGCGTGAACAGCACGATTCGCCGCAGGCCGGCCGCGATCCAGTCCATCGTCTCGGTCCCCGAGTCCATCGCGATCTTCGCGCCCGCCGAGAGCGCGAACCACTCGAGCGGAACACCGAGCTCCTCCGCGAGGTCGATCGCAGCGACCAAGCGCCGGCACTCGGGCTCGGCCAGCGATCCGAGCGCACGCGTCGGGTCGCCGAGCAGGATCACGCGCAGCATCCCCTCGGGATGGCGCTCGGTGAAGTTCCGGACCGTCCCCACGACAATGCCGCTCGGGTTCGTCGCCGGCGGACGGTCGACCGGCTCGAGGCGCCCACTGTGGCTCAGCTCATGCTCGACGAACTCGCCGGCCGGCTGCCCCCGTGTTGTATGCGCCGGCGCGAGCAGCTTGACGATCTCGGCCGGGTGAAGGCTTCCACGCCGACGCGCCGCGCTGATCCGGTGCGTTCCCTCGTCGAGCGGGTGCAGCGGCTCGGTCGGCGCGCCCGTGACCTCGACCGCGACGTCGTTCCCGGTCGGCGCATAGAACCGCAGGACTCGATCACGCACGACCCCATCCTCCTCACGAAGGCGCCCCTGTATTGCCACCTGCTCGATTCCCAGCCCGGCCAGGGGGCTCGTGGCGCGCTCGATCACCGCGCGGACCTCGTCGGGGTGCAACTCGATCACGGGCCACGCGTGCAGGAGGACCCGATTCCACATCAAGCGCCGGTGCAACGGCCACCGAGCCTGGACGCGGCGAATCGTCTCCAGTACCGAAACCAGCATCCGTTCGAGCTCGGGGAGGGCAACCGCGCGACCGTGTTCGTCGAAGACTGGGCTGAGGTCACGGACCTCGCCCAGCGCGAATAGCCGCTGGTCCTTCGTATTTGTTCGCGCGACGCCGTGGAACATGTAGATGTCCTCCGGCGAGGCGAGCCGCTCGAGGTCGAACTCGCCCAGCCGCCACAGCTGCAATCGATGGCCCATCATCGGGTGCAGCCCGCGCAGCACCTCGTCCTCGACCAGCCCGCTCGATCCAGGGCGGAACGTGAAGAGGTCGATCGCCGACATCCCCCGGCCTCGCCGCGGCTCGGCGACGGCGACGACAATCCGGTGAAGCGCCGGGGGGGTGGGGACCTTCGCCATCGACTCGCGCAATTGCGCGGCGAGCTCCTCGCGTACGGGGGTGCCATCGCGGTGCGGGACGTACAGATCGAGCACGGCGAGCCGGCCTTCCGGGAGCGTCGCAGCGTGGCGGGCGAAGGCGTGCGCGATCCCCTCAACGTCCGCCAACTCGACATAGGCGGCGGCCAGCTGTCGTTGCCATCCACCGAATCGGTAGCTGGCGAGCGCCACGTCCCGGCCGTCGAGCCGGGCGTGGTCGAAGCCCCGCAGCGAGCGCGTCCGGTAGTAGCGGCGAGCCATCGCTTCGACGAGCCGCCAGCGGGCCGCCGCCGTGGCTGAGCCCATCGCCACGGTGAGTCTTGTTGCCAGCGGCCGAGGACACTCGACGATCTCGCTGATCAGCTCCGTCGCGTTGGATCGCTCGGGCTCGGTCATCAGCGCCTCGATGTGCCGCTCCATCTCCGCATACACGCGCTCCCGAGCCTCGGCGATCACCGGCTCGTCGAAGTATCGGAATCGGACCTCACGCGCGAGGTCGGCCACGACCGGGTCGCGGCCCTCGAGCGCGATCGTGAGCCGGTCAAGGACGTCGCGAAAGTCACCTCCGACGTGCCCGACGAGGTCGTCGGCATCCTCGAGCCGGCGGTCGAGGATCGCCACGACTGCGGTGCGGGCGATCTCCGCCCGCTGCTGCGAGAGGAAGAGCCGGTAGCACGCCTCCTCCAGACGCGGGGTCCGGTCAAGGCTGTCGACGCCGTAATGGCCGAGCGCCCGGCGGAGGTCGGCTACGAACCGCTCCGGCAGTCCCTCGGCCTCGGCGTCGAGCGAGCGCAGCCACGCATGCAGGTGCTCCTGAGGGCTCTGCAGGAGCTGCGATTCCGGCTCCTGGTCGCCCCGCTGCGGACGTGACAGCGCGCGCAGGTCGCCGAACATTCCCAGCAGGCGATGCTCACCCGGGATCAGAGCGGGATCGCACGCGAGCAGGTCAGCACACTGGCCGTGCAGGTCGGCGATCGTGCGCTCGACTTCCGCGGTGCCGACGTCGTAGCCGAGCACCAGCCACTCCATCCGGCGCAGGTTCTCGCGGCATGGGTCGGGGACGGTATCGGCCGGCCCCGCCAGCGGCGCGAACGACAGGCGCTCTCCCCGCGGCGCCTGCTCAGCCTGGTCGATCATCTCGAGCGCAACCAGCGGCGCCTGGGCCTCGACGTGGACATTTTCGCCCACCAACACCTGCTTGACCCGCCCACGGAACGGCGCCATCAGCGACGACTCCATCTTCATCGCCTCGACGACGGCGACCACGTCTCCCGCCTCCACCGTCTCGCCGCGGGACACGGGAATCGAGACCACGAGCGAAGGACCTGGGGCACGGACGACGCCGCCCTCGTCGCGTGAGACGTGATGCGGTACGCCGTCCACCTCCACGACCAGGTCCTCGCCGTGTCGCGAGGTCAGCGTCCTGTGGCTGCGCCCGAGCAGCTCGAGCCGGCGCTCGTGCGCGCCGACGTGCCGCGCGCACAGCTCGATGGTTTGCCGGTCGACGATCAGGCGATAACGGTCCGGGGCGATCTGCGAGACGGCCAGCCGGTACGCGTGACCGTGGTGGCGCAGCTCGTACGTGCGCGACAGCGCGCCGGCCGCGTGCGGTCGTCCACGGCGAGCGAGCGCGTAGAAACGGGCGCGCTCAGCGGCAGCGTCGCCGTCCGCGAGCTCGATCGCTGCCTGCAGGACGGCGACGTCGCCGTGGAGCACCGGCAGCGTGGCACCGCTTACGTTCAGTCGATCGAGCCAACCGGTGTCGAGCTCACCGCCGCGCATCCGTGGATGGTCGAGCAGCTCGAGCAGGAAGCCCTGGTTCGTGCTCCTACCGTCGACAACCGCGACCGTGTCCGCGAGTGTTCGGCGCAGCCGTGCCAGCGCCTCGTCCCGGTCGCGGCCCCAGCAGATCAACTTGGCGATCAGGGGATCGAACTCGGCGGGGATGTGATCACCCTCGATCACCCCGGTTTCGATCCGCAGGCCGGGCCCGGTCGCATGCCGCAGGCGGACGAGCGACCCGGGCGCCGGCTCGAACCCTAGCGCGGGGTCCTCCGCGCACAAGTGGGCCGCGATCGCGTGCCCGAACGGCGCGGGCGGGTCACCGTCGAGCGGTCCACCCATGGCGATATGCAGCTGGAGCTTGACGAGGTCGAGGCCGGTCACCGCCTCGGTCACGCCGTGGTCAATCCCGAGCCGCGGCTTCACTTCCAGGAACCAGAAGTGGCGCGCCGCCGGGTCGTACAGGAACTCGACCGTCCCGATGCCTCGGTAGCCGGCGCGCTGGGCCAGCCGCCGTGCCGCGGACATTATCTCCCTCTCCTGGTCGGAGGCGAGTGCCGGGCTCGAGGACTCGGCGAGCATCGTCTCCCCGCGCCGACTGCACGAGCAGTCGCACACTCCGAGCGGCCACGTGTTGCCGTCGGCGTCGGCGACGATCGGCACGACTACTCGACGCGCCGGACCGCTGGTTGACCGCGCGACCGGAATACCCACCTGCTCGGCGAGTTGCCTGGCCGCGACCTCGTCGGCCAGCAGTTCCATCACCGACGGATCAGGGCCGACGAACACGATCCCCAGCCGCCGGCAGAGGTGAGCGAACTCAGGCCGCTCCGAAACCAGGCCCCAGCCGACCCAGGCGGCCTCGGCGCGCGATGTCCTCAGGGCTTGTTCGAGCACTCCGTAGTCCAGGTATGCGTCGGTGCTCGGACCGAGGCACACGGTCTCATCGGCGTACCGCACGAACAATGCGTCGCGCTCGGCATCGGTGTGAAGCGCGATCAGGCACAGCGGATCGGCGCGATCCGCGCGCAGCTCACGCACGGCGTGGATCGCCCGCATCGCCGCCTCGCCCCGATTGACGATTGCCAAGCGTGAAAACGTACGCCGCGGCATGGCTCGTCGCGGGTCGCGCCGACCGTTAGGCGGCGCCTGAATAGCCTAACTCGAGCAGCTCGATCACCTCGCGGATCATCGGGATGCGCGGGTTCGTGCGGATGCTCGGATCCGCGAATGCCGCCTTGGCCAGCTCGGGCAGCGCCTCCTCGAACTCTTGGCGGTTGACGCCGCACTCCTGAAGCGTCCGCGGCTCGTCGACCTCGGCCAGCAGCTTATCGACCCGGGCGAACAGCCGCTCACGGCGCTCTCGCTCGTCATGGCCGCCCAGCCCGAGGATAAAGGCGATCTGCGCGTATTTCTCGGGCGCGATGTAGGCCGAGTAGCCTGGCGCTGGCATGAACTTGCTTGGCAGCGCCGCGTTGTAGCGCAGCACGTGCGGCAGGAAGATCGCGTTGGCACGGCCGTGCGCGATCCCGAAGTGGGCGCCCACCGGATGCGCGAGCGCATGGTTGAGCCCGACGAACGCGTTCGAGAATGCCAGCCCCGCAATCGTCGCCGCGTTGGCCATCGCCGTTCGCGCCTCGAGGTCCGACCCGTCCCGGTACGCGCCCGGCAGCGACGCGAAGATCAGGTTTGCCGCCTGCACACAGAACGCGTCGGTGAACGGTGAGGCGAAGATCGACACCGCCGCCTCCAGGGCGTGAGTCAGCGCATCGATCCCGGTATCGGCCGTGATCTCGGGCGGCATCGTCAGAGTCAGGTTGGGGTCGACGATCGCCATGTCGGGAACCAGCGAGTAGTCGACCAGCGTCACCTTGCGCTGGCCGACGCTGATCACCGCGGCCGGCGAGACCTCTGACCCCGTGCCGGATGTGGTTGGAATCGCGACCAGCCGGATCTTGTGGTCGACCTCCGGGAAGACCGCGATTCGCTTGCGCGCGTCGAGGAACGGCAGCGACAGCTCGCGGATGCTCAGCTGCGGGCTCTCGTGGAACAGGCGCATCGCCTTGGCGGCGTCCATCACGGAGCCGCCACCGAGCGCGATGATCGCGTCGGCATGGAAGCGCTCAAGCTCCTCCACTCCGGCGCGGATCTGCTCCTCGGTCGGCTCCGGCTCGACCCCGGAGAAAACCTGCACGGCACCGACGTTGAGGTAATGCCGCACCTCTTCGGCGACGCCGCGGGCCACCGTCGGTCCGTCGGTGACGATCATCGGGCGCGAGGCGCCGAGCTGCCTCAGGTTGTCGAGCGCGCCAGGGTTGAAGTACGTGTCCGAGGGAACCCGGAACCACTGGGGTGGTGTCTGCCGGCGTGAAACGGTCTTGACGTTGAGCAGGTTTCGGTAGTTGACGTTCTCGGTCGTGTTGGAGCCCCCCCAGGTGCCACAGCCAAGCGAGAAGGTCGGGGTCATCGAGTTGTAGACCCCGCCCAGCGCTCCGACGGCAGTTGGCGCGTTGACAAGAATCCTCCCCGTGCGGATCGCGAGGGAGAAGCGATTGATCACGTCATCGTCGTTCGCATACACGGCCGAGGTGTGGCCCAGGCCGCCGTGCTCGGTGACCAGCTCGCACGCCCGGATTCCGTGCTCAACCGAGGGAGAGCGCACGACCCCGAGCACCGGCATCAGCTTCTCGGCGATGAACGGATGCGCGGCCAGGGCGTCGAGATCGGTCGGGAGCGGGGCGAGCAGCACCTTGTCGTTCTCCGACGCTTCGAAGCCCGCCAAGGCCGCCAGATTGACGCACGATTGCCCGAGGACCTCGAGCTGCACCTTGCCATCGCTGGCGAACGAGTGCGCCGCCAGTGCCGCCGTCTGCTCGTCGGTCAACAGCCGGGAGCCCATCCGCAGGAACTCCTCGATCACTTGATCATAGATCTGATCGTCGATCACGCACGTCTGCTCGGCGGGGCAGATGACCGAGGAGTCGAACGTCTTGGAAACGAGGATGTCGACAACCGCCATCCGGATATCAGCGCTGCTGTGCAGGTACACCGGCGCATTGCCCGAGCCGACGCTGAGGCACGGCTTGCCGGCGGCGTTCGCGGCCGCCACGGCCTTCGGCCCGCCGGTCGTCCAGATGAAGTCAACGCCGGGGTGGTGGAACAGGTATTGCGAGACGTCGAGGGAGGGGTCGGGGATCACCTGCAGCGCGTGCGTCGGCAGCCCCGCCTCCTCACCGGCCTGCTGCAGCAGCTCGGCCGCGCGGATCGAGCAGCGCTGGGCGTTGAAGGACGGGCGGAAGATGACGGCGTTGCGCGTCTTCGCAGACACGATTGACTTGAACAGCGTGGTCGACGTCGGGTTCGTGATCGGCGTCAGCGCCAGCACGACCCCGATCGGCTCGGCGACGTACTTGAGCGCACGCTCGCGATCCTCGTCGATCACACCCACCGACTTCTTGTCCTTCAGGTAGTCATAGAGGAACTCGGTGGCGATGTAGTTCTTGAGGACCTTGTCCTCGAATACGCCGAAGTGGGTCTCCTCCATCGCCAGCTCTGCCAGCTCGACGGCATTCTCGAGCCCGGCGACGGTCATCGCCCACACGATCCTGTCGACTGCCTCCTGATCGAGTTCGCGCAGCGCCTTCGAGGCTTCGGTCGCGCGCTCCACGAAGCCGTCCAACCGCGCGGCCCACTCCGCGTCCGTCGAGGCCGGCTCTCCGATTGTCGTGCTCATGGTGTTCCTCCTAGTCGACCGGCGGGATCATCGGCCCCGGGCCGGAAGGATCGGGGATGCCTTCCTCCAGCCAGGTGTATCGGCCGGCGAGGATCTTCTGGGCGGCCGCGTAACGGTCGTCGTCGTCGTTGGACCACAGCTCGTCGAACAGCTTCTCGGCGCGCCGCCGGGCCATCGCGCAGAACAGCTGTGCGAGCTCGATCGCCTCGTCCTTGCGCTCGGGTTGCTCGCTCCCGATCGTCTCGGCGTAGACGACGGTTGCCGAGATCGCGAACAGCTCAGCGCCAATGTCAACGATGCGGGCCAGGAAACTCTGCTTGTTCTCGAGCTTGGCCTGCCAGCGCGCCATCCCGTAGAAGGTCTCGCGTGCGAGCTTCCGCGAGGCGCGCTCCACGTAACGCAGATAACCCGCGAGCGGCCCGAAGTCCTGGTAGGAGCGCGGATTCTGGCCCTTGCCCACGGTCAGCTGCGGCAGCCACTTGCCATAGAACAGCCCCGCCTTGATCGCCGCATCCGCCATCGCCTTGGCGTCGCCGTCGCCCATGAGCAGACCGCCTGCGGCCTGTAGGTGCGTGTCCACCGCCTCGCGGGCGATCAGCAGGTGCATGATCTCGCTCGATCCCTCGAAGATGCGATTCACGCGCATGTCCCGCATGCACTGTTCAACCGGCACGGGCTTCTCGCCACGCGCCTTCAGCGACGCCGCGGTCTCGTAACCGCGGCCACCGCGCACCTGCATCAGCTCGTCGATGACCCGCCACGCGAGTTCCGAGCCGTATACCTTGCACAGGGCCGCCTCGATCCGCACGTCGTTGCGCTTGTCGTCGGCCACCCGCGCGGCCACGTCGAGCATCGCCTCCAGCCCGAACGCGCTGCCGGCGATGAAGGCCAGCTTCTGTGCCACCGCGTCGTGCTTGCCAATCGGCCGACCCCACTGCACCCGCTCTGTCGCCCACTCGCGGGCGATCTTCGTCGCCCACTTCGAGGCCCCGACGGCCATGGCCATCAGCGACAGCCTGCCTGTATTGAGCGTGCTGAGCGCGATCTTCAGTCCGTCGCCCTCGCGAGCGATCCGGTTCTCCTCAGGCACGAACACCTTCTCCAGGCGCGTCACGGAGTTCTCGATCCCGCGCAGACCCATAAACTGGTTGCGGTGCTCGACCGTGATCCCCTCCGTGGTGTACGGCAGAACGAAGGCGCTGATACCGCCCCGGTGGCCCTCACTCTTGGGCACCTTTGCCATCACCACCACGATGTCGGCGATCGTGCCGTTGGTCGCCCACAGCTTGCGTCCAGTGACCTGGTAGCCACCCTCGACCGGCGTTGCGACGATGTCGTCATAGCCCTTGGCAATCGGCATCTCGTCCACCGGCCTGGCGATTGATGCCATCCGAGCCGGGTCCGACCCCACGTCAGGCTCCGTGAGCAGAAACGCGCTGATGTGGTCCTTGGCGACCATCGGCAGCCATTTGCGCTTCTGCTCCTCTGAGCCGAACATCCGCAGCGGCTCTGCCACGCCGATCGATTGGTGCGCGCTGAGCAGCGTGCACAGCGCGGAGTGGTACACCCCAGCGATGGCCAGGGCGCGGCTGTAGTAGAGCTGCGACAGGCCAAGGCCACCGTACTCCGGGTAGACCTTCATCCCCAGCGCTCCGATCCTCTTCAGCCCGTCGATGACCCGATCGGGGATCTTTGCCTCGCGCTCGATTTCGAGTGGATCGACCTCCGCCTCGAGCAGGTTGCGCAGGTCCTCCAGGAACCGCTCTCCTTTCTCGACGGCCTCAGGGTCCGACCGCGGTTGCGGGTGGATCAGGTCGAGCCGAAAATCCCCCAGAAACAGCTGCTTGCCGAAGCTCGGCAGCTTCCAGTCCGCCTCGCGCGCCGCCTCGACGACTTCGCGAGCTTCCTTCTCTGAAACGTTGGTTGCCATCGCTAGTCTCTCCTAGGGCTCGTTCATCAGCTGGTAGTTGTCGCACACCGTTCGCTTCGCGAGGGTCACGCGGGCGTACCTGGTCCGATCACATGTTCATTCCGCCGTCAACGTCCCAGATCTGCCCGGTGATGTAACCAGAGGCGTCCTGGGACAGGAAGCACACGACGCGGGCAATCTCCTCCGGGTGTCCCGGCCGGTGCATCGGGATGCGCTCCACCAGCTCGGCAAACAGGTACGGCGGGATCGTGGCGACCATGTCGGTCTCGGTCAGCCCCGCAGCGATGCAGTTGACCGTGACGCCGATCCCTTTCTCCAGTTTTCCGGCCAGTCGAAGCGAAATCGCCGCCTCGCGCGCCAGCGTCTTGGTCAGTCCGAACATCCCCGACTTCGCGGCCGTGTAGTTCACCTGGCCGGGATTGCCCGTCTCGCCGCTGACCGACGAGATGTTGATGATCCGCCCGGAGCCTCGCCCGATCATGTGCACGATCGCTGGCTTGGACATGTAGAAGGCTCCCGATAGGTCGACCGTCAGCACCTTGTCCCAGTCGGCCGCGGACATCTTCATCACCATCTTGTCGACGGTGATGCCCGCGTTGTTGACCAGGATGTCCAGCCGGCCGTGCTGGTTGATCACGTCCTTGACCACGCGCTCGCAGTCCTCGGCGTCGCCGATGTTGCCCTGATGCAGCGACAGCGTGCCTCCCTCGGCTTCGACCGCCTGGCGCAGCTCGTCCGCGCGGGCTTGATTCGAGGAATAGCCCGCCGCCACGACGGCGCCGTCCGCTGCGAGGGCGTGGCAGATCGCCGCGCCGATCCCGCGGGTACCTCCTGTGACCAGCGCCACCCGTCCGGTGAGATCGCGATCACGCGCAACGGTCTGAGTGTTAGAGCCTGCAGTTGCCATTGTGCCGTCCCTTTCAGTTCGAGTTGAGCCGCTCGACGATCATCGCCTGCCCGTTCCCGCCGGCGACGCACATCGACTCCAGGCCGTACCTGCCGCCCACCGAGTCGAGGTTGTTGAGCAGCGTGGTCATGATCCGCGCGCCGGTCATTCCGAAGGGATGACCGATGGCGATTGCGCCGCCGTTGATGTTGAGCTTCTCGGGATCGATGCCCAGTTCGTCACGGCACGGCACCACCTGGGCTGCGAACGCCTCGTTGAGCTCAAACAGGTCGATGTCGTCGATCTTCAGGCCGGCTTGCTTGAGCACCCTCTGGATTGCCGGGATCGGTGCGAGGCCCATGATCTCGGGACGGACGGCCGCCACCGCAGAGGCCACGATCCGCGCCCGCGGCTTGACTCCGCGCTCGCGGGCCTTCTCCTCCGACATCACCAGCACGGCCGCGGCGCCGTCGTTCAGCGGGCAAGAGTTGCCGGCGGTCACCGAACCCCCCGGCTTGAAGACGGACCTGAGCTTGGCCAGCCCCTCCATCGTCGTGCCGGCGCGAGGCCCATCATCTTTTGTGACGGTATGCGCCGGAATGACGTCGCCGCCGGCGTCGTGGGTCTCCGGTATGTCCACGCCCACGATCTCGCGGTCGAACTGGCCGCTTTCGCGTGCCGCGACGGCTCGCTCCTGGGAGATCACCGCCCACTCGTCCTGGCTCTCGCGGCTGACCTTGCAGCGCTCGGCCACGTTCTCCGCCGTGACGCCCATCGGGATGTACACGTTGTAAGGGGCGTCATCTGAGCCGTCGAGCCGCGGGTTCATCACCGGGAGCGTCATGCCCGCGCCCCGCGAGACGCATTCCACTCCGGCGGCGAGGTACTGGTCGCCCTCGCCCGCCTTGATCGCGTGAAAGGCCATCCGGATCGTCTGTAGCGAAGATGCGCAGAATCGGTTCACCGTGACCGCTGGCACGTGATGGTCGATTCCGGCCAGCAACGCCGCGTTGCGGGCCACGTTGTAGCCCTGCTCGTGATCGGGGAAACCACAGCCCATCATCACATCGACGGTCTCTTTGAAATCGACCTCAGGGTTGCGTTCCACCAGGGCGCGCAGCGGGATGGCGGCGAGGTCGTCAGCCCGCATGTCCCGCAGCGTCCCCCGCACCGCCCGGCCCACGGGCGTCCGGATAGCGTCAACAATGACCGCTTCAGACATGGCTCCTCCTAAATGACTATCGGCCGCATTGAGCAACCGGAATCGTTGTGATCAGCGTGCTTGGGAGCTGTGCCCCTGCGGCGGCTTGAACTGCCTGGTTGAGACGCCTCACCGGCCGAGCGTCGGAGGTACAAGAGCTCACGCTCCGAGTCTCGCTGAGCGCCGCCGGCGACTCATCGGACGCCATCCGCATACGCGGTGCGGAGAACTACGTATTTGCCGGTAGCGCCGCCTGGGCACAGCCAGCCTGGGACGCAGCCGTCTTCGCACGACCGCCTGCCGGTCTCGTGAGTCCGCAGCATCAGGCATTTCCGGGTCAGCTCTCGACCGGCGCTGCGGGCCCGATCTTATCGAGGTAGGGCGTGAGGTACCGCGCCAGGACCTTGTTGCCGATGGGGCTCTCACTGGGAGCGCTCCCGCTGAACGCCGCCGAAGTGGCGCGGCCGAACTCATCGAGCTCGGCCCGCAGGAACAACGGATCGGCTCCGCCGATCAGCCGCGCTTGGAGAATCCTCGGCACGCGGCCCGGGACGACAGCGACACCCGCCGTGGCCAGAATCGCCTCCGCAATACCATCGGCCTGCTGAGCCGCCAGGCCTCCCTGCTTGACGGGGAAGGTGGTCATGTCTCCGGCCGCATAGACGTTCGGGAGGTCTTGGACACGCCCGGTGCTGTCAATCGGAACAAATCCAGCGTGGTCAGTCGGCACGCCCGAAATCGATCGTCCGCGCAGCTGCGGTACCGCCACCACCCGGTCCACCCCGACGGTTGTCCCGGATCGGAGCGCCAGCGAGCCGTTGTCGCTCACATGGTCCGGGATGGCGTGAGGAACAAAGGTGATCCCCTGCTCGACGAGCAGGCTCGCGACCAGGCGCGACGCCTCGGAGCCAAACACGTCGAGCGGCGCTCGCTCCGGAGTCACAAGGGTGATCTCCGTGCGCAGGTCATGCTCGGCCGCATGCGAGCTGAAGAGCAGCGCCAGCTCGTACAGGGGCAGAGGCCAGGAAGTACCTGCCGGGAGCGCGAACCCGACCCGACGAACCGCTTCGCGGTCGATCTCGCGCACCAGGAGTCGGAGCGCGGGCACATCGCGCTGCCCGCGGAACATGACCGCACCGGCGACGCCCGCGGTTGCCCGGCCGCCGGTCGCCAGCACGAGATCGTCGTACGTCAGTCGGGGACCGGATGAGAGGCGGACGTAGCCCGTCTGGGAGCCAACGGATACGACCCGGGCCTTCACGAACACGGCACCCAGTTCGGAGGTGATCTCCTCCAGGTCGTAACACCGCGGCGGATCGTCTTCGAACACCTCGGCCGTCGCTGCCGGCTGATAGAAGAGCCTCGGCTCGGGCGCCACCAGCGTGACGCGGACGCGCTCGCTGCCGAGCTCCCACAGCGCAAGCAACGCCTCGACACCCGCGAATCCCCCGCCGGCGATCACGACATGCCGGCAGGACTCAGATCCACCAAAGCGTTTCATGCTCACATTCTTGACGACGTCGACGCCGACGCCATCTGTTCGCACTACTGATTCGGGTCCGTATTAGATGCCGATGCCCCTTATTGAGGGAGGCTGGTGTCGCGTCGACCATCAAGCCCACCGTGACCTCACCGCGGGACGGTGGGGGCGTCTCCCTTCAGCGATCGTGATGGACCCGGTGCTTACGCTGGAACTGAATCACGTGCTCGATGTGGCGTGTGCGTTTGGCCTCGAGCAGGCGTGCGATGCGAGCGGCGTACTCGTTGTGCCGGCGCAGATCGCCGAAGAAAATGGCATGTCGGCCAGACGGCTGATTTGTTCTCTCAGACCTGGTCATGGCCGCCCAGGCTAGAGACAGGCCTGGCCTTCGCCATCGTTGGGAAGCTGCACAGCGGCTGTGGGTTTGTCCGGATACCGGCGCGGCCATGATGCGCGGTAGAGTCACCCTGGGTGAAGAGAGGAGACCGAGATGTCCGAGGAACCTGAGAAGCGACAATCGCGACGGTCCGACAACGAACCCGAGTCCCGGCGGGACCGGCATCCGATCGAGGACGCTGACCTGACGGAGGCGCCCGCGGTGCCGGAGGACGAGGACATCGTTCCGAACCGCCATTCGGCCAGCGCCGAGGCGGCCTGGATGCGGTGGCGGGAGTCCCACGAAGAGTGACGCCTGGGCGCTCGCCGCTCTTGCGGTGGCGGTTGTGAAACCCGACAATGGCGAGCGGCCGATGGGCGCAGTCTCGACGCTCGACCTAGCGTCGGTGTTTGGCGCCTGCGCCCGCACGGTACGACGCCCGAAATCCGGGAGCGCTCCCCCTTCGCCTCAGTAGAAGCTTCGGATGCCACCCGGGGCGTTGCCGCCGATACTGAGGTCGATGCCTTCTTCTGCGCCGACATACCCGAGCGATCGTGAGGCCGACGTTGTCCTGCGCAATGGTTCGACCGTGCACGTACGGCCTGTCCGAGCAGACGACGGGCCGGCGATCCGGGCATTCCTGGAGGCCGTCTCAGCCGAATCGATCGCGTTTCGGTTCTTCGGGATGCCGAGCCTCGACTGGGTCACGAACTGGTCGGTCGATGTCGATTACTCCGACCGCTTTGCGCTCGTGGTCGAGACCGGAACGCCCCGCTCGCTGATCGCGCACGCCGCCTACGTGCGTTGCGACGAGGAGCACGCCGAGGTGGCGTTCCTGGTGGCTGACGCCTGGCAGAACCGCGGGATCTCGACGATTCTGCTCGCGCATCTGGCGGAGATCGCTCACAAGCGTGGCATTGCGACCTTCACCGCGGAAGTGCTCCCCGGAAACCACCAGATGATCACCATGTTCCGTGAGAGCGGCTTTCCGCTCCGCATGCGCTCGGCCCCGGATGTCATCACCGTCCAATTTCCGACGTCGCTGTCCGACGACGCGCTCGAGCGCTTCGCCGAGCGCGAGCGCACCGCTTCGGTTGCCGCCGTTCGCAGCGTTCTGGAGCCCCGCTCAGTCGCGGTTGTCGGCGCCTCTCGCAGCCGCGGCACGGTCGGCGGCGAAATTCTGCACAACCTGATGGCGAGTGGGTTCGAAGGACCCGTGTATGCAGTCAACGATCAGGCCGACGTGGTTCAGTCGCTGCCGGCCCATCGCAGCGTCAGCGAAATTCCCGGAGAGGTCGAGCTGGCGGTGATAGCCGTACCCGCTGAGCAGGTTCTGGCGGTGGTGCGGGACTGTGCGGCGGTCGGAGTGCGCGCGGTGCTCGTCATCTCGGCGGGCTTTGCTGAGGCCGGAGAAGCCGGAGCGATCCGTCAGCGTGAGCTGTTGAAGGCGTGCCGCGCGGCTGGAATCCGGATCGTCGGCCCGAACTGCCTGGGAGCGCTGAACACGTCCCCATCGGTGAGACTCAACGCCACGTTCGCGCCGACGGCTCCCGCCGCTGGAAGGGTCGCGTTCATGTCCCAGAGCGGTGGGCTCGGCATTGCGATCATCGAAGCGGCCGGCCGGCTGGGGATCGGTCTGTCGTCGTTCGTCTCGGTCGGGAACAGGGCCGACCTCTCAGGGTCCGACTTCCTGGACTACTGGGAGCAGGATTCCGAAACGGACGTCGCGCTGCTGTACCTCGAGTCGTTCGGTGACCCGAGGCGATTCGCCCGGGTCGCGCCACGGTTCGCGCGGCGCAAGCCGCTGTTGGCGGTCAAGAGCGGACGCTCGACCGCCGGCGCGCGCGCCACCTCCTCTCACACGGGCGCGCTGCTCTCTGCACTGGACGTGACGGTCGACGCTCTGTTCAAGCAGGCCGGAGTGATTCGCACCGACACGCTGGGAGAGTTGTTCGGCGTTGCCTCGTTGCTCACCAGCCAGCCAACGCCGCGCGGCGACCGCGTCGCGATCGTCACCAATGCCGGCGGCCCGGGAGTGATGTGCACCGACGCGTGCACCGCCGAAGGGGTCGAGGTGCCCGAGCTATCGGCAGAGGTGCAGGCGTCGCTGAAGGCGGCTCTGGCTGGCGAAGCGTCGGTTGGCAACCCTGTCGACATGCTGGCCACCGCGTCTGCTGAGGACTACACGCGCACGGTTCGCACCCTGATCGACGGTGACGCTTGCGACGCGATCCTGGCCATCTTCGTGCCGCCGTTGGTGACTAACGCCGTCGATGTTGCCATCGCGCTACGCGAAGTCTCCGCGACCGAGTCAAGCGTGCCGATTGCCGCCGTATTCATGAGCGCGGAGGGTCCGCCCGCGGAGCTTGAGTGCGGCGAGGTTCGCGTGCCGGGCTACGAGTTTCCCGAGGAAGCGGCGCGTGCCGTCGCATTTTCCGCCTCGTACGGTCGCTGGCGCGAGCGCCCGCAGCAGACGCCGAAAGGTCTTATGGGGGCACGTCCCGAGCAGGCTGCGGCAATCATCAGCCAGGCGCTCGCGGAAGGGTCCGAATGGCTCGCTCCCGCTGAGGTCACGAGCTTGCTCGAGGCCTACGGCCTACCGCTGATCGCGACTCGGATCGTCTCAACCGCGGAGGAGGCCGCCGTCGCGGCCGCGCAGATCGGCGGTCCGGTCGCGCTCAAGGCCCTGTCGTCGGGACTGGTGCACAAGATCGACGTGGGGGCCGTGCGGCTCGACTGCGACGGCGCCGAACAGGTCCTCGACAGCGGCGGCCGAAATCCGCGATGTGGTGCAGGGGGCCGGCCACGTGCTCGAGGGTCTGATCGTCCAGCCCATGGCGCGCCCGGGGGTGGAATTGATCGTAGGGGTCGTGAACGACCATAGCTTTGGGCCGTTGCTCGCGTGTGGGGCCGGTGGGACCACGGCGGAGCTGATAAAAGACGTCGCGGTGCGGATCACGCCGATAAACGAGCTCGACGCTGACGAAATGCTGCGCTCGCTCAAGACGTTCCCGCTGCTTGAGGGCTACCGCGGATCCCCGCCGAGCGACATCGACGCGGTCAAGGACACGCTCCTTCGCGTCAGCGGACTCGTCGAAGACCATGCGGAAATCGCCGAGCTCGACCTCAACCCGGTGCTCGCTTTGACCGACCGAACATTGATCCTCGACGCGCGCGTGCGAATCAAGGCCGCGCCGCCGGAGCCTCCCATGCCATCGCTGAGAGGATCATGATGGCGGATACACTGACAGCGCTGGACGCAACGTTCCTGGAGCTCGAGCAGCGTGATCAGGGGGCGCTGATGAGCATCGGCGGTGCGATGGTCTTCGATCCACGGCCGGATGGGCAGGTGCCGTCACTCGAGGATGTCCGGACGAGCGTACTCGCCAGTCTGGGCAGCCTTCCGCGGTACGTCCAACGGCTGTCGACGACGCAAGTTGGCGGATTCTCGTGGCCGCAGTGGGTCGACGACGAGGGCTTCGATATTGCCAATCACGTCCTCCATGCGAAGCTGCCCGATCCCGGCGGGGACACAGAAATGTGGGAGTGGATGGCCGAGTTCCTCTCGCACCCGCTCGACCGGGCCCGTCCGCTCTGGCAGCTCGCTCTCGTTGAGGGGCTCGAGCACGGCCACTGGGCGATGGTGCACAAGACCCATCACTGCCTGGTCGATGGCGTCGGCTCGGTCGATGTGCTGGAGGCGACCTTTGAACTTGAGCCTCGGCCGTGGACCGCTCCCGAGGTTCGGCTCGACGTCCATTCAGATACCAGAGGACAGACCACGTGGCAGTCAGTGGTCACGCGTGCTCCTCAGCCACTGGTACAGGCGACCACGGCCGGAGTGCACGCGACGCGGGGTGCGCTCCACGCTGCGACTCACCCCAGCGAGGCGCTGGCGCGTTCGCGAGGCCTGGCGGAACTGCTGGTCCGAGACGAGATCGTCGGGGCGCCACGCACGTCACTCAACGTGCCGATCGGCCAGGGACGGCGGTTCGCGGCGGTGCGGGTTGCGCTGGCCGAGCTCAAGCAGATCGCCCACGAACTCGGAGGATCGGTCAATGACGCCGTGCTGGCCGCCTGCACGACCGGTCTGCGAGAGCTGCTCCTCGCCCGCGGTGAACGCCTACCGGAGCAGGGGCTGCGCGCGATGGTCCCGGTCAATCTCCGCGCTGCGTCTGAGCGTCTGGCGCTCGGCAACAAGGTCAG
Organism: uncultured Solirubrobacterales bacterium; assembly: GCA_963749545.1. Taxonomy (GTDB): domain Bacteria; phylum Actinomycetota; class Thermoleophilia; order Solirubrobacterales; family Solirubrobacteraceae; genus Palsa-465. The sequence continues at coordinate 71,048 of CAVVNG010000021.1, forward strand.
TTCGCTGTTCGTCGAGCTTCCGGTTGCCGAGCCGGTGGCGCAGGTCCGCTTCGGTCGCATTGCCGGCGCCACCAAGCGGCTCAAGAACTCGGCCGTTCCAGCCGGCGCTGACACGTTCGTCGAGCTGGCCGCATTGGCGCCGCCGGTCCTGCACGCAGCGTTGGCGCGGTCCGCCTACGCCACCCGCCTGTTCAACGTGACCATCACCAACGTCCCCGGCCCCCAGCAACCGTTGTATGCGCTGGGCGCGCGCCTGCGCGAGGTGCTCCCGTTCGTGCCGCTCGCCGCGGCGCATACCGTCGGGATCGCCGTCTTCTCCTATGACGGGCTCCTCACCTTCGGCCTGTGCGCGGACCGGGCCTCCACTCGTGATCTGGCAGTCCTCGTCGGTGGAATCGAGCGGGGCATCGACGAGCTTCGGCGGCTGGCCGGCGCCTGACAGCCAGGCGCCGCGAGGGCGCAGGTGATTTTCGGGACGTTGCACTGGCCGCAAGCAGGAGCGAGGGAGCGCGTCACATCTCACCCCAGCCCAGGACCCCGGCGATATCGAGCGTCGAGAGGATCCCGACCGGGCGCTTGGTCTGCGGGTTGACCGCCACGACGTGACTGGCGCTCTCCTTGACCATCAGCTCGGCTGCATCGCGCAGCGGAGCCGTCGTCTCGAGTTTGATGATCGGCTGGCGCGCCAGCTCCGCAGCGGTGTCCGGGCCGTCGGCTTGGATGCCCGCCCTCAGCACGTCGAAGTCGGAGACGATCCCAAGGACAGGGGATTCGTCGTCGGGGTCGGCCTTGTCAGCCCTCACCACCACGCAGTGAACGTGGTGCGTGCTCATCATGCGGGCCACCTCTGTCAGTGATGTATCCGCGCCGCAGGAGAGGATCCCCGGATGCATGGCGTCGGCCACGGTCCCGTGGTTCAAATGTGGCAGTAGGTAGCTTCCGTGACTCGACATTGGGCGTCTCCTTCGTTTGGGTTCGGACGCGGACGCAGATGAAGATCAGCCGGGCAGGCTGGCCGCGGTGAGCGGGATGTCGACCTCGACGAACTGCTCCGGGTGGCCGACGAAGCCTTCCTCATCGCTGCGTCCCCATAGGTAGGGGGCCAGGTAGCGGCCGGCGACCTTCGTCGGCGGCCACCACAGCGGGTACCAGGCGCTGGGAGCGTCCGAGCGCATGAATTGCGGCTCGTCCCCGGTGAACACCATACCCCGGAGCACCGGCCGAAACGGTGCCGGTTCAACCGACGCGCCATAAGCCGCAGCGACATGCTCTGCTACGGCGTCGGCCTGTTGCGCGGCGATTCCGCCTTGTTTGACGGTGAAGTCGACGGCGTCGCCGGCGGCATACACGTCGGTGAGTCCCGACACGCGTCCGTACTCGTCGACCGGAATGAACCCGCGCGGCGGCGTCGTGGGTACGCCGGTCAGCGCCGGACCGCTCAGAAGCGGCAGGGTGACAACGTAGTCGGCGTTCGGTTCACCGAGCGCACCGTAGATCAGACCACCACCATCGGCCTCCGCGAACGATGCATGCACGAACTCGATCCCCGCCGCGGCCAGCAAGCGGCCGACGCTCTGGCTGGCCCGAGCACCGAAGAGCTCCAGCGGCCGCTTCTCTGGGGTGAGCAGATGGAGCTCGACCCCGGGCACGTTGCTCCGCGCCAGCTCACGCGCGGTCATGAGCGCAAGCTCGTACAGAGGTAGGAGCCATCCGGTCATGGCAGGCGCGATGAATGTCACCCTGCTCGCCTGGCCGCTGCGCACGTGATCCAGCATCGCTCTGACCGCCTGGCCCGACCCCTCGAGTCCAAACGTGATCGCCCCGGCGAATGGAGGGCGCGCCTGAGCCCCCGGAGCAAGAATGAGTTTGTCGAAAGCGACCTCTGTCCCATCAGAGCATGTGATCCGGTGGTTCGCGGCGTCCAACGCCGTGACGGTTGCCGGCACGAACTCGGTGGCGAGCTCGGCGGCGATCTCCGACAGCGAATGCCGGGCCGCCGATGCCAGATGAAACGGCTCGGCCACCGTCATGGGTCGATCCGTAAACCATTCGTGTTGCTCGACGAGCGTCAGCGCGACCTCGTCGCTGAGCAAGGCTCTGAGCGCGAGCAGCGCCTCGAGCCCGGCGACACCACCGCCCACGATTACGACTCGGTTGGAGCTTGAATTGCTGGGTTCTGTCATGACGTTCACCATGGAATGTAGGCGCCGGCGTTCGCGGCGCATTGCACTGAAGCAACCGGTACGTTACGTGCTGGCCGCAGCCGCAGCGCTTCCCGGCCGCCAGCCCCAGCCGAAGCCTCAGGTGTTGGCCCGCGCGAGAGGAGCAGAGAGTTCGGCATAGCAGGCCTCGTGGTATCGCTCGCCGGGGGCGGAGCCGATCGATGGTTCCGCCGCTCGTGACGATTTTCGCGCCTTGCCGTCCGTTACCACGATCGCCGCCTCATATACCCCGATCACGTCGGTGCAGTGGTCGCATGTTATTCGTGGCGACGTCAATCGGCCTCCCCCCGGCCGCCCTAGCCTGGGCCCAACGACTGTCGCACCAGCTTGGCCGCTCGTATTCAGTAGCCGGCCGCAGAAGCATCGCGGCTTATCCACATGGCGTCGCCCCCGCGCAGTGGAAGCTGAGCGCCGACGACCGTCCCGTGCTCGCCCGAGTCGACTGACAATCTGCCGCCGGCGAGGCTGACCCGCTCGCGCATGCCGGCGAGCCCGAAGGCCTCGGACGGCTGGCTCACGTCGAATCCCTTGCCGTCGTCCTTCACCTCGACGATCACGCCACCATCATCGAGACCCAGCGATACCTGTACGTGGGAAGCTTGGGAGTGCTTGATCACGTTCGTGAGCGCTTCCTGCACGAGCCGGTAAACGGTCGTCTCAAGCTCCGGCGGCAGATCGATACTCCGATGATCTGCGCCGATAAGCGCAAGGTCGCGATCGATCTGAAGCCCATCGTCGGAATGTCGGTCCAACAGCGCCTCGATCGCGGAGAGCAGCCCGAGGTCATCGAGCAGCGAGGGCCTCAGGTCCGTGATGATCTGCCGCAGGTTTGCGATTTCCAGATCGATGTCATCCATCGCCTGACGGATTGCCAAATCCTTCTTCTCCGCATCGCCCCTGCCCACGGTCGAGGCAAGCAGCACCCGCAGGCCACCCAGCGCCTGCAGGGTCTCGTCGTGCAGCTCGCGGGCCCAGCGCATTCGTTCGGCGTCAGCGGCGGCGATCGCCGTTCGCAGGCGGTCAGCCTCGACGCTGTTCTTGATCGCGACCGCGTTCGCTGCCGACTGTGCGAACGCCTTGAGCGTCCGCTCGTCCTCGTCGGAAAACGCACTGCCTGCCTTGCCGTGATCGAACGCTGCCAGCACCCCGATCGTTGTTCCCCGGTGAAGCATCGGCACGAGCAGCGCGGAATGCGCCTCGGTAATCCCAAGCTGCGCCGACGGGATCTGCAGCTCCCGTCGAGCGTTGCTGATCCGCTTGCAGCGGCCCAGCCTCAGCACCTGCCCAAGCGTCGATCCGGCGATTGACAACCTACGGCCGTAGGCGTCTGAGCGCTTCCCAGCGCTGGCCAGCACGACGAGGTCGTCCCCGTCTCTGACCGTGATCAAGAGGTACTGAGCGTCGATCAGCGCGCGGCCGCGTTTAGCGATCAGCTCGAGCAAACGATCGAGGTCGGCAACGCTGCCGATTGCCGCGGCAATGTCGAGAGATGCCTCGAGCGCCCGGACGGCGTCTTCGAGCTGCCGGCGGCGCTGCTCGCTTTCCTCGTGCACGCGCGCGTTCTCGATAGCTATCGCCGCCCATTGCGAGAGCATGATGGCCGCGTCCTCGTCCTCCTGGTCGAAATCCTTGCCGTCTTCCTTCTCGGCCAGATACAGGTTTCCCCAAGCTGCTCCACGGATCAGGATCGGGACTCCCAGGAACGTTCGCATGTCGGGATGGCCCGCGGGGAATCCGTAGCTCTGAGGATGCTCGCTGACGTCGCGCAGGCGCAGGGGGCGGGGCTCCTCGATCAGCACGCCGAGCACGCCTCTGCCGCGCGGCAGCTGCCCTATCCGCTGGTGGGTGGCCGAGTCGATGCCGGCGGTGAGAAACCGCTCGAGTCGCGTGCGATCCGAGTCCAGGACACCGAGTGCCACGTATCGGGCGCCGGTCAACCGACGTGCTTCGGCGAGGATCCGGTCCAGGACGATCTCCGGGTCGAGCTCCCGCACGATGCTCTGGCCGAGGTCGGCCAGGTGTCGATCCGCCTCCTCAGCTCCAGGCAACGAACCCCGGTGGGTATGGCTCGAGTGGGTTTCCAACTTGGACGTGCTACAGCTTAGCCCTCACGGCCCGCCCAGTGCGGGACCCAATCACCGTTCATCTGGCTAGGCGGCGACGGCCTCGCAAGCCCAGCCGGAGCGCGGGCCGCTCACGAAGTGCGCGTTGGGCTCACCGAGGGAGAAACCCTCGGGTGCTCCGCCGGCGACATCGAGGAGGAACTCAGGCTCGCCCCAGCGCTCGTACTGCTCTGCGTCGATGTAGAACGGGGTGCCGCCGACGTCCCCCAGGAGCAGATCGTTGGGGCCGGGCGACATCTCGCTCGCGAGCAGACACAGCGGCAACGAGCCGTCGCAGCACCCGCCCGACTGGAAGATGGCCAGCGGTCCGTGCTTGCGCGCGAGCCGCCTCACCATAGCTGTCGCCTGGGGAGTGGCTGCGATGGTCGTTTCTTCTGTGGCGAGCATTTCTGGGTTCCTCTCCTCATCGGTCAATCGATCCAGAGGCAGCGTAGGTCCGCGATCGCCGGGGCGCCTCCGGAATGACCCCGAACCTGATCGCGGCTTACCGCGCGTCTACACGCGGGTGGTTCCCCCCGGTTCGTCGTGCCGGACCGGGGACGCCCTTCGGTTCATCCGCAACCGCACGGCGGGTGCAAGGAACACGCGACCGCCTCCCGCTGCCGGGCGTCGTGTCCCCGGTCCGGGTTTTCCCGTAGCGCGTTACGCAGTCTCGGCGGATGTCAGGCGGGCGCCTCGGTGCTGGAGTTCGCTAACTCGTTTTCTCCCCAAAAGTGAGGTTTCCCGTGTCAACGCTAGAGTCAGCGGCGTTTGCGCCGCCTGGTGAGTCCGGCAGTCCGGTCGAGGTCAAGGATCGCTACGACAACTTCATCGGCGGCGACTGGGTCGCGCCGACCACCGGCGAATATCGGGAGAATGCGACGCCCTCGACGGGCGAGGCGTTCTGCGAGATCGCTCACTCGGGACCTCAGGACATCGAGTTGGCGCTCGACGCCGCGCATGCGGCGAAGGATGAGTGGGGCCGTCGCTCTCCAGCGGAGCGCGCTGCCGTTCTGAATGCGATGGCGGACGCGATCGACGAGAACCTCGAGATGCTGGCGGTGGCCGAGAGCTACGAGAACGGCAAGCCGGTGCGCGAGACGCTGGCGGCAGACGTCCCCCTGTCGGCCGATCACCTGCGCTACTTCGCCGGCGCCGTCCGCTCCGAGGAGGGGCGGATCTCTGAGATCGACGAGCAAACCTACGCCTACCACTTCCATGAGCCGCTCGGCGTGGTCGGGCAGATCATCCCGTTCAATTTCCCGTTGCTGATGGCGGCGTGGAAGCTTGCGCCAGCGCTCGCCGCAGGCAACTGCACGGTGATCAAGCCCGCGAGTCCGACGCCATGGTCGATCCTCAAGATGATGGAGGTGCTCGCCGACATCGTCCCGCCGGGCGTCATCAACGTCGTCAACGGTCCGGGTGCGGAGATCGGCAAGGCGCTGGCTTCGAACAAGCGCATCGCCAAGATCGGGTTCACCGGAGAGACGGTGACCGGGCGGCTGATCATGTCCTATGCGGCACAGAACATCATCCCGTCGACGACCGAGCTGGGCGGCAAGTCACCGAACGTCTTCTTCGAGGATGTCATGGCGGCTGACGACGCGTTCCTCGACAAGGCGGTCGAGGGGCTCGTGCTGTACGCCTTCAACAAGGGTGAGGTGTGCACGTGCCCGTCCCGCGCGCTGGTCCAGGAGTCGATCTACGACGAGTTCATGGAGCGCTGCCTGGAGCGGATTGCCAAGATCAAGCAGGGCGACCCGCTCGAGCGCGAAACGATGATCGGCGCGCAGGTGTCGGCTTCTCAGCTCGAGAAGATCGAGAGCTACGTGGCAATCGGGATCAATGAGGGCGCCGAGGTCCTGATCGGTGGCCATCGGCCGAACCTCAACGGCCGACTCTCCGGCGGCTACTACTTCCAGCCCACAGTCCTGAAGGGCCACAACAAGATGCGGGTCTTCCAAGAGGAGATCTTCGGGCCCGTGCTAGCGGTCACCACGTTCAAGGATGAGGCCGAGGCGCTCGAGATCGCCAACGACACCCTGTACGGGCTCGGCGCCGGCGTCTGGACGCGCGACGGCAGCCGAGCATTCCGCATGGGCCGGGCGATCCAGGCCGGGCGCGTGTGGACCAACTGCTACCACCAGTACCCGGCGCACGCGGCATTCGGCGGCTACAAGGTCTCGGGCGTCGGCCGGGAAAACCACCGGATGATGCTCGACCACTACACGCAGACCAAGTGCCTGCTGGTCAGCTACGACCCCAACCCGCTCGGGTTCTTCTGATTCCGTGCCAGACGTGGGTCGCGACACAGCGGGCACGATCCGAGCCACGAGGGCGGCGCTCGAGGTCATTCACGACCTCGAGGCCGCCCATGGCCCGCTGATGTTCTTCCAGTCAGCGGGCTGCTGCGACGGCGGCGCGCCGATGTGCCTAAAGGACGGCGAGCTTCCGCTCGGCCCGTACGACGTGCGGCTGGGCGAGATCGGCGGGGCGCCGTTCTACATGGACGGCCAGCAGTATGAAAGCCTAGGTAGGCCGCCGTTCCTGATCGACGTGTCACCCGGGGCGGCAGAAGGCTTCTCGCTCGAGGGTGTCTCCGGCGTTCACTTCGTGACGTACAGCAGATAGCGCTCACGCCAGGAGCAGGCACTGCTCGGCGGCACGAGTCTGCGGGCGCAACAGGGCGCAGGGCTCCCCGGGACCTTGGGCTGCTGCCCGATTCCTAAGGTGACGTGACCGTAGGAACTACGGAACTGACCCCTTCCGTAGTTATCCGAAAAAGTCAGCGTCTGCGCCCGGATGAACCGGTTAGCTCGCGCCCGTAGGTTTCTAGCCTCGCCCGCCGGGTCTGCACCCTCCGACCCCGCAAACCCACGGCGCCTACCGCCGGCGCCGGCGATCCCACAAATCCAGATCAAGGGAGCTACGACGTGGCAACCACAACGCCCCAACCGACTGGCGTCGAGACGCCTCCCACCACCTACCGCGCCGCGGTCGTCCACAAGTTTCACGAGCCGCTGACCGTCGACCAGGTCCCGGCGAAGGAGCTGGAGACTGGGCAGATTCGCGTCAAGGTAGAGGCGTCCGGACTCTGCCATACGGACATCCACGCCGCGAACGGCGACTGGCCGGTGAAGCCGACGCCACCGTTCGTTCCCGGCCACGAGGGCGTGGGGCGCGTGGTCGAGCTTGGACCGGGCGTCACCGAGGTCGTGCTCGGGGATCGAGTCGCGATGCCGTGGCTTGGCTACGCGTGCGGCGTCTGCGACTACTGCGTGTCGGGGTGGGAGACGCTGTGCCTGGAGCAGAAGAACATGGGTTACTCGATCGACGGCGCCTTCGGCGAATACGCCATCGCTTACGCCCACTACGTCGTCAAGGTCCCGGACGGCATCGACCCGCTGGACGCCGCGCCACTCACCTGCGCCGGCGTCACGACGTATAAGGCCGTGAAGGTCGCGGGCACCCGGTCTTCCGACCTCGTCGCCGTGTTCGGCGTCGGCGGACTTGGCCACATGGCGATCCAGTACGCCGCCATCGCGGGCGGCCGCGTCGTCGCCGTGGATTTGATCGACGAGAAGCTCGAGTTGGCCCGCGAGCTCGGCGCCGAGTTCACGGTCAACGCCACGGAGCAGGACCCGATCGAGGCAATCCAGGCGCTCGGTGGAGCCAATCAGGCCATCGCGCTGGCTGTCTCTCCGCGCGCGTTCGAGCAGGCGTACGGCTCGCTTCGCCGCGGAGGCAAGCTGGTGTTCGTCGCCCTGCCGGCGGACAACGAGGTTCATCTGCCGATCTTCGAGACCGTCTTGAACGGGATCACGATCATCGGCTCTATCGTCGGCACCCGCTTGGACCTGCGTGAGGTGTTCGCCCTCCACGCCGCGGGCAAGACGCACGTGACGCGTGAGATCCGCGCGCTCGAGGACGTTAACCAGTCGATCAGGGACGTCGAGGCCGGAGCGGTCACGGCGAGGATCGTGTTCCAGCTGTAACGCGGTTGTTCCGCACTCGGGTTGCGGGGCGCTGCAACCCGAGTGCAACCCATCCGTGCCGAGCCGGACAAGCCCGGGAGCTCGATTCCGTCTAACCGTCGGTCGGCAGGATGGAGAGCACGTCGAGGGTGGACACGATTCCGGATGGAAGGCCCTTGCCGTCGACCGTCACCAGATGCCTGGTGTCGTGGTCGAGCATCAGCTCAGCAGCCCGCTGCACGGAATCGCCCTCCGCCACCGCTGGCGGCCTACCGCTGGCGATTCTCACCGCCGCCGCCGAGGGCGGGTCCCGATGCAGCGCGATCACCAGGTCAATGTCCGCGATCAGGCCCCAGGCGAAGTGCTGCCCGCGCCCCTCGGCACTGTCGATACCCACCACCGCCACACAGTGCACGCGATGCACGACCATGATGCGCGCCACCGTGGCCACTGGCGTATCCGGCGTGCAGGCGACGATCCCAGGATGCATCACGTCGGCGACCTTCGTCGTGGCCAGCGTCGGTGCCGTGCGTGATCGGCGCGCCAGTGCGGGCCGGGGCATCCGCTCCAGCCGACGCTCGAAGCCCGCGACGACGGCCGCGACATCGAGGCTCGACACGATGCCGGCAAGATCCCCCGAGCCAGGGTCGGTGGCGACGAGATGAGTGAGGTAGCGGATGGCCATCATCTCCACCGCCTCGGCCACAGTGGCCGTCGCGGACAGCATGGCTGCCGGCTCGCGCGCCAGGTCCCCTGCTGTCGCCTGCCCCATGGGCCCAGCGGTGACGGCGCTCCGCACCAGTTCGACGTCGCTGACAAGGAGCGGAGTTCCGCCGTGAAGCGGTGAGACCACCAGAGCATGGATGCCGTGTGTTGCCATCAGCGTTGCCATCGCCGAGAGCGTCTCGTCACGCCGAGCGGTGATCACGCCCAAACTCATGATCTCGCCCACGGTCCTGCCCTTCAGGGCGGGCGAGTCAGTGATCGGTGAATCTCCCGTCATAGTCGGCAGGCTACCGGGCAGATCATCGACGGCGTCGGTGATGATCACCGCGCTCGGGGTCCGGATGTCCGAGGTGCCCCGCCCTCGTTACGGAGAACTACGCACCGAGACCGGGCGTTGACCCCGATTCTTCGCGCGTCGTCTGGGCATAGATTGTGGCGGCGAAGACAACGTGACGAGAACAGAGGCCCGATGCCGGTACCGCATCGGCGAGATCCAGGATCAGATCGTGGACGGGCCATCGCCCCGAGCGGATGCGAGTCCCGACGCACAGGAAGGAATGGATCGTGCTCACAGGTGGGGCGAGGAGTTCGCCGCACAGGCCGCACAGGCTTCCCAGACGACGAGCTCTGCCCAGACATGACGTGAACAGTGGGTCCGGCGCGAGTTTGACCTGGCTGCGCGAGCACCACGCACAGATCCTGGCGGCGTTCGCCGCCGCCTCCCTCGCCGTTGGCGGTCTGCTCCATCTGCTTGGCGCCGGGACCGCCGGGGATGCGGTGTGGGGCGCGGCGGTCGCGGTGCTCTCGGCCGACCTGGCCTTCGAGGTCGGACGCTCGGTGATCGTAGAGCGCAGTCTGGGGGTGGACGCGATCGCCCTGGTCGCCATGGTCGGGGCGCTGGCGCTGGGACAGGAGCTCGCCGGTGCTGTGGTCGGACTCATGTTCGCCGGCGGTTCCGCGCTGGAGGCCGCCGCGTCGAGCCGCGCGCGGCGTGAGTTGACCTCGCTGATTCAGCGTGCCCCCAAGGTGGCCCAGCTGCGGACCGGCAACCGACTCGAGGAGGTGCCGATCGAACAGGTTCACGTCGGTGATGTCGTGCTGGTGAGGACCGGCGAGGTCGTCCCGGTGGACGGCACGGTGCTCAGCCGCGAGGCGATCATCGACACGAGCGCACTCAGCGGAGAGCCGCTACCGGAGAACGTCGCACGCGGCATGCCCGTCCTCAGCGGCTCGTCCAACGCCGGAAGGCCGCTCGAGGTTCGGGCGGAGCGCCCGGCGAGTGAGGGCGCCTATGCCGCACTCGTTCGGCTCGTCGAGCGCGCCCAGACGCAGCGGGCGCCGTTCATGCGCATGGCCGATCGGTACGCCGGCTTCTTCCTGCCCGCCACGCTGCTGTTGGCAGGCCTGGCCTGGGGGTTGAGCGGCGACCCGGTGCGGGGGCTGGCGGTGGTGGTGGTGGCGACGCCCTGTCCGTTGATCCTGGCTGCGCCTATCGCTCTCGTCTCCGGCGTCTCGCGCGCCGCCCGGAGCGGCGTGATCGTGAAGGGCGCGCAGACAATCGAGGCCGTGGGCGACGCCCGCACGGTTCTGTTCGACAAGACGGGAACGCTGACCGTGGGCACTCCAGTCGTGCACGAGATCATCAGCCTCGGACCGTGGGATGGGGACGAACTCCTACGACTGGCGGCGTCGGTCGATCGCCTGTCGGCTCACGTCATCGGGCATGCGCTGGTGACGGCGGCCACGTCGGCCGGGAATGGGCTCACCCTCCCAGAGGACGTGCGCGAACAGCCGGGCCAGGGAATAGCGGGCTCACTCGAAGGACATCGCGTGGCGGTCGGAAGTCGCGCCTTCATGGAGGAGCTGGGCATTCCCGCCCCGGAGGTCCGATCGATGACCGCGACGCTGAAGAGCGGGTTAGGACAGGCGCACGTCCTCGTGGCCATCGACGGCCATGTTGCCGGCGTGATCGTCGTCGCGGACGAGCTTCGCAGCGACGCGAGCCAGCTCGTGCCGCGCCTGCGTGCCGAGGGCGTCCGACACGTGGCAATCCTGTCCGGAGACCGGCGTGCTGTCGCCGAGCAGGTCGGGGCAGAACTGGGCGTGGACCGTGTCTATGCCGAGCTGTCGGCCGAAGACAAGCTCGACGTCGTTCGCCGCGTGGCCGATGATCGTCAACTGAAGACGGTGATCATGGTGGGTGACGGCATCAACGACGCCCCCGCACTCGCGATCGCCGACGTCGGCATTGCCATGGGCGCAGGGGGTGCCACGGTCTCCTCGGAGACGGCCGATGCCGTGATCACCGTCGACCGGGTCGACCGCGTCGCCGATGCCCTGCACGCCGGCCGCCGCGCACTGTCCCATCGCTCGTCAAAGCGTTCTTGCCGGAATGGGTTTGAGTCTTGTCGCGATGGTGGTCGCGGCCGCCGGCTATCTCCCGCCGGTGGCCGGCGCGCTGTTCCAGGAGGCGATCGATCTGGCCGTGATACTGAACGCGCTACGCGCGTTGCGCGGCTAGATGTCGCACAGCTGCCCGCGTGCGCGTAGTTCGCCGGGGCAACTCTGCGGCAAACCCCGGATCGCCCGGACCCGACGCCACTCTAGCGTTCTCGCCGGTGCCGAAGTCTGCAGTCAGTGTCCAAAGGCATGCACCAGATCAGGGTGAGGCAAGAAAGCAACACGTCGAGTCCTCGTTCAGTCTGCGCGACCTGCGGCGATCGCATTGGCGTGTACGAGCCCATGTGGCTCGAGCTTTCCGACGGCTCCATTCACTCCACCTCGCTCCTCGTGCTCAGACACGACGGTGGCGAACCGGGAGGCGCCACCTATTACCACCACGGCTGCCTCGCCCCCGACCGCATCCCCGCCGGGTGACAAGGGCACGGCAATGACTCCCTCCAACGCCAGCCCGCTGATCGTGGTCGGTTATGACGGGTCGGAGCCGTCGCGGGCCGCCGTGTCCGCGGCTGCTCGGCGAGCGGGACGTAAAGGACGGGTCGTCGTGGTGCATGCCTTCGAGCCAGCCCTGGACTTCCGTCACTTGCCCAGCTTCGACCGCCTGCTGGGGGAGCGTCGCGATCACGGCCGGGCGCTGCTCGATGCGCTCCCGCTGACCGGCAACGACGAACTGCTCGACACCGATTACGAGACAGAACTGGTGGCCGGCTCTCCGGCGCGCGCGATCGTCGACGTCGCCCGGCGGCGTGGCGCTGATGAGATCGTCGTTGGCGCCCGGGGCCTCGGGGGTCTCCGCGCCTGGCTCGGAAGCGTGTCGCTCGAGCTCCTCAGCGTCGCCGATCGACCTGTGCTCGTGATCCCGGCGGCCGCCATGACATCGCCCAACGGCTCCGAGCCCCCCACCTCGCCCGAGGATTAGTGGAGCCCATATCAGTGGGTCCCCAGAAACACCAGCGGCGGCTCGGTACTTTGCCGCAAACTGACTGATCGCCGCCCCGGATGATGCCGGGCCGGGGCAATGACAGGCTACGTTTAGTCCGTAATCTGGGAAAGAGGAACCGATGATCGCTTCGAATCTGATGTCGGCGTCTGAGCTCGACTCCCGGGGCTCTCACCCTGAGTCGCCGACCGATTCGGTCGGGGTTGCGGCATGAGTACGCAAGCGCCGGCCGTCAGCCTCATCGGCGTCGGGATCGACGGCTACCCGGAGGGGCGGGACGCCGCCGCCCTGGGCGCAGCAATCGCCCGAGCGACTGAGGCCGAGGTCCTGTTGGTGGCGGTCCATCCTGACCCACTGGTTGTTTTGCCGTCGGGCATGAACTGGAGCGGGCTCGAGGAGCAGGCTCGCGGCACGCTGATCGAGGTACGCGACGCGATCTCCCCCAACGCGCGCATCGCCGTGGAAACCGACGGCTCGGTCGCACGGGCGCTGCATCGCGTCGTCCGGCGCGAGAACCGCGACCTGTTGGTTCTCGGCTCGAGCCGGCACGCTCCCACGGGGCACGTTCGAATCGGCAAGCGCGTCCGCCAGCTTCTGTGCCACTTCGAATGCGCCCTGGCCGTCGCGCCGCGTGGACTGCACGAGTTGGCTTCGGTGCCGCTGGGACGCATTGGGGTGGGATATGACGCTAGCCCCGAGGCCGAGGTCGCCCTCGCCCTGGCCGGGTCGCTCGCGGACGCGGCGGGTGCCGAGTTGCACCTCCGGGGGGTGGTCGACGATCGTCTGCCCCCGCTTGGTTTCTCGTCGCTGGCCGGCGGTGGCGCCCACTCCCCGATCTGGGAGGAAAGCATCGTCGAAGAAGTCGGGCGGCTCGAGGCCAAGCTTGGCGACGCGGCGTCCGGGTACGCCGGCGTGGAGACGCACACCGAGGTCATGCGCGGCCGGCCAGGCAACGCGCTGCTCGACCTCTCGGGCGAGGTGGATCTGCTCGTCATCGGGTCAAGGCATTGGGGCCCGGCCGAGCGTGTGCTGCTCGGGAGCACCGGCGAGACGGTTCTCCACGACGCCGCCTGCCCGGTCATCGCCGTCCCGCGGCCAGCCGCCTGAGCCGGTACCCGGTCGGCCGCCTGAGCCGGACCCCGAGGCGAGCCGACCGCGCAACGGTCAGAACCTCGTCCGACGGCTCGCGTCAGGGTGCACCCGAGGCAGTCTCAACGCCCTCGAAGACCTCGCGCTCAAGGCCGCGCCGGTACGCCCCGGCTCGGTCAACCGCCTCCTCCTCGGTGTCATGGCGAGAGATCGGCGTGGTGCCCAGCCTCACGACCCAGCCCCCGGCCGGCCACGGTTCGACGTGGACGCGGGGTGCTGGGACGCGCTTGCTGTTCATGGCTCGATCAGCCCGCTGCCGCCTCAGCTACACGGTGAGGTGCTCTTGACGTCGGCCTTGCTTCCGTCCGTATACACGAAGCGAGCATTGAACACGAACTGCTTGGCGACACACCGGCCGGCCGTGATCAGCGCCTTGCTGCCGCTGCCGCGCGCCGGCACCTTCAGCTTGAGGCCGATCAGCACGACCTTGAAGCCCGCCACCTTGGGAGTTGGCACCGGCACCTTCAGCGCCGCGCCAGACGTCGTCTCGTGAATGACGACGACCTGCTTGACCGGTTTGGTCACGGTGATGAGCAGAATCATCCTGTTCTTGCCGGCGGCAAACGCCTTGACCTTGGCATTGACGTCGGGCAGCGGGTAGGGACTGGCGACGGCCGATCCGCTTCCGATCTGGCTCGCCGACGGACACGACTTTCCGCCCATCAGCTGCTTGTCAGACCTCGTGCACGCCTTCACGCGGTTGAGGTTGAACTTGGTCCCCGCGGGGAACGTCAGCGTCAAGAGCTTGGCCGCCTTCGGGGGCTTGCTCCGGTCGAAGGTGGAGTGGATGTCGGCGGTGATACCGGTCGACTTGCCCGCCTTCGTGGTCGTGAAGGCCACGGTGGCGTGCTGGGTGAATGCGGCCGCCACAGCGACCGCGGCGAGTACAAGCACCAGCGTGCACGCGCCCGCGATCGAAACAGATTTCTTAGACATGGGAATGCTCCTCGGTCTTGGATCGAGCGGTGGTCGACTTCGCGCGCGATCGACGGGGACGGCGCCGGGCATGACCCCGCCGCTTGGCGGGAAGCTCGGCCAGCACGTCCAGCTCGCGTTCAAGCTGGTCGATGATGTGCTCAGGGTCGGGGATCAGGGCGGCGTCGACCATCAGGCCGACCGTGACCTCATCGCGGTAACTGAAGATGCTGACGCTCATGCCGATGCGTCCGGACGTGGGCGCCCACACGAGCACGGCGCGGACCGGAGTCCCGGCCACGTACACGGGTTCACGGGGGCCCGGAACATTCGTCATCACGGCTGTCCCCTTGGCCGTGAAGAGGTCGATGATGCGCCGTTCGACGGGCTCCGGCGTGAGCCCAGTCAGGCCGAGCAGGCCGTAGGAGACGGGTCCATCGCGGCCGTTCTTGATCCGCTGCATGCGATGGTGAACCTCGACCAAGCGCCGGTATGAGCCGCTGGTCCTCACGGGCAGGGGCAGGAAGACCAGCCCGAACTTGTTGCCCAGCCTGCGGGGCAGCGGCTTGTCCAGGGGCCGGAGATTGAACGGCACCATGGCCTGGATCTCGCCGACCGGGCTATCGTGGTCCTGGAGGTAATGGCGCAGGGCGCCGCTCACGGCAGCCAGCAGCACGTCGTTGACGGTCGCATCGTGGGTGTGGCCGATCTTCTTGATGAGGGGCAGCGACATGGGCTTCGACCAGGCAACTCGACGGCTGACTCCCGGCTCGCCCTTCAGCGCCGTGGCCGCATCCGCCGGTGTCAGCAGAAGCCGCATCGCAGTGCCCGCATCGCGCGCGACGGCGCCGGCGATGCGCGGTGCATGGGTGGGCGAGCGCGCGATCGACCCGACCTGCTTGGCCGCAGCCGATCCTGCCGTGGTGGCGAGGTGGGTCGCGCCCGAAACGACCCCGCGCAGCGAACCACCCGCTTCCCCATCTTCGCCGACGTCGTCCGCCTCGATCTGGCCGTCGGTGCCTCCGTCGGCCAGTGACAACATCACCCGGGCAAGGGCGATGCCGTCCGCGATGCAGTGATGCATCCGCGTGAGCATCGCCGCTCCATCGCCGAAGCCGTCGATCACGTACATGTGCCACAGCGGGCGCGCGCGGTCCAGTGGCATCGTCATCAGATCGCCGACCAGCTCCTGGAGCGCCGCGATGTCACCCGGGGCGGGAAGCGCGAGATGATGCATGTGATGCTCGAGCGAGAAGTCGGGATCGTCCTCCCACTTCGGGGCCTGCAGCGGCAGGCGGCTCTCCACGACTCGCTGTCGGAACTTGGGGTAGCGGTCGACGAGACGCTCCTGGGTGATCTGCTTCACCCGGTTCCAATCCACGGGCTCATCGAACAGCAGGACCGTGTTGATGACCATCAGGTTGGTCGGCCGGTCCATGTGCAGCCACGCCGCGTCGGCACCGGAGAAGCGCGAGCTCATGACTTACCCCCACCGCTGTACAGGCCGGCGAACACTTCGGCGTATTTCTCATAGACGAAACCGCGCTTCACCTTCAGCGTCGGCGTGAGCTCGCCGTCGGCCTGGGACAGATCGTGATCGAGGATCGCGAAGCGCTTGATCTGCTCGATCCGCGCCAGGTTTCGGTTGACGGCATCGATCTCCTTCTGAATCCGCGCGCGCACCGCCGGGTCGGCAGCGATCGAGGCCGGATTGGCGTCGAGGCCCAGGCTCTCCGCAAGCTTGATGGACTCGTCCCGGTCGAGCGTGAGCAGGGCGACCAGGTACGGGCGATTGTCGCCGTACACCACCGCCTCGGTGATGAAGCGGCGATCGCGCAACTCGCTCTCGATGTTGACCGGGGTGATGTTCTTGCCGCTCGAGGTGATGATCAGGTCCTTCTTGCGCCCGGTGATGGCCAGGAAGCCGTCGTCATCGATCGCGCCGAGGTCTCCGGTGCGGAGCCAACCGTCTGGGGTCAACACCGCTTGGGTCGCCTCCGCGTCCTGGTAGTAGCCACTGAACACGTGGGGCCCGCGAAGCAGAACCTCGCCATCGGGAGCGATCGACACCTCGGTCCCGGGAAGTGGCTTACCGACCGAGCCGAAGCGCACGGCGTCCACGGTGTTGAGCGTCGAAGCGGCACACGACTCGCTCAGGCCGTAGCCCTCGAGCACCAGAACGCCGCAGGCGTCGAAGAACTCGAGCAGCTCGCGGGCGGCCGGCGCCGCACCGACCAGCGCCAGCTGCAGGCGAGAGCCGAAGGCCGATCGGATCTTCGACAGCACCAGCTGATCGGCAACGCGGAACTGGAACCGACTGACCACGCCGGGCTTGCGCCCCTCTCGACTCGCGCGACGGTAGCGCCTGCCGGTGCTCAGCGCCCATTCGAATAGCCGCCGCTCGATGGGTGAGCCATCCTGCACTCGTCCGGTGACGGTGCCGTGGACTTTCTCGTAGATTCGCGGGACGGCAGGAAAGTGCGTCGGGGCGAACTCGCCCAGCTCGTCGATGATCTTGTGGGCATCACCGCTCCAGAACACGGCTCGGGCTCCGGCACGGAGCACCACTGCCTGAGCAACCCTGGCCAGTACGTGCGCCAGCGGCAGGAACTGGTAGAGGGCATGCGTGTCGTTGATCCCCAGCCGGTCGATGTACATCTGGGTTGTGGCCAGCAGGTTGCCGTGCGTGAGCATGCAGCCCTTCGGCGGCCCGGTCGTTCCCGATGTGTACACGAGGGTGGCCAGGTCGTCGGGCTCGATTGCCTCGATGCGCCGGTGAACGGACGCCGCGGTCACATCCTGGCCGTGGCGCCGCAGCTCCTCCAACGACATCGCGCCGGCGGTGGCTCCGCGGAACAGCACAACGTGCTCGAGGCTCGGGCAGCGTTCCCGCACCTGTTCGACCTTGGCCGCCTGTGCCTCATCCTCACAGAAGATCAGGCGGGCCTCCGAGTTCCCGAGAACGTAGGCGCACTCCTGCGGTGAATTCGTGTGATAGATCGGCGCGACCACCGCGCCGGCGCACAGGGATCCGTAGTCGGCCAGAACCCAGTCGGCCGAGGTGGCGCCGAGGATGGCCACGCGGTCCCCGCGGTCGATCCCCAGTGAGCTCAGTCCGCGGGCGATGTCAAGGACTATCGTGCCCAGCTCGGGATACGAGATCTCGACGGTTCGCCCGCGGTCGGAGTGCTGCAGGGCGGTGCCGCTGTAGCGCTCGGCGGAGTCGAGCACCATCGCACCCAGGCTGGCAGGCGTCCCGCGTGGCTGTGCGGAGCGTGTTGTCGGTTCAGTGACGGTCAGTGAATTCATCGTTGACTCCTGGTCATGGCCGGGGCGGGTGAGCGAGGGGCATTTGCCTGACACGGCGACGGCTTACGCGCGTCCGGGGTTCCCGGCCGGCGCGGCCAGTGGCCGACGGACCCCGCGTCGGCCACCATCCGAATCTGCCCAGGACGGCCTCCGCGGCGGGGAGCAGGACCGGCCGGACGATCAGGACCTCGAGCAGGATCGCCACGCACACGCCGACCCCGAACTGACGGACGTTGATCAGGTCTGTGCGGGCGAACGGGACCACCGCGGCAACCATCACCAGCCCGGCGCCGGTGGCCGCTGCTGCGGTCTGCCGCAATGCGGTGCGAACCGCGGACCGGTTACCCGGACCAGCCACATACGCCTCCCGGGTCCGCATCAGCAGGAGGGCGGAGAACACCACCGTGATCCCGAACACGACGGTGAAGATCCCGATGATCGACATGGGATCCATGTAGCCCGGTCCCCCGAGCGGCGGACTGGAGCCACCGAACAGGAGCTCGAGGATTCCGAACGTGGCTGCTGCGACGAGCAGGCTGAATGCCGTCGCGACGACGGGGAGGGCGACCGCGCGGAGTGCGATAGCCAGCACGAGCACGATGGCCGCTGCGAGCACCGCGACATCGAGCCAGATGCGTGATTTGGTCACGTTCGTCAGGTCGCCGAGGCGGCCGGCCGGGCCTCCGATCGCGACCTCGGCATTGTGCCGCTTGGCGAAGGTTTCGGCCGCGCTGTCGAGCTGGGTGGCCAGCGCCGAGGTCCTCGGGTCAGTGGATCGGTACTTCGACGTCACGACGATCTGCCCGGCAGTGCCGCCGCGGTACAGATTGACCGCGAACGTCGCCTGCGTGCGGGTCGAGCCGCGCGCCCCGGCCACGGCCGAGAGGACGAAGTAGCCAGAGCTGAACATCCCCGGCGACTCCTTCATCAGGGCCTCGAGGTCCTTGGTCGACGGGATCTTCCCGCGCGCCTTGATCACTCCGGCCTGCATGACCCCGAGGCCGGTTTGGAGCTGCCCGGCGCCGTTGGGAGCCGCGGCAAGACCAAAGGCGAGTTGGCCGGTGCCGGATGCCAGCTGACCTAGGCCGGCTTCCAGCTGGCCGGCGCCATTGGTCAGCTGATCCAGGACGCCCGTGAGCTTCTGCCCCCCCGCTGCCAACTGCTGGGCGCCGCTGCTGGCCTGCTTGCCCCCGCCCGCGAGCTGGCCGATACCGCCTGCGAGCTTTGCGTCGCCGCCGCGGAGCTTGGAGACTCCTGCCTCCAGCTGGCCGGCGCCCGCGGCCAGCCTGGCGACACCCTGAACCAGCGCAGGCGCCTGCTGGACGACAGCCGCCGCCAGGGCGTTGGCTTGTCCGGCGCTGCCGGCAGCCGCGGTGACGTCGGAGGTTGCTGCCCCCACGGCGGCGCTGGCGTTGTCTGCAGCCGCCACGGCCGCGCCGTAGTGCGGATCTTTCTTGGCATCGGGAGCCATCGATGCCAGCGCGGCCTTGGCCTGATCAACCGCAGTAGCCGCCGCACCGGTGCTGCTCTTGGCCTTGGAGATCGACGCTGTCGTGGCTGTGGTCAGCGATGAGAGGCCCTTCAGCGCTACCACGCTCTGGCCGACCTTCGTATTTGCCGTGCCCAACCCTGCGGAGAGCTGCGACGCGCCGTCCAGTGCCTGGCCCGCTCCGGTCTTCAGGGCCTGCGCACCCGCGAGCGCCTGGTTGAGACCCGTCGACAGCTGGCCGAGCCCGCCCGAGAGCTTGTTCAGGTTGGTCGAAAGCAGGGCCGATCCCGCGGTGATCTGGGCCGATCCGGAGTGCACCTTGTGCGCCCCGGCCAGCGCCTGGCCGGCGCCGCCGTTCAGCGCCGTGGCACCGCCAAGCGCCTGCTCCAGCCCGGACTTGAGCTGAGCCGATCCGCTGCCGGCCTGACCGAGTCCGTTGATCAGGGTCAGCAAATCCTTCTTGCTCTGGTTGGAGATCTTGGCCGAGTGGACCAGCGAGGGACCGAACGACTTCAGCTGCTCGGCGGTGGCGTTGATCGTCCCCGGCCCGGTCACCGAGTCGACTCGCTTGTTCCTGGCGATCTGCGTCTGCAGATGGTTGACCGCGGCCAGGAAGGCGGGCGCGGTAACAGCCCCGTTGCGATTGACAACGATCAGGTTGTAGGGAGTCGGCCAGCCGGGACCCATCACGCGTGAGACCTCCTGGAAGGCGATCCGGGCGTTGGAGCTGGCCGGCAGCTGTGTGATCGTCGGCGGTCCCGAGTTCAGGGCGAAGGCCGGAATCGCGATTGCGACAAGGACCCCTGTGGCGAGGAAGCCCGTCGAAACGGCGTGCCTGGTCACCCAGTTGCCGCTGTCGAGCAGGCGCGACCATGCCCGCTCGAGGAACGCCGGCGCCGGAACGCGGAGAAATTCGATCCGCCGGCCGAGCAGCACCAGCGCCGCCGGCATCACGACCACCGCACCGCCGGTCGCGAACGCCGCGCAGGTGAGCGCACCGGTGCCCAACGACACCATCAGCTGGGTCGGGCCGATGATGGCCACGATCACCAGGGCAAGGATCAGGGCGGTGCCGCCAACCAGCACGGCCCGACCGGTGCTCTGCAGCTCGGCGGTCGCCGCGGTGGCGACATCGCGAGCGTGCACTCCGTCCGGCCACTCCTCGCGGTGGAAACGATCGAGGATCAGCAGCGCGAAGCCGACGCCAAGCGCCAGCCCGGTCATCGTCCCGAGCGCCACGCCGACGGGATCGAGTGTGAGGACCTTGCCGAGCAGCGCCACCTCGCCGAAGCCGGCCAGCATGCTCACGGCGCCGATCGCGGTGACCAACAAGGCCGCCACCGGCGCGCGCAGACCGATCAGCAGGAGCAGGAACAGAACGCCCACAGCGATCAGCTCGGTGTGGCGAAGATTGGAGATCGAAGCGTCCTTGAGGGCGCGATCAATCGAAGGCTGACCGGTGACGTACGCGCTGAGGCCTCCGCGCGTGTACCTGTGCACCGTCGACTCGATCTGAGGCTGGTCGTAGGCGACCACGTCCTTCTCCGGGCGGTCGACCGACACCACGATCATCGCCGCCGTCGGCTTGGGCCGCAGGCTGGCGCTGGCCGTACCCGCATCCCACGCCGACAGCACGCGGGTATGCGGTCGTCTGCTGAGCACCGTGACGAGCTTCGGCCCCTGGCGATCCAGCTGGGCCTTGGACCCTTCGAGGAGGATCGGTACGAGCTGCGTAGGTCCGAACTGCGCGTCGGCGAGCTGCTGCGCGCGGGAGGATTGGGTTCCCGGGACGACCGTTACCGAGGGAGACAGGTTGTGAGAAACGCCAAGGCCGATCAGGGTCAGCACCAGGGCGACGACGCCCCAGACAGCCAGGGCCGACTTCGGCCGCTTGATGGAGACCTTCGCAAGAGTGAGCATGGACCCAACGCTATGCCCGTCGCAGCGCCAGGTAATCGGTGCTCAGCGCCAGCAATAACCCGTAGTTAAGTGCGATTTTGGTTGGGAAAACTGCGCGGTGCGGTGGCGCTTAATCGCAGATCAGCGGACGGCCATCCGCCCTGGTGATGCCCCGCGCGCGGACGTGATGTTTCATCCGGGATGCACGGCAACGATCATGTGCGAAACCTATCCCAGGTTGCGGGTTTGCCACGATGCGTCAGGGGCCGGTCTGGTCAACCGTTGGCCGTCCGATGTCCTTTCCCTCCGAACTGCCCACGGTCGCGGTGTTCGGCCCCGACCCCTTGCTCAGCGTGACGATCGAGAATCGCGGAAGCGACACTGACGTGCACGTTCACGCTGCCGGTCAGGGCGTGTGGGTTGCGCGGATGTCCGCCGAGCTTGGAGCCCGGCCGGTCCTGTGCTGCCTCTCGGGCGGAGAGACCGGCGCCCTGCTCGAGCCGCTGCTGTCCCAGCTTCCTGGCGACGTCCGTGTCACCAAGACGACGGGTTCAAGTGGTGCCTACGTCGTGGATCGCCGATCGGGCGAGCGGCAGGTCCTGGCGAGCTCGACGCGTCCGGCGCCCGAGCGCCATGAGGTCGACGACCTGGTCGTATCGACGTGCGTCGCCGCTCTGGCCAGCCAGGTGGCGGTCATGTGCAATCCATACCCGGCCGACGGCCTGCCCGACGAGACCTACGAAACGATCGCCGCTGATGTGCGAGCTGCCGGCGTCCCGCTGATAGTGGACCTGTCGAGCCCGCGCCTGGAGCGGACGCTCCCCTACGGTCCAGATCTGGTCAAGCTCAACGACTGGGAGCTGGCCGAGTATGTGCGGGGCCCGGTGGATGGGCCGAGGCTGTTGACGGGCGCGCGTCGCCTGCGTGACGCGGGAGCCCGCGCGGTCGCCGTGACCCGGGCCGGCGAACCGATCCTGGTGCTTCCGGGAGACGATGAGCCATTCGAGATCGTGCCTCCGGCTCTACCTCGGGGACGCCGCGAAGGGTGCGGCGATTCGATGATGGGAGCGATCGCAGCCGCCTGGGCACGAGGTTTGGGGCTGCAGCCGGCGCTTGTCCTGGGCGCCGCCGCCGGTTCATGCAACTTCCTCCGTCACGGCCTGGGGAGCGGGAAGCGAGACACGATCGAGGAGCTCATGCAGTACATCACCGTCCGCCCAGTGCGGGCTGGTCGCGCACGAGCACGACCTAGGGCAGCGTCCCGAACGGTGGACTGAGATCGCGGCCGTCGAGAATTCCCCGCGGTGCGACATCGGCGATCCAGGTGATATGGGCTGCCGTCGGCTCGACTTCGGCCAGAGCCCTCAGCCCCGCGGCGAGCGCCACAGGTCGACCCGCGCGCGATGAATGCGAATCACTGCCGAGGACGTGCAGCAGACCGGCCCGAGCCAGCGCGAGCATCCCGGGCCGGCTGGGCTCTTCGACGACGGCCGCTGCCGTCGCCTGCACGAGCGCCCCCTGCCTGACCATCCGTCCGAGCCGGCTCATCAGGTCGGCCGCGAGATGGCGTTCCGGGTGCGCCACGAGCACGCGGAAGCCTCGCGAATGTAGATTCATCAGCGCAGCTTCGAGGCGCTCGTCCAGCGATCCCGCGGGTGGCTCGAGCAGAATCCATCGCCCGCTCCCGCCGAGCGACGCAGCGGCGAGTTCCGCATCCGAGAGCAGGCCGACCATCGGGACGGCGACCTCTCCACCGGGCAGGATCCGGGTCGCGCAACCGGCCACAGCAACGGCGGCCGACAATTCGGCCGCGCGCGAAGACAGCTCGCCCAACGGCACCCGGTGGTCCTCCCGCACGTGCGGCGTGGCCACGACGGTATCGATGCCATCAGCTTCCGCCTGCTGCGCCATAGCCACGGCATCGTCGAGATCCCGAGGCCCGTCATCGAGGGCCGGCAGGATGTGGCAATGAAGATCGGCAGCTATCCGAATGACGCTTCGCTACTCCCCGCCCCAGGTCAGCGCGCGAGCGATATCCAGCGACGACAGGATGCCGATCGGGAGTGCGGTGTCGGGATCGGTCACGACCAGGTGGCTGACGTGGTTGGTGAGCATCACCTCGCCGGCGTCTCGGAGCGAGACCGCGGGCCTGACCGTGATCACCGGCTGCTCAACGAGGCTTGCGGCGTCTGCATGGCCGTTGCTCTCGATCGCCCCGCGGATCATGTCCAGGTCGGTGATGACTCCCCAGACCACCAGCTCCCCAGATTCGTCGTGGGCGAGGTTCATGATCGCCACGCAGTGCACGTAGTGCCTGGCCATGATGCGGGCGACATCGGCGAGCGTTGCGTCCTGTGGGCAGGACACGATGCCCGGATTCATCGCGTCGGCGACGGTCATGTCCTGCAGCGACGCAACGGCATCGTCGCCGTGCGCGGATGAGCCTTCGGTCTGGGACACGGGGAACCTCCTGGCCTTGCCGGTGAGCCCACGCTAGACCATCTCGACGGCCGGTGATCCGGGTTTGTCCGCAGAGACGACCGGTCTGCGCCACGATACTCGAGGCCCTCTCGCCCGCGAGCATTGCCTGTGGCGAGGAATATGAATTCCGACCGCACGCCCACGGAGCCGCACAAGGGCGGCCACATGCCGATCCACCGGATCGCGGTGGGCGTCGACGGTTCGTCGGAAGGACGGGACGCGGCCGCGCTGGGAGCGTTGCTGGCCGGCGCCATGGACGCCCAGCTGACGCTCGTCGCTATCCATCCGACAGCCGGACCGAAGACGGTCAACCTGGGCGCGGAGGCCGAGCGAATGCTCGAGAGCGTTCGGGCCGAAGTCGCCCCCCAAGCAGACATCGCGGCTGAAGCCGACGCGTCGGTTGCGCGCGGTCTGCACCGTGTGATCGAAATCGACCGCCACCAACTCCTTGTCCTCGGGTCGAGCCCCACGGGAAGTGAGGGACATACACGGATCGGGAAGCGAACGCGACAGCTCCTGTGCGATTTCCGGTGGCCGATCGCGATTGCGCCAAAAGGCATGCACGCCCGGACCAGCAACGCCCTGCTCCGGATCGGGGTCGGGTACGACGGCAAGACTGAGTCGGCCGCCGCGCTTGACCTGGCTGCGGTGATCGCGCGTGCGGCAGAAGCACAGCTCCAGCTCCTGGCCGTGGTCGATGATCGTGTTCCGGTCATGTTGAGATCAGCCCTGACGGCGTTGGTCAAGACGGAGTGGAACGATGCGGTGTGGGAGCAGGAGCGGCGCCTCGGGACCCTGGCGGGAGCGGCGAGCGAGGCCGCGGGGGTCTCCACCACCTGCGGGGTGCTACGCGGCCGTCCAGCCGATGCTCTCCTAGCGCTATCGCACCATGTGGACATGCTCGTGATCGGCTCGCGGCGGTGGGGCCCGGCCGCCCGAGCGCTGCTCGGGAGCACCGGCGAGCCCATCCTGCACGACGCGGGGTGTCCCGTGCTCGTGGTTCCGCGACCAGGCCGGCATCGGTAATTCTCCGAGGATTGCCTGCCTTCATCCCTCGATGCGGCCGGGCATCGGGGCGAGGGACGATGTGCCCATATCGAGCATTCGCGCCGTGCCCTGAGACCAGGGCGGACTCGAGCGCTTGGCAGTACACGTGAACCCCGGCCGGGAGCTTGGCTCCGTACTCGACCACATCGATCTCACATGTTTCCCCTGGCGACATCCTGAGCCATCGCGTCTAGCTTTCTTCCGATGCCCGCTCACCTGCACTTAGCCGCGACTGAGCCAGAGGCAGGATCTTCGGCCCGGCCGGACCATCCGATCCGCGTCGTGCTGGCCGACGATCACACCGGTGTCCGCCGGAGTCTGCGTCTGGTGCTCGACCGCGACAAGGATCTGGAGGTCGTGGCCGAGGCGGCCGATCTCGCCACCGTGACGAGCCACGTGTACGGACAAGCCCCTCACGTGCTCGTCCTCGACCTCCAGCTCCCCAACGGCTCGAGTATCGAGACGATTCGCCAGCTGCGCGCCCAGGTTCCCGAGACAGAGATCGTGGTCTTGACCATGGAGCCAAGTCCGGTCTTTGCCCAACAGGCACTCGACGCCGGCGCGGTCGGATTCGTACTCAAGCACCGCGCCAACGACGAGCTCACCCCGGCGGTGAAGCGGGCGGCCGTGGGTGAGGAATATCTAAGCCCCCACGTCGCGGCCGGCGTTCAGGCCCTGCGTCAGGCGGTCAGCGGCGACGGCCTCAGCCCGCGCGAGACCGAGGTTCTGCGACTGATCGCGCTCGGTCATACGAGCGCCGAGATCGCCACCAAGCTGCACCTTTCCCGGCGGACGGTCGAGACCCACCGCGCCCACATCCACCGCAAACTCGCCATGAGGACGCGGGCCGAACTGGTCCAGTACGCGCTACGAAACCATCTGATCGGCTGACCGTCCGGTATCGGCCGACGCGATCGCCGCGAGCGGAAAACGGGCGCGGACCAGGGTGCCGCCGTCTGAGCTCAGCTCAAGCGTCCCGCCCGCCAGGTACACGCGCTCACGCATTCCGGGTAGCCCGAAACCTCCGGTGTCCGCGCCGGGATCGAACCCAACGCCGTCGTCCTGGATCTCGACCACGACGACGTCGTCGCCCCGGCGCACTGAAACGCGCACGTGCTTGGCCTGCGCGTGCTTGACGATGTTCGTAAGCGATTCCTGAACCAGCCGATAGATGGTCGTCTCGAGTTCCTGGGTCAGGTTGGATGAGCCGGCCGCGGACTCGGGCACGGCTAGGGCGCTGACGACGTCGAGCCCGTCGTCGCGGCGCCGCGCGACGAGTGCCTCGATCGCAGGAAGCAGCCCGAGATCGTCCAGCAGCGATGGCCGAAGGTCGGTGATGATTCCGCGCAGGTTCTCGATCTCGAGCTCGATGTCCTCGATGGCCTGGCGGATGGCTCGATCCCTGGCATCCGCGTCGTCACGCGCAATCGTTGACGCGAGCAGCACGCGCAGGCCACCGAGTGACTGAAGCGTCTGGTCGTGGAGCTCGCGCGCCCAGCGACGCCGTTCGGAGTCGGCAGCATCGATCGCGCTCCTCAGCCGATCGGCCTCGACGCTTCGCCTGACGGTCACGGCGTTGGCAGCCGAGGTGGCAAACTGGCGAAGCACCTGTTCATCGACGGCCGTGAAGTCATCTCCGCCTGGTCCGCGGTCGAACGCGGCCAGCACCCCGATGCTGGCGCCGCGGTGCACCATCGGCACGAGCAGCGCCGCGTGCGCATCCTCGACCCCGAGCTCCTCGGGTGCGATCCGCAGGTGGGACCTCACATCGGCGATCCGCTCCGCGCGACCACGCTCGAGCACCTCACCGGACGTCGAGCGCGAGATCGGCAGACGCCGGCCGCGGACATCAGTCGCGTGACCGGCGCAAGCCGCGATGACCAGCTCGTCGCCTTCGCGCAGCATGATCAACACCGCACGCGCACTGATCAGCGCCCGGCCGCGCTTCACGATCAGTTCAAGCACGCGGTCCAGCTCATCCACGCCGGCGATGGCGTCGGCGATGTCTCGGGCTGCCTCCAATCCGCGAACCGCCCGCTCGGCCTCGGCCCGGCCCCGCTCGCTGCCCTCATGGACGCGGGCGTTCTGGATGGCAATCGCCGCCCACTGGGCAAGGACCATCACGGCATCCTGATCGGCCTCGGTGAACTCGGCACCACCCTGCTTCTCGGTCAGGTACAGATTCCCCCATGCCTCGCCATCGAGCATGATGGGGACGCCGAGGAAGGTTCGCATCGGCGGATGGCCGGGAGGGAAGCCGTAGCTCTGCGGATGCAAACCGACGTCGGCCATTCGCAGGGGGCGCGGATCGTCGATGAGAACGCCGAGGACTCCGCGACCACGCGGGAGATTGCCGATGGCTCGGTGGGCACTCTCGTCGACCCCGACGTTGAGAAACCGTGATAGCCCGGACCTGTCGCGGTCGACCACGCCGAGCGCGGCGTAGCGGGCGCCCGTGATGTCGCGCGCCTCGTTCAGGATCTGATCGAGGACCGCCTCCGGATCAAGCTCACCGATCAGCGACCTGCCGACATCAAGCAAGCGGCGTAGCTTGTCCTCGTACTCGGTCATGGGGCCCCGCTCCGCCTCCATCTTCGGTCTATATCCAGGTGGCTCGCCCGGACCGTCGACGTACCACGTGTGGGACAACAAGTACAGGAAGGCTACCCCACCGGGGGCGTGCGTCGCAGGGGTGATATGCGTAGAAATTACGCCCCCCCAACGCCATGTCGCGGGCCGTTGTGCTTTAGCTACAGCGACACCGGATCGTGCTGCATCGGACACGCAGCGAGCCGACTCGGAACGGGTATCGGATCCCGCCCGTGCGGGGTTCACGGGCTTTCCGCAGTGACAGAGCCCGCCCGTGAACTGCTGAACTGCACTCAACTACGGATGGTGTCGTCGGGCGCTGTCCGTACCTTCGCCTCGATGACCGCGATCCAGACCGAGAAGTTGTCGAAGCGCTACGGCGAGACAGTCGCGCTCGAAGCCCTCGATCTATCCGTCGGCGAGGGCGAGGTTTACGGTTTTCTCGGCCCCAATGGCGCCGGTAAGACGACGACCATCAGGCTCCTGCTGGGACTGCACCATCCGAGTGACGGGCGCGCGAGACTGTTCGGGATCGACTGTTGGGACGACCCCGTCGCCGCTCACCAGCGCGTCGCCTACGTGGCCGGGGAGCCGTTCCTATGGCCCTCGATGACCGGGGCGGAGACGTTGGAGTTCCTGGGTCGGCTGCACGGCAGCAGCGACCGCGCCTACCGTGCCGAGCTCGTTGATCGGTTCGGGCTCGACCCGGACAAGAAGGTTCGGGCGCTGTCCAAGGGAAACCGGCAGAAGGTGCAGCTGATCGCGGCTCTGGCCACACGCGCCGACCTGCTGCTGCTCGACGAGCCGACGAGCGGCCTTGATCCGCTGATGGAGCAGACGTTCCGCGAGTGCATCCACGAGGCGAAGGATCGCGGACAGGCCGTGTTTCTGTCCTCGCACATGCTCAGCGAGGTGGAGGCCACCTGCGACCGGGTGGGAATCCTCAAGTCCGGACGGCTCGTCGACCAGGGCACGTTGGCCGAGCTCCGGCATCTGAGCGCCCAGACGATAGAGGTGAGCTTCGAGGGTCCGGCACCGGCGCTTCCCGCGCTTCCGGGCGTGACCGTGGCGCGCGACGGACCCTCGCGGCTCCGGTTCGAGGTGTCCGGGGCCGTCGGCCCGCTGATCGCGGCACTCGGTAAGTACCCGGTCGCCAGCCTGACGAGCCGCGAGCCCTCGCTCGAGGAGGTCTTCCTTCACCACTACGACCATGACGACGCTCGCGGCCGGTCGTAGTCGGCTGACGCTACGAGCGCCCAGCCGTGCCTTCCGCGCGTTGGCCCGTCGTGCGCTTCGCGACGCCCGAGCTCGCACGCTCGGCTTCGCCTATCTGTTCGCGGCGGTGGGCTATCTGCAGCCGGTCGCCTATCGCCACGCGTATCCGACGTTGGCCGAACGCCTCGGTTTCGAGCGAAGCTTCGCTCACAACAAGGCCGTTGTTCTCTTCTACGGCAAGGCCTACGATCTGCTCACCGTCGGCGGCTACTCGGCCTGGCGGGTCGGGGGCCTGCTGACGGTCTTTGCCGCCGTATTCGGAGTGCTCGCGGCGGTCCGTGCTCTGCGCGCCGAGGAGGATGCCGGACGAGCCGAGCTCGTGCTCGCCGGCGCGCTGGGGCGGGGCACGGTATTCGCCGCGTCGGTCACGGCGATCACCGCCGAATCGCTGATCCTCGGCCTGGCCGTGCTCGCCGGCCTGGTCGCCGGAGGCCTGCCGGTCGGAGGCTCGGCATATCTCGCGCTCGCCATCATCTCGGTCGTGCCGGTCTTCGCCGGGGTCGGCGCGCTGACCAGTCAGCTCGCTCCCACGCGCCGGACTGCGGTTGAGCTCGGCGCCGCTGTCGTGGGAATCAGCTTCCTGCTGCGCGTGATCGCCGACACATCGGGTGGCGCGGGATGGCTGCGGTGGCTGACGCCACTCGGCTGGGCGGAGGAGATGCGCGCGTTCACGGGAGCCCAGCCGCTGGTGCTGCTGCTGGCGCTGGCCACCGGTGGGGTGCTGCTGTGGGCGGCGGCCAGGATCGCCGCCCATCGCGACCTCGGGAGCGGGCTGCTGGCTGCGCGTGACCGGCGCGCTCCGCGCCTCGGTCTGCTCTCCTCGCCGACCGCCCACGCCCTTCGCGATGAGCGGACTGGGCTGCTCGTGTGGATGGGCACGGTGGGAGCTCTGGCCTTCGTGATCGGTGTGATTTCCAAGACCGTCACCTCGATCGGCATTTCGCGCCAGCTCCGGCACGCACTGGCTCGACTGGGCGAGGGCTCGATCCTCTCACCGCGGGGCTACATCGGGTTCTCGTTCACGTTCTTCGTTCTCGCGGTCAGCCTGCTCGCCGTCTCGCACGTGGCCGCCGCTCGGCACGAGGAGGGTGAGGAGCGGTTGGAGACGCTGCTGGCTCTCCCCATCGGCCGGGGTCGATGGCTCGGTGGGCGGCTCGTGCTCGCGATCGGGGCGATCGCCATCGTGTCGGTGACCGCCGGCATCCTCGCCTGGGTCGGCGCCGTCACCCAGGGGATCGATTTGTCACTGCCGCGCATGCTCGAGGCCGGCGTCAACTGCCTGCCGGCCTCCATCCTGTTCCTCGGTATCGCTGCGCTTCTGTATGCGGTGGTCCCGCGCGCGAGCACGGGGATCGCGTATGCCCTCGTCGTCCTGGGCTTCCTATGGCAGCTCGTCGGGTCACTGCTGGGAGCCCCGCGATGGCTCGTGGATGCGACGCCGTTCGCACACATCGGCCCTGTTCCCGCTCAGGACATCCGCGGTGGGGCGGCGGCGATCATGGTGGCCGCCGGGTTGCTCCTGTGCGCCGGCGCCGTCGCGTTGTTCCGCCGGCGCGATCTGATCGCGGCATGAACGCGATCGAGTTCGACCATCTGGGCGTCGAACGTGCCGGCCGGCCGGTGCTGCGCGACATCACCGGGTCGTGCCCGGCCGGCCGCGTCACCGGGCTCTTCGGTCCCAGCGGCAGCGGTAAGTCGACGCTGATCCGCGCGATCGCCGGGATCCAGGCCCGAGTCAGTGGCAGGCTGACCGTCTTGGGTCAACCGGCCGGCAGCGTGGGTGTACGGCGTGCGCTGGGCTATATGACCCAGGCGCCTTCGGTCTACGAGGACCTCACCGTGGCCGAGAATGTGCGCTACTTCGCGGCCATCCGCCGCCACGAGGCCGGCGCGGTGCTGGAGCGGGTGCAGCTGACAGCACAGGCGGACCAGCTCGTCCGCCAGCTCTCCGGGGGACAGCGGGCCCGGGTGTCCCTGGCCGCGGCGCTCGTCGCTCGGCCTCGGTTGCTGTTACTCGACGAACCGACCGTCGGTCTGGATCCACTACTTCGGCGTGACCTGTGGAGCCTCTTCGGTCAACTGGCACGCGAGGGGGTTACGCTGCTCGTCTCCAGTCACGTACTCGACGAGGCGCGCCATTGTGACGAGATCATCCTGCTCCGTGAGGGCTGTATCCTCGCGCAACTCCCCCCGGCAGCGCTGGCGGCGCGGACTGGGACCGAGGACCTCGACGAGGCGTTCATCCGCCTGATCGAGCAAGCGTAACCGTGCGGGGCACACTGGCCACCGGAGGACGGGTGCTCCTCCAGCTTCGTCACGACCCGCGCACGCTCGCTCTGATGCTGCTGGTGCCGTGTGTGCTGGAGACGCTGCTGCGGCTGATCTACGCCCATCACCGGTTTGCCTTCGACGAGGCCGGCGCGCCCCTTCTGGCGTTCTTTCCGCTCACCACCGTGTTTCTGGTCACCTCGATCGCCCTGCTGCGGGAGCGCGTCACCGGCACCCTGGAGCGCCTGCTGGCCGGACCGCTGGGGCGCCTCGAGCTGCTCGGCGGTTACGCGATTGCTTTTGGCCTGGTGGCCACGGTGCAAGCCGCGCTGGTCAGCGCACTCACGCTGGGGCCGTTGGGTCTGCACGTGCGAGGGCCGGTGCTGCTGGTGGTGCTCCTGGCCGTCTGCGTTGCCCTGCTCGGCACGGGTCTCGGCTTGCTGGCCAGCGCATACGCCCGCAGCGAATTCCAGGTTGTCCAGTTCTTCCCGGTCATCATCCTGCCCCAGCTGCTGCTGTGCGGACTGCTCGTGGCTCGCCAGCGGATGCCCGCAGCGCTGCATGCGATCTCGGATGTGCTGCCGCTGTCCTACGCCGTCGACGGCATGCATCACCTGACCCGCCAGGTCGGAGCAAGCGGGGCCCTTCTGGGCGACATCGTCATTGTGCTTGGCTTCGCGCTGGGGGCGCTGGTGGTCGGCGCGGCAACGCTGCGCCGGGCCACCGACTGACCCGGCCCAGAGCTGTGGATCAGCTGTTTCCCGCAGCCTGACCGCCACGCCATACGGATGCCACCGGCCACCCCTGGCGCGAGCCTGTAGTCAGCAAGGAGCCTCGATCTGGCATCGGGCTCGCAGCGAGTTGACGTCATGGAGGGGATGATGAGTGTCTCCGAAGGTCCCACCCGCCTTGGCGATCACGAGTCGGCCTGGGACGACGGCTGCGTGTTCGACAAGGTGCTCGTCGGGGTTGATGGGCGCGACGGTGGTCGCGATGCGATCGCGCTGGCGCGGCGCCTGGGGGCGCCAGACTCTGCAGTCACATTTGCGCACGTCTACGGCATGCCGACCCTGGGCGGTCGCGCCGGCGTGCTCGCACTGCAGCTGCAGATGGAGACTGCAGAGCGGATCCTCGCCGATGAGGCCGTCCACGCGAGTTCGGCGGCTGAGCTGGTGGCGATCCACGATCCATCGGTCGCGCGTGGCCTGCACGGCCTTGCCGCCGAGCGCCGGATTGACCTGGTGGTGCTCGGATCGTGCCACCGGGGCCTGCTGGGCCGGACACTTCTCGGCGACGACGCCCGCCGCGTCCTGGGCCGTGCGACGTGCGCCGTGGCGATCGCGCCGCGCGGCTATGGCGCCGCCGGATCAGGCCCCGGGCTGACACGGATCGGTGTGGGCTGCGACGTCTCGGTGCAGAGCGGCCCGACGATGCGCGTCGCTCATGCCCTCGCTGTCCGCCACGACGCGACGATCAAAGCCTTGTCGGTGGTCTCGCTGCAACGCATTCCGTATGGGGAACCGGTCCCCCAGCAGTGGCCACAGATCGCCGGACAGCTGGTGGTCGACGAGCTGCACCGCATCAGCGACCTCGACGACGTCGAGGGCGACGCCGCCTACGGCCACCCGGGCGAGATGCTGGCCGAGTTCAGCGCTGATCTGGATTTGCTGATCGTCGGCTCCCACAGCCGCGGCGCGCTGGGCCGACGCCTGCACGGGGGCACAGCCAACTACCTGGCCCGGCATGCCCGCTGCCCGCTCCTCGTCGTGCCCCCTGGGGGGCGCCGTTCGGTTGACCTGCCCGGTCGGAGTAGTGTGTAGACGGGTTTGCGGAGAACTATTGGTCGAGATCCGTGGATGCTGAACCTCGCCCCACCAGCGCCCTGCGCTTGGTCAGTTGTTCGGCGGGAATATGTCTGAGAGCGATGGATCGCTTGCGCCGCGCGTGCGGGGCGTGCTCGACGTGGCGCGGTTGGTCCTGTCCGATCTCGACGTCGAGGTGGTACTAACGCGGGTGCTGGAGGCCGCGCGCGAGCTGTCCGGGGCCAGCTACGCGGCGCTTGGAGTGCTGGATCGCTCACGAGGCGAGCTCGACCGCTTCCTCACCTCCGGGATCGATGAGGTGACTCGCCGCGCGATCGGGGCGCTGCCCCGGGGCCGGGGGGTGCTTGGGGAACTGATCAGGAACCCGGTGCCCCTGCGGCTGACTGACGTGGGCGCTCATCCGCATTCCTACGGTTTCCCGCCGGGGCATCCACCAATGAGGTCGTTTCTGGGAGTTCCGGTGATCGTGGACGGAGAGCCGTTCGGCAACCTGTACCTCACCGAGAAGGTCGGTGGCCAGCCGTTCACGGCTGACGACGAGTTCGCCCTGGTGCTGTTGGCCGACTTCGCGGGCGTGGCAATCGATCACGCCCGGCGCTACGCGGGCGTGGAGTCCCAGCGCTCGGATCTGCAACGCACCGTCGAGGCACTCGATGCGACGGTCCGGATCGCCCAGGCCGTCGGCGGCGAGACGGACCTGGACCTGGTGTTGGAATTGGTGGCCAAGCGCGGGCGGGCACTGGTTTCGGCGCGGGCGCTCGTGATCGAGCGCCAGCTCGGCGGTGAGCTGGAGGTCGCCGCGGCCGCCGGAGAGGTTCCGGCCGGGATCGTGGGCCAGCGTGTTGACTCGAAGGACAGCGTTGCCAGCGGGGCGCTACGCGCCCTGCGGACGCTGCGGCTGGAGGATGAGACCAACCAGAAGCGATTCGAGCGCCACGGGCTCGGACGCCTTGGACTGCATGCGAGCGGCGGGCTCGTGGTTCCGCTCGTGTTCCGCGGACGCGGCTACGGCGTGTTGGTCGCGATCGACCGGCTCATCGACGGGCCGGCGTTCACCGCCGACGATCAGCGGCTTCTCGAGGCGTTTGCCGCCAGCGCGGCAACGGCCGTGGCCACCGCCGTGTCGGTCGAGGCTGAGCGCCAGAGCCAGCGACTCGCCGCGGCGGAGCAGGAACGCACCCGCTGGGCGCGCGAGCTGCACGACGAGACGCTCCAGAACCTGGCCGGGCTGCGAATTGCCATGGGCAGCCAGCTGCGGACCGGTGACCCGGAGTCGATGGCCGCGGCGATCACCGACGCGGTCGACCTGCTCGACGCCGAGATCAGCAATCTGCGCTCGCTGATCGCCGACCTGCGCCCCGCCACCCTCGACGATCTCGGACTGGGGCCGGCGATCGAGGACCTCGCAGAGCGGGCAAGGGGCCACGGCCTGGACGTCGATCTGAGCCTGGACCTTGCCTACGAGCAGCGTCGCGAGCACGAGCGCCTGAGCACCGAGCTCGAGACCGCGCTCTACCGGATCACCCAAGAGGCACTGACCAACGCTCGCAAACACGGCGCCGCGACACGCGCCGTCATCGAACTCCACGAGTACGAAACGAGCGTCCAGCTCATGGTCCGCGATGATGGCCAAGGGTTCGAGCCGGCAGCCAAGACGGACGGGTTCGGCCTGATCGGGATGCGCGAGCGGGCCGAACTCCTCGCCGGTCGCGTGGAGGTCGACTCCACTCGCGGCCAGGGCACCACGGTGACGGCGAGCTTTCCGGTTCGGCGCGCCAGCGCAGCGCAGGCCTCCTGAGCGCGAGCCGCGACGCATCCGGCGCTTACGGATCTACGTGCCGCCGTTGGCCTACGCGGCATCGTGGAAGATGATTCCCAAGGCGGTTCGCTGCCCTCCGGTGACGGTGGCCACTCCATGGCGCATTGCCACCCGGTGATATCCGTTCGCCCCCCGGTTGGGTCGCTCCGCGGTCGGGAAGACGACGAACGCCCCGCGCTCGGGAGTGAGGACGTGGGCACGGCTCTGCGCGCGCGGGCGCTGCTCGAGCAGCACGAACTCGCCGCCGTCGAAATCGACACCACGCCGACCAAGCACGGTCACGATCTGAAAGGGGAAGAACACCTCGCCGTAGAGGTCCTGATGAAGGGCGTTCCAGTCGCCCTCGTGGTAACGCAGGATCAGCGGCGTCGGGCGTCGCTGACCCGCCCGGTGGCATTGCGCGAGCAGTTGCTCGTGGTCGAGCGGGTACGTCCGGTGGTTGCCGCGTAACAACCCCGCCCACCGGTTGGCAATCCTCGCCAGGTGTGGGTAGAACGAGCCGCGCAGCGTCGCGATCGCGTCTGGCAGTGGGTGGTCGAAATACCGGTAGCGTCCGTCTCCGAAGCGGTAGCGGGCCATCTCGACCGTCGAGCGGAATCGCTCGTCATGCTCGAACAGATCGGCGAGCCCGCCGCACTCGCGCTCGCTCAGCAGGGCCGGCGTGATCGCGAACCCATTCGCGTCGAGCTGCGCCGACAGATCGGCCCAGTCGAGGTCGTCCACCCGCTGGCCGAGTCCACGTGTCGCTTCGCTGAGGTCGAGCATTGCTTGTCCTTCCGTCTCGAGGGGTTCCGAGCGCACAGCCCAGCGTCCGTTTGGTTTAACGATTGGGCGCGACGTCACGTGAGACCGCAGACGCCAAGCAAGATCGGCTTGTCGTGATCCAGCCTCGGCACACCGCCGGCGGGCGCACCAGCCCGGATGGACCAACCACCGGACGCTCTTGACCGTGACCTGAACGATCATGGGAGGGCAAACTAGCGAGGAGATCGAACGTGAGCACGTGGGATGTGGTCGTGATTGGAGGCGGGCCAGCCGGCGAGAACGCCGCGGACTATGCGATCAAGGGCGGTCGACGCACGGCCGTGATCGTGGAGGCCGAGTTGCTGGGCGGTGAGTGCTCGTACTGGGCCTGCATGCCGAGCAAGGCCCTCCTGCGCCCGGTGGAGCTTGTGGACGCCGGCCGGGCGCTGCCCGGCGTGTCCGGGCTGCTGGCGGGCTCGCTTGATGTCGCCTCGGTTCTGGCCCGCCGCGATGAATTCACGAGCCACCACAACGACGCTGGGCAGGTCAAGTGGGCCAACGGACGCGGGATCGACGTGATCCGCGGGCGCGGGCGGTTGGCCGACAGGAGGGTGGTCGAGGTGACGGCGAGCGACGGCAGTACGCGCATGCTCCGGGCTCGCGAGGCCGTCGTCGTGGCGACCGGAAGCACGGCAGCCGTGCCGCCGGTCCCCGGACTGGCTGAGGCCAAACCGTGGACGTCGCGAGATGTCACCAATCTGCGGGAGGTGCCCGACCGGGTCGCCGTGATCGGCGGCGGGGTGGTCGCGTGCGAATGCGCGACGTGGCTGCGTGGGCTCGGCGCTCAGCGCGTCACGATGATCGAGATCGAGCCGTCCTTGCTGACGGGCCACGAGCCATTCGTGGGCGCGATCATGGCCGAGCATTTCGACAGGTCCGGGATGACGGTGCTCGTCGACACGCAGCTCCAGTCGGTCGAACGTCCGGAAGCCATCGACACGGGCGTGGGCAGAATCCACGGCGGGTCAGCCGAGCTCAGCGCCGGCGGGTCGACGTTTGAGGTGGATGAGATCGTCGTTGCCGCCGGGCGCCGCCCCGCCTCGGCCGACATCGGTCTCGACCGGATTGGGGTCGACGTCAGTCGATCGCATGGTTACCTGCCTACCGATGAGCACCTGGCGGTCACCGGCGCCGACGACTGGCTGTACGCGATCGGCGACGTGTGTGGCCGAGCGCTGCTCACCCACATGGGCAAGTATCACGGGCGAATCGCCGGCGAGGTGATCGCCGCTCGCGCCGAGGGGCGCCCGACCGACGGTCCGCGCTGTCGCGACATCGCCGACCCGGCGATCGTGCCGGCCGTGATCTTCACCGATCCACAGGTCGCCTCCGTTGGCCTCACGGAAGCGGCGGCCCACAAGCGCGGACTCGACGTCGAGGCGGTCGACTATGACCTCGCCGCGGTCCGCGGCGCGGTGTTGCTGCGCGACGACTACGTCGGCCACGCGCGAATCGTCGTCGACCGCGAGACCGACACGCTCGT
Organism: uncultured Solirubrobacterales bacterium; assembly: GCA_963749545.1. GTDB lineage: Bacteria > Actinomycetota > Thermoleophilia > Solirubrobacterales > Solirubrobacteraceae > Palsa-465. The sequence continues at coordinate 107,822 of CAVVNG010000021.1, forward strand.
GGGGGCCACGTTCGTCGGCTCCGACGTCGCCGAACTGTTGCACTCGGCCACCACGGCGATCGTCGGCAAGGTGACACTCGAGGCGCTCTGGCACGCCGTGCCGTCCTATCCCACCGTCAGTGAGGTGTGGCTCCGGCTCCTCGAGGCCACCGATCAACGCCCGCCATCAGCACAGACCGCGGCAGCGCCGCACTCGGGTCACGTAGCCGAGCGTGGCTGAGTCGCGCCCGCGAAGCTCAGGATGCTGCTGCCACAGGCTCGAGATGCGGGAAAGGATCGCCTCGCGCTCGTCCGGGGTGAGCATGGCCACGCTGCTGCGCGACAGCGCCAGGTCGAACAGCCGCTCCCGATCCACGCTTTCCTCGTGCGGGAACTCGCGCTCGTCCACGGCCGCGAACTGCTCGAGCAGTTCCTCCTTTCCGGGCCAGTGGCCGGCACGCCCCAGACGCGACCCGCCGAGGATCTGTCGAAGCTCGCCGATCCAGGCCTGCGAGCTGTCAAAGCCATTGCCGAGCAGGCCGAGGGCGCCCGGGGCGCGGAGGATCCGCGCGATCTCGGGAAAAGCCCGCGAGCGGTCAAACCAGTGAAACGCCGCCCCGGCCACCACCGCATCGACGCTGTCGTCTGACAGGCCGGTGTGCTCCGCGGTGCCGGCCCTGACATCGGCCTGGGGCACGCGCTCCTCCAACACCGCACGCATCTCCGCCAGCGGCTCGACCGCCACCACCCGGTGCCCCTCCCCCACCACCGCGGCGGACAGCTTTCCCGTCCCGGCTCCGAGGTCTGCCACGACGAGTGGCCGGCCGCCGAGCAGCCAGCGGACGGCGGCGGCGGGATAACCCGGCCGCCCCCGTTCGTACTCCTCGGCAACCAGGGCAAACGACTGAGCGCGCTCCACGACCTCAGGATCGCAGGCCGAGGTCAAAGCATCGTGAAGCCGGCGTGCGCTGCCAAGCGCGATCAGTCAGCCGGATCGAGCCGTTCGGTGGCGGCGATCACGCCAGCCGCGATCACCAGGCCAGCGGCGGTACGTGTCTGTTCGCGGTCGCCGCCGAGCGACCCCTCGGCCGCCGCGAGCATCCCGTCGATTCGCTCCAGCGCTGGTCCGGCGGCGCCGGGTTCAGGATCGCGGCATGCCGCCCGGGCCAGGGCGAGGAAGGGGAGGCTGCGGGAGAAATCGGGTGGGGGTCCGGAGCCCAGCGCGGCGGCGAACGACATCAGCACGTACCCGTTGACTCGCGCCAGCCGGCCGCTGATCGGACGGATCTCGGGAATGCGCGCCGGTTTTGGCTCGGCCAGCGGCCGGCCGGCCAGAATGTCGGCCATCGTCGCACCCACCAGCGCGGCGCGCTCAGGCTCGCTGAGGCCCGCGTAGGCGGCGATCCGCAGGGCGCTGTGGAGCCCGCCGAGCGGGCGCCCGTACGGAACGTCCGACGCAAACACGATGCGCTCGGCCGGCACCCGTGCGAACAACTCGAGTTGATCGAACACCGAAAAGGTTGAGGTGTCGTAAAAGACGCGCGGGTGGTCGGCCAGTCGCGCCACGAACATGCCCTGGTCGGCGATCGCCGCATGCGCGAGCACCAGCACGACATCGGGGTAGCGGAGCGCGAGCTCCGCGAGGGCATCCATTCGCGGCATGCCCCGGCCGGCGTGGACAAGGATCGGGACCTTCGCTTCCTGGGCGACCTTCCAGATCGAGTCGGCGGCCCTATCGCCGAAGCCGAACGCCTGCGCTCGCGGATGCAGCTTGATGCCGCGCGCGCCCAGCGCCAGGCACCGCTCCGCCTCACCCACCGGGTCGTCCGCCGGGTCCAGACGGCAGTACGGATACAGCCGTCCACCCGCCTCCCCAGCCCATTGCAGGACCTGGTTGTTGGGAGCCCGGTAGGCGGGCCTTCGATCCGGGTCATGGAGGGGGAACACACACGCCTGAGTCGTCGGCCCGACCTGATCCAGAAACCCGAGCAGACCGGCGAGGTCGAGAGCTTGACCGTCCTCGTCGCGACCAAGGTGAGTGTGGGCGTCGACGACAACCGCCCCAGGCGGGAGCAACGCCGTCACCTCGGCCACGATGTCCTGAAGGGCTGCGCCTGGATCCACGGGCCAATCCTTGCATGTCGGGCTCAGCTGCCGCCGTTGTAGGCTGCAGCAAAAATAAGAAGGAGGTCTCGCCATGTATGCAAGGGTCACGCTGTTCCCGGGCCTCGCGCCGGAGCGGATCAAGGCCACGCTCGAAGAATTCAAGGCGATCAATCTCCCCAAGCTCGAACAACTCGCGGGGTATCGCGGCGTATGGGCCGGTGTCGACTACATGGGCGGGCGGGCGATCGCCGTGACCTATTGGGACACGCTGGAGAACCTGCACGCGAGCGATCAGATCGCCAACGAGGTCAGAGCGGCGGCCGTCACCAGAGCCGGCGTCGATCGCAACCGTCCACCGATCATCGATCGGTACGAGATCGTTCTCGACCAGGAGGCAGTCGGCGCCTGATGGCTACGGCGCCCATAGCGGGACGAGTTCGAAACGCTCGATGTCGACGAGTCCCTGATCGGTGAGCTTCAGGGCGGGGATCACCGACAAGGCAAGGAAACTCAGCGCCATGAACGGCGCGTCGATGGTGACACCGACGGCCGCGAGCCTCCGATTCAGCTCATCGAGCCGCGCCACGACCTCTTCAGCCGGCCGGTCGGACATCAGACCCGCGATCGGGAGCGCCAATTCGGCCTGAATCTGTCCGTCCCTGGCCACGACGAGCCCGCCGCCGAGCTCGGCCAGGCGCGCGACCGCGACCGCCATGTCCTCATCCGAGCAGCCGACGGCGACGACGTTGTGAGCGTCGTGGGCCACGGTTGAGGCAAATGCGCCCTCCCGCAAGCCGAAGCCGGTGACAAAGCCCTTGCCCACCCTGCCGGTCGCGTGGTGGCGCTCGACCACGCACAGCTTGGCCAGGTCCCGCGAGGGATCGGCAACGGCGAGACCGTCGGCGCGGCCCGGAGCCATGATGAGCGAGTCGGTGAGTAGCTGCCCGGGGATCAAGGCGATCACGCGAACCCGTTCGGACTCCATCGGGATCGCCAGGTCGCCAGCCGTAACGGCCTTCATGTGCATCGAATCGCGCACACGCGCGGGTACTGCGACGCGTGGGAATGCCAGCGCCTGGCCATTCTCGGCCACGAGCCTGCCGTCCTTGAAGACCATCGTCGGCCGAAAGGCCTCGAGGTCTTCCAGCAGCGAGAAATCGGCCCCATAGCCCGGAGCGATGGCACCGCGTCCGGTCAGGCCGTGGGCCCTGGCCCCGCCGATGGAGGCGAGCACGAGAGCATCCTCGGGAGCCAGACCGTGCCGCACGGCCAGTCGGCACATCTGATTGATGTGGCCTTGCCGGACCACGAAGTCCGGTTCGCGGTCGTCGGTGCAGAACGCGCACAATTCGGTGCCGTGCGCGGCGACGAGGGGCAGCAGGTCAAGGAGGTTGTGGGCGTTGGAGGCCTCGCGCAGGAACACCCACATCCCCTTACGACGCTTCTCGAGGGCCTCCTCGTACGTCGTGCTCTCGTGATCGGACCTCACGCCGGCGACGATGTAGGCGTCCAGCGCGCGCCCGCTGACGCCGGGAGCGTGCCCGTCAACGTGCGTGGCCCCGCCCAGGTCGATCTTCTCCAGCAGCTCCCGCTCGCCGGCAATCACCCCGGGGAAATTCATCACCTCGGCCACGCCCAGCGCCCGCTGGTGGCGGAGGATGACCCGCATATCCTGGGGCGTGAGCGGCCCGCGCGGCGATTCAAAGGAGCTCGCCGGTACGCACGACGGAGCCATCACGTAGACGTCGAGCGGCAGTCCGGCGGAGGCCTCGAGCATCCACAACACCCCATCGACGCCCAGGACGTTGGCGATCTCGTGCGGGTCACAAACCACCGCCGCGGTGCCGCAGGCGATGACCTGGCGGGCGTATTCGTCGACCATCAGCTTCGAGGACTCGATGTGAACGTGGGCGTCGATGAAGCCGGGGACCAGATACTGGCCATGAGCGTCGATGCGCTCGCCGCCCGTGAACTGCCCTACTCCTGCCACCCGACCATCGATCACACCTACGTCGCCCTCGAGCCATTCCTTTGTGAAGACACTGAACGTGCGCGCGCCCTCGACGACCAGATCTGGCGCCAGGTCCCCGCGCGCCGTGGCGATCAGTCGCTCTTGCCCCGTCACGTCGGCAACCTTAGATGGTCATCGGCGTGATGCAGCGTCTTGGCCTTCTGAGTCCCGGAATGCGGCTGGCCTTGCGTTCGTCGTAGGCTTCGCCCATGAGCGACGACTGGCGAGTGCGCGTGGTCTTCGAAGAAAGCGGTCTGGCTCACCGGCTGACTGAGCGCTTCAAGACCTCCGAGCTCAAGCACGATCTCGAGACCTCGTTCCACGACCGCCTGGCGATCTCGGTCGATGGCGACGAGCTGTTCTGCTACGCCGGCTCGCGTGAGCAGGCCGAAGGCGCCGAGCAGCTGGTCCGCTCGGTGGCCAGGGAGCACGACTGGAACGTGCAGACCGAGGTGCGCCGATGGCATGAGTCAGCCGAACGCTGGGAGGAGCCCGACGTCCCCCTCCCCGAAAGCGATGCCGAGCGGGCGGCCGAGCATGCCGAGCTGATCGAGCAGGAGCGCGAGGAGCTCAAGGATCGCGGCTACCCGGAATTCGAGGTCCGCGTCGAGTTCGGGTCACACGAGGCCGCCGAGGCATTCGCCAACACGCTCCGCGAGGAGGGCTTTGCCTCCGCCCGCCGCTCCAATTACCTCGTCATCGGGGCCTCCGACGAGGACACCGCCAAACAGCTGGCTGAGCGTCTTCGCGCCGAGGTCGGGCCGGACTGCACGGTCAGCGTCGAGGCAAGCGGGAGGGCCGTGCTCGACGAGCAGCCCCAGAATCCGTTCTGGTTCCTGGGCGGTCTGGCTGGCTAGCCAGCCAGACCCGCCCCAGACCGAGGAGGGGCGGACGACGGGCTCGCGGGGAAGAGGGGTACCGCGAAACCCGTCGCCGCCTCTGCGGGGGCACGAAGCTATGCGGCCAGATGGGCGGGGAAGTCCTCGGTCGCCACCAGGTGCTGGTGCGACGGGCAGTATCCGTTGGCGGGCAAGGGCATCCGCTGGCACGGCGTGCCCTTCCGCGTGCTGGCCCGGCATTCGAGCGGGTTGCCGTTGATGTCGCATCCGTTCTTGGGCTGGCGTGCGATGAATTCATCGGCCAGCTCGACGTAGTGCTCGACGACGCGGAGCACTCGCAGCTGTGCGCTCATCGGGAAGAAGGCCCGGATGTCCCGGAACAGCGTCCGCGCCGGCCGGGCGAAGTAGTGGCGATCGCTGGCCAGGCGATCCATGGCCGCCTCACAGGTGCGGAGAACGCGTTCGTGATTTCCGAACGAACTCGCGGTCTGCGGGTCTTCGATGATCTCGTCCGCAAGCTCTCTGTAGATGGCTCGACTAAATCCGTACATGACGACTCTCCTCGTGTTCGAGGCGCCTCCTGACACCTGGAACGAACGGGTTTGCGAAATCTTGCGCAAACTTCTTGAGGGAGTCGGGCCCACGAATCTGGCCTTGCCGGCACGCCCCGGCCGGACACTAGGTGAAGTCGTCCTCCGCGACCTGGACGTAGAAATGACGGGTCATCTCGGGCTCGACTACGGCATCGATCCGGTCATGCCGGCGCTCCTCCTGGGGGCCGATTCGCTGGAGCTCGGCCTCGGCCTCTTCCTCGCTGAGCTCGCTGAAGCCGATCGTGATCACCTCGCGCTCGTCATCGACGCGCTGGGCGCTGACCACGCGGGTCGGAAACCCGAATCCCTGGTCGGGAAGCCACGCCTCCCGGAAATCCTTGTACGTCTTGCCTTCGCGCAAGCGACGGGTCAGCACCGAGATCACGATCATGTCTGCTCCTTTCAGGTCGGGCGGCGTGATTGTCTCAGCGCACGGACGCGCCGGCGCTGCTCGCCACCGGGTGCGGGTGCGAAACTGGTGTCCCGACTGAGGAGAAGCGATGAAGACGATCGCGCGACGCGAGCGCACGGTGGCGAACATCCACACGGCCGACTATGAGCACTGGCGCAATGAGGACGGCAGCGAGTTGACCGATCAAGGCTTCCTTCAGCTCGACGACTCGTTCCCGCCCGGCAGCGGCTTCTACATCTACAAGATGGAGGCGGGTGCGGTCTCCACGCCGCACGAGCACACGTGCCGAGAGAACTTCCTGGTCCTGGCGGGCGAGCTGGTCGACAACGATGGCTACGTGTACCGCCAAGGCGACCTGGTGATGCTGGAGAACGGCACGCAGCACTCGTCGACCTCGCCGAACGGCTGCCTGATCGCCGTGTTCGTCCGCACGATCGAACGCGATCTCGCCGAGCAGTGAGCGCCTTCGAACAGCCCGACATCGGCGCCTTTCGCGACCCCGTGCGCTCTGAGGCCGAGCTACGTTCGCTCGTCCCGGCGCCGACGCGCTATGCGTACCGCAAGCAGCTCGACCATCTCGACGAACACTGCCGCGCACTGATCGAGGCGACGCCGCTGGTGTTCGTGGCCACCTCCGACCCGAACGGTCGATGTGACGTGTCGCCGCGAGGCGGTCCTCCCGGGTGGGTGCGCATGCTCGACCCGCGCCGGGTGGTCCTGCCCGAGGCGCCGGGCAACCGCAGACTCGATTCCCTGGGCAACGTGCTCGCGACCGGTTGGGCGGCGCTCCTATTCGTGATCCCGGGGCGCAACGAGACGCTCCGCGTTCAGGGGCCGGCGACCGTGACGCGCGATCGGGATTTGCTGGCCACGGTCCCGCTGGCCGGCCGGGTTCCTCCTGTGGCCCTGGGCGTCGAGGCCGAAGAGGTCTTCACCCACTGCGGTAAGGCATTCATGCGTTCGGGGGCGTGGGATCCGACCGCTTGGCCCGACGGCGAAGATCTGCCCACTCCCGCCGAGGTGCTGCGGGCGCACGTGGCGGACGGGTCGACCGTGGCGGAGGTGGCCGGCCAAATTGAGGAGAGCTACACCCAACGCATGTGGTGAGCGCGCCTGGGCGGCTACATCCCGTCCAGGATGCGCCGCTTCTGAAGCTCGACTCCTCCTAGGCCCCCCGAGCCCGTTGCGTAGACGAAGCCAGCCGATTATGTCGCCGGTACAGTGGATGCGTGGCCGGCTGGGACGATGTGCGAAGGATTGCGCTGGATCTGCCCCAGACCGCCGAGCGGTCCTCGCGTGGTCTCGCGTCATGGCGGGTGCGCGACAAGCTGTTCGTCTGGGAGCGCCCGCTTCGTCCCGCCGATCTTGACGCGCTTGGCGATGGGGCTCCGACCGGGCCGATCCTCGGAGCCCGGGTCGAGCATCTCGGGGCCAAGGAGGTCTTGCTGGCCGACGATCCCGGGGTGTATTTCACGACGCCGCACTTCGATGGCTATGCGGCCGTGCTCGTGCGGCTGGACGTGATCGCCTCCGACGAGCTGGAAGAACTGGTCGTCGAAGCCTGGCTGGCCAGCGCACCCAAGCGGGTGGCCAAGGAGTTCATCGACAGCCGGCCCGAGCTGCGCGATTAAGGCGCTCGCGCGTCGGCCGGAGCGCATCCGGCACGGGCCCGTGGTGGCAGGCTCACCCGCGTGACATATGTTGCAAAGAATGCGGACAGTGATTCGGTAGGGTCGCGTCGGGTGCGGGGACCCAGGTCTCTCGGCGATTGAAGTCGACCAACGCAGCATGCACACGATGATCGGATCGGAGCCTCATGCCTCAGCCTGTCGCGCATCCTGACCGCAAGGAAATCGCTCGATACCTGCTCTCTCGCGGGCTGGAGTTCGAGCCGCTACGGCATCCGCCAGCCGCCGAGGAAGGACGCGTGGCATTGGCGCCGCGGTTGGGAGACATTCCGTTTCCGGACTCCACTCCCGCTCCGGCCCCGCTCAGTGGCACTCCAGCTCCGGGCGACGCCCTTCCGCATGCAGACGTCGTCATCATCACGTGGACGGCGGACGAGGCCCATGCTCTCGCCCACTGCTTCACCCCCGGTATGAGTTTCGAGGCGTGGTACCCGTACGATCGCCATTATGCCGACCACTACGAGCCTCTCATCCGGCCGGGGTGCACCCGCACGCATAGCCAAACGTCTCGCCCGTTACATGCCAGCCATGGTTGGAGACCGGTCGGTGCTCTGTGTGAAGTCCGAACTCCATCTCAACCAGGATGGAATCGAGGACAAGGACGCTCACGGGAAGGGACTCGGCACCGCCACGTTGCCGGTGAAGGACTTCTTCGGCCAACTGATCGCTGAAACCGGCGCCGGCTACGTGTTCACGATCGGCACTGCTGGCAGCGTGGTCGACGAGTTTGGCCTCGGCGATGTCGTCGTGACCCGCGCCGCTCGATTTCGTTGCCGGCAGGAGTTTGCCAACGAGCCGTTCAATCACACCACCTACAAGAGTGATTGGGACGTCCCTGCCGCACGCTTCGCCGAGGCCGAGACGCTGATGGCGACGGTGGCCCCCCAGCTCGCTCAACCGCCCGTCGGCCCGCCGAGCCCCGCGTATCCCGATAGTGGAACCCTTGATCCGCCGGCCGAGGTCAATGCGCGGATCCGCCAGGACGGCACTCTTCCACTCGCGCCGTTTTGGCCGATCCTGACCACCGACTACTTTGAGTACGGCACGACGACGAACCATCTCGATGCCGAAGGCGCCGGGGTGGAGATGGGTGACGCCGCACTCGGCCTGGCGGTCTCCGAATTGCCGGCGGCGCAAAGGCCAAAGTGGCTCGTAGTTCGCAACATGAGTGATCCGGTGATCAACGGGAACCTGCCGGCAAAGCAGTTCCACCTCAACGAGCAGACGACCTGGGCCGTCGGCTTCTACATCGCCTACGGCTACTACACCTCGATCAACGGCGCGATCGCCAGCTGGGCCGTCGTCGCCAGCCTCCCCTGAGGTGAGGGGGCCTCACGGGAGGGATCGGCGGGGCGCCCACGGTGGTCTGAGTGGGCGCCCCGGTGCCGCTTACGCAAGGGCGATCTCCGCCACGGCGCCGTCCGGCACCGTCACGCTCTGCGCCGCCGTCCTCGCGTCCGACCACACCACGTAGTCCCCCGCGGGGAGACTGCCGAAGATCGCGGTCAGGACCGAGCCCGATTGCGACCGGCGTTCATGCACGCCAGTGTGAACACGGCGAGTGGTGCCGTCGACGCGGCTGATCTCGATCTCCCGCCCGCGAAACGCGTCGCTCGGGTAGATGACAAGTGCGCCGCGCCCGGCACCGATGTCGAGCGTTACGCTTGCGCTCGACGTGTGAGCGGCGCCGACGTCGCCCGTCTGCTCGATTGCACTCATGGTCCGGTCAGGCCGCCTGGAGCGGGGTCGTGTTGTACCCGCTCTGAGGCGTCCCCAGATACGGGAAGTGGGACAGATAGCGGGTGCTGTTCGGCCCCAGCCCGTCGGTCAGCAACCCCGCGGCCTTATCCGGCTTGTAGGTCTTGTCGACCAGCGGGAAGGTCGCTCCGGCAATCGCCCGCAGCTCGACGGACACCACGTCGTCGAACACGCGCCGGCCATTGGGGAACCCGGCGGCGTCGCCGGCGATCAATCCGATCGGGTTTGGCTTGGCCGTTGGCTTGATGGCCATGTTCAGCCGCAGCTGATCGGCCGCTCGCTTACCGGTGTAGTTCTGGAATCCCGGCACGACGCCCGCCGGAAGTCCGGTGAGCAGGATGGCCACCAGATCCGCTCGCGGAGCCTTGAGCTTGCTCAGGTTGGGGAACACGTTCGGGTAGAGAACCGGCAGCAGACCGGCCAGCTCGGGATGCTTGACGTACTTCTCGAACTGGGCGTCGTCCGCGGCCGATACGGCGTTCCAGCGGTCCTTCTCGCCCATCGGCACGATCACCTCGTTGAACAGCGGGTTGCCCAGGCGGGATACCTGAATCCAGCCGCCGGCGTGATGCTTGCGGCCGACCCTGGCCTCGTGAATCGTCGCGTGTTTGCGGCTGGCCGCTGCCCAGACGCCGATCACCGAGGTGCTGCTCATCACGTTGGTCGGCGTCTTGCCGTTGCGGGTGAGCTCGTGCTTGGGCACCTTCAGAGCGATCGAATGAACGCCGAACTCGTTCGTCGCGTTGACGCCCGGCGCGGCGGCCATCATGCCCGACAGATGGAGGTTCTGGAACGGGCGCAGGTCGCCAAGGTCGAAGATCGCGCCCAGGTCGACGTAGAAGCCCTCCAGGCGCTGTCCGGCGAACACGGTGTGGCCGCCGGCGAGCTTGTGGATCGCCTGGCCCGCGACCGTCGCGTAGTTCGGCGTCGACGCCGGCCCGATATTGCAGGGTGGACATGCCAGATGCTTGCCCAGTACCTGTCGACGACCACCGGCGACTCGAGTCACCGTGAAGAACTGCCGCCGGTTCCAGTTCTTGCTGCCGATCGAGGTGACCGGCCCCGTGTTGTAGAGAAACGTGTTGGGATTCCGCACCTCGGTACTAAATTTGAACTCATAGGTGATCTCGGGCTTACCGTCAGCATCGTTGTCGATGTGAATCGAGTAGAGGACGTCATCGCCGAACTCGAAGAAGTTCGGTCCGCCGAATGGCGCTTCCAGCGGCAGGTAGTTCGAGATGATGGTCACAGTGTTCGGGTCATCGGGACTCACGAACGCGTACAGATCGGTGTTGTCGGCAACCGGATCCTTGCTGATCGACGGTGCCTCACGGTGGGACGACATGCTTGACCTCCAGATGGCTAACGAAAGAACGGTTTGCGGCGGTGGCTAGCCGCCCCGGCGATGCTCTAGTGGGCTCCACCCAAATGTTTCGCCGGGAATGGTGAGACCCGGGGGTCGTCAGGCGCGGACGCAGGATCCGACGTGCAGCAGCGCTGCACGAGGATCCGAGGACAAAGCCTGGCGGCCACCCGGGGCCGCCATAACCGGTGGAATGTTTGGGTGGGGTCCACTAGCCGGCGGCCTGAACGATCCGCGCGGCCAGCTTGCGGTCGCGGATGGTCACTTCCCGGTCGTGGGACATCAGCGAGATCTCGCCACTGCGTGGGTTGCTGATGTAGGCCACGACGGGATGTGAACCTGCCGCCGCGTCCGCGTCCGCACGATCGGCGAGCAGCGCGGCCAGTGTGGTGACACCGGCGGCTGCGCCGGCCGAGTTCTTGACGAATCCTCGCCTGGTCAGGTCAGTCACGGTGATCCTCCTGTGGATTTACACCGAGCTACCGGTCAGCCCCGTTCATTCCGCTTCTGCGCCATGTCGGCTAGCGAGCCCGGCACTCGAATCTCTCTTTGGCACCCATTACGAGCACCACAAGCAGTTGGATCACTAACCGCCGAGACCGGTCCGTGATCAGTCGAGGGCGAAGCCCGGAAGGTCGATGCGCGTGGTGTCGCGGATCGTCACCACCACTATCACCACCGCGCCGCACGAGCGGCATCGCGCGACCATCCCGGGCGCACGAGCGTAAACCCGCAGCTCGGCAATGTGCGACCGCGCGCCACAATGGCGGCAGCTGCCCGTGGCGGTCGTCATCTCACCACCGAAGTATTCGAAGAGCTGCCCGGCGATCGCGTTTCCATCCAGCGCTTCCATCGTTGCCCCTCAGGTTCCCGTTGGTCCGAACCGCTCCGTACGAATGCGGCTCGGTGTGTGGCCGCCCTCCACGAGCCCCGCCGCGGCGGTCTCCACGAACGAGCTCGGTCCGCACGCGTAGACGAGTGGCCGCTCGGCCGGCGGCCAGACGACCTCCTCGAGCATCTCGGAGTTGACGCGTCCGCGGAGCCCCTGCCAGTCCTCCGGCCACTCGCGGGTCAGCGTCAGGCGAACGTCGACGCCGTCGTCGATGCCGTGTCGAGTCAGCTCGTCGTGGTAGATGACATCGTCGAGCGATCGCGACGAGTAGAGCAAGCGCGGTGTCACCGAGCGCTCTCCAGCCGCCCATTGGCGCAGCATCGCGCGCAGCGGCACGATCCCTGAGCCTCCGGCGATCAGCATCAGCGGCCCGCCGAGTGCCTGCTCCCAGACGAAGTAGCCTCCGATCGGCCCGCGGAGCTCAAGCTCATCGCCAGCCCTGAGCTCGTCGGTCAGGTAGGGCGAGACCTCGCCGTCGTCGAGCCGCTCGACGGTTAGGACGAGATGCTCATCCCCGGGACCCGACGCGATCGAGTAGCTGCGCTGGGCCTGATAACCATCCTCGGCGGTGAGCCGCACGTCGACATGCTGGCCCGCGCGATGACCCGACCATTCGCGCACCTCGAGCACGATGCTCTTCGTCCGCTTGGTCTCCGGGACCAGCTCGACAACGGTGCCGAGCTGCCAGTTCAATCTCCCTGGTAGCGCTGCTCGAGCCATGGGTCACCGTGGTTGTGATAGCCGTACATCTCCCAGAACCCGGGCTCGTCGTCGGGGGTCAACGTGAGCCCGCGCACCCACTTGGCGCTCTTCCAGAAGTACAGGTGCGGAACCAGCAGGCGGGCGGGACCGCCATGCTCGGATGGGAGCGGCTCACCGCCGTACTCGTAAACCACCCAGGCCTTGCCGTCGGTCACGTCCTCGAGCGCGAGATTCGTCGTATATCCACCGTCACACCATGCCGTCAGATACTCGGCCTCCGTGCCAACGCCGTCGAGCAGCGTGTCGATCGAAACGCCCCGCCAGCTCGTGTCGAGTTTCGACCACTTCGTCACGCAGTGGATGTCGACGGTGAAGGTCTGCGTGGGCAGAGCCCGGAATTCGTCCCAGTTCCAGGACAGCGCCCGGTCGACCTCGCCGTCGATGGCGAAGCTCCACTCCGGCAGCTGCGTGTGGGGCGTCGGCCCGGCCGACAGGACCGGAAAGTCAAGCGTCACGTACTGCCCCGGAGGCACGCGAGACGGGTCCGAAACCGGACGGCGACGACCGAGAAAGCCACGTGAGATCGGTGACATCAGCTCCGGGGTCGGATCCTGCCCGAGCGGAGCGAGTTCGTCAATGGCCGCTGGCAGCGCGGACCTGCTATCCAGGTAAGCGATGGCCGCGGTGAGCGATTCACCGAACGCGACCAATCCGGCGCCGCTGCCGGCGGCGGTCGGCCCTCGTCGGCTGCGCCGCGCGGTGCTGAAGCTCGGTGCCGTCGTGGTGGTCGTCGTCGTCCTCGTCACCCTGCTCCCCGGGCTGGGGGAACTGCGCGAGCGCTTTGCCCACGCCTCGGCGGGGTGGATCGTGGTCGGCTGCGCGCTCGAGGTGCTCTCGTGCCTGGCCTATGTGCTCGCGTTTCGGCGGGTCTTCTGCATCCGGATGAGCCGGAGAACGAGCTACAAGATCGCCATGTCCGAACTGGGCGCGGATTCGCTGCTGCCGGTGGGCGGCGCCGGCGGCCTGGCCCTCGGCGCATGGGCGCTTCGGCGCGGGGGCATGCCGACCAAGGAGATCGCCGACAAGACGGTGGCCTTCTTCCTGCTCACCAGCGTTCCCAATGTCGCCGGACTGGCCCTACTCGGAATCGGCCTCGCCGTACACCTGCTACCCGGCAAGTCCAACATCGCGCTGACGGTGATTCCCGCCGTGGTGGCGATCGTGGCGGTGGCCGTGACCCTGCTGCTGGGCCGCCTCATGCGACGGTTGGGCACGCGCAGTGAGGGCGGTCGGCGGGCTCGGGTGGGCCCCGCGCTGCGCGCAACCGCCGACGGCATCGATGAGGCCGTCCGGTTGCTGAGGACCGGAGATCCCTGGCTGCTAGGTGGAGTCATCGGCTACATGGTGTTCGACATCATGGTCCTGTGGGCGAGCTTCCGGGCAATCGGCTCGACACCCGAGTTCGCCACCGTCTCGATCGCCTACGTGATCGGACAGCTGGGCAATCTGATCCCGATTCCGGGCGGAATCGGCGGCGTCGAGCTGGGACTCATCGGAGCCTTGATCCTCTACGGCCTTCCGGCCGTCACCTCCACCGCGGCCGTGCTCCTATACCGGGTCATCGAGCTGTGGGTCCCGGGCCTGCTGGGTCTGGCCGCTTTCGTCCAGCTGCGGGCCATGCTGCGGCGCGAAGCCGACGCGATCGATATGTGCCAGCCCGGCGAGGCGGTCGAGGTGATCGGCGTGGGGCCCGTCACCAAGCCGATCGCCTGACGGCTCTCTACGGCTCCAGCACGACCGCGGCTTCGGGCGTGGCCACGTGGAAGCTGAAACTCTCCTCGAGGTACAGCCGCACGGAGGCGTCGTCGTGCGAGTCGTAACCGATGGCCAGATCCTGGCCGGCGTCGAGAATGAAGTCGCCGCCTCGCGTGCTGAGGACCACCGCGCCCTTGAGCCCCGGCGCCCATACGATCGATCCGTCGACGATCTTGCGCAGGTGTTCGAGCAGCGGATAGCCGCCGTGCTCGGCCGTCTCCACCACACGCTGATAATGCTCGGGACCGAGCGCGATCCCGTACGGGCCGCTGATCCCGTTCGACAGCAGTCGCTGCACGGCGCCGGCCACCCGTCCTGGGTAGTCGTCGGCCCGGTCCCCCAGTGGCACAGCTTCGTGCGGTGAAGCCTCCTCGATGCCGGTGATCGCGCCGTGCCAGCCATGGAACACGGCGACGTTCTCGGCCACAGCTATCTGGTGCGCGGCCTGGTCCAGCGGTCCGAGCTCGACATCATCCGCACCCCGATCCCCATCGCGGAGCTCGGCTCGCGAGAGCTCGAAGTCGGCGCGGACCTCGACCAGCGGCAGAACGCGGCGCTGCAGTCCGGACACCCCGTCACAGGGTGCGCCTGCGAGGGCGGTCGTGCGCCCCAGGTTGGTTGCCGAATGCTCCCAGCCGCGCGGTCCGGAGAAGTCGACCAGCTTGCGCGCGGCCAACGCGGGCGTGACGCGCTCGGTCGCTTCGCCGTCGAGCAAGCTCCAGCCCGCCGAGCTGATCGGGGCTTTTTCGCGCAGCAGATGATTCATCAAGACCCTCCCTTGAGGCTGCCGATGCCGAGTGAACCGTCATCGGCTGGCCCCTGCGCCCGCGGGGCCGCCGTCGACGCATCGGCGTCTTCGTCTGGTGGCTGGTTGTCGAGGAAGTCACCGGTTGCAACGAAGAACAGGTTGCCGGTGACCGCGGTGGAGAAGTCGAGGATCCGGTCGTAGTTACCCGGAGGCTTGCCGACGAACATGTTCGTCAGCATCTGCTCGATCACGCCGGGGCTGCGGGCGTAGCCGATGAAGTAGGTCCCGTACTCGCCGGCGCCCACCCGTCCGAAGGGCATGTTGAAGCGCATGATCTGGCGCTCCTCGCCGCTCTCATCGACGATCGTGTTCAACGCCACGTGCGAGTTGTCGGGCTTGATGTCGTCGGGCAGCTCGACATCGCTGAGCTTCTCGCGGCCGATCGCGCGCTCCTGCTCCTCGACCGGCAGCGCATCCCACCCCCGGAGGTCGTGCAGGTACTTCTGGACCACGACGTAGCTCCCGCCGGCGAACTCGGGGTCCTCATCGCCGATCAGCGCCGCGTCGGCCGACGCGCCGCCCTCGGGATTCTCGGTGCCGTCGACGAAGCCGAGCAGGTCACGCTCGTCGAAAGACCTGAAGCCGTGCACCTCGTCGACCACGCGCGCGAAGCCGTCAAGCCGGTTCATGAGCCGTTCAGCCAACTCGAAGCACAGGTCGAGTCGGTGGGCGCGGATGTGAAACAACAGATCGCCGGGCGTCGCCACCGCGGTGTGTCGGGAGCCCACGAAGCCTGGAAATGGATGCAGCTCGGCCGGACGCGGCGAGTCGAAAACGCGATCCCACAGCGCCGAGCCGATCCCGACAACGCAGGACAGCTCGGCCTCGGGAATCCGGAAGCCAACCGAGCGCTTGAGCCCGCTGACGTCACCGAGCAGCTCGCGCAGCTCGGCCTCGCTCCCCGCGTCGACGGTCAGGACCAGGAAGATCGCCGACTCCGTCAGCGGGGTGAGAATGGACTGAGACTCGGCCACGACGCGAAGCCTACCTTCGCCGCGTCTCTCGGACTTGATCCATCGGTTAGATTCCAGAACGTGGACAGCGGTCCGGTTGTCGATCGAATCGAAGCCCTCGTGCGCGAGGAGAACTCGCTGCGCAGCCGCGAGCAGGCCGACTCGAGCAGCGCCGAGGCCCTCGAGGCCGATCGCACGCGACTCGAGGCGATCTCGGTCGAACTGGACCGCTGCTGGGACCTGCTACGTCAGCGACGGGCGCTGAGCGACGCCGGCCAGGATCCGGACCAGGCTCAGGCCCGCGACGCCACCACGGTCGAGCGCTACCTCCAGTAGGCGCCCGAACTCAGCGCTGGGCGAGCCAGTCGCTGAACTCCGTGGCCACGATCCGCTCATCGTGGAGGTGGGCCGCCGCCGCCGAGGCAAGCCACACGATCGGCGGGCCCATGATCGCCGGGTCGAGCAACCGGGTGCGGGTCTCGGGCGGCACCTCATCGGGGATCATCCCCGTGTCCGTGGCGCCTCCGGGCAGGAGGATGTTGACGCGAACCGTGCTCGCGGCCAGGTCGGCTGCCATGACCCGCGCGAGTGCCTCGACGCCAGCGCCCGATGGTCCGTAGGGCACGAAGCCTCGGCGGGTCATCGTCTGCTCGTTCATCGAGATGCACACGATCCGGCCGCCGCCGGCCGCCAGCATCTCGGGAACGATCTCCCGCGCGACCAGGAACGACCCGGTCAGCTTCGTCTCGACGACGTCGCGAAAGCCGCTGGGCCTGACCTCCCAGAACGGCTGCGGGTCGGTGAGAAAACGCGGATTGACCGTACGCATACCGATCCCCGCGTTGTTGACCAGGACGTCGACGCCGCCAAGACGCGCGTAGGCCTCTCGGACTCCGGCCTGGACGGAGCGCGCGTCTCTGACATCCAGCTCGATCCCCGCCGCCAGCGGCCCGAGCGCGCTCGCCGCGGCGTCGGCCCGAGCCCGGACGCGGCTGGTCAGCGCCGTGCTGGCCCCGGCCTCGGTCAGGGCGGCGGCCATCGCCCGTCCCAGTCCGCTCGTCCCGCCGGTGATCAGCACGCGCGTGCCGGTTAGGTCGGTCATCGGTGGCGGGACCCTAGATGATTTTCCGACCACGAGCGAAGGGCAAGGGCCGGCCGCGACGCTCGGCCGCGGCCGGCCCGGTGGCAATGCTCAGCAGACCCAGGCCGAAGGACCGACCGTGGCGTAGATC
Source organism: uncultured Solirubrobacterales bacterium (assembly GCA_963749545.1). Lineage (GTDB taxonomy): Bacteria > Actinomycetota > Thermoleophilia > Solirubrobacterales > Solirubrobacteraceae > Palsa-465. Next base: position 124,973 of record CAVVNG010000021.1, read on the forward strand.
TTCGCCGCGATCGCATCAGGTCAGACCAACTATTTAGTTGGTATAACCAACTATAAGATTGCCCAAACGGACTTGTCAAGTAAACTCTCGCCACATGCCGACGAGACGTAGCTACGGAGACCCGTGCGGGGTGGCGCGGGCCCTCGACCTGGTCGGCGAGCGCTGGGCGCTGCTCGTCGTCCGTGAGCTGCTCCTTGGTCCCAAGCGTTTCACCGACCTGCGGTCGGGCCTCCCCCACCTCAGCCCCGATGTCCTGTCACAGCGCCTTCGCGAGCTCGAGCAGGCCGGCGTGGTCCGGCGCGCAAAGCTCCCGCCGCCCGCCGCCGTGCGGGTATACGAGCTCACCGACTGGGGTCACGAGCTCGAACCCGTCGTGCTAGCGCTCGGACGCTGGGGCAGCCGCGGGCCCTTCCCGGCCGGCGAGGGGGAGCTCGGACCGGATTCGCTGATCATCGCACTCAAGACGTTGTTCGACCCCGGGTCGACCAATCGGCGTGCAGGGGTGGTCGAGGTCAGGCTCGACGAGCAACGCTTCGCGGCGCGTTTCGGCGCCGGCGGCCTGGAGATCATGCGCGGCGCGGCGGAGGATCCAGACGCCGTGATCGAGGGCGATCCCGCCACCCTGGCTGCGGTCCTGTGGCACGGGCGCCCGATCGACGCCGGGGGCGTGAGGATCGACGGCGACCGGGAGCTGGCCGAACACTTCCTCGCCCTGTTCCCGGCCTCACCGCCGTCGACCCAGGCGTAGCCCCACGAGTCACAATCGTTGCCGAACACCTTCGAGAAAGAGAGGGCGGGCCATGACCACCACCAATCAGCTGATCTCTGGCGTCGACTTCGTGGCTGTTCCGAGCCGCGACCTCCCCAGGTCGCTGGAGTTCTACGGCGAGACGCTGGGACTCCGACGGTCCGTATACATCGAGGACCGCAACTACGCGGAGTTCGAGACCGGCAACCTGACCCTCAGCGTCATAAATCCCGAGCGCATGGGCATGGAGCACCGGACCAACCACAACGCGATCGCGTTGCACGTCGACGACGTCGCCGTGGCCCGCCGCGAGCTCGAGCAGAGGGGCGTTGAGTTCCTCGGGGACATCCTGGACACGGGCGTCTGCTTCATGGGCTTCTTTGCCGATCCAGACGGCAACGCTCTGATGCTCCATCACCGCTACCAGCCCCGGGCGCCCAACGATTGACCAGCGGTCGGTCCGGATTGACCGGCGGGTCGGTCCGCGGAGCGCGCTGTCTGCGGGGTCCCCTCAGCCGATCCGCTTCTCGAACACATTGATCCGGTGGCGGGCCGTCATGCCCGCCCGCTCGTAGACACGCAGCGCGCGCTGGTTGTCCGATGCCACGTCAAGCGTGGCCTCGCCCAGACCCATGTGGGCGAAATCGGCGAACGCGCTCAGCAATAGGAGGCTCCCCAGACCCTGGCCCCGCTCGGGCTCGATCACCGCGAGCAGGTCGATGTAGCCGACACTCGGCCCCCAGCGGCGGCACACGGTGAACCCAGCCACCGCCTCGCCGCGACGGGCGACCAGGCTCAGCTTGGGCTCGAGGGCGGCGTTGCTCAGATGCTCGTCGCGAAAGGTCTCAAAGCTCTCCTCGCGATAATCGGCGTTCGACGCAAAGGCAGCTGCATCGGCAGCATGGAGCGCTCGCGCATCGCGCTCGACATCGGGACGCTCGAGCGTGATCCCCGCAGGTGCCGCGGGAAGCGCCGGCGCCCCGGACAGCTCGCGCACCAGGTGGTAGATGGTTCTCACCTGCGCGTACCCCGCCTCCCGCATCAAGCGCTGGCCGCTGGCGTTGCCGTCGGGGATCCACTGCCGGTGGTAGTCGCGCCCGAGCGCCCTGCCCTGCGCCTCGGTCCACGCCAACAGGGCCGATCCCGTGCCCTGGCGCTCTCGGGCGGGATCGACGAACGCGATCGCCCCACCATCATGAATCGCGGCGCAGCCGAAAACCTCATCGCGGTCGGCGGCGAGCACCGCGTTGGATGCGTTCGCCCGCACGTGATCGAACACGATCTTGCGCGTGAAGTCCGCCACCCCGAAATCATGCGTGTCGCGTGCCGCCAGCACGCGCAGCACGGACTCGCGATGACCGTCGGTGAATGGGCGCAGCTCTACGGCACGGCCTTGGACCACCGCGCTCGGCGGACGGGCTTGCATGACCGCTCAGTATCACTGAGCGTCTTGTCACCGATCCCCGTGGGGGTCGAGCGTTGACCGCGCTCGCTCGAGGCCGCTGCGGACCTCGAGCGAGGACAGCTGATGCCGCGCCGCGGGCCGAGGTTTGCCCGAACTCGCGGAGACCTTCGCAGAGGCCTCGCGAAGGCCGGTCTGCCTATGCCTTCGCGGCCGCCGCGCGGTGCAGGTCGGCGATGCGGATGATTTCTTGCCAGCGGCCCTTGCCGAACCGACCCGCGCGCTCAAGACCCTGGGCGGCGAGCTCGCGTACCTCCTGCTCGGTCGCGGGGTCGTGTGTGTGGTACGCGGCGTCGGTGAGAAGCCGCGCCGCCTCCTTGTCCTTGCCGGCCGCGAGACCTTCGCGCGCCTGCGTCACAAGGGCCTCGACATCGGGGTGATCGACCATGTCTTGCGGAACCATTTCGCCTCCTCTGATTGACTCACGGTCAACGTAGCGCGCCGCAAGCCGCCAAGGGGCATAGCTGCAGCACTGCTGTTTGTCGGTCCTGGTGCCTGCCTCTGGACGCCAAAGAACGCCAGGCAAACGCGGGGCAACGAGCCAGGGCTCGATGCAGCAGTGCTGTTTATTACGAGTGGCCTGCGCCTGAGCGCGAGCCGCTCTTGCTCCAGGCCAATTTGTGCTCTTTCTTGGCTGCCTGGTAATCGGCCAGCGCCTGCGGCGAGTCGACGTCGCCCAGCGTCGGGTGCCACGGGACCAGGTCCTGAGCGGTGGCGACACCGAACCGCTTGGCCAGAACCGAGCCCAGCGACTTGATCTTCATCTCGCCGAAGCCCGGAAGTCCGCCCAGGTTGGCGCGAAGCTCGTCGCTCGTGTTCGCGTCCGTCCAAACTCGCGCGGCGTCGCCGTCGTAGTGATCCTCGATGTACTGCGCCAAATCGTGGACGCGGCGCGCCATCGCGCCGGGGAAGCGGTGGATGGCCGGGCGCTCCCGGAACAGCGGTTCGAGGTCGGCCGCAGCGAGTGCCTTGGCGTCGAGCGAGCCGAGCCGCTCCTTGATCGCCAGCGGGCCGGCAAACGCCTTCTGGACCGTGACCTGCTGGTCGAGCGCGAAACCGATCAGCAACGCCATCGGCTCGCCGGCGTTCAGCGCGTTGGCCTCATCGGAGTCGGTGAAGTACAGACGGTCGGGCACCGGGGCCGATCATAGTCACACGGCGACACACGAAGATGCCAAGCCGCCGCCCGGCGGGCCGAACGCTCGCCGGACGGGCTGGGCGTCCGACTTGCTACTTGAGCGTCGGGGTGACGGTCGCCGTGCCGAGCACGTCGCCCGCGCTGACAACGTGCTTGCCGGCCAGACGGTTGATGGCACGCGCGGTGAACGCGGTGATGTTGACGGTGCCGGTGGCCGACCCGTTCGAAACGCTGGTGTTCGTCACGGTCGCGACACGCGCGGAACCCCAGACGACAACCACGCGGCAGCGGAAGCGCCGGTGGCGCGCCCTGATGTGTCCGCAGACGCGGCGGGTGTGATGGCGTACGAGGGCGAAGACCGACACGCCGTGCTTGTCCGAGACAATCGTCAGGCGGCGCAGGGCTGCCTTGGCGGTGCCGTTGGACAGCGTGATGCCGCCGGAGTGGCGAATCACACCATGCAGCGTCTTGGTGTTCAGCCGGCCGCCGGTGATCGGGAACGTGAACGTGCTGCCGCTCGCCGTCGCCGGCGCAATCGGCGTGACCGTGATGTGGTTGTTCGCCAGCAGCTGCGCAGCCGCCGTGGACGCCGTCACGGTCGTGGTTCCGCCGGTCACCTTCGTCGCCGCGGCGGCCGCCACGAAGACAAGCGAGATGACCGAGGTCAAGGCAAGCACTCGTCGGACGCGAGTCATGCGGTCTGCCTTCTGAGTCGTTGTACCCGTTGGGTGGGAACGCGACGGGCTTGGGGAAGTTGCGGGAGCACGGCGGATCCCACAGGCGAACGCCGCCGCCGGGCAATCGGGCTCGGGGCGGCGGCGCGATCCGACACGACCCGTCGCACGACGGCCAGATCACGCGTGACGTGATGAAACGGGCCGAAGGAGGAGAAAATGGGGAGTGCCGGCGGGCGGGCGCGCCAGGCGAGGGCTGCCCACTCGGGGAACGCGCCAGCACGCCCCGATCGCAGTCTCAACTCCCGCGCCCCCTGGCGCAAAGGATGCACAGAAAGTCCCACGTTTGCGCGACTGAGATTCCCTCAAGTCGCCCACGCGGCAGCTGCGTCAGCCGCCCGAACCGATACACATCGACTTACCGCTGATGCCCGATCCCTGGCAAGAGCCGCCGCGCGGTGGCCACCCCGATTCCAGCTTCATGACCATCGCGGGGGCCGATCAGCTCGCAGCAATGATCGCCGGCCGCATCCCCCAGCCACCGATCTCGCGGCTCACCGGCATGCGCCTGGTCGAGATAGACGATGGGGCGGCCGCATTTGAGCTCCCACTGAGCGGCTGGCTTCGCTCCTCGGCGGGCGCGATCTCGATCGGGCCACTGGTGATGCCCGCCGACGCGGCGATGGCCTGCGCGATCCAGACCGTCCTGCCCCCGCGGACACCGTTCCTGACTTCCGAGCTGACGCTCCGGCTGCTGGCCCCCGCCCGCCCGAACGGGACCCTGATGGTGCGTGGACGGCTGGTCAAGGCCCGCACGAGCATCGCGCTGGCCGAGGCCTCGCTGACCGACGATGAGGATCAGCTGATCGCTCACGGCAGCACGCTGTGCCTGATGCAGCCGCAGCTCGCTCCGGCGTCAGCGCCGCCGGGCAGCAAGGCCACGAACGGCTCCGAAAGGCCGGCGGCTGGAGCGGACGGCGAAGAGCCTGATCCATGGCAACGCCCTTCGGCCGGCGGCGTCGTCGAGCAGGAGGTGTGGCAGCGACTCAGCGGGATGCAGATTCTCGAGGCGTTGCTCTCGGGCCAGCTGCCTCCGCCTCCGGTCCACCACCTCACCGGGCTCACGCTCACTTCGGCCGGCCCCAACCGCGCCGCGTTCGCACTGCCGGCCAGCGAGTGGCTGACCGCTCCGCCGCCGGGACGGGTCCAGGGCGGCGCGGTGGCGATGGTGGCCGAGGCCGCGCTCAGCGCGGCGATCCAGACCACGGTCCCGGCCGCCACCGCGCTCGCGTCGATCGATCTGAAGATCAACTACCTGCGACCACTGCTGGCCGACGGTCGGGTGGCCACCGCCCACGGGGAGGTGATCCACGCCGGCCGCAGGATCGCCGTCGGCAACTCCGAGGTGCTCGACGCCGATGGCCGCCGGATCGCCGTCGCCACCGGATCCGCGATGCTCCTGCCGGGCCGTCCGGCCTCGCTCGGAGCGGTGGAGGCGTGATCCGGCCTCGATTCGCGAGCGCGCTGGCTGCGGCGATCTTGCTGGCGGACTCCTGATCCTGACCTGGGACGAGGGCTCCAGCGACGACGGGTGCTGCCGCCTGGCTGCGGGCGGGCATATCGTCACGATCCTGGCCGGCGGCGAGGCTCGCCCCCACGCCACGATGGCGCATGGAAAACGTGACAGAGCTCCAGGCGCCCCTCAACATCGGTCGCATAAGCACCCCCCGCACGCTTATGCGACCACGGTGCGCCGGCGTGGGGTGCTTCGTCACGTTTTCCGGTGGCGGGGCGGCGAGGGTCATGGGCTCTACGCCGCGCGCGTCTCCGGCGGCGCCGGGGGTCGTCGTCAGCGTCCGCCCAGCGAGCGCCAGACGCGCCCCCAGCGTCCGCCCAGCCGGCGCCAGACGCGCTTTCAGACCATGTCAGGACGCGCTGATCGTCTCCGGGGCCGGCTCGGCGATCTCGAGAGGCGTACCGAAACCGATTCTCATCAGTGCGCCCCCGTCCGGCGCGTTGCTGGCCTCGACGAACCCCCCGTGGGCTTCCGCGGCCTGCCGCACGATGGCCAACCCGAGGCCCGACCCGGGTTTGGCCCGGGCCGTCTTGGCGCGGTGAAAGCGATCGAACACGAACGGGAGGTCTTCCTCCTGAAATCCCGGGCCGTGGTCGCGGACGCTCAGCGTGCCGTCCTTCAGGTCGACTTCGACCGATCCGTCCTCGGGGCTCCATTTGGTGGCGTTGTCGAGAAGGTTGATCACCGCACGCGCGATCCGGTCGCCATCGCCGCTGACCAGCGTCGGCTCGAGGCTGGCCTGGAAGTTCAGTCCGGGAGCGCGCCGGCGTGCCCGTTCCACCGCATCGGCGGCGATGCGATCCACGCGCACGTCGCCGAGCTCGCCGGCCAGCTTCGACCCGCGGGCGAGCTCGACCACGTCCCCGACCAGCCGGGTCAGCTCGTCGAGCTCTTCGATCATGTCCGCGCGCAGCGCGGCACGGTCCTCGGGCGAGAGCAGCGCCTCGTCGCGCAGCAGCTGCAGGTTGGCCCTGATCGAGGCGATCGGAGTGCGCAGCTCGTGCGAGGCATCGGCGACGAGGCTGCGCTGGGCCTGGACGGACCGCTCGAGCGCATCGAGGGTGGTGTTGAAGGTGCGAGCAAGACGCGCCAGCTCATCGTTGCCGTGAACCTCCAGCCGCTCGTACTCGAACCGCTCGGCGCTGGCGGCGGCGGACTCTGTACGCCTGGTGAAACTGGCGATCGGCGCCAGCGCCGTCCGCGCCACGAGGATGCCCAGGAGCGCGGCGAAGGCGATCCCGCCGGCCGAGATCAGCGCCAGCAGCAGCAGCTGGTGATCGAGCGCGTTGTCGACATCGCCAAGCGGCAGGGCGACCTGGAGGGCGCCGCCCGGGGCTCCCATCACGAGCATTCGCAGCCGGTGCCCGGACACGGTGACGTCGCCGTAGTACTCACCGTGGCCTGCCGCTGCCACCGCCTTCACGTGGGCGTCGACGGGCAGCTGCGTGTTGCCGGCGCTGGGACACACCTGACCGCTGCTGGTGACGAATTGCCGGAGTCCCGACGCGCCCCCGAACCCGGGCCCCCCGCCCTCAAGCCCCAGGCCGTGGTCGCAATCGGTCTGCCCGACTGGTCCGCCACCACCGAAGCCGGGGGGACCATTGTGATTCCCGGGCGGGTGGACCGACTGCGCGAGGCCCTGCAACGCGTGATCGATCTGCCCCAGCAACTCGGAGCGCATGCCCGCATACGACGACACCGCCACGGCGAGGACCGCGATGGCGACCGCCACGCCAGCCGCCACCCCCATACGCACTCTGAGACTCACTGTCCCGGCTCCCTCAGTGCGTATCCCACCCCCCGCACGGTGTGGATCACCGGGCCGGCGCCGGCGTCCTCGAGTTTGCGTCTCAAATAGCCGATGTAGACACGCAGCGCATTCGAGGTCGGGCCGAAGTCATAGCCCCAGACGCGGTCGTAGATCAGGCTGTGGGGCAGGACTCGGCGCGGGTTGAGCATCAGCAGCTCGAGCAGCTGGTACTCGGTCCGCGTCAGCTCGATGAACTTCTCCCCCACCACGACGCCGTGGCGGCCGGCGTCGAGCCGCAACCCGTCGAACGACAGGCCACCATCGGCATCACTGTCGGCCCCGGAGCGCCGCAGCAGCGCTCGGAGCCGCGCCTTGAGTTCGTCGATGTCGAACGGCTTGACGAGATAGTCGTCGGCGCCAGCGTCGAGACCGTCGATCCGGTCGGAGACCGCATCCCGAGCGGTGAGCATGAGCACCGGTACGCGGTTGCCCTCGCGGCGGAGCAGGCGGCACACCTCGAGGCCGTTGATGTCCGGCAGGCCGATGTCGAGGACAACCGCGTCCGGCTGACCGGCGGCGATCTCGCTCAGCGCCCCGGCCCCGCTCTCCGCCAGTCGCACGTCATAGCCGGCCAGCGACAGCGCCCGCCGCAACACGTCGCGCAACGCCCGGTCATCGTCGACAACGATCAACCTCATGGAGCCATTGTCGTAGCTGGCGTGGTCGGATGCGAGCGGCTCCTACGTTGCTCCTACGCTGCCCCAGCGAGGGCCATCGTCGACTCCGGCGCCGAGCCCGGCCCGGCGACAAAGGCGCACCGAGCCAGATAGACCGCCAGGGCCAGCGTCGCCGCCACCGATCCGGCCCACACCGCCGCTGGGTCGTTGATCTCAGCCAGATTGGGAATCAGCCCAATGGCCACCATGCCCAGCGCGGTGAGCCACGGCAGCCGGCCTATGGCCACAACCTCCCAGGCCGCCAGCGGGATCAAAATCGATAGGTAGCAGTACTCGAGGTGGGTCGAATCGCACAGGCAGCGAACGACGGCCAGCAAGGCGAGCAGCGCCAGCGGATCGCAGGCAGTCCCCCGGCGGCGCGCCCGCACGTAGGCGAAGGCGAGCACGGGCAGCGTCACCGCCAGCGCCAACACCGACGACTGTGCTCGCGAGAGCCCGAGGGGCAGCAATCGAGCTGGCGCCAGCGCCCCCGATGGCAGGTGAATGGAGCTACCGAGCGGCCACCAGAGGCTGAACGGATTGACCAGGTTGGTCGTGCCCTCTCCGTGCAGCGCACGGCCGAAGGCGGCCGGATTGAGCAGTGGGATCGATGCGCACAGCAAGAAAGCAAGCGCTCCGGTGATCACCGCCGTCTCGACCCGCCGCTGGCGGGGCAGGGCGATCATCACCGGGGGTAGGGCAATCAACGCCCAAGGTTTGGCGCCCGCGGCGAGGCCGACGAGCACCGCGGCCCAGCGCACGTGCCCTCTGGTCGCGACGATCACCGAAGCCGTAGCGAATACCGCCGCCAGCGCGTCCTCCGGGTGGCCCGAGGCCAGCGATTGACGAAGGACTGGGCTGCCGAGCAGCAGGACCGCGGCAATGGCTCCACCCAGCCGCGCCCGGACCGTGACCGTCCGGCCCGCCACCAGCCACGCCGCGAGAAACCCCAACGGCAGCAACAGGGCCAGCGCCCCGACCTGATACACGACCAGGCCATTGCCACCGAATAGCCGAGCCAGACCGGCAAACGGCAGGCGCAGAAGAAGCGACGTGAGCCCGATTGCCGGCTGCGGCAAACCAGAGTAATCTGGTCGACTTCTGTGGTGCTGACGTCGAGCCCACGCTGTTCCCATCGGCGTCGCAGGCGGGCTGCTTGAACGAAGCGCTTCAGTAGTCCGCGGTCTGCGAGTCGCGCTCGCGCAGGACCGCGGCGAGGATTCCGTTGACGAATGCCGGCGCCTCCGCCCCGCAGAAGCGCTTCGCCGTCTCCACGGCTTCGTTGATCGCGCCTTCAGGCGGCATCGACACGTCGCCGGGTACCTCGCCGGGGTACAGCAGCTCGGCCAGGCCCACGCGAAGGATGGAACGCTCGAGCGGGGCGATTCGCTCCAGCGCCCATCCCTTGGCGTGGTCGCGGATCAGCTCGTCGAGCTCGGGCTGATGCCCCCGCACGAGCTCGGCGAGTGCACGGGTGAACCCGTGCGTGTCGCGGGAAAAGGTGTCCTCGAGGGGCCGACCGAGCAGATCGCTCTGGTACAGCGCCCACACCGCGGCGCGGCGCTGCTCGCTTCTACGCACGACTCACGTATTCACCGGAGCGCGTGTCGACCCGAACCCTGTCTCCGATTTCGATGAACAGCGGTACCTGAATCCGCGCGCCGGTTTGGAGCACAGCCGGCTTGGTCCCACCCCCCGAGGCGGTGTCGCCCCGGACTCCCGGCTCGGTCTCGGTCACCTCGAGGTCGATGGCGCTGGCCAGCTGCACGTCGGAAGGGTCGTCATCGATGTACAGGAGGTCGACCTCGTCGGACTCCTTCATCCAGCGCAGGGCGTCGGCGATCGCGGCCTCAGGGATGGTCAGCTGCTCGTAGCTCTCGGTGTCCATGAAGTGGGCGTCCGAGCCGTCGCGGTACAGGAATTGCATCCTGCGCACCTCGGTCCTCACGGGGCGGAATTTCTCGCCGGCCCGGAACGTGCGGTCGATCACCGCGCCGTCGCTGGCCCGGCGCAGCCTGGTTCGCACGAAGGCGCCACCCTTGCCCGGCTTGACGTGCTGGAACTCGAGGATCTTGAAGATCGTCCCGTCGACGTCGATGTGGTTGCCGTTGCGAAATTGGTTGGTCGAGATCATGCGACGGCTCAGTGTAGAGAGCGTCCGGGATCAGCCGGTGACGATCAGCTCCTTGCCGATCCCACTGAGGATCTCGCAGCCCCCCTCCCTCACCACCACGATGTCCTCGATGCGCACTCCGAACTCGCCGGGCAGGTAGACGCCCGGCTCGACGGTGACGACGTTGCCGTCCTGGAGTTCGTGCTCGGAGCGCTGCGACAGGCGCGGCGCCTCGTGAATATCGAGTCCGACGCCGTGCCCGAGCCCGTGCCCGAAATGATCTCCGTGACCGGCGGCCTCGATCACGGTTCGAGCGATCGCATCGGCGTCGCGGCCCGGCACGCCGGCCCTGACCGCGGACACGCCTGCACGCTGGGCGGCCAGGACGAGGTCGTAGATGTCTCGGGCGTGGGCGGGGACCTGACCGGCGGCGATCGTTCGCGTGCAGTCGGAGCAGTAGCCGTCGACCTGTGCCCCCCAGTCGATGACGACCATGTCGTCGCGCTGGATCTCGACCTGGCGCGGCTGAGCGTGTGGCAGGGCCCCGTGCGCGCCGGCCGCCACGATCGAACCGAAGCTCGGGCCGGCGGCCCCCTCCTGGAGCATCATCCGCTCCAGCGCGATCGCTGCCTCGCGCTCGGTGCGGCCGATCAGGCCCTGGTCGATCAACCGCGCAAACGCCACATCGGCAACCCCCGCGGCGGCCCGGATCGCTTCGATCTCGCCCGGCTCCTTGATCGCCCTCAACCGCTCGGTGAGCGCACCGAGGCCGACCAGCTCGACGCGTTCCTCGAGCAGCTCGCGCAGCCGCGCATGCTGCCGCACCGTCACGTGGTTCTCCTCGAACCCCAGCCGCAACGGCCCGGCGGGGAGCACTCCCGGCACGTCCTCGAGCAGATCCTGCGGTGCCCGGCGGCGGTCAAATGACGGCTCCACCTCCTCGGCCGCCTGCTCGACGTAGCGGAAATCGGTGATGAACACCCGCGTCTGGGGCCCGACCACGGCCAGGCCGTTTGACCCGGTGAAGCCGGTGAGGTAACGAACGTTGAGCGGGTGGGTGACCAGCGTCACGTCGACGCCGGCACCTTCCAGCAGGCCGGATAGCCGGTCCGCCCGCGTGCTCATCCGAGCTGGTCTCTCAGCATCTCGAGCGCCTCCCGGTAGCCGTCGGCGCCCCTGCCGGCCACGCGCCCGAGGCACAGCTCTCTGATCACCGACCTGCGCCGCCATTCCTCGCGCGAGTCGACGTCGGAAAGGTGGACCTCCACGGCCGGAAGCCCGGTCAGCTCCAGCGCGTCGCGGATCGCGTAGGCGTAATGGGTCCACGCACCCGGGTTGAGGATCAGGCCGTCGGCCATTCCCTCGAGCCGGTGCAGGTGTTCGACGAACTCGCCCTCGTGGTTGGTGTGGAAGAACCGGGTTTGGAGCCCCAGCTCGGCGGCCGTGTCAGCGATGTAACGCTCGAGATCGTCGAAGCTGAGCGTCCCATAGATCGTGGCGTCGCGGCGGCCAAGCTGGTCGAGGTTCACGCCATGCATGACCTCGATGCGGTTGGCGACGATCGACATCAGCGCACCAACTCTCGCACGGCGGCGATCAAAGCGCGAGGCGCGACTTCGCAACCCGGGCGCGGCGCGCCGGGCCGATCGAGGAGCACGAACGGGACCGGACCCTCGCCCACGCGCTTCTTGTCCCGCGCCGTGGCCATCACCACGGCATCGGGGTCGCCGCCCTCGAGGCGCACCGGCAGCCCTCGGCCATGCAGCAGCTCCGCCACCTCGCCTCGCAGCTCGTCCTGTCCCGACAACCGCAGGGCGGCCAGGAGCCCGAGCGCCACGGCCTCGCCATGGCGATAGCGCGCGTACCCGGTGGTGGTCTCGATCGCGTGACCCACGGTATGGCCGAGGTTGAGGACCTGTCGCAGGCCGGCGTCGCGCTCGTCCTGGCTGACGATCCGCAACTTGGTCCGCGCACAGGCTGTGATGACATCGAGGCGCGTCGGATCGGCGCCGCTGCGGATCCGTTCCCACAGCTCACCGCCGGCGATCAGGGCCGTCTTGACCACCTCGGCGTACCCGGCCGCCACCTCCTCCGGGGGGAGGCTGTCCAGGACGTCAACGTCGGTGAGGACCGCGCTCGGCTGGTGGTAGGCGCCGACGTAGTTCTTCGCCTCGGCCAGATCGACGCCGGTCTTGCCGCCGTAGGCCGAGTCAACCTGCGCGACCAGCGTCGTCGGCACCTGGACGTAGCGCACGCCGCGCTGGAATGTGGCCGCGCAGAACCCCGCCAGGTCGCCGACGACACCGCCGCCCAGCGCCACCACCACGTCGGTACGCGTCATGCCCGCCCGCACCATCTCCGTCCACACGATCTCCGCGTGAGCGACCGTCTTTGACTGTTCGCCGGGCATGATCGCGATCCGGCCCTCCAACGGCGCGAGTGCGTCGGCATACCGGCGTCCGACGTTGCCGTCGGTGACCAGGAAACGCCGGCCCTCGACCGCCTGCGGCCAGAACCCGCCGGCAAGCAGTGCGGCCCCGACGTAGGCCGGATACTCGCCACCCGCGCTGGTGGCCCACAGCATCCGGGTCCCGACGGGCATACGGTCCGCAGCGTTCAGCACCGCGGCTACGTTGGCGGCGCGCTGGCCCGGGATGGTGACGTCAGCGAGGTCGGCGTAGAGCGGCTCACGCTCGCGGTAGCGCTCATAGAACTGATCGCGGTCCCGCGCCAGCGGCCGGGTGCTGTGCTCACATCGGGCCCACGCCGTGTCGGCGTCGATATCGATCCACACGACGAGGTGGGCGCGCAGCGCCTCTCTGATCGATGCCGACATGACCGCCCCACCGCCAAGTGAAAGGACGTGCGTGTCGCCCTGACCCAGCAGCTCGAGCGTGACCTGCTCCTCGGCGGCGCGGAAGGCGGGCTCGCCGTTCTCGATGAAGATCTGCTCGATCGACTTGCCCGCACGCAGCTCGATCTCGCTGTCGACGTCGACCGCCAGCGTGCCGAGCCGGGCCGCGATCGCCCCGGCGGCCGTGGTCTTGCCCGCTCCCATGAAGCCGATGCAGACGATCGACCCCCGGTCGGCTCCGGTCAGGAGCCCCGCCACCCGATCCGCTCCTTATAGGCCTCGAGCGCACGGCGGACGTCATCGATGTGGTCACCGCCGAACTTGCGGCGGTAGGCGTCGGCCACGACGAAGGCGACCATCGCCTCCCCGACCACGCCGGCCGCGGGGACCGTGCAGGAGTCGGTGCGTTCGCGCAGGGCCTCGGCAGGCTGATGGGTGGCGATGTCGACCGAACGCAGGGGCTTGGTAAGGGTCGGCAGCGGTTTCATCGAACCCCGGACGACGAGCGGCGCTCCGGTGGTCATGCCGCCCTCGAGCCCACCGGCTCGATTGGTCTCGCGGTGGTAGCCGTGTTGTTCGTCGTAGAAGATCTCGTCATGGGCCCGCGAGCCCGGTAACCCGGCGACCTCGAACCCATCGCCGATCGCCACCGCCTTCAGCGCCTGGATCGAAAGGATCGCCTGCGCGAGCCGGCCGTCGAGTCGTTGCTCCCAAGACACGTGCGAGCCAAGCCCGGGGACGAGTCCAAAGGCCCGGACTTCGAACACACCACCCAGGGACTCGTTGGCCTTGCGCAGACGGTCGATCTCGGCCACCATCGCCCGACTCGCCTCGGGGTCCAGGCACCGCACCGGCGACTCGTCGACGTGGGCGAAGTCGGCCGGGCCGAGGTCGTCCCGCCGCGGCGCCACCGCGCCGGTGATCCGGAGCACGTGCGAGTAGACCTCCACGCCGAGGGCTCGCAGGAACGACTTCGCCACCGCCCCGCCGGCCACGCGCGCGGCGGTCTCCCGAGCGCTGGCGCGCTCGAGGATGTCGCGGACATCGCTCAGGCCATACTTTTGCGTCCCGACCAGGTCGGCGTGTCCGGGCCGCGGCAGATGGACCTCAGCCAACTCGGCCTCCACGGGCCAGGGGTTCATCCGCTCCTCCCAGTTGGCGTAGTCGCGGTTGACGACCTGGAGCGCGATCGGACCCCCGAGCGTCCGGCCGTGTCGCACCCCGGCCGTCACCTCGGCCCGATCGGACTCGATCTTCATGCGTCCGCCACGACCATGGCCGAGCTGGCGGCGAGCCAGGTCGCGGTCCAGCGCCTCGCGCTCGAGCCGCAGGCCCGCCGGGAGGCCCTCGATGATGCAGGTGAGCCCCGGGCCGTGCGACTCCCCCGCCGTTATCAGATGCAACGCCATCGGCGCTGTAGGTTACGGGCGCCCGGCGGTTGCGGGCGGCCCGGCCGCCCGCCGCCGTGAGGTCAGTTCGGGATCGAGCCGACCACGTGCCAGGTGGCGAACTGCACGGTGAACCCGGCGAGCAGCACCGCGCTGAAGACCACCAGCGGCGACTCGACTCGCCGCTCGTGCGCCCACGCCCCCAACCACATGAACAGCGGGAACATCATGCTCGCGTACCGGTCCAGTCCGCGGAGCGGATCGCCCACCGTCGGGCTCCACAGCGGTACCAGCAGGCCCAGCCCCACGTACACGACGTAGGCGGGCGGGAGCCGCCGGGCGACGCCGGCCAGTCCCAGGCAGGACACCAGCAGCACGATCACCTGGAGGACCGAGGCGCCCCGCGTGGCATCGGTCAGGTGCCCACCGACCAACGCCTTGACCTGCAGCCAGGCCGCCTTGAGTCCATCCCACACGGCGACCAAAGGCCCGCTGAAGCGGTGCTGCCAGTACAGGTGCTGGGCGTGGAAGGAGGCGAAGAAGCCAAATCCCCGGGCGGCCGTGTAGGCGCCGAACAGGGCGGCGCCGCCGGGGATGATCAGCGCCCACAACAGCCGCGGCGAGAACGCGTAGCAGGGGCGCCACCCGCTACGGGCGGGTGGGGCGGCCGCATCCTCGCGCGGTCCGTAGAGAAACAGCATGACGACGGGAACGATCAGCAGCAGACCGGTGACCCGGGTCATCGCGGCCAGAGCGCCCAGCGCGCCGGCCAGGGCCCAGCGTCCCCGTCGCGCGGCCAGGAACGTCCCCGCCGACAGGGCGAGAAACAGGGCCTCGGTATACACCGCGGAGAGGTAGAAGGCGAAGGGAGCGAAGGCCATCAGCTTCACGGCTGCGCTCGCCGATCCGAGATCGCCGAACTCGAGCTCGGTCAGGCGGTGGACGATGGCCAGACCGACCAGCGCAGCGATCAGCGAAATGGCAATCCCGGCGATCACGGCCGAGCCGCCGACGATCCAGCTGCCGGCGTGCACGAGGAGCGGATAGAGTGGGAAGAAGCCCGTGGTCTGGAGCACGTTGTAGCCGTGCTCGGAGATCCACACGTACCAGATCGCGTCCCACCGCATGGCCGGCGCCGCCAGCACGTTCCCCACTCCGCCGAGCGAGTTCGATAGATGTGCGATGTCGAAGGACGCACGGTTGGCGGCGTTGACGCCGTAGATGAGCACCGCCGCGCACCCGACGATCCAGATCAGCAGCCGGGAGCGCCATAGCGCAGTCCACGCCTCGCGCACGGCCGGGGTGCGGAGGAGCGAGCGGTGGGCCAGCCGTCCCGAGCCCGCGCGCGCCCGCGTGTCGTCAAGAGCCGTGCTCATGGCGAAGGAGATTAAGGGGCGCGCGCGTCCGAGGCGCCCGGCGGACCGGCGGGGCTAGTAACGAGCCGCGGCCGTCACGGTGCGACGCTGGCCGCCGGCGGCGAACAGCGTCACCCGGACGGTGATGGCCAGGTGCCTTACCTTGCGAAGCTTCATGGCGATCTTGTGCGAGACACGGAGGTGCAGGGTCATCGTGCCGACCCTGACTCCGGAGAAGGTGCCGCGTCCGATCGTGAAGCTGGGTGCGCGCCCGGGCCGCAGATGGGCGCGCTTGGCCGCGCGGCGCGTTATCAGGAGGCTGGCGATCGCGTCCGCCGCCTTGTTCGAGGTCACGCGAACCCTGACGCCGCCGAGTGCTTGGTCAGCACCACAGCCACCGCCAGCAAGGCGGTTACCGCCTCCACGACCGGATAACGGGCGGAGATTCGCCCCCCGCAATCCCGGCAGTGGCCACGCAGCAGAAGCCAGCCAATCACAGGCAGGTTGTCGTACGGTCTGACGTGGGCGCCGCAGCTCGGACAATGAGAGGCGGGAAACAGCAGAGACTCACCGCGGGGAAGGCGGTAGGCGACAACGTTGAGAAACGACCCGGTGATCAATCCGCCCAGGGCGGCTAGCGTGATTGGCATTGTCGTTCGAGCACTCCTGTCAGGCTGGGTTCACTTCTCTTATCGGTAGCTGACACCGCAGCATGAACGCAGAAGGGGCGAAGTATTGGTGCTGTTGGACGTCGTGGTGACGCTGTAACCGGTGGCGATTGCCGTAACGCCGCTCAGGTACGCATTGTTGTTGGCGGCCGAGGTCTGAATCGTCGGTTCGATGCTCACCAGCGCCGATGCGTTCATGCCGGTGTAGCTGCCGTTGTGATCGGTGGAATACGTCTCAGCGGCCGTCTCTGCCGTACGGGCCAGCTCCTTGGCCGAGGCGTCGTTCGCCTTGGTCTTCTGATTCAGGAACGACGGGATCGCGATCGCGGCCAGAATGCCGATGATCAGAATCACGACGAGGAGCTCGATCAGCGTGAAACCCTTCTCGTCCTCGGCGCGCTTCCGGAGTTTGTGGAGCATGGATCCTCCTAGGATCGGTTGATTGGGTCTCCATGCCAGATCCCTCGGTTCCAACCAGCCCTGGCTACGGCAGCACTCGAGCCCTGGTGGCAGCCCGACTCCCTCCATTCCCCTGGAGGTCCGTGGCTTTGCGTCCCGCCCTCACGGGCGGTTTGCCTTTGGCACCTCGTGACTTCTGGCAGTGGACTTATCGACCCCCGCCAGATGCGAGTTGACCCGTCCGGATGAACAGATGAGCGACGCCTTACGGCGTCTCGGGCGACTCTACGTTTTCCTGCGCATTTCTCCCCAAATGGAACTTTCCATCCCCACCGCACCACGGACACGTGACCTCATGCGGAGCGCCATCCAACGACGAGATCACCTTGCCGGTACCCCGGCAAGCTGTGCAGGTCGTGCGGTTGTCGGCCTCGGCGCTCACGCTCAGCGACGCACCGCTACCAGCAGCCCATCCCCCACCGGCACGAGTGCCCCGGTGAACTCACCGCCACGCACGAGACGGTCGTTGAACGCGCGCATCATCGCGATGTTGTCCTCGGTCCAGTGGGCGTCAGGCCGATTCTCCGCCACCGTGCCACTCATCAGCACGTTGTCCACGGTCAGAACCGAGCCCGCGCCCAGCAGCGGCAGCAACTCCTCGAAGTAGTCGCCGTATTGCGTCTTGACACCGTCGATGAACGCGAGGTCGAACGCCCCCTCGAGCTCCGCCAGGCCGGTACGGGCGTCCTGCAGACGCAGATCGACCCTGTCCGATACCCCGGCGCGCTGCAGATAGTCTCGGGCGGCGCTGTGCCGCACCTCGTCGATCTCGAACGAGACCAGCGTCCCGCCCGGCGCCAGTCCCCGGGCCAGGTACAGCGTCGAGACGCCGATCGCGGTACCCACCTCGACGATCCGCTTGGCCCCCCGGGTCAGCGCCAGCACCTCCAGCACGGCCCCCGTCTCGGGCACGACGATCGGGATGCCGTCGCGCTCCCCATGGGCTTCCATCTCGGCCAGGATGGGATCCGGCGGCGGGCGCAGCTCGTCCAGATAGGCGCTGACGGCGTCGGTGACGATCACGCGGCGAGACGATACTGGGGTCGGCTCAAGGAACGGCGGCTGGGAAGGGGGTGGGTGGACCGCTGTCGTGGACGTACAACCGCCATAACGTCGACCAGCGGGTGGGGCCACCGGCGCCAGCCGACGTTATGGCGGTCTGACCGCCTTAACGTCGATCAGCGCCGGCGGCCGGGGGAGCTTGTCGACGTTGTGCTGGTTCAGGCCGGCGTTTCCGCCCCGAAAGGCCTTTCCCGACACCTTCAAAGCCGCCGTTCCCTGACGTCACCCGCCAGCCCAGCAACGCCGAACGGAACGCGCCAGCACCCCGAAGCACGGCGATACATAGCGCACCCCGCTGTCGGCCTTCGAGGCAGAGCCCCCAAAAAGAAACCGCGGGCCCCCGCGGGTCTCGCCCCCGAGACCCGGCCCGCGGCCTGCTTCGCGCCCCTGCGCCCTACCGGATCGAGTTGTAGACGTTGAACAGCGGCAGGTACATCGAGATGACGATGACCCCGACGATGCCGCCGACGAGGCTGATCATGGCCGGCTCCATGATCGAGGTCAGGGCCTTGATCGCAGCCGAGACCTCGTCCTCATAGAACTCGGCGATCTTGGTCAGCATCGAGTCGAGCGCGCCCGTCTCCTCGCCCACGCCGATCATGTGCGAGACCATGGCCGGGAAGACGGGGGACTTCTCGAGCGGGTCGGAGATGGCCCGCCCGACTTGACCGAGGCGATCACGTCGTCCATCGCTCGCTCGACGACGATGTTGCCAGCGGTCTTGCCGGTGATCTCGATGGCCTGGATGATCGGGACGCCGGCGGTGGTCAGCGAGGCAAACGTGCGCGACCAGCGCGCCAACGCGACCTTCTGCACGACGTCGCCGATCTTCAGGGGGATGCGCAGCTTGGCTGCGTCCCAGTGGGGACGCCCCCACTTCGACCGCTTGAAGGACAAGAACCCAAAGATGACCACTGCCACGACGACGATCAAGACGTACCACCGCTTGGTCAGCAGGTGCGAGAAGTCGACCATGAACTGACTGAGCGCGGGCAGGTTGCCGTGGAACTCCTTGAACACGTTCTCGAACACCGGGATCAGGAACGCCACGAGGGCGAGCAGCACGATCACGGCGAAGCTGATGACGAGCGTCGGATAGACCATCGCCGCGCGGACCTGGCGCTTGAGCGCGGCGTCCTTTTCGAGCTGGTCGGCCGTGCGCAGCAGGCACTCCTCGAGCACGCCGCCCGCCTCGCCGGCGCGGACCATGGCCACGTACAGCGGCCCGAATACCTTCGGGTGTCGCTCGAGTGCGTCGCGACAGCAGGAGCCCGGCCTCCACGTCCTGCCGGACCTGGGCGACGGTAGACGCGAGGAGCTTGGATTCGGTCTGACTCTCGAGCACGTACAGCGACCGGAGGATCGTCATGCCCGAGGTGACCATCGTGGCCAGCTGGCGCGAGGCGACAGCCAGGTCCTTGGCCTTCACCCGCGCGAACAGCTCGAGGTTCAGCTCCTTGGAGCGGTACTTATGGGCGATGTCGATGACGACCAGGCCGCGCTCTTTGAGCTGATCGGCGACGTCCTGCTTGGAGTTCGCCTCGACCTCGCCGCCGGCCGGCACCCCGGCGATGTCCATCGCCTTGAAGACGTAGGTGGCCATCCCTACACCGCCACCGGCTGACCGCCGTTGCCGCTCATACCGGCGAGGCGCTTGAACTCCTCGGGCGAGTGCGCTCGCGACTCGGCGAGCTGGCGGGTGATCTTGCCCGCGCGCGCGAGCTGGGCCAGCGAAGCGTCCATCGTCTGCATGCCGTGCGAGCCACCGGTCTGGAGCACCGAGTAGAGCTGGTGGCTCTTGGACTCGCGGATCAGGTTGCGAACCGCGGGCGTCGGCAGCAGGACCTCGACAGCCACGCAACGCCCAGCTCCATCGGCCGTGGGCAGCAGCGTCTGGGTCATGATCCCCTGCAGCGCCACCGACAGCTGCGCGCGAATCTGGCCCTGCTGAGCCGAGGGGAACACGTCAATGATGCGATCGATCGTCTGCGGCGTGTCCTGGGTGTGCAGCGTGGCGAACACCAGGTGGCCGGTCTCAGCCGCAGTGATCGCGGTCCCGATCGTCTCGAGGTCGCGCATCTCCCCGACCAGGATCACGTCCGGGTCCTGGCGCAGCGCGGCCTTGAGTGCGTCGCCGAAGCTGGTGGCGTCAGAGCCCAGCTCGCGCTGGTTGACGATGCACTTCTTGTGCTGGTGCAGGAACTCGATCGGATCCTCGATCGTCATGATGTGCTCTTCACGGGTGGCGTTGATCACGTCGACCAGCGAGGCCAGCGTGGTCGACTTTCCGGACCCGGTCGGGCCGGTGACCAGCACCAGGCCGCGCGGCTTCTTGGCGAAGTCCGCCACCACGGCGGGTAGGCCGAGCGTCTCGAGCGGCGTGATCTCGAATGGGATCAGACGGAAGGCCGCGCCGACGGCAGAGCGCTGGAAGTACGCGTTGACGCGGAACCGGGCGACGCCCGGGATCTGGTAGGCGAAGTCGAGCTGCCAGTTGTTCTCGAACCGCTGCCGTTGCGCGTTGGAGAGAATCGAGTAGACGATCTCGCGCGTGTCGGTGGGCGTCAGGGCTGGATAGCCCTCCATCGGCGTCAGCCGGCCGCGGACGCGGACCATCGGTGGCGCCCCGGCGGTGAGGTGAAGGTCGGACGCGCGCGGTCAACGACCTCGAGGAGGACCTCGGAGAAGTCAAGCTCCATCGATGGATCCTCCGTCGCTTGGCCAGCGATCAGTCATCACGGTCCTATCGGCAGATCAGCCGATTCCCGTTACGCGGGCCACCTCCGCCATGGACGTGAGGCCGGACTTGACCTTGTCGAGTCCGTCCTCGCGGAGACGGCGCATACCGTCCCGCACGGCGGTGGTCCCGATCTGCTCCGACGAGGCGCGCTGCAGGGTGAGCGAGCGGATCTCCGCCGACATCATCATCACCTCGTAGAGGCCGGTGCGCCCGCGGTAGCCCATCCCGCCGCAGCGCACGCAGCCGACGGGTTGGTAGGCCTCGATGTCGAACTGTGCCACGAAGCCGTGATCACGCAGGATCTCGGCCGGGATGATCGTGCGTTTCTTGCAGTTCGAGCACAGCGTGCGCGCCAGCCGCTGGGCAACGACACATTCGATCGCCGAGGCGACGAGAAACGGCTCGATGCCCATCTCGATCAGGCGGGTGATGGCCGACGGCGCGTCGTTGGTATGGAGCGTGGACAGCACCATGTGACCCGTAAGCGCGCCCTCGACGGCGATCTGGGCCGTCTCGCGGTCGCGGATCTCGCCCACCATCAGGATGTCGGGGTCGGCGCGCATCATCGATCTCAGCCCGTTGGCGAACGTCAGCCCGCCTTCATGTTGACCTGAACCTGGGTGATCCCGCGGATCTGGTACTCGACCGGATCCTCGATCGTGATGATGTTCTTCTCCGGCGTGTTGAGCTCGAGCAGCGCGCTGTACAGCGAGGTCGACTTTCCCGACCCGGTCGGCCCGGTGGTCAGCACAGCTCCGTGGGCTCGCCGGAACGCCCTACGGAACAGGTCGCGCTCCTGGTCCTGCATCCCCAGCTTGTCGAGCTCAAGCCGGATGCTCTCCTTATCGAGGATGCGCAGCACTACGGACTCACCGTGGACGCTGGGAATCGTCACAACGCGGACGTCCACATGACGGCCCTCGACGGTCAACCCGACACGACCGTCCTGCGGCAGTCGGCGCTCGGCAATGTCGAGGTCGCTCATGATCTTGATGCGTGACACGACGCCGGCCACCATCCGCTTGGGCACCGTGGTCTCGTCCTTGAGAACGCCATCTACGCGCATCCGAACACGGAGCTCCGGGCCGGGCCGGCCCTGTTCATCGGCCTGCGGTTCGAAGTGGATGTCCGACGCCCCGCGCTCGGCCGCCTGGGCGATGATTGAATGGACGAGCTTGATGACCGGCGCGTCCTCGGCCGACTCGCGCAGGTCGACGATTTCCACCGGCGCGGCGCCGTCCTCGCTCTCCTCGACCGCCTCCTGGACCGCATCCTCGAACCGGTTCATGCGCGAGATCAGGGCCTGAAGGTCCTCGATCGAGGCCACGGCCGGTTTGACGTCGAGGCGGGTGAGCAGCGCGATGTCGTCGATGGCCAGCACGTTGGCCGGGTCCGACATGGCCAGCAGCAGGGTGCGCTCGTCGACGTAGGCGACCGGCACCGCGCTCTACCGTTTGGCCGCCGACACGCTGAGTAGGTTCGCCGCCGCCATGTCGACCTTGAACACGCCGAGATCGAGGTGGTCGAGACCGTAGCGCTCGGCGATCGCGTGCGAGAGCTGTTCGGAGGAGATCGCGCGGTCCTCAAGCAGCACGTGCTCGGGCGTCACGCCGCGCTGGCGGGCGTCCTCAATCGCGCGCTGAACACGCTCGGCATCGGTGAAGCCGAGTTCGACGAGGACGTCGGTCAGAAAGCGGCCAGACCCTCCGCGGTGGCGCGCCGGCGTGATGCCGGTGGCCTGCTGGTCGGCGGATTGCTCGGGGACGGCCGATGGGTCGACCGCGCGGAGGTGGGGTCCGTCGGTCATGTACGCCCGAGGGCGGCCCGCATCGCCTGCACCGGCGCCGGCGCTCCGGTGAAGCGCTCAAAGGCGAGCGTCCCTTGGCCGAGCAGCAGCTCGAGCCCGTCGACTACTTGGATGGATCGTGCCCGAGCGGCCTGCACGAGAGGGGTCTCCGTTTCTCTGTAAACGAGATCAACCACACACCGGTAACCGCATAGATCATCGGCGCCTAGGGGCAGTTGCTTAAACGTCGAGTCGGAAGCGTCCAGGCCACTGGACGTGCAGTTGACGAGCAGATCGGCGGGCTCGGCGATCGCCGTCGGGGTGCCCCCGAGCTCGGCGGACAGCCGCTGCGCCCGCTCGGGCGTCCGGTTCCAGACCCGGACCTCGGTGGCCCCGGCATCGAGCAGCGCCCATACCGTCGCCCGGGCGCTGCCGCCCGCTCCCAGCACCAGCGCGGTGGCGCCGCGTACCGGCAGCGGGATCGCCGCGATCAGTGCCGGGGCGTCGGTGTTGTCGGCCAGCACTCCGCCGTCGGGCTCGAATAGCAGCGTGTTGGCGGCGCCGATCGCCCGCGCGGTCACGCTTGCCCCATCGGCCACAGCCAGCGCAGCCTCCTTGTGGGGGATCGTCGCGTTGGCGCCGCGGAAGCCCGCGGCGGGGAGCGCGACCACCGTCTCGGCGAACAACTCGGGCGGCACGGCAAGCAACTGGTAACGCCAGTCGGTCAGCCCCGCTGCCTTCAGGCCGGCGTTCTGGATGGCCGGCGAGCGGCTATGCGCGACTGGCCAGCCGAGCACTCCCAGGCGGGTACGCGAGCTCGTCGTCACTCAGCAGTGCGTGGGCGAGCCACCGCGCCTCACCCGGGCGCTCTGGTACTTCGCCGAGTCGCGCAGGAACTGCTGGTAGTTGGTCTCGAACACACTAGAGCCGTTGCCGCACACCCGGGCCACGAAGTAGAGGTAACGGGTGTTGGCCGGATGCGCGGCGGCCTGGATCGCCGACATGCCCGGATTGCCGATCGGCGTCGGCGGCAGGCCGAGGTTGCGGCGGGTGTTGTAGGGCGACTTGGCAGCCAGCTGGGCCGATGTCAGTGGTTTGGTGTAATCGTTGAACTCATACCGGGTGGTGGAGTCCATGCCCAGCGGCATGTGGTACCTCAGCCGGTTGTAGATGACCGAGGCGACGAGCGGGAGATCGTGGGATGTGGCCGCCTCCTGTTCGATGATGGAGGCGATGATCAACACGTCGTACGGAGTCAGATGCTTGCGGAGCGCGTGCGAGAGTTTGACCTTGCCGAACTCGCGTTTGAACGTCGACAGCTGATCGCCCACGAGAGCGTTGATGCTGATCGGGTCACGCAGCTGATAGGTCGACGGGAACAGGAATCCCTCGAGATCCGGAGTCGAGCGAGGTGCACCGTAGTGGCGGGGGTCGAGCGCGCGCGAGTGGCGCGTGGCGGCCAGGTAGCTCCCGTGCACGTGCTGAGAACGCAGCAGCGCGTCGACCTGACGGCGGGTGCGACCCTCGATGATCGTCAGATTAGTCACCTTGGCCGCCTTGGGCGGGGTGGTCAGGCGCCGCAGCGCATCGCCGTAGCTCATCCCGAGTTGCAGGTGATACGTCCCCGCCCGCAGATCGCTGCGGTCCCCATCGAGCGCGGCGCGCAGCTGGAAGAAGAAGCTCGAGGAGATCACCCCGTTGTCAGCGAGAATGTCGCCGACCTGGCTGGCGCTCGAGTGGGCGGGGATGGTCACCGTTACGTGCCCGTGTGGAGAGCCCTGGAAGGGCTGGAACAGCTCGATCAGGAACCAGATCAATGCGCCGGCGACGACGAAGGCCAGGAGCGACACGATCCGCCCGACCCGCGATGGCTCGCGCAGCTTGCGCGGCAGCTTGCGCGGTTTCGGGGCGGCGGCAACCTTGCGGCGCCGGCGCGCCCTAAGGGGCTTGGTTTGGCGCGGCCGCTGGCTGCGCGGTACCCGTTTGGTCCCGGCCGGGATCTCCTCATCGTGGTCGTAGGGCTCGTCGACGTCGTCTTCGAAGTCGCCCTCCGGCTCGGGCTCGCTGCTGAGGTCGCGCTGGTCGGTGAACTGGGGCTCGTCAGCGAAATCGGGTTCTGACTCCGGCTGGGACTCCAGTTCGGGTTCGGGTTCGGCTTCGGGTTCGGGTTCGGGTTCGGGTTCGACTTCGGCTTCGGTTTCCGGTTCGGACTCGGGTTCGGAGTCGGATTCGGGCGCTGGCTGATCGGCCGCCGCGACCCGCCCCGCGCGCTCGGCGCGACGTCGCTCGCGCTCGATCCGCGCGGCCTCACGCTCTTCCGGGGTGCGCTCGCTCACGCCAGCGTCCTCGCTGCCAGCCAGCCTTCGAGCAGGTGAGCGGCCGCGCGCGAGTCCTCGCTGGTCCGGCCGCCAGAACGCTCGGCCAGCCGCGTGGTAAAACGCTCGTCGTAGAGCTCGACTGCCACCGGCAGGCTGCGCTTGAGCACCGCCGCGAACTCGCGTGTCTCGCGTGTCTGGTCAGTGTCGGACCCGGACAGGGACAGGGGCAGGCCGACGATGACTCGCTCCACGTCAAGCTCTTGGACGAGCGCGCGCAGTCGCCCCAGCCCTCGCTTTGACCGCGGGAGGAGAACCGGCTCGATGGGAGTCGCGAGGACGCCCGTGGGGTCGCTGATCGCGCAACCGCAGCGGGCGCTGCCGTAGTCGAGCGCGAGCACTCGCATGACGTTATCGATCCAGGGCGGATTCGATTGCAACTCGCGCGGCGGCGAGTGCCTCGGGCAGCTTTTCGACCTCGCGCCCACCGGCGCGTGCCAGCGTGTCGCGACCGCCGCCGCCACCGCCGACCGCGGCCGCGGCCGCCTTGACGACGTCTCCCGCACGCAGGCCGCGTTCGACCAGCGCGGGGGCCACACTGGCCACCAGGTCGACCCGATCCTCGGTGGCGCTGGCCAGCACGATGGCAGCATCACCGAGGCGGGCCTTGAGACGGTCGGCCAGGTCGAGCAGGGCTTTGCTGTCGATCCTGTTGACCGAGGCGACGAGCACGCGCGCGCCGTCGAGCTCCGAAGCGTCACGCAGCAGTGCATCGAAATCGATCGCGCCATTGCCGGCCGTGTCCTCACGAGCCGCCTTCTCGAGCTCGCGCACGCGCGCGCGTATCTCGGTGGCAGCCTCGGGAACCCGCTCGGGCGGGACCCGCAGCGTTTCCGACGCATCAGACAGCGCACGATCGTGATGGCGCAAGAGCGTGACCGCCTCGGGTCCGGTCACGGCCTCGATACGTCGCACATTGGCGGCGCTCGATGTCTCGCTCAGGATCTTGAACAGGCCGACCTCAGATGTCGTCCGCACGTGTGTCCCGCCGCACAGCTCGCGCGAGAAGGACCCGTCGCCAACCTCCACCATGCGCACGACATCGCCGTACTTCTCCCCGAACAGCGCCATCGCTCCGAGCGTCCGGGCCTCCTCGATCGTGGTCGTCAGAGCCCGCACCGGCTGGCTGCTCAGAACCCATTCGTTCACGCTGTCCTCGACGTCGGCCAGCTCCTCTGCGCTCAGAGCGCCGGAGTGAGTGAAGTCGAAGCGCAGCTTGTCAGGGCCGACATACGATCCGGCCTGGCGGACGTGCGTCCCCAAGCGGCGCCGCAGCGCGGCATGGAGCAGATGCGTGGCCGTGTGGTTGCACTCGGTGGCGTGACGCGTGAAGCCGTCGACGTGGGCGCGCACCCGCTCGCCGGACTTGAGCTCACCTCGCTCCGGCGCCAGGGCGAGCACCTGATCGTCGCCCAACCGGAGCACGTCGTCCACGCGCGCGCGGCAGTCGCCGTCAGCGCATTCGACGTAGCCGGAGTCGGCGATCTGTCCGCCCCCGGTGGCGTAGAACGGCGACTCGACCAGCTTGACCAGGACCCTGTTGTCATCGCTCGTCAAGGCGCCGACGGTCGTCTCGCTGTCGGTCGTCTGGTAGCCGACGAAGTCGGTCGTGAAGCCCGCCGAGCCGGAAAAGGCCAGAGCCCGGTCGCGCAGTTCCTCGCCGGTGCGATCGCGCCCCGAGCTCTCACGTGACTGCCGGCGCTGGCCGGCCATCAGAGACTCGAAGCCCTCCTCGTCAACGCCCAGGCCGTGCTCGGTGACGATCTCCAGCGTAAGGTCGATCGGGAAACCGTACGTGTCGTGGAGGCGGAAGGAGTCCTCGGCGCTGATCCCCTCGGCGCCGGACGCCTTGGCCCGCGCGATCAGCTCGTCCAGCAACCGGCTGCCCTGGGCGAGCGTGCGTCCGAAGTTCTCCTCCTCGGATCCGAGCCATTTGTACACGGCGTCGCGCTGGGTGTGCAACTCGGGATAGGCGGCACCCATCAGCTCGGTGACGACATCGGAATAGCGGTGCAGAAAGCCCGGGTCCAGCTCGAGCTCATGCCGGCCCTGGAGGATCGCCCGGCGCATGATCCGCCGCAGCACGTAGCCCCGGTCCTCGTTTGACGGGACAACGCCGTCGGCGATCAGGAAGGTCATGGCCCGCGTGTGGTCGGCCAGGATCCGCAGCGCCCGGTCGGTGGCGAAGTCCTGACCGTAGCGGCGCCCGGACAACTCCTCCCCGAGGGAGATCAGCGGCGCGAACTGGTCGGTCTCGAACACCGTCTGCTTGTCCTGCAGGATCGAGGCCAGGCGGTTGAGCCCGAGCCCGGTGTCGATGTTCTTGGCCGGAAGCGGGGTGAGCGTGTTGATCGGGTTCTGATTGAACTGCATGAACACGAGGTTCCAGTACTCCAGGAAACGCTCGTTCTCGCCGCCGGGGAGATCGTCGGCGCTGCCGCGCTCGACGCCTCGGTCCAGGTACAGCTCCGAGCACGGGCCACAGGGACCGGTCGGGCCAACCTGCCAGAAGTTCTCCGACCGCTCGCACTCGACGATCCGCTCACGCGGGACCCCGACCTCGAGCCAGGCCTCGATCGCCTCCTCGTCCGGACCCAGGCCGAGCTCCTCGTCTCCGGCGAACACCGTGATCCAGATGTCCTCCTCACGGAACCCGAAGCCGTGGCGGGACAGATCCCAGGCAAAGCGGACGGCCTCGCGCTTGAAGTAGTCGCCGAACGAGAAATTGCCGAGCATCTCGAACAGTGTGAGGTGGCGCGTGGTGGTGCCGATGATTCCGATGTCGGCCGTCCGGAAGGTGACCTGGCAGCTCGTGGCGCGCGGGTGCGGTGGCGGCTCGGCACCACTGAAGTATGGCTTCAGCGGATGCATGCCGGCGATGGTGAACAGCGCAGAGGGATCGTGTTCGGCGGGGATCAGCGACGCCGACGGCAGCCGCCGGTGATCGCGTTCCTCGAAGAACCGCAAAAAGGTCTCTCTGATCTCGTCCGAGGTCATCTCTCCCGCAGTGTATGCAGGTTTTCACAGTCAAACGTCGGCATTTCCAGTGACTGGGTTCAGTCCTGCAGCGAGTGCGCCGAGCGTATGCCGATGCGGTCGACTCGGAGACTGCTGTCACTGTTTGCCGCGATCATTTTCGGAGCGAGCCTGGCGCCCGCCGCCGCCGATGCAGCACGCTTTGATCCGCTTGGATTCCGGCTCTTCTCGTCGACCTATCACGTGCACGAAAGCGCGGGCGCGGCGGTGATCACGGTGCGCAGGCTGAACACGACCAGCACGGCCTGGATCCGCTACATCGCGCTGCCCGGTACCGCCGTCGGGGGCCAGGACTTCACGCCGGTGAAGTCGATCCTCGCCTTCCAGCGGGGACAGTCAAGCGCGACGTTCAGGATCCCGATCGTCGACCACGGCATGCCGGGACCGGTGAGAACGGTCAAGATCGGGCTGTTCGGCGCGTACCCCATCGGCTTGGCCACTCCGCACGGCGCGGTGCTGACGATCATCAACGATGACCCCGTCCGGGTGCTGCACATCGCCGAGAACCCGCTCGCGCTGCCGCAGCGCCCGCCGCGGAGCAATCCGTTGCAGGGAGCCGTTGCAGGGAGCCGTTGCCTACGTGGATCCTCAGGCCGGTTCGGCCGCAGCACAGGCCGACAGGTGGCGTCATTCGCACCGGGTGTGAGCACGAATGCTCGATGCGATCTCCGCCCAGCCGGCGGTGCAGCGTTACGGGAACTGGAGCGGCCCCACCGTCGGTCTGCAGGTCTCGCGGTACCTCGAGCACGCGGCGATCCGGTCCCCCG
This sequence comes from uncultured Solirubrobacterales bacterium, assembly GCA_963749545.1. Lineage (GTDB taxonomy): Bacteria > Actinomycetota > Thermoleophilia > Solirubrobacterales > Solirubrobacteraceae > Palsa-465. The sequence continues at coordinate 153,640 of CAVVNG010000021.1, forward strand.
GCCTGGTCCCCGAGCTCTCGACGTACTGGCTCGTGTGGCACCACTGCGGCCAGGCCGCCGACCCGCCGTGGCGGGTCGCCGAGTACCACCGGTGGATCGCGAGCCTCGCCCACGGGATCAGCGACTACCGAGCAATCCTGTTCCTCGAGATGGACTCGCTGATCACCGTCAACTGCCTGAGTCGGCACGGACGCGCGGTTCGCCTGCACGAGCTCCGCGACGCGATCAACACCCTCTTCAAGGTCCCCCGTCTGGTCGTCTACCTCGATGCCGGCGCGGCCGACGCGTTGTCGGCGGTCAGGACAGCCAGGCTCCTGCGCGAGGCCGGGGTGGCGAAGATCCAGGGGTTCTTCCTCAACTCGACCCACTTCGACTGGACGTTGAACGAGATCCGCTGCGGCGAGGTGGTCTCGCGCTTGACCGGCGGCAAGCACTTCGTGGTCAACACGGCGGAGAACGGCCAGGGGCCGCTGCGGCCCCGCAATCGGGTTCGCTACGGCAACGAGGTGCTGTGCGACCCGCCCGGGCGTGGGCTGGGGCCGAAGCCGACGTTCCACACGGGCTTTCCCAAGGTCGACGCGTTTGCCTGGCTCGCCGATCCGGGGCGATCGGGCGGTCAATGCCGGCCGGGCGCGCCGCCGACCGGCTACTTCTGGCCGAAGCTGGCCCTGGACCTGGTGCGCAACGCGGATTACGGGGTGCGGTAGGGCCACTCCTCAGCGCAGGAAGGCGATCGACGTCCGGTAGTGCGTGTAGCTGCCGTAGTGGCCCTGCAGCCACAGCAGCTTGATCCCGCCGGTATCGCTGCCCCGTGGCACGACCGGTCGCAGGTCGTCCCGCCCGGGCGTTCTCACCACGGTGGAGTGGTGCCAGCGAGCACCGCCGTCGTCGGTCCTCCAGCGTTCGATCTCGAACCACCCGCGGACCTGGCGAGACAGGTACACGGTCGACGGGTTCGTGTGGTCGAGTGCCAGTCCCCCCGAGTACTCGGTCTCGATCGTGCCGGGGCTGATCGTGGGCCCGCCGACGGTGAGGAGGTGCGAGACCCAGTGGCCTCCCTCGAAGTGCGCGTACCAGTACAGGTGCCGATCAGGCGAGGGAAAGGTGGCGTAGACGATCACCGGACGGTGGTGATGGTCGAAGGCCACGTCCCAAACCCAGCCCGACACGCCCGCTGCGGGGCCGTCGTACACGCGCTCGGCGCGGTCGGGCGTGATCGGCCCACCGGCCATTCGCCCGATGCGCCGACCGCGCGCCGTCCACAGCGAACCGTGCCGGTAGGCCGCGTAGAAAATGCTCGTGGTCGTTTCCCGGGGGTGTCCGTCGGTGAACGCGAACGCGATCGTGCCGCGCCCGTCACTGGCCACTTTGAGGTAGGGCCGTTGCCCAGGCACCGAGATCAAACGCCGTACGCGACTCCAGTGGCCGGACCGCGTGCGTGTGGCGAAGTCCGAGCTCCAGTCGGCACCCCGGAAGAACAGGTACAGCTTGTTGCGCTCGGCCGGGAGCATGACGGGATTCGGGTAGGTGAACCCGCGGCCGCCGGGGATCCGAGAGTGCACGTGGCGAACGTGGGTCCACGAGCTGACGTCCTCGGGCCGGCGCGTGGTCCGGTAGTTCATCCGCGGCCCGTCGTGGCCGGACCAGAAAACGGTCAGGCGACCATCGGGTTCCACGAGGATCGACGGGCTCCCGTGATCATCGACGGCCTGGTGGCCGACAACGTGAGACTCGATCACGCCGGGGCCCGGCTTGTAGGCGCCGACGGTGATTCTCCCGCGCCAGTCGATCCAACCCACGAACGTCTCGTCACGTGGAGTGGTGACATTGACCGCGCGCGGGTCCTGAAACCAGCACCAGGAGCCCCGCGCCCACACGACGATCCGGTGGTGCCCGAGCTTGCGCGCCACGCGCGCGCGCGGGCGTGCATTTCCTGCCCGCGCGTCCCTCGCTGCCCCCGTGGCATGGGCGCCGCCGACTTCGATCGCTCCCACCGCCAACAACGCCGCCCCGGCCGTGATCCACGCTCCCCTGGATCTCATCGGGGGCAAGCCTATCCCAGGCTCAGCCGCGCGTGATCGTCCCCCATCCGACGACGAGCTCGCCGTCCATCAGACAGGCCAGCTGTCCGGGTGCGGCCGCGTCGAGCGCGTGCTCGAGCTGGATGTGCAGATCCCGATGGCGGCCCGCGGGAGGATCATCGAGCACGCGGGCCCGCACCGGGGTCGACCGGTAGCGAAGCTTGACTCGATTCACCCGCTCGCCGGGCCGGTGCAAGCGCGCGGCCCGGATCGCCACGCGGGAGCTGGCCAGCGCCGACCGGGGCCCGACGGTCACCCGATTCGACCGCACCTCCTTGTCGAGCACGTACAGCGGCTCGCCGCTGGCCACGCCCAGTCCGCGCCGCTGCCCCACCGTGAATCGATGCTGGCCGCCGTGGTGCCCGAGCACGGCGCCCCGCTGATCGACGATGTCGCCGGCCTGCGAACCCAGCCCCCCGTGGCGCTCGAGAAACCGAGCGCGGGTGGTCCCGGCCAGAAAACACAGATCCTGCGAGTCTGCCTTACCGGCCACCGGCAATCCCGCGGCGGCCGCGATCCGTCTCACCGCGGGCTTGTCGAGATCCCCGAGGGGGAAGCGCATCCGCGCCAGAGACTGCGGCGCCAGCGCGGCCAGCATGTAGGTCTGATCCTTGGCGGCGTCGGCGGCGGTTCTCAGCAGCGGCCCGGCTTCGTCGTCAGTCTCGGCCGTGCGTGCGTAGTGGCCGGTGGCCAGCGTCGAGCATCCGAGGCGGTCGGCGAGCTCGAGCATGGCCTCGAGGCGGACGTGGCCGTTGCAGCCGACGCAGGGATTGGGCGTCTCCCCGCCGGCGAACCCTGCGATGAACGGCGCCACGACACCGGCTCGGAACTCATCGCGCAGATCGATCGTGAGATGCGGCAGGTTCATTCGGTGGGCGAGGGCACGCGCCTGGGCGACCGCGCTGGCCGAGCAGCAGCTCCGCTCGCCGTCGTTCTCGCTGTCGGACCAGAGCTCGAGTGTCACCGCGACCGTCTCGTGCTGCTCGGCGCACCGCAGGGCCGCCACCGTGCTGTCGACGCCGCCACTCATGGCCACCAGCACGCGGCCGTCGGGCGGAGGGTCGAGCATGGCCGTCTGGCGAGCGGCGGCGCCGAGCGCGCGGGCGAGGGCGTCGGCCGCCAACTCGGCGGCGTGGAGCTTGCCGGCGCTGAGACCACCCAGCTCACCCGCGATCGCTCCAGGGCCGATCCGTGCCGCCTCGAGCAAAGGCGCCCCGCGGACCAGCGTGACCGCCGCACTGCCGGCCGCAGTGGCCGAGCCGCAGCCCTCGGCGTCGAACCCCGCGTCGAGCACAGTATCGCGGCTGACGCTGACCGAGAAGCGGATGCGATCGCAGCACGATCCGCCGTCGGCCGTGATCGTGCAGGCGCCGGCCGGGAGGTGACCAAGTCCCTGCGGAGAAGTCAGGTGGTGCTCGAAGGCCTCGATGTCCATGCCGGCCGAGGATAGACGCGGCCCGGCTACTTGATGGCCAGCGCGTCCTGAACCCGCTGAGCGATCTCGAAACGATCGGCGAAGCCAACGATCGTCGAGGCCTGCCGGCGCGCGTCGATCAGGACCAGTGTGGGTGACTCGTTCACCGGCACCTGGGTTGTGACCACCGGATAGCCAGCCAGCTCGTTGATCGGGACGGCGAGCGATACGACGCTGAGGTGGTGTGTCGGCACGGTGGCGAGCTCGCGCTTGACCGCACGATCATCGGTGGCGGCGGGGTTGTAGAACAGCAGCGCGAGGACCCGCCGGTTCTCGAGTGCGGCGGTGACGGCGTTCAGTCGGTGGCGTGTGGCGGGTGAATCGTGCTTGCGGACGACCGTAACCCCGGTCGCTCTCCCCGCGACAGTGGCCGTCGTCGCCGTCCCGGGTGTGGCTGCGCCCGGCGTCGTCGTGGCGGGGGTGCTGGCGGTGGGGGTGCTCGCGCCGGACCCCGAGTGGGATGTCGCGGCTGCCGACGGCGCACTTCCCGGTGCGCTCGCCAGTGCGGTCGGGGTCGTTCCGGGGTGCGCGCCGCCCGAAGCCGAGACTGCCTGGTGCGCGGCCTTGATCGCCGACCGGTAGGCGCCGGGATTGGAGCTGCTGGTCGACGAGCTCGGCTTGAGCGCGACGATCCACAGCGCGAAGAACGCGACTGTGGCAACCAGCAGGGCTATCAGCGGCCGCGAGACGTTGTCCATCACTGCCAACTTCGGCAGGCGCGAGGCCGAGCATGAGCTTTGGCCCACTGCGCGGACGGGTCTGACGCGGGCGCAGAGCGCTCAGCAGAGCCGCAGACCGAGCTCTCGGAGCTGGGCTGTATCGACGGGTGCAGGCGCCCCGGTGAGGGGATCCGCGCCGCTGGCCGCCTTGGGGAACGCGATCACCTCTCGGATGTTCTCGGCGTTCCCCAGTGCCTGAACGATTCGGTCGAGTCCCATGGCGATCCCGCCGTGCGGCGGCGCGCCATAGCGCAGCGCATCGAGGAAGAAGCCGAACCTGGCCTGCGCCTCCTCGGGGCCGATACCAAGCAGGTCGAACACGCGCTGTTGGACGTCCTGCTGGTGGATACGGATCGAGCCCCCGCCGATCTCAGCGCCGTCGAGCACGAGATCGTAGGAACGCGACAGCAGACGGCCCGGGGCATCAAAATCCCCGGTGGGGGCAGTGAAGGGGTGGTGGGCGGAATCCCAGCGCTGCGTCTCGGCGTCCCAGAAGAAGGCCGGAAACTCCACCACCCACAGCACGTCGTGGCGCCCGGCGGGAATCAGGTCGAAGCGCCGGGCCAGCTCCATGCGCAGCGCGCTGAGTGCCTGGCCAACCGTCGTGACCTCGTCGGCGACCATCAGGAGCAGGTCGCCCGGGTGTGCATCGAGCCTGCTGTTGACCTCATCGAGCTCGGACTCCGAGAGGAACTTGGCGATCGGCGAGCGCCAGCCACCGTCCTGTACGAAGGCCCAGACCAGCCCCTTGGCTCCGTGTTGTCTGGCCAGCTCGGTCAGCTCGTCGAGCTCGGAGCGGGGAAGCTCGCGCACGCCCGCGTTGATGCCTCGAACCACGCCTCCCGCCTCGACGGCGCCCCTGAACACCTGAAAGCCCGAGTCCGCCAGTGCGTCGGAGAGGTCCTTGAGTTCGAGGCCGAAGCGCGTGTCGGGTCGATCGATCCCGTAGCGGGAGACCGCCTCGGCGAAGGTCATGCGCGGCCACGGCGGGGATGCGACGGCAAATTCCTCACGCTCGAACACGGCTCCCATCACCGCCTCCATGCACTCCATCACGTCGTCCTCCTCCACGAACGACATCTCCAGGTCGAGCTGCGTGAACTCGGGCTGGCGGTCGGCTCGCGTGTCCTCGTCGCGGAAGCAGCGAGCGATCTGGTAGTACCGCTCGATTCCCCCGATCATCAACAGCTGCTTGAACAGCTGCGGCGACTGGGGCAGGGCGTAAAACGACCCCGGTTGGATCCGGGCCGGGACGAGGTAGTCGCGCGCACCCTCCGGCGTCGAGCGGGTCATGTACGGCGTTTCGATCTCGAGGAAATCGCGCGCGTTCAGGACCTCGCGCATCGTGCCGGTCACCCGATGACGCAGCGCGATATTGGCGAGCACGGGCGCCCGCCGGAGATCGAGCGCTCGGTGGCGCAGACGGAGGTTCTCGTCGACGGCGATGTCCTCGTCGAGCGGGAACGGCGGCGTGTCCGCATCGGCCAGCAGCGACGCCGACTCCACCGCCAACTCGATCTCACCCGTGGGAAGGTTGGGGTTGACGTTCTCAGGGGCCCGACGGGCGACCTCGCCGGTGACCGCGATCACGTCTTCGGAGCGAAACCGGTGCGCCAGCTGGTGGGCCTCGGCGGCCGACTCGGGGTGGAAGACAAGCTGGACGATGCCCGAGCGGTCGCGGAGGTCGATGAAGATCAAGCCGCCATGGTCACGGCGCCGGTGCACCCAGCCCGCGACCCGGGCCTGCGTGCCCGCCCGCTCGGCGGTGAGCTGGCCGCACCACGCGTCGCGGAAGGAGTTGGGCCTCGGCGCTTGCTTCATGACAGTCGGCTTCCTCGCAGGATCGTGGGAATCACGTTGGCAAGCTCGGTCTCGCGCTGCTCACCGGACTCCATGTCCCTCAGCGACACGCCCTCGTCGCCGATGATGGCCACATACCGAGCGCCGAGCCGGTCCGCGTGCTTGAGCTGCCCCCTCAGCGATCGGCTGGTCAGCTCCATCTGTGCCTGTAGTCCGGCCTGGCGCGCGCCCAGGGCGAGCTCGAAGGCTTTGGCCGACCCCTGGTGATCGGCAACGGCCACGAACAGGTCGACGATGTTGGGGGGAGTCGGCAGGTCCCCCGCGGCCAGCAGCATCCGCTCGACGCCGGCCGCCCACCCCGACGCGGGCGTCGGTGGGCCGCCCAGCTGTTCCATCAGCCGGTCGTAGCGCCCTCCCCCTCCCACTCCCGACTGTGCGCCCAGCACGTCGCTGGCGAACTCGAACAGGGTGCGCGTGTAGTAGTCGAGGCCCCGCACGAGCGTCGGGTCGAGCTCGTATCTGACCCCGGCCTCGTCGAGCAGGTTCCGTACGGCGGCGAAGTGCTCGGCATCATCGGGCGCCAATCGGTCGAGCAGCTTCGGGGCGTCATGCATCGTCGCGCGCGTCCGGGGATCGGTGGCGTCGAAGGCCCGCATCGGGTTGAGGTCGATGCGGCCGCGAACCTCCGGGGCCAGCTCCTCCTCGTGGGCTCGCAGGTAGGCGGCCAGCTCCTGGCGGTACTCGAGCCGGGTCTCCGGCGACCCGAGGCTCGAGAGCATGAGGCGGCTGTCCCTGACCCCGATGCTCCGAAGCAGATCGGCCAGCAGCACGATCAGCTCAGCGTCGGTCTCAGGGCTCTCGGCACCGATCGCCTCGGCCCCGACCTGCCAGAACTCCCGGTAGCGACCGCGCTGGGGCGACTCGGCCCGATAGAAGCTCGACAGGTACCAGAACTTGACCGGCTGGGGGAGCTTGTGCATCCCATGCTCGATGTAGGCCCGACACACCGGGGCCGTCCCCTCGGGCCGCAGCGTCAGCGATCGCCCGCCGCCATCGTCGAACGTGTACATCTCCTTCTGGACGATGTCTGTCGCCTCGCCCACTCCGCGTGCAAATAGCTCGGTCGATTCGAACGTCGGCGTCTCGATCCGCGCGTAGCCGGCCGCGCCCAGGATTCGATGCGCCTGCGTCTCGACCACCTGGCGGCGTGCCGCCTCGTCCGGAAGGACGTCGAACGTGCCCTTGGGGGCTTGGATCACCGGTGCTCGGCTGCCAGCTCGCGCAGGAACGGGTTCGTCGCACGCTCGCGCTCGAGCGTGGTCAGCCCCATGTGCCCGGGGTACACGGTGGTCTCAGCCGGCAGCGAGCCGAGCAGCGTCTCGATCGAGCCCAGCAACGTCGGCCAGTCCCCTCCCGGCAGATCGACGCGGCCGACCGAGCCCTGGAACAGCACATCGCCCGAAAAGACCGCCCCCTGCTCCCGCATCGCGTAGCTGACGTGTCCCGGGCTGTGGCCGGGGGTGAAGATGACGTCGATCGTCAGCCCCGCCAGCTCGAGCGTCTCACCGCCCTTGACGGTGTGGTCGGCGTCGTAGCTCTCGAACGGGCCGAACCCGGGCCAGGGAACGTAATCCATGATGTTGGAGAGAACCGTGGTCTCAAGCTCCGGGCAGTACACCGGCGCGCCCGTGGCCTCGGCGAGCGGGGCCACGGCCCCCACGTGGTCGAAGTGAGTGTGGGTGATGAGGATCGCCTCTACCTTCACGCCGAGGGCACCAATTGCTTCGATGAGGCGCTCGGCCTCGTCACCCGGATCGATTAGCAGAGCGCGGTCGGAGCCCTTCTCGCGCACGATGAAGCAGTTCTCCTGCACCGGCCCGACCGTGAACATGCGCGCATCGATCATCTATTTCGGCGGGATGTTGCGGCGCATCCGTCGGTTATAGAGGAAGCGCTCCATGTAGTAGCCGGCCGGCACGTACAGGGCCATCGCGACGATGGCAAACGACAGGGCGACGACGACCCGGTTGTTGCCCTTGGTCGTCAGGGCCAGGAACAGGAACATGATCCCGGCGGCGAACGCCGCCCGGGTGAAGGACGACTTCCACGTCGGTGGCGTGTTGAGCCGTCGCTGGCGCGCGTCGACCTTCGACTGCTTCTTGCGTTCCTCGGCGGTCGGCGGGCGACCGGTTCGCCCGCGCGTCGTGACCGTCCCCGCGGCTGTCCCTCGATGCTTGGTTCGACGCTTGCGCTTGGTTTGAGCCATGGTTAAGAAAGGAGCTTAGTCGGCTTGCCCAGTTGCCGCGAGGGCGTCTTCGACCGTCCGCCGATATCTGATCATGACGTCCTCGGGAAAGCCGTCGAAGGCGGCTCGCGGAGCGAGGCCGACCAGCTCCGCCTCGGCGATCTTGGCTTGTGCGCCGACGGCCGCGATGAGGCGCACCAGCGGGACCCGGCGATGGTCCTCGACGTTGGTCGACACCTGCGCGCAGTTGCGGTGGGCGAGGTGCAGCCCGATCGCTCGCACCCCGGGGAGTCCGTGTGCTCCACCTTCTCGGATGTCCGCGGCAATCCGCTTGGCGTCGGCCTCGGTGGCGGGCGGCTCGAGTTCGACGTTGAACGCCACCAGCGGCGGCCGGGCCGCCACGAGAACCGCGCCGGCGGTGGGGTGAAACCGTTGGGGGCCGAAGTCCGGCCGGAGCTCGCCGGCCTCGATCCGGGCCGTCAATGCCAGCGGCCCTCCACGGCGCAGCGCGGCACGCGTTCGCCCATCGGCGAGGATGCCGTAGAGAAACACCGGGAGGCCCAGCTCGTGACCGAGCCTGTCGGCCAGGACGAGTGCCTCGGCGCACGCGGCTCCCCGGTCGGCGTCGTCGAGAAAGACGATCGGGGCGACGTCGATGGCCCCGACATGCGGGTGCTCGCCCGTGTGGCGCGAGATGTCGATCCGACCTATCGCCTCGCGCGCCCCGTGCACGACGTGCCCGGCTAGGCCCCCGGGCGTGCCGGCGATCGTGAACACCGTGCGGTTGTGATCGGGGTCGGAATGAACGTCCAGCAGGCGCGAGTCGAACGCTTCGGTCATCGCCGCAATCGCCTCCGGGTCTCGGCCCTCCGAGACGTTGGGGATCGCCAGCAGGACGGTCAAGCGGTGAGGACCCAACGACCGCGGTCGAGTACCGCCTGCCCATCAACCTCGAGGCTGGCCTGGGTGACCACGACGTCGAGGTGAATCGGCACGGACACGGTCCCGCCGATACCGGCGCTGGCCCCGAAGGCCACGTGGATGGTGCCGAGGATCTTCTCGTCCTCGAGCACGTTGCCGGTCAGCGTGGCCCGATCGTTGGTGCCGACGCCGAGTTCGGCCAGGTTGGTGCCGGCCTCTCCGTGTTTCGTGAGCAGTGGCAGAAACTCGGGGCCAAGCCCGCCCTGGGCGTCGAGGATCCGGCCGCCACTGATGCTCAACCTGACCGGCTCGGGGCTCAGGCCGAGGGGCGCGAGGCTTTCGGCCACCACCGTGCCCTCGCCGCTCAACGGGGCGATGAACCCCTCGCCACAGGGGAGATTCCCGGCCATCCCCTTCGCGCTCAGGTCGCCGTCGTCGGAGATGCCCTGGCGGCCGGTGAGATCGAGCGTCAGGTCCGACCCGCGCGGGCAGCTGACGTGTGCGGTGCTCCCGCGGTCGAGCAGCGCGGCCACCGCTCGCGAGCGGGCGCGCATCGCGTCGAAGTCGACGGCCATCACGCGCGCGAGCATGTCCGCGGTAACCCCCGGCATCGTGGCTCCACGCGCCCCGGCCTCGCTCGCGCGCTTGCGCGCGGCCGTGTGACTGAGCGATCGCGAGGTCGGCGCGATGAACACGTCGCAGGCGATCAGCGCCGCCGCCAGCGGCCGCGGTGGCTCGGTTCCGTCGGTGGCGCGCTCGTCCATCACCGCCAGCACGGCATCCGCGCCGGCGCCCGACGCTTCACGGCGCAGCGCCTCGCCGATCTCGCGCGTTGCCTCGTCAACGATCACCAGCACGTCCTCGCCAGGCTGAACGGCCAGGCACTGACGCACGACGGTGTCGACCGCTGGGGTGAGATCAGGCATGCCGCTCGATCATAGGCCCAGCAGGGGTTGATCGGGATGGGGGGTTGCGCGGGGTACGGGGTCAGCTGCCCTGCATCGTGCACCAGCACGGCGGCTGGCCCTCGACGATCGTGCAGCAGTAGTAGCCCTGTTCGACGGCGTCCCACGGGCAGCAGTTGGCGGCGCATGTGTAGCAGGGTCCATACTGGCCCCGGGGTTGGAAGCCTGGGCAGCCGGGGTCTCGGCACTGCGCCTGATGCTGCTTCATCTTCAACACCCCGTTATCGACGCACCTGTAGAAGTACGCGAACGGGTCGCCTGGGCTGCGGGGAAAGAAGCTGAAGCCAAGCGTGAACGGAAGCAACACGATCTGCGCGTCGAACTTCCCGTTGGCGATGAGCCCGCAGCGACCATTATCGGCGCCCTGTTCCTGGTGGGTGGTCCACATGCACCCCTTGTAACAGTCATCGCCGCTGGCGGCCCGCGCCGGTGCGGCCGCCTTGAGCAACGGCAGCGCGAGTGCGCCGCCGACCGCCGCCTTGAGCGACTGGCGGCGAGTCAGGCGAACGGCGAGACGATCGAGCCAGTGTCCTTCAGCGGTCGCGGACATCAGACACCAAGATCCTTGGCCGGCACCAGGTAGCGCTGCACATGCTGGGCGGCCTGCACGCCGGCCTCGATGTGCGTGGCGATCGTGTTGACCTGCTTCTCCACGCCATTGGCGTCCGGATTGCGCCACGCGTGGCCGCGCGCGGTCCAGGACGCCGCCTCTTCCTTCAGCGCGGTCATCAGGTGTTGCTTGTCCTTGTCCGGAAAATCGACCTGGCCGACGTCGTGGCGGATCTCGAGGATCGCCTCGGCGATCTTGTCGCACGTGTCGGCGGCGTCGAGCACGGGCGTGTCGACGGAGCCGTTGGAACGGAGGTACCAGTTCGGGCCACTACCGGGCGGGTTTCGGAGGTCTTTCGGCGATAGGGGGATCTCGGGGTCCAGGTTCATCGTGCTCCTGATATGCACCATGTGTTGTCTCAGCGCGTGCAGCCTGTGACGCTTGTACAACGCGTGGTGAACGGCGCGGATCTGTGCCTCCGTCGGCTTCTTGGCCATCAGCCCGCCCATCCGGTCGCGGTCGGCGCCGCAGGCCGATCCCGCGCGCCGATCAGTCGCTCGATCGACAGCTCGCCCAGCGCCACCTCACTGCCGACGCGTCCATCGGCCGTGATCAGCACCAGGCTTGGGGCCCCGTTCACACGGTACGCCTCGGCCACCTCCCGAGCCTCCTGCATCAGCACGGGGCCGAGCTCGTGGCCGCCCGCATGCTGACGCGTGACATCCGGGTCGCCCCGGCTGATCACGGCGAGCTCCAGCCGGCCGGCCTGCTCGACGCGGAGCCGGGCCAGCCGCGGCAGCAGCGACCAGCACACGCCGCAGTCCGGGTCGAGGAACGCGAGCGCCAGCGGAGTTCCCGGCGCGAGCAGCTCTGCCAGCGAGCGGCGGATGCCATCGAGGTCGGGCAACACGAACGGTGGCGCCGGCGCGCCCACGGGCAACGGAGACCGCTGGACCTCAAGCTGAGGTTTATGGACCGCCCCCTCGAGCGCCTCCAGCCGCGCAAGCAGCCGGCCGTTCTGTCGGAACAGCTCGAGGCTGAACCAGGTCAGGCCGATCAACACGACGACCAAGACCCCGATCGCGACGGCGGCAAGCGGATCGACCCCGCTCAGCGCACGGCCAATGCTTGCGCCCGGCCCGCCGGCGGCGAGGACCACCGCGACCGCACCGATCGCCACGTTGCGGCCCACCGTGCCCCACCCCACCGGACGCGCGTGCACCTGCCCAAAGCAGTTGCAGTCGGGCCGCTCGCCGCGACCCATCGCCCTCACGATCGCCACCGAGAACACCAGCATCAACGCCGCCGCGCCGACTGCCGCGGCGACCGCCGTCGCCGGCGGGATGAGCAGGACGGCGACAGCCACCTCGCCCAGGATCAGCGCGATCGAGGTGGGGACGACGAGCGCCTGCGAAACGCCAAAGCCGGCCAGCGACTCGCGCGTACGCTCGAGCGAGGACAGCTTGCCCACGGCCGCCACCGCGAACACCGCCGCCAGCCCCATTCGCGCGATTAAGTAGACGTTGCCCACGTTGGCCCCTGGGCGGCAAGATAGCCCGGCGGGGCGAGCATTGTCAACGGGGACCGGTTCGCGGGTCAACTCGATGGTCGAATGCGGGGTCCATCCCGAGACGACGGATTTACGTTGGGACGACCGAGCGCGTAGAAGAGTCCCCCGGCGCCGAACCTAGTCCAGAGAAAACGCCGGGGGAGCGAACTATCACCCCTCTAGGAGCGCCACTCCACCGAGGGGCACCACCATCGTACGTCCGCATGGTCCCCCGGCCTTCCGTAGAACACCCCCTCGGCGCTCCGTAGATCGCGCCCATCTGAGCGCGTAGCTATTCCAAGCCCACGGATGCCGCCTCCGTCAGCGCAGCGGCTACCTTGCGGGCCTCAAACGCGGTAAGCCACGTCCACTCACTCTCACCAGTGTCAAGGCCGATCCTCAGGATCACGGGCGATCCCGCGTCCAGAGAGAAAGTCTCGACCACAACTTGCTTCCCCGGCTTGTCTATTGCGGCGGGGATTGTCTGCGACCAGTTGGCGTTGATGTCGGGGAGCTCGCTCATGCGCCCGAAACTACGCGCGCCAACGTCGCCCGGCCTTCCGTAGATAACCCTCTCGGCGCTCCGTATAACGCACCCCTCCGAGCGCGTAGACGAGTCCCCCGACGCAACCAGGCCGGGCAGCGCCGAGGGACCGTCTCGGACCACCTCACCGGGGCCGGTCACTCGTCCCCACAACCACCCCACTGTGAGTCCGTTCGCTAGCCTCCCCCGCATGACCGGCCGTCGAGCTTCCGAGCAGCGTTGCCCCCGGACTGCGGGGGTAACGAATGCTGTGCGGCGGCTCGCGGGGGTACCACGGGGGCAACTCTCAAGCCTCCTCTCCCCCACGGCCGTTCAAAAACCCTGCGTTTGCAGGTAGATAGCATCACCGCCGGAGTAGCTCAGTCGGTTAGAGCAGCGGAATCATAATCCGCGTGTCGGGGGTTCGAGTCCCTCCTCCGGCATGTACGAAATACCTGGTAAAGAGCGATATCCGCCTTGGGACCATGACCGCGGATAAGGTAGTTACCTAAATCTGTTACCAAAATTGCCGGGTTTTGTTGCGAGGCGTGAGCCTGAGAGGCGATGTTCCCTGGGACGGGTCGTCCCGGCCCGTTGGAAGCCCCGCGACGTCCCTCAAGAGCGGCATCTGGTTTGCAAGCAGGAGGTCGCCGGTTCGATCCCGGCTGGCTCCACTGTCGCAATGCCTGCTAATTGGCCGTTTTGGTGCGGCGTACCGCGTCCAGCGTCCCTCTGTCAGGACCGTTGGTCATCAACTTTGGTCATCAAATAGCGCTTGTGCCTTGACGGAGCTGCTGATCTGGACCTCAACAAGCGACTCCTGCTCGTGCGACGGCCGTGTCTGCAGGGAAGGAGACGCTGCCGAAGGGCCTGCGGTCCATCCCGACCTCGCGGCGCTTGTCGCCCTTGCCCTGTTATGCCGGACCACCAGTAAGCCCCGGACGGGATCGAGGTCGGTCTCGTTTTAGCCCGAGCGCTTCGCTGATTCGCAGGCCAGCGCGCCAGAGCACGACGATGATCCCCCGCAACACCGCACGCCTTCAGAGCTGTCGCCGGCAGCGCGCATCACCGCGACGATCTCCTCGACCGTTGGCGGGTCAGGCGGGTACCGCAGCCCCTTATTCCTCGGCGCAATCCCTCGGTGGAAGCTTGCCAGCGTTGCGGGCGACCGGTGCCGACCGGCGCGATCCAGCAGTGGTGTGGATCCCATGACGTCCTCCTCTGAACGATCATTGGCATCGGCGCATCACCGCATAGTGATGGTAAGATGCGACGAATGGCCAAGATCCGCACGACGCTCACGATCGACGAGGACGTCTTGAAGTGGGTCAAGATTCGCGCAGCACGCACGGGCGTCTCTGACAGCGCCGTGATCGAGGAATCGCTGCGCCGCGACCTCAAGCTCGACGTTCTCGACGAGCTGTGGGCCGGCGCGACTATGTCCGAAGCCAAGGCCACCGAGCTTGCCGTCGAGGCGCAACACGCGACCAGGCGTCGCCGGCGGGCATCAAGTGCGCGCCGTCGTTGACGTCAATGTCCTGGTCTCAGGAGTGCTCTCCGCCAAAGGGCGCTCGGCCGACCTTTTGCGTGCCAATCGTGACGGCCAGTTTGAGCTCGTCGTCTCCGAGCTGCTGCTAGCCGAGCTCAAGCGGACGCTCGCGTATCCGAAGCTTCGCAAGCGGATCCCACTCGAGAAGGCCGCCTCGTTCGTCAACTGGGTCCGCGATCACGGAACCGTCGTCGAGGACCCCGCAAGCCCACCGCCGGTCAGCTCCCGCGACCCCGACGACGACTACCTTCTCGCTCTCGCGATCGACCGGCGCGCGTACCTCGTGACCGGCGATCAGGACCTGCTCGTCCTCAGCGACGACCTCCCGATCCTCACCCCCGCCCAGTTCGCGACCAAGCTCCGCGAGAGCCGCTGAGCCACCGCTAAGCCAGGCGTTCCACACGCGACCAGGAGGCAGAGTCCGGCGAGCAGCGCGATCGTTCTCACAGAAAGCGCTTGCGCGCTGGCCATGGTCTAGGCACGCCTGACGTCGCCGAAGCACAAGCCGGCGCTGGAACTGCTGAAGTACGAAAGCGCTCGTCGGCGGATCCGAGGTTTCCGCGCTCAGCAGGACGCGTGATCTCGACGACGAGATTCATGTGCGACACGGAGGCAGGTCTGGGGCTGGTCGTACGGTGATACCGGCCCCGAGCGTGGCTGCTTCACGCCTGGAGAGCGGCCATGCTGGTGCGGCTACCGCTCCCAGCGAAGAGGGGCAGCCTGATCGAGACTTCCGCGTGGGCGACGAAGCAGCACTCTTGACGCGGTCCTAGAGCGGCGCGGACTTTGTTGGCCGCGGGCGGATCACCGCGGCGAGCCTGGCAGCGAGCTAGGCATGGCGGGTTCGCCCAGCCCGGCGAACGGCTCGGTCGCGAACGGCGGGGTCCAGTCCGACTCCTTGGGCACGAGCACTTCGATCAGCAGCCCATCGGGATCGGTCGCGAAGATTGTGTACAGGCCTGGTGCGTCGTGGACGGTGTTGGTTGCGCGCCCTTGCGCAATCAGCGTGTCGCGGATCCTGATGAACGCGTCCGGGTCGCTGGCCTGGAGCGCGAAGTGGTTGATCGACCCTTCGTCGAACGGATGATCGGTGGGCTTGGCGGCGGCCTGCGGGTCTTCGAACACATGCAGGTTGGTGTCGGGCGTGAGTCTGAGAAAGCACTTGCGTGGCTGCCCCTCCGCCCGCGCGAGCACCTGGGCGCCGAACACCTGCATGTAGAAGTCGGCCAGGCGGTCCAGATCCACGGTCATCAACGCGATGTGGTTGATGGACGCGACCGGCGATTCGTTGCGGTCGGTTGTCGGCGGGTTCACGAGCGTTTCCTCCAAGGATGTTTGGGTATGCTGTACGCAGGCGTACAGCATACGCATCGTCGAGTACAGTTCTGGTCGCGATGCCGGCAAGCAGACGTCACCGACCGTCGCCGCGAAGTACCGTCCCGAAGCTCACCAAGCAGGAGATCGTCGCCGCCGCGATCGAGATCGCCGATCAGGAAGGGCTCGACGCGGTCAGCATGCGAAAGGTTGCCGGAGCGATCGGGTCGGGGACGATGTCGCTGTATCGGCACCTCGCAGACCGCGAGGAGCTACTCGACGCGATGCTCGACGTCGTCTACTCCGAGCTTGACCTTCCCGACCGGCCAATCGCCGACTGGCGCGTGCGGCTTGAGCAGATCGCCCAAGCACAGCGACGCATGTTGAGCCTCCACCACTGGGTGGCGGCACTGGTCGGGAGCCGACCACCCCTGTTGCCCGGCTTTCTGCGGTACTTCGAAGCCTCCCTCCGGACTCTGCTGGACGCCGGGCTTGAGATCACCGAGGCCGCCGGCGTCTCTGCCACGGTCAACGCGTTCGTGGTCGGCTACGCGCTGCTCGAGCACTCAGAGCACGAAGCGCGCCGCCGCACCGGCCTAAACAAGCGGCAATGGCGAGCGCACAACGCACCACTGGTCAACCAGATCCTCCAAGGCGGCGACTACCCCGCCGTCTCGCAGTACGTCAAACATGCACAGGACATCGATCCCGACACGGCCTTCAACATCGCCCTCACCAGCATTCTCCACACTGCGCTCGTTGCCACGTGCGGCTCGACCGATCCAGCGCGCTGACGCTACCGCCAATGCTGCTTCAGGCGCGGGCGGCCATGGAGCGGCAGTCGCGTGCTCGGACCTGCCTGGGCGGCAAAGGAGAAGTGAAGTCGAAGCCGCTGGACAACGGTGAGTCTCCCTCGACAATCAGTGGCGACGTGGGGGGTGGTGTGAGCTGTCGGTCCCGGTCGGTGCGAAGGTCAGCCACGGTTGCCGAGATGCTTGCTCTGACGCGTCAGTACACCGCTCGCGGGCTTAAGCTCCGAAGACCCCGAAACGAGGAAGGTTCAGCCGATGCTCGCGAACGTCCCTGTCTGCGCGACTCTTCCGACCACTGACCTCGAACGCGCCCGACGCTTCTACGGGGAGGCGCTGGGGCTGGCCGAGGGGCCTATCAGCGTCAGAGGCGGCGTCTTCTTCAAGGCGGGCGCTGGAACGATTATCCGGATCTACGAGCGCCCGCCCGGACACACGCCGGCTGAGTACACGGTCGCCGGTTTCCTGGTCGAGGACCTGGAGCAAGAGATGTCCGCGCTGCGCCGTCGAGGCGTTAGGTTCGAGGAGTACGACCTGCCGCACCTGAAGACGGAGAACGGCGTCTACACCGACGAGCAGCGTGGTGCCAAGGGCGCATGGGTCAGGGATCCGGACGGCAACATCCTCGCTCTCACGCAGCTACCGAATCAGTGAGTCAGCGACCGCGGACGCGCGGGCGGATGTCGTTCGCTGCGGAGAGGCAAGCAGCGTCTCGGCGGTAGGCGAAGTGGAGTCGATGATCCCGGGTCTATCGATTAGGCTCGCTGGCGCAGAGCGAGCGTGGGGAGCCAAGATGAGCGAGCTAGCAGGCGTGAATCACATCGCCCTTCTCACCAGCGACATCGATCGCCTGGGCGCGTTTTACGAGCAAGTCTTCGGGGCCGCGAAGGTGGTCGATTGCCGATACCTGAGCCGGAAGGTCCCGGTCGCCACGGCTTGATCTCGATCGGTGCCGGCGCCTCGCTGCACGCATTTGAGTTCTCTCGAATCGCACCGCCTCCCGCGGCTCCGATGTTTCAGCGTGGCCGCATCGATCATTTCGCGCTGAACGTTCCTGACGCAGAGAATTCGAGCGGCTCCGAACGCAACTAATCGCGAGAGGAAGCACCGACGGGACCGTCACCGACTTCGGCGTCATGCGTGTCCTGACGTTCACAGATCCCGACGGGCATGCGGTTGAGCTAGCGCACTGGGTCGGCGGCCGCGACCCAAGCGAAATCGAGATGTCAATGGCCAGCGACGACGAACGCGCCGCCCAGCGGACCGCTAGTTCCGCGAATACGGCCGATAAGCCGCTCCGTCCGACCCCCTGACGCTAACCAGCACCATCGACCCTCCGCCCTTACATGACACATCTCGGGCGTTTGCTCGGCATACCCCAGGCTTCTGGTCACACGGACCACTAGGCGCGAGGCGGGCCGCCGCGGGCCGTGCTCTGGCTGCTCCTTCGGGCCGGCGAGCACCCAAGGCAGGAGCCGCTCGGTCGTGGCCGAAAGGTAGCTCTCGACGGCGATCGCGACGATCGCCTTGCCCGCGGCGCGACGACCGCCAGCGCCTGTCCGCCGAGCCCCGACGTAGCTTTCGTCGACCTCCACGACGCCCGACAGCAGCTCGCGCCCGGGGAGCACCATCGCACGACGCAGCTGTGTAGCCAGGCCCAAGCCGTCTGGTAGCTGCCGAACTCCAGCACGTGCTGGAGCCCGAGCGCGGAAACGCCGTTCTTCTGGTTGACGACGTACCAGATCGCCGCGAACCAGGTGGTGAGCGGAAGGCGGCTGCCGTGGAAGATCGTCCCCGCCGTCACCGACGTCTCGCGGTGACAGACGGCGCACTTGCGCAGCCCCCGCCGCACCGCCCACCACCCGCCGTTGACCGTCCACAACACGGACACACGAACCCATCTCCCCAGCGCAGCCGCTCGAGGTAGCCCAGGCAGGCCTGCTCATCGGCAAACCAGATCAGGAGCTCCTGAAGGCGTGGATAGTCCACGCGGTGCGGCATGCTCGACGGCACAACCCAACGCTACGAGCTCAAGTGGAGGAAGGGATAGCCAGTGACGACAAAGGAGGTGTCTACTTGGGACGTACGAGCTGGTTCTTCGCGGCGTCGCTGAGCAATGGTCGGCGCTGCTCCGATTAGCCCCTCTTGGAGACCGACGTCAAGACCGCCAACGGCTCCTGGCCGGCGCTGAAGAAGCTCGGCTCCTGAGCGCAGGGCCGTCCGCCAACTCCCGACGCCTGACCCGGGTGTCCACACGTTCTCTACCGACCCCTAAATGGCAGATCAAGCTGTGCAATGTCTGCTATCCCGGGTGGGATCGTCGGTACGTACCGAACCGGAACCGACGGCCCCTCGCGGATGACACTCGCGGGGGGCTGTTCTTGCCGGTGGACCCGTCATCCGGGCAGCTCGGCTGGGACGGCACCCCGATCTTGGACCCGCACATCGAGGTGCCGCCCAACTAGACGGACAGCGATGCGACGTAAATGGTTGACCTGGATCGCCGAGGTGGTCGCGCAGTCGAGCTAGCTCATGCCCTACCGGCACGGCCCCTCGCGAAACGACTCCCTGCGCGGGGGCCGGTTTCCTCGCTGTCGGCTGGCGGCCTGTCCGGCTGGACCGCGCGAGCGACATCGCGCTCCTTGCGGACACCATTCGCGGGTGCCGCCCAATATGCCGTTCGCCAAGAGTTGGGCGCGAGTCGACTCCTAAGACTGGCCGCCGGTGCCGTGACGGATGAGCGCTGACGCGCGCTTCGGCAAGGTCTCCCAGGAGCGGTTCGCGACGGTCGCCGCTTGGGCGCGGCCGCAGGAGGAGTGAGGACCTCTTGATAGGTATAGGAACATATGGCCATGTTGCCGCTGGAGTTGGGGGTGGCCGGGTTGATCGTCGTCCTCGTGGCGCTGCTGGCACGCCTGGCCTGGGTAATTAGCCGCCGGAGGGAGGGAGGGTCCATGACAGAGGCGCAGGCGCGCGAGAACGCCGCGCCCTTGACGACCGCGATCCTGGTGTCGGACCGTCGCGGGCGCACCGGCCCGTGATGCCGCCTGGACGCGACCCGCCGGGCGGTTTAAGGAGCTGACGATCCGAGCGAAATAGAGTCAGCGATCGTCCGCACCGCGGCCCACGGCCGATGACGGGGCGATCCGGGTCATCGCTTCGTCGCCGAGCACTCGCTCTTGCGGTCCGGGCGAGCAGCAGCGTGCTCGTCGCCCGCGTGGAGACGGCTGCATTCGCGCCGCGGAGCGCAAGAAATGCACGTCGGCACGACCCTCCCGTGTCGCTCACCGAGGTGAAGCAGCAGTGCTGGCTGAGGCGACCCGGTGCTTGCGCAGACGTGGACCTCATGCCGTCCGCAAGGAGTTGCATGCTCCCAGCTCGGCGGCGTGATCCGCAAACCATGCCCTAGCGTCGACCGGGCTCTAGTCGGAAAGCTGCTGCTGGATACCAGCGACGTCGATCCAGGCGCTTTCTCGGCTGATCAGGCCACCGCTGAAATCGAAGATGTGCAGAAAACGCGCTCGGACTGGCCGCCCCCGTCCCTCGAGCCCGAAGGGCCGACCAATCGCGGTTGCGTGCAAGACCGACTCGTCGACGACGTGGTCGTCCCCGTACCAGCGTCGGACGGGCTCGAGGCGGTCGATTCGCAGATCGGAGAACAGGGCTCGATAGAACCCCGCGATCTGGTCGCCGCCGTGAAGCGGCTCGCCGGGGCGTCCGACGACGTCGTGCTCGGCATCGGGGCTGAACCCCTCGACGATCGCCTCCAGGTCGCCTCTTTCTTCGGCTCGGTAGTGCCCCTCGACGAGTGCGTCCATCTGCTCTCGAGTCGTGGGCGCAGCGTGATCGCTCATTCTCGTCTCCTTACTTGTGCAGGGACCCCGCGTCAAGCGCAGGGTCCGGGGGTTGTCAGGTTGAACTGCTGAGGGCTGGGTGGTGCGTGCGCACGGTTGGTGGTGCAGGTTGTGTGCGCGCGGGCGCCCAGCCTTACTTCGGTCCACGACCCGGGTTGGCTCCGGGCCGGCGACATGATGTTTGATGGGGTGATCCCGCTGGGGGAAGCGTTGCGGCCGCTCGGTCTTTCGAGGCCGTCCACGCGGGCGTGGCGGCAGCAGACTGCCGGGAGCCGGCCGCGGCGCATCTGTATGAGCAAGGGCTTGGTGCGCACGGGGAAGCTCACGCGGGCTGGAGCGCCTCCTCGCCGAGTTCGCGCAGCGTGTGGTAGGGGCTTCCTCAAGCTCCACGGTTTGAACGCCTGCGCGGACACGCGCCGCGCTTGAGCTGAGGAGGTCCCTACACCTCGGGTCAGACGGACTGCTCATGACATCTTTCTAGGAATCGGGAGGTTCGGTGTATCAAGACCCGTACGCCTCGGCGTCCCCGCTGGCGGTTTGGTCGCCGCCGATGAAAACGTGGTGGTCATTTCGTGCTCCCGTCTGGTTGATTGGCTCGTCCTCATCGTGCGGATTGGCTCTTTCCCCAAGGACGCTGGTGACGCGTGTCGCAGCGGGAGCCGTTCGTCGCTGAGCCCTAGGCCAGCGTCGCCCGCTCGAACGCCCGTAGCGCGAACCCCACGGTGAGCGCGGCAAACGCCGCCAGCACGCCGGTGCTCAGCAACGCCATCTCCGCGTTTGAGCGCAGGTGCCAGATCGCGTGCAGTCCTGACGCGGGGCCGCCCATCAGCCCGTATCTGAGGACGGCCACGGCATGCGTCCACGGCAGCGTGTAGGCGAAGTGCTTGACGCCTGTCGGCAGTGTCGCGAGCGGGTAGATCGCGCCGCACAGTGCATATGGCGTCGCGCCGATCGCCGGGATCAGGGTGCCGAAGATCTGCGGTTGGGTGATGCGGTAGGCGAGCAGCTCGGCTAGCGCGTACGTGGTGATCGACAGCAGCGCGGCTGCCATGAGACCGAGCGCCAGCCGCCCGGCCGCGACATGCAGATGGACGCCGCGGATCAGTGACAGCACGACGATCAGCGCTAGCTGACCCATGGCAACCGTGAGCACGGTCGCGATGTTCGCGACCGGGATCACGCTGCGTCGGATCGGCGCGACGAGCAGCTCGCGCAGGATCCCGAAGTTACGGTCCTGGATCACGACGAGCCCGGCGAACATCGCGGAGAACGGGATGATGAACACGATCTGGCCGATCGCGATGTAGGTGAAGTAGTCGACGCGCGAGAAGCGGCCGAACGCGCGCGCGAGCGCGGGCCCGACAACCAGGACCCACAGGACCGGCAGCAGCAGCTGGCCGGTGATCGCGATCGGGTTGTTGAGCGCCACGGCCAGCCGCCGGCGGTAGAGCGCTCCGAGGCCCACGGTCATGACACCGCCCCCGCGACCGCAGCCTCGCGCCCGGTCCCGTGGCTGGTGAGGATCAGGAACACGTCGTTGAGCGTCGTCGGGCGCACGGTCATCGTGCGCACGCCGAGCCGCGAGGGCTCGAGCGAGGTCACGCGGATGCTCAACTCCTCGGGCGAGTCGCTGCTTGCGAGCGACACCGTCGCGGCAGCGACCAGCGGTTCCCCAACCGTCGGGCCGAGCTCCCGCAGCGCGCCGAGCAGCTCGTTTGGGTCGCCCTCAACTCGCAGTTCGAGCATCTCGCGCCCGATTCGGTCGATCAGCTGCGCCGGGGTACCGAGCGCGATGATCTTTCCCTGGTCGATGATCGCGACCCGGTCGCAGACAGTCTGCGCCTCCTCGAGGTAGTGCGTGCTGAGCAGCACCGTCACCTGCTCGCGTTCGCGGAGCACGCTGACCGTCTGCCACAGCTCCTGGCGCACGATCGGGTCCAGTCCCAGTGTCGGCTCATCGAGGAACAGGACGCTCGGCCGGCCGAGCAGCGCGCGCGCGATCTCGAGCCGCCGCCGCATTCCGCCGCTGTACGTGCGCACCGAGTCCGACGCCCGCTCGGCGAGCCCGACGGCATCGAGCAGGGCGGCGATCCGCGCGTCCGCATCGGGGACCCGCCACAGCCGCGCGTGCAGCCGCAGGTTGGCCTCGCCGCTGAACTCGTTGTCCAGCACGCTGTCCTGGAACACGACGCCGATCGAGCCGCGCGCCGACAGCGGGTCAACGACAACGTTGTGACCGCCGACCATCGCCGCTCCACCGCTCGGTTGCACGAGGGTCGTCAGTACGCCGAGCGTGGTCGTCTTGCCAGCCCCGTTTGGCCCGAGCAGCCCGAACACCTCGCCGCTGCGCACCTCGAACGAGATGCCGCGGACCGCCTCCACGCCGTTCGGGTACGTCTTCGTCAACGCTCTCACCACCACCGGATCCACCATCGCCCATCACCTCCCAGAAAAGAAGGACTTGTCTTTTGCAAGGATAAACTATCAAATCAATTTCTCCTACTATGATTCCCGCATGAAGACCTATGGACAGAAGTGCCCGCTCGCCCGCGCGCTGGACATCGTCGGCGAGCGCTGGACGCTGCTCGTCGTGCGCGAGCTGATCCTCGGCCCGCGCCGCTACACCGATCTAACCGACGGCTTGCCGGGAGTCGGGACCAACATCCTCGCCGCGAGGCTCGCCGATCTTCAGAGCGCCGGCCTCGTGACCAAGCGCGAGCTGCCACCACCGACGGCCGTGACCGTCTACGAGCTGACCGAAGCCGGCCGGGCGCTCGGGCCGAGCCTCGGGGCGCTCACCGAATGGGGCGAGCGCTACGGAGCGCCGATCACCGATTCACAAGCCGTCAGGCCGCAATGGATCCTGACGAGCATGGCGCGCCGCAACGCGGATCTACTGGCCGGCCGGAGCTGCGAGCTGCGCGTCGGTCGAGACGTGTTCGAGCTGAGCGGCGACGGCAGCAAGCTGTCCATCACGACCGGCACCGCCCGCACACCCGACGCGGTCATCGCGCTCGAACCGGACGTCTTCTACGCCCTGGCCACGAAGCGGCTCACCGCCCGCAAGGCCCGCGAGCACACAGTCATCGACGGCGATCACGCTGCCGCGGGCCAGGTCCTCGACGCGATCAGCGGCGCCGCTGCCGGCTAGCGCCCTGCCGCCTCCATCGCCCTCGCGACCATCCGCGCCAGCGCCCGCCCGAACCGCATCACGTAGGACCTCGCCCACGACTCACCCGGCTCCGAGAGCGCGCTCCGGCGCTGCTCGCGCGCGATCCAGACGATCACCAATCGCAGACCGAACGATCGCTCACGGCAAGGTGACCGATCACGACGTGTAGCAGGCGAACGCAGCGGGCCGACGATCCGTACCGTCTCATGCAGGCACGTTCTGGACAAGACGCGACCGAAGCGGCGCGGTCGCAGCAGGGATAGCTCCCAGACCGCTAATCCTCCGCCACCGGCGTCCGATTATCAGTGCTGCATTCACGAAAACTCAGGACTGTCGGAACGGTTCTGACCAGCCAGTGGAGCTTCCGCTTTCGCCGCGGAGCAGCCACCACGGCGAGCGCTGCGAACCCCGACCACGTGGCCGCTTGCGGACACAACCAACCACGACGTCGTGCGCCTGATGCCGGCGCGCGAGAGCGAAAGCGAGTCTCGACCCATGGGTGGCCGCGCACCTTCTGTTCGCCACAGGCGCTACCCGTACGCAGCCGGTGGAGGCCTGCAGGATCACGGAGGTGCATCATCGCCTCGTCGCCGTTGCGATCGCGCGCTCCGACGAGTCCGGAATGAGGAGAGCGCTCGCCCGGTCCCGGCCTCGCGTGACCTCATCGACGCCCCGAGCCGTTGTACATCCCGTTTGACCCCCAAGCCGCGAGCCTGATGTTCATGCTCGTCTCGCGCCGCTACGAGCTCGCGTCGATGGTCGTCACCAGCAATAAGCCGTTCTCAA
>CAVVNG010000022.1:0-192600 GCA_963749545.1 uncultured Solirubrobacterales bacterium
GGTGCGTCCGTTCCGTATGCGCCGCCTGCCGCTACTCGGACTGTGAGCTTCACGATCGTGCGGGCTTGAGTGAGGTGGCGCAGGCCCAACGCCTGACGATCCGGCGGCTCGAGCTCAGCCAACGCGAGGTCTAGCCCGAACCGCTCACTCTGCAAGAGCACATCTTGCGCGCCGCGTCCTGCGGTCCTCCAGCCGATCAGGCGTCGACGGGACGACCCCGGGCGGCCGTGAAAGTCAGGAGCGAGAAGCCCTTCTTCCTATTCCCAGAGGGCCGATCCAGCACGCCCGGCAGGAGACCGGTGATCGTGCTCGTTACCGCGGAGGGGGCGCCGGAGTGCGACAGCTGTGACTCCTCATTTCACGGCTTCGATCAAGCGCCGGAGCAAGTGCGGCCTCGCATACTCGAACTTGATTCTCCGAATTCGTCCTTTCCTCCAAGCCACCGTGACTCGTAAAGACTGGCTGCCATAGAGGGGAACTAGCCGTCGTGTCAGGAACCGAACCATTGGGCCATCCTCCTGAGAGCCGAGCGTGTGCATTTGTATGTGATAGCGCAGCGCGAGCACGCAGCCCACATATGAGGTTCGTCCCTCTTGCGGCCGACAGCACCTCACGCCTGCAGAGCTTGCGTGCGACGACCGCATCGCGGTTGGTGGTTCCGACCTCGTGGCCCAGACATGCGAACTGCACGGTCGGCTATCTCAAGTCGCTGTGGTGGACGCTGATGCTGATCGGCGCTGTTCAGGTGGCCGCGGACTTCGGCGCCTCGCGAGCAACCACTTCGCCCGTCCGGTCGGGGTGGCTGCTGCGGCGCTGAACGCCATTGCCCAGCTGATCCTGATCCCCGCCATTCCATGCTCGTCGCTGATTAGCCCGGGTTGCTCCAGATCCGCTCCACCCAGAAGTCAGCGGGAACCTCACGGGCTCAGGAGCTTGCGGTACCAGAGGACGTCGGTTCCTGATGGGAAGTTCTCGACTCTACCGACCAGTTCGTAGCCGTTTCGCTCATAGAGGCCGCGGGCCTGGAAGTCGTATGTGAAGTGGACGGTCTGTGAGCAGCCGCGTGCTGCCGCCTCGGTTTCGGCGGCGGCGATGAGCCGCGTCGCGAGGCCGCGACCTCGGAGGCTGGGTTGCACCCAGAGGCTCTGCAGCTCGCAGCAATCGCCCCAGGTCCATCCGCTAATGCCAGCTACGATCGCGCCAGCGTCGCGCACGAAGATCGCCAGCTCGACTTCGTCACCGAGTCCCATGGCGGCGGATGCCTCACGACGGATCTGCGCTTCGAGGAATTCGATGTCGAGCGGATCCGGATCGTCCTCGACCTGGCACTCCACCGCGATCGACTCGTCAGCCGCCGACGATCTGTTCGATCAGCGAGACGTCGTCGAAGTACGTCCGGTACGACCGGATCTTCCCGTCGCGGAAGTCGGCAACGGTGACGCCCGGCAACTGAACATGCCGTCCCGTTGCCTCTAGGACCGCATGGTCGTCGAGGGCGAGCGGCCCGGTGTGATCAGCTTCGATGAGCCATTCGGCGAAAGCCCTGTTGCCGACCTCGTCGAGTCCCCGCACCCCGATGACGACGTTGGAGAACGCCTCCTCACGCAGGGCGGCTAGCTGGGTGAGTGCGGTCAGACCCGACACCGTCATGTAGGGCGACCAGCCGACGACATCGTCGGTGAACAGAGTGCCCAGATCAACCGATGCGCCACCGACCTCGGCCTCGAGCGCCTTCAGTAGCACGTCCTTACGCGATTCACTCATTTCAGGTCCCTGTCCTCGCAGTTATCGATTTGCTGAACGTCCTTCTGGCAATCCGTTCTGCGTTCAGGTCCCAAGGGTCTTCGCCTTGGCCGCCGCGAACTCTTCGTCGGTCAGCACGCCCGAGGAGTGCAACTGCGCGAGGTGTTCGAGCTCGTCAGCCGGGTCCGCTGGAGGCGGCGCATACGCCGGCTGCTCCTGCTCCTGAGCAGGCGCCTGCTCCTCGGCAGGCGCTTGGTCGTAAGCCTGCTCTTCCTCCGCGGCCTTCTTTCTCTCGTGGTGAACCATCGCCCCTCCGGCCACCGCTCCGGCCACCAGCGCCCGTCGCCTCACCCGTCTCCTGAACCCCATAAAGAACCCCTTTGTTTCGCTGGCGGTGACATGCGACTTTCAGGATGGCTGACCGAGGTCGCGGTTTGGGTGATGCGGGCCGACGATCACCCGGGTGATTCGGTGAGTTCAAGCTAGGACACCAGCTAAGCGACTTACAATCCGGGCGTGCGGACCCCGATCAGGAATCCGCCGGACCCGATGTACGCGGAGTTCGAGGTACATCGCACAATGATCTGCGATCGCGTCCGCACCGAGGCCTTCCGGCGCGCGATCAACTCGGTGGTTCGCCCTGGCGACATCGTTCTCGACGTCGGAGCGGGAAGCGGCATCCTGAGCGTATTCGCCGCGCGCGCCGGCGCTGCCGCGGTCTACGCGGTGGAGCGGACGTCGATCGCCGGCCTGGCCGAGCAGCTGGCCGCCGCGAACGAGGTCGCGGGAATCGTCAAGGTGATCCACGGCGAAGTCATGGACATCGAGCTCCCCGAGCAGGTCGACGTGATCGTCTCGGAGTGGCTCGGAGGGTTTGGGATCGACGAAGGGATGCTCGCTCCTCTCATCGGCGCCCGCGACCGCTGGCTCAAAGCGGGCGGGGTCATGATCCCCCACACAGTCACCGCCTGGGCCGCCCTGGTACACGACCGCTATCTCGCGGAAACGATCGAGTTCCTCCGAGAGGACCCGTTCGGCCTCAACCTCGAGGTCCTGGTCGAGGTCACCGTCAACGAGATCATCTATTCCGGGTCCTTCCGTCACCTTGAGGCGCCCGACCAGCGCTCCGGGGCGCGTCTATTGTGGACGACGAATGCAGACCGGATCCCGCTCGAGCAGGCGCAGGCGCCTCACGAAGCCGAGATCCTGTTGCCAGTCCACCACCACGGAACGGCCAACGCGCTCGCACTCTGGTTCAGCGCCGAGCTCGCGCCCGGTGTCTCGCTCTCCGTAGGACCCGGCGATCCCCCGACGCACTGGGGGATGACGACGGCGCCGCTCCGCTCGCCCGTCCAGCTCTCGCCCGGCATGGTCGTCAGCGCCAGAGTCAGGACCGCCCCGGCCCGGCCGATCGGGACGTGGACAAGCTGGGCAATCGCGATGCCAGACTCCGACTGGGAGGAACACGACGAGCAGTCGGTCTGGGTGGAGATCGACGACTGAGCAATCTCAGGAGCCTGTCGAGGCTCCCCGGGAGGAGGACCGACTGGCCGCTAGGCCTGCGGTGCTGAAGTTCGGCGGCAAGAACCGTTTTTCGAGCTGGAACCCAATGTCTCCAGCGGAGCCGACCGGGTCTGACGAACTACAGCTGCGCTTATGCCGTTCCGGCGGCGTGTGGAGTCGGGCTGATCAAGGCGCCGATGATCCACAGGAACGGGAGGAAGAACCCGATCCAGAACATCCAATAGTGACCTTTGCGGAACGTCGCCAATCCGAAGTAGACCCAGCACGCGATGTAAAGGATGGCCAGCAAAAGAGAATTGTCGTGACATCATCGCCCGAGTTCTCGGGCATGTGATCAGCACCGAGCAATGTTCACCCGGGTGATTGATGATTACTGGGGGATTGGCACGGCGGTAACGAGATTCACAGACCTCGCGGGCAGATCGTCCAAATCCGCTGCTGGTCGAGCCGAACCTGATGCTGCCTCGGGTTCAGCCCCGATGTTGTGCAGGGGCTGGAACGCGGCGCCAGCGACCTCAACACGCGCGCAACGGGCCGATCGCGGAGTGCTCGGTGCGACCTCGCGAGCGTACGGCGAGTGTGCTCCGGATCGGCCACGGGATCGTCACGCGCTTGATGTTGCCTCAGGGTCTGGTTGTGAACGTTGAGCCTGGACGTCGCGAGCCGTCCGCCGGCCCGCGAAGTTCCCGACGACGATTCCGATCACGGTGACCAGGTACAGCTGCCCGGTCAGCATTTCGAGCACGGCCAGGGCATGCCCGAAGGGCTGGGCGGGCGTGAAGTCGCCGAACCCCGTCGTCGTCAGTACGGTGAACGAGTAGTAGACCCTTTCGCCGTTGGAGACCTTCTTGCCCTGCGTGAAGTACGGAGAGCTTTCGATGGTGGCCGTGAAGGCGATGATCGACGCGAACAGCAGACCCACGACCAGGTAGACGGTGAGTGCGCCGGCGACAACTTGGACGGTGACGCCCGCTGTCCGGATCAGCCGCAACAACCCCCCGACCAGCGCTACCGGGATACCGAGGATCAGCAACGTCACCACCGCGAACGTGATCGCCGTGCCGATGAGTCCCGCCGCGATTCCGATCATCACCAGGAGCGCGAAGCCCCCGACCAGCCAGGCGCGGGCACGGCGCACCGGAGCGCGCGCCCGGGACGTGGCAACCGCGATGGTCAGTGCGCCGCCGGCCAGCGCGACGGCGACGGCGCGAGCCCAGTCATCGCTCGGGGCGAGGACCTCGAACAGAACGAGAGTCAGGACGAGCGCGAACACCGCGCCGAAGCGAAATTGCGGCGATCGGTGTCCGGCCGGCAACGTCCTCGAAGCTGCTACATCCGCCGTCATCTCGTGCTCACGTGACCAATCGAATTCGGGGATCCGGGGGTGCCAGCGAAATCACCCCGTCAACGAGCCCGAGCCCCTCGGTCCGATGCGTGATCAGCAGCACGCTTGTGGTCCGTTGCGATGTTGCTTGTGTGATCTCGCGCCCATGCCGCGGCGGCGGCGAATTCCGTCGGGCCTATGAATGCCCCGATGATCCACAGGATCGCGACGAGGAAATCGATCCGGACCAGCCGGTAATGCCCTCCGCGTAACCTCGCCAGGCCGAAGCAAACCGCACCCTGCGTACGAGATGGCCAAGAGAATCCAGAGGAAGGTCACGCCTTCAAGTTCCTTCGATTGGTGCCAGGTCGTGGTCGACGACTCCCGCTGGTCGCGCGCGTCTCGATGACGAGACGCGCGTCTCGATGACGAGACGGTGCCGTTCGAGCCCCAGCATGCCCGACGGTGGCCGCGACTTGCGCGGCTCGGGCCGATGATCACCCGGGTGATTCGGCCCACGCTCAAGCACGCCGAAACGCGTCGGCATCGGTAGCCGAGTGCCCGGCCGGCCGGATCGGTCGCGGTCTCGTGAGGCTGGCGCCCGCGCTGGGCGTGTGATCGCGCTGGGCGAGCAATCTTAACTTGCAGGCGCTGTTGGGGGGAGTAGTGTGGTATCGGCCGGGGGCGGGTTAGTTTGCCCTTTCGGCGAGCGGACTCCGGGCCCGGTTATCTGAACTTGCGTATAGCGCGTCTGTAGCGGCCTTTTGGCGGCTGCCGGGGGTGTTGGACGAAGGCAACGTGGCTCCGTTAGGAATGACATGCTCGACGCGTCCTGTGTCTACAAAAGCCGGCAACGGTGACCCGCGCGCGTTTAGCCGGGGAGGCTTCAGCTGACGCGGTCGGCGTACAGCGACGCTGGCCTCGGAGGCAGAGTGTCGGCGCGACACGGGGTGTTGTGTCCACCCGCGCGCCGGCCATCGAGCGCGAGCACGATTGGGCCGGGACATCGGGATGAGTACTCAGACGGCACAGACCGTTCCGCCCTCGCTGCGGGTGATCGAGCCAAAGCTGATGTTGCCCCGTGTGCAAGCCGGGACGCTGCGTAGGGCAAGCTTGCTTGAGATGTTCGATGACGTCGATGGCGCCGCGCTCTGGGTACTCGACGCGGGGGTCGGTTACGGCAAGACGACACTTCTGCGCTCGTGGTGTGCAGAGCGCCCGGAGCCCGTCGTTTGGATGACCCTCGATCGAAGCGACGACGACCCGGTGCGGTTGTGGACGCACCTGGCCGCGGCCGTCGAGCGACTTGGTCAGGGCCTCGGAGGTCGGGCACTCATGGCCCTCGGCGTCCGGGGCGCGCCGATCGAGGCGGCCGTCGATGAGCTGATGAACGGTCTGGTCAGATACGGTCGGCCAGTCTCGATCGTTCTTGATGACCTGCACACCGTGGCGAGCGAGCGTTCGCTTCGATCGATCGCCCATGCGATCGATCGACTGCCTGTCAGCGCGCGCGTGCTTGCGTCGACGCGCTCGGACCCGCCGATCCACCTCGCGCGCCTGCGGGCCCGGGGAGCGCTGGTGGAGATCCGCGCGCGGGAGCTGGCCTTCACGGTCGACGAGGCGCGTGAACTGATCCTCCGCGAGGGGATCGAGCTATCTGACGAGAGCGTCGAGTTGCTTGTCGAGCGCACGGAGGGATGGCCAGCGGGGCTGTACCTGGCGATGCTGTGGCTTCGCGACCTCGAGGATCCCGATGAGGGCGTGCGGGCGTTCCTCGGCAGCGCTCGGCACATCGCCGACTACCTGACCGATGAGGTTCTGACGGCGCTCCCGTCTGACACAAGGGATTTTCTGGTGCGCACCTCGGTGCTGGGACGGTTCACGCCCGATCTCTGCGATGCGGTCCTCGGCCGCGACGACCCAGCCTCGATGC
This sequence comes from uncultured Solirubrobacterales bacterium, assembly GCA_963749545.1. Classification (GTDB taxonomy): domain Bacteria; phylum Actinomycetota; class Thermoleophilia; order Solirubrobacterales; family Solirubrobacteraceae; genus Palsa-465. The sequence goes on from CAVVNG010000022.1 coordinate 6,525, forward strand.
TCGCAGAGCTCGCGCGCTCGAACATGTTCCTGGTCGCCCTGGACGCGAGCGGGCAGTGGTACCGCTATCACCATCTGTTCGCCGAGCTCCTGCAGCTGGAGCTCGGTCGGGGGGTCGCGCCAGCGCTGCGTCGCCGAGCGGCGGCCTGGTGCCGCACGCACGGGCTGGTCGAGGACGCGATCGAGTACGCCGCCGCTGCTGGGGACTCTGAGGCGGTGGCTGCGCTGCTCTCAGAGCACCATCTCGAGTTTGTGTGGGGGGGGCGGCTCGGACAGTTCGTTGGCTGGGTGCGCTGGCTTACTCCCGAGCTGCTCCTCGAGCACCCTTCGCTGCCGGCAGTCGGGGCGTTTGCCGCAGCGATGCTCGCGCTTCCGGAGATCGAAACTCAGCAGCTGCTCGCAGTGGCGGAGCGCGCGCGGGCAGATCGGCCGCGGCTGTGGTCGCCATACGTCGAGGCGGTCGCTGAGGTCACACGTGCGATGGTGATCGAGCGCGGTGACGTGGGCGCGGCCGTGCAGCACGCAAGCCGCGCGGTTGCGGCCGCCAGGGCAGGCGCGGACGTGCTGAGCGTTGGTGTGCTCGCGAGCCTGTCGCAGGCGCTGTTTTTCTCCGGCGATCTCGACGAGGCGCGGCGGATCGCGATTCAGGCCGTCGAGCGACCCGATGCGCCGCACGTCCCCGACGGCTACGTCGGCGGCCTCGGCCTACTCGCCTTAGTCGACGCCGAGCAAGGGCGAACCGAGGCCGCAGAAGCGTGGTCGCGCGGTTGCCCGCGATTGCGGCCACCGTCGAGCAGGTCCTCACTACCGCTCGAGCGGACGCCGAAGACCATAACCTGGTCGAGGAGCCGAGCGCGGCCGAGCTCGCGGTGCTCAGGTACCTCGCGACCGATGTCTCCCGACGTGAGATCGGCGAGCAGCTGTACATCTCGCTGAACACGGTCAAGACTCACATCCGCGAGCTGTACCGAAAGCTGGGCGCATCATCGCGAGCGGAAGCAGTGGCGCGCGCAGAAGCGCTCGGCCTGCTCGATCCCGCTCAATCACCCGGGTGATCCTCGGTTCCTGCGACCTGAACCGCGGCCACCGTCAGGCATCCTGAGGCGAAACCGCGGGCTTGCACCGCGAGATTCCAGACCCCTTCTCAAGGAGGGCAAGATGACTACATCCCGGCAGCCTGAGCACCTGGGGCTGGGTCGTGCTGGGCATCGGCGTGTTCGAGTGGGCGGTCGGATGTGGCGTGTTCCTCAAGAACCAGTTCTCATGCTGGACCTGCGTGGTCGTTCTCGCCGGCAACGCGATCGTGCAGCTGATGATGATCCCGGCGTAGCCGTTCTGGTCGCTGTCGATGTTCACGCGCGACATCCTGGCGATCTACGCTCTGATGGCGTACGGCGAACGGATCTCCGGCGCGGACTGAGTACGCGGAATAGACGTCCGCCATTCCCTCGGGTGAGGCATGTGTTCCTTAGTTCGGGAAGACACGGATCCGCTCAGGACGGCCCCCGCGTCGCTGACGACGGCACTGCGGGGACCCCTGAAACGGCGGACTGCGCAAACGAAGGACCTGGACAGATCTGATAGTCCGACAGAAAGGAGCGGCACATGTGCCGCTGGCTCGCATATTCCGGCTCTCCCATCCTCATGAAAGACGTGCTGTACCGGGGAACCAACTCATTGGTTGACCAGAGTTTGCATTCGCGGCTAGGGGCCGAGCCGACCAACGGCGATGGGTTCGGCGTTGGCTGGTACGGCGAGCCCGACACGCCGGGCGTGTTTCACAGCACCGAACCGGCCTGGAACGACCAGAACCTGCGCGAGCTCTCCGGCCATATCAGCTCGCCGCTGTTCTTCACCCATATCCGGGCAGCGATCGGCAGCGCTGTTCAGCAGACCAACTGCCACCCCTTCCGCCACGACCGGTGGCTTTTCATGCACAACGGCTACATCAACGAGTTCGCCACCATCAAACGCGACCTGATCCTCGCCGTCGACCCATCCTTATATCCGGAGATCCAAGGCCAGGCCGACACCGAGGTGCTTTTCTACCTCGCCCTCACCCTCGGACTGACGGACGACCCCCCAACGGCCATCGAGAAGGCGATCGGAATGATTGAAGCGGTCGCCAAGCGCCACGCGATCCCGAACCCGTTCCAGGGCACGATCGCCACCACCGATGGCGACAGCATCTGGGCGTTCCGGTACTCCAGCGAGGGGAAATCGCGAACGCTGTTCCTCACCACCGACGTCCCCACTCTGCGCAAGCGATACCCCGATCGGGAAGAGCTCCGAGAATTCTCAGACGACGCCCGCCTGATCGTCTCCGAACCCCTCGGCGACGTCGCCGGCGTCTGGAACGAGGTGCCCGAGTCCACCTGGGGCGTCGTTGGCCCAGGCCGCGAGGAAATGCAACCGTTTCGCCCCAAAGCACCGTCGACATCAGTGCCAGTCGCCTGAGGCGACTGGCACCTTCACCTGCGCCGACGAGCTTCCCGTGCGGCGGTGCCTCGCGACCGGTCTTCCGACGCGAGCGCGAGGTGCAGTGCTGCTCTCGCTGAAGTCGTCCAGACCCACACCCGCGAGCTGTGGCGCAAGCTCGGCGCACATCCTCGCGAGGGGACGCGGTCGCGAGCGCAAAAGCGCTCGGCCTGCTCGATCCCGCTCAATCACCCGGGTGATCCTCCGCCCCCCGGCCCAAACCGCGGCCACCGTGCGTCATCGTGGGGCTCGCATGTCGCAGCATGGCTACCGCATCGTGATCGAAGGAGAACTAGGCCCACGCTATGCGTCCGCCTTCGATGGGATGACGCTCCGCGCCCATGACGGCGAGACAGAGATCACCGGGCCGATCATCGATCCCTCGCACCTACACGGGCTGCTGGAACGAATCGCCGGACTCGCACTCACGCTGCACAGCGTCACCCCAATCGAGATGGAGGACGCCGAGGCTTCAGCGCAGCCGCTCAAACAACCGGCCGGAGTCGACGACCAGCACCCCGGCGCCGATTGAAAGGAACCGTGAACTCATGACCTTTCTCTGGATTCTGTTGGCCATCGTCTACGTAGCGTGCTGGGTCTACTTCGGCCTGGCGACGTTCCGCAAGGGGCACTACTGGCTGTTCTGGATCGGATTCTTCCTCCCGTTCCTGTGGGTCATCGGCGCATTGATCGCACCCACATCGGCGGCCGCCGCCAGGGCGTAGGCCCTGCGCCGCACATGCGACATCTCAAACCCTTGGAGACTCATGACAACGACGACATTCACGACCGGCCGGCCCGCGACGCCGAGGTCAAGCAAGCCGGCGGGTGTGGCTGTGCCGCGTCTATCGTCGGTGGCCGGGCGGCTCGAGCGGGGTTAGGCGGCGCGAGCTCGGGTCAGGCGTACGACTCACGTGCGTTTGAGCCGTCACCGACGCGACCTGATCCGGTCGAGCGGCTCGAGTTCTGAAAAGCCTTGCCGAGCAGAACGAGCGCGGCTTCCGGAGGCTCGCCGCCGCCGTCGACTCCGGCGAGCTCGTGGTCTGAACCGGGCTATGACGAAACTGACAACCACGGCGGCCGCCCGGGGCGGCCAGACAGGAGACAACAATGAAAGGTACCGGCCGGGCAGTGTTCGTCGCGATCCTGCTGTTGATCGCGGGGACGCTGAACATAATCTACGGGTTCGGGGCGATCGGAAACGCCCACTTCTTCACCGCGAGCACCTCATATGTGTTCGCGAACCTCCACACATGGGGTTGGACTACCGTGATCCTTGGCCTGATCCAGCTCACCGCCGGGTTCTCACTGTTCGCCGGCAACGCGTACGGGCGGATCATCGGGATCATCGGCGCTGCTCTGGGAGCGCTCGAGGCGCTGCTGGCGGTCGGCGGGAACTACCCGTTCTGGTCGCTGGGGGTGTTCGCGCTGTGCTTGTGGATCCTCCACGGACTCGTGATCTACGGGGATGACGAGAACGCGTCGCCTGGTGCCCAGTAACGAAGTACCGACGCTCAGCGTGCACGACCCGAAGCGGCCCAGCCATCTGTTAATGCTGGAGTTCGGTGACCGCGACGACTTCGACGAACCGAGGCTTGAGTATCGGCGGCTGTTCTCGGAGCTGCTAGGACGTTCATGCTGGTGCCGGTCGCGGGCGGGTGCGGGATCCCAGACCACCACGTCGTCGAGGAAGCCACCGCCGTCGAGCTCGCCGTGCGGAGGTGCGTCGCGACCAGTCTCTCCCGATGCGAGACCGGCGAGCGTTTCTACATCTCGCTGAACACCGTCAAGACCTGCACCCGCGAGCTGCACCACACCCTAGACCTAAGGTCGCCAACGGATCTGATCGCGCGCGCCCGCGCGCGCTCGGCCTGCGCGATCGCAAATGAATCACCCGGGTGATCCTCCGCCCTCACGGCCCAAACCGCGGCCACTATCAGGCATGCTGTGGCTTACACGTCAGCGCATCGCTACCGCCTCGTCGTCGCTGTTCACAGCCTTCGAGATACCCCGGATCGGTGACGACGGGGTCACAGATCGTGTGAACCCCTTGCGCGAGCTCTCTAACAGACGACGATTGACCCCAACCTGCCTGGAGGCGAGTTGATGAGCCAGCCTGATCGAAGCAAGCTGCCAATCCGCAAGCAGCCGTTCGGGGGTGTTGCTAACAGAACGCTTGACGGCTCACAGCCGGACTGGGAGGAGCTCGGGCATGTTGAGCCTCCGGACGGCGCGCCGAACGTATTGCTGGTCCTGATCGATGATGCCGGGTTCGGCAATGCGGGTACGTTTGGCGGGCCGATCGACACCCCGAATTACACGCGGATCGCGCAGGAGGGTGTGCGGTATAACCGCTTTCATGTCGACGGCGCTGTGCTCGCCGACGCGTGCCGCGCTGCTGACCGGTCGTAACAGTCACGCGGTTGGCTTCGGTTCGGTCGGTGAGTTCTCGACCGGGTTCGCCGGCTACACGGCGTTCGTGCCGGACGACTGCGTGCCGTTCCCGAGGATCTTGCGGGACAACGGGTACAGCACGGCGGCGTTCGGTAAGTGGCATCTGACGCCGGACGGTCAGCAGGGCCCGTCGGGGCCGTTTGACCGCTGGCCCGTCGGCTGGGGGTTTGACTACTTCTACGGGTTCCTCGGTGGCGGGGCGTCGCAGTGGGATCCGTGCCTGGCTGAGAACCAGAAGATCATCGGCACCCCGACGGAGTTCTATGACGAGGAGAATCCGTACTACCTGCCCGACGCGATGGCGGACAAAACGATCGAGTGGTTGCACGCGATCCGGGGACAGGATGCCAAGAAGCCGTTCTTCGCGTACTTCGCCACGGGCTGCAGCCACGCCCCGCATCATGTGTCCGAGGAGTGGGCGGCGAAGTACAAGGGCAAGTTCGACCAGGGCTGGGACAAGCTGCGTGAGGAGACGTTCGCCCGGCAGAAGGCACTTGGGGTGATCCCCGCCGATGCGGAGCTGACGCCGCGCGATGAGGCGTTCCCGGCCTGGGAGGATGTCCCGGAGAAGCTGAAGCCGTTTTACGCGCGGCAGATGGAGGTGTACGCGGGCTTCTCGGAGAACGCCGATCACAACGTCGGCCGGGTGATCGACGCGATCGACGAGCTCGGTGAGCTGGAGAACACGCTCGTGCTGTGGATCTGGGGGGATAACGGCGCCAGCATGGAGGGCACGATCACCGGCTCGTTCAACGAGCTGACGATGCAGAACGGGATCCCGCTGAGCGACGAGATGCAGCTCCAGCTCTCGGAGCGCTACGGAGGCATCGACGCGTGGGGCGGCCCGATGATGGATCCTCACTACTCGGCCGCGTGGGCGTGGGCGGGGAACACGCCGTTTCAGTGGGGAAAGCAGGTCGGCTCGCATCTCGGCGGCACGCGCAACCCGCTCGTCGTCCACTGGCCCGAGCGGATCACCGAGGCCGGTGCGCTGCGGACGCATTTCACGCACGTGATCGATGTCGGCCCGACGATCCTCGACATCACCGGGATCCCGATGCCGACGCATATCGACGGGATCGAGCAGCAGCCGATGCACGGGGTGACGTTCGCCGACTCGCTGACCGACGCGGACGCTCCTGAGCGTCACACCCAGCAGTATTTCGAGACGGTCGGTAACCGCTCGATGTACAAGGACGGCTGGTGGCTGTCGATGAAGACCGCGCGGATCCCGTGGGTCCTCACGCCCGAGGCGATCAAGCCCTACGCGCCGGGCGTGTGGGACCCCGATGAGGATCCGACCGAGCTCTACTACCTGCCCGACGACTTCTCCCAGGCCCACGATCTCGCCGCGCGAGCACCCCGAGAAGGTCAAGGAGCTCAGGGAGCTGTTCTGGCAGGAGGCCGAGAAGTACAAGGTGCTGCCGCTGATGGCGCCGCTGGCGGGGTTCTTCGGGATGGTGCCGCCGCTCCCGGAGACCGCCAGGTACGAGTTCCGCGGCGATGTCCAGAACGTTCTGTCGGGCATGATCCCGCGGATCTATAACCACTCCTACACGATCACCGCTGAGCTGGTGATCCCGCCGGGCGGCGCCGAAGGGGTGATCGTCGCCGAGGCCGACCACCTGGGCGGGTTCTCGCTGTTCGTCGACGACGGCAAGCTGACGCACACCTACTCGATGATGGGCGTGTTCGTGTTTCGCCAGCAGGCCGAGGAGCCACTGCCCGAGGGCGAGATGACGGTCCGTATGGAATTTGCCGCCGACGCGGCCAAGCCGGCCACCGGCGGTGAGGTGACACTGTTCATCGACGACCGGCCGGTCGGCAAGGGGCGGATGGATCACACCGTCCCGATCCGCTTCTCCGGCTACGCCGGGATGGACATCGGCCGCGACAACGGCGGCGTGGTCGACCTAGGCTACGCGAGCCGCAAGCCGTTCGCGTTCACCGGCACGATCAAGAAGGTCACCTTCGAAGTCAACCCGCACCCATCGGCGGAAGACGCGCACGAACTGCGACAAAGCCGTCCACCACGGACACGCGGCGCATGCGCTCGTCGGCGTGAGGCTGATGCCGAAAGGAGGAGGTTGCGATGAAGCTCCATGACACGATCGATGTCCTGATCGGCGGTTACCTGTCCAAGGACGCCGCCGAGGAGGACTACAACGCCGCCCTCAACTGCGGCGGGCACCTGCAAGGCGCCGTCATCGTCAGCAAAGACCTCGAGGGCAACCTCTCGGTCGAGCAGACCGACCATATGGTCAGCGAGGGGGCCGAGGGCCTCGGCGCCGTCGGGTTCGCCGTCGGGCTGTTCGCCCCGCCTGTTGCTGGCCGCCACCGCCGTCGGCGCCGCGCTCGGCGCCGGCGCCGGCGAGCTGCTGCACCACGAGGTCAGCGAAAAGCTCGGCGAGCAAGCCGGAGAAACGATCCCGCTCGGCGGCGCCGGCCTTATCGTCGCCTACTCACACTCCGAAGCCGACAAGGTCGAACCCGCCATCACACGCGCCGTCAAGAAGGCGATCGGCGAGGCCGAAGGCAGACACGTCCAAGCGCTCAAAGGCGCGATCGCCGACGCCCAGAAGAAGATGGCCGCCGGCCCCGCGTGATCACCTCCGCAAGCCGCTAAAGGAGTCACAGACATGAGTGCCAGCAGTGCGAAATCAAAGGACGCTACCGACCTGGAGGCCGCAACCGTGCATGGGTCCGGCGGGAACGGCAAGGTCGCGCATTTGTCGGTCGCGGAGCGGGCGGCGCGGGGGAAGGCAGCACGCGCAGAGGTGCCGCGGAGTGTGCATGGCGAGTGGTTGGCGCCGTCGGGTCGCCGTGATCCGGTTGAGATGCTGGAGGAGCAGGCGGCCTCGCGGGTGCCGGAGCTGGTGCCGATCCGCTACGGGCGGATGCTGGTCTCGCCGTTCACGTTCTACCGCGGTGCGGCGTATCTGATGGCGGCCGATCTCGAGCGTTCGCCGAGAACCGGCCTGAGCGTGCAGCTGTGCGGGGATGCGCACCTGTCGAACTTCGGTGGGTTCGCCGCGCCGGATCGGAGGATCGTGTTTGACGTCAACGATTTCGACGAGACCCTGCCGGGGCCGTTTGAATGGGATCTCAAGCGGCTGGTTGCGAGTTTCGCTGTCGCCGGCCGCGATCTCGGCTTTCATGCCGATCAGCGCCGCACGGTGAACCTGGAGGTCACACGCGCGTATCGCGAGGCGATCCGCGGGCTTGGCGTCGATGAAGACATTCGATCTGTGGTACTCGCGGGTCGATGTCGAGGCGCTGGTCGCCCAGGTTCAGAGCACGGCGAGCTCCAAGCGCCGTAAGTTGATGGAGAAGAACCTGGCCAAGACGCGCGCGAAGGACAGCCTGCGGGCATTCTCCAAGCTCACGACGATCGTCGATGGCGAGCCGCGGATCGTCAGCGATCCGCCGCTGATCGTGCCGATCGAGGATCTCGCCGGCGGCCGCGATATCGAGGAGTTCGCCCGGGGGGTGCTTCGCGGCTACCGGCGCACGCTGCAGGGTGATCGCAAACATCTGCTGGAGCGCTTCCGCTACGTGGACGCGGCGCGCAAGGTGGTCGGTGTCGGAAGCGTCGGTACGCGCGCGTGGATCATCCTGCTGCTCGGCCGCGACAACAACGACCCGTTGTTTCTGCAGCTCAAGCAGGCGGAGGCGTCGGTGCTCGAGCCGTTTCTGGGCAAGAGCCAGTACGCAAATCACGGCCAGCGGGTGGTCGAGGGTCAGCGGCTGATGCAGGCCGCCAGCGACATCATGCTCGGCTGGGAGCGCATCACTGGCCCTGATGGCGGCAAGCTCGACTTCTACATGCGCCAGCTGTGGGACAACAAGGGCTCGGTGATCATCGAGGGCATGAAACCCAGAGAGCTCGCCGCCTACGGTGGGATCTGTGGCCGGACGCTGGCCCGCGCGCACGCGCGCTCCGGCGATGCCGTCACGATCGGCGCGTACCTCGGCAAAGGCGACGCGATGGATAAGGCGTTGGCCGACTTCGCCGAGCTCTACGCCGACCAGAACGAACTCGACTACGCGGCGCTGAGCGCCGCCGTCAAGACCGGACGTGTTACGTCAGAGGCAGGGCTATAGCGCGGACCAAACGGCTTGCCGGCCGTCACCCGATCGGGATCAGGTTGTCAGGTCGCGGTCGGCGATCAACGTTCACTTCTAGCTCAGAAAGTTATGCCCATTCAAGAATCCCCAAATGTCGTAATCCACGACCCTGAGCGGGCCCATCGCCTGTTGATGCTGGAGTTCGGGGACCGCACGGACTTTGACGATCCCAAGCTCCAGTACCGTCGGCTGTTCTCAGAGCTGCTGGGCACGTTCATGCTGGTGCTGGTGGCGGCGGGTGGCGGGATCCTGCACGCCAAGGGGCAGATCAGCCTTGCGGCGGCGGTGGTCGCCCCGGGGTTGATGGTGATGGCGATCATCCTGTTCATGGGTGCGGTCTCGGGCGCGCACCTGAACCCGGGGGTGTCGTTGGCGTTCGCGGTACGCGGCGACTTTCCGTGGAAGCGGGTGCCGGGCTACATCATCGTCCAGCTCGTGGGGGCCACGCTGGCGTGCCTGTTCCTGCTGGCTGTGTTCGGTAACGTCGAGCACCTCGGCGCGACGCTGCCGGGGCCGGGCTACCACGATTGGCAGGCGCTGTTGATGGAGATCGCGCTGACCGCGGTGCTGGTCAGCGTGATTCTCGGTACCGCCTCGGGCGCCCAGAACGTCGGCGCCCTCGGGGCGCTCGGGGTCGGTGGCTATATCGCGCTGGCCGGGTTGTGGTCGGCGCCGGTGAGCGGCACGTCGATGAACCCGGCGCGCTCGTTCGGGCCGGCGCTGGTGAGCGGTGACTGGACGGCATACTGGGTGTACGTCGCGGGCCCGCTGCTCGGCGTGGCGATCGCCATCGGCTGCGCTGTGATCCTGCGCGGCCGCGGGGGCGACCCGATCTCCCACGCCGCGGGAGCCGGCGTGCTCACGCCGGGGCGAGCGGAGGAGAAGGCGAAGCTCGCCCAGGACATCGACGCGGGGAAGGTAGTCGCACCCGGACTCGATCCGACAAGCTCAGGCAAGGACTCCGAACCGTAACAAGCGGCGATTTCAGGGCGTGATCGCAGAAGTGGCCAAGTCCATCGACAACGACGAGACCCCGGGCATTGCCACCACCCGGCCCCAGCGCGCCGCGGGCCACTTCGCCGGGCTGCCGATGGCACAGGCCGCGTTGAGGTTCGCCCGAGCTCGCCACGCCGGCCAGCGCCGGGAGGTCGACCATGCGGCGTTCATCACGCATCCAATCGAAGTGGGATCTCTGCTGCGCCGCGACGCCCAGCCGGACGAAATCATCGCCGCCGGGCTGCTCCACGACGTGCTGGAAAAGACCGCGACCACGAGCGCCGAGCTCCACCGTCGGTTCGGAACCCAAATCGCCCAGCGTGTCGAATCGGTCTCAGACGATCCATCGATCGGCGATTACATGCCCGCAAACGGGAGCTGCGCGACCGCGTCGCGCACGCAGACCCTGGCACGTGCGCGGTCTTCGCAGCGGACAAGATCGCCAAAGGCTCGACGCCGAGCTCAAGCAGCTATTCCCACGCGCGATCAGCGGAGCTCGCAGCGCTTGATCAATCACGAGCGCCACCAACTCTAAGCGCGGCAAGTGTCGAACTCCCGCGGTGTGAAAGATGTCTACTCTGTTCGTTCTTGCCGCAGAAAGTTGTCATTTCCAGGCAGTTTCTTCAGAGCGGACGACGGGTCTCGAACCCGCGACCTTCGGCTTGGGAAGCCGACGCTCTACCAACTGAGCTACGTCCGCGATTGCGGCGATTCTAGACCTCGTCCAACGACGGGCGGGCGGCCAGCCCGCAGCCGTCTCACCAGTAGCCGGCCATCAGCTGGCGCGACCAGCGCGGCTGGCGCACCGGCGTGCGGGGGGCGAACTCGGTCATGTATGGCTTGATGTCGAGAACCGGGGTGCCGTCGATCGCGTCGAGGCCGCGCAGGGCTAACTGGAGGCCGTCGACGCCGACGAGCTCGCACACGCTCACGCCGATGCGATTGGGGCGCCGCTTGGCCCGTTGGGCGAAGATGCCGACCTCGGGCCAGTACGGGTTTCCGCGTGGCCGCCGCGCGGCCAGCTCGTAGGTGTCGGGGTCCACGCGGTGGAAGAGGTAGACGACCTCGATGTGCGAGAAGTCCTCGAGGCCACGCAGGCTGGATGGGGCGAGCAACTTGCTGTCGAGCTCGATTGTCGAGGCGATCTCGCCCCAGTCGTCGTCGAGGGGCTCGAGGCGCGAGGATCGCACGGTGCCAATCGGCCGTACTTCAATGGCCTTCGTGTCCGGCCGTTCCATACCGGGTGGACGCTAGATGATTGGTTCCTCTTGCCGCATCCACGGATAGCGCGTCGATTCGTAATCGATCATGTGAGTGGACCCACCCGAACATTCCACCGGTTGCGACGAACGCGCGGGTTGGTTTCGTCGCTCAAGCAGGCTGCCGGATAGACTCGCCTCCCGGCCAAGGAGGAGAACATGCGGCAGCTGACCGGACTGGACGCGCAGTTCCTGGCGCTCGAATCGCCGCGCCAGGCGGGGCACGTCGGCGCGCTTGCGGTGCTCGACCCGAGCACGCGGCCCAACGGACAGCTCGAGCTCGCCGACCTGCTGAACATGATCGACGAGCGGCTGCCCCTCCTGCCGCCGTTTCGCTGGCGGCTGAAGCCGGTCCCCTTCAACCTCGACTACCCGTATTGGATCGAGGATCCGGACTTCGATCTGGAATACCACGTACGCGAGATAGCGCTGGCGCCGCCGCCGACCGACGCCAAGCTGGCCGAGCAGGTGGCGCGGATCTTCGAGCGGCCGCTCGATCGCGCGCGGCCCCTGTGGGAGGCATATCTGATCCACGGATTGCAGGACGAAAACGTCGGCCTTCTGACCAAGATCCACCACTCGGTCGTCGACGGCGTCTCCGGGGCCGAGATCATGGGCGTGCTGCTCGATCTCACTCCGGAAGGACGTGAGCCCCCGCCGCCGGCTGACAGCAAGCCGGAGAACGAGCCCAGCGAGCTGTCGATGCTGGCCCGGGGCCTGCTCGGCACGCCACGTTACGTCGAGCGCGTGGCCCGCTCGCTCCCGTCGACCCTGCCCAACCTCGAGGACGCGCCGATTCTCAACGAGATCCCTGGCGCCAAGACCCTGGGGCGCATGTCGTCGCGGTTCGCGCGGGCGCTGCGTGGCCACGAGTCGCGTGTGCTCGAGCGCAGCACCCTGAGTCGCCCACGCACTTCCTTCAGCGGGCGCGTGTCGGCGCACCGGCGCTTCGCCTTCGGGCAGCTCTCGCTGGCCGACGTCAAGGCAATCAAGAACGCCTACGACTACACGGTCAACGATGTCGTCGTCGCCCTGTGCGCCGGCGCCGTGCGTCGGTGGCTCGTCGAGCACGATGAGTTGCCCGATGAGCCCCTGGTCACGCAGGTCCCCGTCTCGGTCCGCACCGAGGAGCAGCTGGGGACGTTCGGCAACCGCATTGGGATGATGAGCATCCCCTTGTTCACCAACCAGGCTGATGCCGTCGAACGCCTGCGCCTGACACACGAGGCGTTGCGGGTGGCCAAGGAGCGACACAAGGCGTTGCCGGCCGAGCTCCTGGTCGATGCCACCCAATTCATTCCGCCGGCTGTGTTTTCGCGAGCGGCGCGGATGACGTTCTCGCTGGCGGCCACCAGGACCCCGGTCTGGAACCTCGTCGTGTCCAACGTGCCCGGACCTCAGTTCCCGCTCTACTGCGCCGGCGCCAAACTGCTCGCCAACTACCCGGTCTCGGTGATCACCGACGGGATGGGCCTCAACATCACCGTGATGAGCTACCTCGGCCACCTCGACTTCGGAATCGTGGCCGACCGCGAGCAGATGCGCGACGTCTGGAAGCTGATCGGCTGGCTCGACGATTCGATGCGGGAGTTGCTCCCGGCCAGCGCGACCGTTAGCCGAGCGTGAACGGGTCGCGTGTCCCGCCGGTGAGCTCGACCCACACGGACTTGCTTTCCAGGTACTCGTCCACGGCCGCCACACCGTTCTCGCGACCCAAGCCCGAAAGTCCGTAGCCGCCGAACGGGACGCTCGGCGCCACGACGCGATAGGCGTTGATCCAGACCGTGCCGGTGCGCAACCGTGCCGCGACACGGTGGGCCCGGTGGACGTCCTTCGTCCACACCGCGCCGGCCAGACCGTAGGGACTGGCGTTGGCCAGCCTGACCGCCTCATCCTCTTCGACGAAGCTCGAGGCCGCCAGCACGGGACCGAACACCTCCTCGCGGAAGATCGTCGACTCCAGACCGACGCCCGTGAATACCGTGGGCTTCACGAACAGCCCACCCAACGCCTCGTCGGGATCACCGCCGCAGGCGGCCACGGCGCCCTCTTCGCGCGCGGTGCGAAAGTACCCAAGGATCTTGTCGTACTGGGGCCGATTGGCCACCGGCCCCATCTCGGTGGCGGCAGCGGTTGGATCCCCGAGCTTGATGCTGCGGGCGCGGGCGGCGATCAGTCCGATGAGCTCATCGTGGACATCGGCGTGAACGATGAGGCGTGATCCCGCCATGCACGTCTGGCCGGTGGCAGCGAACACGCCGGCGATGACACCGTTGGCGGCGGCGGCCAGGTCGGCGTCCGCGAACACGACCTGCGGCGACTTGCCACCGAGCTCGAGAGTGGCCTTGTTGAGGTTCTCGGCCGCGGCATGGGCGACCGCGCGCCCGGTGGCCGTGGACCCGGTGAAAGCGACCTTGTCGATCCCGGGATGACCAGCCAGCGCGGCGCCCACCTCACGCGAGCTGGAGGTCACGACGTTGACTACGCCGGGCGGGAAGCCGGCCTCGCCGATCAGCCGGACGAACTCAAGCGTGGCCGCCGGCGAGTGCTCGGAGGGCTTGACCACCACCGTGCAGCCCGCGGCGAGCGCCGGGGCGAGCTTCCAGGTCAAGAGCAACAGGGGAGAGTTCCACGGCGTGATCGCCGCCACCACCCCCACGGGTTCGCGCCGGGTGTAGACGAGGTAGTCGGGGTTGGGCGTCGGGATCTGCCGGCCCTCGAGCTTGTCGGCGACTCCCGCCTAGTACTGGTACCAGCTGCCAAGCCCGCGGGCCTGGCCGATCATCTCACGGTAGAGCTTTCCGGAATCGTTGACCTCCAACTCGGCCAGTCGCTCGGCGTTCGCGGCGATGACGTCGGCCAACCCTCGCATCGAGGCGGCGCGCTGAAAGCCCGTGGTCGCGCCCCATTCTCTCTCCAGGCACTCGCGGGCCGCCGCGACCGCGGCGTCTACATCCTCGACGCCGGCGTCCGGGACCGTGGCCCACGACTCGCCACGGTACGGATTCTCGGTCTCATAGGTGGCGCCGGAGGACGCATCGACAGCCTGGCCTCCGATCACCATCTTGAAGTGCTCGAGTCCGTGTCTGGCCGTCGCGGTCACGAAGCGATCTTAGTCTCTGTCAATGGCGGTGGCCCCGAGCGGCCGCGTCCGATTAACGCGGCCGTTCTCAGCCGGATGTGGCTAGCCCACGATCCGGAACACCCCGCGCATGAACGGGTGGATCCGGCAATAGAACGTGTAGGTCCCTGGGGGCAGATTGGTTGGCGTTTTCCAGGTGAGCCTGCCGACAGCAGGCAGCCCGGCGCCCAGCTGGCCGGAATCGAAGTTCCCGGCGCCGTTGGCGAGCGGGTAGGAGATGCCCGTGTTCAGCCCGCACGGGTACTGGCAAGAAGTGACGCTGTGGAAGATCGAGGCGAGGTAGGCGTGCTTGGGGAATAGGCTGAAGGTGCCGTTGGCGAACGCGTCGTCGTTGACGAAGGTCAGCGAGTGACCCTTGCGCACGGTTGGGGTACAGCGGTCGCTCCCGGTCGAGGTGAAATCGCCCGGGGTGAAGTGGAACCCGCCGATGATCACCTTCTTGGTGAAGCAGGTCGGGAACTTCTTCAGGTTCACGCCGAGCGACTTGTTGCCGCCGTGATGGTCATTTTCCTTCAGGTGGCCGTGGGTGACGTGGCCGGCTTGATCCGTCGGATGCGTGAACGGATCGGTGCCGGTTTGGTCGTTCCAGGCCTCCCAGACGACCATGATTCCCATGGACTCATACCAGGACGCACGTTTGGTCTCGTACGTCGTGCTGATCAGTAACTTGTCGCCGGCCTGGACCTCGGGCCGCCAGTCCTTATCCGTGGCGGTCATGGCCATGTCCCAAGAGATTGGCCCACGTTTGTCGAAGTAGTGGGCCATCGATCTGAACAGCCGCACCGAGTGCGGCACGGTGCCCTTTATCGCCCCGCCGCTGGGCGTGGCCCCGTTGCGGATCAGGTCGAGCTCGTCGTACAGCCCTCCCGGGTGCAGGTGGCCCGCCGTGCCGAGCAGGGCCCCAGCGTGGTCGACGGTGAACACGTTCAGTGGTCGTCCGTTGCCATAGGGCTTGTGGGCCATGTCCGGGTAGGTGAACTTGCCGTTGTGTCCGCTGTGGCGATGGACATCGAACACGGGGTAGAGACTGCCGTCGCGAACGTCCATCCAGATCGGGTGGGCCGGCTTCATCCTCTGTCCGGCCGGAGTGTCGGCGGGCACGAAGTCGATGTCGTAGGTGATATAGACCTTGGCGCCGTGGTCGGTCAGGTCGTGGATCATGTAGTTGAGAAGCCACGTGTCTTTGGCGCCGATCGGGTAGCCGTAGCCCTTGGGCAACGTGTAAATCGTCTTCTCCTCGCCCGCGGCCATGAACGGGTAGAAGCTGCCGTAGCCGGAGTTCCCCTCGCCCCTGCCGGTCGCGCCGTTGCTGATCCAGACCCCGTGGTGCAGGTGGATGATGTCGACCCTCGGGATCGCCCCGCAACATTTGCCGTTGGACAGGGCGTAGTGCAGGTTGGGCGCCATCCGTGTCATGTAGCCGTCGACGGTCGGCTTGGGCACCGAGTGCCGGTCAAACAGGATCAGGTTCGCCCCCGGCGTGATCGTGAACGGGCCCGCGTGGAAGTGAAAGTGCTCGACTCCCGTGGCGCCGTCGGCGATCGCCGGCGTGAGCGCAACAACCATCGCGGCCACCACCGCAGCAAGTACTCCTCGCTTCACACCAACCTCCTCCGTGGGTCTGGGACGGCGATCAGTATTGAAGCACTTCCGCCGGGCCGGGCACGACGGTCGGCCCGGCTCGGCAACGACGATCACCGAATCGGGCCCGGGCGCGGGGTCGGCCTTGCGGCGCTCTGAGCAGATCGCCCAGGAAGCCACACAACGGCTGTTGTCCAGCCGGACGATTGTTCCGTGGGCGGCGTCTACCAGGCCTGGGTCGCGCTGCAGTTCGGGCAGCCGACCGAGGTGGAGACGGGTGCCTCGAACACGAACCCGCACTGGCAGTGGTAGACGGCCTGGTCGTTGGTCAGCGGCTTCCCGCTGCACGTACCCTCGCTGCGGACCGGACGCCGATCCTCGGCGGCCGACACCGCGATCCGGGCACGAGCGGGCGGCTCGCTGGTCTGCTGTGGGGTGCGCCCACGTCCTGCAGTCCGACGACGGCGGATGCTCTCAACTCGTTTGGATCTAACTTGCACGGTCATCAGCAGTAAACGGCCTGCACTGGAATTGGTTTCGCGTGGCGCGGAGAAAATCCTCGCCATTAACACGACGCTAATCGGCGCACAGGTCTTCCCAGCGCCAGCGGGCGGGGATCAGTTGGACAGGCGTCCGGTGGCGCGGGGTGGACGGACATCGGGGGCGGGCCGGACACGCGGCGGGGAGGGGAGGACCGCCCTTGGGCGGGGGGTCCGTGGCGTGGCTTGTGGGAGAATGGCCCCAGGCATGGATCCAAGCCGCAAGCGTGCCATTCGTCTAGTCGTTGCTCTGACCGCGGCGCTGTTGCTGGCCTCGGCGCTCGTCTACACCAGCTTCAGCGCGGGCCGTGAGGAGCTGACGGCCTCCCAGCTGCTCAGGCAGGCGCAGCCCGGCCAGTCCTACATTCTGGCCGGCACGGTGATGGCCGGATCGGTGCGCCACGAGGGAAAGCAGCTGCTGTTCCGCATTCGTGACCCGAAGATCAAGGTCTCGGTTCCGGTGAGCTACACCGGGATCGTCCCCGACCCGTTCGCCCCCGGTCGTGGGGTCGCGGTGACGGTACGCGAGCAGGGCACGGGCTTCGTCGGTCAGAGCAACTCGCTGCTGACGAAATGCCCCTCGAAGTACCAGGCGGCGAAGAGCACGTACTGATGGCAGACCGCGCGCACAGGACTAGCTGACATGGCTCTGGTTGGGCGCGCGCTGCTGATCCTTGGCTTGCTCGTCTGCCTCTACGGCATTGGCGCCTCGATCTACGGCGCCGTCACCGGCCGCAGCGAGTGGGTGGTGTCAGGGCGCCGTGCCGTGTACGCGCTGGCCGGACTGATGACCGCCGCGTTCGCGATTCTCGAGGCTGCGTTCCTGCGTTCCGACTTCACGTTCAACGTCGTGGCGGGCCATTCGTCGACCACCACCCCGACCTTCTACCGCGCCGCCGCGGCGTGGTCCTCGCAGGAGGGCTCGCTGCTGCTCTGGGTATGGCTGCTGTCCGTGTGGTCGAGCCTGGTGCTGTTTCTCACCCGCCGACGGGTTCGCGAGATCGCCCCCTACGCGACAGCGATCCTGCTCGGCTTCGCCGCCTTCTTCAGCAGCCTGGCCATCTTCTACGCCAACCCGTTCGCCACCACCTCGAATCCGCCGAGCCAGGGAGCCGGGCTCGATCCTCTGCTCCTGCATCCGAGCATGATGATCCACCCCCCGATGCTCTACTCGGGCTACACGCTGCTGACGATCCCGTTCGCCTTCGCGCTCGGCGCACTGATCACCGGGCGGCTCAACGTCGAATGGATCAGCGTGACCCGCCGGTTCGCGCTGGCGGCCTGGCTGTTCCTGGGGATCGGGATCCTCCTCGGGGCGCGCTGGTCCTACACCGAGCTCGGGTGGGGCGGCTACTGGGCCTGGGATCCGGTTGAGAACGCGGCGCTGATGCCGTGGCTGTGCTGCACGGCCTTCATCCACTCGATCATGATCCAGGAGAAGCGAGGCATGCTGAAGGTGTGGAACGCCTCGCTGGTGCTAGCCAGCGGCACGCTCGCCATCCTCGGCACGTTCCTGGTCCGCTCCGGCATCCTCAGCTCGATCCACGCGTTTGGCGCCTCGACCCTCGGGGTGCCGTTCGTACTGCTGTTGGGGGCGATGATCGCCGCCTCGATCGGGCTGATCGTCTGGCGGCGCGACTCGCTGCGCTCCGAAGCTCAACTCGACTCGCTGCTCTCCCGGGAGGCCGTGTTCCTGTTCCAGAACCTGGTTCTGGTGGCGATGGTGTTCGTGATCTTCTGGGTCACGTTCTTCCCGCTGATCTCCGAGGCCATCACCGGCACGAAGGTGTCCGTCGGCCCGCCGGCGTTCAGGCCGTTCATCGTGCCGCTGGCACTGATCCTCGTCCTGCTCTCGGGCATTGGGCCGCTGATCGCCTGGAGGCGGGTGACGGTGGCCAACCTGCGGCGCAACTTCACGCTTCCGGTCATTGCCGGCGCGGTGACGCTGATCGCGTTGCTACTCGTCGGTGGCGTGGCCACGCGGCCGTTTGCCCTGGTCATGTTCTCCCTCGGTACGTTCGTCGTCGCGTCGGTGGCCCAGGAGTTCTGGCGGGGCGTGAGCGCGCGCCGGGCGATGACCCACGACGCGCCGCCCGTCGCCCTGGTGCAACTGATCAAACGCAACCGGCGACGTTACGGCGGCTACATCGTTCATGCGGGGCTGGCCGTCATGCTGATCGGCGTCGCCGCGTCCTCGTCGTTCCAGCATTCGCAGGACGTCCTGCTCTCGCCCGGTCAGCACGTCAACATCGACGGCTACAAGGTCACCTACGTGCGTCCGACGGCGCAGGCGACCGTGGCAAAGGTGTCGTTCGGGGCGGTCCTCAACGTCACCAACGGGTCCAGCCACGTGACCACGCTGACCACGAACCGCAACTTCTATCCGGCGCCGTTCGACCCGACGCTGGGGCCCATCTCCGAAGCCTTCAACGGGCAGTCGGACAGCAACGTCGGGCTGCGCGCTGGTATCACCAAGGACATCTGGGCCGTGATCAACCCCGACCTGGGGCCGCTGCAGCCTGAGATCTCGCGAGGCGACAAGGTGTTCACGCAGCTGATGACGAGGCTCACGCCGGCACAGGCTGCCCAGCCGAACACGATCAATTGGATCCGGGGCGAGCGTGCGGCGGCAATCGGCGGACTGACCGCGCGGTTCGTCAGCCACCCGTGGCGGGTCAACTTCCTGGTCATCGTTTCGCCGCTGGTGACGTGGATCTGGCTCGGGGCGCTCATCATCGGTCTCGGCGGGTTGATCGCGCTGTGGCCCGTGCCCGCCCTCGCGCGCCGCCGGCACGCCGCCTCGCCCGTCCCGGCCCGTCAGCCGGCCTCGCCCGCGGTCCCCGCGCGCGAACTCGTATAAGGCGCGGCCATGGAGTTCGTGATCGTGCTGGCGATCCTCTGCATCGTCGTGCTCGTGGTCAGTGCCCCCCTGTGGTCGCGAAGGGAGTCGCCGCTGCAGGCGCGCTCGGTTGAGCCCCCGAACAGCCCCGAGACGGACGTGACCGAGCTCGAGGCGGCGCGCGAGGCCAAGTACCGGGAGATCCGCGACGCCGAGCTCGACTACCAGACGGGCAAGCTGTCCGATGCCGACTGGAAGGCCATCGACGGCACGCTGCGCGCCGAGGCCGTGGAAATCCTGCGCGCGCTGGACCGGGCCAAGCAGCGTTGACCAGCTACCATCGCCCCGATGGCGACGATCCTCGGTGTCCTCCAGGTGTTCATCTGCGTGGTCCTGATCTTCCTGATCCTGATGCACTCGGGTAAGGACTCGGGTCTGTCCGGGGCTTTCGGCGTCGGCACCGGCGCGGGACCGTTCGGCGGCGGTTCGCTGGTCGAGCGCAACCTGAATCGATGGACGGTCGGCTTTGCCATCGTCTTCGTGATCAACACGATCGTGTTGATCAAGATCTCGTAGCGATCCCTAGGGCGAAGCCTGCTCGCCGAGCTGGTCGACCAGCCGCAGCAGATCGAGTGGACTGAACGGCTTGGTGAGGAACAGGTCGGCGCCGGCCTCCTCGGCCTCGCGCTCGACCCTGTCGCCGTGGGCGGCGGTCAGCATCACGATCGTCGCCGCACTCGTGTCGGCGTGATCGCGAAGGCGGCGACAGGCATCGATGCCGTCGAGCTGCGGCATGTCGACGTCGAGGAACACCAGCGTCGGCCGCTCGCGCGTGGCCACATCGATCGCTTCGACGCCGTCGGACGCCTCGTGGAGATCGAACTCGGCGACATCCTCGAGCGTGGTCGCGATCAGCTTGCGGATGAACGGGTCGTCATCCACGATCAGCACGGCGCGCCTCATTGGATCTCTCGGGCGATGCCCTCGAACGTGGCGTCATCGATCGAGTTGAATGCCTCGACCACCCGGGGGTCGAACTGCGTGCCGGACTCGGCGTTGATCATCTCGCGCACCGTGCCGATCGGTGAAGCCGGGCGGTAGGGGCGGTCGCTGGTCAGCGCATCGAGCACGTCGGCGACGGCGAACACGCGCGCCGCCAGCGGGATCTGCTCGCCGGCCAAGCCGTCCGGGTAGCCGCCACCGTCCCACCGCTCGTGGTGCGAGCGCACGACCTCGGCCGCCTCGTCGAGAAATTCGATCTCGCCCACTATCTCGGCGCCGATCACCGGATGCCGCGCCATCAGTGCCCGCTCCTCATCGGTGAGCGCGCCGGGCTTGTAGAGAATCGCGTCGGGGATTGCGACCTTGCCGATGTCGTGAAGCAGAAACCCGAACTCGAGCTCGGGCAGGGCCGGTTCGGGCATCTCCAGGGCGCGCGCGATCTCGATCCCGTAGGCGGCGACGCGTTCGGCGTGCTTGCCCGTGTACGCGTCGCGCGCCTCCACCGCGTTGGACAGTGCGCGCACAGTGGCCATGTACGAGCGGCGAAGCTCCTGGGATCGCGCACGCTCGCGCTTGAACGTCTCGCGCAGATCGGCGGCGTAGCGCTCGAGTTGCCGCTCCTTGGCAGCAGCTTCACGCTCGTGCCGCGCGAGCTCCGTGCGCAACCGTTCGATCTCGCGCGTGAACTCGCTCTCGGCGTCGACCGCCACGATGTCAGCCTACCCGGTGGGGCAGCGGCCAGGGAAAGGGAGCATCGCGCCATCACGGTTGGAAACGTTCACCGCTCGTGGGCCAAACGAGCCTGCAGTCAGCCTCAGGACGAGAGCGACTCGTCGCGCAGCGCCGCCAGCAGCGCCGGCGCCGCCTGATCGACGGGCACGACCTCGATCCCGAGCTTGCCGATGCCGGGGGGCGTCGGCGTGCGTTCATCGCCGAACAGGATCACCGCGCGGCGCAGCCGACGTCCGCGGAGATCGAGCGCCTGGAGTACGGCCTGCGGGTTGCGAATCCCGACGTCGATCAGCGCCACCTCGAATCGCCGCTCGCCGCAGACGCGTGCCGCCGCGGCACCGCTCATCTCCCAGTCGTGTTCGATCCCGAGATCGTCGAGGGCCGGCTCGAGCACGGGCTGCATCTCCGAGCGCCCGACCACGAGCACGCGCGATCGGCCCGCCCGGACCGCGGCGCTCAGCACCTCCCGCAGTTCGTCGGCGTCGATCGGCTTGGACACCGTCCACTCGCCGGCCAGGTTCGGGTGGCCCGAGAACACCGAGACGAACACGATCGGCGTGCTGCGCAGCTCGGAGTCGGCGCGGATCTCGCGCAGGACGTCGAAACCATCGCGCCCCGGCATGAGGATGTCGAGCGTGATCGCGTCGAAGCGCTCGGAGTGCAGCAGCGCCAATGCTTCGGCACCACTCAGCGCGATCGACGTCTGCACCTCGAGCGGAGCCAGCTGGTCGGCGATCAGCTCGGCGATGTCGCGCTCGTCATCGACGATCAGCACGCGACGTCCACGAATCACCTCGAGCGAGGCGCCCTTGTCGGCACCGACCGTGGCGGCCGGGAGGAGCACGCGGAACGTCGTCCCGCGTCCCGGTTCGCTGTCGACCTCGATCTTGCCGTGGTGGAGGTCGACCAGCGACTTGACGATCGACAGTCCCAGGCCGGTACCCGGGCTGGCACTCGCGCGACCACCGTCGGGGACCCGATAGAAGCGGTCGAAAATCCTCTCGGTCTCCTCCGCGGTCATGCCGGTGCCGGAGTCGGCGACGACGAGCTGGACCCAGGCGCGGTCCGGTTCGACGCCGATGTGGATGCGGCCGCCCTCGTCGGTGTACTGGTGCGCGTT
The DNA here is from genome assembly GCA_963749545.1 of uncultured Solirubrobacterales bacterium. Taxonomy (GTDB): domain Bacteria; phylum Actinomycetota; class Thermoleophilia; order Solirubrobacterales; family Solirubrobacteraceae; genus Palsa-465. Next base: position 28,794 of record CAVVNG010000022.1, read on the forward strand.
GGTGAGCAGGTTGGCCACGATCTGGCGCACCCGACCGGCGTCGGCGAGGGCGAGAGGAAGGGTGGGCGCGACGTAGATGCCGAGCATCTGCTTCTTCTCGGCGATTCGCGGGCCGAGCAGCTCGGCGACCTCGCGGACGGCCTCGCCAACGTCAATCGGCCGGAGGTCGAGCTCCACGTGGTCGGCGTCGATGCGCGCCACGTCGAGCAGGTCGCCCACCAGCTCCACCAACCGGTCGGCCGAACGGAGGATGATCTCGACGAACTCGCGCTGGCGCTCGGACATGTTCTCGGGCGAGCGCGCGAGCAGCTCGACGAACCCCTTGATCGAGGTCAGCGGACTGCGCAGTTCGTGCGAAGCCGTGGCCACGAACTCGCTCTTGGCTCGCTCGAGGCGCGCGCGCTCACTCATGTCGCGGACGGTCCACACGACGCCGTCAGCCTCGGTGCCGAGTCGCGCCGCGGTAACGGACAGGTATAGGCCGCGATGCTCGATGGCCGTCTCACTCTGCAAGGCCGCGCTCAGCGGGGGCAATGGACTCTCGCGCGAGTCGACCTCCACGCCCACCTTCAGCTCGGGCACCAGATCGGTCGCGCGCGGGTTGACCGCGGCGATCCTCTTGGACCCTGGCTCGGTGACGATCAGTGCGTCACCGAGGCTCTCGATCGTCGCCTCGAGACGGCGGCGCTCCTCTTCGATCCGGCCCTGGGCGCCGGCGAGCGCCTCGCCCATCGCGTTGAAGGCGACGCCGAGGTCCTGGAGCTCGCGCGGGCCGGCCGGTGTCACGCGTCGCTCGAACTGGCCGCTGGTGAGATCTCGGGTGGCGGCGACGAGGGCATCGAGCGGGCGTCGCATCGACGAGACGAGTGCGGCGATCAGACTCAGGGCCGCGATCAGCGCCAGCACAGCCGCGATGACAACGAGCAGAATCGCGTGGCGGGAATCGGTGTGGGCCCTGCGTTGCGCGGTGGCCTGCCGTACCTGTTGGCGACGTTCCAGTGCGGTGGCGAATCGCTGAGCCGCGGCCAGCGGACCGCCGGACGCGGTGGCCGCTGCCAGCTGGCCCGCGGCGGCAAGCGCTCGCACCCGAGCCTGCGCGCCCACCTCGTCGTGCACCAGCCGGCTGCTTGGCGGATCGGGGCGGGCCAGCGCCGCCGCCACCGCCGCGGCTTGCCGGTACAGAGCGGCGGCCCGCTGCCGGGCGGCGGGGGCCGACGGGCCCTGCACGTCGCGCAGCACCTCGGCTTCGGTCACGCCGGCCGCGGACAGGTTGGCTGCCTGGATGGCCAGCGATGCGCTGCGGGTCAGCGTCGCCTCGTAGCTTCGTCGTGAGTTGTAGAGGCTGGCCACCCCGACGCCGGCCACGACCACCAAGGCCAGTGTGAGCCCGATGAGAGCCAGGCGGAAGGCGCGTGCGATCGAAATGCGCTGCATTGCAGTAAATACTGGCGGGCGGTTGTCCCGCGGGAACCGTACGGCCTGGGTCGGCTGGGTAGCTACGATGCCGTGATCGGGATCCCGCAGGCGAAGGGAGCGCTGCGCGCTGCACTGGCAGGCTGCGCGACGCTGCTGCTGGCCGCCTGCGGTAGTCATGGCGGCGACCCCTCGACCACGATGTCCGAGAGCGCCGCCATCGCCACGGTCCCGTCGGGCGACTGGACACAGTTTGACTACAACGCCCAGCGAAGTAGGGCACGCCAACCTCGGCGCCCGCGAGGGCACGGACAGCGACCGGGCGGTGCGTAGCACCTGCCCACCAGCGGCGCTGTGAAAAATCGCACGAAATCCTGCAGTCCGGGCTATTGCACAAAACGTCCCGCGGGAATATCCTAAGGCGTCTCTTAGGGGTTTCAAGAACAAAGGGCGCTGAGGCAAAGATGTCAAGCGGCATCTCCTCGAAAAGGTCTCCGCGAAGGGAGACATAAACGATGTTGGAGGCGGTACTGGCGGGAGCGTTGCGCTTCCGGATGCTGCTCGTGGGGGTCGCCCTCGGTGTGATCGTCCTCGGGGCGCTGTCATTGCGAAACATGCCCTCCGACGTCGTGCCCGAGCTGGCCTCCGGCCCGGTGCTCGAGGTCCAGACCGAGGCGCTCGGGCTCTCGAGCCAGGAGGTCGAGCAGTACGTCACCGTCCCGCTCGAGAACAACCTGCTCGACGGCGTCATGGACGTGTGGGACGTGCGCTCGCAGTCGATCCCGGGCCTGTCCACGGTCGACCTGTACTTCGAGCCTGGGACCTCGACGCTCCACGCGCGCCAGCTGGTGGAGGAGCGCCTGACGAACGCGTTCTCGCTTCCCAACGTCTCCAAGCCTCCGCAGCTGATCCAGCCGATGTCGACAACTGCTCGGGTGCTGTTGATCGGGCTGCGATCGACAACGCTCAGCCCGATCGAGCTCTCGTATCTCGCGCGGTGGATCGTCAAGCCACGGATCTCGGGGGTGGCCGGTGTGGCCAACGTGGCCATCTTTGGTCAGCAGGACCGTCAGATCCAGGTCCAGGTCAATCCGTCGCGGTTGGCCGCCCGGCACATCCAGCTGAGCCAGATCATCAACACGGCCGGGAACGCGCAGCTCGTCTCGCCCCTGACCTATCTGCAGGGATCGGCGCCGGGCACCGGCGGGTTCCTAGACGGACCCAACCAGCGGCTCGAAGTTCGGCCCGTGCTGCCGCTCGGCGAACCGCGCGATCTCGCGTCGGTTCCGGTCAGCGGCGTCAAGGGGCACCTGCCGCTGGGCGACGTCACCAACGTGGTGCAGGGTCATCAGCCGCTGATCGGTAACGCGCTGGTGGGCGGGAACTCGGGCCTCGTGCTCGTCGTGCAGAAGCTGCCGTCGGCCAGCGTGCTCGGGGTCACCAAGGGAATCGACCGGGCACTGGCCGACCTCCGGCCCGCGCTGCGAGGGGTCCAGATCAATGCCTCGTTCTTCCGCCCGGCCACGTACATGTCCGACGCGCTGCACAACCTGAAACTCGCGCTGTTGATCAGCGCCGGGCTGATGCTGCTGGCGCTGATCGCGCTCCTGCTCGATGCGCGCACTGTGCTGGTGGTGGCGGTCTCGGTGATGGTCTCCCTGATCGGCGCCGCGCTGCTCCTCCAGGCGCTGGGGTACACGCTCAACGCGATGGTCACGCTGGGGCTGTTCGTGGCAGCGGCGCTGGTGGTCGACGACGCGTTCGGGACGACCCAGCAGATCGCCAACCGGATGGGGTCCTACGACGCCGACAGCCCGGTGACCACGCGCGCGGTCGTGATGGGCACCTGTCTGCAGGTGCGGGGCACACTGGGCTATGCGACGTGCATCGCGCTGGTGGCGGCCGCGCCAGTGTTCTTCGCGCACGGCATCTCGGCCACGTTTGTGCATCCGATGGTGCTGGCCTTCGCGCTCGCAGTCATCGTCTCCAGCCTCGTCGCCATGACCGTGACACCCGCGCTGGGAATGCTCGCGTTCGAGCGCGGCGGGGCACGGCGCCGGTCGGTGCGGCCGGCCGAGCACCTCGGGCGTGGATATCAGTGGGTGCTCGCTCGCACGCTGAAGGTTCCCGGTGTGCTGCTCGCGTGCGTGTGCCTGGCCGGCGTGGCCGGCATCGTGGCGATTCCGTTCATCAAGCCGCCGGCACGGCCGAGCTTCAGGGATCGCAACCTGGTCATCGCGTGGGACGGCCCGGCGGGCGCGTCCCTGGGCGAGATGGACCGCGTCACCGGGCGGGTGGTCGATCAGCTCAGGGCCCTTCCCGCGGTGGGCGACGTCGGCGCCACGCTGGGTCGTGCGGTCAGTGCCGATCAGATCGTCGACACCAGCGCGGGCGAGATCTTCGTGGCGCTCAAGCCAAGCGCGAACTACCAGCAGGCCTTGGGCCAGGTGCGGCAGATCGTGGAGACCGCGCCGGGAATCCATGCCAGCGTCGGCACCTACGAGGACGCGGTGACCGACGGGGTGCTGGCTCCCTCGCGCCACGACGTGACGGTGCGCATCTACGGCCAGGACTACAACACCCTGCGCAGACTGTCCTGGCAGGTGCGCGTGGCCATTTCCCACGCCAAGGGCGTCGGATTCCCGCAGGTTCAGTTCCCGGTCGCCGAGCCGAACATCGAGGTCGCGGTCAACGACGCCGCGGCGCTGCGTGCGGGGGTGCTCCCCGGCGATGCCCGCCGGCAGGCCTCGACGCTCGTGTCCGGGCTGACGGTGGGCAACTTCTTCCAGGACCAGGCCGTGTTCGACGTTGTCGTCATCGGGCAGCCGGCGGCGCGGAACACGATCGAGTCGGTCAACAACCTGCTCATCAACACGTCCGATGGCAAGACCGTGCGGCTCGGACAGATCGCGCGCGTCAGCGTCCGCTCGGATCCGATCGACATCCAGCACGAGGCACTGTCACGTTACGTGGATGTCACCGCTCCGGTTACGAGTGGCAGCACGGGCGCGGCCGCGCAGGCGGCGAAGCGCACGCTGAGCCAGGTCCGCTTCCCGTTGCAGTACCACCCGGAGGTGCTGGGCGGGACGCCCGAGGACCCGACCTCGCACGTGGTCCTCCTGTCCTACGTCCTGGTCGCTTTGATCGGAATTCTGCTGCTGCTGCAGGCCGCGCTTCGCAGCTGGCGGATGGCGGCGGTCGTGTTCTTCGCCGTCCCCGCCGCGCTGTCGGGGGCGCTGATCGTGGCGATGGCCACCAACGAGACGAGCTCGCTGGGGACGTATGGCGCACTGCTGGCCGTGCTGGTGTTCGCGGCCAGAGGGGCATTGCTGGAGATCGAGCACATCCGCCGGATGCAGCGCCGTGACGGCGGGCCGCTGACCAACGCGATCGTGCTCAGCGCCGCGGGCGAGCGGCTGGCCCCGGCGCTCGGCGGCGCCGCGGTGTGCGCGGTCGGCCTGCTGCCGTTCATCGTGATGGGCGATGTCGCCGGTAACGAGTTGATCCACACGGCCGGCGCGGTGGTCCTGGGCGGCCTGGTCACGTCGATGATCTTGAACCTGCTGCTGGTGCCCGCCATGTGCCTGCGGCTCGGCCCGTCGGGCCCGATCCTGTCCGGCGATCCGCTCGAGGAGCTGGCCGAGGCCCAGGAGCTGGTCCTCACCTCCCCGAGTGGCTCTTGAAGGGAACGTTGCCATGACCCACACCAGATACCTGACTCCGGTCGCCCTCATGGTCGCCGGGTTGATCGCCGGCTGCGGCAGCTCGAGCCAGCCCGCGGTGCCGCAATCGAGCCACGTTGTACACATCCCCGGTAGCTCGCAGACGAAGATCGTGCTCTCGGCGGTCGGCGCGCAGCGGATCGGGATCCGCACCACCAGGGTGCAGGGTGCAAAGGCGGGGTCGATCGCGATCCCCTACTCGGCCGTGATCTATGACCCCGACGGCAAGACGTTCGCGTTTACGGCGCTGTCGCCGCTGAGCTACACCGAGGAGGCGATCGCCATCGGCCATATCTCCGGGAACACGGCCTATCTGCGCAAGGGCCTGCGCGCCGGCACCCAGGTGGTGACGGTGGGCGCCGAGGAGCTGTACGGGGTCCAGTCCGGCGTGCTCGCGCAAACCTGAGGACGCGCTCGCCGCATGCGCTTCATCGTCGCCTCCAGCCTCCGCTTCCGCTATCTGGTGGTGGCCGGCGCCGTGGCGCTCATGTTCTTCGGCGTGCAGACGCTCGGCCATCAGAAGGTCGACGTGTTCCCGGAGTTCGCGCCGATCACGGTTGAGATCCAGACCGAGTGCCTGGGGCTCTCGCCGTCCGAGGTCGAGCAGCTCGTGACCGTGCCGCTCGAGAACGCCCTGCAGGGCGTCCCCGGCGTATACGAGACCGACTCCGAGTCCGTCCCGCAGCTGTCGGCCATCTTCCTGTACTTCAAGAACGGCACCGATGTGCTGCAGGCACGCCAGCTGGTGCAGGAGCGCCTGAGCCAGGCCGCGTCGACCCTCCCCTCGTGGGCCTCGCCGCCGTCGCTGTATCCGATCGTCTCGGCGACCAGCCGGGTGATGCAGATCGGCCTGACCTCCAAGACGGTGAGTCCGCTCGATCTGTCGACGATCGCGCTCTACACGATCCGCGCCCGGCTGCTGCACGTCCCCGGCGTGGCCAACGTGGCCATGTGGGGCGAGAAGAAAAAGGAGATACAGGTTCAGGGCGACCCGAAGCGCATGCTCTCGAACAAGGTCTCGATCAATCAGTTGGTGGATGCGGCCGACAACGCCGTCGACGCCGGGCTGCTGAGCTTCACCACGGGGAGCGCGATCGGCACCGGCGGCTTCATCGAGACGCCGAACCAGCGCCTGAACGTGCGCAACGTCCAGGTCATCACGACGGCACGCCAGCTCGCGGCGGTTCCGCTGGCCCGCCGCGGGAGTCGGACACTGACGATCGGCGACGTCGCGCGGGTCGAGTACGGCAACCCGCCGCTGATCGGCAACGCGGTCGTCAACGGAGGCCGCGGGCTGATGCTCGTGGTCGAGAAATTCCCCGGGGCCAACACGCTCCAGGTGACCAAGGGCATCGACAAGGCGCTGGCCGCCCTGGCCCCCGGACTTCCGGGCATCCACATCGACTCGCACATCTTCCGCCAGGCGAGCTTCATCCACACGGCGATTGCCAATCTCGGCTCGGCCGTGGTGCTGGGCTGCATCCTCGTCGTGTTCGTGCTGATCGCGTTCCTGTTCGAGTGGCGGGCTGCGCTGGTCAGCCTGCTGGCCATCCCGCTCTCGCTTGGCGCGGCGGGGATCGTGCTCGACATGACCGGGGCGACCATCAACACGATGATCCTGGCCGGGTTCGGCGTTGCCGTGGGGGTGGTCGTCGACGACGCGATCATCGACATGGAGAACATCGTCCGGCGCCTGCGCATCTGGCGCACCAAGGGGCGGCGCACGACCCCGCTCAGCCTGCTCCTGGCCGCCTCGCTGGAGGTGCGCACGGCGATCCTGTATGCGACGCTGATCAACATCGTCGCCGTCATCCCCGTGGTGTTCGTCGGGGGCCTGACCGGGGCGTTTTTCCGGCCGCTGGCGATCGCCTACGCACTGGCCGTGCTCGCCTCGATGGTGATCGCGCTCACGGTCACGCCGGCATTGGCGATGATCCTGATGCCGAGCGCGCGTCTGAAGCCACGCGATCCGCCGCTGATGCGGTTGTGCAAGCGCGCCTACCGGGCCATGCTGGTGCCAGTGCTGCGGGCGCCTGTGGTGGCGCTGGGCGCCGTGGTACTGGCCATCGCGGCGGGCGCGGCTGTGCTGCCACGCCTCGGCGAGGACCTGTTCCCGACGTTCAAGGAGCCGGACCTGCTGATGCACTTCGATACCAAGCCCGGGACCTCGCTGCCCGAGATGACGCGGATGGTCACTGCGCTCCAGAAGCGCCTGCTGCAGATCCCGGGCGTGACCCACGTGGGCGCGCATATCGGCCAGGCGCTTCTGGGCGAGGAGATCGCGGGGCCGGAGTTCTCAGAGCAGTGGATCACGCTGAGCCCGCACGCCAACCTGGCCAAGACCACCGCCGCCGTGCGCGCGGTCGGCACCTCCTTCCCGGGCACATTCATGGACCTGACCAGTTACCTGCATGAGCGCATCGACGAGACGATCTCGAGCACCAGCGAGGATCTCGTCCTGCGCATCGTCGGACCCAACTTCGCCACGCTCCAGCGACTCTCGCAGGAGATCACCGCGGCCCTGAACGGGACAACGGGTCTGGTCGACCTGCATCCCCAGTCTCAGGGCTTCATCCCGCAGATCCAGGAGACCGTCAATGCGCCGGCGGCCGCCCGCTACGGTCTCACGCCGGGCGCCGTCCGCCGCGCCGCCGCCGTGATGCTGGGCAGCGTGGAGGTCGGGGAGATCGCCAACAACGGGATCGCGCTCGGCGTGTCGGGCTACAGCACCCCGTCGGCTCGGCGGAACCTGACCGATGTCAGCCATCTGCTCATCGACACGCCCGGCGGCGGCCACGTCGCCCTCGGCAAGGTCGCCAGCCTGAAGGTCAACTCGACGCCGAGCGATATCACTCGCGTCGACGGCTCGAACAAGATCGACGTGCTGGCCAACGTCAGCGGCAACAACCTCGGGGCGGCGACCGCGGCGGTTCAGGCCCGGCTGGCCAAGGTTCACCTGCCGCTTGGCTATCACGTGGAGCTCGTGGGCGAGGCGGCCGAGCGCCAGGCGGCCCAGAGCCGGCTGCTGGAGATGGGGCTCGGAGCCGTGCTGGTGATCCTGTTCCTCCTCCAGGCCGCGTTCAGCGACGTTCGCCTGGCCGCACTGCTGTTCCTGAGCCTGCCGGTTGCCCTGGTCGGCGGGGTCCTGGCCGCGTGGCTCGCGGTGGGGACGATCTCGCTTGGCGCACTCGTCGGCTTCTTCGCCGTGCTGGGCATCGCTGCCCGCAACGGGATCCTGATGATCAGCCACCTCCAGCACCTCGAGCGGGTGGAGGGCGAACGGTTCTCGTTCGACCTCGTGGTCCGCGGTACCAGCGAGCGTCTGGCGCCCGTGCTGATGACGGCGCTGGCCACCGGTCTGGCCCTGGCGCCCCTGGTCATCCTCGGCAGCCGGCCCGGCCAGGAGATCGAAAACCCGATGGCCATCGTGATCCTCGGCGGACTGGCCACCTCGACCCTGATGAATCTGTTCATCCTCCCGGCGCTGTACCTGCGCTTCGGCCAGCCTCGAGGCACTGGCCACGGCTGGCGGAGCGAGCCGCGGGTCAAGCGTCCACAGCCGAGCCCGGATCAGCGCGAGGCCGCGACGCCGCTCACCGTGATGCGCGAGAAGCCCTCGCAGGCGTAGACGCGCCCTTCTGCGTTATGCCGGTGGCGAACGCGGACGCCGCGCCTGCGCATCGAATGCCCGCCAGACGCTCGTGTAGAGCAGGTGGGCTGCGATGAAGTCATTTAGCTCTTCAAGGTCCAGGCCGCCGTAGGCACGGAGAAAGTCCGCGACGAAAGCCTCGCTGCGCCCGCGGGCACGGACTTCGCTGATGAGCCCCGCGACGTCCCAGTGGACCGGGCCAACACAGGTGTCCTCCAGGTCGTTCCAGATGAGGCCGTTGTCGGTACGGAGAAGGTTTGATATCGACGCGTCGCCATGAAGTGCCTGCGCGGGGAGCGAGCTCTCAAACACGGTGGGCGTCAGCTCTCGGAGGTGGGAACGCAGCAAATCTCTGTCCTGCCGGGTCAGCCTCGGCGATGGATGCAACTCGGCAAGCAGCCGGTCGAGCCAGTCGCGCACGTCGCTGAGCGGCCCGAGCTCGCCCGGAAACTCGGCGAGCGCAGCGTGCAGCTCGCGTAGCGAGCCGCCGAGCTCGTGCGCGCGGGGCAGAGGCCGGGAAGCATCGTGCTCGACAAACTCCCAGAACGTCATCCAGAGCCCGTCGTACTCATGAGGTCCCGGTGCCAGCACATCACTGGGCGAAACGGCCAACCCCCGTTCTCCCAGGAACGCCCCGACGGCGACCTCGCGAGTAAGCCACCGCTCGACGTCACCGTGCAGCATCGCTGTGCCGGTCATCACCCGCGCAATAACTGGAGCGGGTTTGAGATGCACGAGAACGTTGCTGCCGGCAGCCAGCACAACTGCGTCCTCGCAGGGCACGGAATTGGCGAGCGCGACGGCCCGGGCCGCCGCCAAGGCACGCGCGGTACCGGGTTTCTCAGCCATGTCGCACAAGATGCCAGACAACTGTTGAGCCGAACCGCTCAGCCATTGGTAACGTCGCGCCAGCACTTTCTGGGCAGAGCTGTCCCCTCGCGCGACCCTCGTTCGTCTGGGAATTGACAGCAAGCCCCCCAAGGAGGACGACATGAAGTACGCCCTATTGATTTACACCAAGCCCGGGTCCTGGGAGGAGCTGAGCGACGAGGACCGGAGCTCCGTGCACGGCGAGTACATGGCCCTGTCCGATGCTCCCGGGATCGTCGGTGGCGAGCAGCTCCATGGGGTCGAGGCGGCCACCACAGTACGCGTGCCCAACGGTCAGGCACTGACCACCGACGGGCCGTTCGCCGAGACCAAGGAGGTGCTGGCGGGCTTCTATCTCGTCGACGCCGACGACGTCGATGGGGCGATCGCGCTGGCCGCCCGGGTGCCGGCCACCCGGATGGGTGGATCGGTCGAAGTCCGGCCGGTGGTGGAGCGGTAACCCTGCTCGAGCGGGTCTTCCGAGACGAGTGGGGTCGCGTCCTTGCCTTTCTGGTCGGCCTTCTCGGTGACTTCGACGTAGCCGAGGAGGCCGCCCAGGAGGCGTTCGCGATTGCCGCGGAACGCTGGCCACGTGACGGCGCTCCCGCCAATCCTCGCGCGTGGCTGATCGCCACCGCGCGCAATCGAGCGATCGACCGCCTGCGGCGCGACCGAACCCTGAAGGCCAAGGCCCCATTGCTCGCCACCGAGACGGTGGCGGAGGACGAGGTGAACGAGAGCACGATTCCCGACGAACGCCTGGAGCTGCTGTTCACCTGCTGCCACCCCGCGCTCGCGCTCGACGCCCAGGTGGCACTGACCCTGCGGGCGTTGGGTGGTCTCAGCACCGAGGAGATCGCCCGCGCGTTCATCGTCTCGCCGGATACGATGAAGCGCCGGTTATCGCGCGCCAAGGCCAAGATTCGCACGGCCGGGATCCCCTTCTCGATCCCGCCCGACCATCTGCTACCCGAGCGACTGGCCGCCGTGCTCGCGGTGATCTATCTGATCTTCAATGAGGGCTACGGCGGCCGGGTCGATCTGTCCGCCGAGGCGATCCGTCTCGGCCGCGTGCTGGCGACGCTGATGCCCGACGAGCCCGAGGCACTCGGTCTTCTGGCCCTGATGTCGCTGCACGACGCCCGGCGCGAGGCGCGGTTCGCCGATGGGGAGCTCGTGCTGCTCGAGGATCAGGACCGGTCGCTTTGGGACTCAGAACAGATGGCGGACGGCCGGCGGCTGCTGAATCGAGCCCTCGCCATGGGCGGGCGTGGCCAGTATGTGCTCCAGGCCGCGATCGCCTCACTCCAGGCCGAGGAGCCGATCGACTGGCGCGAGGTCGCGACGCTGTACGGCGAGCTGGCGCAACTGACCGGGTCGGCCGTCGTCGAGCTCAACCGCGCCGTCGCGGTCGCGCAGGCCGATGGCCCAGAAGCCGGATTGCGGATTGCGGATGGGCTCGAGCTCGACGACTACCAGTACCTGCACTCCACCCGCGCCGAGCTGCTCCGGCGTGTCGGACGGAGCGGCGAGGCCCGCAGCGCCTATGCGCGTGCTCTCGAGCTGGCGCGCACCGAACCCGAGCGTCGGTTTCTGCGACGGCGTCTAACCACGCTGTGAAATGGGCAGTAGAGCGGTAGGCCCGTCGGGCGTGAGCTCCCGGCGACTGGGTGAATCCGGCGTTCACGAGTAGGCGGTCCGAGCAGTATTTCGATCGAATTTATTATGTTTTCCGGACGCTCGAGCAACGGTGATGGTGGCGCCGGTGGTGATCGGCCTGCAGGGCGTTTCGCAGGCGTCGGCGCACGCGCGGGCCAGCGACGCGAGCGATGTCGGCATGCTGTCCCAGGTACCCCTGTTGCCCAGCGGCATCGGCATTGCGCTCCACGTCGGCGCGATGGTCGTGGTCATGGGCGTGATTGCCCTGATCGTGTATGAGAAGCTAGGGCTGGAGGTGCTGCGCCGCGCCTGGGTCAACACCGATCGCCTATGGGCGGTGGTTTTCATCGTGGCGGCTGCACTGACGCTGTTCACGGCCTGAACTCCCGACCCGCGCCAGGCCGAGGACGCGCAAGTAGGCTTCGCCGATCAGCGCCGAGGCTCCGAAAACCGTTGTCTTCTTTCCCGAGGGCGCGTTTGGCCCGACGAACAATTGTGTCGGTATCGCGGATGTGCTCAGGCAGCGCGGCCATCGGGTGGTGTTCGTGGTCGAGGAGTCGTTCGCCGGCACGCTCGAGGCGAAGGGCTTCGAGGAGCGCCTGATGCGACTCGGGCCGCCGCCCGAGAAGCCCGAGGAGCCTGGACAGTTCTGGAAGGACTTCATCCGCGACACCGCGCCGGTGTTCCGCGAGAGCACGCTCGACCAGCTCGGAAGCTTCATGGCGCCGACGTGGCAGGCGCTGCTCGACGGCGCCCGCCACGTCGATCCGCGGCTCGTCGAGATCTTCCAGGAGGTCGCTCCTGACGTGATCGTCGAGGACAACGTCTGCGCGTTCCCGGCCATCCCAGCGAGTGGGATCCCGTGGGTGCGGGTGGTGTCGTGCAACCCGCTCGAGGTCAGGGATCCCGTACTGCCACCGCCGTATTCTGGCCTGCCAAGCGAAGACCCCTCGGGCTGGCCGCGGTTCCGGGCCGAGTACGGACGGCAGATCGGCGACATGCAGGCCAGCTTCTCGGAGTTCTGCGTCGAGCGCGGCGCGCCGCCGTTGGACGCGCTCGAGATGATCCACGAATCGCCCTGGCTCAACCTGATGCTGTACCCGGGCGAGCTGGACTACCGACGCAGCACACCGCTGGGTCCGACGTGGCACAACGTCGAGACCTGCGTCCGCACCACCGATGAGCCGTGGACTGCGCCCGCAGGCGATGGGCCGCTGATCTACGTGAGCCTCGGCTCCCTCGGGTCGGCCGACGTGGCGCTGATGGAGCGGCTCGTCGCAGCCCTGGCCGCGACGCCGTACCGCTACATCGTGAGCAAGGGACCTCAGCACGATCAGTACGAGCTGGCCGCGAATATGATCGGTACGGAGTTCCTGCCCCAGGTCTCCGTGCTGCCGCACGTCGACGCCGTGATCACCCACGGCGGCAACAACACCACCACTGAGTGCATGTGGTTCGGCCGGCCGATGATCGTATTGCCGATCTTCTGGGATCAGCACGACAACGCCCAGCGCGTCCATGAACAGGGCTACGGCGTGCGGTTGCCCACATACACCTTCGGCGACGACGAGCTGGCCGCCGCCCTGTCGCGCGTGCTCGACGATGAAGGGCTGCGCGGGCGCGCCACCGCCGCGGCGGAGCGGCTGCAGCGCAAGTCGGGCACGGCGGTGGCCGCCGAGCTGATTGAGCGCGTGGCCGCCACGGGCGAGCCGGTGCCGAGACGTGGCTGAGGCCACGGCGACGCGACGGCGACTCACAGCGGTGGTGGCGCTCGCACTTGCCTGTGCGGTTGCTCCCGCTTCCGCGGCGGCCCATCTGCGCTCGGGCACCGTCGCCGTCGACTACAAGGCAAGCGTCCTCGATCCCGACACGCCCGCGTATACGGCCCAGATCTTTCAGAGCGACCGCGCGCTGAGCCTGAAGATCAAGCCGGGCCACACCGTGGAGGTACTGGGCTACCTCGGTGAGCCGGCGTTCCGACTGGCTCCGGCTGGGCTCTGGATCAACGCAGCATCGCCCACAGCGGTCGTATTCAAGCTGCTGGCGAAGTCCGATCGGGTGCTGGCCACGACCCCCCGCTGGCGCCTGGAGGCGGGGAAGAAGTCGGTGATCTGGCCGGACTCGCGGGCTCAGGGCCTTCCGGCGGGAGTGTCGCTGGGCATCTTCCACGTCCCGATGCTGGTCGACGGCCGCCGCACCCAGCTCGAGGGCGTGCTCCATCACTATCCGGCCCCGTCGTTGGTGCCGTGGGTGGTGGCCCTGGCCACGCTGCTCGTGGCGGGCGCCGCGTTCGTGCTCGTGCGGGGTGGGAGGTTCGTCGGCCGGGCAGCGATCGGCTGTGGCCTGGCCGCCGCCCTGGCCTCACTGATCATCGTGGTGGCGTTCGTATTCGACGCCTACGCGTCGGTCGGGACGTGGATCGAGGGGTTTGACCTCCTGGCTTTCCTTGGTGTCGGCCTTTGGGTGCTGCTGCGGGGCCCACGGCGCTGGCACATGGCCGCCGTGATCGGGCTCGGCCTCGTCTCGCTGGGGGTTGGGCTGATCGACGGAGCGGTGTTCTTTCATCCGATCGTGCTCGCGGTGCTGCCCGCGACCGTGGTCCGGGTGTTCGTCGTGCTGGCGATCGGCGCCGGCTCAGACGCGGCGGCGCTCGGCTGTCTGGAGATGTTGTAGATGCCCTGCGGTGTAGACCGGAGGCCATATTTGATAAAACCCATCAAATTACTATAGTATGCTGGCCGATGGCTCTATCTTCGGCAGAGCTCGAGCATTTCGTGGCCAGCCTGGCCGCCACCCCCGAGCTGTGGCGGCCGTTCGTCAGACACGCCGATGACGCGCGCGTGTACGAGCAGATCTGGGATGACGACGACGTCAACGCCTGGCTGATCTGCTGGAGCGAGGATCAGGACACGGGATTCCACGATCATGATGAGTCGGCGGCGGCGATCGTCGTCTTGGACGGTCATGTGCGTGAGGAGCGCCTGCGGCTGGCGGGGGAGCCACGGTCGCGGGTGATCGGACCCGGCGCGACCTTCAACCTCGCGCCGACCGCGATCCACCGCGTGCTGCACGCCGGGCGCGGGCCGGCGATCACGATCCATGCCTACTCGCCACCGCTGCGACGCACCGGCGCCTACAAGGTAAGCCCGGACGGCGAGCTCGAGCGGATCTCCCAGACCTACGAGGAAGAGCTGCGGGCCGAGGCCGCGCTGGTCTGAGCTCAGCAGGGCCCTGGAGGCAGCGCGGGTGTGCTTCCTCGCTACCGCCGACTCGGTTTGCCCCGTTCCCCCAGGCGCGGGCCCGGCTGCTCGAGCTCGAACCACACATGCGTGGTTCCCTCGTGGATGCCCCACCGGCTGGCCTCGGCGTCGACGATGGCCAGGCCCCGGCCGTGGAGGTCGTCGAACGGTCGCTGGCGGAGCTCGTGCTCGAATCCGCCTCCCTCGTCAATCACCTCGACCAGCACTCGGTCGCCGTTGAGATGGGCTCGCAGGAGAATTCGTCCTTCCCCATGCAGGACGGCATTGGTGACCAGCTCGCTGGTGAGCAATTTCGCCTTATGAAGGTCACTCGGCTCGAGCGTGGCGCCGTACCAGCCGGACAGCGCGCGCCGGGCCACCCCCGGGGCCTCCGGGCTGCGGGGCAGTTCCGTCTCGAACGGTTCGGACATGGCAACACGCACCAGGACGTCGGTTGCACCCAGCCGGGCGCTCCTGTGCCAGCGTTGATCGTAGTGTCTAGGCGCAGTCTCGCGCGGCACCCTCGGGTCACGGACGCGGCGCCAGCCCGGAGAAAGGCTCGGTCACGTTGGGTTTCGGGAGCGCGATCTGGGCCGTCTCGGTGCGGAACAGCACCAGCGAGAGCACCAAAGACGCCACGACAATTCCCAGCGATAGCTCGAGCGTCCTGCCCAGCGCGTCGATGAAGCCCAGTCGCACGGCCTCGTGCACCGCAGCGTGCTGAGCGGCGGGGAGATGGCTCAGTGCCTTGGTCGCCGACGGCGTCCCAGGGAGCAGGCCCTCGAGCGTCCGCGCGGCCGATGTCGTGAGGTGGAGGCCGCGATTGCTGGCCGCCTGCAGCGTCTGATTCAGCTGAGATGCCTCGAACACCGCGCCAGACAGCGCCACGCCGAACGTCGCCCCCAAGCCGCCCAGCGTGGCGAGGATGGCCGCGACGGCGCCATGGTGACTCTGGGGCACGGAGTTCAGGCCGGCCAGGTTCATCGGAGTCAGCGCCGTGCCGAAGCCGATGCCGATCAGTCCGAGCGGCACGATCAGATCGACGTAGTCGGTCGATGCCGAAACCCCGCTCAGGAGCAGGATCCCCACCCCGGCCACCGCCATACCTGCCGCGATCGGCGGCAGTGGCCCAAACCGCTCATACAGTCCGCCGGCGAACGGCATGGCCGCCATCATCGTGACGCTGGTCGGAAGGACCAGCAAGCCGGCCTTTAGCGGGTCGTAGCCGAGGATCTCCTGGAGGTAGAGGGGGAGGAAGAACAGCACGGCCCCAAGCGCGAAGCTGAGCGAGAATACGACGACGCTGGCTCCCGTCAGGTTGCGTCGCATGAACATCGTCACGTCGATCAACGGATCGGCCAGACGGCGCTCCACGACAACGAAGCCGGCCAGGAGGACCACTCCGCCGATCAGCGCGATGAGAAACTCGGCCGACTTGAACGGCCACGGCGTGGGCGCCTCATTGAGCGCCAGCGTGATCAGCCCGAGACCGAGCGCGGACAGCGCCAGGCCGGCGAAATCGATATGGCCAGTGGCCTCCTCGTCGCGGGTCTCGCGCGTGCCCCAGACCCCGAACAGGATGATCGCCCCGGCGATCACGTTGAGCCACAGGATCCAGCGCCAGGACAACTCCTGCGTGAACAGGCCGCCGATCGCGGGTCCGACGCCGGAGAAGAGGGCGCTCGCGCCGCCCCACAGGCCGACTGCCATCCCTCGTCGTTCGTCGCTGAAGGCGGCGGTGACGATGGCCAGTGAGGCTGGCGTGAGCACCGCCGCGCCAACGCCGGCGGCGATCAGGCTGAGGATCAGCACGATGGCACTGCCGGCGAGGGCCGCCGGCACCGAGGCGGCCATGTACAGCACGGTCCCGAACGTGAGCACGCGGACCCGCCCGAATTCGTCGGCCAGCCGCCCGGCGGCGATCAGCAGAGCCGAGTAGGCCAGCAGGTAGCCGGTGATCGTCCACTCGAGCTCGGTCAGCGAGACGTTGAACGTGCGGTGGATCGTGGGCAGGGCCAGCACGATCGCCGCGTTGGGAACCGAGGTGATTCCGCTGGAGAGCGCCATCCCCAGCAGCAGCCGCGTGGAGCCACCTCCGCTCTTGTGCCGCATGTTACGAACCCTACAGCCTGGCCTCGGGACGACGGGCGGTCAGTCGAACTCGGCCGGCCGGCTCGGATCGGCGTGGTGTGCGAAGGCGAGATCGATCTCCCCGGCGGTGATGCGGGCCACTGACAGCTGCGGGAGACGCTCGCGCTCGAAGAAGCCGGCGGCCCCCGTTTCCGCGCCGCCGTGGGGGCCGAGCGCCGGCGGCTCTGGCGTGAGCGGAACGCAGGCAAAGAATGCCTTGTAGCTGAACTGCGGATGAACCGGGTGACCGCGGCGCTCGCGCTCGAGCAGCGCGATCAGCTTCACCGCTGCCACCTCGAGACCGGCCTCCTCATGGGTCTCGCGAACCACCGCCTCGGCCGCCGACTCCCCGATGTCGGCCCAACCCCCGGGCATCGTCCAGCAACCGTCGTCGCGCTCCTGAACGAGGAGGATCCGGTCATCCACGATCACCGCCGCGCGCACGTCGATCTTGGGCGTCGGATAGCCGTGCTCGGAGGCGAAGAAGCCCGCGATCGCGTCCGCATCTGCGGTGGTGTGCCGCGCGGCGATCTCGGCGGCGATCCGCTGCACCTGCTCGTAGCGTTCGAGGTCGTAAGGATCGCGGCCGTAGGCCATACCGGCCTGAGCGATGCTCTGGAGCGCTCGTACCCAGGCCAGCCAGGTCGGCGGCTCGGAGGCTGGCAACCGGTCAGGGCCTGATGGCACTGGTCTGTTCCGCCCACAGCGAAAACGACATCAGCCCCCACAGCTGCCGGCTGTAGTCCTGGCGGCGGGCGACGTGATCGTTGAGCAGTTGGGTCACGACGCTCGGCTCGAAGTAACCCTGAGCACTCGTCCGCCCGGGCGCCAAGAGCTCCCGGGCCAGCGGCTCGAGCTCACCGCGCAGCCATGCGGCGGCGGGTATCGAGAAGCCTCGCTTGCGGGCGCGTGTGATCGACGCCGGTATCAGCGGCCCGGCCGCCCTGCGCAGCAGACGCTTCTTGGTGAACCCGCGAACCTTGAGGCTGGTGGGGAGCGCCAGCGCCAGCTCGGCCACCACCGGGTCGAGATAGGGCACGCGCGCCTCGAGGCTGTGGGCCATGCTCATGCGGTCGGTCTTCACCAGCAGGTCGTCGGCCAGGTAGATGCCCAGATCGACATCCTGCAGCCGCGCCAGCAGCGGCGCACCCGCGGTCTCGGCAAAGCGCCGACGCCACGACTCGAGCGGGTCAGTGCCATTGCCTCCCCAGTCGGCCGTGAGCAGTCTCGCTCGCTGCTCGGCGGAGAAGATCTCCTTCCAGCCGTGGTGGCGCTCGAGCGGCGGCAGCGCCGAGGCGCGGACAAAACGCTTGGCGCGGTAGTCGAGGCTGACACGGCCGCTCGAGCTGGGGAGCCGCTCGACAAGTGGCGCCAGCCGGGAAGCCGCCGGACCGATCCGCAACGCAAGCAGGTCCGCGGCATAGGTCTCGTAGCCGCCGAACAGCTCGTCACCCCCCTCGCCGGAGAGGACGACCTTGACGTGCTGCGCCGCCAGCTCAGAGACGAGAAAGGTGGGGACGGCCGAGGAGTCGGCGAATGGCTCGTCGAAGGCGGCGACGAGCTTCGGCAGCAGGTCGGCGATCTGCGGCGAGACGACGAGCTCGTGGTGATCGGTCCCGTAGCGGTTCGCCACCTGACGGGCCAGGTCGAGCTCGTTGAACGAGCGCTCGTGAAAGCCGATCGAAAAGGTGGAGAGCCTGTGCGGCGAGCCGCCGGCGGCCAGCGCGGCCAGCACTGAAGAATCGACGCCGCCGGACAGCAGCACTCCGACCGGGACATCGGCCAGCAGGTGCGCCTGCACGGATTCGCGCAGCCGCTCGCGCAGCTCGCTCGCCAGCGCCTCCGGAGGCTCCCGGCGCAGCCGATCGCCACGGGCGGGAGTGGGCCGGGCGAAGCGGTTGATGCGGATGCCCTCGCCTTGTGTGCACAGAAGCGTGTGGCCGGGGGCGAGCTTGCGCGCGGCCCGGAAGATGGTCAGCGGCGCCGGGATCGAGTTGAAGGCCAGGTAGGCGTGCAGCGCCTCGGGATCGACCTCGCGCGAGAAGTCCGGGGCGCGGAGCAGGGCCTTCAGCTCCGAGGCGAAGCGAAGGCAGCCGTCCCCCGGCGCGTAGTAGAGGGGCTTTATCCCGAAGCGGTCGCGGGCCAGCAGGAGCCGGCGTCGCCGGTGATCCCAAAGGGCAACGGCAAACATCCCGCGCAGCTGGGAGACGAACTCCGGCCCGTCGCGCCGGTAGAGGTGAAGCAGCACCTCGGTGTCGCAGCCGGTCCGGAACCGGACTCCGTCGCGCTCGAGACCGGCCCGGAGCTCGAGGTGGTTGAGGATCTCGCCGTTCTGCACCACGGCGGTCTCTCCGTCGTCGGTGACCATCGGTTGATCCCCGTGCTCCAGGTCGATGATGGCCAGCCGGCGCGCGGCCAGGCCCACGGGGCCGCCGAGGTGGATGCCGCCGCCGTCCGGGCCACGGTGGACCAACGCCTCGTTCATCCGCTCGAGGACAGCCCGGTCGGCCGGCTGCCCGCGCGAAAAGTCATAGCTGCCGCAGATGCCACACACGGTCAGCCGGGGTCAGGGCAGCCGATTGAGTGCCGCACGCCGATTGGCGGGGCGTACGATCGTGAGCCAGGCGGTGGTGGCGATCACCGACAGGTAGAGCTTGAGCGATCGGTCGGCGATGTACTCCAGATCGTGGGCCAGCTTCTCCGGCCAGGTCATCTCGCGGGTCAGCCGCAGCTGCGCCAGGCCGGTGACACCCGGGCGGACGACCAATCGCTGCCAGTACTCGGGAATGCCCGCGCACAGCTCCCCGAAGAAGGCGGGACGAATGGGGCGCGGACCGACCAGGCTCATGTCGCCCCTGATCACGTTGTACAGCTGGGGAAGTTCGTCGAGCTTGGATGTGCGCAACATCCGTCCCAGCCGGCTGACCTCGTGCTCGGTTCGCTGCGTCAGCTCGGCGCCGAGGTAGGGACCCAATCGCCGCTCGGCGTCCGGGGCCAGCGTGCGGAACTTCACCATCAGGAACAGATGGCCGCCCCGGCCGACCCGCCATCCCCGGTAGAGCACGGGGGCGCGCGGCGAGCTGAGCTTGATCGCAACGGCGATGAGCAGGCACACCGGCGAGGTGAGGAACAGGACGGTGCCGGCGAGCAGGACGTCGAGCAGGCGCAGCACATGATCGACGGGCCGCGACTGAAACGCGTG
Organism: uncultured Solirubrobacterales bacterium; assembly: GCA_963749545.1. Taxonomy (GTDB): domain Bacteria; phylum Actinomycetota; class Thermoleophilia; order Solirubrobacterales; family Solirubrobacteraceae; genus Palsa-465. Next base: position 48,678 of record CAVVNG010000022.1, read on the forward strand.
CGACATGGCGGCGTACTGCTCGACCAGCGAGTCGTGGTGGTCAAGCGGGTCGGGCGGTGTCTCGCCCGAGATCACCCGCCCGAGCCTGGTCGTGGGCGGGTTCTGCTCAGTGCCGGCTCGCGTCATTCGACGGCGGAAAGGATCATGTTGACGAGCAGGTTCGGATCCCGTCGCGGCCAATCCAGCGTGTTGGTTCGCTTTTCGAGCTCGAGCGCGCGGGCATCGGTCAATGGTCGCAGGCGACCCGTCCGGAGGAGCGCCTCGTCAACTCCACCCAGCCGACCGCCGTAGGTGGTGTACACCGGAACCCCGAGGGCGACCGCTTCGCGGTTCATGCTGCCGCCGGCCGAGACGACCAGATCTGAGGCAGCGATCAGGCTCTGGGCGTCGACCGCGCCGTCGGCGACCACCACCGAGGGAAGGTGCAGCGCGCGGACGTGTCGACGCTGCTCCTCGGTGCGGGGGAGGACCACCGCCTGGACGTCCTCGCGGTCGCCGAGGAAGTTGAGCACTCGGGGGAACAGCGGGTTCGATTTGCGGTGGTACAGCGACACGTCGGGTGGCGGCCGAACCACGACGACCACGCGAGCGGCGTCGATGCCGAGCTGGTCGAGGATCGTGGGGTCGGGCTCGAAGTCCGCCAGGTAGTACTCCTCCTTCAGGCCGGGGTACTGCAGCAGCTTCTCGCCCGTGGCGCCGAACCTGGCCAGCCGCGACGGCGGGATCGCATCGGGGGTGATGACGCGCCTGGCCAGCCGGCAGCCAATGTGATGCTGCTGGATGGCGAACTCGTAGTCGAACATGTTCACCGCCGGGATACCGGCCCACTTGGCGGCGAGCGCGAGGTCGTTGGACCCATGTGCCACCGCAAGGTCAAACGAGCCCCGCGCCCAGCGATGAAGCTTCGCCGTGCGACTGGCCAAGGCCATCACCTTGCGCGCGCGGGAAGCGCCGGCGTGTCGTCCCACGACCATCGCGTCGAGACCCTGGAGCTTCAGCAGCCCGACGGTCTGCGCGTAGTCACGCGCGGTGATCGACACGTCGTGGCCCGACTCGCGCATTCGCGCGATGATCGGGCGGAACACCACGGGGTGTGCCGACGCGGTCATGTCGAACCAGATCCTCATCGCGGCGCATCGTAGCCGCGCCCGCCGACCTGACCGATCCCGAGGGCGTGCCGGCCGACGCGGATCACTGAGCCACGCGCACCCCGTCGGCGATCGCCGTCGCCACGGTCTCCGTGGCCATCACCTCGATCGCGTCATAGGGCGCCGCCACGGCGCCGGTGGCCAGGCAGAAGATCGTGTCGCCGTCGTACATGGTGTGCGAGGGCCGGATCGCCCGCGCGATCCCGTCGTGGGCGACGGTGGCCAGCCGATTGGCCTGCTCGCGGGTCAGCGCCGCGTCGGTCAGCACCGCACCGATTGTCGTGTTGGCGCCGGCCACGAGCCCCGAAACCCGGTCCCAGCTCGTGAACTCGGCCACCCACTCCTGGCGCCGGTCATCCCAGATTCCCCCGACGCTGTTGACCACCATGACCGCCGTGACCGTTGCCTCGGCGACCCTGGTCGAGGCGATCCCGACACCGCCGGGGCGCGTCTGCGATGCGTCGCCACCCTTGGCCACGCTGGCGCCCGTTCCTGCTCCGACCGCTCCGCTCGTCGGCGTGGCAGAGGACGCCGTGCAGGCGGCATAGCCGGCGTCGACGTCGGGCCGGGCCTTCGGATCTCCCATCGGCAGGTCGAAGATCACCGCGCCGACGACGATCGGCACGCGAACCGATGCGAGCTCGTAACCGATCTCGTGCTGCTCGAGGTAGCGCATCACGCCGCCGGCGGCCTCGAGGCCAAACGCGCTGCCGCCAGTGAGCAGAACGCCGTGCACGTGCTCGACGAGCGATCCTGGACGCAGCGAGTCCGTGGAAAGAGTCGAGGACGCGGCTCCGCGGACATCGACTCCACCGACCGCACCGTCCGGGCTCAGCACGACCGTGCAGCCGGTTCGGCCGACGTCGTCGGTCCAGTGGCCGACCAGGAAGCCCTCGGGTAGCTGTGCCGCAGGACTCACGCTGTTCAGCAGCCTAACCGTCAGGCCAGCGGCACGGTCTCAGCCAGGTAGCCGAGGAGGAGCTCTCGAAACGCTTCCGGTTGCTCGAGCGGGGCCAGGTGACCGGCGCCGGCAATCACGGCATGACGGGCGCCAGGGATTGCCTGCGCCATCGATTTGGCGCCGGCTCGGAAGTCTGCCATGTCGAGTTCGCCGACCGCCACGAGGGCCGGCAGGCTCAGTCGGGTGAGAGCGGAGGGGTCACGCTCGAGCGGGTCGGGATCGCTTCCGGTCGTCGCGGCGGCGGCCTGCTGCGCGAACGCCCGCCGCTGCATGGTGGCCACGCGCTCTCGCAGCTGCGGCGGCGCGTCGGGAAGCGTCCAGGTCTCGACCACGGCGGCCACGGCTCCCTCGACATCGCCCCGCTCCAGCGCATCCTCCTCGGCCTCCCAGCCACGCAGGAGTTCAGGCGAGGGTTCGAAGGCCGGCGGTGGCGCGGAGACGACCGCCACCGCGGTTACCCGCTTTGGCACCAGCACCGCGATGATCAGCGCGAGGGCGCCGCCCATCGAATTGCCGACGAGCGCGAAGCGGTCGACGTCGGCGGCGTCCAGCGTATCGAGCACGGCATCCCAGGGCGGTTGGTCGGCAGCCGGCGTGTCGCCGAACCCGGGCAGGTCGAGGGCGAGCACGCGATAGCCGGCGCGCTCAAGCGGTTCGACGTGCTCGGACCACATCGAACGGTCCGCGACGCCAGCGTGGAGAAGCACGACGGGCGGGCCGCTGCCTAGGTCATCGTGAGCGAGGAGCACTGGCTTGATGGAGGTTTGTCGCCTCATTGACAACCTATCTCCATCAGCGCCCGAGTGTGAGAAATCCGTTACGCGGCCTTGACGGGCGGGTCGTGTACCGAGAGGATCGTGCGGGGGCTGGGAGGCGCCCGAAACAGGAGGGGCGGACATGACCGTGGCTTTCGTCCTCGATTTCCGGGGGCACGATGGAGCAGTACCACAAGGTGGTCGAGCGGATGCATCTGAACGGGCAGATGGTCCCCGGCGGATTGATCCACGTCGCCGGGAGCTACCAGGGCGGTCTGCGGGTGATTGATGTATGGGAAGATGCGGAGCACTTCCAACGCTTCAGCGAGGAGCAGATCGTGCCCCACACGCAGACCGTCGGCCTGCCTGAGCCGAGTGTGCGGATGGTGGAGGTGGAGCAGCAGCGCGAGGGCAACGGCCAGACGCCGGTCCTGGTGCAATGCGTGACGTTGCCCGGGCTTGACCGCGAGGCGTTCCAGGCCGCCGACGCTCGGGTCGTGCAGGGCGAGGTCCCGCGCGGCATCACCTGGCACGTCAATGGACCGGTCGACGGCGGCTGGTGCGTGATCGACGGCTGGACGTCGAAGGGGCAGCGCGACGAGTTGATCGAAACGCGGGTCAAGCCGGCGATGGCCAACTCACCGATGCAGGGGCCGCCGCAGATCGAGGACCTGATGGTCGAGGCGACCATGGAGCCCGCATCGGGCTAGTGGGGTCTGGGTTGTGGGCATGACCGAGCATCGGATCGACACCCCCGACGGCCGCGTGCTGCAGGTACTCGAGCGCGGCGCGCCGGCGGGGGTTCCGGTGCTGGTGCACAACGGGACTCCGAACTCGCGGCTGATGTATGACCGCGACGTGGCTCGCGCGGAGCGCCAGGGAATACGCCTGATCTCATACGACCGCCCCGGCTACGGCGCCTCGACTCGTCAGGCGGGGCGCTCGATCGCGGACTGCGCCCAGGACGTTCGCACGATCGCCGGGGCGCTGGAGATCGAACGACTCGGTATGTGGGGGATCTCCGGCGGTGGCCCCCACGCGATCGCCTGCGCCGCGCTCCTCCCCGATCTGGTCCCGGCCGTCGGGGTGCTCGCCTCCATCGCCCCGTGGGGAGCCGAGGGGCTCGACTACTTCGAGGGCATGGGGGAGATGAACGCCGACGACATCCGCCTCCTCCTGGAGGATCGCGAGGCCGCTCGCGCCAAGGTCGAGCAGGACCGGGTCGACACGATGGCGCTGACGTCCGCCGACCTGCTCGGCTACATGAGCTCCCTGCTCAGCCCGCTCGACGCCGCCGTGCTGACCGGGGAGTTCGCCGATTATCTGGTCGAGTCCGGCCGCGCGGGACTCGAGCCGGGCGCCGACGGTTGGTGGGACGAGGATCTCGCCTTCATCTCACCCTGGGGGTTCGACCTGAGCTCAATCCAGACGCCCGTGTTGCTCCGGCACGGCCGTCAGGACCGTTTTGTGCCCTTCGGCCACGGAGAATGGCTGGCCGCGCACATCCCCGGCGTCGACGCTCGGCTCACCGGTGACGATGGTCATCTGACCCTGACGGCACACCATCTCGACGAGCTCCACGGCTGGTTGCTCGAGCGCGTTGCCTGACGGCCGGCGGCGGCACGGCTGAGCGGCGAGCTACTGGTCGCGGACGGCCATGATCCCGCCGATACCGCCGAGGTATAGACTCGTCTTTCCGCTCTGCGGGTTGCGCCCGATGGCGATCCCCGAGTAGTGGTTGTTGTACAGCCCGCCGTGGCCGGCCTGACGCATCCAGACGACCCGACCCGAGCGGTAGTCGAGAGCGGCCCAGTACCAGACGCCACTGGGCCCGTCCTTGGGCTTCTCGTAGGTGTAGATCAGCCCATTGGCTGTATCACCCTTGGCCACCGCCGACGCCGTGCGGACCTTGTTGTTGGTCCACACGATGTGACAGCCGTGGCCGTTCTTGTCGATGTCGATGCGGTCCATCCCGGGCGAGCTCACGAGCCCGAGGTTCCCGCCGACCTTGATGCCCCCGGCGATGATGTCGTTCCACTTCTGCAGCACGTAGCCGTAGTTGTTCTCGACGATCAGCGAGCGCCCCATCGAGATGAGTGAGTTCTCGTCGGCACCGTGACCGGGCTTGAACACCGGAACCGTGCACACGGTTCGGGCCTGGCCGCTGCGGAGACGGTTCGCCGTCCGGTAGACGACGACGTCCATGTGGTTGGCATTGTCAGCGATCGCCACATACGACGGCACGCCCTTGGAGCCCTGGCCGTTCAGCGGTCCGATGAGCGTCGGCGTGGTGCCCGAGCCGGCGTTGATCTGGCCGGGCTTCTGGATGCCGATGTTGCGGTACTTCATCCGCCAGATCTGGTGCGGCAAGAGGTTCTTGCCGGCGTGGAACTTGTACATCGCCTTGTCGGTGACGATGTAGGCGCTGTCGCGACCGACCGCGAAGGAGTTCTCGATCTCCTCGTGCAGGATCACCGACCTGCACTTTCCGGTGCTCGGGTCGAGCACTCCGACGGCGCCGTGATAGCGGCCGACGAACCACAGTCGACCCTGCGCATCAGGGAGCACCGACGGAATCGGGTCACCCGGCGTCAGGCACGGGGTGGGGTCGTAGTCGGCGACCTGCTTGAACTCCGGCTTTCCACCGACGTGCTCGAGCGCGACGACGAGGATGTGTCTGTTCGACGCCCCGATGACCACGCGCCCATGGTTATCGAGATAGAAGTACGCCCCGCCCGTGGTGTTGGTGGCCGGGTCAGTGCCCTTGGCCGGCGGCACGTAGGGCAGCTGCATGAACGCGAGCGTGGCCAGCGTCCTGGGGTTGAGCAGGTACAGGGCGGCCCCGTGGGTAAGGTCTGAACACGAGCTGATCAGCTGGCCCTGGCGGTTGAAGCTCAGCGTGATGCAGTCGCGTCCGATGCCCGTCGACAGGGTCTTCAGGCGGTGGCCGAGGGGGCCGCTCAGCTGCGTGTAGTTGTCGCTTTGCCAGGAGTCGTTGTGGACGCTGTTGCGCGGGTTGGTGGCCATGAACGGGCTCTGCCAGGCGGGCGGAACTCCGGGTACCGGGTCGGACTTCGCCGCCTTGCCGATGAAGACGGGCAGGGTTGGCTTCGGCCCCGTGCTCTCGATCGGAATGGCGGGCGTGGCGGCGACAGCGACGCCGGCGGACACAGTGAGCCCGCAGCCGAGCGCGGCCATCAGCCAGCGACCGCGTCTGCGCTCCACCGATGCGGGCGGTTTACGAAACATCAGACTCCTTCCACGGATGGTTCATGTCTTCGGGTTGCGGCCACGGCGCCGATTCAAGGCCGGCGATGTTCGCTGGCTAAGCTGATGTAACGGCATGCCCCCGGCGTAAGCCCGAACTCTAGCCGACTATTGACGCTCTGTCAAATAAGTTTCTGCCTGCAATGCCCACTAAGACAAGGACCCGCCTGGCACCCCAGGCACGACGACGCCAGATAGTCGACGTCGCGCGCGGGCTGTTCGCAACGCACCCGTATGCCGAGGTCACGGTCGCCGCGATCGCGCGTGAAGCGGGAGTCACGCGTGCCCTCGTCCACCACTACTTTGGCAGCGTGGGCGAGATCTATCTGGCCGTCCTCGGCGAGCTCGCGGCCGAGGGGGTCGAGATCCCTGGAGCCGTCGAGGGGATCAGCCGGACCGAGCGCGTGAACCGGAACGTCGACGCCCTGCTCGACCTGATGGCCTCCAATCGCGAGACGTGGCTGGCGCTGGCCGGCCAGTCGGGCGGGATCCCCGACACCCACATCCGCGAGGTCCTCGACGCCGGGCGGGAGGTGGCCGTTGCCCGGATGATTGGCGCCAATTCCGACCTCATCTCCGACACCCAGATCTCCCGCATTGCGCTGCGGGCGGTGCTGGCGATGGTCGAGTCGGCGTGCGGGCAATGGTTGCGTGGATTCGCCACGCGCGAGCAGGTGCACGCGCTGATCAGCGAGATGTTCCTCGACGCCGTGGAGCGGACCATCCCCAAGCTCGAGGCGCGCGGCCTCCCTGAAGCCAAATCGGTGGCGTAGCCAACAGGGCGGCTCAGGCAGAGTCGTGCTGCTCGCTGGGTGTGGCCGGGGCGCCCGCGATGGCATCCGAGATCCGCCGCCGCCTGGCCTCGATCCGTTCCCAGCGTGCCTTCGAGCGCTCCAGCTTCTTGCTGCCCGCCCGATAGCGCCACCGTGCCCACGGCGAGTGGGGGGAAGCGAGGCGAGCGATGCCCCAAATCGAGATGAAGGGTACGAACAGACCGAACAGACCGAGGAACGGCTTGCCCTTGAGAATGGCGATGGTGGCGAACAGGACATCGACCAGGACCACGATTGCCAGGGTGTCCACCGAGGAAGTGCCCTTGGCCAGGTCGAAGGGCGCGACCCCGAGTACGATCAGGCCGCCAATCAGGGTGGCGACTACGACAGCATCGAATGACGAGCGCCCCGCCTCACTCCAGTAGACGTCGCTGAGGTGGACCCAGAGGGCGAACTCGTCGAGCGTCAGCCCGGCTCCGATCCCGAACAGGCCGGCGAGGATCTCGTTCCACGGGCTCCGGTTGGCCGTCACGAACGACAGCAGGCCGGTGATCAGAAGCAGCACGATTCCCCAGACGAGATGGTGGAGGTGCAGGCCGCTGCTCGTCGTCACGCTGCCGGGCCACCACGGCACCTTCGGGCTGCGCATCAACCGTGCGCTCGTGCGGATGAACAGGAACGAGCCGAGGAAGCCGGCCAGCAGGACGAAGCCGGCGCGTTGCCCCGGTACATCGAGGAACTGGTGGGGCAGCTCCAACTGGATCGTGATCGCTCCCATCCCGGCATAGCGTAAGCGGTGAGGGCGCGAAAAGAGGGCCGTCGCTGTCCGTCGGCCTCGCGCTGTCAGGGGCGGCCAAGCCGCTCATCGAGTAGCGCGATCACGTCGTCGGCGATCGCCTCGACGGCGCGGTCGGTGCGGAGGATCAGATGCGAGGCGGCCGGTACCTCGTCGAGCGGTTGCCAGCGCTCGCTCTCGCGCTCGACGATCCGAGGCGTTGCATCCGAGATTCGCTCGGGGTCGCGCTGGCGCTGGGCGGCGCGCTGCGCGCGCACGGCGGCCGGCGCCGTGCACTGCACGAACACGAGTGGCGCGGCATCGGCGAAACCGTCGGCGAACGCGGCGCGGTCCTCGCGGCGGCGAAACGTGGCATCGACGATGACGCCGCCGTTGTCGGCGATCTCGCCCGCCGCGCGGCGGCCAAGCTCGGCATAAGTCGCGCGGCTGAACTCTTCGCTGTAGGTCTGCGGGTCGGCTCGCTCGGTGGGCCCGATCCCGGCCAGAGCCTTGCGCAGCGCATCCGAGCCCAGCTTGGGTAGGCGCGCCGCCCGGGCCATGGCCCCCGCTAGGTGGGACTTGCCGCTCGCGGGGCCGCCGCAGACGACGATCGCCAGCGGCAGCCGGGCCCGCCACGAGAATCGCTCGGCCACGGCCAGCAGCTCGCGCGCGTGGGCGCTGGCCCGTCCGCGCTCGGGACTGCTGGCCGGAATCTGCTTGGCCCGAACCAGCATCACCTTCGCCCTCACCAGGGCGCGATGGACGGCGAAGAAGGCCAGGAGCGGGTCCTCGCCGCATCCACCACCGGCGGCGCGGTAGGCATCGACCAGCGGCGCCACGAAGCGCTCGCCACCGAGCGCGACGAGATCCATGACGAGGAAGGCGAGGTCGTCGGCGACGTCATGCGTCCGCAGCCCGGCATCGAACTCGGCACAATCGACGACCGTGACCTCCCCGCCGTCGCGAGGGATCACCACATGCTCGGCACGCAGGTCGCCGTGGCCCTCGCGGACCAGCCCGGCCGCCGTGCGCTTGTCGAGTGTCTCCGCGTGGACGTCGATGAACGCTCCCAGGAAGCGGGTGAGCACGCGAATTCGCGCGCGCTCGGCACGAACCGTTGCGACACCGACCAGTTCGTCGAGGTTGCGAGAAATGCGCTGCTCGGTCCGCCAGGCGCCCGGCTCGGCGTCCCGGACGGCTGGACAGAGAGCGTGGAACTTGGCCAGTTGCCGTCCGACGGCGGCGATGTCGGCTTCGCGCAGCTCCCCGCGCGCCAGCAGGGAGGCGACGGTCTGGGCCTCCTCGTAGCGGCGCATCTCGACCACGTAATCGACCGCCGTCGGGTCGTCTGCGTCGCCGAGCTCGACACCGTGCGGCGTGCGCATCGCCCCGCTGACACCGAGGTAGACATCGGGCGCCAGGCGGCGGTTCAGGGTCACCTCCGCGTCGCACATCTCCCGGCGGCGCTCGGGCGTCCCATAGTCCAGGAACGGGAGGACCAGCGGCTTCTTCAGCTTGTAGGCCTTCTGCTCGGTCAACAGCACCCATGAGATGTGCGTCTCGCGGACGTCGACAGGAACCTCGTGGGAGCGCTCAAGGCACTCCCGGAGCTCGTCAGGTTGCAGCGGTGAGGCGTCCACGCGATCCCGCGCTCGTGTGCGTGCACGCCGACAAGGCCATCGTAAGATCTTGCCATGCGCCGGCTCAGCGTTCAGGCGCTCGCGGTCTGCATCGCCGTGACGATCTCGTCTTGCGGGAACGGTTCGTCATCGAGTTCCGCGAGCTCGGCGGGCACCAGCACCAATACCGTGCCGCCCGCGGCGGCGGGCGGCGGTGGGGCATCGGTTTCCAGCGGGCCCGTTCGCGCCGTGCTCCGGGCCCAGGATCACACTCCCGTGGTCGACCGGCCCTGGATCTACTCAGTGCGCGTGACCGACGCGTCCGGCCATCCACTGTCGGGCAGGGTCGAGATCGAGTTCGTGTTCGCCGGAACCGTCGTGGGACACGACACGCCGCCCACGCACCCGCTGACCAAGGGACGCTGGCACGACGTCCTGCGGTTCCCCGCCGAAGCGGTCGGCCACCCGCTGGGCGTCCGCGCCGTGGTCCACACGGCCCGGGGATCGGCGACGCTCACCTGGCCGGTCACCGTCGCCAAATGACCGCTCCCAGCCGACCCTATGCTCCCGGTCCCGGTGGCGACGGAGCGGGATCTGAGAAGTCGCCCGGGTCCGGCGCCGACGTCCGCGTCGACGGTGTGAGAAAGGCGTTCGGACCGATCGAGGCGCTGCGCGGGATATCGCTGTCGATCGCGCCGGCGGAGTTCGTCACCATCACGGGCCCGTCGGGATCCGGGAAGAGCACGCTGCTCAATCTGATCGGAAGCCTCGACCGGCCCGACGCCGGCACGATCACCGTGGCCGGCGAGCCCGTGCCCGCACCGCGACACGCGACAGAGTTTCGGCGCCGCGTGGTCGCCTTCGTGTTCCAGGACAATCTGCTGCTGCCCTACCTGAGTGCCCAGCGCAACGTCGAGGCGGCGCTCCTGGCCGCCGGAGCCGGCCACCGCGAGCGGCGCCGGCGCAGCGCCGAGCTGCTGGCCGAGGTCGGGCTGGCCGACCGGGCCGAGCATCTTCCGTCCGAGCTCTCGGGGGGGCAGCGCCAAGCGGTCGCGCTGGCACGGGCGCTGGCCAACCACCCCCGGCTCCTGCTCGCCGATGAGCCGACCGGAGCGCTCGATTCAGCCAGCGGCCGCCGCGCCCTTGACCTGCTGGGGCGGGCTCGCGAACGCTACGGCACCACCGTGGTCGTGGTCAGTCACGATCTGGCCGTGGCGGAGCGGGCCGACCGGGTCGTGGCGCTGGCGGACGGCCGTGTCGTCTGAGGCAACCCTCGGTCCTACGGCGAGGAGAGCGCGGTCGCGGACCACATACGGGTCACGCGCCAGATCGGGAACACTGCGCCCAGCACCCCGATCGTCACGCCGATCAACGCCGCTCGGCCAAGACCCCAGGCGGTCAGCTCCGGCGAGATGAAGCTCTGCAGCCCGAGCGCGGCCGGGAGCAGGCCGCTGGCCAGGAGTCCGAGGAGGAGGCCGGCGGCGGTACCCAGCAGGCTGACCGCGATCGCCTCGCCGAGCACCAGCCTCCCCAACTGCGATCCGCTCCATCCGATCGTGGCCAGAAGCGCCAGCTCGCGACGGCGCTCGAGAACGGCGGCAAGCATCGTATTGGCGACGGCCAGCACTCCGATGATCAGCGCGAGCACGACGATCAGTAGGACGGCCTTGCTGATGAGCTCACTGTTCGCCCCGGCCCGGATCGCCTCACTCGGGTCCGAGATCGCCGAGATCCCGGGGAACGTCTTGGCCAGGCTCCGCTCGGCGGCGGCGGGCGTGACCTGTGGAGCGAGCCTGACGGCGACCGTCGTCACCTCCTGGGGCGTTCGACCGGCCAGGGCCTGGGCGTCGGCGAGCGTCGTGATGGCGCCCTGGTCTTCGAAGGGGATCCCCGAGTGGAAGATGCCCGCGGTCTGGAACGTGCGATGCCCGATCTGGAGCGGCGAGCCGGGGTGGAGGTGGAGTTGGTCGGCCAGCAGATCGCCCACGTCGACCATGTCGTGGCTGATCGCGCCACCGGCCGAGAACACCAACCGGCGCGCCACGAAGCCGCCCGGGTCGATCCCGAAGACGATCGCTGACCGCGCGCGCGGCACGGCCCCGACGACGAGCTGGATCGGCGTGGCGTCGATGATGTCGGGCTGCGCCCTGACCCGGGCGACCAGCGACAGTGGCAGGACCGACGACGTCGGGTCGCCCGCGTCGCGCTGGAACAGGCCCAGATCCGCGCGACCCAGGTGCACCAGCTGACCCGCTGTGGCATTGAGCCCGGCCGACAGCGCGAGCAGAGCGACTACTGCCGCGACCCCGACGGCGATGCCGGCCGCGGTCAGGGCGGTGCGGGCGGTCCGTCGGCGTAGGTTGGCCGCGATCAGCGTCAGCATGGGCTGTCGATAAGCGTGCAAACCACGCGCCCGACGCTATCTGATCCATCCGCAGGCCGGCCACCAGGCGAGGTGGGCGATTGGCGGATAACCGACCCTCCAGACACCGATTGGTTCCCCCTGCGAGGGTCCATGCTCGACCTAAGATGACCGAGTGCGTGTGCTTCTCGTCGACGACCACCAGGCCGGCCAGGTGTGGAAGGCGGGCACGGCAATGTGGCTCTCGAGCATCGAGGTAATCAGCGCCTACCCCGTCGCGCCGCCGCCCAGGACTCAGGTCTGCCTACAGCTCTGTGCTTTCCGGTGCGCGGCGACCGGGGGTTTCTTTGCGCGATCGAGTTCTTCGCCTCCGCCGATCGCCCGCGCAGAAGCTGACCGCATGTGTCGCCTCGGCGGGCACCAACGTGTCGGCAATCGAGACATGCCACGCGAAGTTCGGGACCTGATCCACAGTCCTGGGAAGTGGGCAGCGGGTCGCCGCCTGGCGGCCCGTCTGCTCAGCCGACGTTGATGTCGGTGTCCCAGCCGTGGGCGCGCGCCTCGTCGATCGAGACCACCTCGCGGCCGAGCGGCAGCAGGGATACCGGGATCAGCTTGAAGTTGGCCAGCCCCAGCGGAATCCCGATGATCGTGATGCACAACGCGATCCCGGTGATGAGATGGCCCAGCGCGAGCCACCAGCCGAACAGGATCAGCCAGATGATGTTGCCCACGCCCGAGGCCACGCCGGCGCCCGGCTTGCGCACGAGCGTCCGGCCGAACGGCCACAACGCGAACCCCGCGATCCGCAGTGCAGCGATCCCGAAGGGGATCGTGATGATGAGGATGAAGCACACGATCGCCGCCAGCAGGTACGCGATGGCCATCCAGAACCCGGCCAGGACCAGCCATATGATGTTGAGGATCAGCCGCATCTACGCCCGAGTGAAGGCTAGATGATCGCGGTGAGTCCAACGATTCTGGTGATAATCGCCGGAATCGTTGGAATGAATGCCGGCGCCCCGTTATAAAGGTCCATGGCCGATTCACCGCCCCCCGCTTCTCAGACGACCAGTCAGAACAAGACGATCGGCACTGGCCGCGACCGGGCGCGGCTGATCGCAGCGGCGATCCTCGGTGGCCTCCTGGCGGTTTTCGCCGTGCTCAACTTCGGCGATGTGAAGGTCAACTGGATCGTGACCAGCGGGCAGACACCGCTGATTCTGGTCATTGTCATCGGCTTCGTGCTCGGCATCGCGGTCGACCGTCTCGCCCTCGTGCGGGCTCGCCGCCGGCGCAGGGCGCTCTCCGAGGGCGACAGCCCCGGGCCGCTTCCTCCAGGCTGAACTACCGGCAGCGTGGATCTGGGTTCCAGGCCGCGGTCACCTGAGGCAGCGGCACGGGGCCGCCCGAGGGGATCAGCTGGATGTGGTTGACCTCAGTGTTATTGGGATCATCCGAGGGATCGAAGGGCCGATAGAGGCCGAACTTGGCCAGTTCGGCCTCGCTGATCTGGGCCGCACTCGAGCGCAGCAGCGAGTTGACGCCGATGTCCTCGGCCTCCCCCTTGGTGTGGGGATCGTCGGCAAATCCACCCACGGCGACACTGTGCGCAGGCGTGCGGTAGCCGCTGATGCCGTAGATCGTCACGCCGAGCGCCTTGCCGAGGGCGTCGAGCCGCGCCGTGAGAATCGGGAGCTGGCCCTCGGTCTGGCTCGTGCCCGGATCGGCAACGAATCCCGGACCCGAGGCTCCGACCAGCGGCGCCGCATTGCCGCTCCCGGTCGACAGGCCGCCGCACAGGTTCAGCTCCGCCAGCTCCTTCTTGATCTGGGACAGGGGCGGGGCGTGGGCGTTGACATCCCCGAGCGACACCGAACCCGTCCCCGCCTGAGCGGCGGAGGAAGACGCTGAGCCCACTCCGGCCACCGGCTCCACGGCCTGCGGCTGGGCCTGCGGCACAGGATCAGTGGTCGTGTGCGGCGCGCTGGAAGAGGGTGCACTGGAGGAACTTGCCCCGCAAGCGGCGACGACGATCGAGAGGATGGCAGCGGCCAGAACCGGCTTGGCAAACCCGGTCATTGCGGCCAGAGTTTGGCAGCGGCGCCCCCAGATCGTCGAAGCTCCGACGATCGACGGCGCTCTGCAAGCCCGGTTGCGGGGTTCTGAGCGGGCGGATCTGACTGCTAGCTTCGCCTGCCGGTTTGCCCCGTCTGTTCGCCGCCTCATTTGTCGCTCGATTGGTTCGGTGCGCTGCGACTCGCGGTGCCGTGATCGCGGTTGTCGTGGGGTGCGCGGTGGTCGGCCCGCTGGCCGCGGCACCGCCCAGCGCCGGCGATCTGGCCGGGCGCGAACAGCAGCTACAGCAGAGCATCGGTGCCGACAACGGGCAAATCCAGACCTATGAGGGCCGGCTCAGCGATTTGCGCAGCCGCCTGTCCGGCCTGGAGAACAGCCTGCATGTTCAGCAGGCCCTCCTGACCAAGATCCAGAACCAGCTGTCAGCCAGCCGCAGTCGGCTGGCGCTGCTGAAGACCGATCTGAGTCGCGGCCGGCGTATCCTGGCCACGCAGCTGGTTGCGCAATACGAGTCGCCGACGCCAAACCTGGTCGGCGTGATCCTCGAGGCCAGCGGCTTCACGGACTTGCTCGATCGTGTTCGGCAGCTACGGGCGGTGTCCAACCAGAACACGCTCGCGGTCAAGCGGGTGATCGACATCAAGCGACAGGTGGCCGCGCAGACCGCGCGGCTCACCGATGCCCAGAGCCGGCAGCGGCGGGTCACCTCGGCCGTGCTGATCGAGCGCGACCAGGTGGCGAACATCCAGCTCTCGGTGCTCCAGCACGAGCGCAGCGTGGCCCGCGATCGCGCCGGCAAACAGGCCGAGCTGAACCAGGTCAAGCACCGACTCGCCGTCCTGCAGGCGCAGGCGCTCGCGGCGCAGCAGGCCTCGTTCTCATCATCGCCGGTCCCGTCGGGCGGAGCCGGGATACCCACCGGCGGCTTCGTGCCCCACGGTGGCGAATGGGGTTTCTTCCCGGCGCCCGGCACCAACTACAGCGTGGGGGAGGAGCCCGAGATTGCGGCTCGGCTTGACGCCCTCGGCAAAGCCCTGCACCTGCATCTGATCGGGCTCTCCGGCTACCGCACGCCGCAGCACTCGGTCGAGGTCGGGGGATTCTCGGACGACCCCCACACCCGCGGGGAGGCGTCGGACACCCCCGGGGTCGAGGGCGTTCCGGAATCGACGCTGCTGCGGTTCGGGCTCACCCGGCCGTTCCCCGGCCCCGCCGAGGCCGACCACATCCAGCTCGCGTAGGAGGCTCAGGCGTTCACTACCATCCGTAGCCGCCACCGGCACGGAGAGTGGAGGAGGTATGTCGAGGATTCTGCGCAGGCCGCACGGCGGAGTCTGGGTGCGCATCACAGTCATCGCCGTCGTCGTCGGAGGTGGTGTCGCCGGGCTGGTCAGCGCCACGGCCTCCGGCCGCCGCGACACCGTGGCGCCCACTGGGTCGGTGTTCGCCCTGGCCAATCGCTGTATCGCGCTGAGGTCGCTGAGCAGCGGGCACTTCATCGTCCAGACCGGCCCGTCGACGTACGCGGCCAGCGCGTCGACGAAGGCGAGCGCCTCGCGCTTTTTCCTGGAGGCGACCGGTCTCGGCACCTTCATGCTCTATGACGATCAGGGCGGGCTGCTCAGCGTCGCCGCCAATCGGACGGTGCAGCGGCTGTCGTCAGCCGGGCCCCGTAGCGAGTTTGCCCCGCAGCCGGCGGGTGACTCCGGGACGTACGCACTTCGGTCGACGGCGAGCCGGAAACGATTGGCCGTCCAGGGGTCCGCCGGCGGGCTAGTGATGACCGGCGCGACCAGCCACAAAACGCTGCTGCGCCTCGTGCCCGCCACGGGCTGTAAGGCGTTTCCCGAGGCCGAGGTGGGCGCGACGCTTCACGGGCGGGGCACAGTGGTCAGGCACGGAAAGATCTTTGGCTTCATCGACGATCACGTCCACGTCACGGCCAACATGCGCGCCGGCGGCGATGTGATCTCCGGCGAGCCCTACGACCGGTTCGGCATTCCCGCCGCGCTGGGGCGCGACGTGGAGATTCACGGCGTCGATGGCAAGCTCGACCTGACCGGCAACCTGCTGCGGACCGGGGTACCGGTGGGGACCCACGACACGCATGGGTGGCCGAGCTTCGTCGGCTGGCCGATCTACAACACGATGACCCACCAGCAGGCCTACTACGTGTGGATCGAGCGGGTGTGGCGGGCCGGGATGCGGATGATGGTCGCCCAGACCGCCGATGATGAGCCCATTTGCCGGATCGAGCCCCGCCGGCGCACCAAGAACTGCTCGGAGACCGCCTCGGTGCAGGCGCAGATCGCGACGCTCAAGGGCCTGCAGAACTACGTCGACGCTCAGAACGGCGGGCCCGGGCGCGGGTGGTTCCGGCTCGTGTACAACCCGGCGCAGGCCCGGCGAGTGATGGAGTCGGGCAAGCTGGCGGTGCTGATCGGGATCGAGTCCTCCGACCTGTTCGGATGCAGCGAGTTCAAGGGGAAACCTCAGTGCACGCGCGCGGACATCAACCACGGCATCGCCCGTTATAAGCGGCTGGGCGTTCGGGGCATGTTCGTGGCTCACTGGATCAACAACGCGTTCGGTGGGGCGGCGCTCGAGGGCGGCACCAAGGGCGTGTTCATCAACATCCTGAATCGATTTCAGACCGGCAGCTACTTCAAGACCTCGCGCTGTCCCGGGCCGGGCCAGGGGGTCGAGGTTCAGACGCTCAGTCAGTCGCTGCTGAAGGCGCTGGCGGCGTTCTTCCCCGCCGCGAAGGCGCTCGCCCAGCATCCGATGCCGAATTATCCCGCGGGCCTGCAGTGCAACTCGCGCGGACTCAGCTCGCTCGGGCGCTATCTCATCCGGAGGTTGATGGCCAACCACATGCTGATCGAGGTCGACCACCTCAGCGAGCCGGCGCGCGACGAGGTCCTGTCGATGGCGGCCCAGGCCCACTACCCGCTGATCTCGAGCCACAACGGCACCGGCGGGGAGTGGACGTCGGGCGAGCTGGTCCGCCTCTACAAGCTCGGCGGCTTCGCCGCCGTCACCCCGGACATCGCTCCGACGCTGGCCGCCAAGATCCTGGCCATGGCCAAGCACGACCATCACCGCTTCGTCGGGGTGGGCATCGGCACTGACACGGGCGGCTTCAGCTCGCTGCCCGGGCCGCGGCCCGATGCCGCCCAGCATCCGCTTCGCTACCCGTTCCGCTCCTACGACGGGAGCGTCAGCTTCGCCCGGGAGCGAACCGGGACGAGAACCTTCGATCTCAACAAGGACGGCGTGGCCCACTTCGGGCTGATGGCGGATCTGATCGCCGATATGCAGCGGACGACCGCGGGGCGACGTGCGCTTCCGTTCCTGTTCAACTCGGCCGAGGCGTATCTGGATGCGTGGGAACGGGCGTACGCGCACCACTGAGCTGGGCACGAGCGCTCGGGGCGCGGAGCCACCATCCGATCTCTGGCCCGTCACCGTCGGCCAGTGGACGTGACGGATCCAGGCGCCTTGCCGCCGTCAGCCGCCAACCCGCGTCCGGGTTCCATGTGACGCTGGTGAGGAGTTCGGCAAGGCGGTCTGACCCGCCCTGCGACCCGAATCCGAACACGCGCTCGGGGCCCAAGACGGCGTTGGCCGCCGCCCGGGCCGCCAGCAGCCGGTCGAAGGAGGTGCGAGCGAGCTCGCCGGCGTGGGCGGCGAGCGCGCGCTGGAGCTCCTCGAGTCGCGTCGTGGCGAACGGAACGAACAGGTTCGGCAGCGCGAGCTCGCCCCAGAGTGCCCAGAACATGACCTGACACGGCTGCCCGTGGCTCTCCACGGCATCGCAGATCGCCCGGCCGACGACCTCGTGGCCGTGGTGGCCGTCGTGGGGTGAAGGACCGACGAGGAGCCGGGCTCCGGTCTGCGTCATCGCATCGGCGATGCTCTGCTGCAGCTCCTTCTGCACCAGCGCGAGATCGTCCGCGACCTGGATCGGCGGCGCGCGGTCGGCGATCACGAGCTCAAAATGCGCGACGCGACATGCCTCGATGAGCTCGGCCCGGCGCCGTTGACGGTCGGCGGCTCGTCCGAGACTGCAGGCCAGGATGACGACGCGCCAGCCGGCGTCGCGCAGGGCCATCAGCGTGGCTCCGGCGCCCAGGATCTCGTCGTCGGGATGCGGGGCGACGCCGACGACGACGAGGGGGTCGGTCATCCGCGGCCCAGCGGCCGGGGCGATCCGATCTGCCAGGCTAGGGCCAGCGGGGAGGACGCGGTCAGGTCGATTGCCGGCTCGACGGTGGAATAGGACTGCACGTTGTCGCGGAAGACGGCCCTGCTGTTGAAGCGGGCGAAGGTGTCACCCCGCTTGGCCGGGCAGCGGCGCATGTGGTCGACAAGACCCGTGGTGGCGGCATCGCTCGGGCCCTCGACCACCGCGCCGGCGAGCACCGGGCTGGTTCCGTTGAGCGACCCGACGATGTTCGCCACCTGGTGCTGGGGACAGTCGGGGAACGTCGTGCCGTCGCCGATGACCAGCGACACGCCCCACGCGTTGGCGCCGAGGACATTGCCGAGCCAGCGCACCGACAGGCGGCTGAAGGCTCGGCTGCCGGTCAGGCTGGCGTACTCGCTGGCCATCACCGACAGGCCGAAGCCGTGCGAACCGGTGTCCTCGACGTTCCACGGATAGCCGAAGCCAAACGGGTCCCGGCGAGCGATTGCCGACGCCGAGTTCAGCTCCTTGCGCAGTCCCGCGAGCAGCGCCCCCCGAGTCACGGCCAGCCGGCTGGGATCGCCGAACCGCCCAATCGTCCGATACAGCTCGTAATGGGCCAGACCGCTGACGTCGTAGAGGTTCAGGGTGTCGATGTTGTCGTCGAGGTGGGCGATGTAGGCGTGAGCCCACCCCGCCGCGGATCGAAGGTAGAAGCGCGGATCTCGGTGCGGTAACCCGCTGGGCAGTCGGCCGTCGGCCAGCGCATTGGCGAGCTCGACGGCGCCCAGCTCGAGATCGTCGCGCCATTCGGTCTCCGGATAGAAGCCGTAGGGGATCGCCGTGAGCAGGCGCCGTGGGTGGAGGTTGGCCAAGGCGAAGATGTGCTCTCCCGATCGCAGGCAGCGGTCGGCCAGCCGTCGGTCGGTGCGGTGGAAGACCTGGAAGCACTCCGCGAACGCGGCCGCATCGCGTCCGGCCAGATTGGGGCTGACCGGCGAGCCGGGCGGACCGGCGCGGAACACGGGCCGGTGGCGGATGTACCGGTAGAGCGGGTTGTGCCCGCCGTAGCGATCGTCGGCCTGAGGCAGCCGCCAGATGTCGTGGTCGCTGATCGTCTTGTCGTTGCCATCGCCGATCCCAACCTGGTAGTAGAGCGTGCGGGTGCGGTCGTTCCACATTCGCAGCAGCCACTGAACGCCGAAGCGGGCCTCGCGGGTGAAGTTCGAGGCGCCCGCCGCACCCATCTCGCGGGGAAAGTCGCGCACGCCGATCAGCAGCATGGCCACCGTGTAGCTGGTCGTTTGGAGGAACTTCAGATAGTCGCCGGCATCCCACCAGCCGCCCGAGGCGTTGATCGTCGAGCCCAGCGGCGACAGGTCACCCCTGAACGCGCCATCGCCGTTGACCTTGGGCGTCCGATACACGCGGGCGCGCCTGTCGTTGAGGTGGCCGGGAGCCGTACGCAGCCGAGAGCGAATGAAGTCGGGCCCGTCGCGCTCGTTCTCGTAGAACGACAGCGCGTTGCGGAGCGGGCGCCGATACAGCTGCACGGGTGATCCGATCGGAAACGGGGGAGAGGACGCGGATAGCGACGACACCGCGACCGCATATCTCCCGGGCTTGGTGAGGCGGTCGAAGTCGATTGGGTAGACGTGGGCGAAGCGCCGGCTCCACGCGCCCGTCGAGCCGCCGACACGGCCCGAGGCCACGACGACGCCGCCTGGCCAGGTCCTCACCACGAAGGTTGCCCCGTTTGCGGCGACGGCTGAGAGCAGGTACGCGCGTTTGGCCGCCGCGGCGGGATAACCGAGCTGGTCGACGCGGATGAACGCTTTAGTCGCCACGGCCTTTCTGGCCCAGGACGCCTTCCGCGTGCTGGCCCCCGCGGCGATCACGCCGGTCACGGCCGCGAACATCAGCGCGGCGGCCAGACAATTGATCGCGCGGCGAGAGGGCATCACGACGTCAGCGTAACTTTGTGGAGGCCGTGCGGCTGGTCGACGTCCACGCCCCGCAGTTCGGCCAGGCGGAGCGCCGCGGCCTGGCCGGGGATGACCGCCAGGATGGGCGCCAGCCACGGCGGCAGGGCAGGGGGAATCTGGATTGGCAGGTCGGCGGCAGCCAGGAGCTCGGGGTCGTCGGACACCGCCACGCTCAGGCCGGCGCCGGCCCGCAGTGCGTCGAACGCGCGGCGGTCGGGCTGATCATGCCCCGCGCTACTGATGAGCCACAGCGCGCCGCTCTGGCGCAGGGCGGCAATCGGCCCGTGGAGCAGGTCGGGAAGTGAGAACGCCTCAGCGGCGAGTGCGCTCAGCTCGCGCACCTTGAGCGCGGTCTCGTAGGCGGTGGCCAGCTCGAGGCCGCGTGACACGACGGTCAGCAATGACACCCCATCGAGCGGATCGAAGCGGCTGCGCGACGAGAGCTGCTCCTGCACCGTGTCCTGCACCAGCGCCGGCAGCCGGTCAAACCACGCGCCGTCGTCCGGCTGCTCATGCAGGCAGCAGGCGATCTGAGCGATCGCATGCAACGAGGCCAGGTAGGTCTTCGTTGCCGCGACCGACCGTTCATCACCGGCCAGGAGCGGGACCACGACGTCGGCCTCCGCGGCGAGCGGCGAGGCGACATCGTTGGTCAGCGCGACCGTCGGGCGCCCCTGTGCCCGCGCGGCGGCGAGAACACAGCGGATGTCCGGCGAGCGACCCGACTGGGAGATTGCCAGCACCGCCCCGCGTCTCAGCAGCGGTGGCCGGGGCGCCGAGTACAGCCAGGGCGCCGCCAGCCCGACCGGCAGGCGGGCGGCCATCCCGAGCAGGTACTGGGCGTAGCGAGCCGCGTTGTCCGAGGTGCCTCGAGCCGCCATGACGATGTGGTCGACGTCGTCGCGGGCGAGCAGACCGGCGGCCGCCGCCGCCGCCACCCACCCCGGATCCGTCCTGGCGGCAAGGATCTCGCCCTGCTCGCGAGTCTCGATCTCGAGTCGGCTGAGCGGCGCGGAGGCCACGGCAAAACCGTAACGCTTGTAAGCGCTCTTTACAAGAACACAATCAGGCGCCCACCGGGAGCCCTTGACAGGCGCCTTTCGACGTGGCTAGATTCAACCTGAGGAAAGGTTCCTAACTACTTCACGATCCGCGTGGTATCGGAGGGAGCGGCGAATGCGACGGTATGCGGCAGTTCTGACGGTGGCCTTCGTGGGGCTGGCGGTTGGCGCGTGCGGCGGGAGCTCGGGCTCGAGCTCAGGCTCGAGTGGCGGATCGAGCGGCCCACCGCGGTACAACGGCAAGCCGGTCACGATCACGTTCTGGCATCCCTTCACCGCGCGCCAGGCGGCGGTGATGAACAGCGTGATCGCAGACTTCCACAAGCTCTACCCGACGATCACGGTGAAGACCGTCGGCGCGATCACCGATGACAAAATCGTCGCCGCGATTCGTGGCGGCAGTCCGCCGGACCTGACGATGTCGCAGTCCGCCGACAACCTAGGGGAGTACTGCGGCACCGGGGCGTGGATCAACCTGGGTCCGTACATCACCCGCGACCACATCAACATGAGCCTTGTCCCACCCGCGGTCCGGGGGTACACCGAATTCAACGGGGATCGGTGCGCGCTCCCCGACCTTGCGGATGCCTACGGCCTCTATTACAACAAGACCCTGTTCGCCAAGGCCGGCATCAACTCGCCGCCCAGGACGTTCTCCGAGCTGACCACGGACGCCAAGAAGCTGACTCAGTTCAACCCGGACGGATCGATCAAGGTCGCCGGGTTTGTTCCCACCAGCTCGTTCTACGAGAACCCCGCGGCCCACTACGCGCCTCTGTGGGATGCCCACTGGGACGAGAACGGCAAGTCGTCGCTGGGCACGGACCCGAGCTGGGCCGCGTATATGCGTTGGGACAAGGACCTCATCAACTACTACGGGGCCAGCAAGTTGACGAGGTTCCTGGCCGGCGCCGGCGATGAGTTCTCGCCCTCCAATGACTTCGAGACGGGCAAGATCGCCATGGAGCTCGACGGCGAGTGGCGTGTGCAGTTCATCAAGTCAGACCACGCCAACATCGACTACGGCACCGCACCGGCGCCGGTCGCCGATTCGACGCCATCGCTCTACGGCGCCGGTTACACGACCGGCAACGTGATGGGGATTCCCAAGGGGGCGGCCAATCCTGCCGCGGCATGGCTGCTGGCGAAATATCTGGCCTTCAACACGAACGCGATCGATAAGTTCGCCGTCGGACTCGGCAACGTGCCCACGCTCACCTCGTCATTGACCGATCCGGCATTGACGCACAACAGACAATTCGACACCTTCCTGAAGGTCTTCGCGAACCCCCATACGGCGTCCGATCCGATCACCGCGATCGGGTCCGCCAACCAGGAGATGCTCCAGAGCTTCCAGAGCAAGTGGGAGGATGGCTTAGTGCCCGAGTCGGGTCTGGTCTCGGGCCTGAAGAACGTCGACTCCCAGATCAACGCCCAGGTCGCCAACTCGACCGCAGGGCAAGCTCCGTGACGCGAGCCGTCCTCGGACGGACGGCGCGGGCGGCCGCCACGGAGTGCGCCCCGTGAGCGCGCTGCCCGCCGCGTCAGGGTCGCGCGCGACGTTGCCGCCGCTCACGCCCGAGCGGCGGCAGGCGCGGCGCAGGGCGGCATGGCGCCGCCGCCGGACCGTGTTGCTGTTCATGAGCCCGTGGATCATCGGGTTCGCGGTGTTCTTCGGCTATCCGCTGATCGACAACGCCTATCTGTCGTTCACCCACTACGACCTGCTTTCGAGTCCACGTTGGATCGGCCTGGCCAACTATCGCTACCTCTTCAGCGGCGACCAGGAGGTTTGGCCGGCGGTCTCCAACACGCTGTGGTTTCTCGCCATCGCCGTGCCGCTGCAGGTCCTGTTCGCCTTCGGTCTGGCCATGCTGGTGACGCGCGCGAAAGCCGGGGTGGGGATCTTCCGGACGATCTTCTACCTGCCCACGCTCGTGCCGACGGTGGCCGCGACGCTCGGCTTCGTGTTCCTGTTCAACCCCGCCACCGGGCCGGTCAACACGCTGCTGGGGAAGATCGGGATCAGCGGGCCTCTGTGGTTTCAGTCGCCACACTGGGCCAAGCCATCGCTGACGCTGCTCAGCGTGTGGGGGGTGGGAAACGCGATGGTGATCTTCCTCGCCGCCATCCTCGACGTACCCAAGCACCTCCACGAGGCGGCGCAGATCGATGGCGCGGGGGCGCTGCGGCGGCTGTGGTACGTGACCCTGCCCACGATCAGCCCGGTGATCCTGTTCTCGATCGTGATCGCCGTGATCCAGGGCCTGCAGTACTTCGACCAGGCGTACGTGGCCAGCACGGTCGCGCCTCCGGGGGCGGCCGGGGGTGCCGGCGATAGCTCGATCACGCTCGGCTACCCGGACGGGTCGACCCTGTTCTATCCACTGCTGCTCTATCAGCAGGGCTTCCGCTACTTCAACATGGGCTACGCCGCGGCGCTGTCGATGCTGCTGCTGATCGTCTCGCTCGCTGTCACGCTGCTGGTGCTGCGCCACTCCAACCGATGGGTTCACGCCCACGGTGAGGTCAGGTAGTGGCGACGACCGTAGAGCAAACCGGAGTCGAGATCCGTGCGCCGTTCGTGCGCCGGACGGTGCCGTGGTCGGTCCGGCGGCGGCGGCTGCTGATCGGGATCGCCGAGCACAGCCTGCTGATCGTGCTGGCGATCATGTTCATCGCGCCGTTCGTGTTCATGATCCTGACCGGGCTGATGACCAACGCCCAGTCGCTGACGCCCAAGCTGTGGCCGCAGCCGTTCGACTTCGGCAACGTCAGCCAGGTGTTCCGGGAAGCGCCGATGCTGCGCTACGCCGGCAACACTTTTATGTACGCCGGTCTGGCCACAATCGGCCTGGTCCTGTCGAGCGTTCCGGTCGCCTACGCGCTGGCCTGCCTGCGCTGGCGCGGACGCAATCTTGCCTTCGTCGGCGTGCTGGTGTCGATGATGCTCCCGCCCCAGGTCACGGTGATCCCGATCTACGTGCTGTTCGCCCACATGCACCTGGTCGGGACGATCTGGCCACTGGTCATCCCCAACTGGTTCGGCGACGCGTTCTCGATCTTCCTGCTCAGGCAGTTCTTCATGACCATCCCTCCCGAATACGCCGACGCGGCGCGGGTCGATGGCTGCGGCGAGTTCCGAATCATGCTGTCGGTGGTCGCGCGGCTGGCCAAGCCAGCCATCGCCGCGGTGGCCCTGTTCAGCTTCCTGCTGTGCTGGAACGACTTCTGGGGCCCGCTGCTCTACGTGGTCGAGAATCCGGCCCACTGGACGCTGTCGGTCGGGCTGGCGCAGTTCCGCAACCTCTACTCGGTCAACTGGAACCTGGTCATGGCCGGAACTGTCGTGTTCACCGCCCCGGTGATCATCCTGTTCTTCTTTGCCCAGAAGGCTTTCGTCGAGGGGATCACGTTGACGGGGGTGAAGGGATGAAACTGGCGGTGATCGGCGCCGGCTCGACCTACACGCCGGAGCTCGTCTCGGGGCTGATGCGCGAGCGTGAGCGAGTCGATGTCGACGAGCTGGTGCTCCACGACATCAATGCCGAGCGCCTCGAGGTTGTCGGGGGCCTGGCCCGCCGGATGCTCGCCCAGCAGGGCTTCGCGGGCGGGTTTGCCCTGACCGGCGAGCTGGACCGCGCGCTGGAGGGTGCCGGCGCTGTGCTGATCCAGATCCGCGTCGGCGGCCAGGCGGCGCGTCTCGACGACGAAACGATTCCGGCCGCCTGTGGCTGCGTCGGTCAGGAGACGACCGGCGCCGGGGGTCTGGCCAAGGCGCTGCGCACCGTCCCGGTGGTGTTGGAGATTGCCGCTCGGGCTCGCGCCCTCGCCGCTGACGACGCCTGGATCATCGACTTCACCAACCCGGTCGGGATCGTCACGCGAGCGCTGCTCGACGCGGGCCATCGCGCGATCGGGCTGTGCAACGTGGCCATCACCTTCCAGCGCCAGATCGCCGCTCACCTCGGCGTCACGCCCGAGCGCGTGGCTGTGGATCAGGTCGGTCTCAACCATCTGACATGGATCCGATCGGTGTGGTTCGACGGTCACGATGTGCTGTCCGACGTCGTGGACCGTTACGGCGACGCGCTGGAGCTGGAACTCGCCCTGCCCAGGGGCGTGATCGGTGCTCTCGGCGCCATCCCCTCGTACTACCTCCACTACTTCTACGCCGAGCGCGCGGTGGTTTCCGAGCAGCGGACCGCCACGCCGCGCGCCCAGACCGTGGCTGAGATCGAGCGAGCGCTGCTCGAGCTCTACCGCGACCCCTCGCTGGCCGATAAGCCCGCTCTGCTCGATCAGCGTGGCGGGGCCTTCTACAGCGAGGCGGCCACCCAGCTCGTGGCCGCGCTCGTTTCCGGCAGCGACGACATCCAGGTGGTCGACACGCGCAACGCCGGCACGCTGTCCGGTCTGGCCGACGACGACGTCGTCGAGGTGCCGGCCCGGATTGGTCGCGCTGGGCCGGTGGCCCTGCCTCAGCGCCCGCTGGCTCCCGAGCTGCTCGGCCTCGTCCAACACGTGGCCGCATACGAGCGGCTGGCGGCCACGGCGGCCGTGAATCGTGATCGTGACACGGCGCGCCTGGCGCTGCTGGCGCACCCCCTGGTGCGGGAGTACGAGCTCGCCGACGGGCTGCTCGAGGAGGTCCTGGCAGCGGAGCGCCGGCGCGGCCAGGTGAACGCGGGGGTACCGTCGTGACCGATCTGGTGCTGGCCGTCGACGGTGGCAACGTCAAGACCGATCTGGCCCTGCTGCGCTGTGACGGCCAGCTGCTGTCGCTCGTTCGGGGCGGGCGCAGCTCGCCGCACTACGTCGGCGTGGACGGCTGCATCGAGCTGCTGCGGGGCCTTCTGGCCGAGGCCGCGTCGGACGCCGGTCTCGGGGCCGGTGAAATGCAAGTAGCCACCGCGCAGATCATGGTCGCGGGCGCCGACCTCCCCGAGGAGCTGGCCGATCTGCGCGCGGCCATCGGCAGGCTGAGTTGGGCCGAGCGGCTGGTCGTCGACAACGACACCTTCGCGCTGTTGCGCTCGGGCACCGACCGCGGTTGGGGCGTCGCCGTCGTGTGCGGTGGTGGCATGAACTGCGTCGGTCTGGCCCCCGACGGGCGACAGGTCAGGTTCCCCTCGCTGGGCCCGATCACCGGAGACTGGGGCGGAGGCTACGACGTGGGCATGGCTGCCCTGATGGCGGCGTCGCGTAGCGCCGACGGCCGCGGAGTGCGATCGAGCCTCGAGCGCGCGGTGCCGGCGTACTTCGGGCTCGCCGAGCCGTTCGACGTCGCCCGCGCGGTGCATCTCAGGGAGATACCGATGGGGCGCCTGGGCGAGCTGGCACGCGTGGTGTTCGCCCTCGCCGATGACGACGAGGTCGCGCGCGAGATCGTCGATCGGCTGGGCGACGAGGTGATCGCGTTTGCCTGCGCGACATTGCGCCGCCTCGATCTGATCGACGAGGCGCCGGACGTCGTGCTGGGCGGCGGCGTGCTCAGAAACGCCCCGGCCAGCGCGATCGCCCGGATCGAGGACCGGATCCGCGCGCTCGCGGAGCGCGCTAACGTGCTCGTGGCCGACACCGCGCCAATCGTCGGCGCCGCCCTGCTGGGCCTCGACGAACTAGACGCGAGCAAGACGGCGGCAGGTCGGGCGCGCGCCGAGCTGCACGAGGCGTTCGTACGCGTCGAGGGCGACGGGACGCCCATCAGCGACGGCCAGACGATCGCCGCCGGCCCGAGTGGCCGCTTACCGGTGAGGAACTTCGGTGGCTAAGGTCCGCTTTGAGCAGGCGACCCGCATCTTCCGGGGAGCACAGGCGCCGGCCGTCGACCGGCTCGACCTCGAGCTCGAGGACGGCGAGCTGCTGGTGCTCGTCGGGCCGTCGGGATCGGGTAAGTCGACGGCACTGCGGATGCTGGCGGGGCTTGAGGAGGTAGACGGTGGGGCCGTTCACATCGGCGAGCGCGACGTGACCGACATTGCGCCCAAGCACCGCGACATCGCGATGGTGTTCCAGAACTACGCCCTGTATCCGTACCTCGACGTGCGGTCAAACATCGGTTTCCCGCTCAAGGTGGCCGGCGTGCGCAAGGCCGAGCGCGAGCGCCGCGTGAGCGATGCTGCCGAGATGCTCGGCCTGACCTCGCTGCTCGACCGCAAGCCGGCTCAGCTGTCGGGTGGCGAGCGCCAAAGGGCGGCGATGGGTCGCGCAATCGTGCGCAACCCGCAGGTGTTCCTGATGGACGAGCCGCTGTCCAACCTCGACGCCAAGCTGCGCGTGAGGATGCGGGTCGACATCGCCGCGCTCCAGCGCCAGCTCGGCGTGACCACGCTGTACGTGACCCACGATCAGGTCGAGGCGATGACCATGGGTCAGCGCGTCGCTGTGCTGCGGGATGGACGCCTGCAGCAATGCGGGCCACCCCGCGAGCTCTACAGCTCGCCGGCCAACGTGTTCGTGGCCGGCTTCATCGGATCGCCGGCCATGAATCTGTGTCCCGCGCGGCTGAACGGCGAGGGCGTGGCCGAGCTGCTCGGCGTGAGCGTCCCGCTTCCGCGCGACGCGGTGGCGGCCGCCGGTGCCCGCGGGCTCCAGGACGTGGTGATCGGACTGCGTCCGGAGTCGTTCGAGCTGGGCGGCTCAGATGGGATTCCGGCCGAGGTGGAGGTCGTCGAGGAGCTCGGTGCCGACGCGTACGCGTTCTGCATCGCGCGCGATGCCGGCTCTGGGACAAAGCTGATCGCGCGGACCGACTACCGGCGACCGCCGGACCGGGGCACGAGTGTGGCGCTGGTGCCTCGGGCCGGCGAGGCGCACGTCTTCGATGGCAAAACCGGCGAGCGCCTCGGCGGGTAGGACAGCCCATGGCCTCAGCTTCGTCCGCCACGCCGGCGATGCTGCGCTCGCTCAACGAGCGCACCGTGCTCGAGACGATCCGCTCCGCCGCTCCGATCTCGCGGGCCGAGATCTCACGGCGGGTCGGTATCTCCAAGCCGACCGTCTCGCTGGCCCTGCGCTCGCTGCTGCAGGCCAGGCTGGTGCGCGAGGTCGACGGCGACGGGCGCTACGGCGCGACGCTGTTCGAGGCGGTCCCCGAGGCCAGGCTGGTCCTCGGGCTCGATATGGGCGCCCGTTTCCTGCGCGGCGCCATCTGTGATCTCCATGGAGACATCCGGGCGCGGCAGGACGTCGAGACCGCGGGGGCCGACGCGGTGGAGCTGCTCGATGCCGCGTCCGAGCTGCGCCAGCAGCTGATCGACGCCTCGGAGCTGTCGGCCGACTCGATCGATGGTGCCGTGATCGGAGTTCCCGGGGTCGTCGACCAGGTGGGCGGTGTCACGCGCCTGGCGGCCAACATCCCCGGCCTGGAGGGGCTGGAGATCGGGCACGAGCTCGAGATCCGCCTCGGCGTTGGCGTGTCCGTACAGAACGACATCAACCTGGCCGCGGTGGGTGAGCGCTGGCGGGGCGTCGGCCGTGGGGTCGAGAACTTCGCCTTCGTGTCCGTGGGAACCGGATTGGGGGCTGGTCTGGTGGTCGCCGGCGAGCTGGTCGCCGGCCATCACGGCGCGGCGGGGGAGATCGATTTCGCGCTCGGCGAGGACGAGCACAACGACCCGTGCGCCGCCGCCCTGTCGGCCTTCGCGGCCCGGGTGGCCACCGCGGCCGCGGCTCGGCCCGGTGCGGCCACGTTGCTCGAGCCGCCCTACGCGGTGCCGGCGATCTTCGGCGCCGCCCGCGCCGGCGACCGGCTGGCCGAGGAGGTCGTGGCCGAGGCGGCGCGCCGGATCGCCGTCCAGGTGACTCCGATCTCGGCCGTTCTCGACGTGGAGCTGATCGTGCTCGGGGGAGGAATCGGGGCCAACAGCGACCTGCTGCTGGCGCCCATTCGGGCCAGCCTCGGCCAGCGCCTGCCGTTTCCGCCCAAGGTCGAGGTGTCGATGCTCGGTGACGCGGCGGTGCTCACCGGAGCGCTCGCCGTCGGGCTGACGTCCGCGCTGGAGAACGCCTTCGCCGACCGGGGCTAGGCTAGGCGCGCGGCGCTGATGGAGCTTTATGGCCAATAGGACAACAAATGTCCATCAGGCGCCGGCGGGCCCGACAAGGCTCACTGTGGGGCGAAGCCTCGGTCGAGCGTGTCAAGCAATTGGGTTAGTGCCGCGTCGCGGTCGGCGGCGGGCAGCGATCGCAGCGGGCCCTCGAGCACCAGCATGCTGAACCCGTGGACGGCCGACCACGCCGTCGTCTCGGCGAACGGGCGCAGCTCGGGGTCGAGGCCGCCGGCGGCCGCGAGCGCGTCGAGCTGGGCGCTGAGTAACCCGTAGGGTCCGAGGCCGGATTCGCCCACTCCCTCGCCGGGGCCGAAGGGAGCCAGCTGGTGCGGGACAGAGAACGCCGTCCGGAACAGACCGGGCTCGGTCAAGGCGAACTCGACGTAGGCCGAGCCGGTCGCCCGCAGGCGCCGCTGCGCGACCTCGATGCGGTCGCCATCGTCGCTCACCTCGGCGATCAGCTTCTCCATCAGCTTGGCCAGCTCGCTCATGCAGCGCTCCCCGACGGCCTTGACGAGCTCGTCGCGACCGGGGAAGTGGCGGTAGGCAGCGTTATGGGAGACGCCGACCCGACGCGATGCCTCGCGCACGAGCACGGCGTCGGGGCCGCCCTCGCGGGCGAGCTCGAGCCCGGCCTCGATCAGGGCGGGGCGGAGGTTGCCGTGGTGATAGCTCGCTTTGGCGGGCCGGGCGCGCCTCCCAGAAGGCGATTTCTCAGGCATTCCAGATGAGATGTTGACAGCGCCCACACCAATGTGCAACCCTATGCGTGTTGCTGCTGTCAACATCATCGAAGGTGACCACATGAAGCCCTCTCGCAACGTCTCGCTCGCCGCCTCAGGAAACCGCCGCTGGACGATCCTGGCCGCGGTCTGCCTGGCCGCGTTTGCCATCAACATCGACACCACCATCGTCAACGTCGCGCTGCCC
Source organism: uncultured Solirubrobacterales bacterium (assembly GCA_963749545.1). Lineage (GTDB taxonomy): Bacteria > Actinomycetota > Thermoleophilia > Solirubrobacterales > Solirubrobacteraceae > Palsa-465. The sequence goes on from CAVVNG010000022.1 coordinate 78,636, forward strand.
TCGCTCACCCGCGAGCTCGGCGCCTCGACTCGCGATCTGCAGTGGATCGTTGACGCCTACAACCTGGCCTTCGCCGCACTCGTGCTGGCCGCCGGCAGCCTGGGCGACCGGTTCGGGCGTCGGCCGGCGCTGCTGGTCGGCTTGCTCGGGTTTGCGCTGGCCAGCGCGATCGGGGCCCTGTGCACCTCGCCGGGTGAGCTGATCGCGGCGCGGTTTGCCATGGGCACGTTCGCCGCCCTGATCTTCCCCACCACTCTGTCGGTGATCACGAACACGTTCGCGGACCGCAGCGAGCGCGCCAAGGCGGTCGGAGTCTGGGGCGCCGTGACCGGACTCGGTGTGGCCGTCGGCCCGGTCACCGGGGGCCTGCTGCTGGCCCACTTCAGCTGGCCCAGCGTCTTCCTGGCGCTCGTACCCGTCGCCCTGCTGGCCAGCATCGCCGTGTGGCGCGTGGTGCCGGAGTCACGCGACCCGTCGACCCCGCCGCTCGACTGGGCCGGGCTCGTGACTGCAACTGTGGCCATCAGCGCGCTCGTCTACACGATCATCGAGGCCCCGGGGCGGGGCTGGAACTCGGCGCCTACACTGGCCGGCTTCGCCGTGGCGCTGGGCGTCGGCATCACCTTCGTGCGCATCGAGCTGGGCCGCGAGCACCCGATGCTCGATATCTCGCTGTTCCGGGAGCGAGCCTTCAGTGCCGCCAGCGGCTCGGTGACCGTCGCGTTCTTCGCGCTGTTCGGGTTCATCTTCCTGATCACCCAGTACATGCAGTTCATCCGCGGCTACGGCACGCTGTCGACGGGCGCGCGGATCCTCCCCGTGGCGCTGAGCATCGGGGCTGCCTCGGTGATCGGGGCCAACCTGGCCACGCGCGTGGGCACGCGCAGGATCGTCGCCATCGGCCTGACCCTCCTCGGCGGCTCATTCCTGTGGATCTCACAGATCGGGCAGGCCACCCCGTACGCGGTGGTCATCGTCCAGATGGTGATGATGGGCACCGGCCTCGGCCTGACCACGGCACCCGCCACCGAATCGATCCTCAGCGTCCTTCCGCCGGCCAAGGCCGGCGTGGGCTCCGCCGTCAACGACGCCACCCGCGAGGTGGGCGGCACGCTGGGCGTGGCGATCATCGGCAGTGTCTACACCACGCTTTATGCGTCGGGGCTGCTGCACTCGGGCGCCGGCCATCTGCCGGCGAGCACCCTGCACACCGCGCAGAGCTCCGTCGGCGCCGGCTACGCGGTCGCTGCCCGCGTGCCCGCCGAGCTGCATCTCCCGCTCCTGCATTCGGTCCAGAACGCGTTCATGAATGGACTGCACGCCGGCTGCTTCGTCGCCGCCGGGGTGTGTGTGGCCGGAGTGATCGGCGCGATGGCTCTGCCGGGTGCGCGCAGGACGCGTGCCGCGGTGGCCGAGACCCGCCTGGTCCCGGACCCGGCGCCCGTCCGCTGACCGCGAGCCGAACCGCTGGCCCGGCGCCGAGCCGTCGCCCGGCGCCGGGGTTGGGGAGCCGCAGCCCGGGTACACGATTAGGGAACGAGATCGAGAGGAGACGTTCCGTGAGTTACAACTTCGGGCCCGACGAGGGCGTTCAGGAGGCTGCCGTCCGCGTCGCCCGTGAGCAGATCGACACCGCCATCCATGCGCTCCGCGCGGGGATCGACAGCGATCCGATGGAGGCCGTCCACAACGCGCGCAAGGCCGTCAAGAAGGAACGGGCACTGCTGCGCCTCCTGACAGGAGCGCTGAGCAGCAACCAGCGCTCCTGCGAGAACGAGGCATTGCGCGCGGCCGCCCGCGCGCTCTCGGGTGCTCGCGACGCCGAGGTGCAGCTGCAGACGCTCGATGAGCTGAGGACTCGGTTCGCCGGCCAGCTCCGCTTGAGCACCGTCGCCGCCGTGCGGGCGCATCTCGAGCATGAGCGGCACGCCGGACGGCGGCGGCCGGCCGAGTCGACCGCCGGCGCCGACGCGGTCGAGGGGCTCGCGGCTGTGCGCGCGCGGGTGGGCGACTGGGGATTCAAGGCCGACGGATGGCCGGCGATCGAAAGCGGACTGACCCGCATCTACCGGCGCGGCCACCGGGCGTTTCGTAGCGTGTGCGCGGAGCCTTCGACCGACCATGTGCACGAGTGGCGCAAGCGGGTCAAGGATCTCTGGTACGCGCTGCGCCTGCTCGAGCCCGTGTGTGGGCCGAGCGTGCGCGGACAGGCCAAGGAGGCGCACAAACTGGCGGACTTGCTCGGCGACGACCACGACCTGGCCGTGCTGCACGGGCGGCTCGAGCGACTCGATGACCTGGTCGCCGCCGATGTCGGCGAGCTACTGCGCTTGATCGACTATCGACGTGGCGAGCTGCAAGAAGAGGCCGTGCACGTCGGCGAGCGGCTCTACGTCGAAACGCCGAAGCGGTTCCGGCGCCGGATGCGGGGCTACTGGCGGGCCGGCGAAGCCCAGAACACGGCGTGGCACGAGCGCCAGCCTGCGCAACTGGCGGGCGTCACTCGCTGAGCCCGACCGGACCCGGCCGGCCCAACTGATTCACGTGTCATGGTCCTCAGCTGTCAAAAAGCATCAGAATGTCTAGCGTGACGATCTCCAGCGGCAAGCGCGATGACTGATATCGGCGACGGCCAGTTCCACAAGGGTGAGCGGGTGTGGGTGATCGAGCCCGACGGCTCCCGGCGCGCGGCCGAGTACGTCGGCGAGGGCGAGACGAGCGCGTGGTTCGGCGGACCGCCCACCGTGTTCGTCGTCTTCGAGGACACGCACGATGGCGCGGCGGTCGAGATCAGCCGGGTGGTCCCGCGCGAGGAGTAGGTCCCCGCCCCGGCACGCGGGCGGTGCGGCTGGCCGCTTCAAACATAGGTATCACCCTCTCGCAACATAGGGAAGCCTCCCGATGCGATCGGCGCAGCCCCCTCGTAGGTTTGGTCGCGTCCGATTCGACCCGACGACAGGAGGATGCAGATGCCGCGCTACCTGGTGCACCGGACCTTCCCGGATGGATTGGAGATCCCCATCAACGACGAAGGCGCCCAAGCGGTACGCGGAGTCGTCGAGCGCAACGCCGAGGAGGGCGTCACGTGGGTGCAGTCCTACGTGAGTGACGACAAGCGCACGTCGTTCTGCGTATACGATGCCCCGACGCCGGAGGCGATTCGCAAGACGGCATCGCACAACGACCTGCCGGTCGACCACATCACTCAGGTGCGCGTGCTCGACCCGTACTTCTATCGGTGAGCCGGCGGGTTGCTCTCGTTCAGGTCGCGACCGTCAATACGCCCAGCGCGCGGGCGTACTGGAGGCACTGGCGACGGCTGCCCAGCCCAAAGCCTCGCATCACGAGTGCGCCGTCGGGGGTGAGCAGCGACCAACCGTCCTCGGTGGCTCGCAGCAGGAGCTGACTCGCCGCGCGGTGGTGAACCCGGGCGGGGTGCGACGTGTGCAGCTCGACGGCGGAAGGCTGGGAGGCGAAGGTGGCCACGAGATGAGGTTGGGTGACCACGGTGAGAGTCCCATGAGGTGAGCCTGAGAGTTTCATAAGAATGCCGCCTCATGCCGCATCGACGCCCGGCCGGGCCAGCCGGACCTGGCCCGGCCCCGAGCCACGCTCGACCTGGACGGCGGCGGGGACAAGCTCGCTGGTGACCAGGCCGGTGTGGTGGGTGATCCGATCGACGATCTCAAACGTGGCCCCGATCCGGTCGGGCGAATCGATCGCCACCGTCACCACCGGAACCCGACGGCGAAGCTGCATCAGCCGGTCGCCGTGCGGGTCGTGATCGCCGTGAAACCCCCACACGCCGCGTAGGCAACTCGCCCCGGGAGCTCCCGACTCGCGCAGGGCGCGGACGAGCGCCACGTGGATCGGAGATCCGCCATGGCTTGCCTGCTCGGATGTGTAGACCATCAGCTTCTGCCAGATCGGCAGTCCGGAGTCGTCCTCGGCTGGCGCAGCCTGCGGCAGGGCGAGACGCTCGCCGTCGCGCTTGCAGATGCGCACCCGCTCCAGCGTGATCAATGGCCGCTCGATCAACGCGGACAGCTCGGGCAGTACCGACTCGATCTGAGGGCCGGAACCGACGGCGATGATCATCATCGGCACGTTGGCGTTGCGGCCGAAGAAGCGAGCGCGCTGGCGTGCACCCCGCAGGGTCCCGTCGACCCCCAACAGCACAGTCGCTCCGGCCAGTCCCCGCCGGCGCAGTAGGGCGCAGACGGCCACGAAGGCCGGGGTGCCGTTGACGCGCTCCTGACGGCCCACGTACACCGTGAGCTTGGTCGCCTCGTGCAGTTGCTCGGGCAATTCGACGCGCCCGATCTGTCCGCTGAGCATGCGCGCACGCTCGAGGGTGACCAGGCCGTGGCGCTTGATGGCCATCAGCTCGTCGAGCAGAGCGAAGATCCGTCGGCGGGTGTCGACGGCGACCGATACGACGGGCAGGTCCTCGGAGAGCGACAGGAACCGGTCGGTGCGCAGATGGCTTGCCCGACCAAAGCCCTCGATCCCACGCAGCAGCGTGCTGATCTCGACATCACGCCGCCCGTAGAGGTCGAGCAGTTCGTCGGCCACCAGGCCGCGTGCGGTGCGGTGGCGCTCGCCGAAGTACGTCGTGAGCTTGAGGCAGTCCTCGTTCACAGGTGCGCTCCGATCGCACGGCCCAGGACGGCAGCGAGGAGCCCTACGGCCAGGCTGGCCGTCACGTTGGCCGCTGCTCCAGTGGCCTCGCCGTCCTCGACCAGCCGCTGCGTCTCGAACATCCAGGTTGAGAAGGTCGTGTAGGCGCCGATCGTGGCCGATCCGATCAGCACCGCCTCCTTGCCCTGGAGCGCGAGTCCGACGGTCAGACCAAGCAGGCACGAACCACTGACGTTGACGATGAACGTCCCGTAGGGAAAGTCGCGATCGACGCGATCGGACACGAAGCGGTCGACCAGGAATCTGAACGTCGCGCCGCATCCGCCGAGCAGCGTGGCCGCTATCCAGGTGGCCAGCGTCATGTCAATGCCCGAACCCGGCGCACGAGCGCGCTGGCCATATGGATGGCGAGATACCCGCCGACGATGCTGACCGCCGCGTAGCCGATGGCGGTGCTGTAGCGGTGGGCGTCGATCATGTTGAGCAGCTCCACCTGCATGGTCGAGAACGTGGTGAGGCCGCCGCAGATGCCGGTTCCGAGCCACGGGCGCCGGTAGGTGGACAGCGGCAGCCGCTCCTGAAGGCGCGTGGCGAAGTATCCGAGCGCCAACGCCCCGGCGAGGTTGATGGCCAGCGTGATCCACGGCCAGCTCGGCGCGCCGGCGACCGGAAGCCGGGTCAGCGCGACCCGCGCGGTGGCGCCCATCGCGCCGCCGACGAAGATCGATGCCAGCTCGCGTGGGTCATGACGTGCCATGGGTCGGCCAGGCTCCTCTCGCGCGGATGATTTGCGGTCGATGAGAAGCCATCAGCCGGTCCTACCGGCGGTTCGGGGACACACGCCACCACGCCAGAGCCTCATCTGGCGCGGGCAACGATACCGGAGAGCCTGTTTCAGGCGGTCAGGTGCGTCCCCGGGTCGACGGGATAGGACCGCAGCTCATCGGCAGACAGTCGTATGCCGACCTCGTCGATGCTCCACCGGGCCACGGCGGCGACCGGCAGCGCGACCTCCCGGCGGCGCCAGAGATGCCCGGATCGCACGACCAGGTGCGATATGCGGTACTCGTCGACGATCAACCCGTCGACCGTTCCGATCTCGCGGTCCTCGGGGGACAGGACCGGGCTGCTGCGACGGATCTCGACCTCGCCCTTGGGGATCCGGTCGTAGATCACCCCGATATCTCCCTCGGCCTCGGGGCGGTGGCCCTCGAACGCGCCCGCCTCGTATCGAGGCATGGCGATCAGATCGCGGACGCCGACCGTCCATTCCGCATCCACGGTGGGATGCTCGCCCGGCCGCAGGTAGGCAAACTCGCGCAGCGGCGTCAGGGCGTGCGCCTCGGTCTCGGTGCAGCGCAGCTGGATGCCACCGCCGTCTGGGCTGAATTCGGCCAGGTCGACCGGGACCAGCCGGGCCTTCAGCGGCTCGTCCGGCACCTCGACGCCGACGTACGTAACCCGGCGGCTAGCCGGATCGAGCACGATGTCGTGCAGTTCCCCCAGCGGCCCGTCGGCGCAGCGGACTCTGGCCCCCAACCGCAGCCGTGCCCCCGGTTCAGCCACGGCGGCTCCGGCGAGGGTTCGTACTCTCTTCTGCGAGGTAGATCAAGGTCGCTTTCACGCGTCGGCTGACATCGTCGGTCTGCGGGAGGTTGAGTTTGGAGAAGATCGAGTTCACATGCTTCTCGACCGCGCGCTTGGTCAGCCCCAGCGAGTCGGCGATCGCTCCGTTGCTCTCACCCGTCGCGATCTCAGCCAACAATTGCAGCTCCCGCGCGGTCAGCTGAGACAGTTTTGACTTAGCCTCTCGAGTCCGGGCTTCGATCAACACGTCGACGATCGTCGGGTCGAGCACCGACCCTCCGCGCGCAACGGTCTCGATCGCCCTGATCAGCTCCCCGCGATCGCGAATGCGCTCCTTGAGCAGATACCCCCGTCGGCTCGAGCTCTCATCGAGCAGGGCGAGCGCATATGACGGCTCGGCGTACTGGCTGAGGACGACAACCCCGACATCGGGATGGGACGCCCGGAGCTGCGTGGCGACACGAATCCCCTCCTCGGCTCCCGACGGAGGCATGCGAATGTCGGTGAGAATCACCTCAGACGGCCAGATGCTGATCGCGCTCGCCAGCTCCTGTCCGTTGGTGCACACCGCGACCAGCTCTATCTCGGGCGCCGCGCTCAGAGTGGCCGTCAGGTACTCCCTGATCACGTAGGAGTCCTCGGCGATAATCACGCGGATCGGCGGGCGGGGCACCTCGCCCTGCCTCGCGGGCGCCGCAGCCCGCGGCATGGCGCTGGGCAAGGGGGTGTTCATGATGCGCCCTCAAGACTGAACCGCCCGGCTCGATGACGCGTCCGTTCACACATCGTTGACAGGCATGGTCCGCCTCAGTACACCCGATGGCAAGGGCGTGAGCTTCCCAAGCCTCAGGGAGGCGCGCACCACCGGTCCGTGACATGGCCGTGCGACCGGTCAGCTGATCAGGCCGACCAGGCCCTTGATCACCAACAGCCCGCCCACGATCGCCAGCCCGACGACGGCAACATGGCGGCCGCGACGACCGATCCAGGCCTTCGCCCGCTCGATGGCTCCGGGGGTCCAGTCTGGGGCGAGGGCGAAGCTGAGCAGGGGCACCTCGAGCAGGGCCAGCATGATCACGTTGAAGATGATGACCAGGAGGACATCGACCACCTTTGAGTAGTTGCCCTTGCTGATCCTGTCCAGGCCGACCAGATACGAGGCTCCGGGCAGGGTCAGCAACGCGCCGACGACGAACGTCGTCCGAGCCGATCCCTTCCCGAGCTCGCGTTGCCAGCGGGGCGGCTGCTTGGCTTCGGACTTGGCCTTGCGGCGCTCGCGGATCGGCTTGTCGCGGCCGCGGGCCAGCACGCTTGCCAGCAGTAGTGCGAGCAATCCTAGGGCGATGTCCACCGACGGGCTGAGCGTGTGGCGGGTCGTACTGACCGTTCCCGAGCTGTGCAGCGAGAAGATGATCACCAGGCCCAGGGTGATGCTGGTCACGAGCGCCCCGGCGAGGTAGCCGAGCATTAGCCGTCGCGTGTTCGGAAGCAGCAGCATCACGGTCGTCGCGGCGAGAAGCGTGGGGTTGAAAGCCGACGTGAACGCGAACAAGAAAATGCCACCCACGCGATTACTCCCGGCCTCGTCTGGGGAATCGTCGGCCCACGAAATCACTCCTCGCGCCCAAGCGGTGGCCCTGGATCACCCGGATAGGATGATGTGGACGCCCTGTAAACGGAGAGGATCGGGAACGTGGTACCGGTAGCCAAGAGAGACCCGACGGTGGTCGTGCCGCACCTGACCGTCGACGAGCGAGTAGCCCGCGGCAAGGCGGCGCGCGCCGAGATTCCGCGTTCGAGCCATGCCGTGTTCGAGCCTGGGTCCGAACGACCCGACCCGATCGACCTGCTCGAGCGCCAGGCAGCCACTCGCGTGCCTGAACTGGTGCCGATCCGGTATGGCCGCATGCTGGTCTCGCCATTTACGTTCTACCGCGGAGCCGCGCTGATCATGGCGCATGACCTGGCGGCAACGCCACGCTCCGGCCTCAACGTACAGTGCTGCGGGGACGCCCACCTGTCGAACTTCGGCGTGTTCGCCTCTCCCGAGCGGCGATTGGTCTTCGACATCAACGACTTCGACGAGACCCTGCCGGGCCCGTGGGAGTGGGACGTCAAGCGGCTCGCCGCCAGCATGCTGATCGCCGCCCGCGATAACCGCTACCGGGTCAAGGACCAGCAACGGATCGTGATGGAGACCCTGGGCCAGTACCGCAATGCGATGCGGGAGTTTGCCGGGATGGACAACCTGGCGGTGTGGTACGCGAGGCTCGAGATCGAGAGCCTGCTCCAGGATCGCTCGGACGCGCTTGCCCCGGCGATGATGAAGCGGGCCGAGAAGGGTCTGGCCAAGGCACGGACACGCGACAGCATGTCGGCGTTTTCGAAACTCACCCGGACGGTGAACGGCAAGGTCGAGATCGTCGATCAATCACCGCTGATCGTCCCGCTCGCCGTCCTGACCAGCGGCCAGGAAACGGACGAGTGGTTCGACCGACTGCATGGGCTCCTACGAGAGTTCCGAGGCTCGCTCGAGGCCGACCGTCGCGCGTTGCTCGAGCAATTCGAGCTCGTCGACTTCGCGCGGAAGGTCGTCGGCGTCGGCAGTGTCGGAACGCGGGCCTGGATCGGGCTCCTGCTGGGGCGCGACGACGAGGATCCGCTGTTTCTGCAGATGAAGGAGGCGGAGGCGTCGGTGTTCGAGGAGTTTCTCGGCCACAGCCAGTTTCGTAACCACGGTCAGCGTGTGGTCACCGGACAGCGGCTGATGCAAGCTTCGAGCGACATCTTTCTCGGCTGGGTCAAGGTCGACGCCGGGTTTGACGGCAAGGCGCGCGATTTCTATGGGCGGCAGCTCCGAGACTGGAAGGGATCGGTCGAGATCGACCAGCTCAGGCCCGAGGGCATGGCTATCTACGGGAGGCTGTGCGGCTGGACGCTGGCCAGGGCCCACGCGCGCAGTGGCGACCGCATCGCCATCGCCTCCTATCTCGGCAACGGCAACAACTTTGATCGTGCCGTGCTCGATTTCTCCGACGCCTACGCCGAGCAGAACGAGCTCGACTACAAACGCCTGTCCGACGCCGTCGCCTCGGGCAAGATCGTGGCCGAGACCGGTCTCTGACGCGGACCTGGGCCGATGGACGCACGCAGACTCTGGGCGATCGCGGCGCTGGTTCTGGCGGGCATCTCGCTCGTCCTCGCCGTTGGTCTGGTCGTCGCGAGGTTCCCGCGTGGACTGTCGGTTCTCGCCTGCCTGGTCCTCGCGGCGCTGAGCGGCTGGCATGGCATCCGGCACCGCGGGACGGTCCGGATCGTCGGGATGGTGGTGGCGGCGCTTCTAGTCGCCCTGTCGATTGTGCTGATCGTGGTCGAGGGAACCCCCCTGCTGAACGTCGTCGTCGCCGTGACGTTTGTGCTCGCGCTGGCCGTCGCTCCGCGCGCGTTCAAGGTCCACGTGCACCTACCGCGGGCCGATCCGCCGGCACACGCCGTGCTCGTCTACAACCCCAAGTCCGGCGGCGGCAAGGCGGAGAAGTTCCACCTCGCCGACGAGGCGCGCCGTCGCGGGATCGAGCCGATAGAGCTGAGCCCGGGCGACGATCTCGAGAAGCTGATCCGGGACGCCGTCACGCGCGGCGCCGACGGACTGGCCGCGGCGGGCGGGGACGGTACGCAGGCCATCGTGGCGATGGTGGCCGCCGAGCACAACCTTCCCTACGCGTGCATCCCCGCCGGAACGCGCAACCACTTTGCCCTCGATCTTGGCGTGGATCGAAACGACGTCGTGGGAGCGCTCGACGCGTTCGTCAACGGGGGGGAGCGCACCGTCGATCTGGCCGAGGTCAACGGACGCGTATTCGTCAACAACGTGTCGTTGGGGCTGTACGCGGAGGCGGTGCAGCGAGCGGGCTACCGCGAGGCCAAGATCCGCACGCTGCTCGACACCGTGCCCGACATGGTGGGACCGGCTGCCAAGCCGCTCGCGCTGAGCGCCGGCGACGAGGCCGGCCAGCATTCGGCCCTCGCGATCCTCATCTCGAACAACAGCTATCGACTCGGGTCCGCCCTGAGCAGCGGTACGCGGCCCCGTCTGGATCAGGGCATGCTCGGCATTGCCCTGATCGGAGCGACCAACGGTGGCGGCGAATCTCCGCCGAGCGGCGCATCGAGCCTGCGTCAATGGACGGCTCCGACGATCGAGATCGGTGCTCCGCAACCGGTCCCGGCCGGAATCGACGGCGAAGCGGCGACGCTCGACCCGCCACTGCGCTTCGAGGTGCGCCCCGGCGCGCTCAGGGTCCGAATTGCCCCACAACATCCCGGCGCCTCCCCGTCGGCAATCGAGCCCGAGACGACGTGGCAGACCGTGGTGGCGCTAGGCCGCCTGGCCCTCACAGGTCATCTGCCGCTTGCACCGGCGGCGTCCGGAGAGCAGGACGCCGCGCGAGCGCTGTCCACGTCCGAGTGATCACCCGTTCCGGGTGAAGTGCGGACGCTGTTCATGCTCGATGCTGTGGCTACCCGCTACTGATAGGAGGACGCAGTGAACGAGACGCGAGGGCTGGGGCGCGCCGTCTTTGCAGCCGTGCTGCTGATGATCGGCGGTGTGCTGAACATCGTCTACGGGATCGCGGCGATCGGAAATTCCAGCTTCTTCACGCACAACACGCACTACGTATTCGGAAGCCTCAAGACCTGGGGCTGGGTCACGCTGATCCTCGGCATCCTCGAGGTCCTGGCGTCGCTGTCGCTGTTCCAGGGTGGCGACTTCGGTCGCTATTTCGGGATCGCGGTCGCCGCGCTGGTGGCGATCGATGCGCTGTTCGACATTGCCGCGTACCCATTCTGGTCGTTGGCCATATTCGCGCTCAGCCTGTGGATCATTCACGGCCTGGCGATATACGGCGATCCGATCGGGGCGTCCGGGCCGGGTGATACGAGCCAGTCGCTTCCAACGGCGCCTCGTCCTCCGGTTTAGGCCCCAGTGGTAGTTCGAGGGCGTCCGGGACGCCGACATCTGGTCCCGGACGCCCTCCCAATGTGCGATTGAAAGGAGGGACCGATGTGCCGCTGGCTCGCATATTCCGGGGCGCCGATCCTGCTCGGCCGGGCGCTCTACACCCCGGCGCATTCGTTGATCGACCAGAGCCTGCACGCCGAGATGGGTGCCGAACCGACGAACGGCGACGGGTTCGGACTCGGCTGGTATGACGATGCCGGACCGACGCCGGGCATCTTTCGCAGCATCGAACCGGCGTGGAACGACCACAACTTGCGCGAGCTGGCCAACCACATGCGCTCCGGGCACTTCTTCGCTCATATTCGCGCTGCCATTGGCTCGCCGGTTCAGCAGACGAACTGCCATCCGTTCCGTCATGGCAACTGGCTATGGATGCACAACGGCCTGCTGAGCAACTTCGCCTCGATCAAGCGCGAGCTCGTCTTCGAGGTCGACCCGGCGCTGTACCCCGAGATCACCGGCTCCACGGATTCCGAGGTGTTGTTCTACATCGCGCTGACGATGGGGCTCGAGGATGACCCTCCCCAGGCGATCGCTCGCGCCATCGGTCTGGTCGAGCACCACGGCGCCAAGCGGAACATCAAGTTTCCCTTCCAGGGCACGATTGCCACCACCGACGGCGAACGGATCTGGGTGTTTCGCTATTCGAGCGAGGGCAAGTCCCGGTCGCTGTTCTTCACCGCCCACGTGCCCACGCTGCGCCAGCTCTATCCCCAGAACCAGATCCTTGACGAGCTTTCCGACGACGCGCGGCTGGTGGTATCGGAGCCGATCGGAGACCTACCCGGAGCGTGGCACGAGGTTCCCGAGGCGTCCTACGGCGTGATCGGACACGGCCACGACGCACTGGAGCCGTTCGTCGTGCAACCTCCGGGCACGAGCGTGTCAGTCCCAGGGTAGATCGAGCCCGGGAGCGACGGGCATCCGTCCTTATGATCCGCACCTCGTGGAGGATTTTGCTTGAACGACGCCGGCACTGAGGCCGAGGAGCCCGGGGCCGCTGCGGCGCAGGCGCACGATGGCGCTGAGACCGAAGCGAGCCCCGGCGCGCGGCCAGTCGACCGCCCTCAGCGCTATGGAGCACTGTTGGCCGCGATCCTGGCCTCGTTCGCGGTGCAGGGCATCGCCGAGCCAGGCAAGATCGAGCAGGTCGTCGTCTCCCTGCTCCTGGGCGCGACGTTGCTGCTCGCTCTGTGGGCCGCCAACGTACGCCCGCGTTTCATGCGCGGCGCTGTCATCGTCGCCACCCTGGTGGTCATCGCCAGCATCGTCGAGTCGGCCAACGGCAACATCGACGGCAGTGCGACTCGGTTGGCTGACTTGCTGCTGGTCACGCTCGCCCCACCTGCGATTGCCGTCGGGGTGGTGCGAAGCATGCGAACCCGGCAGCGCGTCACCGTCACGGCGGTGTTTGGGGTGCTCTGTCTGTACATCCTGCTGGGGATGTTCTTCGCCTTCACCTACGGGGCGATAGATCGCATCGGGGGCGACTTCTTCGCCCAGAACGTCAAGGCCACCGTGGCCAAGTGCCTTTACTTCAGCTTCACGACGCTGACCACGGTCGGCTACGGTGATCTGACGGCGCGGAGCAACCTTGGACATACCCTGTCGTCAGGCGAGGCACTTCTGGGGCAGATCTATCTCGTCACCGTCGTGTCGGTGATCGTGGGCAACCTGGGCCGCGTGCGCCCTCTCCGGCAGCGCTGAGCGATGGGTGTTGGATCATCCAGCGAGCGAGGGTGGCTTGGCGAGTTCGAGCGAATCGATCGTGCTGTCTACGGCGCCATAGCGGACACGCCCACTCCGCGCCTCGACGGAGCCATGCGCCGGATCTCGACGGCGGCCAATTACTCGCGACTGTCGTTCGCGGCCAGCGGTGCGCTCGCCGTGCTCGGCGGCCGGCGCGGCCGGCGCGCGGCCGTCTCGGGACTGGCCTCCGTCAGCGCGACGTCGGCCGTTGTCAACCTGCTCGTCAAGCCGGTCGGCCGCCGCCGGCGCCCCGATCGGGCCGGTCAGTCAGTGCCGGAGAGCCGGCACGTGCCGATGCCCGACTCGCGCTCGTTCCCGTCAGGTCATACGGCCGCGGCCGTCGCCTTCGCCAACGGTGCCGGACAGGTTCTGCCCGTGGTGAGCCTGCCGCTCCACCTGCTCGCGGGCCTGGTCGCCTACTCGCGCATACACACCGGCGTGCACTACCCGGGCGACGTGCTGGCCGGCGCGCTGCTCGGGTCGGTGCTCGCCGACGTGACGACGGGGATGCTGTCCCGGCGCTGGGGGTCGGTGTCAGCCGCGCGGTCGTAGTCCTCCGACGGGTTGATGGCCAGCAGCTCGTCGACCAGCGCGAGCGCCTTCGCGTGGGTATCGTCGGTGTGCTTTGAGATCGACCGCACGGCCTGCGTCCCGACGCCATCGGCGATCGAGAGGGCGGCCAGCGAACGGAGGCGCTGGGGCATGAACAACCGGGTCCAGCGCCGCTGCTGGAGCTCGAGGCTCCACGCCGTCAGCCGCTGAATACGCGCCTGCTGGACCGCCGGTGAGCCGCAACTCCCAACCACCTCGGACGCGTACGTGTAGAGATCCTGACGACGTTCATCGTCGATCGAGTCGTTATACGCCCGCAGGAACGAGCCAATCACCGGGCAAACCGAGGCGGGATGGTCGCTGAACGGCTCCCGCGCGAGCATCGAGGCAAGTTCCATGACGCAGGCACCCTCCGCGGGTGACCCGTGCTTGCCTCGCGTTAGCTTGATCGTCTGGAATGTGACGTGAGCCATGGACGCCTCTCAGTCGTCGAGCTTTCAGATTTGCCGTCGCGGGCGGCGTCACAAATGGTAAAGCCTGCGCCCTGGCCCGAGCATCACCCAAATTGGACGATACGGGTCAGAGATGAGCTCCAGGTCACTCGTCAGCGTGGATGTCATAGCCAATGGCCAGCGCCAACTTGGGCGCCGCGGACACCACCCGGGCCAGTCCAACAGCCGGAGCGACGGCGACCAGCACCCCCACGATCTCGGCCTCGGTAGCGCCGGCCTCCTCAGCCCGGTGGACGGTGGCCCGTAGCGACGTAGTGGGGGCGCCGAGCGCCAGCAGGGCGCCCAGTCGGACGAGCACGTCCTCCTTTGGCAGCAAACCCGCAGCATCAGTCTCGGGTCGGCCGGTGAGCGCCATCCCCACCGACCGTTCGTCGTTGAGCGCAAGTCGACGGAGAAGAAGTTCGGCCTCGTCCATTGGTCCAGCCAGGCTAGGGCCGATCGTCCGGCGCGCATCCTCCCAAGTGGGTGATGGGACGATTTCGGCCCCTGTAAGGGTGGTGTGTGCCTCCCCCAAGATGGGGGCGGGCCTGCTTGCCCGCGCCGCTCGCTTGCGGGACAAATCCATAGGCACAAGAGTGTTCTCAGCACTCCTGCCGTGGCCCGCTTACTGCGACCCCTGGACCCGTGACCTCGACAGCCGAGCTAGCCGTATCCCCCAGACGCCGGAACACGACGAAAGGCGTGGCTGCGCGATCGACCGCACGTCTGCACGCGCTCGACCGTGCACCCGGCTTTCGCCCGGCGATGGTCAGCCGCCGAGCGCTCGTGGAACGCCTGACAAACGCTCGTGAGGCGACCTTGGCGCTGGTTGTGGCGCCGGCCGGCTATGGGAAGTCGACCCTGCTCTCGGAATGGGCGGCCAGCGACGAGCGCCCGGTTGTCTGGCTCACCCTTGACAGCGCGTTCGCCAACGATCTCGACGCGATCGTCACCGCGCTCGTCGAGGGCTTTGCCGGCGCGCAATGGATGGACCCCGACGACGTCGCCAGGCTGCCGGACCCCAGCGAGCCGGCCGCGCTGGCAGCTGTGATGCAAATGCTGAGCAGCGCAGGCCGCGAGTTCATGGTCGTCCTTGACGACGCGCACGTCGTCGCCGACACGAGATTGCGCGAGGTCGTGGAAGTGATGCGCAAGCACATTCCCGCGGGTTCGGTTATCGCGATTGGCTCGCGCAGCGAGCCTCCCCTCCCGACGGGCCGGCTGCGGGCGCACCGCCAGCTCATCGAGGTGGGGATGCGGGATCTCGAGCTGGCCCCCGATGAGGCGAGCGAGTTGCTCGAGCAGGCCGGGGTTCAGCTGGACCGCGACACCGTCAGCTCGCTCGTCGCGCAGACCGAGGGGTGGCCGGCGGCGCTCTATCTCACCGCGCTGTCGATGCGCGAGCACCTCGGTGACGTTGCCGATGCGGTGCCATGCGGAGGTAGCGATTACTTCATGGCCGAGTTTCTTCGCGAGGAGGTGCTCGGCGCTCTGCCCCGCGATCTCAGGGACTTCGCCTTGGGCACCTCAGTGCTGGAGAGCCTGTCGGGCCAGCTCTGCGATGTTGCCCTCGAGACTTCCGGATCAGCTCTGGCACTGATGCGGCTCTCCCGGGTGACGCAGCTGCTCGTGGCCCTCGATCCGTCCCACGAGACCTACCGGTGGCAACATCTCGTTCGGGACGCGCTGCGGGCCGAGCTCCGGCGGGTCGACCCCGAGCTCGAAGGGCGTATCCGACAGCGCGCCAGTTCCTGGTTTCTGGAGCACGGGGATATCGACCGGGCGATCGATCACGCCGTCGCGAGCGGTGACGCGGAGCGCGCTGGCGCCCTGCTGTGGGCGAACATCGTCGGTTACCTGGCCAGCGCGCGCGCCGGAATGGTGGAGGATTGGCTGGGCAGCTTCGGTCACGATCAGCTCGCCGAGGTTCCGACCCTGTCTCTGTGCGCCGCCCACAGCGCCCTGGTCGCGGGCAAGGTGGCGAAGGCGCGCCAGTGGGCCCGTGCCGGTGCGGCGAGGTTGGAGGGCGTACGTGACGCCGCAACCGAGGCGTCTCTGCGGACGGGACTGGCCGTGCTGGAGGCGGTCGTGGCGAAGGATGGGGCGGTCCAGATGCGCGACGTGGCGAGCCGGGCTTACCAGCTCGAGTCGGACGCCAGTCCGTGGCGCCCCGCCCTGTGCTTGCTCCATGGGGTGGCCGAGCACCTGACCGGCGAACGCGACCGCGCCCTGCAGCTACTCGACGAGGGCGTCGAGCGGGGCGCGGCCGGCGCTCCGGCGATCGCGTCGCTGTGCCTCGCCGTGCAGGCGATGCTGGCCATCGAGTCCCGGGACTGGGACACGGCCACCGACCTGAGCGATCGTGCCCTGGACATGATCGACCAGCGCGGCCTGGCCAGTTGCTCGTTCTCCGCACTCGCCTTCGCGGCAGCGGCGGCGGCTCGGGCTCATCAGGGTCGCGCCGATGAAGCCAAGCGCGATCTACGGCGCGCCAAGGACCTTCTGTCCTCCCTGGGCGACTTTCTCCCCTGGTACGGCGCCGAGGCAAGGCTTCTGCTCGCTCACGCATCGCTGTGGCTGGCCGATGTCGTCGCGGCTCGAACCTTGCTGGCCGAAGCTTCGCGTCTGGCTCGTCGGACTTCGGATGCCTCGGCGTTCGAGCCGTGGTTCAACGAGGCCTGGGCGTACATGGACAACTTGGCCGAGGACAGCCTGACCGGCCCGTCTGCACTGACGATTGCCGAGCTGCGGATCCTGCGTTTCCTCCCCAGCCACCGGTCATTCCGGGAGATCGCGGCGCAGCTCGGGGTATCGCCGAACACCGTCAAAACACAGGCACACGCCGTCTATAGGAAGCTCGGCGCTGCGTCTCGGTCCGAGGCCGTCGCTCGCGGTTCGGCCGCTGGGCTGCTGGGTCTCTAGAAGTTCTCGAACGCAGCCTTCAGGATCCGTCCCAGCCCTCGAGCTCCACGTCGAAGTCGAGGGCGAGGGCGAGCCGCGGGGCGCTGGCGACAAGCTGTGCGGCGCCGGCCGCCGGCGCCGCACTGAGCAACACGGCGACGATTTCGTCGGCACCGGCCCCCGTGCAACACGCGCGTTCGACCGCCCACCGGAGCGAGGCCGTCGATGCGTCGAGAGCAAGGAGCGCGCCGAGGGCGACAAGCGTGGCCGTTCGGGTGTCGAGGCTCTGGCCGCCCGGCCGATCGGCCACCGACGGCGCCGGGGTGAGCACCCGGCGCAGACTCTGCTCATCGTTGTCGGCGAGTTGACGGAGGAGCGCTTCCGGCGTGGCGGCAATCATTCTCAGCCCCCGAGCAGACGCCCCTTGGCGGCGTTGTATTCCTCCTCCGAGATCGTCCCGTCGTTGCGGAGCTTGACCAAACGCTCGAGCTGGTCAGGGATCGCATCGGCGCCGTTCGCGTTGGGCTGCTTGCGACGCTCACGGGCGTCCCGGAAGGACTGGACGCGACCACGAGCCCAGGCGCTGGCATCGCCCGCTCTGGCGTCGGGGAACTCAGCCATGACCTGCCGGCGCAGCAGCGCGGTGCCGATCAGAGCCAGGGCCAGGAAAGCGACGATTCCCACCGGGGTGCTGGTGGCGTGGATCGGCTGCCAGATGAAGATCAGGATCATGAGAGCCACCACGATTCCGTACGTCCCCGCCGGCTGGTCGCGCATGAACGGCGCGATGGCTCGACGCCCGGCGACGGCGATCCCGGCCGGGCCGGCGAACCACGCGGCCACGATCACTGCGGCGCCGACCAGGATGAAGGCGTTGGCAATCTCGGCCAGCAATGCGGTGCCGATGAGCACGGTGGCGCTTACCGCGGGACGAAGCGAGTCGTCCTTGACCAGGGAGTTCGTGATCGCCGAGTCGAGAATGTGTCGGCCGGCGATTCCGAGAACTCCCGCGATCAGAATCGCGAAGCCCACCGTCATCAGCGTCCGCCGGCGGTGGTAGCGCGCCGCCACCACTGCCAGGATGTAGAGAATCGGCACGAGGATCGTCAGCCACAGTGCGAGCCCCTTGACAGCGCCGCCGATGTCCTGGACCGCCTTGAGCTGGTTGGACTTGAAGATCGTCAGCTGTCCAACAGTGGGCGGCAGCTTCTCGCCGAGGCCAGCCGGCAGACCGAGGCGTGACGCGGCGTTGTCGATGATCGCCGCGAGGTCCAGCGACACCACCCCGCCCTTGGTTCCGACCGGCCCGGACTTACCGTTGACGATGTTGATGAACTGCTGGTCGGCCAACCGGTTTGCCGCCGCCCACAACGATTGGACCCGAGGTCGCTCGAGCGCCAAGTTGACACCCTTGACGGCGACATTGCGAAGCGCGCCGGCGGCCGGCCCGGCCAGTGGTTGGAGTCGAGGCGGCAGGCCCGACTCGATCAGCTGTGCGACATTGACATTGGCGTAGAGCTGATCGACGACGTAATTGGCCGTCGCGTCGCGGATGTCGGGGTTCTGCAGTAGCTGCGTGCTGGTGTTCGACCAGTTGTCGGGGTTGAACAGCAGCCGATTGGCCCATACGGCGAGCATCCCGACCACGGCCAGCACGGTCGTGATCCCGATCAGCACGTCGACGCCGATCAGGCGGCCACGCGAGATCTTCGCCGGCGGTGGACTGGGTGCGTCGAGCGGCGCCGTGGACGCTTCCTGGGTCGTCGCGGTGTCCCCGTTGGTCATCTGTACAGAGCGTGCCCCAGCAAAGCGCCGTCGGCATCCTCCGAAAAGGGTGACTCGCGAGCTCGTGCCACGCCGGTGGGTCGCCGAACTCATCCTATTCGGGTGATGACCCAAGGGCCAGCGTCTTCAACGGTATATGGTGCAAACGCCTGTCGCTCGGGAAGCGCTCCGCTTCCAGACACCGGGCGCCAGCGACAATCGAGTCGACAAAGGAGAGCGTATATGGCAACGCTGGTAGCGATCGGCTATCCAGATCAAACCACCGGCGAGGAGGCGCGGCACACGGTCCAGCAGCTCGAGTCCGAGCTCATCATCCAGGCCGACCAGGTCGCGTCGATTTCGCGCGACCTCGATGGCAAGTACCACGTGCACACCACCCACGGTGGCGCGTCCGCCGGCGGTGGCGCGGTCTGGGGCGGGTTCTGGGGCCTCCTGTTCGGCCTACTGTTCTTCGTGCCGTTCGCGGGCTGGGCGGTCGGGGCCGGCCTCGGTGCGCTGTTCGGGCACCTCGGCGAGAAGGGCATCGATAAGGCATTCCAGGAGCAGGTGCGCGATTACGTCAAGCCGGGGACGTCGGCGCTGTTCCTGATCGTCGAGCACGCCACCCCCGACAAGGCCGTGGCCGCCCTTCAGCAGTACGGCGGCACCGTGATCAAGACCTCGCTGTCAGACGAGGACACCAAGAAGCTTCAGGACGCACTGCAGCCGCCGGCCGGCGTCGGTGCCGCCTCGTAGCCGCTTGCATCTCAACTCCGGCCGGGACGCGTATCGACGCATGACGCGAATCCCGGCCGGAGCAGGGGTTCCTGTGAAGAGCCACGCCCACTAGGCACGCCTGGCGTCCGAATCCGTAAAACCCCGGTCGGGTTACAAGGAGTTCTCAACCAGAGGGCCGCTCAAGTGGCAGAATTGCTGCCATGGCTGGTGCGTCCTTGGGTGCCGCCGCACGGCCCGGCACCTGGGCAAGAGGCTTCGGTGGTTCCGCGGCCAGCAGGTTCGAGCGCGGCTATCTCCTCGGCGTGCCCGGGATCATCCTGGCCTATTACGTGGCCGCGCACATCGGCTACGCCTTCCAGTTCGCCGGGCCAGTCGCCGCCGTGGTCTGGCTTCCGGTCGGGGTGGGCATCGCGGCGTTATATCTGGGCGGCCTTCGTTTCTGGCCGGCGGTCCTGCTCGGCGATCTGCTGGTCAACAACTACACGACCTTGCCGATCGGGTGCGCGGTTGCCCAGAGCTTCGGCAATCTGCTCGAGATTCTCGTGGCCGTCGGGCTGATCAGGCGGCTGCGGCCGCGTGGTGCGCCGCTGGAGACGGTCGGCGGGACGGCCGTGGTGGTGGCGGGAATCACAGCTGGGACGGCGGTCAGCGCGGCGATCGGAGCTCTGTCGCTGAGCATCTGGAGCGTCGTCCATGAGGGGTCGCTGCTGCGGGTGTGGCGGACGTGGTGGCTGGGCGACTTCTCCGGGGCGCTGATCATCCTGCCGCTCGCCATCGCCTGGTGGAATCGAGAATCGCGTGACTGGCTGCGCGGCCGCGGGGTTGAGGGCGCCGCGCTGCTCGTGGCGCTGATCGGCCTCAGTCAATTCGGGCTGAATACGGGCAGTCCGCTCAGCTATGTCGTCTTCCCGGCGCTGATCTGGGCGGCGCTGCGCTTCGGCCCGCGAGGGGCAACGCTGGCCATTCTGGTCGTGTCGGGCTTCGCGATCTGGGGCACGACGCACTTCAACGGTCCGTTCGCCTTCCACTCGATTTCTCGCGGTGTGCTCGCCACCCAGCTCTACATCGCCGTGGCTGCGCTGTCGACGCTGACGCTCACCGCCGTGGTGTGCGAGCGCCGGGCGCTCGATGCCGGACTTCGAGGCTCGCGTCTTCGGCTGATCGCCGCCGGTCAGATCGGCCAGCGTCGGCTCGAACGCGATCTGCACGACGGCGCCCAGCAACGGCTGATCGCCCTCGCGGTGCATCTCAGCCGGGCGAGCGAAGAGTTGGACAAGGACTCATCGCGCGCCCGGGGTCTGCTCGACGAGGCTCGGGGAGAGCTCTCGCTTGCCATCGATGAGTTGCGCGCGCTCGCACACGGCATCCGCCCGCCCGTTCTGGCCCAGTTCGGGCTTGCCGCCGCGGTCAAGGCGATCGCCGCCTCGGCCAGCCTGCCGGTGCATGTCCACGGCACACCGGAGGTCCGGCTCGATGACGGAGCCGAGTCGACGGCCTATTTCGTCCTCGCCGAACCGATCGCCAACGCACAGAAGTACGCCCATGCCTCGCGGGTGGAGGTCGACTTTGCGGAGCCCTCGGGACGGCTTGCCTTGGTGGTCGTCGACGACGGCGTCGGGGGGGCGGTGGAGACGCCCGGGCTCGGCCTCGAGGGTCTGCGCGACCGCGTCGAGGGACTCGGCGGCAGCCTCGAGGTCGACTCGCGACCGGGTTACGGAACGCGTGTGGCAGCGGTGATCCCGGCGCACCCGCGGTAGCCGGTGGCCGTCCACGCAACTACGTCGCATTCGAGTCGCCCCCGGCGGCGGCTCCGCGGGCTTGCGGCCCGCTCGGCATCCTGCCTCGCCTGTTCGGGCCGCGCCCGCGTCATCCGGCTGTCCTGGCGAGCCATCCGCCGGTGACGCCTCTCGGTGCGAGCGTACTTACCTGGACGACCCCTAGTCGTTTTCAGCGGCGAGGAAGATCAGGGCGGCCTTGACGCGCCGGCTGACGTCGTCGTTGGTGCCGAGATCGAGCTTCATGAAGATCGAGTTCACGTGCTTCTCAACCGCACGCTTGGTCAGGTACAGCGAGTCGGCGATGGCACCGTTGCTCTTTCCCTGGGCTATCTCGGCCAGCACGTCGCGCTCTCGAGCCGTGAGCTCCGACAGCGGTGAGTTCACCGCGTTCGTCCGAGCCCGGACGAGCGACTCGACCACCAGCGGATCGATCACCGATCCACCTGCTGCGACGGCCTCGATTGCCGCGATCAACTGGCCAGCGTCGCTGATGCGCTCCTTTAGGAGGTAGGCCCGGCCGGCCGAGCCCGACTCGAACAGGGCCAGCATGTAGCTCGGGTCGGCGTACTGGCTGAGCACGACGATGCCGATCTGCGGATCGCTCACCCGCAGCTCGCGGGCGATCTGGATTCCTTCGTCGGTCCCCGTGGGCGGCATCCGGATGTCGGTGACGATGGCATCCGGCTGCAGCTCCGGGATGGCCCGCATCAGCGAATCACGATCGCCGTAGCTGCCCGCCACCTCGACGCGCCCGGCACTGCCCAGGATTCGCGTCAGCGCTTCTCTTACCAGGTAGGCGTCCTCGGCGATCACGACCTTGATCGGATCGCACGCCTCAGGTTCGCTCGTGACTTGCTCGCGCATGGACAGGACAGACTCCGGTGCGGTCATCGCGACGCCTCCTGCCCGAGAGCCAAGAATAGTGTCTCGCCCGGCGTCAGCTCCCCTCGGCCGCCTTGAGGTCTGGCTTGATCGACCGAACCCCGATCCCGAGGGCGATCATCCCGCAGCCGTTGAGGACGAACCAGATGCCAACGAGGATCGCCAGAGTGGCGTAGCCGATGTGTGGGTCGGAGACGACGATGATCCCGGCGACGATCTCGACCAGCGCGATCAGCGACCGCAGCACCGTATTGACGCGCTCGGCGAGTGCGCGCACGAGCCGGACCACGCCGGCAGCGACGAGCCAGATCCCGATCAGAATGCCGATCGCCGCCACCCCGTGGAACGGATGGCGGATCAGCGCGATGCCGACCACGATCCCCAGCACTCCGATGATGGCCGACAGGGCGCGATTTTCGCTGTGGCCGAACGAGCTGATCAGCTCGAAGATGCCGTCGATGAGCAGGAAGATCCCGACGACCACGGCGAGCGTTGCCAGGCTGTTGCTGGGTTTGAGGATCAGGATGATCCCCGCGGCCAGGCTGAGCAGCCCGACGAGCACGAAAACCCACCAGGCGCGCGCCACCTGGAGCGCCTGGTCAGTGGGGTTGGCCGGCATGCACGAGCTCCTTTAGTTGTCCACCCTCTGGCTATGAACCGTCGGTGGACAGCTTTTCACGCAGCTGGGACGTGACGCTGTCGGGGAGCGGCACCCAGGCCTCGTCGAGCCCCGCAACCTCGACGAACTCGTCGTGCATCGGCGTCCCACCCATGCGAGAGATCCCCTCGCCCAGGTGCTGCGCCCACGTGTGCTCGACCAGCACGGCGGCCATGGCTTCGCCGGGCTCGAGGTTCTCGGCCACCGCCCGGACAAGCGACCCGAGGCGGCTCTCCAGCACCTTGTCGGTCATGCTCTTGCGCGCTGTCCCGCCCTCGAGCCGGAACGTGAGCAGCCTGCCCACCATGCCGGCACTGCTGTCCGCGGTCATCTCCACCGCCGCGAGTTCGCCCGAATCGGCCTCGCGGCCCACGAACAGGGCGTCGAGGATTCGCATCGCCCCGCCGCTCTCGACTCGCTCCAGAGCACCGACAAGCTGCCCCTCGAACGAGGACCCGCGCGGAAAGGCGAAGGCCACGAGCTGGCGCGGAGGCGCTTCCATCCCGGGAAACCTAATCGACCGGCGGCGGGCGGGCATCGCCCACATCGGGTGATGTCGCGATCGATGTGAATCCCGTGTTGTCGCAATCGATGTGGAATCCCGCCCAGCCGCGGGAAATGCCCGCAGCGACCGCGGCTCGGCCGTAGACTCGAACTCTTAAGAAGATCTCACCAAGGCGACCTAGCTTTGCCTCGGAGCTCATGAACTCACCGAAGCATCTGTGGTCTGGCGATTGGGAGCAGGATTCGGCGGACGCCGCGGCGCGACGCGCGCAGGCGGTCATACCCGTGCCACCCGAGGAGCAGGCGCCGGCCGAGCCGGAGCCAAGGGTTCCCGCCCGCCCCTCGCTGGCCGCTCGGCTGGCCGGCGCAGCGTCGCGAGTGCGGGCTGGACTGGCCGCATTGCGCCGGTCCAAGGCCCCGCGCCTGGCCGCCCTGGTCGCGCTCGGCGCGCTGGTGGTCGCCGGCGGCGCGTACGCCATCACGTCGCTGAATCGATCGACGCCCGCGACGGTGCGCAACGCGCCCGCCTGGCTCGGAGCCCAGCTGGAGAGCTGGCCGACCGGGGCGCTGGTCGCCTCCGTGGCACCGGGCAGCCCGGCCCGGTCAGCCGGCCTGCGCCCCGGGGACATCATCACGCAGGTTGACGGCCGCCCCGTGGCCTCGCCCGTCAATGTCACCGAGGCGATCGGCGTCCTGCGCCCGGGGGACAAGCTGACGCTCCAGTTCCAGCGGGGGCCGCTCAACTACACGACGGCGGCCACGCTGACGGCACGACAGTCCGGGAACACGCCGTGAGCTTCGCCTCGCCGTTCGTCCTGCTGGCGCTGCTGGCCATTCCGCTGTTGGTCGGGTTCTACATCCTTTCCCAGCGCGGCCGCGAGCGCGCGGCTGCGAACTTCGCCACCACGCCGCTGCAGCCCTCGGTGGCGCCGCGCCGGCCCCGCTGGCGCCGCCATGCGCCGATGCTGGTCTTCCTGCTGGCCATCGCCGCGCTGATCGTGGCCGCGGCCCGACCGCAGCGCAGCGCGGCCGTGCCGGTTACCCAGGGCTCGGTCATGCTCGTGCAGGACGTCTCGAGCTCGATGGCGTCGACCGACGTAGCGCCATCCCGATTGGTCGCTGCCGAGCGCGCCAGTCAGCGTTTCCTGCGAACGGTTCCGGACACGGTGAAGGTCGGCCTGATGCAGTTCAACGAGAAGCCGACACTGCTGCAGTCGCCGACCACCGACCACGCGCTGTCGAATTCGGCGCTGACGCAACTCCGCGCCGGCGGGCACACGGCGATCGGCGACGCGATCACCGCGGCCACCGCGGTGCTGAAGAAGACTCCCGGCCTGGACCGCAAGCGGCCGCCGAGCGCGATTGTTCTGCTCTCCGACGGCACATCGACCAATGGTGCCAATCCAATCACCGTGGCCCGCCAGGTCGGCGCACAGCACATTCCCGTGTATACGGTTGCCCTCGGCACGGCGAGGGGCACCATCAAGGTCAAGCACGGCACGCGGACGATCACCGTCCCGGTGCCGCTCAGCGCGACCGAGCTCGGCCAGATCGCCAAGGTGTCGGGTGGCCGCGCGTTCAGCGTCGGCGACACAGGACGGCTCAGCACGGTCTACGCGAAGCTCGCCTCCGAGCTCGGCCACAAGCACGTGAACCACGAAATCACCCGGAGCTTCGCCGGCCTGGGCCTGGCGCTCCTGCTGTTCGGAAGCGCCATGTCGCTGCGCTGGTTTGGCCGCCTGGCGTAGAGAAAGACCCGAAAAGGAGATCGGATGACCGACACTGAACAGACAGGCGACTTCCGCCACGAGGCACGCGGAGCGCTGCAAGAGGCACTGCACGAGATCAAACGTGTGATCGTGGGGCAGGATGCCATGCTCGAGCGCCTGCTCGTGAGCATGCTGGCCGGCGGCCACGTGCTCCTCGAGGGAGTCCCCGGGCTGGCCAAGACGCTGACCGTGAAGACCCTGGCCGCGGTGCTCGGAGGGTCCTACGGGCGAGTTCAGTTCACTCCCGACCTCGTGCCCGCCGACCTCGTGGGCACCCGCGTATACCGACCCGACACCGGCGGCTTCGACACGGAGCTGGGGCCGGTGTTCACCAACTTCCTGCTGGCCGACGAGATCAATCGCGCGCCGGCCAAGGTTCAGTCGGCGCTGCTCGAGGTGATGCAGGAACAGCAGGTCACAATCGGCGGCGCGACCCACGCCCTGCCGCTGCCGTTCATCGTCATGGCAACACAGAACCCGATCGAGTCCGAGGGGACCTACCCACTGCCCGAGGCGCAGCTCGACCGCTTCATGATGAAGGTGCTCGTCGACTACCCCAGCGCTGGCGAGGAGGCCTCCGTGGTCGGACGGAGCCTGGGTGCTCAGGCGGAGGTCCGGGAGGTTTTGTCGTTGGACGCTCTGCGGCGCTACGCCTCGGCCGCGGCGACGGTGCTGGTCGACCGCGAGTCGATCGGCTACGCGGTCGCGCTCGCCGACGCCACTCGGAATCCGGCGCAGTTCGGCCTCGCCGACCTCGCCGGGATGATCGAGTTCGGTGCCAGCCCCCGCGGCCCGATCGGGCTGGTACAGGCCGCGCGGGTGCTCGCTCTCCTGCGCGGTCGCGGTCACGTCGTGACCGACGACATCCGCGACCTGGCGGCGGACGTTCTGCGCCACCGCATTGTGCTGTCCTACGACGCGCTCAGTGAGGGAGTCACCGCTGACCAGTTGCTCGAGCGGGTGCTCGCGGCGGTCCCTGAGCCCGGCACCGGGCGGCTCACCCACTCGGTGCCCGATGACATCCGCACAGCCGTCGTGAGGTCTGCGTGACCCCAGCGCTCCTGGAGCCGCCGGCAGCCAGGCAGGGCCCTGGCCGACTGACGCAGTCGTTGATCGACGAGCTCGAGGTCGGCCTCGACCACCTGGTCGCCCGTACGCTGCCCGGTGACCGCCGCGCGGCCGGCGTCGGCCCGGGGATCGAGCTGGCGCAGGTGCGTCCCTACGAGATCGGCGACGACGTACGCCACATCGACCCTGCCGCCACGGCGCGGAGCGGCGGCCAGCCCCATATCCGCCTGCACGTTCCGGAGCGGACGCTGACGACGTGGATCGTGCTCGACCTGTCGCCCTCGATGGCGTTTGGCACCGCCAGCCGGTTGAAGGCCGACGTGGGCGAGGGCGTGGCGCTGGTGTTTGGCCGCCTCGGGGTCCGCCGGGCGGGCAGCGTGGGACTGGTCGGATTTGGCGCCAACGCGCCGCGGGTGCTCTCGCCTCGCGGAGCCAAGCCGGGAATCGTCGCGTTGCGCCGCACCCTCGCCGAGGGTGTGGCTCCGGACGGCCAGCACGACCCTGAGGGACTGGCGGGCGCACTGCGCCGCGTGGCCCGTCTGGCGCGACTGCCGGGGCTGATCGTGGTCATCTCGGACTTTCGCGACCAGGAGCACTGGGAGCGCCGCCTCGGGTCGCTGCGGATGCGTCATTCGGTGCTGGCGGTCGAGGTCAGCGACCCGCGCGAAGGTGAGCTGCCCGCGGTCGGGCACCTCATGCTGGTCGATCCAGAGACCGGTGACTACATCGACGTCGACACCTCGCGGCGCAAGGTCCGCGAGCGGTTCGCCGAGCTCGAGCGCGAACGGGGCGAGAAGGTGGCCAAGGAGCTGCGACGCCTGCGCATCGAGCACATCAAGCTGTCGACCGAGGCCGAATGGCTGCGCGATCTGGGACGTCACCTACGATGAGCTTCTCGGATCCGATCTGGCTGCTCGTCCTCCTCGTCGTGCCCATCGCGGCGCTGGCGTACATCCACGCGCGCCGGCGTGCGCGGCGCTATGCAGTCCGCTTCACCGGTGTTTCCACCCTGCGACTCGCCGTCGCCGCCACCCCGAGCTGGCAGCGGCATCTCCCGGCGGCTCTGGTTCTGGCTTCGATCGCCGCCCTTGGCGTGGCCCTGGCCCGTCCCCACGTGACCTACCGGGATCCGGTGGGTGAGGCGTCGATCATGCTCGTCACCGACCACTCGGGCTCGATGGCGGCGACCGACGTCAAGCCAACGCGGCTGTCCGCGGCTGAACAGGCCGCCAACACGTTCATCGACAAGCTGCCGAGCGCGGTGAAGCTGGGCGCCGTCGCCTTCTCGAGCTCAGCCGATGCGGTCCAGGGACCCGTGACCAACCACGGCGCCGCCAAGGTGATCATCGCCGGGCAGCAGGCCGACGGCGCGACCGCCACCGGCGACGCCCTCGGCCTGGCCCTCCAGCTGCTCCATGGGCCGAATCCCAAGCATCCACCGTCGGCGATTGTGCTGCTGTCGGACGGCGCGGCGAACTCCGGAATCGACCCGGCGATCGTCGCCCAGCAGGCCAAGAAGGACAAGGTCCCCATCTACACCGTGGCCCTGGGCACGGCGGGCGGCACGCTGCAGAACCCGGACCCGCTGGGACAGCCGGTGCCGGTGCCGCCCGATCCACAACTGATGCAGCAGATCGCCCGCGTCTCGGGCGGGCGGGCGTTCACTGCTCAGTCGGCCGATGAACTCGGGTCGATCTATCGCGGCCTTGGGGACAAGCTCGGCACCGTGTCGCGCAAGCGCGAGATCACCGCAGCGTTCGCCGCCGTCGGCCTGGTGATGCTGCTGGGAGCGGCGGCGGCGTCGATCCGGTTCTCTGGCCGTTTGCCCTGAGTGCGGCTAGCTCGTTCTTGGGGCGCGGGGAGGATAATCGTCGCGTGCCGGCGGTCATGCCCGAGACGCGCTATGCCAAGGCGCCCGACGGAGTTCACATCGGCTATCAGGTGGTGGGGTCGGGCCCGCTCGATCTGATCTTCGCCAACTCCTGGTGCTCGCATATCGAGTTCTCGTGGAGTAGGCCGGCGGTCGTGCGCTTCTATGAGCATCTGTCTTCGTTCTGTAGGCTGATCCTGTTCGACAAGCGGGGGACGGGCCTGTCTGATCCGGTTGCTGGGGTGCCGACGATGGAGGATCGGCTTGGCGACATGCAGGCCGTGCTTGACGCGATCGGCTCGCAACGCGTCGCCCTGCTGGGGACCTCGGAGGGGGCCTGTGCGTGCATCATGTTCGCCGCGACGTATCCCGAGCGCACCACGGCGATGATCCTGTTCTCCCCCTTCGTGGTGGGGATGGCCGACGAGGAGTGTCCATGGGCCTGGACCTCGGAGTTCTGGGATCTGCTCCGCACGGCTATGGAGAACAGTTGGGGGACTCCCGATGGCAGCGGAGTGGAGTTCTGCACGCCCAGCCTGATCGGCGACGAGACGGCTCGGGAGTGGTACGCGCATTACTGGCGATCAGCGGCCAGCCCCGGCGCCGCCCTGGCCCAACTGGAGGTCAACACCGAGATCGACATACGCCCAGTGCTGCCGACCGTACGGGTGCCGACGCTGGTGCTCCACCGAACCGACGAGCAGTGGGTAAACGTCAACTACGGTCGCTACACCGCGGCCCAGATCCCCCGGGCGACCCTGGTCGAGTTACCCGGCACCGACCACTACCCGTGGGAGCAGAACGCCGACGAGGTGGTCGGCCGGATCGAGGAGTTCCTCACCGGTGCCCGCCGCGAGCGAGACGACGACCGAGTGTTGGCCACAGTTCTGTTCACCGACATCGTGGAGTCGACAGAGCAGGCCAGCGAGGTCGGCGACCGAAGGTGGCGCGAGCTCCTGGATGCTCACGACGTGATGGTCAGAAGGCAGCTTGAGCGGTTCTCCGGAAACGAAGTCAAGAGCACCGGGGACGGCTTCCTGGCCACGTTCGACGGCCCCGCCCGCGGCATCCGCTGCGCCCTGGCCATTAGCGACGGGGCACGACGGCTTGGGATCGGCGTGCGCGCCGGTCTACATACCGGCGAGCTAGAGCGCCGCGGCGACGATGTCGGCGGGATCGCCGTGCATATCGGAAGCCGAGTCGCCGCGCAGGCGCAAGCCGACGAAGTGCTCGTGTCATCGACGGTCAAGGATTTGGTAGCGGGCTCTCGCATCGAGTTCGCCGATCGAGGCGAACATGCGCTCAAAGGGGTGCCGGGCACATGGCGCCTGTTCGCGGCCGTTTCCTGACCGGTGGCACACCGCGCCGCCGTAAAGGTCAGGCTCGAGCGCCCGAGTTACCTAGCCCGTGGCGGTCGCACCGGCCGGCTGTGCAACCAGCGGTTCGCCGCACAACTCGCGGGCGAGACGACGCAGGAGCGCGGTGAGCTCGGGCGGCCGGTCGCCGTCACCGCTGGCCAACGCCTCGGAAAGTAGCTCACGCCGCGCGGCCACCAGTCGCTCGGTGTAATGCCTGCCGGTGTCGGTCAGCTTGCCGTCGCCGTCCTCCCCGGCCAGCAGGCCACGGTCGCGCAACTCGCCCAGGACCTGGGCGATCCGCTCGGAATTGACGCCGTTGGCCTCGGCGATCCCACGTGCACGATGCAAGCCGTGCTCGTCGATCTGGACCAGCGCCCAGATCGCCCCCGGGCTGATGTCGACGCCCGAACGCGCGGCCACCTCCCTGCGGAACCGCCGGCGCTCGTCGAGCGTGGTCAGTTTGGTGAGCGAGCGTTCGATCTCGGCCAACGAGTCCGAGGAGCGCGGGGCGGCCAGGCTGTCCTCGAGGCCGGTGCTGGCGGCGGCGGCTTCGCGCAGCGGTCGCTGCTCAATCAGCAGGCTGAGCACGAAGCCAAGCGCCGCCACCCCGCCGGCGACCAGGAGCACGGGCCTCAACGAGAGAACGTACGCGTGCTCGTACACATGGCGCAGAGGTGGGGGGAGCTTGACCACCTGGGCGCCGGTCAACCGCCCGCCCGAGGCGACCTGGTGGCCGAGCCGACCGGTGAGCGCGTCCTTCAGGTGCGCGCGCAGCTGGCTGGTGAAGATCGACCCGAACACCGCCGTCCCCAGCGAGCCGCCCATGCCGCGGGCCAGGGTCACGGCCGAGGTCGCGGCGCCGAGCATCGAATAGTCGACGGCGTTCTGGACCGCCAGCACGAGCACCTGCATGACCGCCCCGAGTCCGAGCCCGAGGACCAGCAGGTACGCCGAGGCGACGAGGACGCTGGTGCCGACGTCGAGGCGCGACAGCAGCACCAGGCCGATCGCCATCAGCGCGGTGCCCATCACCGGGAAGACCTTGTACCGACCGGTGCGGCTGATCAGCTGGCCCGACAGGATCGACATGACCAGCAGGCCGCCGATCATCGGCACCAGCCGCAGGCCCGCCCCGGTCGGCGAGGCCCCATCGACGGTCTGGAAGTACAGCGGCAGGAACGTCACCGAGCCGAACAGGGCAAACCCGACGATGAACGACAGCGTTCCGCACACCACGAACAGGCGGTCGCGCAGCAGCTCGAGGGGGAGGACCGGCTCCCTGGCCCGGCTCTCGGCGAACACGAAGGCTCCGATCAGGGCGATGCCGAGCCCCCCGACGACGAGGACCTCCGTCGAGCCCCACGCCCACGTTGTGCCGCCGAGGCTGGCGACGAGGACGATCGCGCTGAGCCCGGCCGCCAGCAGCGATGCGCCGACGTAGTCGATGGCAGGTTTGCCCCGAGGCCCCGTGGCCGGCAGCGTGGCCCCGAGCACGAAGAGCGCGGCGAGACCGATGGGCAGGTTGACGTAGAAGATCCACCGCCACGACACGGCCTGCACGATCAGCCCCCCGAGCAGCGGTCCGCCCACGCTGGCGATCCCGAACACGGCCCCGAACAGCCCCTGATAGCGGCCGCGGTCCCGGGGGGCCACGATGTCGCCAATCACCGCCTGAATCAGCACGACCAGACCGCCCGCACCGAGCCCCTGGACGGCGCGGAAGGCGATCAGCTCGGTCATCGAGTTGGCCTGGCCGCACAGCGCCGATCCGACCAGGAAGAGCACGATCGCGCTTTGCAGGATGCGCTTGCGGCCGTACAGATCCCCGAGCTTGCCGTAGACGGGCGTGACCGCCGTCTGGGCGAGGAGGAACGCGCTCGTCACCCACGCGAGCTGGTTCAGGCCCCCCAGATCTGAGACGATCGTCGGCAGCGCCGTGGCCACGATCGTCTGGTCGAGTGCCGCCAGCAGCAGCACGAGCATCAGGCCGGCAAACACGACGCGCACGTTGACGCGCGGGGCGGGGCCGGGAATCGAGACGGTCGCGGCGGCGGACATCTGCGGCACACCGAAGATAGCTCTCGCGTCCAGCGAACCGTCGCCACGGTAAGGTCACGCGATGCACCCGACGGCCGAAAAACTCCGCCGGAGGCTGCTCGCGCGCGGGCTCGAGATCGACGTGCGGACGCTCAGCGACTCGACCCGGACCGCGGACGAAGCGGCTGCCGCCGTGGGCTGTCAGGTGGGTCAGATCGTGAAGTCGCTCGTGTTCGTCCGCGGTCAGGAGCCGGTGATGGTGCTGTGCGCCGGCGATCGTCGCGTCGACGCCAACCGTCTGGGGCTCGGGGCGGCGCGCGCCGAGCAGGCCCGCGAAGCCACGGGTTACGCGATTGGCGGCATCCCGCCGCTCGGTCACGACCGGCGGCTGGACACGCTGATCGATGCCTCGCTCCAGCGGTTCGATACCGTCTGGTGCGCGGCCGGCACGCCGCACGCGGTGTTCGAGGTCGGCGTGGAGGAGCTGATCGCGGCGATCGAGCCGGTGACCGTGCTCGACGTCAGCGAGTGACGGGCTGTCCGGGCCACGGAGTCCCGGTTTGCCACGCCTCCCCCGAGGGGTGTGCCGTCGGCGTTGCCGCGGCTCGGACGATCGCGGCGCTGTACTGGTGGCCGGGCGCCGTACCGGCAGAGCGGGCGCCGCGCCGGGGCGACGTCTTGCCACCGCTGGTGGCGCCGCGACGGCGGCGGATGGCGCGCTCCTGCGCCAGGACGTGGGTGAGCTGGCTGTGCATCATGGTCCCTGGTATCCGACCGAGTCATCAGACGTCTGTCGGCTCCACTCATGTAGACGTCGGGCGCTGCGGAAGCTTCCTCGGAAGTTTTTGTGTCGGTTGGCGTCTTTCCAAGCGTGAGTCGTGTCCGCAGAGTCATCAGACATCAGACGTGATGCCAGAGATCGGGGTGGGACTGATTCTGGGCGTGACGCTGGTCGCGCTCTACGGAATGCGCGGCCTCGGGCGCCGGCGGAGAATGGCCCGCCATCCTGCGCCCACCTTCGTATTTGCCGATCTGGTCGGGTTCACGGCGCTGACCGAGACCCACGGCGACGAGACCGCGGCGCGCGTCGCCCGGGAGTTCGGACGCGCCATGTCGGCGTTGAGCCGGGAGCACGGAGCCTGGCCGGTCAAGTCGTTGGGCGACGGCGCGATGATCTGGGTCGCCGACGCCAGTCAGGCGGTCGAGCTCGCGGCTCGGGCCCTGGCCGAGGTCGGCACGCGACCGGACCTGCTGCCGGTGCGGGTTGGTACCCACACGGGCACGGCCGTCATGCACGGCTGGGACTGGTACGGCACCGCCGTCAACGTGGCCGCCCGTCTGGCCGCAGAGGCCAAGCCGGGCGAAGCTCTGATCAGTCACGCGACCGACACAGCGGCCGGCGGGCGCGATCGGATACCCCGAGCTCGCTGCGAGGTCGTGCTGCCCGGGGTGGAGCAGCCGATCATGGCCTGGAGGCTGACCTGCAGGCGGAGCTGCGCCGGCGGGAGCGTCGATGTCGCCGGGGTGTATCCCCGTTGATGGCAAGCGCGCCACCCCGAAGCACCCAACCCCGACACCCTGACTGTTCAGGGACGGGTTAGGGGAATCTGCCGATACCGGGTTTGCGCGATCCACGGGATCCTGCAGGCGTGCCGATGTACGTTCTCACTCACCGACATCAGCCCGAGGAGTGTGCGATCGCCGTGGCGGCGTGGAAGGGCTTTGACAGTCCGCTTCGCCGCGGACGCCCGCTGGGCTCGTGTGCCAAGGGCGGCCACCAGATCTGGTGGACCGTGGACGCGGTGAGCAGCGAGGACGCCCTGGCCCTCCTGCCGCACTACGTCGCGCGCCGCACCGTCGCCGAAGAGGTTCGTGAGGTACCGCTGCCATGAACGATGTCCCCCACATGGAATGTTCCAGGCTGGATGTGTCCGACGATGATCCCGGGCACCATAGCCGCCCCTCGCCACGGCCCCATGTTCTCGATCCCAATGGCCTCTCGCGCTACATCGACCCCCTGTACCGGGCGGCGTGGGCGCTGTGTGGATCGCCGCACGATGCCGAGGACCTTGTCCAGGAGACGTTCGTCAACGTGCTCAAGCGCCCCCGCATAATCCGCGATGACAACGAGCTGGGGTATCTGATGCGGGCGCTGCGCAATGCCTATGCCAGCCGGTACCGGCGCAACGCGGCCCGTCCTCCGGTCACGCTGCTCGGGGACGACGAGGTTCCCTCGGCCCCCGAGAGCGAGGTCAACGCCCGCGAGGTCATGGAGGCGATCGCCGGTGCGCCACCGCTGTACCGCGACGCGGTTATCGCGGTGGACCTGCTCGGGCTGTCCTATCGCGAGGCCGCGCGCTCACTCCGCACGCGCGAGGCCACGCTCACGACCCGGCTTCACCGTGGTCGCCAGCACGTGTCCCGGGCGCTGCGGGACGAGGCCCTGGCGCCGTCCTAGCCGCCGGAGCTTCGTCGCCAGCGGCCATGATCGCGGCCAGCGCGGTGCGCGAGCGGACGCCGAGCTTGTCGTAGATCCGCGCCAGATGGCTCTCGACCGTCTTCTCGCTAAGGAACAGCGCGACGGCAACGTCGCGGTTGCGCTTGCCGGCGACGACCAGCGTGGCCACCTCGAGCTCGCGCGGGCTGAGCGCCGGGTGCCCTCCGGATCGAACTGCCTCGCGGCTGCGGCGTGGACGGCGGCGCCCCAGGCGGCGGAGCTCCTGGGCGGCCGCGTCGGCGTCGCGCAGCGCGCCACAGGAGAACAGCGTGCGCTCGGCCGACTCCAGCTCGGCCACGGCCTGCTCGATGTCCCCGCATCGCCCGAGCGCGGTGCCGACCAGCGTTTGCGCACGGGCGTTGAGATACGGGTTGCCGGTCGACTCCGCGAGCGACTTCGCCTCGAGCGCGGCCGCAGTGGCCGCCTCGATCTCGTCGCGGGCCAGCAGCACGGCGGCTCGGGCGCAGACGGCGCTCGCCGTGCGCTGCACCAGCGGCGTCGCGCGCGCGCGCGCCTCCGCGTTCGCGGCGGCGTCGCCGGCGCCGCTGAGATCGCCGAGGGCCAGTTGCGTCCGGATGAGCAGTTCCCAGCCGAGCCCGCCGCGAAGGTCGAGCAGCCGCTGGCCCGGGCCGGCCTCGAACGTCGCCAGTTCGGCCCGTGCGCTCGTCACATCGCTGGCGGCGAGGAGGGCGGCGGCGAAATGCAGACGCGACAGGCTGGAGAAGTACGTCTCGGTGACGTGCTCGGCGCGCGTCGCCGCGTCGCGTGCACTGGCCAGCGCTCGCGCCGTGTCGCCGGCGCACGAGCACACCATCGCGTCAGCCCACAGCGCCCACACCACGAGCTGATCGTTGCCGGTCAGCTCCGCGGCGTCGGTGGCGGTTTCCGCCACCGCGACGGCCTCGGTGATGCGGCCCTTCATGAACAGCGCGTTCGTCTCCATGACGAGCAGGCCCGGGATGAATGGGCTCTGGCCGGTCAGCCGGGCCAATCGCAGACCGCGACGGATGTGCTCGAGCGCACAGTCGGTCTCCTCAAGCGTCGCCGCGGCCTGAGCGACATATCCGGCCACATCGAGTTGCTCGGCCAGCTGCTCATCGGGTAGCGCGCGCAGAGCGCGCTCGGCCTCGTCGAGTTCGCTGCGGCCGTCGTCCCAGCGGCTCAGGGCCGTACTGGCCAGGCTGCACAGCGCCGCCGCCCAGCCCAGGAACAGGGACTCTTCGAGCGCGCGGGCGTGGACGCGGACACTGTTGGCGATGACATACATCGCGGCGAACTCCCCGCGCCAGTAATGGTCGAGGGCCAGCTCGAGGGCCAGGCCGAGGCCGGCCGGGCTGTCCGGAGGCAACGGTGCCAGCGCCCGCTCGACCAGCGTCCGCGACTCGAACGGCCGGCCGGTCATGCGCTTGGCAAACGCGATCCTCGCGGCCAGCGCAGCGCGCTGATCGGCGCGATCGGGCGCCAGCAGGTGGCCCGCCTCATCGAGCACCTGAAGCGACTCCTCGTACGCCCCCGCGAACATGAGGGCGCTTGCGGCCTCCGAGAGGAGCGAGAGGCGTCGCTCATCGCCTTCCGACTGCGGCAGCAGCCGTGTCGCGCTCAGCAGCCAGCGCCCGGCGGTCTCCGGAGCCCGTGGTGCGGCATCGCGGCCGGCCTGCACTAGCAGGGCGATCGCCCGCTCGTCGCCGCGCGGCGCTGAGATGGCGACGTGATGGGCGCGGACGCCGTCCGGTGCCTGCGTCGCAGCCAGCATCCCGGCCGCGCGGCCGTGGGCACCGATCCGCCAGCCCGCCGGCATCTCGTCGTACACCGCGCGGCGGACGATGGGGTGACGGAAGCGAAAGCGGCGCGGGACGTCGGTCGGCCGGATCAAGTCGACGGCGAGCAGCTCGTCCAGCGCCGGAAGGACGTCGGCCACGTCGTGCTCCACGATCGCCGCGACGAGCTCGGGTTCAAACGAGTCACCGGCCACCGCCCCGGCCTCGAGGGCCAGGCGCGCTTCGCCTGACACGGCCAGCAGCTCTGCGTGGATCGCGGCAATCACGGCGTGGGGCACCGATTGCGGCGAGCCGTCGGCGACCAGGACGCTCACGGGTTCGACGGCACGCGAGCGGGCCAGCTGCTCCAGGTAGAAAGGGTTGCCGCCGCTCTCCCGATACAGAACCTTGCGCGCCGTGTCGTCGACGTCGGGGCCGATGAGATGCCGCGCCTGCGCCGCCGTCAGCGGTCCCAGCTCCAACCGGGTGCTCGACCCGGGTTGGGCCGTGGCCGCCAGCGCGGCAAGCGGGCGCTCGGCCGACGGGCGGTAGGCGACCGCCATCAGGAGCGGACCGTGGAAGCGGCGCAGGAGGTGGGTGAGCATCTCGGCCGACGCCGCGTCGGCCCAGTGAACATCATCGAAGGCGAGCACGACCGGCCGGCGTTTGGTCAACCGCTCGAGCAGGGTGCGGATCGCGTAGTGCAGGCGGTAGCGCTCGGCCCCCCGGCCGCCGCTGGCTGATCCGCCGTCCGGCATCGGCAGGGACGGGAAGATCGACGCCAGCTCCTGCACGGTGTCCTCGTCCAGCGCGCGCAGCATGGTCGGTTCGAGCGCACCTACGTAGTCGTTCAGAGCGTCGACGATCAGGCCGAATGGGATGTCGCGCTCGAACTCGGCCGCCCGGCCCTCAAGGACCAGATAGCCGCGCTGCTCGCCACGCAGGCACAGTTCGCCGAGGAGCCGGGACTTTCCGATCCCCGGCTCGCCGACGATCTGCGCGAACCACGGTTTGCCGTCGGCCAGCCGGGCCAGCGCCCCGTCGAGTTCACCCAGCTCGCGGGCACGACCAACCAGCGCAGGCACATGCTTTGCATCCATCACAACCCCAGGTCGGGGTCAGCGTACTCCGAGCTGGGCCGCCGTGCAGGCGGCCCAGCCCGGAGCCATCATCTAGGCGCTGGCATGCGGCGCGGGTTGTCCCATCCGCGCGATGCTGATCGCGGCGACCGGAGCCAGCAGGACGACCGTGGCGACCTCGGACACGATGGCGATGATTACCGGCGCGTCGTAGCCGAACTCGGTGAACCCGAACAGAGATCCAGTCTCGCTGACGAAGAGCGCGATCAGAGCGCCAGCGGCGATCGCGGTGCCGGCGATCGCCAGCACGCCGACCGCCAGGTCCGCGTGGCGGCCGCCGAAGAGCAGCCTCGTGGGGGCCAACAGCCCGATTGCCACCACGGCCGACGCGATCGCATTGAGCAGGAATAGCGTCCCGACCGTGGGGATCAGGCTATAGCCGGCATCGAGGTATTGCTGCAGGTGCACGCCGCCGAGCGCCAGCAGCGCCACCGCGCCCAAATAGCGCGTTGCTCGAAGAACCATGGGAGCGACCTCCCGTCGCTTGCAGTCGATGTTTCTACCTAGAGCGACGCCGGACGGGCGCCATCCTTCCCCGTGGCTACTCGGGCCAGAAGTCGGGCACGGTTTCGATGTCCGCGCGCAGGTCCTCGATCGTGGTCGAAACGATCAGCAGCTCGGCGTCGAGCGGCCCGTCGTTCCACACCGAACGTGCGACCCCCGGCGCCACCCTGACCGCGTGGCCCGCCGGCACCTCGACGATGTCGTCGCCAAGCTTGAATACCAGCAGGCCGGAGGTGACCATGTAGACCTCCTCCTGCGTCCGGTGTCGATGGCCGTAGCCGCCCTTCCCGCCGGTGCCGGCCGGCATTCGCCGGTAGGTGACGGCGACCTGCTCTGCCTGCAAGGGCCCGGTGAGAAAGCGCATCTCACCGGGGTAGTCGCCGAGCACGTCGTCCGCGTCGGTGAACGCGCGCTTCGTATAGCCGGCGCTGGCTTTGCCGGTCGGTGGGTTCATCTAGACCTCCTCAGAAGCTCCGGGTATCTCGTGATCTCCGAGCGCCTGCGCGACCAGGCGGCCGAAGTGGGCCACGAGGTGCTCGGTATCGGCCATAAGGTATCCGCGGGGCACGCGTCCCGATCGCATGCCTCGCTGGACGGCGTGGTATGGGCAGCGCAG
Source organism: uncultured Solirubrobacterales bacterium (assembly GCA_963749545.1). Taxonomy (GTDB): domain Bacteria; phylum Actinomycetota; class Thermoleophilia; order Solirubrobacterales; family Solirubrobacteraceae; genus Palsa-465. Next base: position 116,519 of record CAVVNG010000022.1, read on the forward strand.
GCGATCGGCATTGCCGGCCCCGTGCGCGATGAGCGAGCAGCGGTGCAGGCACACGTTGACGTGACCGCGCAGCGCGCCACGTTGGTCGCGGATCACGACGACGGGGATCCGCCCGACCTGACCGGTGATGAAGTCGCCCGAGCTGGCCAGCTCGTGGGTCATGCCGACGCACTGCCAGCCGCGCTCGAAGATCAGCTCGAACTCGCGCTCGAGGACCTCGTCGTCCACGTACCAGTGAGACGGGAGCGCTGCCCCGGACTGAGGCCCGTCATCGATCTCTGCCTGGGTGAGGCTCATGTCGTTGCGCGTTAGCCTTGCATGCGGGGGTCGGGTTCGCCAACCCGCAGGGCCGATGACCGCGGGGTGCGATCATCAGGACATGATCGGAGCGCGCATCCGATGGCTCGGTGGCGTGGTCGTTGTCGCTCTCGTCGGTGGCTGCGGTTCCGGCGGCGGTTCGCCATCGGTGACGCACACGAGCGCCACACATACAGCGGCGGCGCCCAACATCCCGCTCACGATTCCCGACCCCGCGCCGACCGGGATCACAGCGAACCCCGCCGCCCTGCGGGTGATCAAGTTGTGGGCCGCTGATCTGCGCCGCGGCGACGTGCGAGCGGCGGCCAGGTGGTTCGCGCTGCCGAGCGTGATGATCAACGGCGGCGCGGGCGACGTGTCGGTCAATCGGATCCACACGCCCCGCCAGGCGCAGGCGGCCAACGAGATGCTGCCGTGCGGAGCGAAGTTCCTGTCCGCTGACATGCGCGGCCGCTACGTGAACGCGTTGTTCGAGCTGACCGGGCGCTCGGGGCCCGGGGGCACCAGTTGCGGCGGCGGGGCGGGCGGGACGGCGCGCACCAATTTCGTGATCGCGGACGGTCGCATCGTCGAATGGATCCGCGCCCCGGACGATCCGGGCGAAAACAGCTCAGGCCCGACTGCCTGATCGCTCGACGGCGATCAGCCCGAGATCGGCTGCCTTGTCGCTGGCCTCGCGGCGAGAGCGGACCGCGAGCTTGCGGAGGATCGCCGACACGTGATGGTCGACCGTCTTTTCGGATAGGAACAGGCGCTTGGCGATGTCGGCATTGCGCAGTCCCTCGGCGATGAGCGCGAGCACCTCGAGCTCGCGCGCAGTCAGGCCGGCGGCGTTCTTCCGCGTCCGGGCCCGCGGTCCGCGGGGCAGTCCGCGCACGCCGCGTTCACGCATGCGACGGGTCACGATCGCCGCGGCCGGGGCCGCGCCGAGCCCGCGGAACTCGGCGAGCGCACGGTGAAGGGCCTCGTCGTCGTCGGCTCCGGCCAGGGCCAGGGCCGCCTCGTACGGGCAGCCGATCTCCCGCCAGAGGTCAGCCGCGGCCGCCCAGCGGCCCGTCATCTCGAGGCGATACGGCTCGGCCGCCCCTTCCGGAACCGGATCGACGTGACCGGCCCGCCAGCGCCAGCAGGCCAGCTCGCCGATCTCCCACGAGGCTCCGTGGGCCAGAGCCAGCTCGAGCGCCGGCTCGACCTCCTCGCTGATCGCGGCCGTGCGTCCGTCGAGCCAGGCTGCTTCGGCTCGCGCGGCGGCGACCGGCGCCAGCTGCTGGAGCTCGCCGGGCGGCGCGGCGTGCGCGAGGGCGGTGTCGAGCACCGGCCAGCTCTCGGGGTCGCCGCGTCGGGCACGAATCAATCCCTGGACGGCGCCCCCGAGCGCGTGTATGACCGGTGCGGACCGGGGATTGCGCAGCGCGAGCGCGACCGATTCAGCGGCCTGCGACCAGCGCCCGCGGTCGAGCTCGATGCGGGCTCGGGAAGCCAGGAGCACCAGCCCCCAGTAGTCGAGCCCGCGCTCGTCGCAGTATTCGAGCCCGGGCCCCACGTAGCGCTCGGCGAACGCATACGCGCGGCGGCGGATCGACAGCCAGACGAGATTGACGAAGGCGCGGCCGGCCCCATCCTCGTTACGCGAGGCGATGGCGAGTTCGAGCGCCTGCTCGAGCCTGTCCGGGCGCTCGGACCCGTCGGGCTTGAACTCGGCCGACCCGATCGTCGTGAGCGCGTAGACCTGCACCTCGGCGTCGTTCAGGCGTTGTCCCAGCTCGAGCGAACGCGTGCCCCACTCGATCGCGCCGGCCAGATCCTCCCAGTTGCATCGACGCTGCGCGACCTTGCCGTAGGCGAGCGCCAGCTCGCGCCCGGGCTCCAGTTGCTCGAGCAGCTCGATCGCCTCCCCGACAGCCGCCGCGGCGGCCTGGGTATGACCGGCGAATCCGAGCAGGCGCGCGAGCGAGCGCAGCGCGTCGCCCTCGCGGCGTATGTCGCTGAGGTCCCTGCGCAGCGCCACCGCCGCCTGTTGCGCCTCGACCGCCTGATCGAGCTGGTCGCTCAGATAACACTCATGGGCCCGGCGTTCGAGCAACTCGGCCCGTTGACTCGCCGGGGTGCCGTCGGCAAAGCACAGGGCACGCGCGTACTGAGCCGCCGCCTCGCGATGGGCTCCCAGAGAGCTCGCTCTGGCGGCGGCGGCCGGCGCGAACCGCAGCACGGCCTCTCGGTTTTGCGCCGCCTCGGCGTGATGGGCCACACGCGCGAGGTCGGGTGCCTGGTCGGGCGGGTCGACCAGCGCTTGCATCGCCTGGCGGTGGAGCGCGAGGCGACGATCGGGCGGTTGTGTCTCCTCGATTGTCAGGCGGGCGAGCTCGTGGCGGAAGCAGACGGCGGCGGCGCCGGCGGTGACCATGCCCGAGGCGAGACACTCCTCGAGTTGATCGAGCTCGGCCGCGGCAATGCTCTCGAGCAGCCACAGCTCAGCATGTGCCGGGGCGATCGCGATCGCCTCGAGCAGCCGCTGCCCCGGCGGCGACAGGCGGGCCATCCGCGCGAGCACGGCGTCGCGAACGGTGGACGGCACATCTGGGGTCCCGGCGGCGAGCACCTCGCTGACGAAGAACGGGTTGCCGCTCGTCTTCCGGTACAGGACCTCGGCATCCACCCCGAACGGCGCGGCCAGCTGCGCGACGGCCGCGCTCGACAGCGGCGGGACCGCCACCCGCGCGACGGCGCGGTTGGTGGCCAGCTCGCCGACCACGATCCGCAGCGGATGGGCGCGATCAAGCTCCGTGTCCCGGTAGGTGGCCAGCACCAGGGCCGGCACCGAGCCGATCTTGCGCGCCAGCAGGCGCAGCACGTCGAGTGTCGCCTCGTCGGCCCAGTGGAGGTCGTCGATCACGACGATCGTCACGCGCCCGCCATCGAGCTCGCGGATCAGCGCGCCCGCGACCTCGTGGGGCCTGGCCTCCCTCGACACGAGCGCCTCGAGTTCTCCGCCGGTGGACTCGGCTATATCGAACAGCGGGTCGAGTGGACCGGGGGTCAGCAGCCCGTCGCACGCGCCCCACAGGATCCGCAGTCTGTCGTCCTGGCGGCCACAGAAATCCCGCAGGAGCATCGTCTTGCCCACGCCGGCCTCGCCGCCGACGAGCAGCATCCGCCCGGCCGAGGTGGCGCGGACCGCGGTCAGCGCCTCGCTCAACGTGGCCAGCTGGGCCGAGCGTTCGAGAAGTTCATCCACGGCGCCCATCATGCTGGGTGAGCGGTGAGGGATCAACCGGGGCTTGGCCGGCGTCAGCGGCGGGGGTAGGATCCGCACCGCCCACGGGCGACCGACGGCCAGATCAGGGGACCCAGCCACCGAGCTCATGACGGACGCAGCGTTCTCAGCCGACGCGCTCGAAGCGAACCAAGGCGGGCAGCTCACCCCGGAGCAGCGCGACCACTGGCGCGCGCGCTCGGGAGGCGGGCGACGCAGCGAGGTGAGCATCGCGCTCGTCATCGCGGTCATCGGGCTCGTGGTCACCTTCGCCCCCGGGCCCGCCAAGGATTCGACGATCAAGCCGATCATCGGCATCGTGTGCCTGGTGATCGCCGTCGCGCTCGTCGTGCGTTCGCTGACCGGGGCCGATCCGATCACCCGGGACGTCCGCGCCGGCCGCGTCGACTCGATTGAGGGGGCGATAACCAAACACGTCGTCATGGCCTCGGAGAGCGGTCAGGACAGCTACTACGTGCACGTCGCCAACGACACCGATGGCGATCAGCGGTACCGAGCGTCGCACGCTCTGTATGAGGCCGCGCCCGACGCCGGATTCGTGCGGGTGTTCTACCTGCCCCGCAGTCGGCGCGCGATCAACTTTCGAGCGTCTCCAGTCGGCTGTGCCGTCCGCGGTGACCCCGGAAACTGGCCTCGACGCGGCCCGGGAGTTCCTCGCCGCCGGCGGCTCTCACGACACGGTCCAGATTGCCGAGGCCCGCGCCCACGCCGCCGACATGGTCGACCAGATCAAGCGGGACACGTTCGCCGTGCCGAACGAGCTGCCGCCGGACTCGCGGCCGCTCGGCGAGGCCCTGCTCGGGTCCTGGACCAACGCCTTCGCCACCGTCACGTTCAGCGACGGGGGGACGGTGAATGCCACGCTGCCCGGCGGGCGCCAGCAGTCGGGGCGCTGGTCGGTCGACGCCGGCGGCCACCTGGTCGCCGAGGTGCTCGGGTCCACCCAGTCGGTCGATGTGCAGGTCAGCGGCGACGAGCTGGTCGTCTCCTGGGAGGGTCAGCCGGTCCGCTTCCGGCGGGTCAAGGGCTGACGGTGGCGCCAGCGTGCTCGAAAAGTCCCGCATAGCGGGCCTTATCGAGCACGCTCCGCTCACGCTGGGGCCCGGACAGCCAGCCCGGGGATTTTGAGGTTTGGTTACGCCGCGGCGGCCGGTGTGTCGGACTCGGTCCGCGCCGCCAGCTGCTCGGCGAGCCGCTGCATGGCCTGCTCATTGGCGCGCCGCAGGGTGGCGCGGACGAGGGGCGAGGCAAGGCGCTCGCTGAGCGGGGCCTGCCGCCAGGCGTACTCGAAGGCGATCTCGGTGCCTCCTCCAGGCAGCTCGGCGAGCGTGTAGGTGCCATTGGCGATCCGTCGGCCGCCGGCGCCGATGTTCTGCTCGACGATCTCGGCCGGGCGCCGTGCCGAGACGACCTCGATGTCGACCGTGTCGATGCGGCCGGCGGCCGAGACCTGGACCTGGGCCTTGGAGCCGATGCCACGGTCGGGGCCGGAGTACTTCCACTCGCGCAGGATGTGGTTGGTGAATGGCTCATGGTTGGCCATCACGTCGAGGAAGTCGAAGACGTCCTCGCGGGGGTATGGGACTTCTATGCTGACTTTGACGGGCTTCATGTACCACATGGTACACTAGCGCGGATGGCTGTCAAGGATCGCCGGCAGGAACTGATCGACGAGGCGATTGTGTACCTCGAGAAAAACGGCATCGGCGACATGAGCCTGCGCGAGCTGGCGGCGGGACTGGGCACCAGCCACCGGATGCTGATCCACTACTTCGGGTCCAAGGAGGGTTTGTGGGTGGCGATCGTCCACGCTGTCGAGGCGCGCCAGCGCGAGCTGCTGGGGGGCTTTCTGCCCGACCCGAGCCAGCCGGTGGGCGAGGCGATGCGGGCGTGGTGGAAGCACATCTCCGATCCATCGCTGTGGCCGAACGCGCGGCTGTTCTACGAGCTGTACGGCCGCGCCTTGCTCGACCCCGTGCTGGCGGATCAATTTCTGGACGGGATCGTCGAGGACTGGCTCGGACCGGCGACGGAGATCAACGTGGCGATCGGCGTGCCGCGGCCGCTGGCGCGGGCGCACGCGCGAGCCGGCATCGCGGTCACGCGGGGGCTGCTGCTGGACCTGCTGGCCACGGGCGATGTCGCCGGCGTCGACGCCGCCATGGACGCGTTCATCGACGTGTACGAGGGCTGGCTCCGGCACCCATCGGCTCAGGAAGCCTGACCTCAGATCAGGCGCTCGGCCTCCTCCTCGATGTCGATCTCGATCCTGTGCAGGCGCGGAAACGGGCCGGCCTTGGCCGTGCGGCCGGTGGTCAGCGTGGCCAGGCCGTTGATCAGGAAGCACAGAGCGCCGAGACAGGTGTTCCAGTTTGCCGCCGCGAGGTCCAGCACCGACCCGCTCGAGGGAACGACGTAGCCGGCCACGGCGCTGATCCCGAAGAAGATGCAGCCGAGCAGGTTGAGGCCGAGCTCCCACCACCCCGACGCCTCGCGTGCCGGCAGCCAGCCGCGCCGCGGCGAGTAGTAGTAGGCAATCGCGCCCGAGATCAGAAAGCAGATCGACCCGAGCGCGTCGGGACGCCAGACGAGCCGGTTGTACTGGTCGCTGGCCGTCGACGTGCTGATGGCCATGAACGTCGTGACGTTGAAGAACAGAGTTCCGGCCGACTGGATCACCGCCGCGCGCCAGGCCGCCCTGCCTTGCGGATCCCAGGTCCGGTGCGACCAGGCCAGCCACGATTGCACCGCGCCGCCGGCGGTGAAGAAGATCGAGCCGATGAAGAAGACCAGCTCGTCGGCATGGCCGCCGACCAGCTTGGCGAAGCCCGGGAAGGGTGCGACGAGAAAGCACATCGAGCCGACCGCGAAGAGGGCCCCCATCCAGCGCTGCCGCGTCACCGCGAGCACCCCGACCGTTGAGCGACCGCATCGGGCGGGAGCCGCACGCGCTGAGTCATCGTGATTGCATGTTCGCATGAGCCGCCCCCGCGAACCGTCGAGGCTCGACCCCGGGGAGTCGGCGGAGCGCGGGCGAGCGGCACGCGGCGGCGCTCCGCGCTCGGCCCACGGCGATTGGCAGCCGGCCGGCGATCGTCCCGACCCGGTGGCGGTACTCCGGGCCCAGGCGGCCACCCGTCTGCCCGAGCTAATTCCGATCCGCTACGGCCGCATGCTCGTCTCGCCGTTCACGTTCTACCGCGGCGCCGCCGCCGTGATGGCCGCCGACCTCGCGCCGACCCCGGCCTCGGGCATCCTCGTGCAGGCGTGTGGAGACGCGCACATCTCGAACTTCGGCGGCTTCGCAGCGTCTGACCGAAGGCTGATCTTCGGCCCCAATGACTTCGACGAGACGCTTCCCGGCCCATGGGAGTGGGACGTCAAGCGGATGGCGGCTAGCGTCGAGGTGGCGGCCCGAGACGTCGGCCTGCCCGCCGGGCGCCGCCACGAGCTGGTGACTGAGTGCGTGCGCGAGTACCGCGAGGCGATGCGCGCATTCGCCCACATGAGCCGCCTCGACGTCTGGTACGAGCGCATCAACGCCAGCGAGCTGGTCGATCGCTTCGGGGGCCGCCTCGGCAAGCAGGGGCGGATCCTGTTCTCGGCTCCGTTCGCCAAGGCGCGGCGCAAGACCAGCCTGAGGGCGGTGCGCAAGCTCACCGAGTCAATCGACGGGACACCGCGCTTCCGCAGCGTGCCGCCGCTGCTGGTCCCGTTTCGCCAGCTGCGTCCCGCCGCCGATCCGCGCGCCGAGTCCGACTACGTCCGCGATCTCCTGACGGCCTACGTCGACAGCCTCGACGAGGACCGGCGCTACCTGTTCGAGAGCTACGAGTTCGTCGACATGGCCCGGAAGGTGGTGGGCGTGGGCAGCGTGGGCACCCGCGCGTGGGTCCTGCTGTTCGTCTCGCGCGGCCTCCAGTACCCGCTCATCCTGCAGATGAAGGAGGCGCAGGCATCGGTGCTGGAGGCCCACCTGGGACCGAGCGAGTACAGCCACCATGGTGAGCGGGTCGTGCGCGGACAGCGCATGGATCAGGCCGCGGCCGACGTGTTCCTGGGCTGGCAGCGGAGCATGGGCCTGGACGGCCAGGAGCACGACTTCTACATCCGCCAGCTGTGGGATTGGAAGGCCTCGATGGATCTCACCTCGATGGACTACGCCGGCCTGCACGCCTACACACGGGCGTGCGGATGGTCTCTGGCTCGCTCGCACGCACGCTCGGGGGATCGCCTGGCGATGGCCGCGTACATGGGCGGGGGCACGAACTTCGAGCGCGCCATCGCCCGCTTCGCCGTCGCGTACGCCGACCAGAACGAGCGCGACTATCAACGGCTGGTCGAGGCCGCCGCCACCGGGAAGATCACAGCCGAAACGGGTGTGTGAGCGGGGATCATCCATTCCGGATGATGCGGGGGAGAGGGGGCGGTGCCAGCGTGCCGTCACCTAACTGACGACGCCGGACACGAGGTTTCTACATGAGCAGGCCGTTCCAGGGCACGATCAACGTCGATATCCGCGACTCGGAGTCCGATTGGGCTCCGTTCGAGCCGCCGAGGGCTCCCGACGGCGCGCCGAGTGTCGTCTACATCGTCCTTGACGACGTCGGGTTCTCGGCCATCGGATCCTACGGTGGTCCGGTCGAGACGCCGAACATCGACCGGATCGCGTCGCAGGGGGTCCGTTACACGCAGTGGCACACGACGGCGCTGTGCTCGCCCACCCGTTCGTGCCTGCTCACCGGGCGCAATCACACGCGCAACAGCATGGCCTGTATCACCGAGGCGGCGATCGGGTTCCCGAACGCCAGCGGGACGATCCCGCCGGAGAACGGGATGCTGCCCGAGATACTCGGCGAGCTGGGCTGGAACACCTACATGGTGGGGAAGTGGCACCTGTGCCCAACCGATGAGATGCACCTGGCCTCGACACGGCGCAACTGGCCCACCGGCCGTGGGTTCGAGCGCTGGTATGGGTTCCTCGGCGCGGAGACTGATCAATGGCATCCGGATCTCGTCTACGACAACCACCCGGTCGACCCGCCGCGCCAGCCGGAGGAGGGTTATCACCTCACCATCGATCTGACCGATAAGGCGCTGGAGTTCATCAAAGACGCCAAGGCCGTCGCGCCGGACAAGCCGTTCTGCCTCTACTACGCGCCCGGTGCGTGCCATGCCCCCCACCAGGCTCCGAGGGAATGGATCGACAGGTACAGGGGGCGCTTCGACGCCGGGTATGAGGCGATGCGCGAGCAGACGCTGGCGCGCCAGAAGGAGCTGGGGATCGTGCCGCAGGACACCGAGCTGCCGCCAATCAACCCGATCGGCACGCCGCAGACGCGTACCGGCCCCGATGGTCAGCCCTTCCCCGCCGTCGATACGACGAGACCTTGGGCCTCGCTATCCGATGACGAGAAGCGGCTGTTTTCGCGCATGGCCGAGGTCTACGCCGGCTTCCTGGCTCACGCCGACGATCAGATCGGGCGCCTGCTCACCTACCTCGAGGAGACCGAGCAGCTCGAGAACACGATGATCGTGCTCGTCTCCGACAACGGCGCCAGTGGTGAGGGCGGACCCAACGGCTCGGTGAATGAGAACAAGTTCTTCAACGGGGTTCCCGACGATGTCGAGGGAAACCTCGCCTTACTCGATGACCTCGGAAGTCCAAAGACCTACAACCACTACCCAAACGGCTGGGCGATGGCCTTCAACACGCCGTTCAAGATGTGGAAGCGCTACGAGTTCAACGGGGGAACCAGCGACCCGTGCATCGTCTCGTGGCCCAAGTCGATCACGTCCAAGGGCGAGATCCGCCATCAGTACCACCACGCCATCGACATCGTTCCAACGATCCTCGACTGCCTCGACGTCGAGCCGCCCGCCACGATCAAGGGCCATGTACAGAGTTCCTTTGACGGCGTCAGCATGCGCTACAGCTTCAACGATGCCGGTGCCTCGGGCACACGCAAGACGCAGTTCTATTCGATGCTCGGCTCGCGGGCGATCTGGCACGAGGGCTGGAAGGCCGTCAGCACCCATCCGACGATCAGTGGCTGGAGCCACTTCAACAACGACGCCTGGGAGCTGTACCACGTCGACGCCGACCGAGCCGAGCTGCACGATCTGGCCGGCGAGCAACCCGACAAGCTGCGAGAGCTGATCAACCTCTGGTTCTCCCAAGCGGGTGCCAACGGCGCCTTCCCCCTCGATGATCGCTCGGCGGTCGAGATCCTCAACACGCCACGTCCGCAGCTCACGACCCCGCGCGATCGCTACCGCTACTTCCCCGGCGTCGCCGGTGTCCCGGAGGCCCAGTCGGTAAACATCCGCAACCGCAATTACGTGGTCGGCGCCTGGGTTGATATCCCAGCCGCGGGTCCGAGCGGCGTCCTGTTCGCCCAGGGGTCGCACTTTGGCGGCCACGCGCTCTACGTCAAGAACGATCGGCTCCACTACGTCTACAACTTCGTGGGCATGCTCGAGCAGTTGGTTGTCGCCACCCAGGATGTGCCGACCGGCGAGGATCTGATCCTGTCGGCCTCGTTCGACAAGGACGGTGAGGAGCCACCCGGCGTCTCGACGGGGATTCTCTCCCTGTTCCACGGCGACGACCAGGTTGGAGAGGGCCGGATCAAGACGCAGCCAGCCGCGTTCGGTCTGTCGGGCACCGACCTGACCGTGGGGCGGGCGATCAGCAACATCACCGACGAGTTTCCGGGCGTGCGGCCGTGGGCGTTCACGGGCGGGACGATCAAGATGGTGGCCGTCGATGTCAGCGGCGAGCCCTATGTCGATCTCGAGCGGGCCGCCGCGGCGATGATCGCCCGCGAATAACCGAACGAATCGCCCTACATCGGGGCCGTGGCGGGCGCCGCCGCCGGCCCGATGGAGGTGTCCGCGGCGTTCTCCTTCGCGTACCGCTCCTCGAGCTCGAGCTCGCCCTGCTTGGGCGGGAACTTCCAGCGGATGATCACCAACCCCAGCACGGTGAACAGCAGCGCGGCCGCGACGGCCAGATCCGATCCCGAGGTGAAGGCCCTGCGCGCCGCCTCGGTCAGCTGCCTGGCATCGGCCTGCGGATACTGATGGGCGACCTGGACCGCGCCGCCAAACGAGCTCTTGATGCTGGCGGCGGCCTGAGCTGAGAGCTTGCTCGCCTGGCTGGGCGGGAGCGAGGCGAAGGCCTTGGTGAAGTAGCGGGCGTAGCGAACGGTCAGCAACGCGCCGAGGATGGACTGCATGATGGCCCCACCGAGGTCGCGCTGGAGGTCGTTGGTGGCCGAGCCCATGCCGGCGCGCTTGATCGGCACGGCGGACATGATCGAGCGCGATGCCGGCGCTCCGGCCAGGGCGACGCCGATTCCGATCAGCGCGTAGGCGATGCCGACGGGGAGATAGCCGACGCCCGCCTTCCACGTCAGCATCGCTACGAATCCGAGCCCAGTGGCGATGAATCCGATGGTCAGGGCGGCACGCGCGCCGCGTTCCTTGATCAGCCGGGCCGCGACCGGCGAGCCGATGACCATCAGCAGCGCGGCGGGCAGGATGGCCAGACCGGCATCGAGAGTCGAGTAGCCCAGCACGTCCTGGAGGAATTGCTGGCCGATGAACATCGCGCCCATCAGGGATCCGAACACGATCGTGCCGCCCACCGCGGCGACCCAGAACAGCCGGCGGCGGGCCACCTGAAGGTCGAACAGCGGGTTGGCCACCCGGCGCTGGCGCCGGATGAAGAAGACCAGCGCGGCCGCGGCGACGATCGCGCAGATCAGCGCCTCGAGTGCGGCGTTGGGCTCGACGATGAGATTGATGGCCAGCACCAGGCCGCCGATCATCAGCACCGAGGCGATCCCCCCAAGGTGATCGACCGGAGCGGGGTCCTCGCCGGCATGCGTGGGCACGAGCCGCCACGCCAGGACCAGGGCGATCAGGGCGAGCGGGATCGTGACCACAAACGCCGAGCCCCACCAGAAGTGCTCGAGCAGGGCGCCGACGATGACCGGTCCGAGCGCCGCGGCCCCGCCGCCGATACCGGACCACAGCGCGATCGCGCGGGTGCGCTCATCACCCCTGAACAGCGCGGTGATCAGGGAGAGCGTCGTCGGATAGGCCATCCCGGCCGCGACGCCACCGGCGATGCGTGCCCCGATCAGGACCTTCGAGTCCGAAGCCGAGGCGGCCACCGCGGCCGCCGGGATCGACAGGGTCAGGCCGATGAGGAGCATCTTCCGGCGGCCGTAGCGGTCGGCCAGTGCACCCAGGTAGAGCACCGACGCGGCCAGGCCGAGGGTGAAACCGACGGCCACCAGATTGAGATCGCTCTGAGAGGCGCCCAGATCCCTACCGATCGTAGGAAGGGCAACGTTGGCGACGGCCAGGTTGAGATTGGCCACCGCCGCCCCGAGGATCAGCGTGGCCAGGATGAGCCCGCTCCGCGGAAGCTGCTGCGCGCCTGCGTCGTTGCCCGCCGCGGAGCCGTCAGCGCTCACGTCGCGACCTTAGCGATGCTGGCGGCGGCCGCCCGGCCCTGGAGCCGGTCGGCCGCCACACGGTCAGCGGGTCACGGCTTGGCGTGCCCGGTGAACTCGATCACCTGCTGGAAGGTGGAGCGGTTGGTCCACCGCATCGTGAACGGAATCAGTCCGGGGATGAACGAGATCCGCTCGGCGGTGGCGCTCGAAGACCAGTCCTTCGGGTTCGGGCCCTCGGTGGTCTTGAGCTGCGTCGCTGCGGCCTGGATGGCCGCCCACAGCGAAGCCCGGCAGGCCTTGAGGCTGCCGTTGCCGCAGTAGCGGCGGCTGAAGCGTCCGCGGACCTTCATGCCGAGCTCGGTGCGCAGGTCCTTCGACACGTACCCGTACCAGCCGGAACCGAACGACGGCGTCGAGCTGGTTCCCATCTGGTCCTCGAGATTCTGGGTCAGCGGGCCGAGGACCGGTCGCATGACCGCGGTGGCGATCCCGTTCCACGCGGTGTCCATGACCGCGGCGCCGGGCGCGTCGATCTTCCCGTCGAGGTTTCGATCCAGGCGGCTCGAACCACCTGCCCGCCACTGATCGATCAGCTTGGCCGCCTGGGCGGCGAGCGGGCTCGGCGCCTTGCCGCCGTTCAGCACGCGCCGGATGATCGGCCACACCTGCACCGTGCGCAGGTCCTCCGTGGCGGCCCGGTTCATGATCGAGACGTCGTTGTTCTCGTGCATGTGTTTGGTGAAGCCGCGATACAGCTGCACGCGATGAACCGCGCCGTAGGCGTAGTTGTCCGACGCGGCACCCCAGCCCGGCGCCGGCTTGTTGTTCCAGTTGGTGAGGATGTCGGAGCTCGGCTCGATCATGTGCGGGTGACGGTTCAGGGGCAGCCAGCCGCGCCAGTCGTACTTGCCGGTGCCGAGCGCGGGCAGGCTCGGGTCGGTGCCCTTGGCCATGATCGGCAGCCGCCCGGAGGAGAAGTAGGCGATGTGCTTGTTGTCGATGTAGGGCCAGTTGAACGTCGTGCCGAAGTGGTTCACAGCCTGGAAGAACTGCTGCGGCGAATGCACGCGGTTGGAGTCGAGGTCGCTCAGGGCCAGCTCGCCGCTCGGCTCATCGCCGCGAGTCGAGCGGTCGAGCGCGACGGCGTAGGGCCGACCGTGGACGGTGGCGGTCCCGCTGACCGGGCCATGGACGGTCTGCCAGAACGTGAGCTCGCGGGCGGGCTGGCCATCGCCGGGGCCGAGGAGGCCGGCGTCGAAGTGGACCATCGCGCGGCAGCGGCCCTTGTACATGTAGTGCTTCGAGTCGCGCGTCGGTCGGCTGCCGTTGGGGTTGCACAGCTGTTCGAGGAACTGCTGCTCGTTCTCGGAGTCCGCGCTGGTCAGGCTCCAGGCGAAGTCCCGACCGCGGCCGATGAACACGTACGGCGAGATCGGAGCGATGATCCCGCGGGCGTCGATACCGCCACCGTGCAGGTCTCCCTGCATGACGATCTCGGGGTAGTAGTAGCCCAACTGGGGTCCCATGACGGCAAGCGGATGGCCGTCGGCCGAGTGCTTGTGCCCGGCGATGATGAAGTTCGAGGCCTGCCTGTGGGAGGCCGTGTGCGCCGCCGCGGCCGCCGACTCGGCGCTGCTCTCGGAGCCCGGATCGATGACCATGGCACCCGGTGTCGGGCCCTTGGGGACGCCGTCGTAGGGAAACGGCTTGTTGATCGTGGTCGGCGCCTCGGGGTCGTTGACCTCACGCAGGTCGCGGAACACCTTCAGCCCCGCCTTGTGGCCGAGCCTGCGCTCGAGCCGGGCGAGGAAGTCGGAGTTGGCCACCTCGTTGCCCCCGCCGTTGCCGAAGATAGAGCCGATGAAGGCGAACCCGGCGATGGCGTCGGTGAGCTTGGTGCGCGGCAGCTTGGGGCCCTCCTGCTCGGGCGAGGCCTCGTAGGCGTTGATGCCGTCGACCCAGTCCTGGAGGTCGCGGAGCACCTGACGCCCGGGCTTGCCGGCTCGGCGCAGAACGTTCTCCTGCTTGGCCACGAAGCGGATGGTCTGCGCGCTGGGCGTGAACGACCGGGCCGAGGTGAGGAGGCTGAACGCGTTGAGCCCGGGAACGTCGAGCGTGGCCGCGTACGCGGGGCCGAGCCCCTCGAGGAGGAGCAGCCCGCGGTCCTCGGCCGCCACCCAGCCCGAGCCGAACATCACGTCGTCGCGCGTGCGGCCGTAGATGTGCGGAATGTCGTTACGGTCGCGCAGGATCTGGAGCCCCGGTCGCCCGGTCTTCTCGCTGCGCACGACCGGCCCCGTGACGCCGAACTTCTCGGACAGGTAGTAGCGCTTGAGATCCGCGGGGGTCACGTGACCCTGGAGCGGGGTGAGGGCGTTGTACAGCTTGCCCTGATCGGTCGAGTACTGGTTCGTCGGAAGGCCCCCATACTCGCCCGGGGCGAGGATGTTGTAGGCCGGACCCGAGTAGTCAACGCGCGCCTGAACAGGCGCGGCGATGATCAGGACTGCCACCAAACTGCCGAGAATGCCACCTGGGAATTTCCGCACCACAGACTCCTTTCCTTGGTCTTTCCTCCCCAAACTGGCCGCTCAGCCAGCCTAGCAATTATCGCCCCTAGCTGGTATCCGATCATGTGTCGCATGATCGCTCTGGGGAGCGAGAACCCAGCGAGCGCCCAACTCGAGTGGCGAGCTGATCGGCGTCGTGGTCCCGGTCGACGAGGTGGCACCGATCGTTGGCGCCGGCACCTGGACGCCGAAGGAAAACACGCCGCGGGTCGCGTGTCCGTCGATCTCGGAGTCCACCCGCCACCGAACCGTGTAGACGCCCTTGGGCAGCGGCCGCACGGCCACCGACTCGATGGCGGTGGGCGAGGCTCCCAGCGTGGAGCCGCCGGCCGGATTGGATGTGGTCAGCCCGGCGTGGGCAGCGGCGTTGGGCGCGGCGAGGCCGGCGATCAACAGCGCCAGCGCGACGAGAGGCGCTGCTCTATGGAACAGTCTGGACAGCGCGCTCCGGCTCAGCTGGGACTACTGCCTCTCATGGGCTCCCTGAGCTCGAGCGTTACCGCCACCTTGGTGCCCGCCGGGCGGATCTGGCCGGCGCCCGGCGAGGTCTTGCTCACGACGAGCTTGCGGTGCTTGTGGTGCTTGGGCTTGTGCACCTGACCGAGCCGGCAGTGGGCCCGCGTCAGAAGCGTTCTGGCCTGGCTGAGCGTCTTGCCCTTGAGCTTGGGCACGACGCACCGCGTCTTGGCCTTGACGGTCACCGCGAGGCTCTTCGATGCCGCGTTGCCGGCCGCGTCGGTCGCCGTCACCTTGACCGTGAAACGACCCGTCCGGGTGAACGTGTGCGATACGGCCAGTCCTGTGGCGGAAGCGCTGCCGTCGCCGAACGACCACCTGACCGACGAGATGGCCGAGAAGGCATCGGTGGGCCTGGGCACTGAGAAGCTGGCCTTGGCGCCCTCGAGCAGACTTGCTGGCCCGGTCGGCGTGCCGAGCCGCGGCGGCGCGCCGTCGAACACGACCGCCTCGACGCCGAGCGGCCCTCCGGTCGACCCCAGCGGCAGGCCGACCACGGCATCTCCGTTCGGGTCGAGCACCATCGGCGAGTCATACGTGTCCCTGGTCGGATCGGATATGACCCGCGAGGCGGCGAAGGCCGTGCCGCCCGCCGGCTTGACGGCGGCCCGGACGACGTTGTGGTTGGCCGGCGACTCGAACGAGTACCACGACGCGATCACCTCACCCCGGCCGTTGCCGGCCAGCACGAAGTTGTTCGGAGTGACCGGGACCGGCGTGATCGACTGCGCGCCGGCCGGAACTGGGAACGAACCGCCGGCCGGGCGCCGCGAGAAGCGCACGGTTCTTGCCGCCGTCCATCCGACGATGGCGGCACCGCTGTCGCCGAGTGCCACACCGGGGCCGTGCGACACCCCGGTGGCGGAGAGGGTCTTGATCGTGGGGTGTGTGCCGAAGCCGCCGGAGACCGTGCCGCTGGCCTCGGACACGGCCGGCTCCTCCATCGGGGTCGTGTCGTCGAAGGCGACAACCGCCTGTCCGGTCGCGTTGGCGGCCAGACGCGGGTCGGTGAACGAGTGACCAGCCGTGAACAGGGTGTCGGGGGTGGTGGTCCATGTGCCCGGTGCCGGATGGCGCTTGGCGGAGATCGTGTGGCTGTTCGTCGTCCACAGAGCCAGCGCGTTGCCCGCGCCATCGATCGCCACCTGGGGGGCTTCGCCGCTGGCTCCCATGTTGTCGAGCGTCGTCGCGCTGGTGAAGGTCCCGTTCGCGCCCTGCCGGGTGATCGCCTCGACGGTGTTTGCGTTGTGTATCCACGCGACGACGGCGTCACCGTTCGCATTGACCGCGACGACGATGTGGGTAAAGCCCCCGGCGGAGCCGCTGACGGGCTGGACCGGGCCGGTGACGCCCGCGGCGGTGACCGTGCGCAACTCGACCTCCTCGTTGCCCATCATGCCGAAGTCATGGATCCAGGCCACGATGCCGTGGCCGGCGCCGTCCATGGCGACGACGGGTGCGCTGTTGTCGAACATCGGGCTGGCGGAAAAGTCGGGCAGCGCTGCGAAACCCGTCCCCCCGGCGCCGTGACGCGCGCCTTCCACTACCTGGAAGCCGCTGCCCGGATCCGTCTCCCACGCGGCGATCGTGCTGCCCGCGGCATCGATCCCCACGGCTGGGTTCGACGCGGGGGCGAGATTCAGTGCGACGGGCTTGCGCCATGCCGCCGCCCGGGCCATCCCGGGGGCCAGTGCCACTACCGCGACGAGCGTGCTGGCAGCGATACCGGGCCGGGTGATCCGTAGCATGAAGCGCCTCCTCCTGGGTCGGTCAATGCCGTCTGGCCCCGCAAGCCCGGTGTGAGGCCAGTGCTGCGACTGTAAAGCATCATCTCGCGTACGTCACCCCAGCGCTGTCATGGATGCCTTGGCAAGACGCGTGCATGCTGGATTGCCCGTTTGCCCGGCCGAGGGCAGCGTTAGGCTCCTCGACCGCAGCCATGTCCACGAACCAGATTCTCATCGGGCTTGGGTTGACGATTGTCCTGGCCCTCGGCTGCGATCTCATCGCCAGCAGAACTCGGCTTCCGGCGATCGTGCTGCTGCTTCCGGTGGGGTTCATCGCCGGCGAGCTCGACCGTCGCTTCGCCGCCGGCGCGAGGATCGTCGCCGAGCGGGGCGGTGACGATGAGCGGGCCGTGCCCGACCACCGGGCGCGTCTGCTCGCGGTCGTGTCGGAGAAGGGCGCGTTGCGGGTGGCCAGCGACGCCGATGCCTCCAACCCCATGCCGGGAGAGACCGGGATCTGGCTCATATGAGCGGCGAACGCGAGCCAGCTCCGCGTCCAGACGTCAGCGCCGAGGAGTTTCGCGCGCTGTTCGACGAGCTGAGCCGTTGGGGGAAATGGGGCGATGACGACGAGCGGGGCGCGCTTCACTATCTCACTCCCGACCGAGTCGCCGCCGCGGCTGCGCTTGTGCGCGAGGGGGTGGGCGTCTCGCTGAGTCTGCCCCTGGACACGCAACTCGCCGACAACAACCCCATGCCGGCCGACCACCACATGACCGCGCTGGCCAGCGCGGCCAAGCCCGAGCATGTCCAGTTCATCAAGGACTACGTGGGGGCCGACTACCACAACGACGGCCACACGCATCTCGATGCCCTGTGCCACGTCGCCTTCGACGGACTGGTCTACAACGGGAAGCCCGAGGGCGCCGTCGGGCCCGACGGGGCAACCGTCAACACGATCGCGGTGCTCAAGGATGGTTTGATCGGACGCGGGGTGCTCCTCGACGTGCCGCGCGTTCGCGGGATCCCGTGGCTCGAACCGGGCGAGCACGTCTACGGGGCGGATCTCGAGGCGGCGGAGCGAGAGCAGGGCGTGGCCGTGGACGAGGGGGACATCCTTCTCGTGCGGACCGGTCATGCCGGGCGACTGGCCACGCTCGGGCCGTGGAAGACGCCCGTGGCCAAGGCCGGCCTGCACCCGATGGCCATGCGATTCGTGGCCGATCGGCGCGTTGCGGCGCTGGCCTCCGACGGCAACAGCGACACCGCGCCGAGCACCACCGAGGGCGTGGGTTTCCCCATCCACGTTCTCGCCATTGCCGCTCTCGGCATCCACCTGCTTGATTACCTCCAGCTCGAGGACCTGGCCGCCAAATGCGCTGGCGCCCGGCGCTGGGAGTTCCTGTTCACCGCGGCGCCGCTCTACATCCGCCGCGGTACGGGCTCGCCGCTGAATCCCGTGGCCGTGTTCTAGCCCATGCCCCAACCCGCCCCCATTCCGGAAGTGACTGCGGAGCAGGCCGCCGCAACGATGCGCAGCAGGCGCTACCGCGTGCTGCTCGTCCTGGTGGCCGTGGCCGGCGTGGTCGTCTCGGTGGCGTCGTGGTGTTTCCTCGAGGGGATCTATCAGCTCCAGCAGGAGCTGTTCACACACCTCCCGCATGCCCTCGGCTATGCGCACGGAGCGCCCCTGTGGTGGTCGGTCCCGGTGCTGGCAATCGGCGCACTGCTGACCGCGCTGGTCATCGCGCGGCTTCCCGGAGACGGAGGGCACCTTCCGGCCCGGGGGCTCGCGCCCGGTGGCATCCAACCACTGATCAACCTCCCGGGCGTGGTCCTGGCCGGTCTTGCCACAATCTCCTTCGCGCTGGTGCTCGGACCGGAGGCGCCGCTCATTGCCATCGGCTCGGGAGTTGGGCTGCTGACCCTGAAGGCGGTGCGACGAAACGCCGAACCCCAGGTGCTCCTGGTGGTCGCCGCCGCGGGGAGCTTCGCCGCCCTGTCGTTCATCTTCGCGTCGCCGCTGATCGCCGCGATAATTCTGATCGAGGCCAGCGGTCTCGGGGGCGCGGCGCTGCCCATGGTGCTGCTGCCCGGATTGCTGGCGGCGGGGACCGGCACCCTGGTGTCGATCGGTATCGGTTCGTTCACCGGGCTGAGTAACTCGGCCTACGCGCTCAGCCCCCTGGTCTTGCCCGCGTTCCACCGTCCGACGGTGGTCGAGTTCGGCTGGACGCTGGTGCTCGCCGCCCTCGTCGCGGTGGGGGCGCGGCTGATCATGCAGGGCGGGTTGAGAACCCACCGGCTCGTCGTTCCCCGCCTGGTCGTCGTGCTGCCGATTGTGGGCGCGATCATCGCCGGACTGGCCATCGCCTTCCACGGCGCCACCGGCAAGAGTGTCAACGAGGTCCTGTTCTCGGGCCAGAGCGCACTGCCGGGCTTGGTGGAGGGCGCCGCGACCTGGTCGGTGGGGGCGCTGCTGCTGCTCATCGCGCTGAAGGGCGTCGCCTACGGCCTCTCGCTCGGCAGCTTCCGCGGCGGCCCCACGTTCCCGGCGATCTACCTCGGCGCTGCCGCCGGGCTGATCGCCTCGCACCTCCCTGGCTTCGGGGTGACGCCGGCAGTGGCGGTCGGGCTCGGCGCGGCGGTCGCATCGGTGCTGCGGCTCCCCCTGTCCGCCGTCGTGCTGTCGACCCTGCTCACCTCAAAGGCCGGAACCGGCGCCGAGCCACTGACGATCGTCGGTGTCGTCGTGGCCTACGTGGTCACGCTCCTGGTGGACCGGCGCATTTCGCATGGAGCGCCGAAGTCCGAGGCGTGACCAAGCGGTCGACGTGGTCAGCTAACGACCCATACTTTCCCGTTAGCTGACCAGCTCGGTCGTCGGACGGTGAGTCAGAGCCGGCGCAGTAGCCGCCGGGCCGCGCGCTCGCCGGTCTCCACCGCCCCGTCGAGAAAGCCGATGTTGTTGATCGAGGTGTGCTCGCCGGCGAAGTAGAACCGGCCCTCGGTCCGGCCGGCGAGCTCGCCGTAGGTGTTGGACTGGCCAACGCGGTAGTAGGAGTAGGCGCCGTGAACCCAGGGATCGAGCGCCCAGTGGTCCTCGTAGGCGCGGCCGGTGTACGCGGCCGTGGTGCCGGGGAAGAGTCTCTCGATCTCGCCCAGCGCCCACCGGACATCGCGTTCGGGCGCCCGACCGTGGGCCTTGCCGGTGAGGCCGTTGCGACCGACCCGCCCGCCCGGGAAGGCGAGGTACAGGGCCGGCCTGGCCTTGGGGCCGAGGTTCACGCATTCGTCCCAGGCACAGGCCAGTCGCTGCCACTCGCCGTACGTGGCGCCGCTGTAACCAAGCACGGGCCACGTCTTGTGGGTGAGCTCGAGGTGGATCTTGGCGTTGGTGCCCATGCCGAAGGTGCGGATGACGCGGCGTTTGATCGCCGACAGGCCGGAATGCTTCAACTCCACGTCGCGCAGTGTGCTGAACGGAAGTGCTAGCACGACCAGGTCGGCGGTCTTTTCGACATGGCGGCCGTCGAGGTCGAACACGAGCTGGGCCGCGCGGTCGGCGCGCTCGCGGATGGCCACCAGCGCGTGGTCGTGGCGGACGGTGTCCGGCGGCAGGCGCTCGATCATGCCGGACACGAGCTGGTCGTTGCCGCCGATGATCTGATAGCGCTCGTCATCGCCGGGGAGAGGCTGCAGCGAGGAGCGCTGGTTGCCGATCAGGAGGTAGATCAGGTCCTGGGCCGACTGATCTCCGGGATCGCCGCCGTTCTCGGTCACCGTGTTGGCCATCATGAGCTTGCCGAAGCGGCTACCCGAGCCGATCTCGGTGCTCTCCAGCCACTCGGGCACCGACATCTGGTCGAGCCGCCGGGCTCCGGCGTCGGTGTTCAGCTGTTTGGCCGCGGTCCGGAAGGCGTGATAGCCGACACGGTGCCAGTCGGCATTTGCCTCGGCGTAGCTGTAGATGCGGCCGTCGATCAGGAACACCTCGTCGCCATGGGGAAGGTCGCCGCCATTCACCACCATCTGGCGCAGGCCGAGCCGCGAGGCCAGGGTGCGGACCGCATGCTGGTCGGTGTTGAGGAACGAGCCGCCGTGCTCGGCGATCAAGCCGTCCGAGAAGAAATGGCGCAGCGTCCAGCAGCGCCCTCCGGCGCGCTGGGCGTGGGCTTCGTAGACCGTCGAGCGCACGCGCAGGGCGGGGTTGTGCGTCCACAGCCAGTGGGCGCAGCTGAGGCCGGCCAGGCCGGCGCCGACGATCGCGATCCGGGGCCTCGCCGGCAAGCCCGACAGCCGCGCCAGGGCCGCCGTCGGGTCGCCGGCCAGCGCCGTCCCCGCGGCTAGTCCACCGGCGCCGATCAGCAGCTGGCGCCGGGTATGGCGGCGTTCGGCCTCGGAGGCGAGCACTTCGTCGACCGGTACCCCGGTCTGGCGCGCGCGCTCGTGGGCCGCGTACATGCGTTGCGCCCACGCGATGCCGGGGGAGCGCGCCGAGCGAGTACGTCCGCCTCTCATTGGTTCGCCGCCGCGTCGATCTCGGCCGCCACCGTCTGCCACAGCGTCACGTGCACGCGCGGGCGGACGCGTGTCGACACCGTTCCGGCGCGCCCGGTGGCGATCGCATGCGTGGCCTCGGGGGTGGTGGCGAAGCGCTGGAGCGCGAGGGCGGCGGGCAGTGCCCGACCCAGCCCGAGCGTGCTGGCGTGCCACAGCTCGACGATCGGCGTCTCGCGCACGTCGAGGCGGACCAGCGCCCGCCGGCGGATCTCCTCCAGCACGGACTGGGCCACGGTCAGCGCGATGCCCTCGCCGGCGGCGGCGGCGGCGATCGCCGCGGCGTGGCTGTTGTACTGCGCGATGTCGGCGGGCTCGAGTCCGTTGCCGGCCAGGAACTGGCTCATAGTCGTCGTGGGGTCGAGGTCGGGCGGCCCAACCAGCCAGCGCTCGCCCGCCAGTGCCGAGGGAGCGATCGAGCGCTCGCCGGCGAGTCGATGTCCGGGCGCGGCGACGGGCAGCATCCGGCAGCGGAGGAACGGCACCGACGCGATCGTGTTCGCGCGCTCGGCACCGGGGTGGGGCCCGAGCGCGATATCGGCACGGCGGTTCTCCAGCCGATCGGCGAACGAGCTGCCCGGCACGGTCTCCACCGCGATCTCGACACCCTCGTTGCGCGCGCTGAAGGCATCGATCAGGGGACTGATGTGCTCGGCCACCAGACTCGTGGTGGCGAGAAGGATGCGCCGGGGCTGTCCCGGCGCGTCGTGCACGGTCCGCCTCGCCTGCTCGGCCAGGGCCAGGATCTCGGAGGCCAGGGCGGCCACCCGCCGGCCTCCCTCGGTGAGGGCGATCCCGCGCCCGTTGCGAACGAACAGCTCATCGCCGAGCTCCTTGCGCAGAGCTGCCACGGCGACCGACACCGCGGGCTCGGTGACCTCGAGCTCGGCCGCCGCCGCCTTGACAGAGCCGAGGCGCGCTACGAGCACGAACGACTGGAGCTGGGCGAGGGTCATGAGCTGGGACGTGACGATACAGACCGGCCTCTGCGCGACCTAAGGGATCGCTTAGGTCGAATTGCCAGCGACCGGTGCGATGAGCGATAGTAAAAGAAGGAGAGAGATGTCTTAGTGCAAGTTCCAGCTCCGTTTGAGTACGAGCGGGCAACGAGTGTGGAGCACGCGCTCGAATTGCTGGCCCGGCTGGGACCGGAGGCGCGGCTTCTGGCCGGCGGTCACTCGCTGCTGCCGATGATGAAGCTCCGCCTGGCCACGCCCGACTATCTCATCGACATCGACGGGCTCGCCGGCGAGCTCGGGTACATCCGCGAACGCGAGGACGAGGTGAGGATCGGGGCGATGACCCGCCACCGAGCGCTGCTCGAGTCCGAGCTGCTCGCCGGGCTGCTGGCCATCTTCCGCGACGCCGAGCGAGTGATTGCCGACCCGGTGGTGCGCAATCGCGGCACGATCGGCGGGGCGCTGTGCCAGGCCGACCCGTCTGAGGACCTCTCCGCCGTGTGCGCGGCGATCGGGGCGCGGATGGTCATCCGGGGCGCCGATGGCGAGCGGGTGCTCGAGATGGACGAATTTCACCGCGGGCCGTATCGCACGGCGATCGGAGAGGGCGAGATGCTGATCGAGATCCGCGTCGCGTTGGACCCGGCCTCGGGTAGCGCCTACGAGAAGGTCGACCGCCGGGTTGGCGATTGGGCGGTGGTGTCCGCCGGCGCGTCCTTGGCGTTGGCCGGGGGGCGCATCGAGCGGGCCGGGATCGCGCTGGCCGCGGTTGGTTCAAAGGTTCGCTCGGTGCAGGCCGAGCAGGCCCTGCTCGGGCAGCCACCCAGCGAGGAGCTGTTCGTCCGGGCGGGACGATTGGCGGCGGCGGGGTCGGAACCGGTATCCGACCAGCGCGGCTCCGCCGAGTACAAGCGGCACGTCGCCGGCGTGCTGACCCGTCGCGCGCTCATCCGCGCCGCGGAACGAGCAATGAAAAGTAGTCAGTTCAAGGAGGGAGGTTCTCAGTGTCTCTCTTGATCGGTGCATCGACCGGTTGGGGCATAGGACTGGTGCTCGGCATCGTCGTCGTGCTGGTGGCGGCGGCGATCGTGATCACGATCGTGGTGCTGGCCGGCCGCATCGCCACCCAGGCGCGCACGGCGGTCCAGGGCGTCGAGAAGGTGAACGAGCAGACCGCGGGGCTGAGCGGGATTCCCCGCATCAACGACTCCGGGGTGAGGATCCTGCACGCGGCGCGGGCGCTGCGGAAGGTGGCGGTGGGCAGATGACGATCCCAGTCGCCGCTCTCACCAACCACGATGTCTGGGGCATCGCCCTGATCATCGGCCTGGTTGCCGCGCTGATCGTCGCCGGGCTGCTGATCGTGCTGATCCGCTCGGTGACCGACATCGATAGGTCGGCCGCCACGCTGTTGGAAGTCGCCGGCAAGGTGGCCGGCAATACGGCAAACATTCCCCAGCTTCAGGCCACCGCGCCGGTGTTGGGACAGATCGTGGAGGAGGCCGTGGTCCAAGACGGGTACATGAACGCCCTCACCGACGGGTACGGTGGCAAATGAGCCAGAGCACACTGATCGTCCTCAGCGTGATCCTGGCCGTCGTGATCGTGCTCGTGCTCGCGGCCGCTCTGATCCGGATCCGCCAGCTGCTCGAGTCGACGGCCAAGAACCTGGCCACTCTCGGCGGGGCCCTGGAGACCGTGGAGTCCGAGCACCTGCGCGGGCTCGAGGCGTCGGTCAACGCGATCAATGCCCAGTTCGACGTGATCCTTGGGGCGATGCCCGGTATCGCGGCGAAGGCGGCGATCGTCGCCGAGAGGAGGCCGCAATGACGCTCGAATGGATCGGCGATGTGGTGCTGCTCGTGGTGCTGCTGCCGGTCGTGATCTACCTACTGAACGGCGTGCTCCGCGCGGCCAACAGCATCGTGCCCAGCGTGAGCCAGATCTCGGGCGCGGCCCAGGCCGCCTCGAAGGATCTCGACGCGGCGCCGCTGCTGCTGACAACGCAGGACCAGGTCAAGCAAACGGTCGAGGTGGTCGCCGGCTATGGCGGCTCCCTCGACAAGATCGTCGACGACGCATGAGGAGGTCTGACTGATGCCAGCAGCAGGTGTGGTCATGATCATCGCCGTCGTGCTGATCATCGCGGCCATCGTGGTGTTCCTGCTCGCCACGATCCTCGCGCTCCAGAAGATCACCAAGGGGCTCGACCAGGCGATCCACGGCGTCGGCGGGATCATCGAGAAGAGCGAGCCCGTCAATTCGATCGTCGGCAACATCAACCAGCAGCTCGACGCCGGCGTCGACCTGCTCGAGGGATTGCTGGTCAAGAAGGCCGGTCTCGAGGACGCCGTGGGACTCGTCGACGGCCTGTATCCGGGCGCGGCGAAGGCCGGTCTGCGCAACTTCCCCGACTCAAAGACGATCACCGCGCCACGAATCTCCGAGGTGTATACGAAGGGGACACTGACGCTCGCCCGGCTCGGGCGTGAGGCGCCGATCGCCGCCGCCAGTCCGAGCGGGCCGGCACTGCGCAACGTGGAGCGAGGCAGCCTGTTGGCCCGGCTGCTCTATCCCGAGATCCGGCAGTCGCACCCGGCGGAGATGCCGCGCTCACCGGTCATCGGCACCGACGCGCCGGTCCAGTACGAGCCCACCGATACACCGGGAGCCCGCCCGGACAAGCCGGGCGGCGCCACCGCGGTGGCCGAGCCCTCGACTCCAGAGGAGAGCTGATGCAGACCCCAGCGCCGTGTGAATACGAGCGGGCGGTCACGGTCGACGGGGTGATTGCCTCGCTTCAGCGCGTCGGGTCCGGGGCGCGCATCATCGCCGGCGGGCACAGCCTCATTCCCATGATGAAGCTGCGCCTGGCCATCCCCGAGCACCTGATCGACATCAATGACCTCGACGAGCTGTCCTACATCCGCCGGCACGACGGCGAGATCAGGATCGGCGCGCTGACCCGCCACGCCGAGCTGCTCGAGTCCGAGGTGCTCGCGCGCGAGCTGCCGGTGTTCCGCGACGCCGAGGAGGTGATCGCCGATCCGGTGGTGCGCAACCGTGGAACGATCGGGGGCAGCCTGTGCCAGGCCGATCCGGCCGAGGATCTCAGCGCCGTGTGCTCGGCGCTCAAGGCCAGCGTGGTCATCAAGGGCGCCGGCGGGGAGCGGACAGTCAGCATGTCGGACTTCCACGTCGGCCCGTACATGACCGCGGTCGGCGACGCCGAGATGCTCACCGAGGTCCGGATCCCGCTCCGGCCGGGGGCCGGCAGCGCCCACGAGAAGGTCGAACGCCGCGCCGGGGACTTCGCCATCGCCGCGGCCTCGGCCGCGGTATGGATCGACGGCGGCACGATCGTGGACGCTGGGATCGCGCTGGCCGCGGTCGCACCGGTCACGGTCGACGTCACGCGTGCGCAGGAGCTGTTGCGTGGCAAATCGGCGGCCGATGAACTGTTCGAGCAGGCCGGGGAGATTGCCGCGGAGGACTGCTCGCCGATGCCCGATGGGCGCGGGCCCGTCGACTACAAGCGCCACCTCGCCGGCGTTCTCACCAAACGTGCGCTGCGCCGTGCCGCGGGCCGGGCGCTGCATCAGGAGGCCTGAATGGAACTGACGATCAACATCAACGGCCAGCCGGTGACGCGCGACGTCGAGCCCCGCCAGCTGCTCGTTCACTACATCCGTGACACCCCTGGTCTGACCGGAACCCACTGGGGCTGCGACACGTCGAACTGCGGCGCGTGCGTGGTGCTGATGGACGGCGAGCCCGTCAAGTCGTGCACGACGCTGGCCGCGATGTGCCAGGGCCACGAGATCAGCACGGTCGAGTCGTTGGAGCGCGGCGGCCGGCTCGATCCGATCCAGCAGGGCTTTCACGAGAAGCATGCTCTTCAGTGCGGCTTCTGCACGCCGGGGATGCTGATGACGACCCGTGCGCTCCTGAACGAGAACCCAGACCCCAGCGAGGAGGAGATCCGCACCGCGATCTCGGGCTCGCTGTGCCGGTGCACGGGCTACAAGAACATCGTGGCGGCGGTTCGATGGGCCGCCGAGCACGAAACCGCCATGCGACAGGAGGCGTGATCCATGGCAACGGTAGAGAACCTTCCCAGCCCCTCGACCGAACGGCCGATCGGATTCGGCCGGCTCAAGCGCAAGGAGGACGCACGATTCATCCGCGGCAAGGGCAAGTATCTCGATGACATCCGCCTGCCGGGCATGGTGCACGGCGCGGTCCTGCGCAGTCCCTACGCGCACGCGAAGATCAACTCGATCGATACCTCGGCGGCGCTGGCCCTGCCGGGTGTGGCCGCGGTGGTCACGGCCAAGGATCTGGAGACGCTCGGACTCGCGTGGATGCCGACGATCTCGTACGACACGCAGGCGGTGCTGGCCGGCGACAAGGTCCGCTTCCAGGGCCAGGAGGTCGCCTTCGTGATCGCCACCGACGAGTACATCGCGCGCGACGCGCTGGCATTGATCGAAGTCGACTACGAGCCGCTTCCGGCCATCGTCAACGCCCGTAAGGCGCTCGACCCCGACGCTCCGCTGATCCGCGACGACAAGGAGGGGCAGACCGACAACCTGGCCAGCCCGCTGTGGGAGGCCGGCGACGAGGAGGCGACCAACAGGGCCTTCGCCGAGGCCGACGTGGTGGTCAAGCGCGACATCATCTACCCCCGCTGCCATCCCGCGCCGCTCGAGACCTGCGGGATGATCGCCGACTTCAACCCCAAGACGGGGCAGCTCGACATCTACAACGGCAACCAGGCTCCCCACGCACACCGGACCGTATACGCGCACGTCGCCGGGCTGGCCGAGCACATGATCCGGATCCAATGCAATGACATCGGCGGCGGGTTCGGCAACAAGGTCCCCGTGTACCCCGGTTACGTGTGCGCGATCGCCGGCTCGATCGTGGCCGGCGTCCCGGTTAAGTGGATCGAGGACCGCTCCGAGAACCTGATGTCGACCGGCTTCGCGCGTGACTACGTGATGTCGGCAGAGATGTGCGCCAAGGACGGCAAGATCACCGGCCTGCGGGTCGATGTGATCGCCGACCACGGCGCGTTCGATTCGACGGCCCAGCCGACCAAGTTCCCGGCCGGCTTCTTCCACATCGTGTGCGGCTCCTACGACCTGCAGGCCGCCCACGTGAAGGTCAAGGCCGTCTACACCAACAAGGCACCCGGGGGCGTGGCCTACCGCTGCTCGTTCCGGATCACCGAGGCCGTGTACCTGGTCGAGCGGATGGTCCACGCGCTCGCTCTGGAGATGGGCGTCGACCAGATTGAGCTGCGGATGCGGAGCTTCATCAAGCCCGACCAGTTCCCGTACGAGACGACCACCGGGTGGACGTACGACTCCGGCAACTACGCCAACACCATGAAGGTGGCGATGGAGATCGCCGGTTACGACGATCTGCTCCGCGAGCAAGCGGAGAAGCGTGCGCGAGGTGAGCTGATGGGCATCGGCGTGTCGTTCTTCACCGAGGGGGTCGGCGCCGGTCCGCGCAAGCACATGGACATCCTCGGGCTGGCGATGAACGACGGAGCGGACCTGCGCGTGCACCCATCGGGCAAGGCCGTGGTCAGCATCAGCGCGCAGACACAGGGGCAGGGTCACGAGACGACGTTCGCCCAGATCGTCGCCGAGGAGCTCGGGATCCCGCCCGAGGATGTCCAGGTACGTCACGGCGACACCGATAAGTCTCCCTACGGGCTGGGCACGTACGGATCGCGTTCGACACCCGTGTCGGGCGGTGCCGTGGCCGTCGTGTCGCGCAAGGTCCGTGACAAGGCGCGCCAGATCGCGGCCACGATGCTCGAGACCAGGCCTGAGGACCTGGCCTGGGAGAAGGGCCGCTGGTACGTGAAGGGCGACCCGGAGAAGGGCGCGCTGATCGAGGACATCGCCAAACGGGCGTACAGCGGCGAGCCGATGCCCGCCGGCATGGAGGGCGGGCTGGACGCCCAGGTGATCTACGACCCGCCCAACCTGACCTATCCCTACGGGGCGTACATCGCGGTCGTCGACATCGACCCGGAGACGGCGTTTGTGAGGGTGCGGCGGTTCATCGCCGTCGACGACTGCGGCGTGCGCATCAATCCGATGGTCGTCGACGGCCAGATCCACGGCGGGCTGGCCGAGGGCATCGGGATCGCCCTGATGGAGGTGATCACGTTCGACGAGGAGGGCAACTGCCTCAATGGATCGTTCATGGACTACCTCATCCCGACGGCGCTTGAGTGTCCCGACTTCGAGCTCGGCGAGACCGTGACCCCGTGTCCCCATCACCCCCTGGGGGCCAAGGGCGTCGGCGAGTCCCCGAACGTCGGTTCGCCCCCGGCTATCGTCAATGCGGTGATCGACGCGCTGCACGAGACCCACGGGGTCACCCACATCGACATGCCGTGCAACCCGGCACGCGTGTGGGCGGCGATGCAGGGGCGGCCCGAGCCGCCGCAGTAGCAGCATGCAGACGCCGGATCGGCAGGCCGAGATCGGTCCCCTGGTTCCCGATGTGGAGACGCTGGCTCAGCGACTGGCCGGCGTCGACTATCTGGTCGACGAGGCGCTGGGGATGTCGATGTTCCTGGCCCTCGGCCTGCCGCAGCCGCTGCTGCTGGAGGGCGAGGCCGGCGTCGGCAAGACCGAGGCCGGCAAGGCGCTGGCCGCCGTGCTCGACACACCGCTGATCCGCCTTCAGTGCTACGAGGGCATCGACGCCGCGGAGGCGCTGTACGAATGGAATTACCCTCGCCAGCTGCTCAGCATCCGGCTCGCCGAGGCGAGCGGAACGCTGGTGCGCGAGGAGGATCTGTTCGGAAGCGATTATCTGATCCGCCGCCCGTTGCTGCGTGCACTGGAGCATCCCGGCCCGCGACCGGCGGTGCTGCTGATCGATGAGATCGACCGCGCCGACGACGACTTCGAGGCCTTCCTGCTCGAGCTGCTCGGCGAGGCCGCGGTGACGATCCCGGAGCTCGGCCGGGTGGAGGCGACTCACCCACCGGTGATCGTGCTGACCTCCAACCGGACGCGCGACCTGCACGACGCCGTCAAACGACGCTGCCTTTACCACTGGATCGAATATCCCACCCCGCAGCGCGAGATTGAGATCATCCGCCGTCGCGTGAAGGGCGCATCGGAGACGCTGGCCGTCCAGGTGGCCGACGCCGTGGCCCGGATGCGGGACAGCGATGTTCAGAAGCCCCCGGGTGTGGCCGAGGCGATCGACTGGCTGGCCGCACTCAGACTGCTCGGAGTCGAGCGCCTGGATGTCGACGCGATCGATCGCACGCTCGGCTCCGTGCTCAAGTACAGCGAGGACCAGGAGGTGATCAGGGCCACTGGTCTTGACCAACTTGTGGCGGGTCGGGATTGAGCATGGGCGACCGCGCCTTCAGCGTCGAGACGGTCGAGCTGGATCTGCCGGCGCTGGCGGGTGCGTTCAGCCGGCGTCTGCGCGAGGCGGGAGTGCCGTCGACGCCCGAGCGCGCGAGCAACTTCGCCCACGCGCTGAGACTCGTACGCCCGATCAGCCGCCGGCGCCTGTACTGCACCGCGCGGGCCGTGTTCGTCTCGGATCCCTCGCACGTCAAGGCCTTCGAATCGGTCTTTGCCACCGTGTTCGGCACGAACCCGGTCGGCGACGACGCTCCTGTCCTGGATGACGCGCAGACCGTTCCCGCCCCGCCCGATGAGCGGCCGAAAACCGATCGTCCGCCGCACGAGCGCCGCGGCGCCGGGCACGAGCGGTCGCTGGCCGCCGCCGCCGCCGCGGCGCGACGCCACGGCCAGGACCGCGAGCTGGACGACGAGCTCCCCGTGCCCGTGGCCCCGAGCAACGAGGAACTGCTGCGCGGCAAGCGCTTCGATGCGCTCGAGCCCCACGAGCTGGTCGCGCTCTATCGGCTGATGGGACAACTCGAGATCGCCCCGCCGTTGCGCCGGACGCGCCGGGCCAGCCGAGCCCATCACGGCGAGCGGATTGACCTGCGCCGCACGCTCCGGGGAAGCTTCCGAACCGCCGGCGATCCGATCCGCCTGGCGCGCCGGGGCCGCCGGGTGGTGCGGCGCCGGATGGTGTTGCTGTGCGACATCTCGGGCTCGATGGAGCCGTATGCGCGCGCCTACCTGCAATTCCTGACCTGTGCCGCCGGCGGCGGCCGTCGGACCGAGGCGTTCGTGTTCGCCACGCGGCTTACGCGCCTGACGCGAGCGCTGGCCTCGCGCAACCCGGACCGGGCGATTCAGCGCGCCGCCGCCGCCGCTCCCGATTGGTCGAGCGGCACTCGCATCGGCGAGGCGCTGAAGGCGTTCAACGATCGGTACGGCCGCCGAGGCATGGCCCGCGGCGCGGTGATCGTGATCCTGTCCGATGGCTGGGAACGCGGCGATCCCGCCCTGGTCGGGCGCGAGATGGAGCGCCTGGCCCGCCTGGCCTACCGGATCGTGTGGGTCAATCCCCGGGTCAGCGCGACCGCGTTTTCCCCGCGGACCGGCGGGATGGCCGCGGCGCTGCCCCATTGCGATGCGCTCGTCAGCGGGGACACCCTGGACGCGCTCGATGAGGTCATCGCCGCGATCGGTGCCCGGCCGTCGGCTGACGATCGCCGGTGGTTGCGCGCGGGCGCACTCGCCCCCGTGCCCGAGGAGGAGGAGGAGTGGGCGACCGCGACGCCTGAGCCGGGCAGCTCGGTGGCGATGCCAAGCGGCTACGGCCCGAGTCGGGGCAGGACGACGCCAGGGTGGGGAGCGGGCCGGTGAGCCAGCAGCCGGTCAAGCGGTGCATCTACCCGGGATGTGGGCGTCCCGCCGTCCCGCCGCATCCGCTGGGCGGGCCGCAGCCAAGCTTCTGCGACCTCGAGGAGCACAACGCCCTGACAGCCCATCTCGAACGTCAACGTCTGGCTGCTCGGCCGGATGCAGAAACGGATCCGATCGCTAGGAGGAACAGCAGTGGCTAACGAGGCTTACCGGGCAGTGTTCCTGCGCGTGCACCCGACGGGCAAGATGGTGCTCAGCCTGACCACCGAGTCAGATGGCCACGAGGCGCAGTACGCCGAGCAGGTCGCCGAGGATCTCGGCGTGCCCGCGCTCGATGTCAAGGTGGTGCCCGCCGACGAGGACCGCTTTGGCGTTGGCCACGGCTTCAACACCAGTCCGTCGGGCGGCACGTCGGCGGCCATCGCCAGCGCGACCAGCAAGATCCGCGACAAGGCCCAGCTGCTCGCCGGGATGGATCTCAACACCCCGGCCGACCAATTGAAGTGGGATAACGGTGCGTTCGTGGCCGGTGCCGATCCCACGCGGGGCAAGACGATCGCCGACATTGCGCTGTATGCCCATGGCAGTGGTCCGCTGCCACCCGGGGTCGAGGGGGGACTCGATGCCCAGACGGTTTACCGCGACTAGTCCTGAGGCAGCTGGGCGGCGATCTCGACGGACACCTCGTCGATGACCTTGAGCGTGCCGAAAAGGGCTGAGTACGGCTTGATGCCCCACGTGGTCTGCTTGACGGTCGTGGTCCCGGTGATCCGGCCGTCGGCGTCGGCCTCGAGCTGGAAGGCGATCGGATGTCGTTGACCCGCCAGTTCCAGATCGCCGCTGACCTGGGCGCGTCCAGGGACGCCGTCGCTCTGAATCTCGTTCGATGCAAACACGATCGAGGTGCCCTTGAGCACCTCCTCGTTGATGGTCTGCGTGATTCCTGCCATGTCATCGTCGCCCAGCGAGGTGACTCCGCCGGTGGCCTCGATGACCTTCAACGAGCGCGAGTCGGCGGTCAGCCCGACACGCGTCGGCGTGCTGTCCTCGGCGATCTCGAGCGTGGCCTGCCAGGTCCCGACCTCGATCAACAGGTTGTGGGCGGCAACGGCGGCCGCGCCGGCCTTCTTGGTGCGGACCGACAGCGTGCCGTTATCGGGTCCCAGCTCGTAGCTACCAGCCGCAATTGCCATACCGGCACTCTTACATAGTTAAGGAGCGTGTGAGCAGCCATGGTTCGACTTGACCATTCCTTCACCACCGACAAGCCCGTCGACGAGATGTGGGCCGCGATTCTCGACCTCGAGCGCCTGGTCCCGTGCGTGGAGGGGGGAAGCGTGTCCGAGCGGACCGGGCCCGACTCGGTCAAGGCGGAGATCAGGGTCAAGATGGGCGCGATGTCGCTGACCTACAAGGGCACGGTCGAGCTGGCCGAGCAGGATGACGAGAACCACAAGGCGCTGCTGAAGGTCAAGTCACGCGAGGCCGGCGGCCAGGGCTATGCCAACGCGGACGTTGAGTTCTCGCTCGCCAACGGTGGTGGCACGATCCATACCGAGGCGCAGATCAGCGGCAAGGCCGCGTCGATGGGCGAGGGCGTGATGGTCACCGTGCTCGACGCTCTGATCAACGATTTCACCGGGAAGCTCACCCAGTTGTGAGCGAGGCTTCTGGCACCAAGACGATGCGGCTGCCGCGGCCGGGCGAGATCCCGATCGACGGCGGCACGGCGGTCCAGCAGGATCCCGGCAAGCCGGTGTTCAGCGGCAACGGCCCGTACAACTATGTGTGCGTCACGTGTGGGAACGTGCTCGCGGCATCGATGCCGGCCGAGTGGATGAACCGCAAGGTCCGCGTGCGCTGCGCCCGCTGCCGGAGTGTCAACGTGGCCGTCGAGGAGGAGGGGGTCGACTACACCAAGGGGTTCGGGCGGCGCCCGACCTGATGGCCGCGGGCGGGGAACGACCGATCGGGTTCGGCCGCCTCCCGCGCAAGGAGGACGCCCGCTTCATCCGCGGTCGCGGACAGTTCGTCGATGACGTGGCGCTCGACGGGATGCTCCACGGGGCGCTCCTGCGCAGCCCGCTCGCCCACGCGCGGATCGTCTCGATCGATGCGACCGCGGCGCTCCAGCACCCGAAGGTGCAGGCCGTCATCACCGGCGCGGATCTCGAGGCCCGCGGCCTGGCCTGGATGCCGACGCTGTCCGGCGATAGCCAGGCCGTCCTGGCCACCGACAAGGTTCGCTTCCAGGGGCAGGAGGTCGCCTTCGTGATCGCCGAGGACCGCTACTGCGCCCGCGACGCGTTGGAGCTGATCGAGGTTTCCTACGACGTGCTGCCGGCGGTCGTGAACGCCAGATCGGCGCTCGATCCGAGCACACCCGTGATCCGGGAGGACACGCCGGAGGGGAGGGGTAACCTGGTCTTCGAGTGGGAGGCCGGCGACGCCGACGCCACCGACGAGGCCTTCCGCCGCGCCGATGTTGTCGTCGAGCAGCCGATGCACTATCCGCGCTCGCACCCGGCGCCGATGGAGACTTGCGGCTCGGTGGCGGAGTTCGACCCGATCAGCGGCAAGCTCACCGTATGGTGCACGACGCAGGCGCCGCACGCCCATCGCACGTTCTACGCGCTGCTGACCGGCCTGCCCGAGCACAAAATCCGGGTGATCTCACCCGACGTCGGCGGCGGCTTCGGCAACAAGGTGCCGGTGTACCCGGGGTACGTCTGCTCGATCGTTGGCTCGATGATCACGGGCCGGCCGGTGAAGTGGATGGAGGACCGTTCCGAGAATCTGATGTCGACCGGCTTCGCCCGCGACTACGCGATGAACGGCTCGATCGCGGCCACGAACGACGGAAAGATCCTTGGCGTGCGGGTCGATGTGATCGCCGACCACGGGGCGTTCAACGCCGCTGCGCAGCCGACCAAGTTCCCGGCCGGGTTCTTCCACGTGTTCACCGGCTCCTACGACATGGCGGCGGCGCACTGCCGGGTGACCGGCGTCTACACGAACAAGGCGCCGGGCGGGGTCGGCTACTCGTGCTCGTTCCGGGTCACCGAGGCGGTCTACCTGGTCGAGCGGCTGGTCGATTGCCTGGCCACCGAGCTGAATGCGGATCCGGCCGAGCTGCGCCTGGCAAATCTCATCCGTCCCGAGCAGTTCCCCTATGAATCGAATACGGGTTGGGTCTACGACTCGGGCGACTACGAGCACACGCTCCGCAAAGCACTCGATAACGCCGGCTACGAGCGGCTGCGGCGCGAGCAGGGCGAGCGGCGAGCCCGGGGCGAGCTGATGGGGATCGGCATCTCGTTCTTCACCGAGGCCGCGGGCGCCGGCCCGCGCAAGCACATGGACATTCTCGGCCTGGGGATGAACGACGGCGCCGTTCTGCGCGTCTACCCGACCGGCAAGGCCCAGCTGGCGATCAGCGTCCAGACCCAGGGGCAGGGACACGAGACGACGTTCGCGCAGATCGTCGCCGAGGAACTGGGCATCCCGCCCGAGGACATCGACGTCGTCCACGGCGACACCGACAACACCCCGTTCGGACTCGGCACGTACGGCTCGCGCTCGACACCGGTGAGCGGCGCGGCCACTGCGGTGGTGGCGCGCAAGGTCCGCGACCGGGCCCGGATCGTCGCCTCGGCGATGCTCGAGGTGGCGCCCGAGGACCTCGCCTGGGAGAAGGGCCGCTGGTTCGTCCGGGGCGACCCCGGACAGAGCGCGACGATCCAGGCCATCGCCAGGGCCGCCCACGGAGCGATCGAGCTGCCCCCAGGGATCGAGACCGGTCTCGACGCCGAGACCGTCTACGACCCGCCGAACCTGACCTTTCCCTACGGGGCGTACATCTGCGTCGTCGACCTCGATCCCGAGACCGCCA
Organism: uncultured Solirubrobacterales bacterium; assembly: GCA_963749545.1. Classification (GTDB taxonomy): domain Bacteria; phylum Actinomycetota; class Thermoleophilia; order Solirubrobacterales; family Solirubrobacteraceae; genus Palsa-465. The sequence continues at coordinate 151,586 of CAVVNG010000022.1, forward strand.
AGGTCAAGGTGCGCCGCTTCGTGGCCGTCGACGACTGCGGAACGCGCATCAATCCGATGATCATCGAGGGGCAGATCCACCGCGGGCTCACCGACGGCGTGGGGATGGCGCTGATGGAGCTGATCGCCTTCGATGAGCAGGGCAACTGCCTCGGCGCTTCGCTTATGGACTACCTGATCCCCACCGCGGTCGAGGTTCCGGATTGGGAGACGGACTGGACGATCACGCCCTCGCCACACCACCCGATCGGTGCCAAGGGGGTGGGGGAGTCGGCGACGATCGGATCACCGCCGGCGATCGTCAACGCGATCTGCGATGCGCTGGCGCCATTCGGTGTCCGCCACGTCGACATGCCGTGCACGCCGTCGCGAGTGTGGGAGGCGATTCAGGGCCGCGCCGTGGCGGCGCAGTGACACCGCGGGTTCTGTGATGTCGGGGGTTCTGTGATGTCGGGCGTCGGACGGGCGACCAGGTAGGTTGGGGCACATGGCCGGGCCCAAGCCGCCGCGCTCAGTGCCGTCGATGCGGCCTCTGGACGTGTTCAAGGTCCGCTCGGCCTGGATTCCGCCACTCGTGGTCGTCGCGCTGCTCGTCCTCGCGATGACGCTCGTCTACTTCGGCTCGGTGGTCAATCCGACGGGTCACCTGCATGGCCTGCCGGTGGGCGTGGTCAACGAGGATGCCGGCGCGCGCCTGGGCGGCCAGCGCGTCGATCTGGGAGCGCAGGTCGCCTCGGGGCTGACCAGCGCGCCGGCGCTGTCGGGACGGGTGTCGATCCCGATGCAGAGCCTGTCGAGCGCCGAGGCGAGGATGGATGTGGGCAAGCAGTACGCCGCCGTGGTCATCCCGCCCAGATTCACCTCCTCGGTCCTGGGCATCACCGGAGCCTCGGCGCCGGGGGGAGCCCCCGACGTGAAGCCGACGATCGACGTGCTGACCAATCCTCGCGCGGGCACGCTGGGCGTGAGCCTGGCCACGGGCGTGCTCGGGCCGGCGCTCGCTGTCGCCTCGCGGCAGATCGGGCAGCGGCTCGTGGCACTGAGCACACGCCGCAGGAGCCCGGTCCCCACCGCGCTGTTGCGGGACCCGGTCACGGTCGTGCAGGTGGCCTACAGACCCCTGCCGCCCCATTCGGCCCTGGGGCTCAGCGCCTTTTACATCGCCCTGCTGACGACGTTCTGCGGCTTCATTGGCGCGATCGTTGTGAACACGACTATCGACGCCATCCTCGGCTACGCGGTGACTGAGACCGGTCCCCAATGGAGTCAGCGCCAGCCGGTGGCGATCAGCCGATGGCACACGCTCTTGACCAAGTGGCTGATGGCCAGTGGGCTGGTCGTGGTGCTCACGGGCATCATGCTCGGCGGGGCGATCGCCCTTCTGCACATGAACTCGCCCGACTTCGGCTCGCTGTGGCTGCTGTCGTGGTTTGCCGCCACCGTGGTCGCCCTCGGGACGCTCGTCCTGTTCGCCGCGCTCGGCACGCTCGGGCAGCTGGTGGCGCTGCTGATCTTCGTCTACCTGGCGCTGGCGTCCTCGGGCGGGACCGTCCCGCTCGAGGCGCTGTCCGGGGTGTTCCGCTTCTTCGCCAACTTCGAGCCGCTGCGCCAGATTCTCCTGGGCGTTCGATCGATCCTGTACTTCAACGGCAGCGGCGTGGCGGGGCTGACCCGTGCCTGGGTGGCCAGCGGAGTGGGGTTCGTGTTCTGGGTGGCCCTCGGCGTGCTCGTGACCAACTGGTACGACCGCAAGGGACTCGATCGCATGCCGCGCGAGCTGATGGAATACGTTGACCAGGCCGTGAGCGAATACCGGGAACAGCGACAGACGGCAGCCAGCAAGGAGGGCGTTGAGTGACCGCCATCGAGCCGTTTCGGCTGTCCGTTGCCGACAGCGATCTCGACGACCTGCGACGTCGGCTGAACGCCACGCGCTGGCCCGAGACCGAGACCGTGGACGACTGGTCGCAGGGGGTTCCGCTCGCGTATGTCCAGGAGCTGTGCGAGTACTGGGCGGGGAGCTACGACTGGCGACGCGCCGAGCGCCAGCTGAATGCGATCCCGCAGTTCCGCATCGAGCTCGACGGCCTGCAGATCCATTTCCTGCACGCGCGCTCGCCGCATGACGACGCGCTGCCGCTGCTGATCACACACGGATGGCCCGGGTCGGTGGTCGAGTTCCTGAAGGTCATCGGGCCGCTGAGTGACCCAGTCGCGCATGGGGGGGACGCCGCCGACGCGTTCCACGTCGTGTGCCCGTCGCTGCCCGGCTATGGGTTCTCCGACAAGCCGACGAGCAGCGGCTGGGGCGTCGAGCGTATTGCCACCGCGTGGAGGGAGCTGATGTCCCGGCTGGGCTACGGGCGCTACGGAGTCCAGGGCGGCGATTGGGGCGGCTCGGTGACGATGGACATTGGCGTCGCCGGAGGGCCGGAGATCGCGGGCGTCCACACCAACTTTCCCCTCGCCGATCCGCACGCGCTGGCCGCGCTCGGTGAGCCGACCGAACAGGAGAAGGTCGCGCTGGGCTCGTTCGAGTACTACGCGCGCTGGGACTCGGGCTACTCCAAGGAGCAGTCGACGCGCCCGCAGACCGTCGGCTACGGCCTGGTCGACTCGCCGGCGGCCCTGTGCGCCTGGATTGTCGAGAAGTTCTGGTCCTGGACCGATTGCGAGGGCCATCCCGAGAACGCACTGACCCGCGACGAGATGCTCGACGACGTGATGCTCTACTGGCTGCCGGCTGCCGGCGCCTCGTCGGCGCGGCTGTATTGGGAGAGCTTCGACCGCCGTGCCTTCGCTCCGATCGTCGCCCCCAGCGGATGCTCGATCTTCCCCAAGGAGATCTTCGGGATCTCGCGCCGGTGGGCCGAAACGCGGTTCGTCGATCTGCGCTATTGGAATGAGCTCGACCGGGGCGGGCACTTCGCGGCCTTCGAGCGGCCGGACGTGTTCGTCGACGAGCTGCGGGCGTTCTTCCGGCTCGTGCGCTGAGCACCAGGGTTTCCACGTCAGCTCAACTGTCCAGCCGGCGATACCGATAATTACGCCGGGACCCACCAACGGGGGTGGCTGGTTCGCAGCGCTTGCCATCGCGGGAGATACTTTCGATTGAGCGTTTTTGGACGTCCTAAAGCCAGCGGGGGGACACGCTGCCTTGCCGTGCTCGCTATGGCCGTTGCCTCGGCCGGCTGCGGTGGCAGTTCGAGCTCGGCCCCGACCTCGCGCCCTGGCCGCCCAATCCCCACCATAAATCCGCCCACGGAGACTCCCTCCCCAGGCATCACGACCTCGGGTGGCGCGCCCAGGGTTACCCAGTTCAAGGCCCCGACCGAGTTCTGGTGTCTGCCGGATTACCTGAACCGAGCGCAGGTGACGATCGGCTGGCACGTTCCGTCGGCGACCGCGGTATCGCTCGCGCTCGACGGTCGAGCGCTGTCCACCCTGGCCTTGTCGCGTCTTCTCTCCCCCGGACAGCCTCCATTCGAGGTTCCCGCCGGTGGGCCGACAGGCATCGGGGTGACGATCGTCTTCCCATGTGTGCCTGGCCGGCGACACACGATCACACTGCGCTGGCGGACGGCGCGGTCGCCGATGACACGTCGGACGGTGACGGTCACGAAGGCCCGTTCATGAGCTCACGGGTCCCGTCATCGAGGCTGAGCAGGCGGACCTTCCTGGCTGGCACGGCCGGCGGATTGCTCACGGTGGCGCTGGCCCGGTGCGGTGGAATGGGCGCCCGCGCACCCAGCACGGAGTGGATCGGCGGTTGGCCTCAGCCGATCAGCCGCCAGAGCGCCGATGGCCAACTCTCGACGACGCTGCGCGCGAGCGAGGGCCCGGTCCTGGTCGGAACCAGGGCGGTCAGGGCGTTGGCCTACGAGCAGATGTACCCCGGCCCGACGCTCGAGGTGCAATCGGGCGAGAAGTTGAAGGTGGACCTCGTCAATGACACGCGCCAGGTCACGAACCTCCATACCCACGGGCTGCACGTCTCGCCCGACAGTCCGTCCGACGACGTCCTCTTCGGGATCCCGCCGGGCAAGCGCTTCCATTACCAGTACGACCTGACCGCCGACCACCCGGCCGGGACCTACTGGTACCACGCCCATTATCACCCCCTGACTGACGACCAGGTCGGAGCCGGGCTGTTCGGGGCGCTGATCATCCGTGGTGAGGAGGACGAGGTATCCGGCGTCGCGCGCAGTGGGGAGCGATTGATGATCTTCAGCCAGGTTGAGATCAAGGACGGCGCCATCGAAGACGCGGACATCAGCTCGTTGTCGCGTCAGTCGACGCTCGTCAACGGCCGGTACCAGCCGTCACTGTCGATGAGGCCTGGAGAGATCCAGCGATGGCGATTCGTCAATGCCTCGGTGGTCTTCCTGCGCTTGCAGCTGGACGGCCACTGGCTGCATAAGATGGCCGTCGACGGAAACACAATGGCCCAGGTCGTGCCCGAGCAGGTGGTGGAGATCCCCCCCGGCGGTCGGGCCGACGTCCTGGTGCAGACCGACCGCGAGGGTGCGTTCAGCCTGCGCTCGCTGAGCTTTCAGCCGCTCGGGGTATTCAACACGTCGATGGTGCCGCTCCCGCAAGCGCTGGTACGCGTCGTCTCGCACGGCAGGCCGATATCGCCGCGGCCGAACCTGCCACAGGCCTTACTTCCATTCGATGACCTTCGCCGGGCAAAGATCGACTACCGGCGCTCGCTGAGGCTCGAGGAGCTGGAGCCGAGGGGAATCGCCGCCGCAAACCCGAATTACAAGAATCAGCAGTACCGCTACTACATCAACGGCCGGGTCTTCGACCACGATCGAGTTGACCAGACGATGGTGCTGGGTGACACCGAGGAGTGGGAGTTCGTGAACGAAACCTACGAGCCTCACCCTGTACACATCCATCAAAACCCATTCCAGGTCGTCGCCGTCAACGGCAAGGGGGTGGACGAGCGTCACTACCGAGATACCGCCACCCTGCCTGCCTTCGGCACTCTGACGATCCGCCATCGCTTCCTGGACTACACCGGCAAGTTCGTGTGGCACTGCCACATCCTCTTCCACGAGGACCACGGAATGATGCAGCTCCTGGAGGTGGTCAAGGACGGCCGACCCAGAAGCGCCGAGGCGACCGGATCCGACGCAGCCTGGACCGATCTCGCCTCGCAGGAGGGGCTCGTGTGCCACCTGCCTCTCATCTGAGAGGAGTCACGGTATGTCCGTGGGGCGTCAGCCGCGACGCAGGTCGCGCAGGTTGCCGAGCAGCAGAGTGAGCGCCGCCGCTCCGAGCAGGACGGCGATCGCCGTGCGCCAGTGCTTGAGGAAGAGCAGGACGAGGCCCACCGCGAGCCCGATTGTCGCCACCAGCAGGAGCGTGCTGCCCAGGAATGACAGCAGCCGGCGGCGGGCGATCGCCTCGACCCCGGTGAAGATCGCGAACAGGACGACAACAGTCGTGATGGCGGCAAGCGGGGCGGCGATCAGCGCGACGATCACGGCGACGAGCAGCAGCGGCGTGCTGAGCGCGGCCCACGCCCTGAGGAAGCGCGTGCGCCGCTCCTGTTCTGAGACGTGGGGGCGATGCGACGTCCGGATGTGGGCCTGGGGCGGTTCCGGCTGCAGCGGCTCGGCCAGGGTGGCCAGGTAGGCCCGCCGCTCCTCGGCTGTGTTGGTGCGCTCCGCGATTGTCTGATTCAGCGCGGCCTCGCGCTGGGCCAGGTCCGCCGCGCGGGTATCGGCCAGCCTGCGGGTGGATTCCTGCGCGCGCAGCGCTCGGACCTGGGCCCGCACGCCGCGCAGCTCGGCGCGGTCGGCGTCGATCTTGGCGTCGAGCTCGTCCAGTTCCAGCGCCAGCGCATCGGCGCGCTCCTGCAGGGCCTGCGCGGCGTCGCGCTCGTCGGGCGGGACCTTGAGCAGGCCGGCCCAGCCGAGGGGATTGGCCCACGACGTCCGCACCGACCCGTCACGCTCATACCGGGGTCCCGAGGGTGCTCGCTCGCCGCCGAAGCGGTCGCGCGTGTCGAGGCCCCACAACCCCCGGTAATCACGCACCCAGCTCGTCTCGTCGTCGATCAGCACGGCACTCCATTCGTGCTCGTGCCCGGGCCCGATGGCCACGCCATCGCCCCGTGCGTAGTCCACGAAGGGGATGCCCAGTCCGGCCTCGGCCCCGGTGTAGTGGCGCCAGGGGGCGAGCAGGCGCCGCGCTTGGCGTAGCCATCCAATCAGCGCGCGGACCTGGGGCGGGTCGACCTTGATCACGTAGTCCCCGGCGATGAATGCGCCGGAGTGCGATCCGGCGCCGGCGAACACGACCGGTCGCGATCCCTCGCGGATGAGGTCGGGATCGTCCCAGCGGCGCCGGAGGTCGTCGCCGTGGTAATCGTGGGAGGAGAAGGCGACCCACGCCGGCGCAGGCGCGTTCCCCCCGTCAGACGGTGGGTGTTTGGAGCCCGCGGATCCGCCCTCGCCACCGGGGTCGGCCACGTACACAGTGACCATCTCCCAGTCCGCCTCGTGGTCGTTGATCCCCCCGAACGTCGAGCGCCAGTCGTTCATCGCGTAGAAGTACCAGTACTGCAGGCACAGGTAGCCGCCATCCCGGACGACGCGGCCGTAGTAGGTGAACCGCTGGGAATCGAGCTGCTCGCGGTACACCGTCTCGGCCGCGGCGGCGAGCCCGGCGGGCACCTTGCCCCGCAACAGCAGCGAGCCGCGCAGCGCGGCGTCGATCAGACGACCGAACACTCCGGTGGTCGTGAAGCGTCCCACTGCGCTCAGCCGCTCCCGGGGCAACTGTCTCCACCGCACATACTCCCGGCGCCCCAACGGCTTCTCGACGAAGCGCAGGAACAGCGGCCGGTCCCGGTGCGCCACGCCCTCCCGCGCCAGTCGCTCGATGTTCATCTCCCCCCGAGGCGCGAGCATGCTCTGCCTTTCACCGTGTATCCCCGTCCACAGGCTGCACTGTTCGACGTAGGGGCCAACCGCGGTGGCAAGGAACAGCTCGCCTTTGGTGAAGCGGACGACTGGTTCGTAGGTCCGCAGCAGGTCCAGGTCGGTCGGGGTCGAGCGGTCCACTAGCCGAACCCCGCGATGCCGTGGGCGATCAGCGTGAGGCCGACCACCCCGACGACCGCGGCGACCACGTCGAGCTTGTTGGTCTTCATCCATCCCGAGAAGCGTGCCACCTCGGCGGTGGTGCGCTCGGGCCGGAACGCGTAGCCGGCGATCGGGACTTCGATGAGCAGGAACTTGATCAGGGCGAACACGACGATTGTCATGACCATCGCCACACGCGCATAGTCGCCCCGGGCGAGATGACCGACGGCGAGCAGATCGAACGGACCGGGAACACCGAGGATCACGCCCACTCCGGCGGCGACGAGCAGTGAGCCCTCTTTGAGCGCCCGCTCGGCGCGCGACTTGGTGGCGCTCGGGGCGCGCGGGACATCCCTCGGCCGGCGAAGGATTCGCGGTAGATCATCGCCGAGGAGCTCACGCCCCCGGCGCGTGACGGCGAACAGGGCCAGCAGAACGGCCAGGACGCCAATGACCGTGTAGGCCGTGGGACCGACCCGCGATGGCGTGGTGCCGGCCACGCTTCCACGCGCACGGAACACGGCCAGAATCGCGAGGCTGGATCCGACGCTGACGCACAGTCCGCCCAGGTAACACGCCCACAGCAGCAGCCTCGGACCTGGGCGGGTGAGGATGACCACGACCACCGCCAGCAGCTGCGGATACACAGCTGCAGCCAGCGCGAGCGCGAGAATCGGCCCCATTCGGGCTGAGTATTTCATCGGGAGCCGCTCGACCCGCGGCGGGTGGCACAGGCGCTGGCAAGGGACACTACTGTCGTGAGCGACGGGCTGATGCTTCTGGTGACCGGCGCGCTGCTGGCGGGCGGCCTCGCCGTCTCGATGCTGGCCGGCTGGCTTCGGGTCCCGGGTCTGGTGCTCGTGCTCGGCCTGGGGATGGCGATCGGCTCGGAGGGGGCGGGGTGGATCTCGTTCAAGGACTACGAGCTGGCGCGAACGATCGGAATCGTCGCGCTGTCACTGATCCTGTTCGAGGGTGGCCTGGCCGCGGGCTGGGGCGAGATCCGGCCGGTGCTCGGCTCATCGATCAGCCTGGCCATTCTGGGCACTCTGGCCACGGCGGTGATTGCCGGCGCCGCGGCGGCGGAGCTGTTCAACGTTCCGCTGGTGGAGGGAATGCTGCTCGGCTCGATCCTGGCCAGCACCGACGGCGCCGCCGTGTTCGCGGTGCTGCGCGGATCGACTCTGCGACGGCGGCTGGCGCGCACACTCGAGGGTGAGGCGGGGATGAACGACCCGGTCGCGGTGGTGCTCGTCCTGGGCTTCATCTCCTGGGCCACCACGCCGGACTACGGACCGGCCGATCTGGCCCTCTCGTTCGTGCGCCAGCTCGGCATCGGGGCTGGGGTGGGGGCGGCGATCGCCGCCGCCGCCGTGATCACGCTCCAGCACGTCCGGTTACCGTCCGCCGGTCTGTACCCGGTGGCGTCACTGGCCTTCGCCGCCCTGGCCTACGGCATCGCGGATGTGGCGCATGGCTCGGGCTTTCTCGCTGTGTACATCACGGGGTTGGCGATCGGCAGCTCGCCCTCGCCCGGGCAGCGCACGATCGCCACCTTCCACGACGGGCTGGCCTGGGTCGCTCAGCTGACGCTGTTCCTCGTACTCGGCCTGCTCGTGGCCCCCAAGCAACTGGGGGCGGTGGCGGTCAAGGGAACGACACTGGCGCTGATCGTGGCAGTGCTCGCGCGGCCCGTGGCCACGTGGCTGTCCACCATCTTTGCCGGCTTCACGCTCCCGGAACGAGTGGTGCTGGGCTGGGCCGGCCTGCGCGGGGCGGTCCCCGTCGTCCTGGCCACGTTTCCGGTCATCGACCATGTGTCGCACAGCCCCGAGTACTTCAACATCATCTTCTTCGCTGTCGTGGTCTCGACCGTGGTTCAGGGCACGACGATCGAGCCGCTGGCCCGGCGCCTCGGCGTGACCACGAGTGAGGCGGCCATGCCGGCGCCGCTGATCGAGTCGAGTGCGATCAGGCGGCTCGGGGCCGAGGTGGTCGAATTCGTCGTCAAGCCCAGGCACGCCGCTGCCGGCCGCCGCGTGCGCGAACTCGGGCTTCCACGCGAGGCGCTGCTGAACCTCATCATCCGCGACGGGGAGGCGCTGCCGCCCCGCGGTTCCACGCGGGTCGAGCCCGGCGATCATCTCCACGTCCTGGTCCGCCAGGAGGCCGCGGTGGAATTTCAGCATCTGCTCGACCGCTGGCGCGATGGGCCGATCGGGCCACCGGCGCGCCAGCCGATTCCTCCCCGGGCCACCACCATCTTCACGACGCGTCCGTGGCTGCCCGAGGATGGCGATCCCGCGCGTCCGACCCGACTGGCCAACCTCGACGTGCTCGAACAGCTCCGGACCCGCCGGGATCAGCCGGGGGCGCTGGTCGCGCTCGCCGATGGCCGCTTTGCCTACACCGGCGCGATCACCGCCATCGGTTCCGCCAACCAGCTGCAGGAAGCGGCGCGCCGACGGCTACGCGTGGCCGGCAGCGAAGGCGAGCGTGCCTGGTGGCAGGAGGTGATCGGGGCGCTGGCGCTGCCTTGAGTAGAGGTGGCCGCCAGCGTTTACGTCAGAATGCGCGCCATGACCGTCGCCGTCCACATCACTCCTCACAAGATGACGCGCGAGGACTATGAGAAGGTCATCGGCGAGCTCGAGGCGTGCGGCGCCGGTGATCCCCAGGGGCGCACGCTCCACGCCGCCTATGGCGACGATGACGTTCGCGTGTTCGAGCTCTGGAACAGCAAAGAGGAGTTCGAGGCACACCGCGCGCAGCTGACGGCCTGCCTCCAGGCCGCCGGCATCGACTCCGGACCCATCGAGATCCACACCACGCACTCCTCGCACCCCGACTGAGTCGGTGGCGACGGGGGCGGCCAGGGGGCGGCCACTGGTCTGTTCGTAGCTTGCTGGCGCCTGCGGCTACGCGTCAGCTCAAGGCCGTCTCAACGTGACACTCGATCGCTCATGCGGGTCGAGATGCACAAAGACGTCGTGCGATTGCTCGAGACGCCCGGGCTAGGCACAACTGGTTCGGGCCGGTGCGCGTCCAGCGCACCGGCCCGAACAGGCCAACTGAACGGCCGCCTAATGGGTCAGTTCCGCGGCGACGCGCGGGACGGGCTCCGGCTCACGCTGATCGTGAGTCGGACCCGAACCCTTGTCGCGATCTCGGAAGAACTCGGCTCCCTCGATGCTGATGCGGGGAACGACTCGGTCCAGCCAGTGCGGCATGTACCAGTTCCGCTTGCCGACCAGGATCATCAGCGCGGGCACGAACAGGCAGCGCACGACGGTGGCGTCGAGGATCACCGCGACGGCCAGGCCGATGCCGAACTGCTTGACGGTGGGATCGCCGTTCAGGACGAAACTGCCGAACACGAACACCATGATCAGCGCAGCCGCGGTGATGACCCGGGCGCTGGTGATGAGCCCCGAGACCACCGAGCTGCGGTTGTCCTCGCCCTCATGTACGTGTTCCTCGATCTGGCTGACCAGGAACACCTCGTAGTCCATCGACAGCCCGAACAGGATCGCGAACATGAACAGGGGGACGTAGGACACGATCGGCACGGACCCGCTGAGGCCGATCAGGCTGTGGAGCCAGCCGAACTGGAAGATCGCCGTCAGTACGCCATAGGAGGCGCCGATCGACAGCAGGTTCATGAGCGCCGCCTGGGGCGGGATCACGACCGTGCGGAAGGCAAGGATCAGCAGCAGGAAGCTGAGCCCGATGACGACGAGGATCTGCAACGGCAGCTTGCTCGAGATGTTCGCGGCGAGATCGACGTACCCCGCCGTGGTGCCGCCGACATGCGCCTGCATGTCGGTGCCCTTCTCGGCCTTGGGGATCACGCTCGAACGCAGCGTGTTCACGAGATCGGCGGTCGCATCCTCGGCCGGTCCCGTCTTGGCGATGACGTTGAAGTACGCCGTCGTCCCCGCCTTGTCGAGCTGCACGGGTGTAACGGCGGCAACGTCCGAGGTGGCGGAGATGTCCTTCTCGAGCGTGGTCAGCCGCGAATCGCTGGTGCTCTTGGCCGGCGAGCCCAGCGACGCCGACACGATCAACGGTCCGTTCACGCCGGCCCCGAAGTTGCTCGTGAGCAGGTCGTAGGCCCGGCGCGCGGTGGTTGACGTCGACAGCGCTGCAGTGTCCTTCTGACCGAGATTGAGCGACAGCAGAGGAACCATGAGCGGGATCAGAATCGCCAATGCGGCCATTCCGGCGAGCAGCGGCCGCTTGGCGATGTCGGCCGCCCACTTGGCCCACAGGCCCTTCCGTGCCTTGGCCTCGGAGTGCGGTGGGCGAACCCGGAGGGAGTTGATCCGGGGGCCGAGGACCATGAGCATGCCGGGCAGCAGCGTCAACGCGCCCAGCACGGCGACGACCACTGCGATGGCGGCCATCGCGCCCATCGTCGTGACCAACGGAATGCCGGCCACGGCGAGGGATACCAGCGCGATCGTCACCGTGCAGCCGGCGAAGAACACGGCGCCACCCGAGGTCGCGACTGCTCGCGCGATCGATTCATCGATATCCAGTCCCTCCTCGAGCCCCCGGAAGTGACGGGTGACGATGAACAGGGCGTAGTCGATCCCCACCCCGAGTCCGATCATCGTGGCCAGCGTGGGGGAGACGGTGGGGACGGTGAACAGGTGGCCGAGGATCTGGATGATCGCCAGCGTAGCCACGACCCCGAAGATCGCCGTGACGATCGGGACCAGCATCGAGACGATGGTGCCGAACGTGAGCGTGAGGATCACCATCGCGGCGAGGATCCCGATCAGCTCGCTCGACTCGGTCGATGGCTTGGACACCTTGGAGCCGAGCTGGCCGCCGGTCTCGATCTGGATCCCGGCCGCCTGCGCCGGCTTGTTGGCGGCATCGATGATCGTCTGTGCCTGGTCAACCGACATGCTGCCGGGATCGACGGTGGTGGTCACGGACAGGTAGCCGGTCGCCTTGTCCTTGCTCAGCGCCGAGGCGCCCTGTGAGGTGAGGGGATTGACCACCGAGGCGACGTCCGGTGCCTTGGCCACGTCAGCCGCCGCCTGGTTGACGGCGTTCGCGTACTTCGAGTCGGTCAGTCTTCCGCTCTTCACGTGCAGCACGATCGGGCTGGATCCGTTCGCCTGATCGGGAAACGACCTGTCCAGCGCGTCGGTGGCCCGCTGCGAGTCGGTCCCGGGCTGGCTCAGGTTGTCGCTTGTGGCGTCGCCGAGACTGTGCGACGCGGCGACCAGCGCCGCCGCCGCCACGAACCACACGACGAGGACGACGAAGCGGTGACGCCCGCAGAACCGTGCCAAGTTGTAGAGCACACCTGTCATTACTGGCCCCTTCCCTCTGTTTCAGCGGTGTCACCCGCGGTTGTGTTGGCCTGCGGGAATCGTCCGCGCGGCCGCCACCCCTCACAAGAGGGGAACCCCCCGTGTTTTCCCTACGCTTTTTGTCCCGGAGCCGACGGCTCGGCGATTGCTTGCGCGAGCTGGAAGCGGGAGCGGATGCCCAGCTTGTGATAGGCGCTCGACAGGTGGCGCTCGATCGTCTTCTCCGTAACGAACAGGGTCTCGGCGATCTCGCGATTGGTGCGCCCGGCCGCCGCCTGGCGGCACACCCGCCATTCAGCGGCGGTCAGCGCACTCGGGCCGGTCAGCTCGAGCCTTGCCCGGCGACCGGGCCCGGCTCGGAGATCATCCATAGCGCGTCCGGCCAGCGCGATGGCGCCGCACTGCTCGGCCAGCGTCATCGCTCGACGTTGGGCGTCGCGGCCCTCTCGGCGCCGCCGCGAGCGGGTCAGTTCGCGGCCGAGGTCGGCGAGAGCGTAGGCGAGCTCGAGTCGGGCCGGGCTGGACTCGAGGGTCGAGCCGGCCTCCTCGAGCAGCGCGAGCCGCTCGTCGCCGTCGCGCGTCAGCGCAGCGGCGCGCAGCGCCCTGCCCAAGGCCCCCGGCGCTCCGAAGCGGCGCGCTGCGGCCAGCTGATCGTCGGCCAGCTTCGCCGCCGGTTCGTGCTCGCCGAGCTTGGCGAGCGCGAGCGCGGCGAACACCCTCCATTCTGTGGGCCAGCGCATGCCGTTGGCTTCGATTCGCTGGCCACACCAACGCAGGTCCTCGACACCCTCACGAACCTCGCCCTGGGCGATCCGAAGACGCGCGCGGGCGATCAGATAGTCGCCCACGAAGGCCCGATCCTCGGCGACCCGCAGCTTGTCGCCCCGCTCTCGCAGTTCATCTGCGGTGTCGAGTGCCCCCCGTTCGATGTCGACCTCCATCGCCACCGTGATCAGCTGCACGGTGGCGAAATGCGGTTCCTCGACCACGCGCAGGCCGGTCTCGGCCTCGACCTGGGCGTCGTGGAGTGACCCCTGATCGAGGGCGATCACCGCACGCTGGCCGTGGATCAGGCCCATCCTCGTGGCGTGACCCTCCTGGCGAGCACGTTCGAGCGCGCCCTCGAGCACGGGTGAGGCGAGGTCGTAGCGCTCGGCCAGGCGGAGCGCCGTCAGCGCGAAGAAGGCCGCGTTGGTGCGGGCGGAGGGCGGAAGGCCGGATGCGAAGGCTGCCTGCACCTCGGCCACCGCATCGGCAGCCGGTTCGCCCTGGAATATGTCCGCGAGCGCGCCATGGATCCGGGCCACGGCCTCGAAGCCGGCATGGCCCTGCGCCTGCTCGCTAAAGCGCTCCAGTTCCATCCCGAACCCACGACGGAGGCTCGGGACGGTACTGGCCACGGCGAGCTGTTCGGCGCTCAACTCCAGTGACCGCTCGGGGTCGGTGCAGCGCAGCTCGTGGGCCAATGAGATCAGTGCCTCGTGGGCAGTTTCCGCACCCCGACCGCCCGACACGACCGCGCAGCGCCCCATCGTCGATGCGGCAGCGGCTCGGGTGGCGAGCGCCGCATCCGACTCCAGGACGGCGCGAAGATGCTGCTGGGCGGCGTCGAACTGCATCGCCGCGACCTCGTAGCGACCGAGCTCGGCGCCGATCTCGGCCCGCTCCTCCTCGCCGGGAGATTCGGCTAGCGCCCGGCGCAGGCGCGCTGCCGCGATCGCGGGAGCGCCACGGCGCGCTGCGCTGGTGGCGGCGGCCCGCAGGGTTCGCACTCGGCGCTCGTCCCCCGTGGGGGCGGTCAGCAGCAGGTGAGCGGTTAGGCGCTCCGGCGAGGCGCCGGCATCAGCCAGCGCCTCGGCAGCAGCGGCGTGGAGGGCCTGCCGCTCGCCGGGGGCAAGATCCTCGTACAGGGCTGCGCGGACGATCGGATGCACGAAGGCCAGGCGCTCGGCGGGCACGAAGATCTCAGCGCGGGCGAGGTCGTCGGCGGCGGTCCTCGCGGCGTCGTCGGACAATCGCGCCACGCGGGCGGCGATCTGCAACTCGCTGTCGTCCCCGAGCACGGCGACAGCTCGGGCCAGTTCGCTCGGTGGACGGCCGAGCCTGGCCAGGCGGTGCAGGACGAATCGGCTGACCGCGCCCGGACCCACAGCCTGAACCTCGCTGGCCGCGACCGCCGACGGCGCCACGGCGGCGGCTTCGAGCGCTCTGAGTAGCTCGTGCAGGAACAAGGGGTTCCCGCCGGTGGCCTGATGGCACGCGCGACAGAACTCTTCGGCTGCCTCGGGGCCGAGCCGCTTGCGCACGAGCGCGGCGGCGGCCGGCTCACTCAGGGGCCGGGGACGGACGACGACCGCTTCCGGGCGCGAGGCGACCTGAGCCCACGCCGACTCTGGCTCGGCCATGGCCGAATCGAGCGGGCGGGCAGCGAGGACCATCGTCACGGGCAGACCCTCGATGCGCTGGGCCAGGTAGCTGAGGAACCGCAACGAGTCCCGATCGACCCAGTGGCAATCGTCGACGAGCACGAGTAGGGGTGAACGGTCGGTGAGATTCACCAGCAGCCAGTACAGGCTGTGGAGCGCCTCGAACCCGGCATCGGCGGCGGTGGACTCACGCTCGTCGGGCTCAAACAGGCGCGCCGCCGGACCGGCGGCCCCACCGAACAACTCCGGCGTCCCATCGATCATCGGCTCCAGCAGCTGTCGCACAGCGCCGAACGCGAATGGTTGCTCGAGCTCGGACCCGCGCGCCTCGAGGATCGCCATACCCAGCTGTCCCGCCGTCGCGCGTGCCTCGCGAACGAGCTCGGTCTTACCAGCGCCCGCCGGTCCCTCGATCAGCAGCAGCGTCCCGTCGCCGGCGCAGGCCTGGTCCAGCCCACCACGCACCGTCCCGAGCTCACGCTCGCGCTCGAGCAAGGCTGCCACCGTGGTAGACGGCACGAGTTGACGATACAGCGCCTCACCCGCGAATCTGGGCGAAACCCGAGGGGAAATGTTGGGGGATCCTCCCTTGTCAGCCGCGCCGCCGGGCGCGCATCATGTCGCCGATGGATCGCGTGAGCGAGCTCAACAAGCTGAAAGTCCGCCTGTTCGTCGGAGCGGTCATGAACGAGGGCCGGCTCGAGATGATCGACGACCTCGTGACGGCCGACTACGTGGGGCGACTGCCATGCATCAAGCGCGACGTCGTCGGGCCTGCGGGCGTACGCCGGTTCGTGTCGACCCGCCGCAGCCGGTATCCCGATCGCTACGTCTGGATCGACGATCAGATCGCCGAGGACGATCGCGTGGCGGTGCGCTGGCGCACCCCCGGCTACTCCGGTATATCGATCGTCCGCTTCCTGGCCGGCAAGCAGGTCGAGTCGCACACCGAATACACAAACGACCTCGCCGTGCCGTCCGGGCATCCGGTGTAATTGACTGCGTGCCGAGAGATCGGCCAGACGGGGCGCCCGTGGCATGAACAGAAACCTGGTCATCGTGTTCTTCTCGTCGGTCCTGGCGATGGCCAACCCCTCGCTGCTCGCCGCCGTCACGGTGATGCTGCTGCTCCCGCATCCAAAGCGACTCATGTCCGCCTATCTGCTCGGTGCGTACACCACGAGCATCGCCGTGGGCCTGGCGTTCGTTTTTTCACTCCATGGCTCGAGCTTCGTCAAGACGTCGAAGCACACGCTGAGCCCGGGCCAGGACATCGTCGCCGGGCTGGTCGCCATCGGCATCGCGCAGGCGCTGCTGCACCGGCGCGACGAGAAGTTTCGAAGATGGCGCGAGCGGCGCAAGGCCGGCAAGGCGACCGACCGCACGCCCAAGAAGTCCTGGTCGGAGAGGATGCTCGGCCATGGGTCGGTCGGAGTTGCCTACGTCGTTGGGGCCGCCCTCAGCTTCCCCGGCGTCACCTATCTGAACGCGCTCGACCACATCGTGAAGCTCAATCCACCGGACCTGCTCATCCTGCTGCTCGTCGTGTACTTCTGCGCCATGCAGCAGATCTTCCTCGAGGTGCCGCTGATCTCCTATGCGATCGCGCCCGAGCGCACACACGAAGCCGTCCTGCGATTCAGAGCCTGGCTGAGCCGGCGCGGGCGGCTGATCGCCGTGGCCCTCCTTGGCGTGATCGCCCTGGTGCTCATCTCGCGCGGGCTGATTACGCTCCTGTGATGCGCACAGATATGCCATCTGGCAGATCATGAGCATCGCCAGCGAGCTGCTGGCCCGGCGGATGCGTCTGCCGCGCCCCCAGACCCTCGACGTGATTTGCGAACCTGATCTCCCCGTCGAGATGGACGACGGCGAGGTGCTGCTGGCCAACCGCTGGGTGGCGCGTGAGACCCAGGAGCGTCGCCAGCCGACCGTTCTCGTCCGCTCGCCGTACGGGCGCAGCCAGTTCGTCGGCGTGCTGTTCGGGCGCCTTCTGGCCGAGCGCGGATTGCAGGTGGTGATTCAGAGCGTGCGGGGCACGTTCGGTTCAGGAGGAAGGTTCAGCCCCTTCGATGAGCGCGCCGATGGGCTCGCCACCCTTCGCTGGCTTCGCGAGCAGCCGTGGCATGGTGACCGCATCGGGATGATCGGGCCGAGCTACCTGGGCCTCGTCCAGTGGGCGGTGGCGCCGGAGGCCGGCGACGATCTGGCCGCCCTGGCCATTCAGGTCAGCGCCTCGCAGTTCCATGGCCAGACCTACGCCGGCGGCAGCCTGTCGCTCGAGAGCGCGGCGTCCTGGCTGGTGCTGATCGCCGCCCAACAGCGACACTTCGCGCCACTCGCCATGGCCCGAGCGCTGCGCCGCCTGCCCGCCCAGTTGCTGGAGCTTCCGCTCACCGACCTCGACGAGCGGACGACCGGAGGCGAGGTCGACTGGTTCCGGGAGGGACTGGCCAGCATCAACCGCGAGGACGCCTACTGGGTGGCGCGCGATTTCGCCGCCGGCGTCGCGGAGGTCGCCGCTCCGGTCCAGTTGATCGGTGGGTGGTACGACATCTTCCTACCCTGGATGCTGGAGGACGCGATCGCGCTGCGCGAGGCCGGTCGCGAACCTCAGCTGATCGTCGGTCCGTGGACGCACACGGCGCCCGGGCTGGTGGCCGCAGGACAGCGCGAGGGCCTGGCCTGGCTGCGGGCACGACTGCTCGATGACGATCGCCTGGTCCGGCCGGCCCGCGTCAGCGTGTTCGTGACCGGGGAGCGGTCCGGAGGGGGCTGGCGCGAACTGGCGGCGTGGCCTCCGCCGGATACCGGCCAGCGCTCGCTGTGGCTGGGCGTCAACCGGTCGCTGGTGAAACAGCCACCGGTGGCGGGCGGCGGCGAGCGCTACCGCTATGACCCCTCCGAGCCGACACCGTCGGCGGGCGGACCGGTTCTGCTCGAGCGCACGCCGGTGCTCGACAACCGCGAGCTCGAGGCTCGAGCCGACGTGCTGACATTCACCACTGCGCCTCTGCCATCGACCGTCGAGGCCATTGGCCCGGTTGCCGTCGAGGTGTGGGTTCGCGCCAGCTCGCAGTACTTCGATGTGTTCGCGCGCGTCTGCGATGTCGATCCTGACGGCGGGTCGTGGAACGTGTGTGATGCGCTGACTCGTGTGGCTCCGGGCGTGTATGAGCGGGCTGACGATGGCGCCTGGCACGTCGGGTTCAACCTCTGGCCGATGGGCCATCGCTTTGCCGCCGGGAACTGCATCCGGCTCCAGCTGTCCTCGGGAGCTCATCCCCGCTACGCCCGCAATCCCGGCACCGGTGAGGACGCTGTCACCGCCACCCAGCTCGAGGCGGTCGACGTGGAGGTGTTGCACGGTGCGGATCACCCGTCCCGACTGCTGCTACCTGCGCCACGGTCCGCATAGACGGGCCAACGCGGGTTTCACGTCCGGCAGCGTCGTCACCCGAACCGGATGATGGCCACCAACCGCGTAGAGTTGAGACTTCGGGCACAGTCGAACGAAAGGGCACCAGATGTTCATGAGACGGCGGCGGCCGCTGATGGGTGCGGCCATGCTGGGTGGAGCGGCCTACGCGGGCCGGAAGAGCCAGCAGGCCAGCAATCGAGAGCAGGACCAGGAGGCGCGCCTCGAGCAGCTCGAAGGACAGCAGGCGCCGCCGCCGGCTCAGGCCGCGCCCGCCGCTCCCGCGCCGGCCGCCCCCGCAGCGGCGCCGGACGCCGCGAGCTCGGGGATCGCGGGGCAGCTGAAGCAGCTCGCCGACCTGAAGCAGTCGGGTGTGCTCAACGACGAGGAATTCGAGGCCGCCAAGCAGAAGCTGCTGGCGAGTTAGGAGATCAGTGATGGCGATTGGACCAGTCCAGCTGCTCGTGATCGGCTTCGAGCACCCGGATTTTCACGGCCAGATCATGGAGGAAATCGACCGGCTCAAGGCCAGCGAGACGATCCGCCTCATCGATCTGCTCTTCATGCGCAAGGACGCTGACGGCAACGTCGAGCGCATTCACGCGGGCGGTCTGACCGGCGAGGATGCGGCCGAGTTCGGCGCCACCGTCGGCGCGCTGATCGGACTGGGGGCCGCCGGCGCCGAGGGCGCCGAGGAGGGTGCCGCAATTGGCGCCGAGGCCACCGACTCCGAGGTGCTTCCGGAGGGGGCGTGGTACGTCGACGACGTGCTGGCACCCGATACCGCGGCCGCGGTGGTGTTGATCGAGCACCGCTGGGCCATCGGGCTGCGCGACCGGATCCAGGGCGCCGGCGGATTCCACCTGGCCGACGCCTGGGTTCACCCGCTCGACCTGGTGGCCATCGGTCTGGTCGCGGCGGAGGACGTCGACCAGAGCGCCGTCTGATCCTTGGATGGCCGGGCGTCAGCGCCCGGCCATCTCGTCGATGCAGACGGTCACCGCGAGGATCAGGGCATCGTTCTCGCCCGGCCGGATCTCGATCCCGTAGGTGTCGCGCACCCGGAACCACCGCTTGGACACCTCGGCGATCGTGTCGCCATCGCGCTCGATCTCGAACTCGTGCTCGACGATGTTGCCCTTGGCGCTCAGCTCACCGTCGTCGTCTAGCTCGATCGAGAAGCGATCGCGCAGCGGCGTGATCAACGCCTTCTTGACCTTGGCGACCGTGTGCCCGTCGCGCTCGACCTCCATCGTGTCGCGAATCCGCAGTTCCTTCTCCTGGATCTTGAACAGCTCCTGGCCGGAGTCGTTCTCGAGGATGAAGGTGCTCCGAACGCGGAGCGCCTTGCCGTTGACCTTGAAGACGCGCTGCCCGTCCCCGGTCTCGATCCAGAAGTCGTCGCCGATGGCAAACACCTTCTCGCGCATCTGATACCGCGTGCCCTGTGGTTCGTCGTTTCGGTGCAGGAATCCCATCGAAGCCCTCCTCAGCTGGCCAGGGCCGTGATCGCGTCCCCGATCAGCTTGGCGCCGATCAGGAGACAGATGACGGCCATGATCGTGGCGTTCTCGCGCGCCATCCAGTCGCGCAAATCGGCAAGCATAGTGGCCGCGCGGTCGCCCATCAGGTAGTGGATCGCCACCGGGGCGGCGACCCCCAGCGAGCCGATGATGATGAAGACGACCAGCGCCACCGCCTGACTCCCAGTGCTCGCGCCGGTCTGGGCGATCGCCGCCGCACCGCCGACGATCAGCACCAGGTTCTTCGGGTTGATGGCCGAGAGCGCCACCGCCATGGCGATCGACCGCGTCGGGGTGAAGCGGTCGATCGTCTTCATCCACCCCGGGAGCTCGGGTCGCGTGCGGCCGCGCGGCCGGCCGCGCCACTCCCGGGCGGCGAGCAGCAGCAACGCCACGCCGAGGATGATGTTGACGACACTCACCCAGGTCGCCGGGGCCCCGTGCTTGCTCGCCGACGCGCCGCCGGCGAGAAGCAGCACGATCGCTCCCAGCACGGCGATCCCGAGAATCCATCCGCCCAAGAAGGCCAGGCCGTTGGCGCGCCCTCCTGGGGTCGAGAGCATCAGCACCACGGCGATGATCGGTATCGGGCTCAGCGCGACACCGACGCCGAACGACAGAATTTGGCCTATGGCCTGACCCATCGATGGGCAATGATCGCGTGCCCGGCGGCGTACTCATCCCCCGAATCGGGTGAGACTCCGCCAGCTCGGGGTGAATAAAGCCAGCAGCCGTCGGGCGGAGCGGGGATGATGTCGGGGGCCATGGACTGGGCCCTCGTGTTCATCGCTCTCGCCGTTCTCGCCGTCGCCGGCGTGTCGCGGCAACTGTCGGGGACGGTCGTCACGTCGGCGATGGTGTTCGTGGCCATCGGGTTGGTGCTGGGTCCGAAGCTCCTCGGGGAGGTCGAGCCGTCGGCGCGCGATCAGACGGTCCGCATCCTTGCCGAGGCCACGCTGGCGATCGTGCTGTTCTCCGATGCATCGCGCATACGACTTGGCGCGCTGCGCCGGCAGGCGGGCGTGCCGGTGCGGCTGCTGGCCATCGGTCTGCCATTGACGATCGCCCTCGGCGCCGTGGCCGCCACGATGTTCGGCGGCATGACTCTCGGCGAGGTGCTGGTGGTGGGGGTGCTGCTGGCGCCGACCGATGCTGCGCTGGGCCAGGCGGTGGTCACCGAGCCCCGGGTGCCCTCGCGGATCCGCCAGGGACTCAACGTGGAGAGTGGCCTCAACGACGGGATCTGCGTCCCGCTCCTGCTCATCGTCCTGGCCGCGGCCGATGTCGAATCGGACGTCGCGACCGCCCACCACGCGGTGACGATCGTCTTTGAGGAGATCGGCTACGGGATCCTCGGAGGAGTCGCTGCCGGCGCGGTGACGGCTGCCGTCGTGGTGTTTGCGGGTCGTCGCAGGCTGATCGTCGGATCGTGGCTGCAGGTGATCCCGATCGCCGGTGCAACGCTCGCCTACGCCGCCGCGGCCGCCCTCCACGGCTCGGGTTTCATCGCCGCCTTCGTGGCCGGCGCCGTGTTCCGGGGTTTGTCGGATCGCGACCCTGGCGAGGTCACACGCCTCACCGAGGAGATCGGTGAGCTGCTGGGCGGGGTCACGTTCCTGATCTTCGGCGCGGTGTTCCTCGAACCCGCGCTGACGCACCTGACCTGGCGTGTCGTGCTCTACGCGCTGCTGAGCCTGACCGTCGTCCGCATGGTCCCGGTGGCGATCGCGACGCTCGGATCAGGCGCGAGCCGGACGACGGTCGCTTTCCTCGGCTGGTTCGGGCCCCGCGGCCTGGCCTCGATCGTGTTCGCTCTGATTGTCGTCCAGGAATCCAACCTGCCGCAGACCCAGACTATCCTTGTGGTGACGTACTTCACGGTCGGAGTCTCAGTTCTGGCCCACGGCGTTTCGGCGGCGCCGCTGGCGCGGCGATACGGGCGCTGGTATGAGGCGCACCGCGACGACGTGGGGTCGACGATGGAAAGCGCACCCGTCGAGCATCACCCCACCCGACGCTCGCTGGCCACGAGCCGGGGGGAGGGGCCCGTGTGCCCCAATTTGGTCGGGTAGTCTTCCCGTCGTGACAACTTGTGTTGGCACGTATCGGAAAGTTCTCGATTTGCGGGGTGTTCGCGGATCATCGCCGCGCCCGCAGACCGAACCGTGATGGCTTGTGCTGCGGCGTTCGTGAGCATTTCGTGAGCATCCCCGCGGTCATGCCGCTGCCCTGCCCTTCTGATCCGCCGGATTCGGGGTTATCGTCCGCGGCCGATGGCGACCAGCACACCAGAGAGCCGAGCACGCGAGCGGGAGCGCCGGCGCAAGCTTCGCGGCGATCCGGGTTGGATCCCGCCGCCGCAAGAGCCGGACCCGCAGCCGGCTATTAGGCTGCGGGTGCAGCTCGAGCACGCGCGGGCCTTCGGCGTGGCCTTCGAGGACTGCTGGCCCGACGCCCTAGGAGCCTGTCGTAGAAACGGTTCGGTCCGTGGTGTCGAGCGCGTTGAGGACGCGGAGGCAGGTGTCGATGATCTGGAGCTGCGCGGCGATCGCGCTCCGGTACGCGCCGTTGAGGGCGTTGACTGCGGCTGATTGCGCGTGATCGTCGCCTGCGGTGGCGTTCTCGGCGGCCGAGCGCTGGTTGATCAGGCGTTTGAGGTTGATCGCGGTCGCGGCGAGCAGCAACTGGATCTGCACCTTCCGGGTGCCGCGACACCGCGCGCGTCCGGCGCCGTGACGTTTCATCTCGGCGATCGCGCCCTCGCCATGCGTGATCCGGTCGATCGCAGCACCCACCCCGTTGGGTGTCTTGCACCGCTCGCGGGCCGCTTGCCCGTGGTCGGTGTGACGCATGTTCGGCTGCGGCGGGATGAACCCGGTGATCCCACGCTCCTCCAACATCGCGTAGGTGCCCGCTGAGGCATACCCGGCGTCCGCGACGATCTCCGCGACCTTGTGCCGTAGCCACCGCGCGCGGTCGATGATCACCGGCAGGCTGTCGGCCTCGTGCCCGAGCGCGGACTCCGCCCGGACCGCGACGATCACCCGCGCCCTGGGGTCGGTCGCGACCTGCGCACGATGCACCAGATGCGGCCGGTGCCCAGGCTTGAACCGCAGCTTCGCATCAGGATCGCTCCTCGACACCGCCGTGGCGTTGGACGCCTTGCGTTTCGGGGTCCGGCCCGACCTCGGCGCCGCGAGCTCTAACCGCGGCCGTGGATCCGGGGACGTTTCCGCAGAAGCGTCGGACGGCTCAGAATCCTCGCCGCCGCCGTCGATGACCTCAAGCTCCGCGCGCAAACTCTTCAACGCCGCGTTCGCCTCGACATGCGTGCCATCGACAATCAACCGCGACCCGTCCAACAACCCGGCGTCGCAGCACGACGCGAGCACCTGGTTGAACAGTTGCTCAAACACCGACGATGACGCGAACCGCACGCACTGCGCGTAGCTCAACGTCGCGTGATGCGGCAGCCGCTCGGTCAACCCGTACCCGAGGAACCGGCGGATCGAGAGATCCACCTCCGCGACCCGCAGCGTCTCGCGCATCGAGTCGATCCCACGGATCGCCGCGACGAGGAACACTTTCACCAGCACCACCGGATCGACACCCGGCCGGCCGAGGTCCGAATAAAACGGCCGGGCGGTCTCCCGAACCGTCGTCCACGACACCCGCCGCTCCACCCGCCGCAACGTGTCGCCGTCCGGCACCAACTCGTCCAGGCACACCATCTGCACCTGAAACGCCTGCTCACCCGACCTGATCGCGATCGCCATCACCGAATGGTCTTAAACGCGCCAGACGGAACCCCACCACTTCTTTGACAGGCTCCTAGTGGTCCGTCAGCGTTTTAGCTGGTGATTGCATTGAGTGTCACGTGTCCGCGTTGGACTTTCTCCTCGATTTGGTCGGCGGTCTTGGTCCAGGTGAACGGCGTGGGGTTGGTGTTGTGCGCGTTGAGGTAGGCATCGATCGCTGCGATCAGGTCGGGGACGGAGCCGAAAGCGCCGCGGCGGATCGCCTTGTTGGTGAGCTTGGAGAAGAACCCTTCGACCATGTTCACCCAGCTTGAGGAGGTCGGCGTGAAGTGCAGATGGAAGCGGGGGTGCTTGGTGAGCCAGGCCTTGACGTTGGGGTGCGTGTGGGTCGCGTAGTTATCGAGGATCAGATGGATCTCAAGGCGCTTGGGGACCTGGCGGTCGATCGTGCGCAGGAACGTGCGGAACTCGGTGTGGCGGTGGCGGGGCAGGCATTGGCCGATCACCGAGCCGGTCAAGACATCAAGCGCGGCGAACAGCGTCGTGGTCCCGTTGCTTGGTGCCGGCCCGCCCGGGCTTCAGCGGCAGCGACGGCTGCGTGCGATCCAACGCTTGGATCTGGGACTTCTCATCCATGCTCAGCACGATCGCGCGCTCCGGCGGGTTCAGGTACAGGCCGACGACATCAGCGAGCTTCTCCTCGAACCGCGGGTCATTGGAGAGCTTGAACGTTTCGACCCGGTGCGGCTTGAGCCCGCGAGCGGCCCAGATCTTCTGCACCGTGGAGTGCGAGACCCCATGCGCGCGGGCCATCGACCGGCAACTCCAATGCGTCTCGCCGGCCGGCTTCTCATGCAGCGTCGCGTGGACGATCTCCTGCACCTTCTCCGGTGCGATCGACGGCTTGCGTCCCCGACCGGGCCGAACCTTGACCGACCCGGTCAGACCGTCCCGCTCAAAACACTCGCGCCACCGTGTCACGGTTGCCGGCGACACGCCGATCTCCTTCGCGACCCGGGTCGTCGCGAAACCGTCCGACGCCATCAACAGCGCCTTCGCGCGTTGCACATCACGGTGCGCCGCGGTCTGCGAGCGGGACAACATCTCGAGCACTTCGCGTTGAGGCTCGCTGACCTTCAGGGGAGGGGTGGAAGCGCGCATGATTCATCATACCCACAATCACCACATATTTCAATTACAGACCACTAGATCACGCCGTCGACGGCCTCACCCGCAAGGAACGGGACTCGTGGTGGCCGATTCTCAGCGGCCAGCGGGAATCGCGGAGACGAGCGTTCGATCGGGTGGACGGACACATCCTCCGGGTCGCTCCCGGCTGACCTGGGAAACGGTGATCGTCATCATGCGCGTCTACTTCCGAGTGATCCGCACGCGCGGCGTGCGACCGGTGATCTCGAAGCGCACCGCGGCCAGCAGCGCGAACAGCTCGCGGTCGACGGTCTGACGGCCGGCGAACCCCTGAGCGTCAGCGTGGGCGAGCGCCTGCTCCGCAGCCTCCCGCCGGCGCTTGATCTCGCGCTGGGACAGCTTCCAAAAGCGATGCTGGCTCAACAGGCCGCCATGGACCGGCCAGTCCTTCAAGCCCTCCTGTACGGATCGGGCGGCGCCCAGCGCGTCGAGCACCCCAGCGAGGACCAAGCCGCACTGTCTCGATCAAGGACAGCCCAGCCACCGTCGCACGAGACCGTCGCAAAGATGGCATGAGCAGTAAGGCCGCGTGGCGGGTCTCTCGGTGAAGGTCGCCGGCCCCCCGCGTCGAACGACATACGTCGAAGGCTCGCGCGGATAGCAGCCGCGCGGCCGGTCGTTCGAACACGAAGGGCCGACCGTGACCCACGGTATGCGATGGGTCGGGCTGACGGCTGCCCGCGTCAGGTTCGACGCGAGGAGAGGTGAACGCATGGCGATCGTGATGGGACTTGATCAGCATCGGGCGCAGATCACAGCCGAGTGGATCGATACCGAGACGGGCGAAATCGGCCGGACGCGTGTTACGCCTGCGCACCGCGAGTCCGTGCGCCGGTTCCTGTCGCGCTTCCGCGGCCAGCAGCTCGAGCTGGCGCTGGAGGCGACGACTGGGTGGCGATTCGTGGTCGAGGAGCTTCACCGGGTCGGGGCTGATGTGCATCTGGCCGAGCCGGCGGAGACTGCAGAGCGGCGGGGGCGCAAGAAGCGCGCGAAGACCGATCGGGCCGACGCCCGCCTATTGCGGGAGCTGGTGATGGCCGGCAGGCTGCCGGAGTCGTGGATCGCGCCGGGGCACATCCTCGATCTGCGCGCGCGGGTGCGGTTGCGTCACACGCTGGTTGATCAGCGCGGGGAGTGGCAGCAGCGGTTCACGCGGTGCTCTACCACCACGGTGTACCGCAGCGCCGGGGTCTGGGGCTGCTGACCGCCGAGGGTCGCGGCTGGCTTGAGGGCGTGCGGCTGCGCCTGCCGGCCACGGCGCGCGAGCAGATCACCGTCGCGCTTGCGATGATCGTACGCGCGCCGCCAGCCGGGATGCAAAGCGCTGATGGGGCTCTACGGGATCGGTCGTCTGACCGCGGTCACGATCCTCGCCGAGCTCGGCGACGCGAGACGTTTCACCTCCTCGCGTGACGCGGTGCGCTACTCGGGGCTGGACATCACGGTCAGCCAATCCGATCGACGACGCGCACCCGGGCATGTCTCGCGCCAGGGACCACCCGCGTTGCGCTGGGAAGCAGCCCAATCAGTGCACCGCAAGAGCAGCCCTGATCGCGAGTACTACCTGCAGGCGGCCGAGCGCCTCGGCGGTAACCGCGCATGCCTCGCGGTCGCGCGCAAGCTGCTCAAGCGCAGCTACCACACCCTGCGCGAGCTCGGCGACCAGGGGCTGCAACCCGCGTGAGGTGAAACTCGTGCGCGCGCATCCCTTCACTCACACCGATGCACCGCGGCCAGCTCCCGGCATAGCCCTGCCGCCACGTCCCGCGTGGACGGCCTCCAAAGACCGAGCGGCCGCAACGCTTACCCCCAGCGGGATCACCCAATCAACCATCATGTCGCCGAGCCGCCGAACGGCAGGCTCGCGGACCGAGATAAGGCTGGGCGGCCGCGCACACACCCCTCACCGAAGGCGCCAGCAAGGGGCCGCCCCCGTCGAGCTACGACTAACGGGAGGAGGTCTTGACACAGCTCGACTGCACAGATAAGGGATACAAGCAGCAGCGGCCTGCGTTCATCCTCATGTGACGGCGGGGGGTCGAGTCTGAGACTGTTGCTTGTCGATCAACGCACCGGCCAGCGGTCGTCGCGTCTGAGTGTCGAGTTCACGCGAAAGCACTCGCGCGGTCTGGGGGCTGCGAACCGCCGACCGTGGTCGTGCTTGGGCAGCGCCTGCCCGCGCGCGACGGCGTCGAGTGCTCTGGGGTTAGGCCGTTCTCCGCCGAAGGGTCAGCGCTCCGAGCGCCAGCGCCCCGAGGCCAGCTATCGCGACGGCGAGCACGTCGAGCAAGAGCGTCGATCCGAGGGCCGCTGTGCTGGTCGCCCGCGCGAGCGCATCGTAGGCGTAGGTCAGCGGCAGCGCCCAGGACACCGCCTCGAGTAACGGGGCCATCGCGCTACGGGGGACGAACAGTCCGCACAGCAGCAGCTGCGGGAAGATCAGCGCGGGCATGAACTGCACGGCTTGGAACTCGGTGCGTGCGAACGCGCTGACCAGCAGTCCGAGTGCCATTCCAAGTAGCGCGTTGGCGATCGCGAGTAGTGCGACGAGCACCGCGCCGTGCGGGGCATCAAGTCCAAGCAGCGCGAAGCCGACGACACAGACCGTCGCCGCCTGCAACGCGGCGAGTAGACCAAAGGCGATGGCGTAGCCGGCGAGCAGGTCGAGTTTGGCCAGCGGCAGCGTCATCAGCCGCTCGAGCGTCCCGGTCGTGCGCTCGCGCAGCATCGTGATAGAGGTCACGAGGAACATCACAATGAACGGGAACAACCCACACAGCGGAGCGCCGATCTGCTGGAAGACGTGCTGCCGGCCGTCGAACACGTAGCGCAGCAGCACCAGTAGAAAACATGGGACGACAAGCAGCAGCGCGACCGTCCGCGGATCATGTCGGATCTGCCAAAGCACACGCTGGGCCGTTGCAGCAGTCACCCGCACGCTCATCGCTCAGCCGCCTCGATGACGGCAAGAAACGCGCGGCCGAGATCATCCTCACCGGTGCGATGACGCAGGGTCTGCGGCGTCGTCTGCTCAAGCAATTGACCGTCCCGCATCAGCAGCAGCCGATCGCATTCGGCTGCTTCGTCCATCACGTGACTCGAGACCAGCAGCGTGGTGCCCTCGCTCGCCAGCGCGTGAAACATCTTCCACAGCTCGGCTCGCAGCACCGGATCCAGCCCGACAGTCGGCTCGTCGAGCACCAGCAGCTCCGGACGCCCAAGCAGAGCGCTCGCGAGCGACACACGGGCACGCTGACCGCCTGACAGCGACCCGGTCAGCTGGCCCGTACGCCCGCCGAGCCCGACCGCATCGAGGACCTCGGCAACGCGGTTGCGCCCGGCGTCGACGATCGCGGCGAAGTAACGCAGGTTCTCAAGCACCGTCAGGTCCCCGTACACCGACGGCGCCTGCGTCACGTAACCCACCCGCTCGCGCGCGTGACCGCCGACCCCCGAGCGCAACGCCGGGTCCCCCGCAGGTAGGCCCAGCACCCGGACGGTTCCCCCGGCCACGATCTGCACCCCCACGATCGCTCGCATCAGCGTCGTCTTGCCACACCCGCTGGGCCCCAGCAGGCCCGTCACCAACCCGGCCGGCACGCTAAGCGAGATCCCGCGAAGAACCTCCTGACCCCCGCGCACGACGCGCAGCTTCTCGACCTCGATCGCGTTCTGCACTACGGCTTTAAGGAACGTATCGGAAACAACAAGCAATACTGACCCAGCGTTTCGCCTCTACGTTCCAGCTGTGATCGCGACCAGCGCTCGCCCTCCGCACGATCAGGCACGCACCCAGAATTGGCGCAGGGCGCTCGCCGCCGAGTCGAGCCGTCCAAGTGCATACGCGACGTGTGCGCTGCCAGTGCTCGCCGCCACCCGCGAGGTCTGGCGCTCGCTTCGCGCGAATAGGAGCAGCCCGACGCTCGTTGGGCAGAGTGATGCAACGGGCTAATAGCAGCATCATCCCAGTCGGGCTGACCTGGGAACATCTCTGAACGCTGGCCAACCCGAGACTGCCCCTCCTGGATCGAAGCAGCTGCGGTCGTCACTGGTCGCGGGGCGTTCTCGACTCGCCTTGAGCCACCCTTCGTGACGCTAGCCGTCGCCCTGAAACATCGGGTCCAGCATTTGGTCGTTGGGCACACCGATCGAGGCGTGGCTCTGTACCGCTTTCCACTCGCCGTCTTGCTCGTGCATGACCGCTGTCAGGCGGACGGGGACACGCCGGCCTTGCATCTCGAAGTACCCGTGGCTGGCGGCCCAGCCGACGCTGCCCGCGCGAAACGCCCTGACGTCGTCGAGGCCGACACTGATGCCGAGCTCGCCGTCTGGCGTCGAGTCGCGAAATAGTTGCATGATCTGGTCATGCCCCTCGGACCATTCGCTTGCGTCGGTGCCGATCGCGAGGACGCAGTCGTCGCGCGAGGTAAGCCGCGCGACTTCGTCGAAGTCGGAGCGCGCGATCGCGTCCACGGTGTCCCGCAGAACCTGCTCAATCTCGGGTGAGCGTTCGGGCATGGTGCGCCCTTTCTGGTCGTTTGACCGATCCTAGTAGAGGCGTAGGGCGTCCTGGTCGAGTTCGACGGCGATGGGGTTCTGAGGTCGCACTCAAGATTCGGTCGACATCAGGCGGCGACCTTAGATAACCCAGAGTGTTGGTTGGGGGCCATAAGCGGAAGCGCCGAGGCCGGTGCTCAAACCGTTATTTCAGCTCGCGCAAGCGAAAGTGCTCCTATTCGAGGCATGAAACTGCGTGTGTGAGGTCCGTCCGGGGTCGAGCCTAAGTTCGGCTGATCTGGGACAGGGGCCTCATATTGGGAGAACGCAGGCGGGTAGGCCGTTTTGATCGATGGGTTTCGAGCCCGGGCTTTTCGTTTGGCCGCCCCTGCGACTTGCCTGGATTGAGCTGCGAGCTCGTATCGGTCTGTGTCGTTGTCCCGCTGGTTCTCCCGTGCCATGTCGAGCGAGTTGTGGAGGTGAGTGGTGGGATTGCCGAGATGGGTTGGCCGTGCGGTCGGGCTGGATGTGCATCGCGAGTTCTGCGAGGTGGCGATCTGCGAGGAGGGTGTGACGCGTTCGGCGGGTCGGTTGCGGCCACGCCGGAGGGGGTCGCGACGTTGGCGGAGAGCCTGCTGGCGTCGGATCGAGTGGCGTTGGAGGTGACGGGTAGCTGTTGGGAGGTGGCCAGGCTGCTTGAGCCGCACGTGCAGCGCGTGGTTGTTGTGAGTCCGGATGACACGGGGATCACGAGCGCCCGGGCGAAGACGGACAAGCTCGACGCGCGGACGCTCGCGAGCTTGCTGTGGAGGGGCGAGCTTGAGGCGGTGTGGATGCCGGATGAGCGCTGCCGGATCCTGCGGCGGCGGTTGGCGCGCCGTGAGCAGTTGATGCGGGCTCGCACCCGGAGCAAGAACGAGATCCACGCGTCGCTGCAGCGACGGTTGTGAGCCAGGCCGGGTTTCGCGGAGACCTTGAAACGAGGGTTTCGGCCCTCGGGAGAGGAACTCCGTGTCTATGTCACGTCCGGGGAAGTATCCGAACGAGTTGATCGAGCGCGGGATCCGGCTGGTGTTCGAGTCCGGCCGTCTGATCGCGCATGTTGCTGCGGATCTGGGGCTGCCGCCTGAGACGCTTCGCAAGCGGGTGCGGCAGGCGGAGATCGATGAGGGCCGCCGTCAGGGCTTGACGTCGGAGGAGCGGGAGGAGATCCGCGCGCTGCGCAAGGAGAACAGCGAGCTGCGTCGTGCCAACGAGATCCTCCGCTCGGCCAGCCTGTTTTTTGCCAGGGAACTCGACCCAGACCGACCGAAGTGAGCGGCTACATCGATCAGCACCGGGAGCGCTTCGGCGTCGAGTCCGTCTGCCGGACCCTGGGCGTGTCGGCGTCCGCGTACTACCGCAGGGCCACCGGCGAGCGTTCGGCGCGGACCGTTGAGGATGAGCGGCTGCTCGCGGTGATCCGGGTGACGCACAAGAAGAACTACGAGGCCTACGGCTACCGGCGGATGTGGAAGGCGCTGCTTCGCGCCGGCGAGCACGCGCCGCGCTGCCGGGTGCAGCGGCTGATGGCAGATAACGGGATCCGGGGCGCCAAGCGCCGCGGCAAGCCGTGGCGGACGACCAAGAGCGATCCTGCAGCTCAGCGACCGCGGGACCTGGTCGAACGGGACTTCAGCGCCCCGGCGCCGAACCGCCTGTGGGTGGGCGATTTCACGCATTTGCGGTGCTGGGAGGGGGTTAGCTACCTGGCGTTCATCATTGACGTCTTCAGCCGGATGATCGTCGGCTGGCAGCTGGCGGCCAACATGCGCACCACGCTCGTCTTGGATGCGCTGCGGATGGCGCTGGGCCTCCGAGCGCCCGGCGCCGACTTCCAGCTGGTGGCACATACCGACGCCGGATCGCAGTACATCTCGATGGACTACAGCCAGGTCCTGGACGATCACCGGGTGCTGGCATCGATCGGCTCGGTCGGAGACGCGTATGACAAGGCGTTGGTTTCATAGTGCACCTCCTGCACATGGTTGGATGGGTTCTCGTTGATCGAGCCGGCGGCCCTGGCGTTTGACGAGCCGCGGATCGGCGAGGGTCGGCGGGTCGAAGAGCCGCACGTTCTTGTCGTTGGCCTTGTGCGACTCGATCAGGCCAGCGCGGCGCCAGGCGTTGATCGTGGTCGGGTGCACATCGAGGCGCTCGGCGAACTCGCCGATCGTGAGCATGCCGCGGGCGCGGAGCCGGTCGGTGTGGCTGGGGAAGCCGTGGGAGCGGCGTAGTTCGAGCACGATCTTGCCGGTGAACGCCTTGTGGTCGCCGGAGCGATGGCCGCTCTCGTTGAGTTTGGCTGCTGTCTCGGCGTCGGTGTGATCGTCGAGTAGCTGGTTGAGCATGGCGAGCGTGTCGGGGTTCGTCTGCCGGAGGTGCCACGCGCGGGGTGGGATCGGGATCGTGAGGCTGGTGGTCTGGCCGCCGCGGAAGCGGACGTGCAGGTGGATCTGGTCGGTCTTGTTGAGGGTGACGTCCTCGATCAGGAGGCGGGCGATGCGTTTGCGTTCGCGTTGCGGGGTGGCGGGGTCTGACCAGAGGGCGGGGAAGTCAGCGGCGAGCTGGCGGATGCGGGTCTTGTGCTGGTCGGTGAGCGCGGCGTTCGCGGCGGTGGTCGCGCGCTCGTAGTCGTCTTGGGCGATTTGGTGTTGGCGCAGCGCGTCGTTCCAGTCCGCTTCGAGGGTGTCGGCTACCAAGCGGTTGTCGGGGTCGACTGAGAGGTAGCGGCGGCGGGCGAGCTCGGCGCGCTGTCGTGCTCGTTGGACGTGGGTTTGTCGCAGTTGGTCGGCTTCCTCAGCGCGGGTTTCGAGCTCGGCTTGGACGGTGAGCGCGACCTCCAAGGCGAGCGGGGTGACGGTGTTGAGCAGCAGCTGGCTGATCGCGGTGTCGACGCCTTGGCCGGGGACGCCGAGGCAGCGCCGCCCGGCGTCCTGGATGCACTCGCCCATGCATTGGTAGTCGGGTACCTCGATCCCGCGGCGTTGGTGATAACGGACGGTCATCCGCCGCCCGCAGCGCCCGCAGATCACGAGGCCTTGCAGCAGCGCGGGACCCTCGCGCGGCGGGCCGGCGGCGCGCTCGGTGCCGTGCGCTTGGGCGTTCTGTTGAAGCGTCTGGAGGTTGCGCTCGTATTGCTCGAAGGTGACATATCCCGGATGCTGGTCGGGATACAGTGCCGTCCACTGGTCGCGCGGAACGTCCTGGAAGGTGATCTTCCCGTCCGGGGTCTTGCGCGTCCGTTTGCGGCCATAGACGAACGCGCCGGCGTACCGCGGGTTGTGCAGCGTGCGCAGCACCCGCCAGTGGCGCAACGGCATCCACGCGAGGTCGCCCTTGCGCTCACCGGTCCGGACTCGGGCCGGGAACAGCAGCCCGTCCGCCCTGAAAGCGTGCACGACCGCGCGCGCCGAGCCGGTCCGCTCGAACGTCGCGAATAGGTGGTGCAGCGCGTGCTGCACGCCGGTGTCGGGATCGAGCGCGACGTTCCCGGCCGGGTCATAGACCAGTCCGACTGGGAGCCCCATCCGCAGCTCGCCGCGGCGTGCTTTGGAGAGCTGCCCGCCGCGCAGGCGCGCGCGGATGAAGTGAAGCTCGGCCTCCGACATCGTGCCCTTGAGCCCGAGCAGGAGGCGGTCGTTGAACTCGCCCGGGTCATACAGCCCGTCCTCGTCGAGGATCAGCGTGCCGGTCATCGCGCAGATCTCGAGCAGCCGGTGCCAGTCGGCGTTGTTGCGCGCCAGCCGTGAGACCTCGAGGCCGAGCACGATCCCCGCGGATCCCATCCCGACCTCCGCCACGAGCTGCTTGAACCCCTCCCGGTCAGCGGCCGACGCGCCGGACTGACCCTGGTCCTGGTCGATCACGACGATCCGCTCGGCTGGCCAGCCGAGCGCGATCGCCCGCTGACGCAGCGCATACTGACGTTGCGTCGACTCGGTGTTGTTCAGCACCTGGCGCAGCGTTGACTGGCGCACATACAGGTATGCGGTCCGCGCCAAATGCTCGGCGCTCACCTTCGATGCCGCTTCGATCACGCTCACCGCGCATCACCTCCCGGCCACGGCCGCGAGCGCCATGCCCGCGAGCACGCCCACGATCTCCCGAGCATCGCTCGGCGCCCCGAGCGTCGGGCCAGCGGCCAGCGCGGGACGCGGGGGCGCGGTGGTCTGCCATGCGCGCGCCCACGCGACCATCCCGCGGCGCTCGAGCATCGCCAACCCCAGCCTGAAGCCGTCCGGCTCGCCGGACAGCGCACGAGCGCGCAAACGCTCATACCGCTCGACATCGCCGGCACCACTCCTGCGTTCATTGCTCGCCTCCGTCTTGACTTTTGGGGCGGTCGACACGGGCCAGCGCGCGCTCGACCGAGCGCGGATGCACCCGCACCACAAACCGCTCTGAGATCACCTCCACCAGGTCGGCCGGCCGCAGCGACGGGTCGGCCTCGAGCCGCTCGCGCACGAACGCCACGACCTCATCGGTCAGCTTGTGCGCCCGGCGGGGACCCGGGCGCGCGGGCACCAACGCGGGCAAGCCACCCTCCTGAAGCGCGTCCGCGGCCGCATAGAACGACGGGCGCGAGAACCCGAACGCCGCCGCTGAGCGGCCCACCGCATCACCGTCGACGCGCGCGCGGCGGACCATCTCGTACTTCACCTGCACCAGATCGCGCGGATCGAAGAACTCCGAATCCCGGAAACGCTCATCACTCACCGCCTCCGCCCGCGGATTCAAGCTGCGCTCCGCCCGCAACCTCTGCACCTTCGGATCCTCACCACGCCGCGCCATCAACCATCTCCTAATCCCTGTCAGAATAATTATGCCGTGATTGTCGGACGGAAAGATCCACGCGCTACCGCAATCTGCACATAATCACCTGATTTTTGTCGTCATCATGTCCCAGGCAACGGCTCGCTGGCGGGACAGCCACGGCGAAATCATCCTTACAGCTACGGCATAAACTGCCTTACATGCCGTCCGCCGCCAACGTCGCGACGGAACCCGTCGAACAGCTCGACAAGCGCGAGCAGATCCTCAACCCGGAACGGGCTGCGCCCCGCAGCCAGCGCCACGAACGGGTCCACGTCACCCGCGTCGGTCCACGCCCTCGGCATTGAGCACTGAGTCCCGTCCTCATCGAAGAAGAAGACCCGGTCCTGCCCCCACGTCTGGCGGACCGCCACGAACACGAACTCCCGCCCCACCCAGGGGTGGAACGGATGCATCACCCGGACAGTTCGCTGGCCACCAGCGAGATCAGGCGCAGTCGACGGCGATGGACAACGCGCTCGCCGAATCTTGGGTGGACTCGATCAAGACCGAGCTGATCTCAGACCGCGTCTGGCGCACCCGCCCGCAGCTCGAGCTCGCCGTGGTCAAGTACATCGGCTGGTTCAACCACGAGCGGCTGCACGAAGCGCTCGGCGACATCCCGCCGGTCGAGTTCGAGCAGCTCCATGGCGCCCGTCAACGCCCGATTTCCGGCAACGGATCGGTCGTGGTCGTCTCGCCCAGGGCCGCAGACGGGCTCACAACGCGTCGCGTGAAAACGCGCGGCGTCGATTTCGTTGCCGACGGCCCGATCTCTGCCGAGAACGCTCTCGTTCTCCCAGCCGGGATCCGCTCAGGCCGCGAGGATGGCGGTCAAGGGACGAACGGCTCCGGCCGGCCTATGCGCTCTGCGGTTCAGGACAATGCTCGCTGACAACAACATCAACACCAACAACGACCGAGGCGCCCTACTAACCCAGTCTCCGTGGAACCCGGTCCGGCTCACAGCATCCGCCAGGGCGCCTACGACCTGCGCAACTGCGCGGCAAACAACTCGTCATCAAACCGGGCCGCACCCGACGCTACCACGTGCCCGGCGATGCCGCGCGCATCATCACCGCGCTACTCACGGTCCGCGACAAGCTAATCGCCCCGCTCATGGCCGGAATCCGCACACCACGACGCGGCCGCCCACCCAAGGCGCTGGCGCCGCTCTTTGGCCCCGGCCAGCTCCGACTCCGGGTCTACCGTGTACGCCGTAGCGACCTTCTCGGTCGCTGCATCAAGGAGCTGCGAGATCGCTCCTCCACGATCGATCAGATCGTCGACGCGAGGCAATTCAAGATGGTCGATCGGCATCAGACTGCCATTTCAACTGACATCTCCTCTCCACGTGAGTAGCTGCAGAAATTCCCTTAGTGCGCGCTGCCCGGCTGGCGCCGAGACCCCAGACACCTGCTGGCGCCACAGCCTGCCATAGGTCTGAGTACCGAGCCTGTCGCAAATGAACGCAACCTCTGCCATGGGAGCGGTACCGCCGGCGGCGTGGTTGTCGTCGCCACCTACAAGACGCGATGTCCGCTCGGCGCGAGCGCGACCAACGTGCTGCAGCCGGGAGCCAGCGTTCTCAACGCGCGCGCGTAACGCACAAGCTGCTCCGGCTGCTGTCGTGCCCACTCGTTGATTTCGAACCAGACGAAGTACGGCGTGGGCCGTCGAGAACGCGTACCTGGACATCAACGCGGCCTTCAGAAACGCAGCACTCGACCACCGGTCGGATTCCACTAACCCGGAAGTCCAGAATAAAGGATCGACCGCGACCAGTTGGCCGCCGTCCGTGCGGCCCACGCCGCGTGCGTATCAGGCGAAGCGACCTGGATCGGTTCCTCGAGGAGGGTTCGCGTAAGCCGGCACGCGGTGAGCGGTTCGGGGGTTCTCGTTGGCCCGTTCGAGTCGCAGGAGGCCGCCGAGGCGTGGCGCGATGAGCAACACCATCGAGGCTGCCACGGATGCTCAAGCCGAGGTCGTGCCGTTCACACGCGCCTAAGCGGTCCGGTCCGGTTTCCAGCTGACGGACTGCTGCTTGTCGATGTGGCTGTCGGAAAACACTCAGGGAGTTTCTGGTGCGTCAATTGGTCGTGGGACGCCACCATCAGAATCGGCGCCCGGATCGCCTATTGCTGGGACAGCACGCGAGTTCGCAAAGTAAATCTAGACTGCTCCTCCCACCCTTGACGACTCAAACATATTTTGCGGGTCTATCCGACAGTTACCGATCGAAGCGAGAACGGAGCTGACGACAAATCCAACCGTCGACTAGTGCTTGGGCGCGCGGTTCCACGTGTGCCATGCGACCGCTGCAGTGGCTGTACTCACGACTGCGCGTAGATCGCGATGATGTCGCCAGCACCCATTCGGGCAATCTGAGCGAACGGCGGCGCAGCTAGCAGTCGCGACTCGGTTGTGGCTCGTCCAGAGCGTGTCGTGCCGCTTTGGGCGGTAAGGGGAGCAGCCTCGGGCGCCAAGAACCCGGACGACCGAGCTGGCGGCCCAACCCGTTACTACCGGTTCTCGTCGGGCGGCGTGGGGAAACGCGGGCGATTTTTTGCGGGGTCCTTCGGCGATCGGTGTTGGGGTGTTCGTGTCCCTCGTCGGCCGCAGGGGTAGTGGCGCGTGGCCAAAACGTCGCGTTTGGCGCGTTGTACTAAGCCCGACGGTGTTGTGGTGTACGAGTGGTAGGCCGACCGCGAGGGGGGTGGTGGGTGCTCAGGAAGCGCCTTGGGCCAGGACGTCGAGGTACGCAGTCGTGCGTAGCGCCGCGTCGGCGGCCGGCGGGGCGGTCATCTCGCCGGCGTCGAGCTTCCAGACGCGGAAGGTTCCCACGGGTTCCGCGCGGCTGCGCCTTCCCCTTGGACCAGCCTTCCCAGGGCTCGCCCGCTCGCATCGCGGCGTCGAAGACCATGACCCGGTCGTCAGCATCAACCCCGCCGACCTTGATCGTGATCGCATACTCCCAACCGCCGTGCGCAACGATGATGTCGATGTATACGCCGAGGTTGGGAGCCGCGTCGAGCTCGCGCCACGAGCCGCCCAAAAGATGCCGTAGTCATGACGGGTGTTACGGGTCGGACCCCCTCGCGCCGCGACCGCGCATCGCCGCAGCAACCTCCGCCACCCAGGCGACGGCTTCGACCTCGTCGGCGCTGACCTCGCTGATGTCGTCAGCGCGATCGAAGTCACGGCCACCCCGCGCGGCTTCCCTGGCGGCATCCATCCGATCAGCCTGCGCAGCGACTTCCGCAAGGTAGGAAAGAATGAGATCCGGAAGCGCCTGTAGGTCGCGGAGCGCGTCTGCGACCTGCCGCCGGTGATCCACCGCTCGCGATCGATGGGATCGCCCTCGGCATGAAGCAAACCCGTCAGGCCCGGGCCATAGAGGATCACCTCCGCAGGCGTGCTGCAGTAAGCCGTGACCTGAGCGCTCGTTGAGAGCGTCGTTCACCTTCGTCTCAACGAGCACCTCGGTCTGCCCTGCGCCGCTGTCGTCGTGCGTCGAAGCGCGGGTCTGCGCGGTTATGGCCGACCCTGAACTCACGAGTCATGTTCCGGACGCTCCACGGCGGCTCTCCCTCGGGGAGAAAGATCCCGAGCAGCCGATCACGCGCCCATTGGTCCTTGGCCAGCATCCAGCGCAATGCCCACGAATGCGCATAGCCGTGCGTCCATGGCACCACATCGAACAAGGGAACGTCCACGTGCAGCCACGATATAGTAGGGTTACCACTAGCGGGATCGCTCGTTCCGCTGCCCCGAATCTATGACCGGGAGATCAACATCCGACCACGAAACGCTGCCGGATTGGGCTTACTGGCCATGCTGTGTGGGTCGGCGGATGTCGGGAGAGCGCCTGTTTGGGCTTGCCCGTGACAGAGGGCCCGTTTTAGACCAGCGCCTCCCTGATGTTCCGTCGAGGTGCCCGTTGAGCGGCAACAGGAGGTCGCGCCCAGAGCGCCATCAGTAAGCATCCGCCAGGGTACCTCGCGCCGATCAAAGGTCAATCGGTTGGTTGGAGGGAGCGTGGTGGTCATGGTGGAGGATCGGTTCGCCGGGGTCGATTGGGCCAGCGAGGAACACGCGGTGTGCGTGGTAGATGAGCGGGGGCGGATCGTCGAGGGCCGTCGCTACCGCCACGACGAGGAAGCGTCGCGCGCGTTGTGTGTCCGGCTGGTGCGGCTTGGGGTCAAGCTGGTTGCGCTTGAGCGCCCGGATGGGTTGTTGATCGAGCGGTTGCTTGACGCCGGCCTGACCGTGATCGCGGTGCATCCCAATCAGGTGGTCGCGATGCGCCCGCGCTACACCGCCTCGGGCGGCAAGTCAGATGGGTTTGACAGCTTCGTGCTGGCCGAGCTCGCGCGGACCGACAGCCATCGGTTCCGGACGCTGACTCCGGACAGTGACCGGACCAAGGCGTTGCGGGCGTTGACCCGTGAGCTAAAGGATCTCGTCCGCACCCGGGTGGGCCTCGCGAACCAGCTGCGCGATCAGCTCGCCACGTTCTGGCCGGGTGCCGGCAAGGTGTTCTGCGCGGTCGATTCCCCGATTGCGCTGGCGTTTCTGCGGGCTACCCCAGCCCCCTCGATGCCCACGGTCTCGGGGAGCAGCGGATGGCGGTGTTCCTCGCCCGCCAGGGTTACAACGGTCGCAAACCCGCCCGCGAGCTGCTCGCCCGGCTGCGGGACGCCGCGCAGGCACGCGCTCGGCGAGCTCGAGACCCAAGCCCGCCGCCAGATCGTGCTCGCCCTCGTCACCGCCTTGGAACCTGTCGTGAGGAAGATCAGCGAGCTGACGATCGAGATCCGCTCGGCGCGCTCGACGCGCACCCGGACGGTCAGACGTTCCGGTCGTTGTTCATCGCTGCGGACTCGTTCCTGTGCGCCGCCACGATGCTCGCGGAGATCGGCGACTGCCGTGAGCGCTACCACCTACCGTGCGCTCGCTGCCGACGCAGGTCAATGCCCCGTCGCGGTCGAGTCCGGCAAATCCCGGCACGCGAAATTCCGCTGGGCGTGCGATCACCGCCTACGCGAGGCGTTCAACGTCCTCGCCGACAGAAGCCGACACCACAACCCGTGGGCCGCCGATATCTATCAACGCGCGAGAGCCCGCGGTGCCGGCCACGCCCACGCCGCCCGGATCCTCGGCCGTGCTTGGACCCAGGTCATCTGGCGTCTCTGGCACGACCAGGACACCTACTACCTCACCAGGCACACCGCCCGACAACGCCTCACATCCACACACACTTGACACAGGAGGTCTACAAACAGCAGTGCTCAAACGCGCTTGACCATCAAGCGGACATATGTTCGATGCCCGAGTTCGGATTCACGATCACCGAACACGACCCCGGCCGTCCGTGGATCGTCACCGGGCGCGAGCACCAGACCGTCACACTCGACGCCGGCATCAGCTTCTTTGATTGGGCCTCACGAGCATTGGCCGGCGCCCCGCTGGAGTGTGCTGCCTGATCCGTGGCAGCTCATGCCGGAACGTTGAGTATGCCGACTCGCGAAAGCGTCCCGTCCCTTCCCGAGTCCGGTCGGGGCGCTTCCTGCTCCGACTCTAGCCGAGCGCGAGACCGCCCAATACTTGTCGTCTCTCCGCGCCCAATCTGTCATTGGGGCCTCAGGAGATTTCGTCAGTGCGCAAGCTGATGCCGACGCCGAGTTGGCGGCGAGCCCACGCGGAACCGCTTGATGGTCTCGCGGTGGTTGCCGACCCAGATCTCGCGCGATCACGTCAAGCGTGTGCCAGCCTCGGCTCCAGCCATGCCGGGGGCGGTAGATCACTGTGCCTCCACCTGGCGGGAATTCGGGACAGCCCAACCCCGTCGATGCTCGCCTTGACCGAGGCGACTCCGCTCAAGCGGTCTGTGATCGTGAATACAAGCCCGTGGCTCGGAGGAAGGGGGAGTTTGGACAGGATGCTGACGACGGGCGGCGTCTGGTCGATCCCGATGTGTGTGGTGGCCGACCCGGTGTAGCCCGCTCGGTCAGTCCACGAGAACACGGCGGCGTACTCGCCGTCGCGGACCGGCGCTCCGGATGAGTTCAGGCCGTCCCACAACAAGACTGTGGGTTGTCGATGCTGACACGGGCAGGCGAGCGGCCAATGTCCGTACGACCTGTCCTGCACCGTTTCTAATCGTCGCGGTGAGCGACACGTCGCCTTCAAACGCGTACTGAAAGCGATCGATCTGTCCCGGTCGGGCAAAGCGCGGTAAGACGCCAAGTGAGGTCAGCCGAACCGGCAGCGCGTGCAGCGCGATCGTCCATTGCGCCTGCGGTCCGTCCTCAGGGGTTAAAGGCGAGGTCCTGCGTCCCAGGGGGAGAGAACACCGATCAGGAACTGACCAGAGGAAGCAAACGTCTGGTCGCGTTGGCCCTCAAGGGTGTCGATGGAAAGGCTCACTGCTCCCTGCTGCAAGGACAGGTCGGCAACGTAACGAGCAGTGCCAGGAACATTGAAGACGAGGTCGTCAGAATCGCAACACTCGCCGTTCTGCGTCTGTCGGCCAGAAAAGGCAACAGGCGTGGTCGGGACGTCGAAGAAGTCCACGGAGTAAGACACCGGAGACGTCTCCTGGCCGCAGGTCCACAGGCCCGATGCGGAGGTGTTAGCCGGGAGGGGTGCGGGTCATAAGGGGCTCCGACCCCATATGACATCGCCATCCGAGAATGTGTAGTAAACGTTGTCACCGTACGGGGTGGAAGACGCCGGGGCCGCCAGTCGCCGAGAACCGCTCAAGAACGTGAGCGTGAGTCGAGGCAACAGGCGCGGTGGAGAAATCTGTCAATGGCCATCGGTTTCGCCCCACTGGCGGCCACGAAATTCCCCACTGGTGGCCATCATTTCTCCCCGCTGGTGGCCATCAGATCTCCCC
>CAVVNG010000023.1:0-106740 GCA_963749545.1 uncultured Solirubrobacterales bacterium
CCGTGACGGTGGAGTCGGGTTGGTGATCGTGTCGACGTAGACGCCGCCGGTGAACCAGTCGGCCGGCCCGGTTCCGGTGGCGAGGGAGCTTCTTGTGATCTGCACTGGTTTCTCCTAGCGGTCGATCACGCGTTGGGCGGCTTCCGAGTAGCGCGCACCCTCGGCCTCGATCTGCGCATCTTCGATCTCGCGTAGTTCGTCGGGCGTGAGCTCGACGTCGGCGGCGGCC
Organism: uncultured Solirubrobacterales bacterium; assembly: GCA_963749545.1. GTDB lineage: Bacteria > Actinomycetota > Thermoleophilia > Solirubrobacterales > Solirubrobacteraceae > Palsa-465. The sequence continues at coordinate 230 of CAVVNG010000023.1, forward strand.
AGGTTCTCCTCCAGGCGGTGCAGCTTCGTCGTGCCGGGGATCGGGACGATCCACGGCTTCTGGGCAAGCAGCCAGGCGAGCGCGATCTGCGCCGATGTCGTCTGCTTGCGCTCCGCGATTCGGGTCAGCAGCTCGACGAACGCCAGGTTCGCCTCGCGGGCCTGGCGGTCGGCAAAGCGCGGGACGGTGTTGCGGAAGTCGTCGCTGGAGAATTCGGTGGTGGTGTCGATCGTGCCGGTGAGGAACCCCTTCCCGAGCGGGCTGAACGGAACCAGGCCGATCCCGAGCTCCTCCAGCGTGGGCAGGATCGTCTGCTCGGGCTCGCGCCACCACAGCGAGTACTCGCTTTGCAAGGCCGTGATCGGTTGTACCGCGTGGGCGCGGCGGATCGTCTGCACTCCTGCTTCGGAGAGGCCGAAATGGCGGACCTTGCCCTCGTCGACGAGTTCCTTGACGGTGCCGGCGACCTCCTCGATCGGGACGTTCGGGTCGACCCGGTGCTGGTAGAGCAGGTCGATCATGTTGGTGCGCAGCCGCTGGAGTGACCCTTCGACGCTCCGGCGGATCGTCTCCGGGCGACTGTCGAGCGCCCCTGGGCCGATGCTCCCCTCGAGATCAAACCCGAACTTCGTCGCGATCACGACCTCATCTCGGACGGGCTCGAGCGCCTCGCCGACAAGCGCCTCATTGGTGTACGGGCCGTAAACCTGGGCGGTGTCGAAGAAGGTGACACGGCGGCGCGGATCAGCGAGATCATCTCCTGTTTGTCGGGCGGAGGGCCGAACGCGAAGCTCATGCCCATGCACCCGAGGCCCATCGCCGAGACCTCCAGGCTGGTTCCGAGGGTTCGTTTCACCATGTGTTCATCTCCTTGATTCATGCGCTCTGGCGGGGGACGAGCTTGAGCGTCGTCGAGCGCGCTTCCGGGCTGGTGATCCGCCGCAGCGTGTTCTCCGAGTAGCGGCGGTACTTGTCTCGGTACTCGGCGTCGATTCGGTCATCGAGCCCGTGGTCGGCCTCGACCAGCTCCACGTCCTGTTCGACGCCGCCGGCCGCGACCCGCGCCTGACGGCGGGTCTGAGCGCCGCGGTACCAGCCGGAGGTTGGCCCGTTGACCGACCGGACGTAGAGGTCGTCCCCGTGGCGGACGTGCCAGATCGTCACCGGGTTGCGGAGCGTCCCGTCGCGCCGGCGGGTGGCGATCTGCAGCTCGTCGGGCGCCGCGACCGCGGAAAGCTCCTCGTTCCTCCACGTCATCGTCAGGCCGTCCCGATCCGCAGCAGCGACTTGGTCGCGCGCCGCTCGTCCATCGCCGCGTACGCGTCCGCGACACCGTCCAGATCGGTTGCGAAATTGAACACACGCCCAGGGTTGATCCGCTTCTCAAGCACATCGGGCAGCAGCTGTGGGATGTGTGCGCGGACCGGAGCGGAGCCGCCGCGAACGCCGACGTTCCGGAAGAACATGTCGCCGATCGGCAGCTCCACGCCGTGAGGGACGCCGACGTAGCCGACCATCGCTCCGGGCCGCGCGATCGAGACGGCCGTTTGCATCGCCTGAGCGGTGCCGACGCACTCGAGCACCGCGTCGGCGCCGATGCCGTCGGTCAGCTCCTTGACCGCCTCGGTCGCCTCCTGACCCCGCGCTTCGACGAGCTCCGTCGCGCCGAACTCACGCGCGAGTTGCTGGCGGACGGGGTTCCGGCTGAGCGCGATCACCCGCTCCGCGCCGAGGCGAGAGGCCGCAAGCACGCCCGACAGGCCGACCGCGCCGTCGCCGACCACCGCGACCACGCTCCCGGGTTTGACGTCGGCGCACACGGCCGCGTGATGACCCGTGGCCAGCACGTCCGATAGCGTCAGCAAGGAGGCGAGCATCGCATCCGAGTAGCCCGATCCAGGGACGGTGACAAGCGTTCCGTCGGCGAGCGGGACGCGCACCCCCTCGCCCTGGCCGCCATCGCCATTCATGGGAAAGAACCCGCCCGCTGAGCACGCGCTCGTGATCCCATGCCGGCAGTGCGGGCACGTCCCGTCGCTGAACGCGAACGGCGAGATCACGAAATCCCCCTTCGCGATCGTGCGGACCTCCGAGCCGACGTCCTCGACCAGGCCGATGAACTCGTGCCCGATCGGCCCTGGATCGAACGGCGACTCGCCGCGGAAGTACCACAGGTCAGACCCGCACACGCACGCCAGGACCACGCGGACGATCGCGTCGGTCGGCTCTTTGATCACCGGGTCGGGCCGCTCGGCAACGGTGATCGAGCGGGGCTCGTTGAAGACAGCAGCGCGCATCTACACGCCTCCTCGCTTACGTCGAATCTCATTCATCGCCCCCAAGAAAGCACCAAATCGCCGGAAGTGAGAGTCCCTGTTGATCCAGGTACTGACAGGGCCTCCCAGCCCCAACGCGGCGCCGGTAGCCTGATCAGACGAGATGGACGCCAAGAGCGAGATCCGCGAATTCCTCACCAGCCGGCGAGCGAGAATCACCCCCGATCAGGTCGGCCTCCCGATCTACTGAGACAACCGCCGCGTCCCCGGCCTTCGTCGCGAAGAGGTCGCGCTGCTCGCCGGAGTCAGCGTCGACTACTACACCCGCCTCGAACGCGGCAACGCCGCTGGCGTCTCCGACAGCGTGCTCGACGCCCTCGCCCGGGCGCTCCAGCTCGACGACGCCGAACGCTCACACCTGATCGATCTCGCCCGCGCCACCCAATCCGCCACCGCCACCCGCCGGCGCCGGCCCACCAAGCAGCAGATCCGCCCCGGCGTGCAGCGCATCCTCGACGCCATCACCCAGGCGCCGGCGTTCGTCCGCAACGGGCGACTGGACATCCTCGCCGCCAACCAGCTCGGCTACGCGCTCTACTCCACCTACCTCACTCCCAGCCGCCCCGCGAACACAGCCCGCTTCGTGTTCCTGGACCCCCGCTCAGAAGACTTCTACGACGACTGGGACCACGTCGCCAACGAGGCCGTCGCGATCCTCCGCTCTGAAGCCGGGCGCGACCCATACGACCGTGAACTTTCCAATCTCATCGGCGAGCTCTCCACGCAGAGCGAGACGTTCCGCACGAAATGGGCCGCTCACAACGTCCGCTTCCACGACATCGGCACCAAGCGCCTGCACCACCCCATCGTCGGCGACCTCGAGCTCACCTACGAGGCGATGGCGCTCTCGGCAGACACAGGCCTGACCATGTTCGCCTACACCGCTGAACCAGGAACCAAATCAGAGCAAGCGCTTCAACTGCTCGGAAGCTGGGCAGCGACCCCAGTCGAGCCCGACCTCCCCACCACCGACCAAACCTGAGCGCCGACCCGCGCCACCCGCGAGGTCTCGCACTTCGCCCGCTGGCACCGGGACACTCGACCAACGGAAGGCGGGGCCTCGCGCCCAATCAGGCGTTCCCAGCTCGATGCCAACTGCGTGCCGATCTCTGGCGGAGTTGGCCTGCCCTGCATCCGTGGTGTTCGGGTCTGCCGCGGCCGCCCTCCCTTGCCGGCAACGCGAGTCTTCGCGCAGAGAGACGCGCTCAGCGCGGGTAGGAGATTCAGCGGGTGCGCCGGCACGTGCGTGCCGACCTGTCATCCCCCTGCCCGCTCGCCGCCAAACTCACGCCGACCGAGGTTCCGGCCGCCGCCCGGGATACCGAGTCCGGGGGGGTCGGCTCACGGGTGGCGGCGGCCGGAGCGTGACGAATCGTCGAACTGCTCGCGCAGCACGCCAAGCTCGCTCCGCATTGCCTCGATCATCGCTTCGTGCACACGAGGATGAACGTTCGGTGACGGCCCGGCGCGCTCGGCTGCGGCAATCGCGCGTTCGAATTCCGCCGCGGCCTCGATCGTCCTGTTGCTGATGGGGGCGGCCATCCTCCTTCCGTCGAGGTCTCCGGTTGACGGTGACTCTCTGTCGGGCTCCATCTGCGGATTATCGAACCTCGGACGAGGATCCAGCTCAGGACCCGGGCGGATCTTGCAGCCAGATCTCACCGCCGAGTGAAACGGCGGCATCGACCGCAGGGTGGGCCGTCAGCAGCGCATCAAGCGCGGCGACGAGCCGGCCGATCCCGTCACGGTTGAGCGAGAAGCGCGCCGGCACGCACACCAAGCCATACATGCTCGAGCCGCGCCGCAGCGCCTCAGCGAGCAGCGGCCGGAAGTCCCCGAGGTCGCGCGTGACGATCGCTCGTTGCTCGTCGGGGAGCGAGGCGAAGTGGACGCGGTCAGGGCGTCCTCGCAGGTCGGTGCGCTCGCCGACGGCGATGACGTCGTGGCCGCGTGCGCGTAGCTGTCGGGCGATCCCGGGTGAGAGGTGCTCGTCGAGCAGCAGCTTCAAGCAGAGATCGCTTCTTGGGCCGCGCGCCAGGTGCTCTCTTCGCGTTCGTTGAGCGTTTGCACGCGCTCGATCCAGTCGTCGATCTCGTCCCGGTAGGCGCCGTAGTAGCGCAGCGCGGTCTCGACCAGCTGGGGGTCGATCTCGAGATAGGAGGCGGTGTCCGCGACGGATCCGCCGTTGTCCTTGGCGACCTCGACGATCTCCCATACGTCCAGCCCGCTTCCGAGCACGGCAGGTCGGCGGCCCAGAGCGCCGTCGACGAAGTGGATGCCCGGGTGCTCGTCCATGACCACGCCCTCCTCGAGGTAGCGCTCGGCGAGCGTCGTGTGCTTCTCACCGAGTAGGCGGGCCCGTTCACGCAGCCGCTCCAGCGTGCGCTTCGACGGTCGCATCGACAGCTGACCACGCTCACGATCGGGCGGCATGCACACATTGTATTACGCTGCGTGCTCACGCTCGAGGTTGTCCGCAGGTGAAGCTCGGCACCGTGGCCGAGGCGACGGGCAGGCTCTGGCAGTGTGCTCCCGCAGTAGTGCAAGGCCGAGGCGTGCGAGTATCGGAGTAGGTACGCATGACGGTCTGTGCAGGAATCTTCACAAAGTTGGTGGAGATTAGAATGTTGCGTTGGCGCGGGCCAGGCATCTCCTCCGCTCCCGCGCCCTACACCAGGCAGCTGCCGGCGCCGATTCCTCGACTTCTCTCGGCGCCGGCAGCACGCCTCGATTCCGGCACCTGCCCGCGGCCGAAGGTGTAGCTACGCGCAGCCCTAGGGTGGCTATGCGCGCGCGTGATACCGGACTGACGATGACTGGTAACACGGTCCCACCTAGGAGGTAGCAAGCCATGTTCACCATCACCAACAAGCTCCGCCTCCTCATTGCTCTCGGGGCGGTCGGCGCCACCGTCGGATCAGCCGCGGTTGCCTCAGCAGCTACGGTCGGGCATAGGCCCATCACGATTAGCCCATCGTTGTCAATCACCCGATGGCCGCCCACAACACCCCTGTGGCGGGAGCGGGTTCCGCCGGTGTCGCCGGTTACGACGATGCCAAGTGCGAGAGCCTGGCGCACGACTACAACACGGCCACAAACTATGGGGACCAGGCCGCTCAGGCTGGCGATGTGGAAGGGGCAGCCAGCAACTACACGGTCGCGGACCAGATTTACACGCAGATGTCAGATAACTGCATGGTTATGGACTGATCGGCTCGGCGACATCCCACGAGCGTGCTCAACGGCCCGTCTTCCCGCGGGCCGTTCCGCTGTCGGTTGCCGTGCGCCGCTCCGAGGCGTGAGGACGTTGTCCTACCGCTGTAGCTAAAAAGGGTCGAGCTGGACTGTCCAGCGAGGTTCCGGCCAGTGCTCGTCAGCTGAGATGGAAACCGTGCCCACCGAAGATCTGGAACTCTGGGTACAACCCGGCGGCAGGTGCAGAAGAAGCTCGGTCCGGCGTGGTGTGGACCGGCGCGACGTTCGCGGACGCCGCTGCGGCATGGCTGCGCGACACCTGGGCGTTGTGCTCGTCGCTCACCGACACATCCGAGCCGCACCCGCAGCCGGTCGCCGACCGAGCGACAGCGGCATAGCGAGCACGGACGACCTCACGAACAGCGTCGGGCTCCGGCTCCGCCTTGCCCGCCGCGCAGCCGCAACCTTGGTCGTCGCCGCAACAGGCAGACTTGTCTGCGGGCTCACAGCAGATCGCCTGAGCTTCAGGAGTGCAGCAGGTGGTGTCTAGCTCAGCCATGCGGAGAGCTCCTTCAGCGCGTCGGGGATTACGTAGTAGTACGCCCACAGCCCCTCGCGCTCTGAGCCGACGAGGCCGGCTTGGCGGAGGACCTTGAGGTGGTGGGAAACGGTGGGCTGCGAGAGGTCGAACAGCGGAACCAGCTCGCATACGCACACCTTGCCGGCGTGCTTGCGCAGCACATCGACCAGCTGCAGGCGGACTGGGTCGCCGAGCGCCTTCGCCACCGTAGCCATCCGGATCGCTTCGTCGCGCTCAACGTCGGGGTACACCACTGGCTCGCAGCACGGCTCACCCGGCGGGCGCTTGGTCTTCGGGGTCAGTTCCAGATCGATCGCCATCTATATACATGTACCGATTGAACTGATGATTGTCAATGTATAGACTCGTGTCGGCTCGTCCGAGAGCCCAAGCGGCTCTCGGACGAGATGCAGCAGCGAGATCCGCGACCTGATCGATGAACGCGTCTGAAGAGTTCGCCCGCGACAAGAGCCACGCGATCCGCCTCGATGCAACATCTCACCGCTGGCGACTCGTCAAAGCTGCTTCCACCGCTGATTCAGGAGTTCGGTGACCAACGACCACCTGCTGACAGGACCGATGACGTCGCCCCCGCCGCTGCCCCGCCGGCTGCTCGCCGAACTCCTGGGATCCGCGTTTCTCGCCGCCCTGGTGATCGGCTCGGGGATCGCTGCACAACAGCTCTCGCCGGGCAATACTGGCCTGCAGCTGTTCGAGAACGCGGCCGCCACCGCGGCCGGCCTGTTCGCGATCATCCTCATGTTCGGTCCCGTCTCCGGCGGCCACTTCAACCCGGTCGTGTCTTTCGTCGACGCGCACTTCGGCGGCATCAGCCAGCGCGATGCGCTCGCCTACCTCCCGGCCCAGGTCGCCGGATGCACGCTCGGCGCGATCCTCGCCAACCTGATGTTCTCGCTGACCGCGATCAGCATCTCCACCCATCACCGAGCCAGCCCCGCGCACTTCCTGTCCGAGGTCATCGCGACGCTGGGCCTCCTACTCGTCATCTTCTCGCTCGCCCGGACCAGACGCACCACAACCATCCCGGCCGCAGTCGGCGCTTACATCGGCGCCGCGTACTTCTTCACCAGCTCCGCCAGCTTCGCCAACCCCGCGATCACCATCGGCCGCATGTTCTCCAACACATTCGCCGGGATCGCTCCCGCCGCCGTGCCCGCCTTCATCCTCGCGCAAGCGATCGGAGGAATCATCGCGATCGTGCTCGTCCGAGCCCTCTACCCCGGCGTGACAGCCGCCGACGCCGCGGCCGTTCTCATGCCGCACGAGAGCGACGGTAGGTCCGAGAACGTAATCGCGACGCCCCCTCCGAAGCCCGCGGCCCAGCCATGAGTACTGTCCTATTCGTCTGTCGCCAGAACGCCGGCCGATCGCAAATGAGCCAGGCGCTGTTCGAGAAAGCAGCCGGCGGCCGGCACCGAGCTGTATCGGCTGGAACCACGCCGGCGAAACACGTGCACCCCGAAGTCATCGAGGTCATGAACGAACTCGGGATCAATCTGGCCGACCGCACACCGCAGCTCCTGACTCGCGACCTGGCCGAGCAGGCCGACCTGGTGATCACCATGGGGTGCGGCGACGAATGTCCGTATATCCCGGGCAAGAAATACATCGACTGGGACCTGCACGACCCCGCCGGCCGATCGGTAGACAGCGTTCGGCGGATCCGGGATGACATCTCGCATCGGGTCGAGTCGCTCGTGGCAGAGCTCGCGCGTCCGCCGAGTACGTGGACGTGTCCCCCAATTTGTCCCAAGCTCGACAAATATGGCCGAGCGGCGCCATGGTAAGGAAGGGGTCAACTTACCGGGGCAATGCGGCCCTGGTCAACCGATCGGGGGCCAATATGTTGAGATGGCGGACGTCCGTCATCCGCGCGGACCGGTGACGGTGCTGCGTCGAGTCATTACCGCCGGTGTGGCTATTGCTGGAGCGACGGCGCTCTTCGCATCCGCCGCGAGCGCGTCGGTTCCGCCTGTCAACTAGAGCGACACACGCACTGGCCCTGGCGGGGCGAAACAACTGGTGGTTCTTTCCGACCAGCAGAGGCTGGATCAACCCCGGCAACGAGAGGCCCGCCCCGGCTCAATGGACCGTTGCCCACGGCCATTACTATGCAGCCGTTGACGCCACGGTGTGGGCGAACTCGGCGCGACGGCTACTGCACAGCTACCGCAACTCGACCAATTACTGTAGGGCATAACCGGCACACGTCAGTGACTCAACCGCCCAGGCGACCGGCTAGTCGACCGCGGCGAGCATCTGGTCTGCTTGTCGACGATAAGCCGGCGGTTCGGGCTGGTCTGGAGGCGCGAGGGGTCGAGGTCTCGCCCCGTACCAGCAGCGTCACCTGCTCGGCGTAGGAGGAGAACAGCATCGCCACTTGGCCGACGGAGTTGCCGCCGGGCGACAAGGGCGCCACCGGCCTTGGAGATCCACATGATCGCGGTCGACCTGCGCCACCAGGCCGCTTGCGGCCAAGTCACCGGTTACAAACCAGGAAAACGGGAAGGAGCGAGAGGTTCGAATGTACGAAAGATGCGAGAGCCGCTACGTGCTGGGTCTCGAGGACATCGACCGGACGCAGGTCGCGGTCGTTGGCGGCAAGGCCGCGCACCTGGGAGAGCTTTCGCGGATCGAAGGCATCCGTGTGCCGGCTGGATTTTGCGTGACGACGGACGCGTTCGAACGGATCCTGACCGAAGCGCCGTCGATCGACGATCGGCTCGATCGGCTGTCGCGGCTGAAGCCGGACGACCGGAATGCGATCCGGGCGCTCAGCGAGGAGACCCGGCGAGCCCTCGAAGGGATCGCCATCCCTGAGGATCTGGCAGCGGCGATCACGCGCCCGCTCGCCCGGCTCGGCGAGCAAGGCGCCTATGCCGTGCGATCGAGCGCGACAGCGGAGGACTTGCCTTCCGCATCCTTCGCCGGCCAGCAGGACACGTACCTGAACGTCGTGGGCTCGACGGCGATCCTCCAGCATGTCAGCCGGTGCTGGGCCTCGCTGTTCAGCGAGCGGGCCGTGACCTACCGCCTGCGGAACGGTTTCGACCACCGCAAGGTCCAGATGGCCGTAGTCGTGCAGCAGATGGTCGTCCCGCAGGCTGCCGGGATCCTGTTCACGGCCGACCCCGTCACCTCCAGCCGGAAGGTTGCCTCGGTTGAGGCGAGCTTCGGTCTCGGCGAGGCACTGGTCTCCGGCCTGGTGAACGCGGACACCTTCAAGGTACGGGACGGCGAGGTCGTCGCGAGGGCGATCGCTACCAAGCAGCGTGCCATCCACGCCTCGCCGGTGAGCGGGACCGAAGAACTGGCGGTCGCGCCGGCGCGGCAGCAGCAGCCGGCGCTAACGGACGCGCAGGTCGTGCGGCTCGCGCAGCTGGGCCGGCGGATCGAAGCGCATTTCGGCCGCCCGCAGGACATCGAATGGTGCCTGGCCGAGGGCGACTTCTGGATCGTTCAGAGCCGGCCGATCACCACGCTGTTTCCCATACCCAAGGCCGCCGACCGAGAGAACCACGTGTACGTGTCAGTCGGTCATCAGCAGATGATGACCGAGGCGATGAGGCCCCTGGGGGTCTCCGTGTGGCAGCTGACGGCCATGGCGCCGATGCACGAGGCCGGTGGCCGGCTATTCGTCGACGTCACGGGGCGACTGGCTTCGCCGACGACCCGGGTAGGACTCCTAGAGGTCATGGGGAGAGGCGATCCGCTGATCGGGGATGCGCTGCAGACCATCCTCGAACGCGGCGACTTTCTCCCCTCGCTCCCAGACGGGGGCCCGGGCGGGCCGCCGGTCGTCGGGAGCGTGCCCGCTCAGATCGACACCGATCCGGCGATCGTCAGCGAGCTGATCGAGCGCAACCGGGTCTCGATCGCCGCCCTGAAGCGCGACATCCAGGCGAAGTCCGGGCCGGCCCTGTTCGGCTTTCTCCTGGAGGCCTTCAAGGAGCACAAGCGAGTCCTCGCAGATCCGCTGAGCGTTCAGGCGATCATGGCGGGGATGCAGGCCACGTGGTGGCTGGGCGAGCAGTTGGAGGCGTGGCTGGGCGAGAAGAACGCGGCCGACACGCTCACGCTGTCGGCCCCCGGCAACGTCACCTCTGAGATGGGCCTGGCGCTGCTGGACGTCGCGGACGTGATTCGCCCGCATCCGCACGTCGTGGGGTTTCTGCAACACGTCGAGGACGAGGGTCTGAAGGACGAGGCCTTCCTGGACGAGCTGGCGAGGCTCGCGGGCGGGCGGGAAGCGCGGGAAGCGATCCAGGGCTACCTAGAGAAGTACGGCATGCGCTGCGTCGGCGAGATCGACATCACCAGGCCACGATGGAGCGAGCGCCCCACCACGCTCGTGCCGCTGATCCTCGACAACATCAGGAACTTCACGCCCGGCGAGGCCAAGCGGCGCCTCGAACAAGGGCATCACAAGGCCGCGGACAAGGAGCACGAGATCCTGGAGCGCCTACGAGATCTTCCCGACGGGGAACGCAGGGCTGAGGAGACGAAGCGGATGGTCGACCGGGTCCGGACCTTCGCCGGGTACCGCGAGTACCCCAAGTACGGCATCGTCAACCGCTACTTCGTCTACAAGCAGGCGCTGCTGGAAGAAGCCGAGCGCCTCGTGCAGGCAGGCGTGCTTGGTGACAGGGAGGACATCTTCTACCTCACCTTCGACGAGCTCCACGAGGTCGTGAGCACCCGCCGAGTGGACCAGCAGCTGATCCGCCAGCGCAAGGACGCGTTTCGCTCCTACCAAGCGCTCACGCCGCCCCGCGTGCTCACCTCAGACGGCGAGGTCATCGCCGGGGCCTATCGACGCGACGATGTCCCCACAGGCGCGCTGATCGGCCTACCGGTCTCCGCCGGGACCGTCGAAGGGCGCGCCCGCGTCATCCGAGACATCGCGCAGGCCGACATCCAAGCCGGCGACATCCTCGTCACCGCCTACACCGATCCCAGCTGGACACCCCTGTTCCTCGCGATCAAAGGCCTGGTGACGGAGGTCGGGGGCCTGATGACCCACGGCGCGGTAATCGCACGCGAGTACGGCTTGCCGGCCGTCGTGGGAGTTGAGCATGCTACGAACCTGATCCGGGATGGGCAGCGGATCCGCGTGCATGGAACCGACGGGTATGTCGAGATCCTGGGCGACCCGGGCCAGACATGCGCCGCGCCGCCATGCACGAGTTGACTTGAGAGCACGCCCGTGCGCCAGCCGCTCCCGGCTCCTCGCCGCCGACGTCACCCGCGACGACGCACTGCTCGATCGCATCGACGAAACCGTTCATCTCGCCTTCGGCACCTACCAGATCAAGTTCACGAACTCCGCGGCCAAACTGCGACGTCACGGCGTCCGGTTCACCAAGGACGTCGCGATCACCGGCCCATCCAGCTATCCGGCTAAGACCAGCGTAATCACAGCGTCGCTGAAGGTACGAGGACCGAGCGGCGAAGCCGGGCGGATCACGGTCAAAGGTGCCTGGCGGTTGAGAAGCTCGGGTGGTGCTCGCCACGAACGTACCAGCAGCGAGCGCCGAACTCGCCGCGCAAGGCGGTCCTCGCCTCGCGCTCGCTGGTCGCGTGGAGGGGCAAAGCGAGATCTCGCGGTCAGTATTCGGTCTTGAAGGCGAAGTATGAACCGCGAATGGTTCCGGCCAGCTTTGACTTTTGCCTCGCGAATTTGAACCGCGAGGCGAGCTCCGTGGGAACCTCCATCCCGTCGGAGAGCTTGAACCCGACCGCGCGCTTGTTGGGGTCGTCGATGGTGTACATCACGTTGATCGACAGACCGCTCTCGTAGAAGACGTAGGCGATTCGGATGTTCTCGACCTGGAAGGCCGTAGCCTCGAGCGGCCGAGCGGAGATGGCGATGTCGCGTTCCTGCTTGAGAATGCGGTGCACCCAATCGATGGTCGTCTTGGCGTCGCTCGCAGGCTGCACCGTGAAGACGTGGTCGTACTTGTTCTTGAAGTAGCGGGCCTCGTGCGCCCGCAGACCAGCGAGCGCGGCCGCGACCGGCGAGGACTCCAGGCCGACTGTCGAGACATCGTTGAAATCGACGGCGTAGGGCATGACGCACTCTCCTGTCATCTTGCTTGGATGTGTCGGTCTACCGGCCATGACCCAAACCGAGCCCGCAATGTGACATGGATCTGCTGGGCTGGCGACCAGATTCGATCGTGAGCGGCCGAGGCTGCGCCCGCCCTGCCTAACCCCGGCCGTGTTGCTGTCGTCACGTCAGCTGGCAAGCGCCCCGAGCACAAATGCGGCACTCAGGCAACGACGAGGCAGCCTTGGATCGATCGGAGAGCATTCGTTGCTAGCCCGGTCCAGCAGGGCTACCGAGCGCCTTGGTCTTGATGTGATCGAACTCGGCCTGGGTGATAGTGCCGCTGTCCAGGAGCTGTTTTGCCTTTTCGATTTCGCTCGCGGCTCCGCCGGTGCCGGCGGTCTTTCGCACGTACTCGTCAAACTGGGCCTGAGAAGCCTTGGCATCGCTCATCCTTCTCTCGGCCATCCCGGTGTGATAGGCGATCACGTAGATCAGCACACCGATCCACGGAAGGATCACGATCAAGACGATCCACGCAGCTTTTGCCCAGCCGGAGATGTCGTGTCGACGAAACAGGTCGATGAACACGGTGATGGCGATCCAGATAAAGAGGATCCAGGCAAAGATGATGAGGATGTCCCAGAAGACGTTCAGGAAGGGATACGACGACGCAGTGATCAGCAATTGGATTCGCCTCCGCTCGTTCGGGTGAAGCGCCTTTCTCAGCGCGGCCCCCGGAGCATGCACTCCCGCGGCTGGGACCGCATCACCTTGATCGGATGAGGGCGCCTTGGCAACCCCGCGAGACGGACGCTGGCGGTTCGTCCTGGCTGGCAGCTCCTTCCCCGGCCGGAGTAACGGCGTCCCGAAGCGGGTCGCCCCGCTCGATCGGCGCGCAAGCCAGACCGCAGGGTCAGGTGGTCACGTCGGCGAGGTCCATCGAGCTCGCGATGCGGTGAAACTTGACATCCGGAGGCGCGACGATCGTGGCTGGAATCGCCTGCATGAACGCGGCAACGTGCGCAGTGGCGAAATGCCGCCGGAGCGCGTCCTCACTTTCCCATTCCTCGATGAACACGAACTCGTTCTCGGTCTCGGCGTCCTCATAGAGCCGGTAGCTGATGCAGCCCTGCTCCAAGCGCGACGCGGTTGCGACCGCTTGCCCGAGCCGGACAAGTTCCGCGCGCTTGCCGGCATCGGTCTGAACTCGCCCGACGACCACGATCATTGTGTCTCCATCGCTGCAGATGGCATCGCGTCCGTCAGGATCACGAGCGGTTTGTGGCCGGTGGCAGCTAGGCGCCGGCAAGCTTCTGGAGTTCCTCGAAGGCCTCAGCGTCGAGCAGAGCGTCGCAGGCCCGTAGGCACGCGCGGCAGGCCTTCTCGCAGATGGCGCAGTGTCGATGATGCTCGGCGTGCCTGGCGCACTCCTCCGCGCTGCTCGTGCACGTGCGAACGCAAGCCTGCAGCAAGCGGTGAGCCACGACGTGCTCCGAGTGGGCTGGTCTTGAGAGGACCCGTGCCGTGAGCTGGCACACATCCGCGCAATTGAGGCAGAGCACGATGCAAGTGCGCATCTCGTCGACGTCGTCCTCGGCGAGATCCGCGTCGGCGCACGAGGTGCAAGCCTGGAAGCAGTTCAAACAGGCGTCGATGGCAGCTGCGACCTCCACCACTCCGAGTGGGACGCCGCTCGGAGAAGCATCCAAGATCTCTTTCGTGTCCGTCATCGTCCGACCTCCCTCGATCTCGAGCGGCGCCCGTCGCTGCATCGTAGTCTGGATCGCCGCCGGCGCTGCTCTTCCGCCGGCAAGGCAGGGGGCCTCGACGCTCCCTTGCGTCGACGCTGGTACCGCGAGTAGGGTGGCCCTGGCCGACGAAAGGACGACGATGGATCACTCAGCCACGCAGCGGCGCCTTTACGACTTGCTCAACGCTGGAGATATCGAGGGCTTCGGCGCTTTGTTGGCGGATGACTTCGTCGAGCACGAGGAAACCCCCGGTCTCGCGCCCACAAAGGAAGGTGTGATGCAGTTCTTTCGCATGTATCGCGTGGCCTTCCCTGATCTGCGACTGGACCCCGAAGATGTTCTGGCCAGCGGCGACAAAGTCGTCACGCGCGCGAGGGCGACCGGAACGCATCGGGGTGAGCTCATGGGCATGCCCCCAACGGGCAAGAACGTCGACGTGCAGCTGATCGACATCATGCGCTTCGACGAGGACGGCCTCGTGGCTGAGCATTGGGGAGTCGTCGACATGCTCGCGATGATGCAGCAGCTCGGCGTGGTTCCCGACGGCGCTCCCGCATAGCGTCACCACACCACTGATCGCATCCCGCCGCGATGGCAGGCCCGCGGGCGCCCGCCACGTCCTGCGCTCGTCGCGCCCCCTCCGGATGACATGGGGCAGTCTCCGGTACGAACTGTTCCGGGTGCTCATCAGCCTGACGCCCGAGTGTGCTGAACTAGCGCGGGTGCCCAAACCAGAGCTCGAGTTCTTCGACCCGAAGACGCTCCCTTGGCGCGCTGTGGCGGGTGAGCCCGGCGTTTGGGAACGGGTACTCGCCGAAGATCCGACCACTGGGCTGCTGACGCGGCTTGTTCGCTGGGATCGTGGCGTTACTACTTCAAGTGCCGGGCCCGTCGCGCACACATATTTCGAAGAAGTGCTGATTCTCTCGGGCTCGCTTCACGATCTCAGACTCAGTCAGACCTTCGACGCGGGCCACTATGCCTGCCGGCCACCCAACATGATCCATGGTCCGTGGCGAACGGCTGAGGGCTGCATGATGCTCGAGACCCGTTACGCGCCGCAGCCTTCGAACTAACGATCCGGAGCTGCCGCGTCGCACAGCAGGGCGACCATCGGACCTCTCCATGCTGGACGTCGATCAAGGCGGAGGCCGGCTAGCGAAGTGATTTATCGCGCGATTTCTGGATGGTCCAGATCCCCAGGAGGGACACGAGGAGCGCGACGAGTCCTGGGATGAATAGTGCCCAGCCCCATGTTGTGGTGACCCCAACGGCCACTAGGCCAAGTCCCGTCCCGCCGAGCATCAGGAGCGCGACGAGCTTGATCGACGGAGGGGGTGGCTTCGGGCCCACACGCATGTATTGTCCTGCTGGAACTGGCCACCCGCCCTCTGCACCTCGATCGACGCGAGCCTCGCTGTCGCATCGGTCGATCGAAGCGACAACGGCTGCCCATCGCCTTGTCGGCGCGGCCCCGTTGTTGAGGCCCACGCGTTTCGCGGTTACTCGGCCAGGCTGACTGCTCGAGGTTCGCGAACGTTTTGTAATCTCGCGACCAAGCCCCGTCCAGCTACAAAGGAGTAGGGCCCGATGAGAAAAGCGATGCTGGCGAGTCTGGCGGCCGCTGTGGCCGTAGCAGGCTGCGGTGGCGGTGGTAGCAGTACCACGTCCAATGCGGCCAATACGACCACGGTGAAGGACCCGACGACCAAGACGGTCAAGAAGAAGGTTCATCACAAGAAGAAGCAGATTCACCATGAGAAGAAGCATCACAAGAAGACTTCGACCACCAGCACGACGGCGGTGGCGGCGGCGACCACGCAGGCTGCGCCGGTGACGACGCAGGCGGCGCCCCCGCCGTCCACGCAGCCCTCATCGTCCTCGGTGGCCCCGTCCTCTTCGGGCGGCGGCTCGCCGGCCTCCTCGTCCTCAAACGGCGGCGGGGGCACGACGGCGCCCAGCGGTGGCGGCACGAGTTCGCCCGGCGGTGGCGGTGGCACCCTCAGCAAGCAAGGCTATTGAATAAGGTTGCCGAACGGGCCAGGAAGGTCCATCGCGATCAAAGCCTGAACCGCGTGCTTCGTTTGATGAGTCAACTGACCCGGCCTTGGGAGCGGCGTTCGTTCACTCGGGCGGCCTTCATCGTCAGGTAGTCCCGCTCCAGGAGGTTTGTCGTTCGCTTCGCCGCCGTCTCGTATTCGACGAACGCGGCATCGAGATCGCCAGCCATCTCCAGCAGATGCGCGCGAATCGCATGGAGACGATGGTGGCCGGCCAGCGGCTGCTCGAGAGGCGCAAGGAGCGAGAGCCCGGTCTCCGGGCCCTCAAACATGGCTACAGCGATTGCCCCGTTGAGCGAGACCATAGGGTTTGAGGTCGTCTGCTCGAGCACGGCATACAGGCCGGCGATCCGCCGCCAGTCGGTGTCCTGCGGTCGCGCGGCGGTGTCATGCAGTGCAGCGATCTGGGCCTGGATCAGATATTCGCCGGCGGACCCTTTGTTCGACGCCGCCAGGGCCAGCTCAACCCCCTCCGCGATCAGTTCGCGGTCCCAGAGCGATCGATCCTGCTCGTCGAGCGGGACCAGTCCGCCGCCGGCACTCGTGCGGGCCGCACGGCGTGCCTCGGTCAGCAGCATCAGCGCGAGTAGCCCCGCTACCTCCGGATCGTCAGGAAGCGCCCGGTGGGCGATTCGAGCGAGCCGGATCGCCTCCCGGGAGACGTCGGCGCGCGCCAGCTCCGGGCCGGCGGTCGTCAGGTAGCCCTCGTTGAAGATCAGGTAGAGGATGTGCAGGACCGAGCGCAGCCGCGCCGCCCACTCCTCGCCGGTCGGCATCCGGAACGCGATCCCGGAAGCCTTGATCGTCCTCTTGGCGCGACTGATCCGCTGAGCCATCGTTGCCTCGGGGACGAGGAACGCAGCAGCTATCTCCGCTGGGGCCAGGCCTGCGACCGCCCGCAGCGTGAGGGCGATCGCCGACGCCGGCGTGAGCTCGGGATGGCACGCCATGAACATCAGCGCGAGCGTGTCGTCGTGTTTCGGGGACGGGGACCGGGGCGGGTCGCGGGGCTCCCTCGCGGCGGCGGCCGCCTCGCGGTCACGCCGCGAGGAGTCGCTGCGGGCTCGATCGATGAGCCGCAACGACGCGACGTGGATCAACCAGCCGACGGGGTTCTCGGGCGTGCCTTGGCGTGGCCACTGCTGGCTCGCCGCAAGCATCGCCTCCTGGGTCGCGTCTTCGGCGTCGGCAAAGTCGCCGAATCGCCGCGCGACCGCGGCGAGGACCCGCGGCGCGGCGTCGCGCAGCAGGTCCTCGATGTCTCGCGTTCGGCTCACTGCTCGGGCATCGGGGCGCCCATCACTTCGCGCACCTCGATCACCGTTTTGATCGGCTTGCCCCCCGGTCCCGGCGCCGCCGAGGCCTCCGCCGCGATCTCGATCGCCCGCTCGAGCGACTCGACGTCGATCATCCGGTAGCCGGCGAGCAGCTCCTTGCCCTCCGGGAACGGTCCGTCGGTGATCACCGGTGCGCCAACCCCGTCGTGCACGACGAACTTGGCCTGCTCGGGCCCGGTCAGCGCCTGCGCCTCGACCAGCTCGCCGCTCTCGGTGAGCCGCTGATTCATCTGGCGCTGGAACTCGATGTGCGCCGCCGCATCCTTCGGCGACCAGGCACCGATGAACTCGGTGGCGGCCTCCGTGGGGGCGTAGTCCTGCAGCAACATGAATCTCATCCGTTGTCCTCCTTCCCTTGTGCGGCCAGATCGGCCGAAGCGTAGGTCGCGATGATCGCGCCCGTGCCCGTCACCTGACTCTCGACGAGACGTAGGGCTCGGATCGGGTTGCCGTCGCCGAAGAGGCGCTTGCCGCCACCCACGACGAGCGGATCGATCATTACCCGGATCTCGTCGAGCAGCTCTTGCTCGAGCAATGATTGGACGAGCCCCGGGCTTCCGATCACGAGCAGATCGTCTTCACCCTGGGCCTTCAGAGCCCGCACGGTATCGCCAACGTCGCCCCTGAGCAGCGTCGAGTGCTGCCACTCGAGCGGCTCGACGAGCGTCGTCGACGCGACGTACTTCGGACGCATATTCAGCGGCTCGGCGAGCAACTGCTCCTCCTCCGACGCGTTCGGCCAGTGGGCGGCGAAGATCTCGTACGTGCCTCGCCCGAGCAGATAGCCGCTCGCTCCCCTGACGGTCTCGATCACCCAATTCATCGAGAGATCATCGAAGTAGCGCGCATGCCAGCCGCCGCGATCGAACCCCCCGCTCCGGTCCTCGTCTGGGTAGCTCGGCGCCTGCACCACGCCGTCGAGCGACATCCACTCGGTGGCGATCAGCTTTCGCATCTCGGTGTCCTTTCGGTCGTTGCGCCGCTCCTCGGAACGGCCGTTCACCGAAGTGTCGGAGCCGGCCCACAGATTCTCGACATCGCTCCGTGCGTGTTCCAAATGTGTCCCAAGCTCGGCAGATATGACCCCGCCCGAGCCACCTAGCCTGACCGAAAAGGTCCATAACTCGCCGCCGTTGGCCGTTTGCGAGTGATACGTTGGTCGCGATTATGGAGTGGGGTAATCGCTGCGGCCGCTCTCGGGTTGTCGCGTTCTGGGCCGTGGTCGCGTCGGTTCTGGCCGCGCTGGCGGGGCCAGCGGCGATGGCGAGAGGTCGCTCGCGCCCGCGATCGGCGGCGTTGACCGCGGCGATCGAGCGGGTGATGCGCCAGGCGTCGATTCCGGGCGTCATCGTCGGCGTATGGCAGCGCGGCTCCGCGCCGTACGTCAAGGCGTTCGGTGTTCGGGACACCGCGACACGTAAGCCGATGGGGACCAAGTTGTATATGCGGATCGGCAGCGAGACCAAGACATTCGTCGGAACCGCGCTGCTGCAACTCGTCGATCGGGGCAAGGTCGCTCTAAACAGCCCGATCAGCTCATACCTTGCTGGGGTGCCGCACGGAAACACGATCACCATCCGTGAGCTCGCCGACATGCGCAGCGGACTGTTCAACTACACCAACAACCCCGCCTTTGCCCGTGCGTGGTTCGCCGCTCCGCGCCGCGCCTGGATGCCTCAGCAACTGCTCGCTTATGGCTTTAGCAAACCGGTCATGTTCGCGCCCGGCACAGGCTATGACTACTCGAACACCAACACGGTGCTGCTCGGCCTCGTGGTGGAGAAAGTGTCCCATGAGCCGATCGCCGTATACATCAAGCGGCACATCCTCAGGCCCGAGCGCCTCATGCGCACCAGTTTCCCGACGGGCGCCGAGTTCCCCGCGCCCCACGCGCAGGGCTACACCAACAACACCGTCAAATGTCTCGTGTCGGGTGGCCGCGCTTGCCGCAAGATCGTCGATGCCACGGACTGGAGCCCCTCCTGGGGCTGGGCGGCCGCGGCGATGATCTCAACACTCGGCGATCTCCATCGCTGGGCGCGCGACGTCGCAACCGGCAGGCTCCTGACGCCGGCCAGCCAACGACAGCGCCTCCGCTTCAACGCCACCGGCGTGAGACACGTCGGTTATGGCCTCGCGCTCAGCAACAGCAACGGATGGATCGGTCACACCGGGGGGTACCGGGCTACCAGAGCCTGACCATCTACCTACCCTCCGCGCGTGCCACGGTCGTGGCGCTCATCAACACCAACATCAACCCTCCGGACGCGCGCACACCGCTGGTTAACCGGCTGGGACAGTGCATCACCAGGATCATCACTCCCAAACACGTGTACGTACCGTGGTAAGCCCACGCGTGACCGGGGTTAGTCAACGCCGACGGGTCGCGAGCTCGCCGGTCGCCGGCGCCGGCCGCGCAGCCTCGAGCAGTCCGCTCGAATCACGCGACGGACGGTAGTGTCGCGTGGAACCCTGCATGCTTGTACGGATGACGGGCGAGGCGCTGCGCTTTACAACCGTCCGAACGCCGTTCCCGCGCGAGCTGCACGAGAGGTGATCTAGATGATTGACCGGATTTGTGGTGTTCGCGACGCTGGTCCGCCACCCTTCCCTCGCACCTATCAACGGAGGTGATCGACATGTCGATCGTGTCTCTTGCTCGCCCGCCTCGGGATTGCGCCCCGCGTCTGGTGGATATCGATGCGGAGCGCGGTAGCTACCGCGTCAGCGTCCCAGAGCGGTTTAACGCCGTGCGGGACATTGTCGACGTGTGGGCCTCGGAGGATCCCAATGCTCTCGCCGTGCTGTCCGTGAACGGCACCGGGGAGGTTGTCGCGGAGCAGTCTGCGGCCGACCTGGCACGTGTCTCTCGCGAGACAGCGCGGGTGCTACTGGATCTCGGTGTCCGCAAGGGTGACCACGTGTTCGTGATGCTGCCGCGGATTCCGGAGTGGTATGCGGCTCTGCTCGGGGCGATGCGGATCGGCGCGATCCCGATGCCAGGGCCGAATCTCCTGACTCCGAAGGACATTGCCTATCGCTTCGATCAGACCGGAGCGACGGCCGCGATCACCGATGAGGAGGGCGCTAAGAAGGTCGACGCCGCCGTCCCTGATCTGCCTACCCGGCTATGCGTGGGTGCCACGCCCCAGGGCTGGAACGCGCTCGACGAGCGGTGCCGGACAATCGGAGATGGTCCCACTCCGGAGGACCCGACGCATCGCGAGGATCCGCTCCTCCTGTATTTCACGAGTGGCACGGTCGCCTACCCAAAGATGGTCCAGCACCCGCAGTCGTATGCACTTGGGCACATCGGAACGGCGCGGTTCTGGCAGGACCTGCGCCCGGGTGACCTGCATTGGACCGTCACCGATACCGGCTGGGCGAAGGCGGCGTGGGGCGGGCTGTTCGGACAGATGCACGAACGCGCTGCGATTCTCAACGTCGCGCTCGGTCACCCCGATCCGGACACGATTTTCGGCATCCTCGCCCGTCATCGGGTGACTTCGTTCTGCGCGCCGCCGACGCTCTATCGGCGGCTGGTCCATGCGGATTTCTCCCAACACGACCTGACCGCGCTACGGCACTGCACGAGCGCAGGCGAACCGCTGAATCCGGAGGTCATCCGCGAGTGGCAAGAAGGGACAGGAGGCCTGACCATCTACGACGGCTACGGCCAGACGGAGACGACATGTCTGGTGGCCAACTACCGGGCAGTGAAGGTTCGCCCTGGCTCAATGGGCCGCCCCGTCCCCGGCTACGACGTGACGGTCGTCGATGACAGCGGCCAGCAGGTCAGCGCGGGAGAGGTGGGCAACATCGTCGTTCGCTGCGAACCGGAGCGCCCGATCGGCCTCTTCCCGGGTTACTACCAGGACCAGACGGCTACTGACGACGCGTTTCGCGGACCGTTCTACTTCACCGGGGACAAGGCCGCGATCGACGATGATGGCTACTTCTGGTTTGAGGGCCGCGACGATGACGTCATCACCTCCAGCGCCTACCGCATCGGACCGTTCGAAGTTGAGAGTGTGCTTGTCGAGCACCCTGCCGTGCTGGAGGCAGCTGTGGTCGGTAAGGACGACCCCGAACGCACGCAGATTGTCACCGCCTTCTGCCTACTCGCCCCCGGCCATGAAGGATCACCAGAGCTCGCCCATGAGTTGCAGGAATTCGTCAAACGGGGAACCGCCCCCTACAAATACCCTCGCGAGATCTATTTCGTCGAGGACCTGCCAAAGACAATCAGCGGCAAGATCCGGCGCTCCGAGCTCCGCGCAGACCTCCGCAGTCACAGTTGACGGCCAGCCGAAGGCAACGGATGGGCGGAGTGGCACGAGTGCCGCCCGCCCGAGAAAGGAAGCATCTCGCGCGGACCGTCGAGCTTCGTCGCCGTAATGCTCAGCCACGTCGCGAAAGTGAGCCGACGGTTCTGCTGCAGCCAATCGGCCATCAGCCCCCAGTGGGTTGAGCGATTGCGTAGAAGAACCGCCAGCCGACCGTGCGGATCTCGACCTCCCGTTGTCGTAGCTCACGCGGCTCGTAGAAGACCTTGATTATCCGACCGCGCTCTCCCGATCGCAGCGGACGCTCGATCGAAAGGCTTCGCGCCGGCCGCCACGAGCTCCGCCGGCTCGCCCCCGAGTTCGGCCGCGGGCTCGAGCAAGGGCCCCAGCGGGCGCGGCGTGAACAGCGGATCGCAGCTGCCCCACAGCGCCGTGACGCGCCGCGGGAGCTCACCGCGGAATTGGCGCAGCAGCGCCGTCTTGCCGACCCCCGCCTCGCCCGACACGATCACGGCCCCACCCCGGCCGGTGGCGGCCATGCCGGCCGCGAGCCCGTGGAGGCCGCCCAGCTCGTCGGAGCGTTCCAGCAATCCCGGTCGATCCACGACGCAATCTTACGGGCGGCCCGCATGCCGCTCGTGGGGAGAGTTCCCCATCTTGTCCAGTCGTGAGAACGCGGCCGGATCTCCAGGCCACGTCAGTCTCGGCGGAGTCCACGGCGCATGCGTACCGCCGGACCGAACCGAGTCTGCGCGGCGCCGACCAGGTAGAAGCCCACCTTGTTGTAGAACTCTGTGGCGGGACCTGCGGTCACCTCGAGGTATTCCGCCCCCTGGTCAGCTGCGCGCGCGGCCGCGTCCTCGACCAGCGCTCGTCCGACGCCGGCGAGCATGTGAGCCGGGTCGACGAATAGGCCATCGAGCTCATGGACCAAACCGTCCGTTGGAACCACGACCGAGAAGCCGAGCGGCGTCTCTTCGTCGTCGACCGCGACGCGGACCCATCTGTTGTCGATGAAGGTCTGCGGCAGCTCGATCGCATCGGGGTTGGCGGCGAGTTGCTCGCGGTATGCCTCCCAGACGTCGGAGGATCGGCGCTGCAACGCCTCGAGCCCAGGCGCCTCCTGCCCGGTAGCGTGCCGGATCCTGACCATAGTTGCCACGATACGACCGCGATCCACGCCGTGCTGCCGAGCCCGCATGTCGACATCTATGCCTGAGGCCACCGGCCTATTCGAGACCCACCTCACCGTGAGCGACCTCGGGCGCTCGATCGCGTTCTACCGCGATGTGGTAGGTCTGCCGCTCGCTCTGGAGCTGCCCGAGCGCGGGGCCGCGTTCCTCTGGATCGGCGGCGCGGGCCAGGCGATGCTCGGCCTGTGGTCGCTGGGATCGGCGCCGATGGGCCTGTCGCTGCACATCGCGCTGGCGGCGTCGCTGCCGGGCGTGCTCGGCGCCTGTGAGGCGCTGCGGTCCAACGGCGTCACGCCGCTGTCGTTCTTCGGTGCCGAGACAACGGAACCGAGTGTGATCGGTTGGATGCCCGCGGCCGCCGTCTACTTCCGAGATCCCGACGGTCACCTGATCGAGTACCTGGCGATGTTGGACGAGCCGGCACGCCCAGAGCGCGGGATCATGCCGTGGTCGGTCTGGAGAGCGCCCGAGCCCGAGTAAGCATGGACTCGTTTGAGCGTGTCTTGACTGAACGACTCGACCTGCGTCGTCCAGACCCTTCTCGGGATCTCGACCACCTGTTCGCCATCTTCAATGACCCGGCGGGATGGTGGTATGAGCCAGCCGGCCGCCACACCGAGCCCGAGCAGACCCGGGACTGGCTGACGCGCGCCGCGGCTCGATTCGAGACGGATCGACTGAGCTATTGGGCCGTACGTCTATGTGATACCGGCGCGATCATCGGCGTCGGCGGTGCTCAGCGCCAACGAACCGGGGCATGGAACCTCAACTATCGGATCGCCGCGGCAGAGCAAGGGAAGGGGTTCGCCACCGAGCTGGCTCGGGCTGCGTATGCCGCAGCGTCCACGCTCGACGACAGCGTGGCGTTCATCGCCTGGATCGCACCACGCAACGCCCCGTCGCGTAAGGTCGCCGTTCGGCTGGGACTCACGAACCGTGGGCTGGGCGTCGACCCTTCCGACGGTCGGCGTCGCCTGGCCTACGCCGACCGGCCGATCCGCGACCTCGACGCTGACACTGGCCCCTGACTGCAGCCCGCGCCGGCAAGGCGACTCGATCTTCAGATCGATCGCAATAATCAAGCCGCGCGTTACGCCGTGCCGGGTCGCGCCAGGTCGGCGCCAACTCGTCCGGTCCTCTCGTCGGTCACACGGAATGTCGTACTGGGTTCGAACATCCGCTATCAGACCCCGTCTTTGGCGCGGGATCGAGATCGGGAGCGTGCTTGCCGTGCTTCTCGTCCTGGGGTCGGCGGGTAGCGTGGCCGCGTCGGGCGCCGGCGTGCTTCCGGCGAGGGCGACGCAGTCGATCACCTGCGCCTCCCCGGCATTGGGCGGCCGTCTCCCGGCCGTCGTGTATCTGCCACCCGGGTACCCCTCGCCGCGTCGGCGGTACCCCGTGATCTACTTCCTGCACGGCTTGCCCGCAGGCCCGGCCGCCTACCGCGGCTTTGCCTACCTCGCGCACGCCCTGACCGTGGCCAGACGCTCGGCCATCCTGGTCATTCCCCAGGCCGCGCCGACGCCGAACAGCGACCGCGAGTACCTCGATTGGTCGTCGACCGAGGATTGGCCACGGGCGATCTCGGACGACCTGACCCGCTGCATCGACAGCCGCTACCACACCATCCGCGGCCGGTGGGGCCGGGCGCTCATGGGCGTATCGGCTGGTGGATTCGGCGCGCTCAACATCGGGCTGCGCCACCTCGACACGTTCGCCGCCGTGGAGTCGTGGAGCGGCTACTTCGCCGCGACGGACCCGAGCGGCAACCACGTCCTCAAGCTGGGCTCGGCGAAGGCAAATCGAGCCGCGCGGGTGCCGCGCGGCGCCCAGCTGCACCGCGCGCTGTCTCGGTGGCCGTCGCTGATCGCCTTCTACGTTGGACGGTCAGATCCCCAGTTCTTCACGGCCAACGTGCGATACGCCCGTTCGCTCTCAGCCAACGGGATTGCTCACGTCTTCCATTCCTATCCAGGCGGGCACACGCATGCGCTGTGGGCAAGCGAAGCGCCGGCCTGGCTGAGACTGGCGCTGGATTTCCTCTCGAGTACCGCACCCACCCGGTCCGGTTAGGCGATCAGCAGCAGTCCGATCGCGAGCGAGGCCACGTTCGCGAGCAGCGCGCTCAGACCGATCAGGTCGAGGTCGCGCCGCACCCAGCCCCACAGCAGCGCCGACTCGAACACCCACACGCTCGCCTCGATGATCACGAGGGCCGGGAAGAAGCCGAGCGGCCCGGCGAGCGCCGGCATGGCGAGTGGGAATGCCAGAGGGTGGCTGACCAAGTTCACGGCAGCTCCCGCGATCAGGCCCTGGCGGGTGCGGATGTTCAGTCCACGCCGCAGAACGCCGGCGTAGGCCGGCATCTCGATCATGAGAGTCAACCCGAGTGCTGCCGCATACATCGGCCTACCCCCGTTCCAGGGCTCGGCGACGGCGGTGGCGGCGCAGAAGAGCCACGGCCAACACGAGCAACAGGACGGCGACCACGATCACGACTACGAGCGCGATGGCGATGCCGCCCGTCGTAACGGGGTGGTAATCGCGGGGGGCAATCGGCTGGATTCGGTGCGTCGGCGAAGGGGACCGAGAGCGAGAGCAGGGAGGCCAACAAGGTCATATCGCGCGCCATTCTCCACAAAAGACACCCTGGTCGCCACGTCAGCACGACGGGCTGATCCACGAGGCGGACAGGGGAATTCCCGGGCCGCGGCGAGGGCGTTCCTCGGCGAATTTGACGCCGCCAGATACCATCCATCCGCGCTTCGACTGTGAGTGCTTGCCCGCGCCGCGGGTAATTGGCCGATCAGTGGGCAGAACCTGTCGATCTGGAGGTGCTCGTGTTCAACACAATTGTCTGGGCCACGGATGGATCGGAGCACTCTGATCAAGCACTGGCAGTCGCCAAGACGCTGGCCCACGAGAACGATGCCGCGCTGGTCGCGGTCCATATCGTGCAGAGGTACGCGACCAAGACGGGGCTGGCGGTGTACGCCGACGAGGATGTCATCAAGACGAAACTCGAGGAGACGATCGGACAGCTCTCGACGGATGGGTACAAGGCCAGTCTCAGGATCATCAACCACATCGGACCTCAGCCGGCCCACGAGATCGCGGACGTTGCCCGCGAGGCGGGAGCGGGACTGATCGTGATGGGCACTCGCGGTCACGGGGCCCTCCCCGGGCTGCTCTTGGGCAGTGTGGTGCAACGCCTACTCCACATCGCGCCCTGTCCGGTGCTGGCCGTTCCGCCTTCAGGTTCCTAGTCTGCTCCGGACTGATGCCGCGGCCTCCGGCGTGCCGGACCGCTCCTGTCCCACCTCGGGAGATCGAGCGTGAGGCGCTCCGCAAAAGCGAACCCGGCCTGATTGTGTAGCGAGCAGCTCGTGATTGCCGGCGACTGGCGGCATCCAGTCGCCAACTGCGACGCGGCGTCGCGGAGGATGTAAGCATTTGCGCCGATGATCCAGGTGACCGCGCAGGGAGCGGGCAGGGGAGTTGCCGTGCGCTCGCAGCGCCGATGCAGGAGGCGTGGCTCGAGATCGACGTCGCTCAGTGCGGCTACTGCCAACCAGGCCAGATCATGGCGGCGGCGGCACCCCGCGCCGGCGAGAGCTACGCGAGCGCCTTGGCCTTGATCTGATCGAACTCGGCCTGGGTGATGGTGCCGCTGTCCAGGAGCTGCTTGGCCTTGTCGATCTCCGCCGCCGCGCCGGCGCCGCCGCCGGCACCGGCCGCCTTGCGCACGTAATCATCAAACTGCTCCTGCGCGACCTGAGTGTCCTTGATCTTTCGGTCGGCCATGCCCGCATGGTTGGCGATCAGGTAGACCAGGACGCCGAGGAAGGGCAGGATGATCACGAAGATGACCCACGCAGCCTTGGCCCAGCCGGAGATGTCGTGTCGGCGAAAGACGTCGATCAGGACGGTGATCGCGATCCAGATCCAGATCACCCACGCAAAGAAGATGATCATCGTCCACAGGATGTCCAGGAATGGATACGACGTTGCGATGACCACCGCAATCTCCTCCGATTTGATTCTTTACCCCGGCCGGCTACAGGCTAACGCCGCCCGCGGCGGATCAGACGGCGTGGACGAGGACGTAGACCGCGATGATGGGAACGGCGATGAGCACCGTCCCGATCGTCGTCGTCGCGACAGCGGCACGCGCGCCCCAGCGCCCCAGACGCGCACGCCCCAGGAGCACTCCGGCCGAGAACCGCGTCGCCAGGGACACGCCGGGTTGTGAAAAGAGCGCCGCGCCCACGCGCTGCTCCCAGCGGAGGGTCATCTGCGCCGCCTCGCGTCGCGCCCGCACCCGGTACCACGACAGACGTCGCCTTCGCTCGCGCCAATACGCGAGCGACTGAATCCCATCGCTCAGATCTGGCGGGGCCTGAAGGCGGCGCAAGAGCCGTTCGTCGTTGGAAGGCGAGTCCGTTCGCATCAAGACCAATTGTGGCAGACAGCCGCCGGGCGGCTTGAGCGGTGCCGCTGCGGATGTGTTGACCTCGGGAGCGTCTTCACCCCTCTCGGCTTCGCCGCAGGCCCTCGAGGCCGCCCTGCAGGAACTCGAGGATCTCGTCGAGAATTGCCATCGCCTGCTCGTGCGAGACCGGCTCGCCGGACTCGGCCTCGAGACGATCGCGCGCCGCGTTGAACGCGGCCGTTACGGACGCCGCGA
Organism: uncultured Solirubrobacterales bacterium; assembly: GCA_963749545.1. GTDB lineage: Bacteria > Actinomycetota > Thermoleophilia > Solirubrobacterales > Solirubrobacteraceae > Palsa-465. Next base: position 27,728 of record CAVVNG010000023.1, read on the forward strand.
CCAGAGGCGGGCGCAGGTCGCCCGGCTCGGCGTCGAGGTCCCTGGCAATCGAGTCCGCGATCAGCTGCTCGATCCGCGCTGAGCGGCCGCGTTCGCTCAGCCGCAGGCTTTCGTCTGAGTGGATGATCTTCTTGCGCAGCCTGGCGTCCTCGTCCATGGACACGACCGAGGAGAGAAAGTCGCGAAGGGCATCGACCGTGGTGGCACCCGGGGACCGCTGCTCGAGCTTCTCCTTGAGCTGCTCGTAGAACATCGGCTCGTCGCAGAAGAGGATGTCCTCCTTGCTCTCGAAGTAGGCGAAGATCGTCCGCTTGGAGACGTCGGCCGCGTCGGCGATCTCGGCCAGAGTCGTGTGCTCGTAGCCACGCTTGGCGAACAGCTCGAGCGCGACCCTGGCGATCGTCTCGCGCGTCTGCTGCTTCTTGCGTTCCCGTAGCCCCAGCCTGGCGACGGTCGTGTCGCTCGTATCCATTTGCACGAGCCTATCAGAAAAACTGCACAACGAGAAATTTTGCACTGAGTGTTGACTTAGCGCTGCACCTGGGCTATAACTGCACCGCTTGCAGATTTACTCCTAGTGAAAGCAGGGATCCCTCGTGCTGAAGATCGCCCGCTGGACAATGGCTCATCGCCGCATCGTCGTGCTCGCCTGGATCCTCGCCACCGTGGGGATCCTCGTCGGGTCAAGCGCAGTCGGAAAAAAGACTGCCGGTGACTTCACCCTCCCCGGCACGAACTCGCAACAGGCGGTCAACCTGCTGCGAAGCCGGTTCCCATCGCAGGCCGGTGACGCCGACCAGATCGTGTTTCGCGCGCGCGCCGGCAGGCTGACCGACGCGGCTGACCGAGCGACCGTCGCCGGCACCCTCGCGCGTGTGCAGCGGCTGGCGCACGTAACCAGCGTCGTCAGCCCGTACGCTCCTGGCGTACAGGCGATCTCCCGCGACGGCACAATCGGCTTCGCCACGGTCACCTTCGACCAGCGCGCCAACGCGCTCCCCAAGGCCGCCGTGGACCGGGTGATCACGACTGCCCAGTCGGCCCGCTCGGCCCGACTCCAGGTCGAGCTCGGGGGGCAGGCGATCGAACAGGCCCAGCAAGCCTCGCTGGGGTTCGCCACCGTGGTCGGGATCGCGGCGGCGATCGCAATTCTGCTGCTCAGCTTCGGGTCTTTCGCGGCAATGGGCCTGCCGATCGCCACCGCGTTGCTGGGCCTGGGGGCGGGTATCGGGCTGATCACGCTGGCCAGCCAGGTGATCGACATGCCCGACTTCGCTTCGGAGCTGGCGCTGATGATCGGCCTCGGGGTCGGCGTCGACTACGCGCTCTTCATCGTCACCCGTTTCCGCGAGAACTACCGCCAGAACGGGGGCAACGTCCAGCGGGCCGTCGAGGCGGCGATCAACACCTCCGGTCGGGCCGTGCTGTTCGCCGGCGCCACCGTCGTGATCGCGCTGCTGGGCATGTTCGCGCTCGGCGTCACCCTGCTCAGCGGGGCGGCCGTGGCCGCGTCGATCGGTGTCGTCCTCGTCCTCGCCGCGTCGCTCACGCTGCTGCCCGCGCTGCTCAGCCTCGTTGGGCGCCGCGTCGGCGAGGTCGGTCTCCGCCGCGGCTCCGGCGAGCCGACATCGGACAGGCCGGGCTTCTGGCTGCGGTGGGTGCGACAGGTGCAGCGGCGACCGGTTCTGACCGCGATCGCCGCGACGGCGGTGATGCTCGTGCTCGCGGCGCCGGCCCTGGGCCTGCGGTTGGCCTCCAGCGATGCCGGCAACGACCCGTCGAGTCACACCACCCGAAAGGCCTATGACCTCCTGGCTCAGGGATTCGGTCCCGGCTTCAACGGGTCGCTGCAGGTGGCCGTGGCGCTGCCCAAAGACGGCGACACCACGGCCCTGAAGCAGCTGAGCGGCGCGCTGAAGAGGACGCCCGGAGTCGTCTCGGTAGCCGCTCCGCGGCTGAACGCGAGCCGCGACGCGGCCGCGATCGTCGCCTTCCCCGCCACATCACCGCAGAGCGCCCAGACCTCGAGTCTGGTCGCCCGCCTGCGTGACAGCGTGATCCCGCCGATCGAGCAGCGCACCCGCGCTCGTGTGTACGTAGGCGGAGCCACGGCCTCGCAGGTGGACTTCGCCCACGTTCTCGCGAGCAAGCTGCCGCTGTTCATCGCGGTTGTCGTCTCGCTTGCGGCGCTGTTGCTCCTGGTCGTCTTCCGTTCGCTGGTCATCCCGGTGCAGGCTGCGGTCATGAATCTGCTCTCGATCGGGGCATCGCTGGGTGTGGTTGCGCTCGTGTTCCAGCGCGGGTGGCTCAGCGGTCTGTTCGGCGTGCAGCCGGGACCGATCGACGCCTTCATCCCCGTCCTGGCGTTCGCGATCGTGTTCGGCCTATCGATGGACTACGAGGTGTTCCTCGTCTCGCGGGTGCATGAGGAGTGGCGCGCCCGTGGCGACGCCAGCGCCGCCGTGCGGGAGGGCCTGGCGCGGACCGGGCGGGTCATCACCGCCGCCGCCGCCGTGATGGTCGCGGTCTTTGGGGCCTTCGCGATCAGCGGCAACCGTGTGCTCGAGATGTTCGGGCTCGGAATGGCCACGGCCGTGTTCCTCGACGCGATCGTGATCAGAATGCTCCTCCTGCCCGCCGTCCTCGAGCTGCTCGGCCGCACGACCTGGGCCCTGCCCTCGTGGCTGGAACGACTGCTTCCGCGCGTGGCGATCGAGGCCGAATCGAGCCCTCGATCGCGGCGGGCGCCCGAGCCAGCGTTCGAGGGAAGCGCCTCGTGACAGAGTTCTGTCCGCTCAAGGGAGTCCACGTTGATCGAGACCGATTGCGCCGGGCGTCACACAGGTCGGGATCGGTCGCGAGATGCACGCGGTGGTTGCGAGGAAGGCACGGCTAGCCGCCCTGGGAGCCTGTCACGGACCCCGGGCGGCGTTCGCCACCGCTCGACGGCGACGGGTCGCCGTCGGCTGATCACCGCGGTCGTCCTCGCCACTGCGACGCTTACGCTCGTGCTGGCGGTGCCGCCGCTGCGCGGCGTCGCGGAACAGATCGAGCACATGAGCCTCGCCTGGGTCGCGGTGGCCGTGGCCGTCGAGATCGGCTCGTGCGTCGGATACGTCGTGATCTTCCGCCTGTTCTTCGACCAGGTCCCGGCCGGGCAGGCGCGTGAGCTGGCCTGGACCGAGGAGGCGTCGGGCGCGCTGCTTCCGACCGGCGGCGTCGGGGCACTGGCCATCGGAGCGTGGTTCCTGCGCCAGGCTGGGATGTCGATGCTCATGCTCGGCTATGTGATCGGCTACCTCGCGAACATGCTCCCGGTGCCCGGCGGCTTCGGGGTGCTTGAGTCTGGGCTGGCCGGGACGCTGATCCTGTATGGCGCGCCGGCGGCGCCGGCGGCCGCCGCGGTCGTCGTCTACCACGCGGTCGCGTTCTGGATCCCGAGTCTTGGCGGGCTGCTTGGCTACGCTCGGCTGCGGGGCAGACCAACTCTCTCGGAGTCGGCGTCGATCGCGGCCAGGCCGACGGCAGAATCGGCGGTGGCGTCAGGGGCCACGCCTCCGCGCCCGACGGCCCAGGTCGTGACCTCCGATCAGCGCTGATTCCGTCCGGGCAGCACGCGTGGGCTGTCGCTGATCAGCCCCCGTTCGCGCAGCCCGGTCAGCCCGCGGCCGGGGCGATCAATGTCGGCGAGCGTCGCGTACGAACGCTCGTTCTTGATGGCGAAGTGCCGCGCAGCGCTGTCGACCTCGAAGCCGTCGACCTCGAGGTCGAAGCCCGTGTAGCCGGGGTGGAGTTCAAGGGTCAGCTGCCGGCCGAACGGGATGACGAGCGGTGGGGCACTCCCGCCGTGCATGGCCAGCGGTGTGCACAGGAAGGCGTTCACTCCCGCCTCCAGCAGCGGCCCTCCGGCTGCCATCGAGTACGCGCTGGACCCGAGCGCCGTGGCGACCACGACCCCGTCGCCGGCCAGGCGGACATACAGCTCGCCCTCGACGAATACGTCGACGATGAGCTGGGTGCCTCCCCGCCGGGACAGGACCAGGTCGTTGATCGCCCAGGCCACCTCGGCCCCGGCAGCGGACAGCTGGAGCGCCGGGAGGTGCCGCGGTTGCCATTCACCCTCGGCAAAGCGGTCGAGCGCGCCGCCCAGGGCGGTCGTCGACACGGTCGTCAGCGCCCCCAGGCTGCCAAAGGCGACGCCCATCACCGGCGTCATGGTGCCGGCGGCCGCGTGGAGAGCCTTGAGCACGGTCCCGTCTCCGCCCAGCGCGGCGACCAGATCACACGCGCTCACGGTCCCGAGTGGAGCGACCTGGGGCTGCTCGCCGGCCGGGATCTGCACGAGCTCGAGCCCATGCGCCTCGGTCCAGCGCTCCAGCACCTCGACCCCGGCCTGCACCGGGCGAGTGGGGTGAACGAGGATCCCGACGCGCTCCATCACTCCCTCACAACTTCTTCGGCCGGCTTATCGTCGCGCAACCCGAGGAACCGCGGGTGACGCAGCCGCCCGGCTGAGGTCCATTCCGTAAAGCCGATCTGCGCCACCAGCGAGGGTGTGACCCAGCTCACGCCACGCTCCCGAATCGCAGCGACGTCGACGAAGGGCGACTTCTGCACCTGCATGGCACGCAGCTGCTGGCCGAGCGACACCAGCAGGTCATGATCGAACCCCGTCCCGACCTTGCCGGCGTAGCGGAGCTGCCCTTCCTTGAAGTAGCCCAGCAGCAGCGCACCGAACTCCTCGCGGGATCCGTGCGGCGCCGTGTAGCCGCCGATCACCAGCTCCTGTCCCTGCTCGCACTTGAACTTCAGCCAATCGCGCGAACGGGTGTCGCTGTAGCGGCTGTCGGCGCGCTTGGCGATCAGTCCCTCCCAGCCATGCGAGCAGGCGTACGCGAAGAACTGCTCGCCCGACTCGTTACGGTGCGGCGTCAGGCGCACGGGCCCGTTGAACGCCAGCGTCCGGCGCAGGAGTCGCTTGCGCGTGCGGAGCGGCAGCGCCCGAATGTCATAGCCGTCGAGCCACAGCAGATCGAAGACGTAATAGAACACCCGCACGTAGTGCCGACCGCGCTGGGCCAAGCGCGCGAAGCTGGTCGATGAGCCCTCGAACGCGACGACCTCGCCGTCAGCGGCGAACCGTTCGCCGCGCTCCGCCTCCAGGGCGGACACGAGCTCCGGGTAGCGCTCGTTCAGCGAGAGGTTGTTGCGCGAGAGCAGTCGGACACTCTCGCCTGACGCACGCACCGCGACGCAGCGGATGCCGTCGAGCTTGCGCTCGAAGATCCATTGCGGGTCGCTGAACCGCTCCTTGGTCAGCGTGGCCCGCATTGCGCTCGATCCGTCGGGCGGCGGGCTCCGTCGGACGGCCAGGCACTCGGAGCTGTCCAACGTGTCCAGCCAGTCGGGCATCGGGAAAACCTACCGCGCGGCCACGTTTGGCTCGCTCGCCGTAGTCGGTGCCTTGAGCTCCGGCGGCACCCACACGCTGGCCGCACCCGTGGGGAACGTGAAGGCCTCGAGCAGCAGCTGTCCGAGCACCAGGGCCGCCAGCAGCGCAACAAACGCCACCGGAGCGATGCCGCCTCCGATCGCCGCCAGCGCCACGGCGAGGCCCGCGAGCGCGATCCTGCCCTGGAAGGTCGGGTCGCGCGGGGAGGTCCACTCGGCACCGATATGAAATAACGCCAGCGCCAGTGCGAATGCCGCGATGCCACCAGCGAGGGCCCATCGGGTCCCCGCGGCGAGCTCAGGATCCGCGGCGTGCGTGATGGCCAGCTTGGTGCCTGCCCCGAAGGCTGCCACCCCCGCAAGCAGCGGAAAGTGGCCATAGAGGTAGACGATGCCGAGCACGCCCCGCCCCAACACCGAGGTATCCGCGAGGTCGAAGTAGATCCACCACAGGCACAGCGCGACCACGAAGCAGGCCAGCGCCACCACCCAGGATTGGAAGCTGAACTCAAAGCCCGCCACGCCGGCGACCACGGCGACGACCGACTCGCCGAGCACGATGATGAAGAAGGTGCCGTAACGCTCGGTGACGTGCGAGGCGACGATCGGGGCGCCGGCGAGCGCGCGCCAGCCCCGCGGCGGAATGGCAAGATCGATCGCCAGCGCGAGTCCCCAGAGGATGATCCGGTATGGCTCGGGCACGAATATCGAGACCACCCAGAGCATGGTCGTCAGCGTGAAGTTGGCGATATAGAGGTCGACCAGCCTGCGCCCCGGACCGCGAACATGGAGCCGCGCGCGGATGTAGAGCACAACCAGCAACGAACGTACGACGGCATAGCCCGCTGCGAATCCAGCCGTGCCGCCGAGCCCCTGCACCACGCTGTGAAGGTTCACCGCCACGGCGGCGACGGCCAGCATCGCACCGGATTTCGCCAGGCGAAAGATCAGGTCGTCGGTGTCGAAGCGGTTGGCGTACATCGTGAAGCCGGTCCACGCCCAGGCCACCGCGACGAATAGACCGGCGAACCGCGCAAACGTGGCGGCCGACGGATCGCGCGCCAACCCGGTAGCGAGCTGACTGACCGCCGCGACGAACACCAGGTCGAAGTACAGCTCGAACCACGTCGCGTGTCGCTCTGCGGCGGGGTCATCGTTGGTGCGCAGGCGCGGCGGTTCGACGCGGAACGTCGGCCCGCGCCCAGACGACCGCGAGCCCGACGCGCCCGGACCACGCGAAGAGCTCCGATGCACGACGCGACTAAACCACGCCGTGGGCGGCGACTCAAGCGTTGGTCGGCTGGCCAGCCCGGCCCGGCTGAGGCGCCGGGGCGGCCCTCCCGCCGCCGGCAGGGGCGGCAGTGCGCGAGACTTGGCGGCATGAACGACCAGGTCACGCGTGTTGCCGCGCTGCTCCACGAGGCCGGCGAGACGCACGACACCGCGTATCGCCTCTGCGAAGAAACCGCCTCGGGCTCGGATTGACCGTTTTCGAGGTTCCCTGCATTCCCGGGTCCGCCGGCGCGCTGATCTTCGATGAGCAGGGGCGGTTGCTGATTCTCAAGCCCAACTACAAGAAGGGCTGGACGATCCCCGGTGGTCAGATCGAAGCCGGCGGTGAATCTCCGTGGGAGACCTGCCAGCGCGAGACCCGAGAGGAGTGCGGTCTCGAGGTAACGCGGGGACGCCTGGCCTGCGTCGACTTCCTGCGACCGAAACGGAATCGCCCGGGTGGGGTTCGGTTCCTGTTCGACTGCGGCACGTTCACCGATCGACAGCTGAGCCAGATCGCGCTGCAGCACGACGAGATCGATGAACACCGCTTCGCCGGTCGGACGGACGCCAATCAGCTTCTGAGCGGGCCGGTTGGTCGTCGGGTGGCGGCTGCGCTCGCCACGTCACAGTGCGTGTATCTCGAGGAGGGCCGTCTCGTCTCGGGCGTGAGGACGTGATGTGCGCCGCCCGTTGCCGGGCAGCTCCGGTCGGCTGAGATGCCGGTCTCGGCACTGTTGCTGACCCTTGCCGCGGCGGTTGTTCACGCCGGCTGGAACCTGCTGCTGGCCGATACTCCCGACACGCACAGCGCCAGCGCGGTGGCGATCACCGTCGGCGTTGTCGTCTTCGCGCCGGTGGCGGCGGTGGGCTGGCGCCTCGAGACCGGCGCACTTCCGTACGTGGCCGGCTCCAGCGCGCTCGAGTCGGTGTACCTACTGCTGCTGGCCACCGGCTACACGATTGCCGCGATGAGCTTCGTGTATCCGATCGCGCGCGGCTCGGCACCCGTCCTGTTGCTTATCGTCAGCGCGGTGGCCCTGCAGGCAACCGTGTCACTGCCGGCTGCCGTGGGCGTGCTGCTCGTCGCCGTCGGGATCGTGCTCGTCCGCGGTCTCCGGGGTCCGGCGCGCAGTCGGGACCTGGTGCTGGCGCTCGCGGTGGGCGCATGTATCGCCAGCTACACGCTGGTTGACAAGACGGGCATCAAGCACGGCAACCCGATCTCGTACCTCGAGCTGGTCTTCGGCATCACGGCGGCCGTGTATTTGTCCGGCACCTGGCGCGTCCGAGGGCGGGCGGCGCTCCGTGCGGCGATCGGACCACGAACCGTGCTCGCCGGCGTGGGGTTCTTTGCCTCCTATGCGCTCACCCTCGCGGCCCTGAGGCTCGCGCCGGCGGCCTCGGTGGCGGCGGTGCGCGAGTCAAGCGTGGTGTTCGCCACCGTGGCTCTGGCGATCACCGGGCGTGAGCACATCCCGCCGCCGCGACTTGCCGGTGCGGTGGTCGTCGTGGCCGGCATCGCCCTGATCTCACTGGGTTGAGCTCGTGAGTGTTTCGGGACGGCGGGCTGCGAACGGGGTCCGGCTCCGGCCGTCGCGTTGAGTCCAACGATCTCCTAGATAGTCACCGTAAACGTTGGACTCACTCACAGAGCGCCGCGCGCCGCACCGCATCCAGCAACGCCGTCAGCTCGGCGGTGCGGGTGGGGTCGTTGAGCGCCCGTGCGACATAGTCGAACGCGGCTGGGCCGCTCTGGTGGGCCAGCCCGTCCTGTTCGGCGTCGATGAATTCGCTGAGCGCCTGCCCGACCTCGGCCGGCGATTGGCTGGCGGGTGCGTCGGGGCTGGCCACCCACTTGTAGAGGTCGTCCTGGAGTGTCGGCAACGGGTCGTCCTCGCCGGACAGGCGGTCTCCCCACTCGCGCGAGAGGTTGGTCATCACGGGCCCGGGCTGATAGTTGGTCACCCGCACGTTCCATGGCGCCAGCTCCACCGCGAGCGACTGGCAAGTCGCCTCCAGAGCCACCTTGGAGGCGATGTAGTACCCCAGACCCGGAGGACTGAGCGCCGGCGCGAACACCGTCGAGACGTTGACGATGTGCCCGCCCTGCTGCCGGCGCATGATCGGCAACACGCGCTGGATGAGATCCATCGTTCCGAAGTAATTGGCCTCGAAGTTGATCCGCACGCGAGCCAGGTCGAACTGCTCGACGCCGCCGATGAGGCCGTAGCCGGCGTTGTTGACCAGCACGTCCAAACGCTCGTCGGTGTCGAGCACCGCCGCGATCGCCGCGTCCAGCGTGGCCGGCTTGGTCAGATCCAGATCGTGGATGGAGAGGCGCTCCTCGACAGCCTCGCGAAGCTCGGCGTCGTATCTGTGATCGCGAACGGTGGCGTACACGCGATGACCGCGGCCGGCCAGCGCCCGTGCTGTCGCGAAACCGATGCCCTGCGGGGACGAGCAGCCAGTGATGAGGATCGTCCGCGTCGCGGTCACGCGGCTCGATCCTACTGGGCTCGACTGGGAGCTAGGCTGACGACGATGGCGTTTGTACCGCCCGCGCGCCACCTCCTGCGCGCCAAGGATCTCGCCGACGCGAGGTATTTCGAGCCCCTCGACGTGGATGATCTGGCCCACGCGGCCGGCCTGTCGCGAGCGCACTTCAGTCGCGAGTTCCGCCGCGCGTTTGGCGAGCCACCGCACGCGTATCTGCTCACCCGCCGGCTCGAGCGTGCCGCGGCTCTGCTGCGCGTGACCGACCGGTCGGTGACGGACATCTGCCTGTCGGTCGGCTGTCAGAGCGTCGGTTCGTTTACCACCAGCTTCAGCCGGACCTACGGCATGTCGCCAACTGCCTACCGCTCGCGGTTCCCGCCGGCAGCGGATTATGCCCACGTCCCCGCCTGCGTGGTTCGCTTCTACGGGCGTCCCCAACGCAGCACGTTTCGAGAAGACAACCCGGCGAGTCCGGTCTAGTGTCGTGACGGTCACGACAACGACCGAAAGGGGAAACGATGTTCAGGCTCGCCAACGCACAGCTGTGGGTACACGACCAGGAAGAAGCGCTCGAGTTCTATACCAAGAAGCTCGGAATGGAGGTCCGCGCCGACGTGACGCTGCCGGAGATGGGGGACTTCCGCTGGCTCACCGTCGGCCCCGCCGGCCAGCCTGACTTCTCGATCGTCCTCATGGCGATCCCCGGCCCTCCGGTGATGGACCCCGAGACGGCCGAGCAGGTCAAGACGCTCATGGCCAAAGGTTTCGCCGGCACGGTCTTTCTCACCACCGACGACGTTTATGCCGACTATGAGCAGCTCCGGAGCCGCGGCGTTGAGTTCTCCGAGGCCCCGGAGCAGCGGCCCTACGGCATCGACTCGGGTTTCCGCGACCCATCGGGCAACAGCTTCCGGCTCACCCAGGTGACCGAGATGTCGGCAGCGTGAGGCCGTAGGCCGTAGGCCGGCGCCGGCCCGACCCGCAGACGCCCCTAACCCTCGCCCGGAGCGGGGCCGGAACCGGGTGCCGGGCCGGCCTGGCCGCCGCCGGCCGCGTCGGGCTGCTCGCCTTCGCCGCCCATCTTGTCGATCGCGTCGCCGGCCTTCTGGCCGAACTTGGCGATCTTGGCCGTGTGCTTGCCGCGCGTCTTGCGATCAGCGGCGACGCCGACTGCGTCGACCGCGTCGTGAAGCTGATCCTTGTGCTCCCCCACCGCGTCCTGGGCCTGCTTGGCGATGTTCTTGAATTTGTCCCCTAGTCCCATCTCTCTCCTTTGCGGATGAGGCAACACGGGGAGATTACCTGTGGTGAGGCGGGAGTTGGCCGTCGCTCGATGAGCCTCGGCGATCGCTCGGGGGGGAGGGTCAGCCCGGAGGTGGTGAAGGACAGCGCTCCCAGGCCACACGCTCTACCCCTAGCACACGTGATTACGTGCGCTGAGGTGGTGCTCAGGAAAGTGCCGAACGATCCTCAGACCGTGTCCGGCCCGGTCTAGAATCCGCGACGGGGGTGTCGGTCGGCGCCAAATGCTCTGTCCATCGCTTCACTTGCCTCGCCAGTGGCCGCGAACGATCTGATCGGCTCTCCGGATGATGCCGAGGCGCATCTGGGGAACCTGCCCGTCGCGCTGACCGATCTGCTGGGCCGTGAAGCTGCGCTCGCCGAGCTGGCCTCGGTCCTGTGGGACACCCGACTGTTGGCCCTGTCCGGCCCTGGCGGGGCGGGCAAGTCACGGCTCGCGCTGGCTCTGGCCGGGGCGGTCCGCGACGACTTCATCGGCGGCGCCTGGTGGGTCGACCTGTCGTCGACGGTCGACGGTGATCTGGTGGCGCGAGCGGTGGCGACCGCCCTGCTGCCCGGCACGCCCACCAGCGAGCCGGTGACGGCCATCAGCCGCCAGCTGTCTGACACCTCGCTGCTGGTCCTCGACAACTGCGAGCAGGTGGTCAGCCAGACGGCGGATCTGGTCGTCGACCTGCTCGTGCGGGCTCCTTCTCTACGGATCGTCGTGACCAGCCGGCAACCGCTGGGGATTCCGGGCGAGCATGTCTGGCGTGTGCCGGGGCTGACCGTCGAGAACGGCCTACCGCCAACCGAGGGTGCCGGTCACGGCGAGGAGGGGGCAGCCATCACCCTGTTCATGCAGCGCGCCCGCGAGGCCAACGCAAACTTCCGCCCCGACGCACCCGGCACGCGTGACGCGGTCGTCGAGATCTGCCGGTGGTTGGACGGCATGCCCCTGGCCATCGAGCTCGCCGCCGCCCGCGTCGCCGTGCTCAACGTCGACCTGATCGCCGGACGCCTGAAGAGCGACGTCGGGTTCCTGCGCCACGCCCGGCGGGCAGCACCCGGGCGCCACCGCACGCTGCAGGACACACTCGACTGGAGCCATCGCCTGCTGGAGCCTGGGGAGCAGCGTCTCTTCCGGCGCCTCGGCGTGTTCCGCGGAAGCTTCTCGCTCGAGGCCGCCGAACGGGTGTGTGCGGACGAGCAGACCCCACCGAGCGAGATTCTCGACCTACTCAGTGTGCTCGTTGACCGGTCGCTGCTGCACGTGGTCGACAGCCCCGGCCGCCCGCGGTTCCGGCTGCTGGCGACCGTCCGCCAGTACGCGAGGCAGAAGCTCGAGGAGAGCGGCGAGCTCGAGGCGGCCCGCGGCCAGCACGCGGACCACTACTACCAGCTGGGACAGCGCGCCGGCTTTGGTTTGGCGGGCCCGGATCAGCTGATGTGGCTCGAGGACCTCGAGCTCGATCATGACAACATCAGTGATGCGCTCGAGTGGCTGTTTGAGCGCGCTCCGGTTCGCGCCGCCGAGCTGGCCTTCGCCCTGTGGCCGTTCCTGTATCAGCGCGGCTATTACAGCGAGGCCCGGGGATGGTTCGAGCGCGCGCTGGGGATGGCCGCGCGGCTCCACGAGCCGGTCATCATCGAGGCGCTGCTCAAGGCGGGTGAGGTCAGCTTCCTGCAGTGCGATTACGCCGTTGCGATCAGCCACCTCGAGCTGGCGTTGGAGCTGATCGGGCCCGATGGTGACCGGCGTGCGGCGGCGATTGCACTCCAGAGGCTCGGCTCGATCGCCCGCGAGCAGGCTCGCTACGAGGAGTCCCAAGCGCTGCACGAGCGCAGCCTCGAGATCTGGCGCGCGCTCGGCGACGCCGAGGGCGTCGCATCATCCGAGAGCTATCTGGCCTTCGTCGGCTGGCTGGCCGGCGACTGCGCCACCGCTCGTGAGGCCGGCCGGCGAGCGCTGGCCGAGTTTCGAGCCGGCGGGAATCTCCACGAGACCGCGGTGACACTGGTCAACCTCGGCGCAGGCTCAATCTATGCCGGAGAGCTCGACCTCGCGGAGGCCGATCTGGCCGAGGCCCTGCGCATCTCTCGCCGGTTGGGATTTCAGGAGGGTGTCGCTTGGTCGCTCCACGAACTGGCCATCCTGGCGCGACACACCAGGCGATCGGACACGGATCCGCAGATCATGCTCCGCGACGCGCTGCTCGTTCACCAGCAGCTGGGCGACCGGTGGCGGATTGCCAGCGTGCTCGAGGAGATCGCCGGCGCGGCCCTGGAGCGCGAGGACGACACCCTTGCCACGCGGCTACTGGGATGCGCCGAGGCGCTGCGCGAGCAGATCGGCGCGCCCGTTCCCCCGGTGGAGCGCCCGGATCAGGAGGCCGCCGCGGCGCGGCTGCGCCACCGCCTCGGTACCGTTGGATTCGCCAGCGCCTGGACCGAGGGTCGCGGCCAACCGCTGGGACAGGCGATCGACGATGCGCTGGCGGCGATCGACCGGGGACGCAGCGGAGATGATGCAGCGGCCGGCGGCCTGGCGCCGATCCTCACGCCACGCGAGATGGCCGTCCTCGAGCTGCTCAGCCAGGGTCAGACCAACCGAGAGATCGCCACATCGCTGTTCATCAGCACCAGCACCGCGGGGGTTCACGTCTCCAACATCCTGCGCAAGCTGCACGCCAAGCGGCGTGTGGACGCGACCACGCGCGCCCACACGCTGGGCCTGCTCGACGGCTAGAAGGACATCCGCGAGTCAGGCATCGTTGACGAGGTAGCCGAAGAAGCGGCAATTGGCGCCCGGAGTGTTGATCGCCAGGCCAATGGTTTGTGCGGTCGAGAACACGGCCAGCTGCTTCTGGGGGTCAAATGCCAGCAGAAAGGCAGAGTTGCCGTCATTAGCCGTCGCCGAGTCCTCCTCGACGATCGGGTACGACACCCCCGCAGTCATCGTCGTCAAGGGACCGGGCAGGCCGTCGGGGTTGGTCGACATGACGCTGCCAGTTTCGCTCGTCTGGAGGTCGAGCTCCGCCTTGGTGTTTGTGCCGTCGGCGGCACATGCCCGCCAAGAGCGTCACCGGGCCGAGCGGGAACCGCGCGGCTTGGCCCTTGTTGATGGCGAAGTTCCAACGGATCAGTTTCGAGGCCTTGAGCTGCTCGGCGGTGATGCTGTGGTCCTCCAGTCGGTTGGCCGGGATGCTGCGCTTCTTGATCGACGAGCCGTCGATGAGCGTCTTGGCGAAGCCCAGTGAGGGGCCGCCCGAACGCGCGCGGTCCCTTGATCGAGCGAGCGGATGGCCGGCAACGCTGCCGAAAGCTGACTTTCGCTAGCTTTGGCGCGGTGACACGCCTGGCGCGGACTCGGGGGACTGTTATTGCGCTGGGCGCGATAGCCCTCGCGTGCGTGGCCTGGCTGGCCATCGCCGCGCGCGCGTCGACCGCCAGCGTGAGTCCAACACCAGTCGCCGTCGTCACGCTGAGCGGACAGAGCCGGGCAATCCCGCGCTCGTTCTTTGGCCTCTCGATCGAGGACAAGGAACTGGCCAAGTACGAGGCCGAGGAACCCCTCTTCGACCGCATGATCTCCCATCTGGCGCCGCTCAACGGCTCGCGGATGCTGCTCCGGCTGGGCGGACGTTCGGCCGACGAGGTGTTCTGGGACACGCGAACCACCGGTCAGCCCCGCTGGGTCGAGGACCTTGACCCAGCGTGGATGGCTCGGCTGGTCAAGCTCGCCCGCGGCAACAAGCTTCGCATCGAACTCGACCTAAATATGGCCGTTCATTCGCCGAAGATGGAGGCCGCCTTCGCCCGTGCGGCCAAGAAAGCGCTCGGTTGGCGCCTGGTCGGCCTCGCGCTCGGCAACGAGCCCGACCTGTACCGCCACGAGTCGTGGCTCGAGAAGGAACGTGCGCGCAGCACGATCCGCTCGACGCCACGGCATTGGACCCACCACTATGCGATCGACCAGTACCGCGATGAGTACCGCGAATACGCCCGCGCGGTCCTGAAGGCAGTGCCCGGCATGCCGCTCACTGCGCCCGAGCTGACCTTCCCGAGTCTGGCCTGGCCCGAGGCCCTGGTAAACCTAGGCCGGCTCTCGCCCAGCTCTCTGTCATTCCACCGCTACGCCACCGCGACATGCAACCGGGCCGGGCATCCACCGACCCCGGCCGCGTTCCTGTCAAACCGCTACACGAAGGGCCTGGCCAACACGCTGGGCAATGACATCGCCTTCGCCCAGCAGCAGCGACTCGAGATTCGCGTGACCGAGATGAACTCGGTCACCTGCGGGGGACGCAAGAACCTGGCGGAATCCTTCTCGACCTCCCTTTGGGCCCCGGACGCGCTGTTCGAGATGCTCCGGGCGGGGATTGACGGGGTCAACTGGCACATCCGCCCGACCTACGCCAACGCTCCGTTCCAGTTCAACTCCCACGGCGTCGTGCCACTGCCCGAGTTCTACGGCCTGGCCGTGTTCACGAACATGCTCGGCCCACACGCCATCCTCCAGGAGACCGACGTTCAGAGCTCGCCGCAGCCGGTGGCGCTGAAGGCCTGGGCCGTGCGTTCGAGCCGCGGGCTCCGCATGCTGCTGATCAACAAGGGGTCGACCGATATCAGCACTCGTCTCGAGCTCGGCGCCGGGCAGCATTCCGCGCAGATCCGCCGACTCCTCGCCCCAACGTTGACCTCCCGGTCGGGCGTCACCTTCGCCGGCCAGTCGATCGGGGCCGACGGAAGCTGGCACGGTCATATCAAGCGGGTCACGGTGGAGTCCAGCGCGAGCGGAACGTACAGCGTGAAGATGCCGGCCTACAGCGCGGCCGTCATCGACCTCGGCCGCATCTAGTAGCGCTCATCAGCGGTGGCCGTCGCCGTGTGGCGCTCGGCCGGAACTGCGATGGTCGCGAGCCCGACCTTTCTCGCCGGTGTCACAGCCGCCGCGGCTACCTCGTCAGAACCTTTCAGATTTGATTCAAAGGAGCCAGATATGAAGATCTTTGTTGCCGGCGCAGCCGGAGCCATAGGCAAGCAGTTGGTCCCCCAGTTGATCGCCGCGGGGTATGAGGTGGTCGGCATGACGCGCAGCGACGGCAAGCGCAAAATGCTGAGCGAACTTGGAGCGACGCCGGTGGTGGCCGACGCGCTCGACCCCGACCAGGTCGCGGCCGCCGTGGCCCACACCCAGCCCGACGTGATCGTCCACGAGCTGACCTCGATCGACGCGAGTGACATGCGTCACTTCGACCGCAGCTTCGCCCTCACCAACCGCCTCCGCACCGAGGGAACCGACCACCTTCTGTCCGCCGCGCGCGCGGCGAGTGTCTCCCGGTTCGTGGCCCAGAGCTACGCGAGCTGGCCGTACGCGCGTACGGGTGGAGCGGTGAAGAGCGAGGACGACCCACTCGACCCGACGCCGGCGCGCGAGATGCGAGAGTCGATGGCGGCCATCCGTCACCTCGAGCAGGCGGTCGTCCGTGCCGACTGGACCGAGGGCATCGTTCTGCGCTACGGCGCGTTCTACGGGCCGGGGACGTCGCTCTCGCCCGGTGGCGAGCAGTTCGAGATGGTGCGCAAACGCAAATTCCCGGTGGTCGGCAGCGGCGCTGGGGTGTGGTCGTTCGTGCACATCGCCGACGCCGCACAGGCCACGGTGGCGGCCATCCAGCACGGCCGGCGCGGCATCTACAACGTCGTCGACGACGAGCCGGCGCCGGTCAGGGACTGGCTGCCTGCACTGGCCGAGTCGATCGATGCACCGAGGCCGTGGCGCGTGCCGCGATTTGTCGGGCAGCTGATAGCCGGCCAGGCCGCCGCGGTGATGATGACCGAGACCCGGGGGGCCTCCAATGCCAAGGCCAAGCGCGAGCTGGGCTGGCAGCCGATCCATCCGAGCTGGCGGCAGGGGTTTGCGTCATGACCTCAGCTGAAGAGGACGCGCTGCTCGACGAACTGCGTCCGAAGTCGTTCGCCATCGCGTACCGCATGCTCGGCAGCGTGACCGAGGCCGAGGACGTGGTCCAGGAGGCGCTGTTGCGAGTTCACCGTGCGCTCGAGTCTGGCCAGCTCGAGTCACCTCGGGCCTTCGTCGCCACCGTGACCACGCGGCTGGCCATCGACGAGCTGCGGTCGGCGCGGGCCCGGCGGGAGCGCTACGTCGGCGATTGGCTCCCGGAGCCGATCATCACCGACAGCGAGGACGACCCGGCACGCCACGCCGAGATGGCCGATTCGTTGTCAATGGCGATGCTCGTACTGCTGGAGAACCTGTCGCCCGAGCAGCGCGCCGTGCTGCTGCTGCGCGACGTCTTTGACTACGACTACGACGAGATCGCCGGAATCGTGGGCAAGAAGGAGGCCAACGTCAGACAACTGGCCACGCGAGCCCGGCGTCACGTCGAGGAGCGACGGCCACGGTTTCAGACCAGTCGCGAGCAGCAGGACGAGCTGGCTCGCCGGTTCTTCGCTGCGGTGCAGGACGGCGACCTCAGCGGCCTCGAGTCGCTGCTGGCCCACGACGTCGTGCTGACCGGGGACGGTGGCGGCAAGGTGCCGGCGCTGGCCCGCGCGCTCCACGGACGCAACCGCGTCGCCCGTACGCTGGTCAACTGGACCAAGGTGGCCAGCCGGGTGCCGGGAGCATCGCTACGTCCGGCCGAGGTCAACGGAACGCCCGGCGCCCTGCTCCTCGATGGCGACGATCGGCTGATCGGCGTCTGGTCGCTCGAGATCGCCGAGGGACAGATCCGTGCCCTGAACTCGATCGTCAACCCTGAGAAGCTGGCCCATCTCGGGCCCCTCGCCGACGTCCGTGCTCTGCTCAAACCCAAGCGCTCCGGCTAGCCCAGGAAGCGTCGGGGATCGAAGGGCGCAGGGTTGTACGCCGGCGTCTCGCCGGTGATGAGCTGGGCCAGGAGAAGACCCGAAACCGGACCGAGCCCGACGCCCGACCCCTCGTGACCCGTGGTCGTCCACAGGCCGTCAGCCCAGGCGCCGATGGCCGGCAGGCTGTCGGGCAGCCAGGGCCGAAATCCGCACCAGGCCCGCCGCACCGGCAGGTCGCGCAGGGCCGGGACGAACGTGGCGGCGCGCTCCAGCATGGCTCGAGACACATCGTCGCGCACGGTCGGATCGAAGCCAACGCACTCACGGCTGGAGCCCACCAGCACCTCGTCGCCATCGAGCGTCTGCTCGATCACGCTGGCGATCGCCAACGCCGGGCTGGCTCCGGCGGCCGCCTCTCGATACGAGGCCTCGATCAGCTTGTGCCGGATCAGGTTGGGCGGCGCCGCCAGGGCCAGCAGCTGACCTTTGCGGGGTCTGACCGGCAGGGGCGTGAGCTCGGCCGCCCACGCCCCGGTCGCCACCACGACGTGATCGCAGGCCAGCCGCCGACCGTTGCCCAGCAGGACACCGTGCCGCTCGACCGACACCACCTCGTCGCCAAACCGAGCCGGCACCGAGGCAGCCAGGGCTCGGGACAGCCCGGCGGCGTCGACCTGCAGGTCCTCCGGGTCGTGGAGCACGCGCATGCCCGGGGCCAGTGCCGGCTCGAGCGCCGAGACCTCGCCGGCGTCGCCGGCGTCGCCGGGGGCGATGATCAGCGCACCCTTGGGCGTTACGCGTGCGCCAGGAAAGCGCTTCCCCAGCTCGTTCCACAGAGCTCGGCCAAGCACGGCCAGGTCGCGTTCGGGTCCGGGCCGCTTGTCGGCCACGAGGACGTTGCCCTCGCCTCGTCCGGTCGATCCCGTCGCGACGCCGGATCGATCGAGCAACATGACCTCGAGTCCGCGCTCGTGCAGGTAGAACGCCGCCGAGGTGCCGCAGATCCCCGCGCCGACGACGATCGCGTCAGGAACCAGAGATCCTGAACCCTTCCGGAAACGGGTCATCCGGATCGAGCCGGTACTCGGCCGTCCCGGTGATCCACGCGCGCCCGGTGATCTCTGGGACCACCGCCGGCCGGTCGCCGACGAGGACCTCCTCGAGCAGCCGACCCGTGAAGCGGGTGCCGATCAGGGATTCGTGGACGAAGGGCGTGCCGAGCGGCAGCGCCCCACGACTCCACAGCGCCGCCATCCGCGCGCTGGTTCCGGTCCCGCACGGCGAGCGGTCGATCCACCCGGGATGGATCGCTGTCGCGCCGCGAGCGTCGGCTCCGTCGCTGGGCGGAGCAGTCCAGATCACATGCCGACACCCGCGGATGTCGGGATCATCGGGATGGACCGGGGTCGGCACGGCGGCCATCAGCTCGAGCCCGGCCGAGATCAGCTCGTCGGCGTGTTCTGGCGCCACCGTGAGCCCGGCCGAGGCGGCGTCGGCGATCGCGTAGAAGTTGCCGCCGAAGGCCATGTCGTAGACGACACCATTGGCCGTCGCCCCGAGCTCGTGGGCGAACGCCGGCACGTTGCGCAGGCTCACCGACCTGACCTTGCCGTCCTGCACGTGGACGCGGGCCTGCACCAGCCCCGCCGGGACGTCGAGGCGCACGATGGTCTCTGGCTCGGTGACGTCGACCATGCCCATCTCGACCAGCACCGTGGCCACGCCGATCGTTCCATGGCCGCACATCGGCAAGCAGCCGCTGACCTCGATAAACACGACTCCCCAGTCGGCGTCCTCGCGACACGGCGGCTGGAGGATCGCCCCGGACATCGCCGCGTGGCCCCGTGGCTCGTTCATGAGCAGTCGGCGGATCCCGTCCTGCTCGCGCTCGAAGCGCAGCTTGCGCTCGAGCATCGTCGCGCCCGGCAGGATGCCGACACCCTCGGTGATCACCCGCGTGGGCATCCCTTCGGTGTGAGAGTCGATGGCCTTGAAGGTGCGCACGGAGCGGAGGACCTCAGTCGCCACTCGGTCCCACCTCCAGGCGGCCGTCGATACGACGCGCGATCCCGCACGGGTTGTCCGGGCGCGGCGCCGCAAATGCGCGCAACCAGTGCTCAGCCGTATCCATCGGCCTGGTAACACTTGTTCATGACTTCTGTCTAGCAGCGTACGCCGGCTGGTGGCTCCCCAGCCAGCAACGAGAGGTGGAGAGCATGGGCTTTCACGGAATCATCCCCGCCATCACGACCCCCTTCGGCGCCGATGGCCAGATCGACCACGAGGGCCTGGCCCGCAACGTCGAGTACGTGGTCCAGGCCGGGGTGCATGCAATCGTGGGCAACGGGACGATGGGTGAGGCCGGCAGTCTGAGCCGTGCCGAGCGTGCCGAGGTGCTGGAGACGATCGTCGGCACCGGCGGCGGGCGGGTGCCCGTGATCGCCGGAATCGCGGCTCAGACACCCGTGATCGCCAAGGACTACGTCGCCGACGCCAGGCGAGCAGGGGTTTCGGCCACGATGGTGGTGCCGCCGCTGATCTACCGCTGCGACTACGCCGAGCTGTACGCCTACTTCAGCACGGTTGCTGCCGCCGCCGATCTTCCCGTGATGCTCTACAACAACCCGTCGGCGGTCGGGTATGACGTCATGGCCGACACGATCGTCGGCCTGGCCGCCAGGGTGAGCAGCATCGTGGCGGTGAAGGAGTGCTCGGGGGATGTGCGCAGGATCCCGGCGATCCTCCACGATGACCGAGCCCAACTCGACGTGCTCGTCGGTGGCGACGACTGGGCGCTCGAGGGACTGTGCGTCGGGGCCTCGGGCTGGGTGTCGGGCGTCGCCGACGTGGCGCCGGCCGCCTGCGTCGAACTGTACGAGCTGATTGCGCGCGGCGACCTGGACCCCGCCCGCGAGCTTTACCGGCGCATCCTCCCGCTGGCCCGGTTTGACATGACGCCGAAGCTAGTCCAGTACTTCAAGGCGGCCCTGGATCAGATCGGCCTCCCCGGTGGACCGACCCGCCCACCGAGGCTGCCCCTCACCGAGGCCGAGCACGACCAGCTCACGGCCGCCGTCGAGCTTGTTGGGTTGGCCGCGGCGGCTACGTAGCCGCCGCGGGTCAGTATGGTCCGGGTCGTGGCGGCGGTCAGTGCCAGCGGGGTCGTTAAGCGCTTCGAGTTGACCTGTGCGCTCGACGGTGTGGCCCTGCAGGTTAATGAAGGCGAGGTCCGCGGGTTGCTCGGTCCCAACGGGGCCGGCAAGACGACGCTGCTGCGGATCCTGTTCGGGCTGGTGGCCGCCGATGCCGGCGACGTGACTCTGTTCGGGCGCCCGCTGTCCGACCCCGGTGCGCTCGAGGGCGTGGCCGGGTTCGTCGAGGACCCGAGCTTCTATCCATATCTGTCAGGTCGCACCAACCTCGAGCTCATGGCCGAGCTGGACGGTCTCGGAGCCCATGGCCGGATCGACGATGCGCTCGAACGCGTCGGCCTGGCCAAGCGCGGTGGCGACCGCCTGAGCGGCTACTCGACCGGCATGAAGCAGCGCCTGGGCATCGCCGCGGCGCTGCTGCGGGCGCCGAAGCTGCTGCTGCTCGACGAGCCCTCGGCCGGTCTCGATCCCGGCGGCGTGCGGGAGATGGGCGAGCTGGTCCGGCGCCTGTCCGCCGAGGGGTCAGCGGTGCTGCTGAGCAGCCACCAGATCGCCGAGGTCGAGGACGTCTGCGACAGTTTCACCGTGCTGCGGCGGGGCACCGTGGTGTGGGACGGGACGGCCCCCGAGCTCCGCGCCGCCGCCCCGGCATCCGCGCACGCGCTGAGAACCAGCGATGACCACCGCGCACTCGAGATTGCCCAGGACGAGCCTGGCATCGACGCCGTGCCGGCGCGCGAGGGTGGCCTCGCGGTCCGGGTCGCGCGCGGCCGCCTCGACGAGTTCGTCCTCGCCCTGGGCCGCTCCGGCATCGCGATCCGGCGCCTGGAGCTGCTCGTCAGTCCGCTGGAATCGATGTTCTTCGCCCTCACCGGTGAGGCCGAGGCCGATCCGGACCAGCCGGCCGAGCTGACCGAGCGCGTGCTGAGCCAATCATGAGCGCGACCGGCCTATCGCCCACCGGCGCTGCGGCGCTCCGCACCCCGGCCCGGCGGGCCGGGAGGGTGCGGAGCGTGTACCGGGTCGAGCGGCGCAAGCTCGCGTCGCAGCTGGCGGTCCGGCTGCTGGCGTTGGTCTGCGTGCTGGCTCCGTTTCTGTTCGGGGCGATCCTCAGGATCCAGAGTGGCACCCCGTCCGACACGCTGTACGGCGTGTGGGTCCACTCCTCGGGCTACGCGCTGTCGCTTGTGGTGCTGAGCTTCTCGGGCGCGTGGGGATTCCCGGTGATCGCCGGGATCGTTGCCGGCGATCTGTTCTCGTCCGAGGATCGCTACGGCACCTGGAAACTCGTCCTCACCCGATCCTGCACGCGCCGTGACGTTTTCGTGGGCAAGGTGCTGGCGGCGTTCACGTTTGTGATCGGGCTGCTCGTCCTGACCGCCGTGGCCACCCTGCTGGCCGGCGTGATTCTCGTCGGCAGCCACTCGCTGGTCAGCCTCAGCGGAATCCTGCTGTCACCGGGTCGTGTCGCCTTTCTGGTGCTGATCAGCTGGCTTCTGTGCATCTTCCCGGCGCTGGCCTTCACCAGCCTGGCCGTGTTGTTTTCGGTCTCCACACGTAACGGCATCGTCGGCGTCATCGCGCCAGCCCTGGTCGCGCTGGCCACCCAGCTGCTGCTCCTCGTCGGGACCGGGGTGTGGGCGCACATGCTGCTCGTCGGCTCGGCCTTCACCGGCTGGACCGCGCTGTTCACCTCACATCCGTATTACGGCCCGCTGCTGATCGGAGTGGTGGTCAGCGTCATATGGACCGCGGCATCGCTGAGCGTGGCCTGGATGATCCTCGGCCGGCGCGACTTTGCCGGCGCCCCGGTGAGCCGGCATCAGGGCTGGGTGGTCCCGGTTCGCGCCTCGGTGGCGATTGCCGCGGTGATCGCACTGTTCGCCATCGCCAGCAACTGGGGTCCGGCCGGGGTCACCAGCTCGCGCCTGCGCAACAACCTGATCGCCACCTTCCAGAACCTGACCGTTCTCCAGCAGCGTGAGCTCGGGCGCCCCGTGGCCCCCGGGGCCAAGCTCAACATCGTGCTTCCGACCTGCAGCCGCCGGGGGAGCGGACCGCGTGGGCCCGGTGATTGGATCTGCACGATCAACGTGCTGATTCCCACGCAGGGCACGCTGCCGCCCGAGCCGACCGCCGTCAGCTACGACCTCAGCGTGCAGTCAAACGGTTGCTACAAGGCGCAATCCCCGCCGGCGTTCATCGGCCAGCAGCTGATGCGCGATGCGAATGGCAAGAACGTCGTGAACCCGCTGTACACGATCTACGGCTGCTTCAACCCGCTCTAGTCAGACCGCCGGAGCCAGCGGCGGCCGTGGCGGTCTCCAGCGAACGGCCGGTGGCTCGGATGCCCATCAGGATCAGGGCACCGGCGACAAAGCCGCTGATCGCCATGACCACGAACGATGACGAGAAGCCCCAGGCCGAGTTGGCGCCCAGCACGATCAGCGGCGCGAGTGCACCACCAACGTGGCCGAGACCGTCGCTCGGCGCCACACCCGTGGCGCGGGCGTTGGTCGAGAAGTGCTCTGCCGTTTAGGTGAACGAGCCGTGGAGTTCAGGCTGAAGTTGGCGCGTGCGACGGCCCGAGGCGAGGACCGCGGTCAGAGCATCGGCCCCGGGGGCGCTGGCGAGGACGCCCGGCGCGGGTTGGGCCAGCGTGGCGTCATGCGGTGTGGAGAAGGAGTGGGTTTCCGCGCTCGGGGTGAGCACGAAGTTCATCACCTGGTTCTCCTGCGTCGCCGTCATGCAGTTGAGCTGGTTGGTGTCCGCCAACTGAGCCAGCTGGGCCGACTTGGAGGCGGCGTCTGCCTTGCTTGGCTGGGCCACGCCGTAGTTCATGATGATCTGGGTCTGGCCGGGCGCGAGGTGGAGGGTGTAGCCCCAGAACGGGTTGTCGTCGCCATTTTGGAAGTGCAGGCCGGTCAGCCCGGCGGGTGCTCCAACGCCGCCAAAAACATGACCAAGGCGCGGATCCGTGCTCGTACTACCCGTGTAGTTCTGGAATGTCGCCGCCCACCTGTCCGCCGTGGTCGGCGTCGTGTTGCCCGAGGAGTCGTCGGTGATGACGGTGTTGTTGTCCGAGCCGAGGTTGTTGGCGATGATCAGCGTCGCGTCGGCCGTCGTGCTCCCCGGGTTGTGCACGATGTCGATCCAGCGCGCGAAGCTGTCGTTGTCGGGGACGAACACCTCGCGCGAGACGGTGAGGCCGTTGATCGTCTGGTCGTTGAAGTCGAACTCCCGATCGCTGGGGCAGTTCGGGTCCGGCGTGGCGGCACCGTTCTTGTGTAGATCCCAAAGTTGGCATTGCCCGTTTCGCACGTCGCCCCGACGCTGTTGTCGATGGAGATGCAGAGCGTCTCGTAGCCGTCGTAAGCGTCGTTCAGCGTCTCGGGGGTGGTACCACCCGCGCTCGTCGTTGCCGGCACGGCGTGGGTGTAGCTGGCCTCGCTCATCGCCGCGCTGGCGCTCGAGCTCGTGCTGAAGGTGATGTTGTCGTTGAGGAACCACTTCAGGCCCGAGCCATCGATGAGGGCGTGGGACCCGGTGAAGTCCGGTGTGGCGTTCCCATCGCCCCCGATCGACGCGGCGGTCAGCCGCTTAACGCCAACCCATTTGCCGGCGGCGTCCTTGGTTCCGCGCGTGCCGCCGCCCGAGCTGTCACCGCGGATCTGGTTTGAACTCAATGTCGAGCCCTGGCCGAAATCCGGAATCGGCGTCGCGGCACTGGCCGGCCCGACGGCCACCACACCGGCCGCGGGAACGAGCAACGCGGCCGCCACGCCAAGTCTGGCCGCGTGCCTGCGCGCCCGGCCGGCCCAGACGCCGGACGGCGTGAGCACTGGGACAGGGGACAGGATGTGGTCCCAGTACCACCGGGCCAGCACGCCGGCATCGAGTGGCGCGCCGCCGGTCACGAATTCGAGGTCGCCGCCGAGCTGCCAGGCCAAGGCCCGCGCCGTCAACAGCCGGCGCGGTACATCGCGGGCGCGGTGCTCGACGACGAGCAGCGACGGACACGCGATCCCGCGTACACGGGCCGCGCTTGGGTTCCAGGCCATCACGCCATCGAGTTCTCGGGCCGCGGCGGCGATCCAGCCGGGGCGCGCGGCCGGGCCCGCCCCGAAATAGGCCACCGGCATCCCGCCGGCCATCTCCTGGCGCAGTCTCTCCGAAGCGCTCCGCACACACGCGGCGGCGGTGGCGACGCGCGGCGGGAGATCGATGGTCACCGTGGCCAGGCTCGCCGCGTGGAGCATCGGAACGGTCCTGGCCAGGAGGTCGCGATCAGGCGCCCGCCGACCGACCACCACCCAGCCAGCGGGATGGCCCGGGATGACGATCTCGAATATGCCGCTGCGCACGCCGGCAACCTACCAACCAGCGCCGACAGGACCGATGTGGCTTGTAGCTTCTGAGCAGCTTGGCCACCGCGGATCTGCCAGAAGGGCGCCCGGGCTAGGTTCCCGACGCATGCGGGACGGTCACGAGCTCCTGGACGTCCTCGCCGGCGAAGGCCACGGCGGCGGCGGAGCGGACGCCGGGCAATACGGTGAGCGCC
Organism: uncultured Solirubrobacterales bacterium; assembly: GCA_963749545.1. Classification (GTDB taxonomy): domain Bacteria; phylum Actinomycetota; class Thermoleophilia; order Solirubrobacterales; family Solirubrobacteraceae; genus Palsa-465. The sequence continues at coordinate 52,781 of CAVVNG010000023.1, forward strand.
TGGATGTCCGATGAACCCCCCGAGAACGTGAGCGAATGCTCGATCTCCCCGGTGGCCAGACCGATCACGAAGATCCCGCACCGACTCTGGCTCTCGTCCGGCAGCCGTTCGGCGAGCGGGAGCCCGGCGAAATTGTCATTTCGCTGCGGACCGGACACGCCGACGATCGCGCGCTCGCCGTGCAGCGCGAGGCCGCGCGTGAACCCGGGCGCCGTCGCCACGGTCGTCACACTGCCGTCGTCGAGGTCGACCGTGACAAGCTCCCCGCGGCCTCCGTTGCAAAGCCACAGCACGCCGTCGCGAACGATCGGCGAATTCGGCATCGACAGTCCAGTGGCGATCACATCGCCTGCTGGTACGGACAGCACAACGCCGCCGTCATGCTGCTGCTCGCGCCACCCGCCGGGACTGTCGCTGGTGCTCGCGCTAGTGACCACGGCCGGGCGACCCTCTTCGAGCGCGAGGCCACTCAGGTGGCATCGCTCCTCGGGCGCCAGGCTCGAGATGAACGGCGGCAGCCAGACGGGTTCGAAGCTCAGTCGCGGGCTGGGACTGCTCAGACACGAGAACAGGCCGTTGACAAACACGATCGATCCGTCGTCCGTGGCCGCGAGGTCGCGAACCAGCAGGGTCCCGGTCGTCCACGCGGTCTGGGGCAGGTAGAGGCGATCGTGGCCGGCGTCGGTGGTCTGGCCGGGCGGCAGCGCGTTCTCCAACCGCCAGATCTGATACCTGGTGGCCAGCAGGAGCGTGTCCGCGCCCACCGCCGTCAGCCCCATGCACAGGCCGTAGACGCAATCGGTCACGGCGGGGAGACCTCCGGCATCGACGCCGACCAGGAACAGGCTGTTGGCCTTGGTGAGCGCGATGGTGAGTCGCTCGGCGACCAGCCACCCGGCGAGATCGCCCGTCGCCCGCGTCTCGTCGAACGCGAGCCTGATCAGTTCGAAGTCGTTCATCGCCCGGACGACGCCATGCCGGTGGCCAACGAGCTCGAGTCGTAGAAGACGAGATGCTCGATCTCGTCGCTGAGCAGGCCCAGCGCCGCTGGACGCCGGGCCCCAGGGAGGACGATCACATCGAACAGCTCGTGCATTGGTCCGTCGACCAGCAGCCACTCGACGATCTGCCCGGTGTTCAACGAGATGACGAAGATCCCCAGCTTCGGTTCGGTTCGGGCGCGAGCCAGCGCGTCGTCGAGCGGCAGACCCGAGTACAGCCCGCCACCTCGAAACTTCGACGAGCCGACCACGGCGTAGTCGCCGGTGAAGGTCAGGCCGCGGACGAAACCCGGGGCAAAGGCCAGCGGCTCGAACCGACCGTGGTTAAGGTCGACGCGGCCGAATTCACCCGTGCCGGCATTGGTGACCCACAGCTCTTCTCGGTACACACGGGGCGAGTGGGGCATCGACAGGCCGGCGCATACCACCTCGCCGGACGCGACGTCGGTGATCACTCCCCCGCCGGCACGATGGCGGCGCCAAGAGTCGAGTTCACTGGTGCGGCTGACGCTGGTCACGTACGTGGGGCGGCCGGCCACTATCGCCACGCCGTTGAGGTGACAGCAGTCGCCCTGAGTGCGCCGCGTCTGAAACGGCGGCCACCACAGCGGCTCGAAGCTGTAGCGATTGCTGACCGTGGCCAGGCAACCGAAGCGGGTATTGACGAAGACGACCCTCCCGGCTCCGTCGGTGGCGACGTCGTGACAGTTGAGGTACCCGGTGGTCCAGACCCGTCGGGGAATGAACAGGCGATCGAACCCATCGTGCCGCGCGCCGGGCCGCAGCGCGTTCTCGAGTTGACAGCTGGTAGCGGTGGTAGATCGTGCCTGACCCCGGCGACGCCAGTCCCATGCATTTGTTGAAGGTTCGCTCGAAGGCCGATAGGCCGCCCTCGTCGTCGAGTCCGATCAGAAACAGCTTGGCCGGCGGGATGGCAAAGGCCAGGCTGACGCCCTGTTCGGCCAGCCACAGCTCGAGGCCGGGCGAGTAGCTGATCTCGAGCTCGCCGGCGCCCTCATTCACGAGCGCAGGATAACCCTGGTGAAATGAAGACATGAACGACGCCCCCCAGGACCTCCGAAACCCCGCCTTCGCGGCCTGCCTGGCCTACGTCCTCGAGCGCGACGTCGCCGAGCTCCCGGTGCCGCCGAAGGAAGACCCGGGCGTTGGGTGGCGGACATGGCTGGCGGCCCAGGGGCTGGGTCTGGTTCCCATCGCCGAGCCGGCGGCGTTCAGCTGGCCCGGCTTTTGGATTGCCGCGATCGGGCGCTCGGCACGGTGGGTGGTGATGTTCGGCGTCCCGTCGGGTCCGGTGTTCGATCCAGCCGGTCTCCTGGTCGAGGCCGAGGACCTGGTGCAGGTCGGTTACGTGGTGTCGTCCCTCGAGGTCGTGCCCTCGCGACTGCCGGCCTCGCAGCGGCTCGGCGTCGGTCGGGTCGAGCGCTTATACGTGGCCCCCACCGCGACCGCCGCGATGGAGTCGGTGAGCGAGGCACGCGCCACCGCGGATGGCCTCGTCGGCGACCGGTATGGCGCACAGACGGGCACCTTCTCCGGTGAGCATCTTCCCGGCTCGGCCCTGACGCTGGTCGAGTCGGAGGCGCTGGCCAGCGTGCACCTGGCCGACGGCAGCCTGCTTGCGCCGGCGCAGGCACGGCGCAACGTCGTCACGCACGGAATCTCGCTCAACGACCTCGTCGGCCGGCGTTTCCGGGTCGGTGAGCTCGAGTGCTACGGGCAGCGGCTGTGTGAGCCGTGTGCCCACTGGCAACGTCTCACGCAGCCCGGCGTGCTCAGGGGGTTCGTCCATCGCGGAGGCCTGCGCGCCGACATCCTGGGCCCCGGCGTGATCCGCGTCGGAGATCCCGTCACGCCGGCCTAGCCACCGACTCACTTTCCCCTCATAGACGGGGCCTAGCGTCGCTCGGGAACGTGAGCGACGCAACCATGCTGAAGCGGTATGGCGGGTGGGCGGTGGCGCTTGGGTTGGCCGTCGTGTCGATCGGGTTCGTCGCCTGGACGCGGATGCAACCTGAGTACGACGGCTACGGGTGGCTGGTCTGGGGTCGGCAGGCGCTGCACGGGAATCTCAACACCAACGGCGCGCCGTCCTGGAAGCCGCTGACCTTCCTGTTCACGTTCCCCTACGCGCTGGCTGGGAGCGCCCAACCGTGGCTGTGGATGGTCACGGCGGTGGCGGCAGCACTGAGCGCATCCGTGTTTGCCGCCCGAATTGCCTATCACCTGAGCGGTCCCTGCCCCGGCCGGCCCTACGCCCCCTTCATCGCTGCCGCATTCGCGGCCGTTGGCGTGCTGGGCATCGGCGGCTACTGGCCGCAGATCCTGATCTCCAGCTCGGACCCGATGATCGTCGCACTGTGCCTGGCCGCGATCGACTGCCACCTTCACGGACGGCGGCGGCTGGCCTTCGTGGCGCTCGTGCTGGCAGCCCTGGGCCGGCCCGAGGCGTGGCTGTTCACGGGCCTGTACGGCGTATGGATGTGGCGCGCGGATCCCAAGGCCCGGGCCCTTGTCCTGGCCGGGCTCGCGCTGGTGCCGGCGCTGTGGTTCGGCATCTCCGCGCTCACCGCGAAGAGCTGGCTGCAGGCGGGAGATCTCGCCCTGAACAACTCGACGGCGCTGCGGGGAGACGCCATCTCTGGCGTGCTCGATCGCTTCAGCGGGCTGTACGAACTGCCGATGCAACTGGCTGCCGCCGTCGGGCTGGGGTTCGCCATTGCCCGCCGCGATCGAGCCGTGCTGGTGCTCGCGGCGGCCTCCGTCGCCTGGGTGGCGGTTGAGATCGCCTTCGCCGTCCACGGCTGGCCGGCGCAATCGCGCTATCTGTTGGAGCCGGCGGCCGTGCTGGTGGTGATCGCCGGCACCGGCGTCGCTCGCCTGATCGCCGCCGTCCCCGTACCTGCTGCACCGCTGCGCTGGGCCGGGGTGGTGCCGGTGGTGGTTCTGCTCGCCGCGCTGGTGCCGGTGGTCCACGATCGGATAAGCGTTGCCCGCACGGCCATCGATCAGCGCCGCCACGCGGGCATCCTGATCGGCCGCCTGGAGGATTTGATCGACGAGGTCGGAGGCGCCGGGCGGATACGTGCCTGCGGCCAGCCGACCTCGCTGGTCGGCTACCAGAGCACGCTCGCCTTCGAGCTCGGCATGAATGTGGGATACGTCGGCCACAAGCCCGGTAAGGCGATCCATCAGGGCGAACCGATCGTGCTGTTCAAGCCCCACGACCTCGGCTGGGAGGTCCGCCCGATCCACATGCTGTCCCGAGATCGCGTGGCCTGTGATCGGCTCAGGGCCGACAGCCCGTTCGGCCAGCCCTCTGCGCCGACCCGGCAAACGTGATTTGACCGCCGGACGCTAGCGTCGGGCGCCCGAGGCTTGTGTTAGCGTCGCCGCCTCGGGTGACCGATACGACGATCCCAGCGCCTCCCGGCGGCCACGCCGCAAGCGCGTTGCGCGCGCACACCCGAGGGCCGCTTCGCGATCTGCTCTCGAGGTACGCGTGGTGGGTGGTCGCGGTCGTCCTTCTGATCGTCTCGGTCCTGTTCGTCGTCCTGACCCGGATGCGTCCCGAGTACGACGCGTATGGATGGCTGGTGTGGGGCCGCCAGGCACTGCACGGCAACCTCAACACCGACGGTGCTCCGTCGTGGAAGCCGCTGACCTTTCTCTTCACCTTCCCGTACGCGCTGGCCGGCGACGGACAACCATTTCTGTGGATGGTCACCGCGGTGGCCGGGGCCCTGGCCGGGTCGGTGTTCGCAGCTCGCCTTGCCTTTCGGCTCACGGGGCCGTGTCCCGGGCGTGGCTATGCGCCGTACGTGGCCGGAGCCTTCGCCGGGTTGGGGCTGCTGGGGATCAGCCTCTACTGGCGCCTGATCCTCATCTCCAACTCGGATCTGATGGTTCTGTCGCTGTGCCTGGCGGCGATCGACTTCCATCTCTCAGACCGGCCTCGGCTCGCCTTCTCGATGCTTGTGCTGGCGTCACTCGGGCGGCCGGAGGCATGGCTGTTTACGGGCCTCTACGGCGTGTGGGCGTGGCGGGCGCGCCCCCAGGCCCGGGCGTTCGTGGTGGGTGGGTTCGTGCTCATCCCGGCGATGTGGTTCGGGATCTCGGCGCTCACGGCCAAGAGTTGGTTCCGGGCCGGGGACCTGGCTCTCAACTCGGTGAATGTCATCCACGGAAACAAGATCACCGGGGTCATTGGCCGCTTCTTCGGCCTGTACGAGCTGCCGATGTGGCTCGCGGCGTTGGTCGGGCTCGGCTTCGCGATCGCCCGCCGCGAGCGCGCGGTGCTCGCCATGGCCATCGCCGCCGTCACCTGGGTGGTGATCGAGATCGCCTTGGCGCTCCACGGGTGGTCGGGGGTGCCGCGCTATCTGATCGAGCCGGCGGCCGTGATGGTGGTGATAGCCGGCACCGGCGTCGGGCGTCTGCTCGCGCTGGCCCCCGAGGCCAGCCCTCCGCTCCGCTGGGCGGGGGCCGCACTCGTGCTGATCCTCGTGGTCGGCCTGGTCCCCGCCGGTCGTGATCGAGCGCGGATTGCCCGCGACGAGGTCAACCAGCGCCGGCAGGCCGGCACGCAGATCGATCGGCTGCACGACGTGATCGACCGCGAGGGCGGGCCGGGGAAGATCCTCGCCTGCGGTCAGCCCGTTTCGGTTGTCGGCTTCCAGAGCACGCTGGCCTGGGAGGTCGGCCTGAACGTAGGCAATGTCGGCTACAAGCCGGGGCGCTCGATCCACAGCGGCAAGCCGATCGTCCTGTTCAAGCCCGACGGGCTCGGCTGGCATGTGCGAGCGATTCACTCGGTGCCCAGCATGCGTGCCGCGTGCGCGGGCCTCAAGGGTGCGACCGCGACCGGCTGAGGCAGATCAATCGGCGGTCGGCGACTGTCCGATCAGCACGGCGAGGTCACGCCGGCTCCAGCTCACGCACGCACTTAGTCCGGCGTCCTGAAGCCACCGAATCTGGTCGGCGATCGTGCTCGGCATGTCGTAGCCGTCATCGATCGGCGTCACCGCGTCAGCTGGATCAGCCGGGACGATCACATCGGCGATAACCACCCGACCCCCGGGCGCAAGGACTCCGGACACGCGAGCGAACAGATCGGCCTTGCCCGCGGCGTCCAGGTGATGGATGGCCAGGGCGGAGACAACGACGTCGAACGGTCCGGCCGGCAGCGCGTCCTCGAGCCTGCCCTCGCGCAGCTCGACCCGCTCGGCCGGGAGCACGCTCCTGGCCCAAACGAGCATCTCGCTGCTGGCGTCGATTCCGATCAGGCGTGCCGTCGGATTGGCGTCCAGCACGCGCCGCGCGGTCTCGCCGGTGCCGGTGCCGAGTTCGAGCACGAGCTGCGCCCTGGCGCCGACCGCCGCCGCCGTCTCGTTCTGGAGCTGCTCGTAGTCGGGCACCTCCTCGTGCATGAGCGACAGATAGCTCGCCGGATCCCAGTGAAATTGCGCCACGACCACACGCTACCGAGGCGGCCGTCCGGAGCGGGCGGCCTTCGTTAGGCTCGCGTCAGTGCGCTTTCACGCCGATCGACCTCTCGGCCTCGTGCCGGCGACGATCCTCGACTACCGAGAGCTGGCTCGCCGCCGGCTTCCACGCCAGCTGTTCGACTACATCGACGGCGGGGCGTACGAGGAGTCGACGCTGCGGGCCAACGTGGCCGATCTCGAGCACGTGCTGCTCAGGCAGCTGGTGATGCGTGACGTCTCGACCCGCGATCCGTCGGTGGAGGTGCTGGGACAGAAGCTGGACATTCCCGTAATCCTGGGACCGGTCGGGTTGGGCGGCATGTTCGCCCGCCGCGCGGAGGTGCAGGCGGCGCGGGCGGCCGAGGCGGCGGGGGTGCCGTTCGTGGAATCGACGGTGTCGATCTGTAGCATCGAGGAGGTCGCCCGCGCGACCTCGGTCCCGCCCTGGTTCCAGCTCTATGTGATGCGCGATCGGGGCTACGCCGAGCAGCTGATGGCGCGCGCGCAGGCCGTCGGCTCCCCGATCCTCGTCCTGACCATCGACCTGGCGGTCACCGGCGCGCGTCACCGCGACACGCGCAACTCGGTGGTCGGTGACGCGCCGCTGTGGGCCAAGGTGCTCCGCGGGGCCGACCTCGTCTCGCATCCGCACTGGGTGCGGGATGTTCCGGTGGCGGGAAAGCCGCTGACCTTCGGCAATCTCGAGAAGGCGGTCCCGAACGCGCGCACCCCGGCCGCGTTTCGCCAATGGGTCGATTCACAGTTCGATCCCAGCGTGACCTGGGATGACATCGCATGGGTGCGGCGTAACTGGGCCGGCCGTCTGGTCGTCAAGGGGGTGCTCGACCCCGAGGACGCCCGGCGGGCGGTCGACGCCGGAGTCGACGGCGTGATCGTCTCCAATCACGGCGGGCGCCAGCTCGACTCGGTGCCATCGACGGCTCGGGCGCTTCCCGACGTCGTGGCCGCCATCGGCGGTCAGGTCGCGGTGCTGGCCGATGGCGGTGTGCGCACAGGGCTCGATGTGGTCAAGCTGGCCGCACTCGGCGCCCAGGCCGTGCTCGTCGGACGGGCGTGGGCGTGGGCCGTCGCCGCGCGCGGCGAGGCCGGCGTCCGCCACATCCTGCGGGTGATGAAAGCCGACATCGACGTTGCGCTCGGTCTCACCGGCCACACGGCCTTCGCCGAGATCGATCAGACGGCGCTCTACGACGGGGGCGTGTCGGCGCCGTCGCTGGAGGGTGCGCCATAGCCGACCGCCGCGCACTCGCGCGCGTACTTCGGCCGGAATCTCGAGTGACTCTCGGGGCTCGGCAGGTGGCGCTGCCTAACCGCGCTCCTCCTCGGCGAGGACCGACTCGATGAACGGGCCCTTCGCGTTGGCGTAGTGGTTGATGTCGGGCCAGTCACGCTGCGCAAGCTCGCGCTTGAGCCGCTCGTATTCCCGCCGGCGCTCGGGCGAGGTGCGCAGCCGGTCGCGGAACATCAGGTAGCGGTCGACCTCGCCGTCGTCGTCGGCCCACACATGGACCTGGGCGTCGCGAGCCGGGGTGCGGAACATGCTGTGTCCAGCCTCGCGAACCCGCAGCTCGTAGCCCGCCGCCTCGAGAGTGGGTGCAACCAGCTCGTCGGCCTCGGGGTCGGCCACGGTGACGAGCACGTCGACGATCGGCTTGGCCGCCAGCCCCGGAACCGAGGTCGAGCCGATGTGCTCGATGCGGATGGCCGCGCCGCCCATGGCCGCGCGGATCCGGTCGCGCTCGAGGAGGAAACGGCGCGGCCAGGCGGGGTCGTAGTTGGCGATCACGACCTGCCCGCGCTCGCGGCCGCCGATCAGGACGTCGTCCAGATACGAATCGAGCTCGTCCTCGTCCACGTGCGGTCAGGCGAGCGTCGGTCGCCGGGCATCCGAGACGCGCCAGCACACGGCGCCAATTGCCCCGGCGCTGACCAGCACCGCCGGCCAGGCGCCGATGACCAGCCCCAGGACGTGCGACAGCGCGAACGCCAGAATCCCCGCGCCGGTGAGGATCGCGGCCCTACGACGGCCGTCGCGGCGGAGCCAGACAGCGATGCAGACGATCGCGAAGGCAAGCAGGACCAAGCCGCCCAGGGGCCGGGAGCCGGTGGCCACGGCGACGGCATAGCCGGCGATCAGGCCGGCGGCGGCGATCGGGGCGGTAGGGAGCCTCATCCGGGTAGCGATTATCGCTGGCGCGGGCATTCAACCCCGCGCCGGCGCTCCGTTGGCCAGCGCGCCAGGGGCATCGTTGAAAACGTGACACTCGCCGTGCTCGCGGGTGCCAGTGCCACGTTCACTTTGAGGGTCAGAGCCAACGTGGCAATGGCGCCTCGGCGGGTAGGCGAGTGTCACGTTTTCCGCTCAGAGCGAATCGAGCAGCACCCATGAGCTCCGGATCAGCCGCTCGGGCGGGAAGTCAGGGTTGTCGAGCGCCAGCCGGCCCTGTTCCTCGGCGATGCTCAGCAACATCCGCGCCAGGATGTCGGTGTCGAGGTCGTCGGGCGCGGCGGGGAGGGCGGCGACGCCCCACCGCACGAGCGGCTCCAGGCGCTGGGCGATCTGGGCTCGCCGGCGACTGACCAGCTTCTGCAGGGCGACCGGGGTGCTCTCGGGGCGAAGAAGTGCCACCCGCCACGTCTGCGGTCGCGCCACCACCGCGGCCAGGAACTGGGCCAGCGTCTCGCCCAGCAGCCGGCCCGGTGTCGCCCCGACGGGCTCGCTTGGCAGCAGCGCGTCGAGCGCCGTGCGTGTACGGCGGTCCTCGCGGCGAAGCAGAGTCACCAGCAGCAGCTGCAGGTTCGCGAAGCTGCGGTAGACGACAACCCGGTTGACGCCGGCGCGCCGCGCCACCGCCTCCATGCTCAGCGCGTCGAAGCCCTCCTCGGACAGCAGCGCCAGGGTCACGTCGAGCAGCTGCTCGCGCCGCTGGGGGCGCGGGACCCGCTGGCCCGGCAACGGTGGCGACGCCACCGCCGGGGTAGCCCCGGCCGGCACGCCCAGCGCCGGCGCCGTGGTGCCGTGCGGCTGCAGATCCGGTGGCGTCAGCGCGAGCAGGCCCCGGCTGAGGCCGGCCAGGCGCTCGGGCGAGTAGCGCCGGGGATGTGCCAGCATCAGCCGCGCCGCATCCTCGCCGGCGGCGACGATCATCCGCGACAGCAATTCGTGGTCCAGCCCCTGCGGGCCGCCGCGACGGGCGATTCCCCAGTCGAGCAGCCGGGTGATCCGCTCGGCCAGCAGCCGGTTGCTGCGCCGGGTTCGCTCGCGCAGTTCGCCTGAGCTGCCGCGCGGTGGCATCAGCACCAGCCGCCACGTGCGCGGGTTTGACCTGACCGCGCGCAGGAAGGCCAGGATCGCCTCGAACAGGAACGCCTCGGGATCGACGTCGTCGCCCGGATCGGGCCCGACGATGGCCAGCAGCGGCGCCACCGCGGTGTCCTCCTCGCGGTCGATCAGCGCCAGCATCAATCCCTCCAGGTCGCCGAAAATGTCGTACACGACGGGGCGGGTGACGCCGGCCCGCTGCGCGACGGCCTCGACGGTCACCGCGTCGAACCCGCTGTCGACGACGACGTCCAGTGCGGCGTCCAGCAACTGTGCGCGGCGCACCTCGGGCGCCAACCGGGGGGTGCGTTGGGGTTGCGTGGCCACGGCTGAAGGCTGCCAGGTGGAAGCGACTTGCGTCATCCGGACCATCATGTAACACTTGTGTAGCTACGTCACTGTGACATTCGTGTGGAACGGGAGATGCACATGAACGACGGTTGGGCAAACGACCAGGTGGTCCTGGTCACCAGGGCCGCGCGATGAGGGCTCACCACGAGATCGTGATCGTCGGGTCCGGGTTCGCCGGCCTCGGCATGGCGATCGAACTGAAACGCGCAGGGATCGATGACTTCGTCGTGCTCGAGCGGGCCGACGCGCTCGGCCGCACCTGGCGCGATAACCACTACCCCGGCTGCGCGTGCGACGTGCCGACCCCCCTTTACTCGTACTCGTTCGCCCCCAACCCGTACTGGTCGCACCTGTACGCCGCAACGGTGAGATCCGCGCGTATCTCGAGGATTGCGCCGACCGCTTTGAGATACGTGAACACCTGCGCTTTGGCGCCGAGGTGACCGGCGCGCGGTGGGGCGAGGAAGCCCAGCGGTGGGAGGTCGAGATCGCCGGCGAGCCGGCCCTCAGCGCGCGCTTCGTGGTTGGGGGGTTCGGCGGCCTGAACCGCCCGGCCTACCCGGACATCGACGGTCTCGCGGACTTCCAGGGCGGCCTGTTCCACTCCGCGCGGCGGCCTGTTCCACTCCGCGCAGTGGAACCACGACGTGCCGCTGGCCGGCAAGCGCATCGGTGTGATCGGCACCGGGGCGAGCGCGATCCAGCTGATACCCCGCGTGGCGAACGAGGCCGACCAGGTCATCGTGTTCCAGCGCACGGCGCCATGGGTGGTGCCCAAGCTCGACCGCCCGATCTCGCGCCTGGAGCAGACGCTGTACGCGAAGGCTCCCGCGACGCAGAAGGCCGTGCGGGCGGCGATCTTCGCCGTTACCGAGAGCGTCGGGGTGGCGATCACCCGGTATCCGCGCCTGCTCAGGCCCGGCGAGGCATGGGCGCGCCGTCACATGCACCGGGCGATCAGCGATCCGGAGCTCCGCCGGGAGCTGACCCCAACCTACCGCCTGGGGTGCAAGCGGATCCTGCCCTCGAACGACTATTACCCGGCGCTGGCGCGCGACAACGTCGAGCTTGTCACCGTCGGGATCGCGAGCCCGACGCGCGAGCGGGGCGGGCTCCGATGAACACCTGGCGATCGGTGAACGCCGGCCCCGCCATGGCTGGCTACGTGGATGACCGCGACCAGGAGTGGGGCAAAGGCCCAGATCGCGAGCACGGCAAAGATCGCGGCCTGGCTGCGGATCAGCCGACCGCTGGCGGCGAGCCACCCGTCGGCCACGAGCTAACTGGTCACGGCCGGCACGGGGTCGGACGCCCAGTGGCGGATCTCATGGCGAGCGATCGTGCGCTTGTGAATCTCATCGGGACCGTCGGCGAGCCGCAGGGTGCGCAGATGCGCGTACATGCTGGCCAGTGGGAAGTCATCGGAGACACCGGCGCCGCCGTAGACCTGGATGGCGCGGTCGACGACGCGCAGAGCCACCTCGGGGGCGGCGATCTTGATGGCCGAGATCTCGGTGCGCGCGTGCTTGTTACCGACGGTGTCCATCAGCCACGCGGCCTTCAGGGTCAGCAGCCGGGCCATCTCGATCTCGATTCGCGACTCGGCGATCCAGTCCTGGATGTTCGCGCGCGAGGCCACGGGCTCGCCGAAGGTCACCCGCGAGGCGGCGCGGCGGCACATCAGCCCGAGTGCCCGCTCGGCGGCACCGATCGAGCGCATGCAGTGGTGGATGCGACCCGGGCCGAGCCGGGCCTGCGAGATCAAGAAGCCGTCGCCCTCATTGGCGATGAGGTTCGCGGCCGGGACGCGGACGTTCTCGAAGTTGACCTCGGCGTGTCCCTCCGGGTCGGTGTACCCGAACACCGGCAGGTTGCGTACGACCTTCACTCCGGGCGTGTCGCGGGGCACGAGGATCATCGACTGCTGGCGGTACAGCGGGCCGTCGGGATCCGTCTTGCCCATCACGATCATGATCCGGCAGCGCTCGCGCATGAGCCCCGACGCCCACCACTTGCGACCGCTGAGGACGTATTCGTCGCCATCGCGCTCGATCCGCATCTGGATGTTGGTGGCATCCGAGCTGGCCACGTCGGGTTCGGTCATCGCGAAGGCCGAGCGGATCTCGCCCTCCAGCAGGGGCCGGAGCCACCGGTCCTTCTGCTCGCGAGTTCCGAACACCGACAGCACCTCCATGTTCCCGGTGTCGGGCGCAGCGCAGTTGCACGCCTCCGGGGCGATCTGGCTTGCGCCCATGATCTCGGCCAGCGGGGCGTACTCGGCGTTGCTGAGTCCGGGTACGCCGTCCTCGTTCTCGTAGGGCAGGAACAGATTCCACAGCCCCAGCTCGCGCGCTCGCTCCTTCAGCTCCTCCATCACCGGAGGGTGGGAGTGGGGGTCGCCCGACGCGGCCAACTGCTCGTCGTACACGGCCTCAGCCGGGTACACGTGTTCGTCCATGAAGGTCAGCAGTCGCTGGCGGAGTTCCTTGCTGCGGTCGGTGAACTCGAAGTCCATGTCTCTGGTTCTCCTCGGGGAAGGCCGGATCGAAGCCCGGACGGGGCACAAACCGTAACCCCGGGACCCCTCATTTGGAATCGCGATCAACCAGTAGCAGCGGTGCCCTGACGGACCGCGACGGTGGCGCCGGCTGCCTCAGCCGCTGAAGAAGGCGGCAAAGTCGCCACGCGGCGCCGCCGGTGGTCAGGACAAAGCCTGGCGCCCACCCGGGGCCGCCATAGGTGGAATGTCTGGGTGGGGTCCACTAGGGTGCGCGGCCGGATATGGAACTTGCCGATCGACACGTAGTCGTCACGGGCGCCGCCAGCGGCATCGGCCGTGCGCTGGCTCGGCGCTTCGCCGCCGAGGGAGCCCGCAAGGTGGTGGTGGCCGATCTGAACGGCGACTCCGCCCAGGCTGTGGCCGAGGAGGTCTGCGGCCTGGCCATCACCACCGACGTCTCCCGGGAGAGCGAGATCCGCTCCCTGGTCGCGCAGGCCAAGGAGGCGGGCGGTCCGATCGACCTGTTCTTCTCCAATGCAGGCATTGCCGGCCCCGGCGGCGGCCCCGAGGCCTCCGACGAGGAATGGCAGAAGACGTGGGAGGTCAACGTGATGGCGCACGTGTGGGCGGCGCGGGCCCTGCTGCCCGACATGGTCGCCCGCGGCGAGGGCTACCTGGCCAGCACGGCCTCGGCGGCCGGATTGCTCACCCAGGTCTCGGCGCTCGCCTACTCCGCCACCAAGCATGCGGCGGTGGCCGTGGCCGAGTGGCTGGCGATCAACTACGGCGACGCCGGCATCAAGGTCTCCTGCCTGTGCCCCCAGGGGGTGCGAACGGCAATGCTCGACCTGGCCATCGAGGATCCGGTGGGGGCCGCTCCGCTGCTGGCCGAGGGCCTGCTCGACCCCGAGGAGGTTGCCGAGGTCGTCGTCGAGGGAATCCGCGAGGAGCGACTGCTGATCCTGCCTCATCCGGTCGTCGCCGACTACATGGCCGTCCGAGCGACCCAGCACGAGCGCTGGCTGCGCGGCATGCGCAAGATCATCCGCCAGGCGGGCGTGGCTACGGATGAAGCAGGTGATGAAACCCGCGCATGAAGCGCCCGACGCGCCCGCGACCGTTGCTGCCGAACGCGGTGGCGCCGAGCAGTAGCGCGAACGCGCCGGCCAGCAACGCCAGCCCGGCCAGCAGCACCGGCCAGCGCCGCTGGAGGAAATTGCGACCGATCGACAGCCACCGGTCGGCCTGATCGCCGGCGAACCACAGCGTGGCCACGATCCCGAGCAGAGGCGCCACGAAGCACACGTTGAACAGGAGCAGCAGGCTCACCTGACGCGCCGGGCCGAGCCCGGAGCCGACGACCGCCGCGATTGCAGCGAAGTACGGGAAGGCCGTCGGAAGCTCCACGGCGGTGATCGTGGCGCCAAGGATCGCCCCCGACCGGCCCTTGGCGTCGGTGGCGGGCAGCTTGCGGGTCGCCAGCCGGGCGCGGTTGCGCCACAGCAGTGCGGCTGCGATCAGCATCGCGATGCCGGCCAGCACCTCGAGCAGGTGGCGTGTCTCGGGGCTCGGTTTGGGGACCAGCGAGAGCAGCAGCTGACCGGGGCCCAGCGCGATCGCCACCCCGCCGAGGAAATAGACGAGGAACACGCCGACCGTGAACTCGAGCACCGCCTTGCGCGCATGGTCGCCCGTGGCCAGGTACAGCGCGGGAGCGATGGTCGTCGGGTTCAGGGAGTCCGCGAGACCGATCGAGACTACGACGCCGATCAGCCGGAGCATGGCGGCATTGTCCCCAGCCGACGCCGACTCGCGATTAGAAACCTGCCACGTTGGTCAATGGGCGGGCGCTCGTTCAGATCGCGGCCAGCACCTCGCGCGCGGCGAGCTCGCCTGATCTGACGGCCCCGTCCATGTAACCGTTCCAGTAGTCCGAGGTCTCGGAGCCGGCCCAATGCATGCGGCCGAACGGCTCGCGGATGGCCCGGCCGTAGTCGGTCAGCACGCCGGGCGGCAGGAACCCGCCATAGCAGCCTCGCGTCCACTGCTCCTCGGTCCAGTTCTTCTCGATGTAGCCGATCGGGTTCGCCGCCTGGTGGCCGAAGTAGCGCACGAAGCACGTGATCGCCTGCTTGCGACGCTGGGCGGCCGACAGCGTGCCGAACATGCGTGCGTCGTGACCCTCGACGAAGCCGAGCAGCACGCCGGGGGAGCCGTCGGGGGGCGAGTTGTCGAAGGTGATCTTGATCGGCCCGGTGTCGCTGGTGACCTGGCCGGCCAGCCCCCTGGCCCGCCAGAATGGCTTCTTGTACACCGCCTCGACCTTGATCGACGTCCCCTGGGGGAAGCGCTGAAGCAGCTGCGCACGCAGCGGGGGGAGGATCGGGTCGTACTCGATCAGCCCGGTCAGCGAGGGCGGCCCGGTGACGATCGCCTGCTTGCCGTGCACCGTCAGATGGTCGGTGTGCACCGTGATTCCACCACGCCCCTGCACGATCCGGCGGACGGGTTGCGAGAGCATCACACGGCGGCCCAGCGTCCGGGCCGCCTTGATCGACACGAGTTGCGAGCCGCCGATGAAGCGGCTGTCCTGGGCGCCGCCGGCGGTGCTGATCAGGCGCTCCAACGTGCCCGGAGTGCTCTTGTTGCCGGCCGAATGGATGTAGAACAGGACGTGCAACAGGGAGATGTCCCGCGGCTCGCACGCGAACACAGACTCGACTGCGAGGTTGAGCAGGTTGGCCGCGCCCGAGCCGAGCGTATTGCTGCGCTTGAACGTCTCGAATGTCTGCCCATCCCACTCCTCGGCCTTGGGCGCGGTCCACGGCTTCTGCAGCGGAACCGTCTTGGCCATCGCGTCGAGCTTTTGGAGGACGGTCTCGAGCTGCACGACCGCGGTCGGGTCGGGCGGGATCGGCCCGAGCGGCCCGGTGGCCGAATACGGCGTCAGCTTGCCGTTCTCGTAGAAGAGATAGTTGCCCTTGTTGTAGGTCTTGAACGTGCCGATGCCGAGCTGCTTGGCCAGCGCCGCGAGGTGATCCTGGGTCGGCCCGATCCACTGCCCGCCGACCTCGATCACCTTGCCGTGACCGAGCGAGTGGTTGAGCGTCCGGCCGCCGACGCGGTCACGCGCCTCGAGCACGATCGCCGATCGGCCGGCGGCCACCACGTGCCGCGCCGCGGTGAGCCCCGACAGGCCGGCTCCGACGACCACCACGTCGGCCTTCACGGGCCTGCCCGTGCGGCGCTTGGCTGCGGCCGCCGTCGCCGGGGGCAGGGCGGCAGCGCCGGCGGCGACCGCCGCGCCGCCAATCAGATTGCGTCGGCTGACCCGGCGCTCGTTATCACTCGACATTGTCGTCTCCGTTGATCCCGGGGCGTTCGCTCCCGCGGCCCACCCATTCGTCCGTGCGCGCATATTGTGGCGGGATGGCCGTCGATGTGCCACGCTTGGCGCGAATGCTGGCGCGGACAAGGATGTTCTCGGTGCTCGTGGGCATCATCGCCGTAGTGGCCGTTCTGGCCCCCGCGGGTGCCGCGGCGCGCGGGTCGCTGTCGTGCGCGGGTCTGGCCGCCCGGCGGACCCACCCGGCGATCCTGTCGCTTGACCCGCGGCCGGGTGCCCCGAGGGTGTTCGCCATGCAGTACAAGCAAATGGCGCGCAGCGTCGTCAGCTACGCCTCGTTCCGGGCCAAGATCGAGTGCATGCTGCGCCGCTACGTGCTGCCACATCTGGCCCGCCACCGTCCGAACATCGTCGTGTTCAACGAGGACGTGGGACTGGCCACACTGGGCATCGGCCCGCGCGGGGCGAGCGCGCGCAAGCTGTTCGCCGACCCGGCCGCATCGGGGTGTCGGCCCGGGGGCTCGCCGTGCGCCGCGCTTGCCGCACTTTCGCGCCTGAGCGGGGCCTATGCGGCGCCGCTGGCGGCGTACAAATTGCGCTTCCCGTCGATGAGCGGGCTCGACGAGGGGTTCGTGGCCGAGACCGACACCGTCGTGCGCGGCTTCATGGGCACGTTCTCGGCCCTGGCCAAGCGCTACCACCTCTACATGATCGGGTCGGGCGACGTGGCACCGTTCAAGCAGTCTCGTGCTCACCGGGACGTGGTGACGTTTGGCGATCCCGATCTCAGGCCGCGGCCAACGTCGGCCTATGTGGCGAGCGCGCCGCGCGTGTACAACGAGGTGTTCATGTGGGGCCCGCGCAACGTGCGCCACGCCGGCCCGGACGTGCTGCGCAACGTAGTCGCCTCCAACAGGAAGGTGCCGCTGACCTCGCTCGAGCTGGGGCTCGGCTTCACGCCCGGCCCGTCCACCGGCCCGGCGGCGGTGGCCAACCTGCGGCCCTACCGGCTGCCCGGCACCCGCGCCCGGATAGGTTTCGCCACCAGCCTGCCGGCGTTCACGTTCGGGGATCCCGGGCCTGGCGTGAACCCGTGCAGCGACACCGCGCTCTACTACATGCGCTGCCTGAACAAGCTCGGCGCCAACCTGGTCATTCAGGACGACGCCAATCCCGGTCAGTGGACCGGTCCCGACGGCAACGGCATCGAGAAGTGGCAGCCGCTGTCGTGGATGACCTCGACCTACCGCACGGTCAGCGATCCCACGGTCGACTTCGACTACAACGTCACCGCGATGATGGTCGGCAACCTCGCCGATCTGGTCTTCGACGGTCAGAGCGCCATCACCGAGCGGGGGCTGCGCGGTGGCGGTCGCCGCTGCCACTACATCGGGAATGGCTCATTCGTGCCCGGCCAGGATCAGCCGTCGCTGCGGCGCTACGCCGGACCGAAGAGCGATTTCCTGGCCCTGGCGCCGTGGGTGGTGAGCGACCGGTCGCGGTCGGCCCTGCGGCGGGTGGGGGATGAGCTCGCGCCTGGTTCTGGAAGTCATCTGGAGGACGATTACCTGGAGACGGCCCTGGTCGCTGATCTGCCGTTCCCGGTCGATCGTGGGCGGCGGGGGTGCGCGGGCGCGTAGTCCTGGGCGGCCTGAGATCCGGCCCAGGAGGGATAGCCATCCGCCTTGAAAACGTGACACTCGACCTCCGGCGACACCGCGAGTGTCACTTTGGCTTTGATGCTCACAGTGAACGTGACGCTCGCCATTGGCGCCGTGGGCGAGTGCCACTTTTTACGACCCCCGAAGCCGCTAGGCGAAGTGCAATTCCTCGCCCTCGTCGTCGCCAACCGGGCGCTCGCACGTCGGACACCACCACCGAGCCTCCATCGCCGTCCCGCAGACGGCGTGGCGCGGCGCGGAACCGCCCTCGGCATTGCGCGCTCCCCAGCCGGCCAGCAGCCGTAGCGCGCCGGCCAGCTCCTGGCCCCCGGCGCTCAGCTCGTACACGAAGCGGGGCGGGCGCTCGGAGTACGGCCGCGCGACCACCAGGGCGTTGCGCTCGAGCTGGCGCAGCCGCTGGGTGAGGACGTTGGGCGCGATGCCCTCGACCTCCTCCTGAAGCTCGCCGAACCGGCGCGGTCCATCGAGCAACGCAGCGATCAGCAGCAGCGTCCAGCGGTCGCCGACCGCGGCCAGGGCATCGGCCAGGGCCGAGCGCGCCTCGGCGCTCTCGGTGGCGGAGTCAGCGCTGGCAAAGCTCTCGGTGACGGAATCGGGGTTGGCCATGGCCAGAGACATCGTACGTGCAGACCACGTGCTAGAGTAGCGACTTGCATTTAGCAAGTAACTAGCTGCACGATCGACCAGGCCTGCGGTCGGGCCGACCGGCGGACGGGGAACCAACATGACGCTTCTCCAGGAACTTCAAAACACGATCGAGGCCTCGGCTGAACGCACCGGCCCGGCCGTGGTCGGACTCGGTCGCGGCTGGGGTGTCGGCTCCGGAACTGTGATCGCACCGGGACAGGTGCTGACCAATGCGCACAACCTTCGCCACAACCACGGCGAGGTCGACGTCAGCTTCCACGACGGGCGGCGCGAGACCGGTCGCGTGGTCGGCGTCGACGCCGACCTCGACATCGCGGTGATCAGCGTCGAGACCGGCGACGCCGAGCCCGTGCGGTGGCCCGAGGACCGCGCTGAGCCGACGATCGGCCTCGCTGTCCTCGCCCTGGGCAACCCCGGCGGACGTGGCCTGCGCGTGACCCCCGGCTTCATCTCCTCGACCGCCCGCAGCTTCCGCGGCCCCCGTGGTCGCCGGGTCACCGGGGCGATCGAGCACACCGCGCCGTTGCCACGCGGCTCCTCGGGCGGACCGTTGGTCGATCCCGACGGGGTCCTGCTGGGAATCAACTCGATCCGCGTCGAGGGCGGTCTGATCCTCGCGATCCCGACCGGCGGAACCATGCGTGAGCGCGTCGATGCGCTGAGCCGGGGAGAGACGCCCAAGCGGGCACGGCTCGGAGTGGCCATCGCGCCGCCTCGAGTGGCCAGGCGCCTGCGCCGGGCCGTCGGCCTGCCCGAGCGCGATGGCGTGCTGGTGCGAGCCGTCGAGGACGGCAGCCCCGCCGCCGCCGCGGGAATCGAGCGTGGCGACTTGATCGTCGCCGTGGCTGATCGCGAGATGACCCGGGTCGACGTCCTCTACGAGGCGCTCGACGCCGTGCGCGGCGAGGGCCAGATCGAGCTGACCGTCGTACGCGGGACCGAGGAACGGACGATCACGGTCGCGCTGTGAGCTCGGGAACGATGGACACGGTCGGCGTAAGGCACGAGACCGAGGCGCTCGACGCGTACTCGCGCATCGTCGTCGACGTGGCCGAGCGGCTGGCTCCCAGTGTGGCCAATCTCCGCGTCACGCGACGTGGCCGCGGCGGGCACGTCCCGGCGGGGGCAGGTAGCGCGGTGGCGCTGACCCCCGACGGGTTTCTGCTCACCTCGGCACATGTCGTGGCCGGCCCGGGCCGTGCGGGGCGGGCGTCGTTCGTCGACGGACGCGAGGTGAGCTTCCGGGTGGTCGGGATCGATCGCCTGTCCGACCTCGCGGTCCTGCGCGCCGATGCCACCGAGCTCGCGCCCGCCGTGCTCGGCGAGGCCGAGAGGCTCCGCGTAGGGCAGCTGGTCGTGGCGATTGGCAATCCCAACGGCTTCGCCGGTTCGGTCACCGCCGGGGTGGTCTCGGCGCTGGGCCGCTCGCTGCCGGCGCGCGCCGGTCGCACCATCCGCTACATCGACAACGTGATCCAGACCGACGCCGCGCTGAATCCCGGCAACTCCGGAGGCGCGCTGGTCGACAGCTCGGCCCGAGTGGTCGGCATCAACACCGCGGTGGCCGGTGTCGGGCTTGGCCTGGCCGTGCCCATCAATGACGCCACGCGCCAGATCATCGGTGTCCTGATGCGCGAGGGCCGCGTGCGGCGCGCCTACATCGGTATCGGTGGCGGGCCGCGACCTCTGCCGCCCCACGCGCGCGTGCGACTGGATCGCCAGTCGGGCGTCGAGGTGGTCGAGGTGGCCCCTGGCAGCCCGGCCCAGCGAGCGGGCATGCGGGCCGAGGATCTGATCGTCGAGCTCGACGGACGCGCGGTCGAGCGAGTCGATGACGTCCAGCGGTTGATGACCCACGACGTGATCGGGCGGTCGCTCCCGGCTCGGGTGCTGCGCGGCGATCGCCTGCTCGATCTGGAGCTATCGCCGGTCGAGCTGCCGGAGTAGGCCCCGGCGCCTACGGCCCACCGGGCGCTGCCGCCTCGCCCGACGCTGCCGTCCCCTCCGAGACCAGGCCCCCGTGGTCGGTCCTCGGGGCCGCGCGCACGGCCGCCCCGCAATGGGGACAGAAGGCGGCCGCCTCGACCCGCCGGCGGCAGTGAGGGCAGAGGGCCTCGTGCAGCCCGAAGTCCTCGGCCTCGTCGAGCAGGGCCCGGTGCAGGAGCGCCCGGATGAACACGAGCAGCGCCGCGACGACCGCGGCCTCCCAGATCAGCGCGGCCACCTGGCCGGCACCGGCATTCAGGAGCAGGCGGCTCCCGAGGGTGAAGCCGATGTGGCCGAGCAGCGCCACCGGGAACCCGGCCGCATACAGGAGCCGTCCTCCCTGGCGGCCACGGCGCCACAGTGAGGCCGTGATCGCCCCGGTGCAGCTCGCCTGCATCAGTGGTGTCAGCACCGCTGCTCCGAGCACGGGGAACAGCCAGTCGCCCGCCGAGGTGTGCAGGCGCTCGTAGCCGATGATGCGCGAGAAGTTGATGATCGTCTGTGCGCCGGCAAAGCCGAGCCCGGCCGCGATGCCGAACACCAGGCCATCGACGGTCTCGTTGAAGCTGGGAGAGCCGCGCAGGGTGAGCGCCGGCAGCGGCTTGACGATCTCCTCGACGATCGGGAGCAGGACCGTCGCCGCGATCAGCACGCCGGTCGCTCGCGTCACCTCGAGGGGCGAGCTGCTCGGGATGAGAGCCCGGGCGATGAGCAGGACGACGCACCCGAGGGCGGCGCCGGCCACGACCGTCAGTCCGAGAACCCGGATCGGCTCGTCGCGGTAGACCTGGGCTTCATAGAGGTAGACCAGGTACAGGACGGGCACGAACACCGCCGCGGTCAGGATCGCCGGAACCACGGCGCCCGCGATCACGAGGGCGATTACGGCGGCGATCCCGGCCAGAAGCCCCCAGCGGAATTCATGCACGCGGTGGGTCGGGAGGTGCGGCAGCAACGTCGAGATCACGGCGGGTCGCGCCACATGCTCGCCGGGCGCGGCGGCGAAGCGATGCGCCCGCCGTTGCGGATCGGGGCTGTCCGCGGTGCGGTCGGAGCCGCACCAGGTACAGAACGGCTCGTCCGGCGTCTCGCGCCCGCAGTGGTCACAGACTGGCATCGGGGGCCTCCACGCCAGCGCGGAGGGCAAGCACCGCGATCATCGGCTCCACCGCCACCGGTCCAGCACGGCGTCGATCACGGGGAAGCCGAGCGCCGTACCGCTCTCCGCGCCGATCGTGCTCATCCCGACGAGATCGACCCAGCCGGTCGGCCGCCGGACGGCGACGATCCCCAACTTGACGGGAAACACCGAGCCGGTGTCGTCGGTGTAGTCCCCGCTGTAGAACTCACCCTGGCCAGGCGTGAAGCCGATCTCGGCCCCTTTGATCGCACCCGTGGCCTTGACGTTCTGGATCCGCAGGCCCGACAGTGCCGAGGACTCGTCGCCGATGAGATGTTCCAGCGACGTTGGCTGAGGGGCGGCTCGAACGAGCAGCTCCGCGCGCAACTGGCCGTCCCGCGTGTAGACGAGTCCGGCGACGCCGTTGCCGCTGACCGTGACCGACTGTCCGCCCGCGGGGTAGCCGAACGAGAACCCGTATCTGGGACTGACGAAGGTCCCACCAAAGGCTGCGCCGGCGCCACCGGGCGGTGACGCACAGGCGACCACGCACGGGCGTGGCCGTGCCCCGGGCGAGACCAACGCCTTGAGCGCGCTCGCCCCGATGACCAGAGCCGTCACGCCGATGGCGAACTTCGTCAGCGGACGCAGCCGCCTCGCGCGCTGTGGCATCCGCGGCCGTGCGCCGAGCGGGAGGCCGGGCGCGGGCGAGCCGGACGACACGCTCATCTCCGCCTCCGCTCGTATGCCATGAAATCGGCGGCCAGCCCGGCGGCATTCGGTGTTCCCCAACCGGTCGCGAAATCCCACCCCGGGGTGGCCGAGTAGTAGAGATTGTTCCCGCGGGTGACGTCGTTGAACGGCGGCGCGGGTTGGGCCGAGGGGTGCTGGCCGAAGCTGTACAGCGCCTGGTTGGCGAAGCCCACCGTGGGCAACCCGTGCCGGACCAGCGACTGGTCGATCAGGGCGGCCAGGCCAGCCCACAGCGGGGCCGATGCTGAGGTCCCGGCCACGATGTCCCAGCGGCCGTCGTGGAAGATGGTCCAGCCGGTGTTAGCGTCTCCGAGCGCGGAGACGTCGGGGACCTGTCGCATACCGTCCGAGAGGCGATTGTCGACGGTGGGGCCGCTCTGGTAGAACGGCTTTGACCAGACCTGGCTCAGGCCGCCGCCGCCGCCATCCTGCTCGAAAGGTCCGCCCCACGCCGCCTCTCCCGCGTATGTGTCGCCGGCCCCGACGAACAGCGTCGTCCCGCCCACCGAGGTCGCGTAGGGATCGGATGCCGGATCGGACACGCTCGGGATCTCGGCCCCGGTCGGGACGCTCGTCAACCTCGACCCGCACGTGTAGGCGCCGGAATCGCCCGAGGCGACGAACGCGCTCCCACCGGTGGCGGCAAGCCCTCTGAGGGCGTCACGCCAGACCGTCTGGTCGGGCGAGCGAAGCGCGTGGCCGCCGGCATCGAAGTTCTCGACCTCGCAGCCCCCGATGCTGACGCTGAAGATTGCCCTCGGGTGGGCCTTCATCGCCGCGGCCGCGGTGGCGGCCAGGTCGGTGACGGTAGGGTCGGAGTAGTAGACAACGAGATGGGCGGCCGGGGCGATCGAGTGGACGACCTCGAGGTCGAGATCTGGCTCAGCGTGGCTGCCGGTGTTCGGCAGGCCCAGCTGGCTCGGCGCCACACTCACGCTGAACGGTGGCAGCCCGTACCGCTGCCTGAAGCAGGCCAGATCCCCGGCCGCGAACGTATCGATCTCGATGAACACGACGGTCTGCCCCGAGCCATCCAGGCCGCTGCTTCTCAGCGGAGCGAAGTCATAGGCGCCGAGGATCTGTGTGGGCGAGTATCCGCCCACGGTCTGGCCGCACGCCGCCGACGAGGGGTCGGTGCTGGCGCCGCCGTCGAGGTTGACCCGTCGGTCGTAGTTGTCTAGCCCCGAGACCCCCTTGACGAGCCCGCGCAGCGAGCCGCGCAGCCGTGGACGGGTCGCCGATGCGTAGAACGTCGCTCCGCCCGCGGAGCGGTAGCGGTCGATCCGCACGGCGAAGGCGCGATCGACTGCGGCGGCCGAACCGCTCACCCCGAGGACCTGCGAGCCCGGGCTCCAACTTGCCCGCAGTCCATCGGGCTGGAGCTGACGGACCGCCGCCCGCACCGCCGCCGCCCTCGGCAGGTAGCGGCGCGCATAGGTTGCGGGCGACAGCGTTCGCCCCGTCGCGATCAGCCCATCGAGTTCGCGGTCGTGCCGGCCGGCCAGGGCGAGAACCAGGCGCAGCTGCACATCCCCGCCCAGCGGTCCAAGGTCGCGGGATGAGCGGACCGCGGTGCTCACCGACGCCCCACTGCTTGCGGCAGCCCGGCGAGCGCCCGGTGCGGCGCCGCATCCGCCGAGGACGAGCGCCGCGACGACGAGCAGCCCGCACCATGACCCGAGTACAGGATGCCCCGATGATCTTCGCGTTTCGGCCCCGATACGCATCGCCCAGACCAACCCTACTGGGTGGCTGAATGACGCTACACTCAGGCCTGGCGCCGGCCGGCGTTCGTTATCACGCCCGCGACCGGATAGCCGGAACCTGATCACCCACTACGGGAAGCGCGTAGATGGCCCGTGGAGACGTTCGGATCGCTGCAACTCTCGCCTGCGAGGAGTGCAAGCGCCGGAATTACCAAACGAACAAGAGCAAGCGAAACAACCCGGAGCGACTTCAGCTGCGCAAGTACTGCCGCTGGTGCAGATGTCACACGCCGCACCGCGAGACCCGCTGAGCTGACCGGGGTACTCCGTGGCCCGTAACCGCAAACGCGCCAAGGAACGGCGGGCTCGCCGTCCGCAGCCGGTCACCGGCGCTCGCGTTGAGCGCGAGGAGCCGCCCGACTCGATCGCCCACGCGGCCCCGGATGTCGAGCTGGCCGAGGCGCAACTCGCCTTGGGCCGCCCCGACCTGGCTGAGGAGCGCGACGAGGACGAGGCCGAATTCGAGCTCGAGGCCGAGGAGGCGGTCGAGGAGGCCGAGCGCGACGGTGCCGGCGTCGCGGGTGAGTCGCCCGACGACGTGGCGCTCGCTAACGTACCTGGAGCTGCGACGCCCGCCAAGCGGCCCGGAATCGGTCGCCGCCTGATCAACTTCCTGCAGGGAAGCTGGCGCGAGCTACAACGGGTACAGTGGCCCGATCGTCGCCAGGTGGTGCAGGCCACCGGAGTCGTGCTCGGGTTCGTGATCGTGGCCGGCCTATTCCTCGGCCTGGCCGACCTGCTCGCTAGCAAGGTGATGAACTACATCCTGACTGGACACTTCAAGTAAATGTTTCGCTGGTACGTCGTAAACACATATTCCGGCCACGAGAACAAGGTCAAGCACAACCTCGAGCACCGCGTCGTGTCGCTCGGGCAGCAGCGTGCGATCCGGCAGATCGTGGTCCCGACCGAGTCGGTGTCCGAGATGAAGGACAACCAGAAGGTGACGGTCGAGAAGCGGACGATGCCGGGCTACGTGCTGGTGAACATGGACCTCAACGAGGATTCGTGGACGCTGGTCAAGGGCACGCCGGGCGTCACGGGCTTCGTTGGGGCCTCCAACGAGCCGGTGCCGCTGACTCAGGACGAGGTCAACCGCCTGCTCCATCGTGAGCAGGAGGTGCGTCCCCGCAGCCGTGCGCAGTTCTCAATCGGGGAGCAGATCAAGGTCATCTCCGGTCCGCTGTCTGACTTCTCGGGCGAGATCTCCGAGGTCAACGAGGACGCCCAGCGGCTCAAGGTGCTGGTCTCGATCTTCGGCCGCGAGACGCCGGTCGAGGTCGGCTTCGACCAGGTGAAGAAGATTTAGGGGGGCGGCGTTCGCCGCCCCTGTGGTTTGGCTATCGAAGGTTCAACGCAATGGCGAAAAAAGTTCTGACCCAAATCAAGCTCCAGGCCGTCGGCGGCCAGGCGAGCCCGGCCCCGCCCGTGGGGCCCGCGCTCGGCCAGCACGGCGTCAACATCATGGAGTTCGTGAAGGCGTTCAACGCGCAGACGCAATCCGATACCGGCACGGTGATTCCCGTCGTGATCACCGTCTACGAGGATCGCTCGTTTACGTTCGTGACCAAGAGCCCGCCGGCCGCGGTGCTGATCAAGCAGGCGATCTCACTCGAGAAGGGCTCGGCCGAGCCCCATCGCGACAAGGTCGGCAGGATCACGCAGGACCAGCTGCGCCAGATCGCCGAGAAGAAGATGAAGGATCTCAACGCGAACGACGTCGACGCCGCGGCGAAGATCATCGCCGGCACCGCACGTTCGATGGGTGTGGAGGTGGTGTGATGGCTCATCACGGCAAGGCTTACGACGACGCCAAGCAGCGCTTCGACCGCGAACGCGAGTACTCGCCCTCCGAGGCCATCTCGCTGGTCAAGCAGCTCAGCCACGTGAAGTTCGATGAGTCCGTCGAGGTGCACGTCCGCACTGGGCTCAACGTTCGCCACGCCGACGAGCAGCTGCGTGGCACCATCGCCCTGCCCAACGGCCTGGGCAAGGACGTCAAGATCATCGTCTTCGCCCAGGGCGACAAGGCACGCGAGGCCGAGGAGGCCGGCGCCGACGTCGTCGGTGGGGAGGACCTGGCCAAGCAGATCCAGGAGGGCTTCGACGACTTCGATGTCGCGATTGCGACACCCGACATGATGCCGGTCGTCGGCCGTCTCGGCCGAATCCTCGGACCGGCGGGCAAGATGCCCAACCCCAAGGTGGGCACGGTGACGATGGATGTCGCCAAAGCGGTCGAGGAGTCGAAGGCCGGAAAGGTCGAGTACCGGACCGACCGCAACGCGATCGTTCACCTGGTCATCGGCAAACGCAATTTCGAGGAGCGCCGTCTGCTCGAGAACTACGCGGCCGTGATCGAGGAGCTGATCCGCGCCAAGCCCTCGGCGGCCAAGGGCCGCTACATCCGCACGGTCACCTTCGCCACGACGATGGGTCCCGGCGTAAAGGTCGATCCCAGCCGTACCCGCGACATCGTCGAGGAGCCGGTCGCCGCGTAAACTGAACACTTCGTAGAGCGAAGCCCGAGACCTTCGGCCGCCGCAGCGCGTAAGTCCGAAGCAGGCGGAGCCTCGACCGAGCCGCACCAGGCCCGAGTTTCGACGCCCGCCACCGCGCGGGCGTTTGTTTGTGAAAGGCACCATGAATCGAGACCAAAAAGCAGCAGTCGTGGACGAGATCGCCGGCCAGCTACAGGAGGCCCAGGCAATCTTCGCCGTGGACTACCGCGGCATCTCCGTGTCGCAGGTGGCGGATCTGCGCGCCAAGCTGCGCGAAACCGACACGCGGTTCCGGATCGTCAAGAACTCGCTCTCCGAGCGAGCCGCCGACAAGGCCGGCACCGAGTCGCTGAAGCCCCTGCTCGAGGGCCCGACCGCCCTGGCCCTGGTCAGGGGCGACGCCGCCCTGGCCGCCAAGGCACTCAATGACACCGCCCGCCAGCTCAACGTCCTGGCATTCAAGGGCGGCCTCATGGACGGCAGCGCGCTGAGCGCCGACGACATCCGGTCGATCGCTCGCCTGCCCGCCCGCGATGTCCTTCACGCCCAGCTCGTCGGCACGATCGCCGCACCCCTCACCGGCCTCGCGCGCGGGCTGAACGCACTGATCGCGGGGGTCGCGATCCAGTTGCAGGCCATCGCCGATCAGGGGTTGGTCAGCGGCGAAGCGCCGGTCGCCGAGCCCGAGGCGCCTGCTGAGCCCGAGGCCGCCGAAGCGCCTGCTGAGCCCGAGGCCGCCGAGGCGCCCACTGAACCCGAGGCCGCCGAGCCACCCGCCCCCAGCGACGATGCACCTGATTCCGGGGCGCCATCGGAGGCCGCCGAAGAGGCTGAGGCCCCGGGCGAGGAGGCTGAGGAGCCCGAGGCCGAAACTCCCGAACAATCTGAACCAGAAGCGGAAGCCGCGCCGGACGCGGAACCGTCCGACGCATAAGGAGGAACCATGGCAACCACAGAAGAGTGGATCGAGGAGCTCAAGAGCATTTCCGTGCTCGAGCTGTCAGAGCGCATCAAGGCGCTCGAGGAGACGTTTGGCGTCTCCGCCACGGCTGTCGCGGCCGCAGCGCCGGCGGCCGCCGCCGGTGCCGACGGTGGTGGCGAGGCCGCCGAGGAGCAGACCAGCTTCGACGTGCTGCTGACCGGCGCCGGCGACAAGAAGATCCAGGTGATCAAGGTCGTCCGCGCCGCCACCGGCCTTGGCCTCAAGGAGGCCAAGGCGCTCGTCGACGAGGCCCCCAAGGCGGTCAAGGAGGGCGTCGACAAGGCCGAGGCCGACAAGCTCAAGGCGGACCTCGAGGAGGCCGGCGCCAGCGTCGAGCTGAAATAGGGCTTGATCGGTGCCGCGGGGTCGCTTGGGCTCCGCGGCACCGGAATTCATGAGTGGGCAATGATGTTTCGGGGGGAGCATCTCGACGTCGGTGTTGGATCACTACCCCTGGTGGCTCTCGCGCTGGTTCGGCGAGCAGTACCTGCTGGCCACGTGGCTGCTCGGTGCTGCTGGCCGCACGAGGCTCGTCTTCCCGGCTCATTTCTGCGCCACCGAGCCGGCGCTGCGAGCCCGTGCCGATGCCGTCTGGGAGCGGCGCGAGCTGCCCGGAATTGCCTACGGCTCGGCGCTGTGGTTCGAGACGTGAGCGCTACGTGACGAGCTGGAACTCGATCGCCACGGGCTCGGCGGCGCGGAACGCGCTCGTTGCGTCGGCCTCGTCGTCGTAGATGCGGTCAGGCATCGCACGTGCCCCCACGGCGCAGCTCAGCTCGTCGACGTCGAATGGGTATGGATCCACCTTCACCACGCCGGGCTCGATAACGGTCATCGTCAACTCCACGCGCTCGCCCGCGGCGGCCAGCGGCACCGAGGGAATCGTCCGCGGGCCGGGCTCCTGGTCGATCTTCGCCAGTGTCGCCGCCACCGGGCGCGCCGCGACACCCTCGACGGGAGTGAGGTCCATCAGGCACGCGAACAGCGAAAGGAGATCCCAGACCTGGAGGACGTCGAAGTTGTGCCACAGGCCGATCTCGAGGTCGCTGCGTCGCTGGTTCTCGAGCAGCCCGTGCTTGACCTTGCTCCAGCGCTGCTCCTCGTGGTCGATCACGGCGTCCTCGGGGGCGGCCGGCGTCGGCGCCACCCGGCCCGAGGGCATGCCCCAGCGCGATCGGTAGAGCCCGGTCCAGTGCATCGACACCAGCAGCCCGGCGTACGGGCTGCGCCGGTAGGCCTGCTCGACGCCGGTGGCGTAGAGGCGGACATGGGCCGCGCGGTCGAGCTCGAGGAAGGCGAGCGGGCGCTGTTCCTCGGCGTTGTACAGGGGCCGGCGATCCGATTCCCGCCACCCGTCGTCGTGAATCTCCGCCGCCGCGTGCACGGGCCCAGCCGGCGACACTGTGGCGAAGCGATCGTTGCCCCAGTGCTCGGCGAGCGTGCCGCACAGCCTGGCGTGCTCGACCTGGTCGACGAGCAACAGCTGACCGCCGCGTCTACTGATGATCATCGGCCAACACCGCCGGTCGGGTGCTCGCGACATCGTCGGCTTCGACGGCCCGCCGGCGACCGCCTCGGAGGGCGATCGGGACTGCCATCAGCGTGGCGATCGCGAGCAATGCCATCGCCCCCCGCATTCCCGCGGCAAACACATCCCGAACGGCTGACTCAACTGCATGCGCCACGCCGGAGGGAAGCGAGTCCAGGTTCTCCTGGGCCGACACCGAGCCCGACAGCAACGCCTTGATCTCGCTCCGGTGGGTCGAGGCCACCGAGGTCGCAGGTCCGCTGGTCAGGCTGTTCAGCTTGGAAGTGGTCAACGCGTCGAACAGCGCCAGGGGCAGAGCGACGCCGAACACGTTACCTAGAAGTCGCAGTTCGGAAACGACACCCGAGGCCATGCCGGCTCGCTCGGGGTCGCTGGCTTGGATCGCCCCGATGTTGGAGGCGTTGAAGGCCAGCCCAGTCCCGATCCCGCCGATCAGCAGGGCGGGGATGATCCAGGCGAGATTGCCGCCCTTGCCCATGACGGCGTAGATGACGAAGTTGAGGCTCACGGCCACCATCCCGATCGCCATCAGGGAGCGGGTGCCGGTGAGCGCGATCAGCCGGCCCGCGGCCAGCGACACCACGCAGCGCGGGATCGAGGCCGCCATCAGGACCACCCCCGCGGCCAGAGCCGAGACGTCGAGGGCGCCCTGAAGAAACAGCGGGGTGAAGAAGAGCTGCGCCGCCAGGCCGACGTTGCACAGGAACGCCACCGCGCACGCGGCGCCGTAGCCCCGGCGGCGAAACAGCCCGAAGTCGATCAGCGGCTCCTTGAGCCTCGGCTCGACGAAGAAGAATGCGCCCAGCAACACGGCCGCGATCACGAACGCCAGCACGATCCTCGGGGATCCCCATCCGACATCGTTGGCCTGCTGCAGCCCATACAGCAGCGCCAGCAGACCGAGAATCGGAACGACGACCCCGAACCAGTCGATGTGCCGCGAGGCCGTCGGATCGCGGGATTCGCTCACGGCCCGGAGGGTCAGCACGAGCGACAGCGCCATCAGCGGCAGGTTGATCCAGAACAGCGCGCGCCAGGAGACCGAGTCAGCCAGCCAGCCCGCCAGCGGCGCCCCGATCACGTTCCCGCTCAGATAGCCGGCCGCCCAGTACGCGATTCCCGTCGCCCGCTGCTCCGCGGGGAACGCGTCGGCCACGATCGGAAACGAGGATCCATACAGCATGGCCATGCTCACGCCCTCGATGCCACGGAACACGATGAGCACGCCGACCGACGGCGCCAGCGCGCAACCAATCGAGGAGCCCACCATCACCGCCATCCCCCAGATCACCATGCGCCGACGGCCCACGATGTCCCCGAGCCTCCCCGCGGCCATCGTGCATGCCCCGAACATCAGCACGGCCACGTTGAGGATCCACGCCAGCTCGGCGGTGCCTGCGCTGAACTCCGATCCAATCGTCGGAAGGGCGACGACGAAGCCGAACGTGTCGATGCTCAGCGGCAGCATCGCCACCGTCATGGCGACGACCACCCACCAGCGACGGTTCCCCTCCGTGATGTGGAAGCCCACGGCGCGAGGATATAGCGCCCGGAAACGGCAGCCGCGGCGGTCTCACGCTGTCGGCGCGGGCGCGGCGCCGGCAGCCGAACCGGACGCATGTGTCAGCGCGCCAAGCAGCGGAGCGCCCAGCCTTGCCCGATTCCGCAGAACCCCCTACACTGCCCCGGTCAGCCAATAGCCGTAGCCGCCCGAATCATGCGGCACCGCGCCACATACGCGGTCGCCAGGGGCGGGGTCCGTGAGAGCTGAACGCCCCTGCGCAGGGCAGCGTTGCCGTGTGCTATCTTTGATGGTCGCGCTCTATGGAGCCCGATCGGCCACGTTGGGAAACGCCGAGGACCCGAAGTAATCGGGTGATAGGGGATACCCACGACGGGGCCGGCCCGGGCCACCTGCGAACGCGAGTCTCTGCCTCCCCTCTAGACCGCCCGAGGAGTCGCCGTCTTGGCAACCGCTCACGCCCCCCGGACGCGCCGGAGTTTCGCGCGTCTGAACAAGGTCCTTGAAGTCCCCAACCTAATTGATATCCAGCGCAAGTCCTTCGCCTGGCTCACCGACCCGGATGGCGGTGGTCTGCGGGAGACGATTGATGACATCTCCCCGATCGAGGACTACACCGGAAACCTCGCCGTCCAATTCGGCGATTTCACCTTCGACGAGCCGATCGCGAGTCTGGAGCAGTGCCGCGAGAAGGATCTGACCTACGCCCGCCCCCTGACCGTCACCGTCGCGTTCATCAACCGTGAGACCGGCGAGATCCGCGAGCAGTCGGTGTTCATGGGCGATTTCCCCTGGATGACCGACCGCGGCACGTTCATCATCAACGGAACCGAGCGGGTCGTCGTGACCCAGCTCGTGCGCTCGCCCGGCGCCTACGTGATGGAGCCCAAGGATCGCGAGAAGCAGGTCTTCATCGCGAATCTGATGCCGGCTCGTGGCTCGTGGCTTGAGCTCGAGATCGACAAGAAGGGCCGCGTCTACGTCCGTATCGACCGCAAGCGCAAGCTGCCCGTTTCGGTGCTGCTGCGCGCGATGGGGTACGCCTCCGACGAGGAGATCCTCAAGCTGTTCGGCAACTCGCTGTACATCCGGCTGACGCTCGACGCCGACACCGAGGTGACCCGCAGCGAGGAGGGCGCCCTGATCGAGCTGTTCAAGAAGCAGCGCCCCGGGGAGCCGCCGTCGATCGACGCCGCCCGCGCTCTGCTCAACCAGCTGTTCTTCGACCCCAAGCGCTACGACCTGACCCGCGTCGGCCGTTACAAGCTGAACTCGCGTCTCGGGCTCGACGTCGACCTCGACACCCGCACCCTGACCCACGACGACATCATCGCCCTGGTCAAGGAGCTCGTGTCGCTGCCGGCGCTCCTCGGTATGCCCGAGGAGCCCGACGCCGAGGTCAAGGACTTCGCCGCCGAGGCGCTGTCCTTCTCGCGCGAGCCGATCCAGGATCACCTCGACGAGTACGAGCACTTCGGCAATCGCCGCCTGCGCACCGTCGGCGAGCTGATCCAGGAGGCGTTCCGGATCGGCCTGTACCGGATGGAGCGCGTCGTGCGCGAGCGACTGACGACCGAGGACGCCGACACGATCACCCCCCAGACGATCGTCAACATCCGGCCAGTCGTGGCGGCGCTCAAGGAGTTCTTCGGCTCGAGCCAGCTCTCGCAGTTCATGGACCAGACGAACTCGCTGGCCGGCCTCAGGCACCGCCGCCGGCTGAGCGCGCTCGGCGCCGGCGGGCTGACCCGTGAACGCGCTCCGATCGAGGTCCGCGACGTACACCCCACCCACTATGGGCGGATGTGCCCGATCGAGACCCCGGAGGGCCCGAACATCGGCCTGATCGGCTCGCTGTCCTCCTATGCGGAGATCTCGGAGCACGGGTTCGTCACCACTCCGTATCGCATCGTCAAGGACGGCAAGGTCACCGACGAGATCGTGCGGATCGACGCGACGCAGGAGGAGGAGCGCAGGATCGCGCAGGCCAACACGCCGCTCGACGAGCACGGCAAGCTGCTCGGCAACGAGATCCTGTGCCGCACCCAGGCCGGTCAGTACGTGACCGTGCCGCCGAAGGAGGTCGATCTGATCGACGTCTCGCCGGAGCAGATCTGGTCGGTGACGACGGCGATGATCCCGTTCCTCGAGCACGACGATGCCAACCGCGCGCTGATGGGTTCGAACATGCAGGCCCAGGCCGTGCCGCTGCTCGTCACCGACGCACCGCTGATCGGCACCGGGATGGAGCGCCGCGCGGCGATCGACACGGGCGACATCGTGGTCGCGCGCGAGCCGGGAACGGTCTCGTATGTCGACGCCGAGCAGCTCATCGTCGAAGGCAACCACGGGGCCCAGGACGAGTACGAGTTGCAGAAGTTCATGCGCTCGAACCAGGGGACCCTGATCCACCAGAAGCCGATTGTCGATGTCGGAGCGACGGTCAAGGCGGGCGATGTGCTCGCCGACGGGTCGGCGACCGACTCCGGTGAGATGGCGCTGGGCAAGAACCTGCTCGTCGCCTTCATGTCCTGGGAGGGCTACAACTTCGAGGACGCGATCATCCTGTCCAAGCGCCTCGTCCAGGACGACGAGCTCACCTCGATCCACATCGAGGAGTACGAGATCGACGCCCGCACGACCAAGCTCGGCGACGAGGAGATCACCCGCGACATTCCGAACCGCTCGGAGGAGTCGCTGCGCAACCTCGACGATCGCGGCATCGTCCGGATCGGGGCCGAGGTCGCCTCGGGCGATCTGCTGGTCGGCAAGGTCACGCCCAAGGGCGAGACCGAGCTGACGGCCGAGGAGAAGCTGATCCGCGCGATCTTCAAGGAGAAGGCGCGCGAGGTCCGCGATACCTCGCTCAAGGTCCCCCACGGC
This sequence comes from uncultured Solirubrobacterales bacterium, assembly GCA_963749545.1. Taxonomy (GTDB): domain Bacteria; phylum Actinomycetota; class Thermoleophilia; order Solirubrobacterales; family Solirubrobacteraceae; genus Palsa-465. The sequence continues at coordinate 86,218 of CAVVNG010000023.1, forward strand.
GAGGGCGGCGTCGTGATCGACGTCAAGACCTTCAGCCGCGACGAGGGCGACGATCTGCCGCCCGGAGTCAACGACCTGGTCCGCGTGTTCGTGGCCAAGAAGCGCAAGATCGCCGAGGGCGACAAGCTCGCCGGACGCCATGGCAACAAGGGCGTGATCTCGAAGATCGTCGATGTCCAGGACATGCCGTTCCTGGAGGACGGCACGCCAGTCGACGTGATCCTCAACCCGCTCGGCGTCCCGAGCCGGATGAACCTGGGTCAGATCCTCGAGACCCACCTCGGGTGGGTCGCGGCCAATGGCTGGTACGAGGACGGTTCCGAGGCGCGCAAGCACGCATCCAACGGCGGCTCGCTGAGCGACGGCCGGCCGGGCAAGGTCTACGTGGCCACCCCGGTGTTCGACGGCGCCACGGTGGCCGACGTCGACAGTGCGCTCGTGCGCTGGCAGGACGAGCACGAGGGCCGGATCCGTATGGATGTCGACAAGGACCGCCGCCCCGGCGAGCAGGCCTCGGGCAAGGTGATGCTGTTCAACGGCCGCACCGGCGAGCCGTTCGAGGAGCAGGTGACGGTCGGATACATGTACATCCTCAAGCTCCTGCACCTCGTCGACGACAAGATCCACGCTCGCTCGACCGGTCCGTACTCGCTGGTCACCCAGCAGCCGCTGGGCGGCAAGGCGCAGTTCGGCGGCCAGCGCTTCGGTGAGATGGAGGTCTGGGCGCTCGAGGCATACGGCGCCGCCTACACCCTGCAGGAGATGCTGACCATCAAGTCCGACGACACGGTCGGGCGCGTCAAGGCCTACGAGGCGATCGTCAAGGGCGAGAACATCGCCGAGCCCTCGATCCCCGAGTCGTTCAAGGTCCTGCTCAAGGAGATGCAATCGCTGGCGCTCGACGTCAACGTGGTCTCCGAGGAGGGCGAGCGAGCGGAGATGCGCGAGGAGGACGACGATCTCCTCCGCGCCGCCGAGGAACTCGGTATCGACCTCAGTGGCGTGCGCGCCACCGACGGCGCCGCCGCTGATGAGAGCACCGAGCACGAGGGCGAAACGGTCGAGGCCTCCGAGGAAGAGACCGAGACCGAGGATCCCGATCTCGAGCCCGGCGAGGAGCTCGAGGAGGAGGACTTCGCCACCGACGGCGACGCCATGCTCGATCCGGACATCCCCGCCGGCGAAGCCGAAGGCGTCCTCGAAGAGGACGAGGCCTGAGGCCCCACCACATTTGACACAGCACTAAAGGGAAGAAGCCCAAATTGATTGACATCAACAATTTCGACGCCATCGAGATTGGCCTCGCCTCCTCCAAGCAGATCCGCAGCTGGAGCTCGGGCGAGGTGACCAAGCCTGAGACCATCAACTACCGGACGCTGAAGCCCGAGAAGGACGGGCTGTTCTGCGAGCGCATCTTCGGTCCGACGAAGGACTGGGAGTGCTACTGCGGTAAGTACAAGCGCGTCCGCTACAAGGGCATCGTGTGCGAGCGCTGTGGCGTCGAGGTGACCCGCTCGAAGGTTCGCCGTGAGCGCATGGGGCACATCGACCTGGCCGCCCCGGTGAGCCACATCTGGTTCTTCAAGGGCGTCCCGAGCCGGATCGGCTATCTGCTCGACATGGCTCCCAAGGAGCTTGAGAAGGTCCTTTACTTCGCTGCCTCGATCGTCACCTGGGTGGACGACGAGGCCCGCGAGCGCGACCTCGAGTCGCTCGAGGGCGAGGTCAACAAGGTGCTCGACTCATACGCGGCCGAGAAGGAGGAGCGGATCCTCGAGCTCAAGGAGTCCCTGGCCCGTCGCGAGCAGTACCTCGAGTCGGGCAAGACCGGTCGTGACTTCTCCGATGAGGACCATCTGTGGGCGGAGACGCTCGAGGTCAACATCGCCAAGCTGTCCGATGAAGAGCGCGAGAAGATGCTCAAGGAGCTCCGCAAGAGCTTCCAGGCCGACATCGACGACACCGAGGCCTACATCGAGGACGCGGCCGAGCGCATGCGTCAGGTGTGGGAGCTGTTCAAGACGATGAAGGCCAAGGACGTTGTCAACGACGAGACGACGTTCCGCGAGCTCAAGGATCGCTTCGGCTCCCCCTACGGCTTCGGCGAGTACTTCCGCGGCGGCATGGGCGCCGAGGCGGTGCGCGACCTGCTCCAGCAGGTCGACCTCGACATCGAGTCAGCTGACCTCCAGGAGCAGGTCAAGACGGCCAAGGGTCAGAAGCAGGCCCGCGCGGTCAAGCGCCTCAAGGTCGTCTCGGCGTTCATCAACTCGGGCAACAAGCCGGAGATGATGATCCTCGAGGCCGTCCCGGTGATCCCGCCAGAGCTGCGGCCGATGGTCCAGCTTGACGGTGGCCGGTTCGCCACCTCGGACCTCAACGACCTGTACCGGCGCGTGATCAACCGCAACAACCGCCTCAAGCGGCTGCTCGACCTCGGCGCGCCTGAGATCATCGTCAACAACGAGAAGCGGATGCTCCAGGAGGCCGTCGACGCTCTGTTCGACAACGGCCGCCGCGGCCGTCCCGTCACGGGCCCCGGCAATCGTCCGCTGAAGTCGCTGTCCGACATGCTCAAGGGCAAGCAGGGCCGGTTCCGCCAGAACCTGCTCGGTAAGCGCGTCGACTACTCGGGTCGCTCCGTGATCGTCGCCGGCCCGTCGCTGCGGCTGCACCAGTGCGGTCTGCCCAAGCTGATGGCGCTCGAGCTGTTCAAGCCGTTCATCATGGCCCGCCTGGTCGAGCGCAAGTCAGCGCAGAACATCAAGGCGGCCAAGAAGATGGTCGACTCGATGATCCCCGAGGTGTGGGACGTGCTCGAGGAGGTCATCCACGAGCATCCCGTGCTGCTCAACCGCGCGCCAACGCTCCACCGTCTGGGTATTCAGGCGTTCGAGCCGGTGCTGGTCGAGGGCAAGGCGATTCAGGTTCATCCGCTCGTCTGTCACGCGTTCAACGCCGACTTCGACGGCGACCAGATGGCGGTCCATCTGCCGCTGTCGGCCGAGGCGCAGGCCGAGGCGCGGATCCTCATGCTGTCGGCCAACAACATCCTCTCGCCGGCTCACGGCGCGCCGCTGGCTACGCCCACCCAGGACATGGTCCTCGGCGCCTACTACCTGACCTACGGTCCGGATGCCTCCGAGCTCGAGAAGATCGATCCGTCCACGCACGACCCGCGCCCGCACGTGTTCCGCACCGCCCAGGAGGCGGAGTGGTCCTACGAGCACGGCGTGGTCAAGCTCCATGACCTGGCGGAGTACCGCCCGGCCGGCGTTGAGGGCGGACACGTGCTGACCACGGTCGGCCGGGTCATCTACAACGACAGGATCGAGCGGGCACTCGAGGAGGCACTGGGCGCGGAGTTCGACCCCGGCACCTACGAGTTCATCAACCGCTCGATGAAGAAGAAGGACACGACCCGGCTAGTCGACGATCTCGTCCAGGCGTATGGCGCCCCGACGATCTCGATGGTGCTCGACGCGTTCAAGGACATCGGCTTCCACTACGCCACTCAGGCGGGGGTGACGATCTCCAAGAACGACGTCCAGACGCCACCGACGAAGGGCGAGATCCTGGCGCGTTACGAGGACCAGCTGATCACGATCGAAGATCAGTACGACTCGGGTGAGATCACCCAGGAGGAGCGCCACGAGGCGGTCACCAAGCTGTGGGATCGCGCCACCAACGAGGTTGGCGAGGCGCTGTACGAGCACCTCGACGAGCTGAACCCCATCTTCATGATGGCCAACTCGGGAGCCCGCGGCTCGTTCTCGCAGATTCGCCAGCTGGCCGGGATGCGAGGCCTGATGGCCAACCCGAAGGGGGAGATCATCGAGCGACCGATCAAGGCCAACTTCATGGAAGGCCTGACCGTGCTCGAGTACTTCATCTCGACCCACGGCGCCCGCAAGGGCCTGGCCGACACGGCACTGCGCACCGCCGACTCCGGCTACCTGACGCGCCGGCTCGTCGACGTGGCCCAGGACGTGATCATCCGCCAGGAGGACTGCGGCGCCGACGAATTCATCGAGATGCCGGTGTCCAAGCTCGAGGTGGACCCCGAATCGCGTCGCCTGCGTCCGACCGGGGAGGCCAACGACAACCTGATCGGCCGCGTCGCCGCCCAGGACATCACGACCAAGCGAAACCGGGTGATCGTCGAGAAGGGCAAGGAGATCGACCGCGCCGAGCTGGCCGACCTGTACGAGGCATGGGCCGATGACACCGACAAGGGCACGGTCATCCATGTGCCCGTGCGTTCGGTGCTCAAGTGCATCGCGCCGACCGGCGTGTGCCAGGCCTGCTACGGCCGTTCGTTGGCCACCGGCAAGCTGGCCCAGATCGGCGACGCGGTGGGCATCATCGCCGCCCAGTCGATTGGTGAGCCCGGGACGCAGCTGACCATGCGGACGTTCCACACCGGCGGCGTCGCCGGCGCCGACATCACGCACGGTCTGCCGCGCGTGGTGGAGCTGTTCGAGGCCCGCAAGCCGAAGGGCCTGGCCAAGATCGCCGAGGTTGGCGGCAAGGTCTCGATCGAGGAGTCCGACAAGGCGGTCACGGTTGTGATCACCGATGACGGTGGCGAGGAGCATCGCCACACCTTCCCGCGACGGACGTTGCTGTTCGTCGACAACGGGCAGAAGATCGAGCCGGGCACACAGCTCAACGAGGGTTCGCTGTACCCACACGAGCTGCTCGCCATCCGCGGGCGGACCGAGACCGAGCTGTACCTCGTCCGCGAGGTGCAGGAGGTCTACAAGTCCCAGGGCGTCGACATCAACGACAAGCACATCGAGCTGATCGTGCGCCAGATGATGAAGAAGGTCCGGGTCGACCAGAAGGGCGACACCGACCTGCTCCCGGGCCAGTTCGTCGACCGCCACGAGTACGCGCGGGTCAACCGCGGCGTACAGGATGCCGGCGGCGAGACGGCCCAGGCCGAGGAGATCATTCTCGGCATCACCAAGGCGTCGCTGAACACGGACTCGTTCCTGTCGGCGGCCTCCTTCCAGGAGACGACCAAGGTGCTCACCGACGCGGCCCTCGAGGGCAAGATCGATCGCCTCAACGGGCTCAAGGAGAACGTCATCATCGGCAAGCTGATCCCGGCCGCCACGGGGCTCAAGCGCTACCGGCGGATCGAGATCGAGCCGGCAGAGCCGCTGCCCCGGGGGATGGACGACGTGGGTCTGCTCGATCACGACGATCTCGCGGCCGAGCTGGGTCTGACCGACGGCGAGTCGCTCACCGGGTTCGGCGGCATGGAGCCCGATCTGAGCGACCTCGAGGACATTGGTCGCGGCGACGGCGCGTCGTCACTCGGTTTCGTCGAGGAGCTGGCTGACCTCGACGTACCCGCCGACGACGAGTAGGTCTACGGCGGCAGGCTTATTGGCTCCGGGCCGTCCCCTGAACCACGGGGGCGGCCCGAGTCGTTAAGAGACGCTCCGGCGTGCGTAAGCTGCGGCGTGCGCTCGTCCGTTGCTCAAGCGTTGTGGGCGAGATGGGTTCAGGGGATCTGGTGGCTGCCGTAGCGTCGGGGGGAGTGTGAGGATGAGGCGTGGTGTGTTTGGTTGCGGGCGGGGGTTGGGGCGGTTTCGGGTTGTGCTTGGTGGCTGCGTTGGCTGTGTGTCTTTTGTTCGCTTTGGCGGCGGGTGCCCGGGTCGGCGGCCTCAGGGCAGGCCACGCTCGGGTTTCGGCGGGGTCGTTTCCGCTCTCGGTGCGCCATGTCTCTTTGAGCACACTGCGCGGTCGGATCGTTGGGACGCGCGAGGATCGTGAATGCGGGGAACGCGCGTGTGCGGTCGACGACCGGATTGCTGGCTCTGAGAGCGAGGTTCTGGCGGTAAGGCGATAGGTGTCCTTATCTTCTCGGTTCCGTCGCTTGCGCCTGGTGGCTCCAGCAGCGTGCGTTTCAGGAGCCCGGCTGGTTCGTACTCTGCCGGTCGGTTCCGGGACCTACACGGCACTGGTCTGCGCGGATATCTACAGTCAGATCCAGCGATTCGCGCAGAGCGCGCACTGTTCGTCTGGTGCTCGGCTTGCGATCTCGACACGCAGCCGTCGCGAGGGCGTCAGGGCGGGTGCCGAACACGATCGTCAGGATGGGCCCGGTGGGTGTCAGCAGAAGCTCGGTCGCGGTCGTTTCGCTTCGTCTCGACGCTTCGCCGGGGCGTCGTTTGAATGCAGCCTCGATGGCGGCCCATGGGTCGTGTGCCGCAGCCCTGAGAGCGTTATTCCGCGCTTGTAGATGGGGTACACTACTTTTGCGGTACGCGCGGTTAGCCCTTCGGGCAAGGAGGATGCCTACGCCTGCTCACAGATCGTGGAGCGTGGATACGCCGTCGCGCCGAAGGTCACAGCGCATGAGGACGCTGGTGGCGCGTGACGACTAACCCCAAGCGCGGTGTTCTCGGGAGACGGACGGTCGGATCTGGCGGCAGGGGGATCCGTCGAGGTTATCAAGGTCACGGTGTTCTCCGGTCAGGGTACCAATCGGGTTCGCCATCGATGCTGGAGCGCTGACGCGCGACTGGTCGTCGGCGGTCGCTGGTCGGTCGTACGCGACTCGGCTGGTTGGCGGAGCGGCATGCTCTATACGGTGACGGTCAAGACGCAGCCCGAGTGGGCAGCGCTGCAGCGTGTCGGGCGGTACGGGTACGGTCGGTTCGGCGAACGTCACCAACGTCGCGGTCGCCTGCACGACGAACACGTACTCGGTTGGCGGCACGGTCTCGGGGTTGTCGGGCACGGTGGTGTTGCAGAACAACGGTGGTGATGATTTGAGCGTGAGCGGGAATGGGGCGTTCACGTTCGCGACTCGGCTGGCGACGGGTGCTGGCTACAAGGTGACGGTCAAGACCAACCCGAGCGGGCAGAGCTGTAGCGTGTCGGGCGGCACGGGCACGGTTGGTTCGGCGAACGTCACGAACGTCGTAGTCAGCTGCACCACGAACACGTATTCGGTTGGTGGGTCGGTGTCGGGGTTGTCGGGGACGGTGGTGTTGCAGGACAACGGTGGTGATGATTTGAGCGTGAGCGGCGATGGGGCGTTCACGTTCGCGACCCGGCTGGCGACGGGTGTTGGCTACAACGTGACGGTCAAGACCAACCCGAGTGGGCAGAGTTGCAGCGTGTCGGGCGGCAGCGGGCACGTCGGTTCGGCGAACGTGACGAGTGTCGCGGTCACCTGCACCGCCTTGACTGGGAGTTCGGCGTCGGATGATTTCAATCGGGCGGATGGTGGGTTGGGTGCTGGTTGGGTGGCGATGGGTGATGGTGGGTTGTCGATCGTTTCTCAGCGGGTGGTCGGGATCGCGGGTGCGTATGGCGGGTGATATTCGGGTGGCTGAGAGTTATGGCAGTGATCAGTATTCGCAGGTTGAGGTGACCTCCACGCAGCTGAGTGGCGGCCAGTGGATCGGTCCGACTGTGCGCAGTCAGAACGGTGGTCAGGATACGTATTTGGGGATTTATTTCTGGAATGGCGGCACGTCCGCAGCTGCGTCTTTACAAGCGGACGCTGGCACCTGGATCCAGCTCGGCGGCAGCTACGACAGCGGTCCGTTGCCGGCTGGCACGAAGCTGACCCTGAGCGCGGTCGGCTCGACTATCTCCTTCCAGCAGGATGGCGTCACGCGGATCGCTGTGACCGATAGCTCGCTGACCGGCGGCGCTCCCGGGCATCATGACCTACGACGCGGCGACCGGCGATAACTGGGTCGGCGGCACGGGAAGCCCGCCGCCGCCGCCGAGCACGTATTCGGTTGGTGGGTCGGTGTCGGGGTTGTCGGGGACGGTGGTGTTGCAGGACAACGGTGGTGATGATTTGAGCGTGAGCGGCGATGGTGCGTTCAAGTTCGCCACCAAGCTGGCGACGGGTGTTGGCTATAACGTGACGGTCAAGACCAATCCGAGTGGGCAGAGTTGCAGCGTGTCGGGCGGCACGGGCACCGTCGGTTCGGCGAATGTGACCAGTGTCGCGGTCACCTGCACCGCCTCGACCGGGCCATCGCTGCAGATCCAATACACGTGGCACCGACGCGAACGGCGTCGGGTATTACAACTACACGTCCTCCGATGACGGATATGGCACGCACGTCCTGAGGGTTCTGGCGCCGACCAACCCGGCGCCCGGCGTCCCCCATAACTTCCTCTACCTCCTCCCGGTTGAGCCCGAGCATGGGAACCGTCTACGGCGACGGAATCGACACGCTTGCGGACCCTCAACGCCCAGAACGAGTACAACCTCACGATCATCGAGCCGTCGTTCGCCGACGACCCCTGGTACGCGGACAATCCTAATGACCCGAATCTCCACTACGAGACCTTCATGACGCAGGATCTCGTGCCTTGGGTGACGCAGAATCTCGTGCCGCCCGCGGCCTCACAGCCCTTCTCGCCACTACCGGGACACGAGCAGAACTGGCTGCTCGGCTTCTCGAAGTCGGGCATAGGAGGGGAAGATCTCCTCCTGAAGCACCCCGACGTCTTCGCGGTGGCTGGATCCTGGGACTTCCCGGCGGACATGGCCAGCTACGACCAATTCGGGTCGAGCTCCGCGAATCAGCTACGGGACAGACGCCAACTTCCAAGCGAATTACCGCCTGACGCGCAGCTTCGTGGACAGCCACAAGACGCCGTTCCTGAGCACGAACCGGATCTGGATCGGCGGATATGAAGCCTTCCAGACCGACATGGCCGACTACGACGCTCTCCTGACCTCGGAAGGGATCGCGCACACCACTGAGACGCCGACGCTGATGGCTCACAGGTGGGACAGCGGATGGGTGCCGATCGCCTTGAGCGCCATGAGTCAGGACAGTGCCAATCTGGCTGCGACGCCATAAGGGTGATGGCCTAGAAGCACGGGGCGAATGCGTTCGTTGTTAAAGAGTGCAAAGCAACGAACCGTGTGCCATCAGGGTCAGCGGCCTGGTCCGCCGATTCCGCAAAAAGACAGCGCTGGCGGGCGTCGACCTCAGCGTGTGTCCTGGCCAAATCCATGCGCTCCTGGGACCGAACGGTGCCGGGAAGACGACCCTCACCAGGGTCGTGTGCGGCCTGGTCGATCCAGATGCCGGCATGGTCGAGACGTCCGGCAGTGTCGCACTGGTGCCATCCGGTGACCGGACCTTCTACCTTCGGATCAGCGGGCTTGAGAACCTGATCTTCTTCGGTCGCCTGCACGGCATGCGCCTGCGCCCAGCGCGTGCTCGTGCGCACGAGGTTCTCGACGAGGTGGGCCTCGTCGAGGCGGCGAACCTCGCGGTCGGGCGCTACTCACACGGGATGCAGAAGCGTCTGTCGGTGGCACGGGCGCTGCTGGCAAGACCATCCGCGCTGCTCGTCGACGAGGCGACCCACGACCTCGATCCCGAGGGGGCGCGTCGCATCCGCGCCCTCGTGGCGACCCTGGCTGGGCGCGGCACGGCGGTTCTCTGGACCACCCAACGCGTCGAGGAGATCCGCGATTTCGCGCACGCGGTGACGTTCCTTCATCGGGGTACGGTTCGGTTCACCGGCTCGGTGAGCGACCTGATCGGGCGAGCTCCGGATCGACGCTACGTCGTCCAGGTCCGCAACGGGCATCCGAACCACGCTCCGGACGCCGCCATGCTCCAACGCTCGCTGGGCACACTCGCCCGCATCTCGCAGACAACGGGCGAGGACGGGCACTTCGTGCTGGGGCCAGCCCCGCGAGTCGTTCTCGGGTCCGCGATTGCCGCCCTCGCCGGGTACGGCTTCGAGGTGATCTCATGCCGACAGGAACGGGCGGAGATCGAGGAGGCGTTTCTGGCCCTGACCGAGGAGACCGCGGGTTGAGCGCGTTTTCCGAGATCGCCAAGCTGCCGGCTTTCCTACGACGTGATCTACGGATTACATTGAGCTATAGGACGGCCGCTATCGGAGGGCTGCTCGCGGTCGCCGCTCAAGCGCTCGTCTTCTCGTTCATCGGCAAGCTTGTCGATCCGTCGCGACTGCCGACGTTCGGCGGGGCACGTACCACGTACATGGAGTTCGTGACGATCGGCATCGCCTTCAGCATGGTCGTCACGCTGATGCTCCACCAAGTGGCGATGGCGATCCGCACCGAGCAGATGATCGGGACACTCGAGTCACTGCTCGTGACGCCGACACGAATGATCACGATGCAGGCCGGGTCGGCAGCGTTCGAGCTGGTGTATGTCCCGCTGCGAATCGGCCTGTTCTTGGCGCTCATCGGTTTGCTGTTCGGCCTGGATTTTCACGCCAGCGGGATCGTGCCGTCGATCGTAATCCTCGTCGGCTTCGTCCCATTCGTGTGGGGCCTCGGGCTGATAAGCGCCGCGGCGATTCTCACCTTTCGACGCGGCGGCGGCGCGGTGACCGCCGGCGGGTCCGCTCTCGGGCTGATTTCGGGTGCGTTTTTTCCGCTCGCGCTGCTCCCGGTGTGGTTACAGACGATCGCCAAGGTCAATCCCCTCGCGATCGCGATCAACTCCGTGCGAGCGTCACTGATCGGAGGAGTTGGCTGGACGTCGGTGGGTACCCACCTACTTGAGCTGGTGCCGCTGTCGGCAGCGGCGGTCGCCGCCGGCCTGACCGCCTTCCAGCTAGCGCTGCGGCGTGAGCGCCGACTCGGGACGCTGGGGCTCTACTGAGATGACCGAGTTGTGGGCGCGCGTCGAGCAGCTCGTTGATCAGGCACCCGACATGGCCGCGCTGCGGGCGCATGGCCTGCATCTTCTTGCTGCCCGAAGTTGGAGCGCTCGTGGACGCCCGGTGACCGCGGATCTCCTCGATCGAGCAGAGAAGGACGGAGATGATCTCGATGGCCGCGCCGCTACTGCTGCGGCGGGCGCGTGCAGCGTATGACGGCGAGCTGATGCTGATGAAGGGCCCCGAGGTGGCGGCCCGCTACCCCCATCCATCGGATCGGGCTTCCATGACCTCGATCTGCTTGCCCAGGACGCGCCTGCAGCCCAGCGAGCGCTGATCAAGGCCGGGTTTGTCGAGTTCGGGGAGCCGGCTGCATATGACGACGGCCAGCATCTATGCCCGTTGATCTGGCCCGGCATCCCGCTCATCATCGAGCTGCATCGCCACCCCAATCAGCCGCCGTGGCTACCGCAGGTGAGCGCCCACGACGTCTTCGAGCACTCGGTGCCTAGCGCAACGGGCGTTGATGGGCTGTTGGCGCCGGCTCCGTCTGCACACGCGCTGCTGCTTGCGGCACACAGTTGGTGTCATCAGCCCTTGGGGCGGATCGCGGATCTGCTGGACGTCGCGGTCATGCTCGCGGGCGACGGGCGCAGCAGTGGTGAAGACATCGCCCGCCGCTGGCGGTGGGCTGGCCTCTGGCGCGTTGTCCTCGCCGCCGCTGATGCCATCCTCGGCGACGATTCCTGCACGCTGTCGCTGAGCGTCTGGGCGCGCCACCTGCGGAGCACGCGCGAACGCACGGTCATTGAGGGTCACCTTGCCCGCCTCGCGGCACCGGCCTGTGCCGTCCCGTTGAGAAGCGCACCCGGGGCCCTCGCCGGTGTCATGAGGAGCACTGCTACTCGTCGTGAAGCCGAGCCATGGTCGGACAAAGCTCCGTCGCTCGCGGCTCGCATGCGCCCACGCCTTCATGCACACATCTGATCACCAGCGCCACCTGTCCCCGTATCACAGGAGTAACCGATGACACTCAAACTTCGCACCCACGATCTCGAATGGCGCCAGATCGACGACGAGATCGTCCTGCTCGACGGTCGTCAGGCCACATATCTGTCCACCAACGGTGCCGGGACCCTCCTCTGGCGAGCCCTCGCCGCCGGCGCGACTCGTGAGCAACTTGTGACCGTGCTCGTCGACGCCTATGGGATTGACGAACGCCGCGCGATGGCCGATGCCGAGGAGTTCGTCGGCGCCCTGGTGTCGCAGGGGTTGGTCACGGAATGACCCGCCGACCTCGGTTCGCCACACTGAGAGCCTTCTGGTGGGCCGATCGCGCGCTCCGTGCCGCGCGGCAGGGGCTTGGCTCCGGGCGTATGTTCGGACTCTCGCTTCCGACGGTCCCACGTCTGCCGGCCGGTGGAAGGCGGGGCGTCGAGGCCCGCCTTCGTTTTCGCGGCTACACCTGTCTTGAGCAGGCGCTCGTGCGACAACGTTTCCTGGCATCGCAGGGGGCGCACCAGGATGTGGTAATCGGGGTGCGTTCGACCTCGTCCGGGTTCGTCGCTCACGCGTGGCTCGAGGGAGAGGAAGACCCGGCGGCCCCCCAGTTCCTCGAGCTGACCCGCCTCCCGGCCTGAGCGCTGATTGGAATGAGTGCGGCGCCGCTTGATCTCTCACGGTTGGAGCTTGCGACCGGCCTCCTGTTCGGCGCCAGCCCCCGGCCGGTCAGGTTGCCCGACGCCGGTGGCTGCCTGCCACGTCAGGCGCTTGAGCGAGAGATCCTTCCGTGCCTGCTACGTCCTCCCTGTCTGGTCAGCTTCTCAGGTGGTCGGGACTCCTCGGCGATCCTCGCCGTAGCCGCGACGCTGGCCCGCCGAGAGGGCCTACCGCTACCGATCCCGGCCACCAACGTCATCGCCACCGCTGAGGAGGCGGACGAATCCGAATGGCAGCATCGGGTCATCGCTCACCTCGGGCTGGACGAGTGGCTTCGGATCAAGAGCACCGACGAGCTTGACGTCATCGGTCCGTACGCGCAGCGAGTGCTGAGGACACACGGCGTGCTTTGGCCATGCAACATCCACTTTCACCTTCCCCTTCTCGACGCAGCTCGCGGAGGCTCTCTGCTCACCGGCATCGGCGGGGATGAGCTATTCGCCGCGGCACGGCGCTCCCGCATGGCCGCCCTGCGGGCCCGTGCCGTTCGTCCGGAGCCGCGAGACGGGATTCGGATAGCGCTGGCGTTTGCGCCTCAAGCGCTCCGTCGCGCCGTGATCGCCCGACGGCGAGCCCGTCGCGTTCCCGTGGCTGCGACCCCAGGCGCGGCGGGCGGCAACCGCTGACGGCGCCGTTGAGACAGCTGCCGAGCCGCGCGCTCTGCGCGACCGTCTCGCGTGGTGGCAGACGCTGCGCTACCTCCGAGTCGGAGCCTCCGGGATCGAGCTGATAGCGCGCGGCGAGGATGTGCGAATCGCCCATCCGCTGCTGTCGCGCGGCTTCTGGGCGGCGGTCGCCGACGCCGCCGGACCCGACGGGTTCGGTGGACGAACCGACGGAATGCGGCGGCTGTTCGGCGACTTGCTTCCCGACGAGATCATCGAACGCCGGTCCAAGGCCAACTTCGATGAGGCGTTCTGGACGGACCGCGCGCGTTCGTTTGCCGCAGTATGGGACGGCGGCGGAGTACCAAACGAGTTGGTCGACGTTGCAGCGCTTCAGGCCCACTGGCGCGGTCCGCGGCCGCTCGCGCAGTCGTTCCTCCTCCTCCAGGCCGCATGGCTCGCCTCGACGCTACGCGCCCTCGACAGCGTCGAGCAACCTCCGCAGCAGCATCGTCGGCCGAGTCCCAACAACGCCGCCGTCGGAGCTGGAGGAACGGCAGTGAACTCAGCTCGATGAGCTCCTGGGGTTGAGGCGGGTACAGCCGCGCGGCGCGATGCGGGAGCAGCGACGTCAGCCGCTCCGAGCCCTGCAGGTGCCGCACGGCCGTCCGCTCGTCCCAACCGAGAACGACCCATCCGCGGAGCGGCAGCTCAGGCGCGATTGGCGCAAGCGGGAGGCGCCAACGCTCGCGCTCGCCGATCACCCCCAGCGGCTCGCCAGCGTGGAGGTGCGCGGCCGCATCCGAACGCAGGTCGATGGACCTCGGACCCGCGAGCGCGGTCCGACCGTCGAGCACCAGGACGTCATCGCAGACCACCGGTACGCCGGCGAGGGCGAGCGACGCGAGCATCGAGCTCTTGCCCGCGCCCCTGTCGCCGAGCAGCCCCCATACTCCGCCGCCGGCGACGAAAGCGCCCGCATGGAAGCTCTCCCGACCCAGCCAGTGCGCGGCAACCGCCGCTACTCCCGCGAGGTGAGGATGAATCAGCGCCCGATCGTCCGGCCGCGTGGGTAGATGAAAGACTGCCCGCCGCGAGAGCCGATCGATCTCGACCGATCCGCCGGACCGCAGTCGCAGGACGGCCGTCTCGTCGTCGACGTACTCCGCCGCCGGCGCCAGCGCCGCCGTGACGCGAACGATCAGCTCAAGGGTCGGCCAGTGCGCCGGAGCGCGGACGAGTTGGCCAGCCGCCGCGCGGACTCCCAGGATCCGAAAGCCATACGCTCCGATAGAGCCGTCCGGTGGGCTATGACGGCTTGAGCCGGCCACATTGTCCAAGGCTAAGCGACGCGGCGACACGCGGCTGGCCTGTGCCGGCGCGGACGCACCGACATCCGGCGAGCCGTCGCGTTCAGGTCGTGAACGCGCGAGTAGTCCGCCGTCCATTGACAGCTCAGAGCTCGGTGTGGAGGATGGTCCCGGAAGGAAGGGCAGGCGGTGATCGATGATGGAAAAACTGGACGGAGGGATTATGGGCAGCGTTTCGCCAACGTCCAGCAGCGGATACGAGCCGCCCAGTCTGTCGGGTGCTCGGGTCCGTGCACGCGTTGACGCAAGCAGAACAAGAAGTTCGGCGACTCGGACGGCTTCCTGTTCAGGGCGCGCCGATCACGAACGCCTCCTGACGCGCGATCAGCTCGCGGCAGAAGGCTGGGCCGTGCCGGAAGATAAAGAAAGCGGCCGTGCGGACACAGCCGCGCGCAGCCGACGTTAGTGGGGTATGACGACGGGCCGAGCAGCATCAAGGTCTGCGCGTGACCTCTCGAACCTGCGCCGTGCCAGGTCGATCATTGTGAGCCGCAGACGGGTCGTGGCCGCCCTGGCACTCGCTGGCGCTGTGGGGGTCGTCGGCCTGTCGGCCTATGTGCGGAGGGCTTCGAGTGCAACCCCGGCGGGCGTCCTGCCGGCCAGACCCGCCACGCTGATGCCGGGGACCCCTCCCGCCTACCCATTGAGGGTCGGTCCGACTGGACGCTATCTGGTCGACCGGGAGGGTCGCCCGTTCCTGATCGTCGGTGATTCACCGCAGGCGCTGATCGCAAACGTGTCCGAGAAACAAGCCGATCAGTTTCTTCGCCAACCGGCAGGCCGCGGGATTCAACTCGGTGTGGGTCAATCTCCTCTGCGACGAGTACACAGGCGGCCGCCCCGACGGGACCACGTACGACGGCATCGCTCCGTTCACCACACCCGGGGACCTGTCGACTCCGAATCCCGCCTACTTCGCCCGCGCGGACGACATGATCCGCCTGGCGGCCAAGCACAGGCTCGCGGTGTTCCTCGATCCGATTGAGACCGGCGGCTGGCTCGAGCGTCCTGCGAAGCAATGGCACGGCCAAGGCCTACGCCTACGGTCGCTACCTGGGGCTCCGGTACAGGCGGTACCCGAACATCGTCTGGTTGAACGGCAACGATTTCCAGACGTGGCAGCCAGCCGGGGGACGATGCTCTGGTGCTGGCCGTCGCCAAGGGCATCAGGTCGGCCGATCCGGCCGCACTGCAAACCATTGAACTCAACTACCTGACCAGCACCTCCCTCGACGACCCGAGGTGGAGGGGCATCATCGGGCTCGACGCCGCGTACACGTATGCCCCGACGTACGCGGAGGTCCTGAAGGCGTACGGTCGCCGCGACCATCTCCCCGTGTTCATGATCGAGGCCAGCTACGAGGGCGAGCACTGACTACACCGGCCCATCGACGCTGCGACGCCAGGAGTACTGGACCATGCTGAGCGGAGCGACGGGGCAGTTCTACGGCAACAAGTACACCTGGCAGTTCTTGGACGGATGGCCAAGCCACATGAACACCGTCGGGTCGCGGCAGATGACCTTCGTCACCAACCTGTTCTCGCGCCGCCGCGTGGTTTGACCTGGTTCCCGACAGCGGGCACAGGCTCGTGGTGTCGGGGTACGGCACCTACTCAGACAGCGGCTGATGTCAACGACAACGACTACGTCACCGCGGCTCGCACTGCGGACGGGAGGCTGGCCATGGCCTATCTGCCGACCGGTCACCCGATCGACGTCGACATGACGAGGATGGCCGGCCCTCGTGTGCGGGCGCAGTGGTACGACCCGACGACCGGTAAGTACGCGACGATCCCGGGCTCGCCGTTTGCGCGCACTGGCAGGCGCACGTTCACGGTGCCCGGCAAGAACCACGAGGGCGATGAGGACTGGGTGCTCGTGCTGACTGCGGCGTAGCCGCTCGGCGGCAGCAGGCGCGGCCGCCGAACGTTGATCTGATGAGCGTCCGCTCCGAAGACACCTTGTTCTGACACCTGGAGAACCCCCCATGCGCGTACTCGTCACCGGTCACAACGGCTACATCGGTTCCGTGATGACCCCCCTGCTCGAGCAGGCCGGCCACGAGGTGGTCGGGCTGGACTTCGATCTGTTCGCTGCATGCACGTTCGGCGACGCTGCCGCCGGAGGTCGAGTCGATCCGCAAGGACGTGCGCGACGTCGAGGCGGAGGATCTCGTCGGCTTCGACGCGGTGCTGCACCTGGCGGCGGTGTGCAACGATCCCGTCGGCGATCTGAATCCGCAGGCGACCTACGACATCAATCATCTGGCCTCGGTCCGGCTCGCCCGAGAAGGCCAAGGAGGCGGGGGTGCCGCGCTTTCTCTTCTCCTCGTCGTGCAGCCTCTATGGCAAGGCGGGCGACGAACTGCTCGACGAGAACGCCACGTTCGCTCCGGTGACGCCGTACGGCCGGTCGAAGGTTCTCGCCGAGCGGGACATCGCACCGCTGGCTGACGACACGTTCAGCCCGACCTACCTCCGCAACGCGACCGCCTACGGCGTATCGCCGCGGCTGCGCGTCGACATCGTCGTGAACAACCTCGTCGGGTTTGCGGTGACGACCGGCAAGGTGCTGATCCAGAGCGATGGGACGCCGTGGCGCCCGCTGGTCCACATCGAAGACATCTCGCGAGCGTTCCTGGCCGTGCTCCACGCTCCGCGCGAGCTCGTGCACAACGAGGCGTTCAACGTGGGCGCGAGCAGCGAGAACTACCGCATCCGCGAGATCGCGGAGATCATCGAGAAGGTCGTGCCCGGCGCGCGGGCGTCGTTCGCCGAGGGCGGCGGCCCCGACAAGCGCTCCTATCAGGTCGACTGCTCCAAGATCCAGCGGGTGCTGCCCGACTTCGAGCCGCAGTGGACCGTGCCTCGCGGCGTCGAGGAGCTATACGAGGCGTATGTCCGCCACGGCCTGACGTTCGACGAGTTCACCGGCTCGCGCTACCTGCGGATCAAGCGGGTGCAGGAGCTTCAGGCGGCCGGCCGCGTCGACGATGACCTGCGCTGGCTGGTGCCGGTCGGAGCCGAGCAGTGATCTTCACGCCGACGCGACTGCAGGACGCCGTCATCATCGATGTGGAGCGTCGCGGCGACGAACGCGGCTACCTGGCCCGCACGTTTTGCGAGCAGGAGTTCGCCGACCACGGCCTCGTGACTCGCTTCGTTCAGGCCAGCACGATCTTCAGCCCCCAGCGCAACACGCTCCGCGGCCTGCACTTCCAGGAGTCGCCTCATGGCGAGGTGAAGCTCGGTGCGATGCACTCGCGGCGCTGCTCATGTGACGATCGTGGACCTGCGGCCCGACTCGCCGACCTACACGCAGTGGCTCGGCGTCGAGCTCAGCCCGGAGAATGGCCGGCTGCTCTACGTCCCGAAAGGCTTCGCCCAGGGCTACCAGACGCTCATGGACGACACCGAGGTCGCGTACCAGATGTCGCACGAGTACGTCCCGGAGGCGGCCAGCGGCGTGCGCTGGAACGACCCCGCCTTCGGAATCGAGTGGCCGCCGGCGGAGCAGCGGATCATCTCGGAGCGAGATCGGGCGTGGCCCGATCACGAGCCGAGCGTCGCGGCCAGCGCGCCGGCTTCCTGACTCAACGCGCTCAGGGCGCTCGGCACCGATCCGCTGTCCCACCTGTGAGTCATCAGCGTTGGCGTCTCAGTCGTGTGCGCGATCCCTTCCGAGGTCAGAAGCGCGTCGTAGTCGGTCATGTCTGTCTGGAAGGCGTTGTACCCACCGATCCAGATCCGGTTCGTGCTTACGAACGGCGCTTTGTGAGCGTCCACGAAACTGGCCGTGAGGCGGTAGTTCGTCTGGAAGTTGGCGTCTGTCCCGTAGTTATTGGCGGAGCTCGACCCGAATTGGTCATAGCTGGCCATGTCTCCGGGGAAGTCCCAGGACGCCGCCACCGCGAAGATGTCCGGGTGTTTCAGCAGGAGATCTGCCGCCCCTATCCCCGACTTTGAGAAGCCGATCAGCCAGTTCTGCTCGTGCCCCGGCAGTGGCGCGAATGGTTGCGCGGCGGCAGGAGGTACGAGATTCTGCGTCACCCAGGGCACGAGATCTTGCGTCAGGAAGGTCTCGTACCGGAGGCTCGGGTCGTTGGGGTTGTCCGCGTACCAGGGGTCGATGGCGAACGAAGGCTCGATGATCGTGAGGTTGTATTTGTCCTGCGCGTCCGTGCTGCGCAGGGTCTCCAATCCGTCGCCGTAAACGGTTCCCAGCTCCGGCTCGACCGGGAGGACGTAAACGAAGTTGTGGGGGACACCAGGCGCCGGGCTGGTCGGAGCCAGAACCCTGAGGACGTGCGTGCCGTATCCATCGTCGGAGGAGGTGAAGTTGTAAGACGCGACGCCGTTGGCGTCGGTGCCGGTGTACTGGATCGTCAGCGACGACGATGTCGAGGTGGTGGTGGTGGAGGGGCTGGTGTTGCCGGCGGCGTCGGTGGCGCGGATGCGGTAGCTGTAGGTGATGTTGGCGCGTGAGGGTGGTGTCTTTGTAGGTGGTGCTGGTGGGGGTGGCGATCTGGGTGAAGTTGGTGCAGCCTGTGCCTTGGCAGCGTTCGACCTGGTAGCCGGTGACGGCGACGTTGTCGGTGGAGGTGCCCCATGAGAGGTCGATCTCGCTGCTGGAGACGGCGGTCGTGGTCAGGGTGCCGGGTTGGGTTGGGGGTGGTGTCGGGGGGCCCTTGGGCGTTGATCGAGGTGGTTTGGTCGGTTTGGATTTGGGTGGCGGTGAGCGCGCGGTTGTAGACGCGGACCTCGTCGATCAGCCCGGCGAAGTACTGGCCGTAGATGCTGTCGCCCCCGATCTGCAACGGGTTGGTGGAGGTCGCGATCGAGCCTGTGTGAGCGGTCGACGCGACCTGCGTTCCGTTGACGTACAGGCGAAGCGTTGACCCGTCGTAGGTCTCGGCCAGGTAGGACCAGGTGTTGGCGGCGAG
Source organism: uncultured Solirubrobacterales bacterium (assembly GCA_963749545.1). Classification (GTDB taxonomy): domain Bacteria; phylum Actinomycetota; class Thermoleophilia; order Solirubrobacterales; family Solirubrobacteraceae; genus Palsa-465. Next base: position 105,502 of record CAVVNG010000023.1, read on the forward strand.
CGCGGCGGGACCGAACGCGTCGGCGTAGCTGCCGCCGGCGATCATGCCCGCGTCCGGACGCGAAGCGTTCGAGGAGGTCGCTTCGAGGTAGAAGTTGTCGTTGGCCTTGTAGATCACATCGCGCCAGTTTGAGCTGTCCTGGGTTTGACGGAGACTTTGAAACGAGGATTTGGTCCTCGAGGAAGGAAGTCCCGTCCTATGTCACGTTCGAGGAAGTACCCCCAGGAGCTGATCGATCGCGGCGTTAGGCTCGCGATCGAGTCGGGTCGTCCGGTCGCGCATGTTGCGGCTGAGATCGGGCTGCCGGCGGAAACGTTGCGTAAGCGTGTGCGCCAGGCGGAGGCCGATCAGGGTCTGCGGCCGGGTCTGCCGAGCAGTGAGGAGCGCGAGGAGATCAAGCAGCTCAAGCGTGAGGTTGCCGAGCTCCGCAAGGCGAACGAGATCTTGCGGGCGGCGAGCGTGTTTTTCGCGACCGAGCTCGACGGAGGCCGGACGAAGTGAGCGCGTTCATCGACAAGTACCGTGATCGCTTCGGCGTCGAGCTCATTTGCCGCACTTTGGAGGTGGCGGCGTCGGCCTATTATCAGCGCGCCTCGGGCGAGCGCTCGGCCCGCGCCAAGGAGGATGAGCGGCTGCTGGCGAAGATCGGAAAGCTCTTCGCTGAGAACTATGAGTGCTACGGAGTTCGGCGGATGCACGCTGCACTGGTCCGCGACGGCGAGCGGGTCGGCCGCGACCGCGTCGCGAGGCTGATGCGAGCGGCGGGGATCAAGGGAGCGAAGCGGCGCGGGAAGCCGTGGCGGACCACGATCGCTGATCCCGCCGCCCAGAAGCGCCCTGATCTCGTGCAGCGCGATTTCAGCGCCACCGCCCCGGACCGGTTGTGGGTCGGGGATTTCACGTATCTGCGGACGTGGGAGGGGCGTGTGTTCTTCGCGTTCGTCATCGACGCGTACTCGCGGATGATCGTCGGCTGGCAGCTCGCGACGCACATGCGAACCGACCTCGTTCTGGACGCGCTCAGAATGGCGCTTTCAACCCGCCAGCCGGGGGCCGACTTCACGCTGGTGGCACATACAGATCAGGGGTCGCAGCTCGGACTCAACCGGTCCTCGCAACAGTGCCTGTCGACGTGACTGTACCTCTGGCGAGTGAGGGACTCTGGTTGGCTGCGGTTGGGGACTCGACTGGGGTGACGCGGCTGTCGTCGCGGAGGCTCGCCCCGAGGGGCGGGCCGGA
>CAVVNG010000024.1:0-295316 GCA_963749545.1 uncultured Solirubrobacterales bacterium
CGGCCTACGCCGATGATCGGTTCCCCGGCCTTGCCATTCACGGGCCGTGGGAACTCGGTAGCGACGATTGGCGGATAACGCATGTGCCGAGCGGCCTGATTATCGCCACCCTGCCCACGCGGGCCGCCGCCACGGCCGCCCTGGAAATGATCGGCAAGCTACAGGATTGGAACCGGCCGCAAGCGGAAGTGGCCGGCTACGGCGGAACCGGGCGAAGGCGCGCTGGTTGCAAACCAGCATTGCCGCCGCCGTGGAGCGGGTCAACAGCGACCGGGCCGCCGCCCTGAAGGCCGCCGTCGAAAGCGGCACGATCAAGGGCACAACCCTGGAGGCCGCCCTGGGGGACTTCCGTTATGACAAAATGCGCCGCGCATGGCGAACCCGGTCCCCCGTGACCCACGGCAAGTGGACCGAACCCGCCCGCAAGCTGCTGGGGACCGCCGCCGATCTTGCGGCCGTGGGGCAGCTTGCCGCCGCCCTCTATGCCGCCGCCAGCGACTTCAGCCGCAATGGCAACTTCCGCCCGGCCGCCTTGGAACCGCACACTTGGAAACAGCTTTCCGGCCGCTTGCGGACTTACCGCGCGGAACTGCCGGACAAGGCCCTTTCGCGCGGGCAGTACGACGCCAAGCGGCGGGCCGCCAACCTTCAGCGGAGCAAACGACCATGATTCACGTACACGGCGGATACAACTACAAGCTGACCGAAGCGAAGCTGAAGGCCCTTGTGCCGGCCGCCGATGCCGAGCGCATCGTGGCCGCCGCCACCAAACGCAAGCCGGGGAAGTGGGCAAGGCGCATCGTGAGCGTGCCCTTGAACCGCGCCAAAACGGTTTGGGTGCAAAACGTCCAATACTACGGCGGGGAGCATTTTGGCGAGCCGTATCGCTTCCCGGCCGAAATCCGCCACGCCACGACCGAATCGGCCTTTCGCCGTTGCGTCAACCGGCTGGGGTTGCGGCTAGGCTTGCCCTTCACCTACTGAGAAAATCTTTCGCCTGCCATTTGACTTTCGTATCATTTGGTGTATGCTTAATATGTAGGGACAAGCAACAACCGGAGCAAACAACCATGAGAAGCGACCCCGTTGTGATTCGCGTTTGGAAGGGCGACCCCGACGACGTGTTCGCCCTCTTCCCGACCGACCCGGCCGATAACTACGGCCACTTTTGCACCAGCTACCAGCACATCGGCCAGCACGGCGGCGCGGACTATGACCTTTGCATCCGCAAGAGCCGGCCCGCCACCCGCCGCGAAGCGGCCCCGCTGTTGACCGAATTGCGGCGGATCGGCTACAAGCCCCGCGTGCTGCAGCGGGCAAGCCGCCGCCACCATGACCAGCGCCTTTCGGCCGCGCGAGGTGTGGCATGAGCAAACCGACCGCAAAAGACGTGACCGAGTTGTATCAGGCCGCCCGGCAACTGCTGCTGAATACCGAGCGGACCCCGTTCCTGGAAAAGAGCCTTGACCGGGTTCGGGATGCCTTGGAGCCTTTCGAGAAGAGCCGGCGGGGCACCCTTGACGTGGGCTGCAATGACGAGCAAGCCCTTTACGTCATTCCGAATCCAAGCGGATACTCCTGCCTTGGATACGACGTATGCCTTCAGCGGCACAACGCCCTTGCCGCCTGGCTGCGCAGCGAGAAGCTACAGGCCGACGATTTACCGCCGGAAGCGCGGGGCACCATCCGGGGATACAAAGCCTATCAGACCCTCTTGCAACGGGCCGACAGCTATTGCCAGCGGAACAAGCTGCGCTGCCCGGTCGAATTGACGCCGCAATTGACCGGCCTAGAGGGCAAGCGGGTGGAGGTGGTGGACCGCCACGGCGAGCGCCGCCGTTTCATCGTCGGCAAGTGTACGGGGTGGCTGCCGATGTCACCTGGAAATCGCCCGCCGCAATTCCAGCGGCGGCCCCGCCGTCACCGGCGCGCCGTTCCAATCGGTTCGCATCGTGGCCTAGCACAACCGGAGCAAGCAACATGACGACCGAAACGACAAACTACTTGCGGGAAGCCGCCGACGATGCCGCCGACACGGTTCGCAACTTCGCCGACGAAATCCTGGAGCAACTCTTGGACGACGGCAAGGCCAGCGACGACCTGCTGAATGACTACCCCAACGGGGACGCCTGGCACCACGAAAGCCACGTCGATAAGTGGTACAGCATGATCGACGCCGCAACCCTGATCGACCAGCTTGACGAATTCGAGGAAACCGACAGCGGCTTGTGGGAAGGGCAATCCTTCAAGGAGGCCATCGGCACCTGCGCGGCCTTCACCTACGGCAACGCCGTCATGTCGGAATGGCACGATCTGATCGAAAGATCAATGAGGAGGCCGAAAGCATCATTGACGAATACGACGGCCAGATTGCCGACCTGGAGGCCGAAATCGACGATCTGGAAACCCTTGCCGACGCCGCCGACACGGAAGAGGGGCAAGAGCAACGCGACGAAATCGAGCGGAAGCGCGGCGACTTGGAATCCCTACAAGCCGAGAAGAAGGCCGCCCTGGAAAAGCTGATTGCAGGAAACTGCCGACGCCGCCTAACCCGCCGCTTGCCCGGCGGTCCTCTTGGAGCAAACAACCGTGACCTTGCGAGCAATCATAACCGAAACCGCCCCCGTGGGCAGAAGCCGCCGCTTCCATGTTGGCGTGGCCGGGGAAGCCCCGAGCGGGAAACACGTCTACCGGCCGCAATACCTGCGCAATGGCCCGTGGTGCAAGACAACGGCCCGGATTCACGCCGCCCGCCTACAGCGGGAACTTGACCGGAACTTGCACGGGGCGCTGCTGGGGTGGCAGCCATGATGCGAAACACCGAAAACAATCACCCTCTATGGCCGTGGCAAGCGGCGCTATCCGGTTGTCCCCGGCGTATGGGCCGATTGCCTGAAGGAGGCCCGCCGCCTGAAGGCATGGGCCGCACAGGTCAAGGATGATCGCAAGTGGAAGGCTGGGGCGTGTCAAATGAGCTTGGACCACCTCGCCCATGTTCTCGCCACGGGCCTTACGGACCTGGCGAAAGAGGGCTACCGCTACCTGGAAATGCGTGCCCACCTCGGCAACCCGCAATGTTGGGACCGTCCGGCGCGCGAGCGCTGGCTGAAACTGGGCGGGCGCATCCGCCGGCCGCGAAAACCTACGCAGAACACTGGAGCAAGCAACATGTTACTGAGCGTTACACCCCGAGAGTTCGCAACCATCCTGGCGGCCCTGCGCTACTGGCAGGCGAATGATCGCAACACGGCCACCAAAGCGCCGGAGTACGACATTGCCAGCGACAGCGGCGAATTCGAGCCGCTGGGCAATGACGAAATCGACGCCCTTTGCGAGCAACTGAACGCGCGGGCATAAGGCCGGCTGAGCGTGGCAGGGAACAAGCAACCGGAGCAAGCAACCATGACGAAACTCTATGCAATCGTGAGCGAACAAGGCACCGCCTGCTATGAGGCTTGCCTTTGCGAGCATTGCCACGCCAACCCGGAACACCGGGCCGCCGTGGAAAAGAAGGCCGCCGGTATCAGCGACATTCCGAACCCGGCCGATTGGCGCGATGCCACGGGCAACGATGCCTTGACGTGCAACGTATGCGGCTATCCGAAGCTGCTGGTATGGGTGCGCGTCGGGGACATGGGGGAGTACGAATCTTTCGACTCCCTTGACGATGCCCTCGATTACCTCAACGAATTGAAGGCCGGGGAAGTGACCGGCTGGGTTGAGGGCGGCATGGGCGTCGGGATCGAAACCGTCAACTACCACGGGTACGACTTCATTTCCCTTTTCTGGGGCGACGACGATGCCAACTTGACCGCGCATCTTGACGCCGACGAGCGCATGGAAGTGGAAGAGGGATTGGAAGAGGTTTACATCTAGCTGAGACAACAGCAACACAACCTACGGGAGAGACTCTTATGGCCGACCGAATGGCCGCAGAAATCTGGATTGGGGGCAAGCTGCCCCGCAGTCTGTTGGACGAGTTCCCCATTTCCGACTTGAGATTGGATTGGGACGAAACTCCTTTCGACTCCACATCGGAGCAAGGCATCCTGAGCACCCGCGACGAAAGCGGTCTGCTGCACTTTGCCGACTGCGAAGCTGCATGGGGTGAGTTCCAGGAGTTGGAAGGCTGGTTGCGGGAACACAACATCCCGTTCAAGCGGCATTCGTCCGGGAAAGTACGAATACCTGCCGGAACTCGTGGAGTTCCGGCCGGACCTGGGCGAGGAAATCCAAACCATGACCACGGACAGCGGCGAGCCGCTGGTTTGCCAAGAGTGAGATGGTTCCCATGCGAGAGCATGGCAAAACTGCAACGGTCCAAGCGTCCGCTTGACGCGCAGGTGCGGGCCTGGAAAGAGTTGGCCGACAAGCTGGTCAAGCTCGTGCCGCCGACGCTGCCGCCCCTGCCGCCCTTTGAGATTGTCGATGGTTGATCCCCTTACCGGAAGGAATGACGCCATGATCTACGCCAAAGATCGAATCCTGGCCGAGCTGGATTCCGCCGGCGCACAGCTTGCATCGTTGGCCGCCGACTTGAAAGCCAGCCGCGCCGTGCTACAGGTGCGGCTGAAGAGGCCGCCGCCGTTCATGCCGTTGGAGGAATACGATTGTCATTTTGCCAACGCCTTCACGCACATCGAGAAGGCCAAGATGGCCATCAGGGCGCTGCACCCTGTCTGCCACCAGGCCGACTTCCTCAAGAGGAAAACGGAGAAGAAAGGACACCGCCGATGAGCACAGCCCGGACCTGGAAATGCCCGCAATGCGGAGTCTCTCTGGAAATCGGTTACGACTGGCTGGCCGAGCACGGCGGGCCGGTCTGCGAACACTGCGATTGCGACATGGATCTTCAGCCCGCCGGCACAGACAACGGGAAACTGGCGGCCGAGTTGCTGGAGATCGGCAAGGAATTGCTGGAGTGGGCGGACACGATGGGCGGCTGGGAGGCGAAGTGCTGGACGCGCTTGCGCACCGCCATGAGCAAGGCCCCAGTGGCGCAGGAACAAGCCAAGAGCGCCGGAGACCGCCGCTTCCGAAGAGCAGATAGAGCGACTGGTGGACAAAGCCGACGCCGCCGGACTGGAGCCAGAAGACTTGGACGAAATCGTCCACGAGTTCGCGGCCAGCATCGCCGCCGACGTGAACAACGGCGGGTTGGAAGACCAGATCAGATACCTGGTCGATGGGATGGGCGTGCAGCATACCGAGCGGCAAATTGACGAGTTGATCGAAGGCCAACCAAAAGAAGGAGAATGACCGTGGCAGACAATTACTTGCAGTTCTCGGAAGTCATTGCGAACCTTACCGAGCAGGAAGAGGCGTGGCTGAAGGACCAGCTTCAACCCATCCGCGTCTTCGGGGAGAAGGAATACCCCGAAGACGCCGTGCCCGCCGAACTGGCCGACAAGGAGGCGGATTGGTCCGGCGTTCGTTTCTTGCGCGACAAGCCGGACCACGATCCCGAATGGGATGCGTTGGGTTTCGAGTACGACTTCCATGACGACCACGATACGGGAGGTTGGGGCCGCCACTTGTGGTTGTACGCGGAAGATCTGGGGCGACGTCAGCAATGTCGCTTGGCTGGTGCAGAAGTTTCTCAAGAAGTTCCGGCCCGACCAGTGCTGGTCGCTCACCTACTCCGCCACCTGCTCAAAACCCCGCGTGGGCGAGTTTGGCGGCGGGGCGGTGTTCGTCACGGCCGACACGATCCGCTGGCAGAACGCCTACGATTTCATCGAAGAACAGCGGGCAGCCTTCGGCGGGAAAGAGGCGGCAGCATGAGCAGATTCTACGAAATGAGCGTGGAGATGTCCGGCCACGACCCGGCAAGGTGGCCGAAATCCAAGCGGCGGCAGAACAGGAGTGGCCGTTTGACGACTGGTGGTTTGCCGGCGACGACGACGCAGCAACGATGCACGCATCCGCGCAAGACAACCTGTGCGGCGGCGAGAGCGAAGAGGAGTTCACCGAGCGGCTGTCGCTGGCAATTTGGCGGGCCAACGGCGGGTATTGCCACGTTTCTGTTGACGCCACCTACCTGGAGAATCTTCCCTACGAAACGCACGCGCTGGACGAAGCGGATTACGCCCGCCTGATCCAGGACGATCGCAATTCAAGCACAGGGGACGCTCAAACGTGAAGAAGACTTTGACTTACGAGATTGAACAATACGAACTTCATACGATGAAGTACCGAGTCGAAGCGACCAGTGAGGCCGAGGCTATTGCCAAGCTGTTTCAAGGCGAAGCAGAGCCAGTGTGCCAGAGCATGGACTACATCGAGGTCGCCGAAGACTTCGGCCTGCCCACCGATGAGTACCCAGAACTTGCTGAGGCTCTACGAAAACTGGGCGTGTCGGTGGGCGACACAGTGATTCCGTCCATCCGCAGCATAGAAGAGGTCTGACGCCGCCTCTCAACAGCGACCCAACCCCAAGAGGATCAAATGGCAAAGACCAAGAAGACCAAGAAGACCACGTTGACCGTCGAGGTCGAATACGATCCGCGGAAGACCGACCCGGAAGGCTTGGCGTGCGCGATGGACCGGCTCCTGGAGACTGCCCTTTCCACGCCGGAGATCATGGACGAATACGGCAACCCGACCATCGGCGAGTTCTTCGTCGCCAAGGAAACGGCTGCGACACCGGCACCGAAGGTCGTCTTGAACATTTCCGGCGGTGTCTTGCAAGACGTGTTCGGTTCGGACCCGGCGATTGCGGTGGCGCTGGTGGATTGGGACACGGAGGGTTGCGGTCCGTCAGACAACGGCATTGTCGAGATTCCCGATGGGCGCGGCGGCACGCAACTGGCGAACGTGGCCGAGTACCCCGTGTGGCCGTTGGAACAACTCGCGGGCACGGAAACCGAAGCGGCGCTGAAGGCGGCCGGGCTGGAGTTGACGCAACCAGCCGATTCCGACCGAACGGTTGCCCGCAAGATCAAACTCCCGTGCTACGGGATCACCGTGACGTTGGCGAGAGAGAACGGGGTGGAAGAGCCGGGTAGCGGCTCCATTGTCAGTGACCTGCGCGAACCCGAGACTGCCGCGAATCGGCAATACAACGCGGCCATCGACGGCCTTGAATCGCTGATCCTCGCCCATGCCTGCGCGGGGGTGGACGTGGAATCGCCGGCCTACCTTGAGGGCATTGAAACCGCCGTCGACGCCATCGCCAACCGGTTCCGTCGAGGCTGATTGGAAACGAAAGGAGCAAAGTGACCGCGTATTTCACGGTCAGTAGCAATGGCAAGAGAAACCAGTACTCTCTACGCTGGATCTGACGCCGCCATGTTCAAGAGCAATCGCCTGCAAGCGGCGGTTGACGACTTCTTTAGCGGGCTTGTCTCTGCCAAACGAAGTAAGCAACCGTGAGCTACATCTACCTGAGCCGACGTGTGGTGCGATGATTGCGGCCGGGCAATCTGCAAACGCCTGAAGCGAGAGGGCAAGGCCCCGGCGAACCCCGACGATGAATGGACCTTTGACAGCGACGAGTACCCCAAGCGCGCGGGCGACGACGAAGAAGCGGATACCCCGCAACACTGCGCCGCCGGGGAAGAGTGTATAAACGCCGTCACGTTGCCAAGCGGCGAGAAGGTGGGCTTCTTGTTCGGCGAGTTGACCCGCGATGGAGTGGAATACGTCAAGGAGGCGATTGCCGAAGCGAAGGAGGGCCTTGGCAGCGAGGAGGTGGTGAACTTGTGGCGACAACATTATGGCGCTGCCGGCTATGACATGCCGGCCGCCGTGGAGGTGGAATCGTGACGGACAAACAACAGCTTGACGCCGAACTAACCGCAATCCTCAAGCACCTGCCTGGGTGGCAGCTTGACCCGGCCTATGCCAATCATACATGGTGCGCCGTGCTACGCGACGGCACGGGCAAGGGGATTCACGTCAACGCCACGCAAGCCAAGGGCCGCCTCTATCTCAGCGGCATGTGGCCTAGCACCAGCGACCGCGAAGCGTGCCGCCCCGACAAGTGCCAGCATATCACCGTGGCCCGCGACCGGCCGCCGGAGAAGATTGCCGCCGAAATCGAGCGCCGCTTCCTGCCGTGGTACACGGCCGCCTACGCGGAAGAATCGGAGCGAGTGCGCACGACACAATGAAGCCCGCAACCGCCAACACGAATTGACCGCCGACCTGGCGGCAATCCTGGGGCCGGACATCACGCCCCGCAGCGATGGCAACCCGACGCGCATCTACGCCAAGGGATTGACCGTGGAAGTACACGGCAACGCCGACGTGAGCATCGAACTCCGCTACACGACCGTCAAAATCGCCAAGGCCGTGCTCAAGGCCGTGGTGAAAGCGGGCGGTTTGTCCGAATAGCCGCGTGACTTTCACACCTTCTGTGGTATTATTACTATATCGGAGCAAGCAAACAACACCGGAGCAAGCAACCATGAGTATCGCAACCGCCGAACCCGACGTAATCACCGACCGCTTTGGCAGCATCGTGGGCATTACCCCCATGACGCCCGCCGCCCGCGAGTGGATCGACGAAAACTGCCAGACTGAGCCGTGGCAATGGCTGGGCCTGACCCTCAACGTCGATTGCCGCTACGCCGCCGACATCCTCCGGGGAATGGCGGACGACGGCCTGATCCTCGCCTAGCCGCCACCACTTGGAGCAACCGCCATGCTGACCATCCGCTACTACAACCGGGCAGAGCACAAGAGCATCGAAATCGAGATTCCCGCCGACGTGGTTGCGGTCAAGATTCCGCCGCAAGAGGGCCAGCCGCCTGGAGGTGAACGTCAACACCGACGCCGTGCTGGTCGATAGGCGGGACCGCGCCGCCTGGGAATGTTGACTACAGCGACTTGTTGGCGGAAGCGGAAGCCGACGAATCAAGAGTAACACGATCCTTCGAGGAACACCATGCGAGAAATCAGAGTGTTGGTCAGAGTGCAGGTCGATGAATGCGAATCCAACGCGCAAGTTCGACCGGGAAATGATGGAAGATGCCGCCGTGGAAGCCGTGGAGAACGTCATGCGGCACGCCACGGGCGTAGGTTTCCCGCACACCTACGAAGAGGAGCTTTCCATCTGCTTTGTGGATGCCGTGCTTTACGAAGAGCCGGGCGACGACGACGACCTGGACGAGGAGTAGAACGTGCCAGCCGCAATCCAGGGGAGCAGCAACCATGATCGCCACCATTGCCGAACTTGACGACTTCACCCGCGCCTACTTGGAAGCCATCCTTTGGGCGGAAACGGACGACGCCGACGATAGCGGCGGGGAACCGCTTGATCGCAACTACGATCTTTACGACATTGACCCCGACTCCTTGGACAAGGCCGTGGAAGATTGCCGGCGCTTCCAAGAGGAAAACGCGGCGGACCTGGCTGCCTACGATCACCCGCAATGGAGCGCGGCGGAACTTGGAGGCCATGACTTCTGGCTTACCCGCAACGGGCACGGGGCCGGCTTCTGGGACCGAACCGATTGCCTGCCGGAAGCCGCCCGCGACCGCCTGACGGCCGCCGCCGAAAGTGTGGCGAGCATTGCGTAGACGTCGGGGACGATGGGAACGTCTACATCGACTAAGTGTTGTGGTGTTGCTCCTGGGGGCCGGGCTCGTCGCCCGGCCCCCGCTCCAAACAAGTGTTGTGTTGCTCCTGGGGGACCGGGCTTGTCGCCCGGTCCCCCGCTCCTAAACCCTTCTGAAAACGGAGAACGTATCGTGTCGATCCTGCGAGTCGTTGCCTTTGTCCTGATGCTTTCGGCCAGCACCGCCTTTGCCAGCGGGCATGGAGGTGGTGGAAGCCATTCGAGCGGAAGCCACGGTGGAAGCCACCATTCGAGCGGAAGCCACCACCACAAGTAGAACGGCACCGACCATTCCGGGAACAAGAGGAGCAAGCCACCATGATCGACTACGACGCCATCCGCCTCGTTCACCGGGTTGAAACGATCTACTCCGACAGCGAAACACACCGCCGGCTTGAGGAGGTGCGCTATCCCACGTATCCCGATGATCCACGGTGCAAGGCCCTGGCCCGCGCGGTCAACCGGAAGTCGAACGGCATGAATGATACCGAGCAAGCGGTCCTGGCGGACTTCCCCGAGCAGGGAATCGACTTGGGCTTCTGGTCAAGGGCATTGACATTCTCGCCCGCCGTTGCCGACTTGCCAGTGAAGCGGCACGCCGCGATAGTGAGCCTTGTTCGGCAAGGCCGGCTGGGCATTTGCATCGGCACCCGTGACGGCAAGCGCGTGGAAATCTTGGCACGCCTCAACTGAAATCCGTCAGCCAAAAGACCCGGCTGGATTCGGCCGGGTCTTTCCTTGCGCGGGGTCAAACCTGGCCGGGGTCAACCGGGTCAAATGCCCCAAAGGGTCAAATCTGGGCGCGCTTGGAATCGGCGCGCTTGCGCGCTCGGCATCGGCGCGCTTGCCAGCTTCCGAGCCGGGCGGCATGGGCCGCCGGAGCAGGCCGCCCGCCAGCCGATTTTCCCGACCGATATGCCCGAGCCGGCCGCCGGCCCGTAGCCGCCCTTCTGACCGCCGAAGAAGGCCGCCGCCGCGCCGCCGATCTTTCCGACCGGGAACGCTAGGGATCGCCGGCAGCCCGCCCGACCTGGCCGCGAGCTGCTTTGACCAGGCCGCCAGCCACCACGCCGTTCGACCAGGCCCGCCGCTCGACCAGCCGCAACGGCGAATGGTCGGCGTATGATCGGGCGCACGGCCGGCCGGCAGCCTTTCCGCGATGGAACTTGACGAAAGGGGCCGGCAACTTGATGAAGTGCCCCGGCAGTTATGCGAAGTCGGCAGCGTCCGCCATGCGTCGGCAGCGCGTTTATACGCCGCTGCCAACGCCGCCACGGCGGAAAGGGAACGAGAATCGAGAAGGTCAGCCGGCCGAGGGCCGCCGCCGGATCGCCGACCGAAGGCCGTCGCCCGGATCGCCGACCGTTGATTGCAGTCGGGCGGTCGAAATTGGCAGAAGTCCCGAAGATGCTTGCCCGGCGAAAATCCTGCGCACGGTTTTTCAGGGGAACCGCGAAGCACGGTTAGAGGCACCTGGCCGCCGGCTTTCTCGCCCTCTTTGACCGGCAAGCGGACATAGCGATAGGCGCAGGAACTCCGTTGTGCGCAGGTCTAACGCAAGAATCAACGCGCTTTTCAGGAAACCGGCCGGTTTCGATGAAAACCGCTTGATGTGTGTCGGGCTGAAGGGAATAGAAGCTATGTGGTCGCAAGTTTTCAACTCTCACAACTCTGGAGCAACAGCAATGAAGAAGAAGGTTGACATGACCAGCAAGCGCCTTGCGGCAATCCTCACGCAACACGGTATCGACAAGGGCGATTGCCCGGCAATCAAGGGGCTTGTGTTCTATGGCAAGCCCCTTGCCGACGAATTGCGGTATCGGTTGAAGCATGTGGGCAATTACAAGCGTTGCCTCAAGGCAATCTTGACGGAGTTGTCCGAAGCGTACTACAAGGCAATGGGAATCAAGTTCCCTCCTCCTGACTATCAATGCCCCACGCGCCGCAAGGCAAGCTAGGGCGCAGTCTGGCAAGTAGTTTCCGATTCGCACGGGCAAGGCAAACCCCTTGCCCGTTTCCTTGCGCTTCCCGAGTGACGGCCGGAAGCCCGACGTTGCCCGGCGCACGTCGGCACGTCGGGAAGCCCGGCGGAAGCCCGAGTGACCGGCCCGGCCGATCTGCCCGGAGCCCGGCGGCAACGTGCCGGCAACGCTCCCCGAGTGACCAGCCCGGCGGCAAGCCCGGCACGTCGGCAACGGGCCGGAAGCCCGGCAACGCTTCCGAGTGACGGCCGGAAGCCCGACATTGCCCGGCGGCAAGCCGATCTTGACCAGCCCGGCGGCAATCGGGGCGGAAGCCCGGCGCACGTCGGCAACGTCCGAGTGACCAGCCCGGCGGCAAGCCCGACAAGGGAGCGCAGAGAATCAAGAGGGAAGTTTGCATCATGCCACGCGCAACCGGCGGCAATGGCACAATTGCGAGTTATGGCCGTAGTTGATTCCATGCCATTCCCGGCCGTCAGAATCGGTAAACCACACATCGACTGCGCCGACCGGCAAGGTTGTGAGAACCCATGCGCTTGTAACGGACCCGAAACTTCGGAGTCCGGGCCAATTCGACACAACGGCCCCCTCCGGCCCCTCTTCCGTCAAGTAGAGAACCGCGCGCCCGGTTGCCGACATATCGGCCGAATCCGCTTCCCGCAACAGGAGTAGCAAACCTTGCGCCCCCTGTTTGTCGATACCGTAGCCCGTAGTGAGCGAATCCACATGGATCTTCTCTTCCCCACAATCGACGCAAACGAAACGATGTTCAATCATGGTTGCCTCCTCAGAAGGTGTTGCCATAAAACGGAAACGGGAGACGGTACCGATCGGTTGACCGGCGGCATCCCGACGTGGTTTACTCTGCGCCTTGATCGGCGGGGGAAACCGCGCTATAGCTTGCCCCGATGAAACCGGCAGCGCGGAAGAATCAACGCGCTGGATAGCTTCCGTTTCCGATGTGTACTCTTCCGTTTCCTGCCCTACGTCAACGTAGGTTACAACGTAGAGAACCGTATAGGGCGCGACACAATCCAAGTCGATACCCTCGACAATCTTGTCAAGGCGGATATACATATCCGGCCCATAGCCCTCATTAAACCAGTATTCGTTAGCCTTCTCCGCGCCTCTTCTCAAAAATGGGCTCGAGAATCCGGGGGCCACCCAAATCAGACCGTCAAACTTCTTCTCCAGCGCGCAGCCGGAAGTCCCCCGCAACCCAAGATTCCCACGCTTCATCGGCCCCTTCCGTTTCCAACGTGGAAAGCATTCATCGTCGATAAGGGGATAGTCTTCCAGCCCCTCGACAATGCCGAGAATTGCGTCAAAGGTATCGTCGGGGCATTCCAGAAGCCCCGTCAACCCCAGTACAACGGCATAGGTGTTGTGGCCCCCGTGCCCTTCCCAAACAAAACCCTCCTCCCGTAGATTCCAGAAACTCCCGGCAATTGGCCTTCTCTACCGTGGAACCCGAGTAGTCGGAACCGCTAGCGTAGGGCAAGAAGTAGAGTTCCCCTTCTTCCGTTGCATCGGTCGATAGCGCTGCCAGACGCCTACATCCACGATTTCTCGCGAATGGAGGACGCGGCGCGGACCGACCGGCGCGCCATCGAGACGCTCGGCGCCGCGCTCGACGGCTCCGGACGCCCCCTCGTCACCACCTCCGGAACCGCGCTTGTCAGGCCCGGATATGTGGTGACCGAGGAGGACGCAGCCGATCCCACGTCTGGCACTCACCCTCGACTGGACACGGAGCAGATCGTGATCGCCCTCGCCGCGCGTGGCGTACGATCGTCGATCGTCCGGCCCGGTGCGTCGGTGCACGATGTGGGCGATCACGGCTTCGTCCCCGTCCTCATTGACATCGCCCGGGCCAGACGTGTCTCCGCCTACATCGGGGACGGTGCCAACCGCTGGCCTGCGGTGCACCGACTCGATGCCGCGCGGCTCTACCGTCTCGCGTTGGAGAAGGCTCCGGCGGGCTCCGTGTTCCATGCCATCGGGGACGAGGGCGTGGCGACGCGCGAGATCGCCGAGATCATCGGACGTCACCTGGAAGTGCCGGCAGTTTCGATAGAACACGAGGACGCCGGCGAGCACTTCGGCTGGATCGGCGCCTTCTTCGCCGTCGACGCCCCGGCCTCGAGCGCACTGACCCAGGAGCGACTGGGTTGGCGCCCGACCCATCCCGGGCTGATCGAAGACCTCGAGCAAGGTCACTACTTCCAGCCGACGCAGCGCGCTGCAGCCTGATTGACCCCGCTGTGGCGCGCACGCTGGGTTTCACAATTCATACACGGCGACTTCACAGGTACCGCGGAGCTAGCGCGCCCGCAGCCCGTCCGGCGCCCAGCACCTCGTGAGCGCTGGAAGCGAAACCACGGCGACGTCAGGCACGGCCGCTGCTCCCGCCGAGAAGGTGCAGCAGGTCCGGCATGAAACTGTGCGGCGTCCTGCACGTAGAAAAAATGACTTGACGGCTACGTGTGGAGCGTCGCGTCGGGCAGACGGCTGGCGAGCATGTACGAATTGCCGATCGGCATGACCACGTCCTGAAGGCCGCCGACGTCTTTGTCTCCCGCTATCCTCGCTCCCTCATTGCGGTGAACTACAGGTGGGCGGGCCTCGTGGTTCGCACCGGTGGTCGATGCGCCCTTGCGCCGCTACCCGTTTTCCGTGCTTGGTTGTCGAAGGGATCCAGCGATGAGATGTCCACCGGGGGGCGATTGACAAATGCCCAGACCGGTTGAATCGAAACACCGTTACATCGCCGGCCTGGACGGTATCCGCGCGATCGCCGTGCTGGCCGTGATCGCGTTCCACCTGAATGTCGGATGGGCCAAGGGTGGTCTGCTGGGAGTGGGCGTGTTCTTCACGCTGTCGGGCTACCTCATCACCGACCTCCTGCTCGGCCACTTCAAGCGCCACGGCAATCTGGGGCTGGGACAGTTCTGGATCAGGCGCGCCCGGCGGCTCCTGCCGGCGGTCTTCCTGATGCTGATCGTGGTCAGCATCTGGGTGGCGTTGTTCGACGCCGCGCAGGTGCACGAGGTCCGTCGGCAGGTGGTCTCAGCTGCTTTGTATTTCGCCAACTGGTCGACGATCGTCGCGCACGCGTCGTACTTCTCGCGCTTTGCCGCGCCGCTGCCGCTCGACCATCTCTGGTCGCTGTCGATCGAGGAACAGTTCTACCTCATATGGCCGTGGCTGCTGCTGGGAATGCTCTACGTGTTCCGCAGCCGCGCGACGATGGTGGTCGTGACGCTGGCCGGCGCTGCCGCCTCGGCGTGGCTGATGGGTCATCTCTATCAGCCCGGCATCGACCCCACTCGCGTGTATGAGGGAACCGACACGCGAGCATTCGGGCTCCTCCTGGGGGCGGCACTGGCCATGATCTGGCCGACGCAGATGACGCGGGCGGCTCTGCGGCGCTCGGTGCAGAGCCCCGTCGGCCTCGACATCGCCGGCGCCGTCGGTCTGGCTGGGATCTTTGTCCTCGTCTGGCAGACGAGCTCGCTCAGCTCATTCCTGTACCCGACCGGAATCATCCTGCTGTCGTTTGCCACCGTGCTCGTGATCGCCGCCGTGGTCAATCCCTCGAGCCTGCTCGGCGAGGTCCTGGGCTGCCCACCGCTGCGTTGGATTGGCGTGCGCTCGTATGGCATCTATCTCTGGCATTGGCCGATCATCGTGCTGTGGGGGCGCCAGGAGACGGGAGTCAACTGGCCGAGGGCCGTCCTCCAGATCGCCCTGACGTTCGTGATCGCCAGCCTGTCCTGGCGTTACGTCGAGGACCCGATCCGGCGCGGAGCGCTCCGGAGGGCGGCGTAAGCCCCGCACCGGTGCAGCCGAGGCCCGCCGCCGGCGACACGTCCTCGGGCTCTCGGCCGGGCTGGCGGCAGCGCTCGTCCTGGTCGTCGTCGGGCTGGCCGGCGCGCTGCCCGTGATCTCTCAGGGACACACTGCCCCGCCGAAGATCTCCAGGCTTCCGCCACGGCTCGCTGGCGCCAAGAATGCGTCAAGCATTACGAAGAAGGTGGCCGTGAAGGCGGCGCTACCGCCAGCGACCAGGACAGCATGCCGCTCGGTCGTCTACATCGGTGACTCGACATCCGAGGGCCAGATCTCCACCGACTACATCCCCAACCCTCGCGAGCGACTTGAAGCCGTGCTGAAGAAGATCGGGGTCCAGACCGTGTACCCCGAGATCTCGGGGGCCCGCTCGACCCTCGAGACGTTCGAGGGGATCCCAAACGCCGCCACGGTGGCCCAGCAGCACATCTCCGACGGCTTCAAGGGCTGCTGGATCCTCGCTCTCGGCACCAACGACGTCGACAACGCGGTGACCTCGCCGGTCAACATCCCGACGCGCATCCACAACATGATGAAGATCGTCGGCCGCCAGCCGGTGATGTGGATCGCCGTGATCTCGCTTCTGAGCAGCGGGCCGTATTCCGAGGCCGGAATGGAGCACTGGAACCGCGCACTGCTGGCTGACTGCAAGCGCTATCCGAATATGCGGGTCTATGACTGGCCCGACAAAGCCAGGCGCAAATGGTTCATCCCCGACGGGATCCACTATTACTCGCCGGGCTACATCGCGCGAAACCACGACATCGCCCACGGACTCGTGCGGGCGTTCCCCAGGGGCCAGCCGCCGAGCTCGAGTTGCCTGGTCCAGTAACGCCGCGCCGGCGCTGCTATGTCACCTTGATCGTTGTCTTGCCGCTGTTGTAACCGGACTTCGTCGCCTTACACACGTGCTTGCCCTTGGCTGCGCCCTTGTGGAAGGCGAGCTTGACCTTGCCGGTGGCGGCGGTCGTTCCGTGCTTGCCCAGGCACGAGACCTTGGCGCCGGCGATGGCCTGGCCGGCGTCGGTCACGGTGAAGGTGACCTTCTTGCCCTTCTTGTGGCTGAACTTGCTCGGCTTCGCGGTAAGCGACAGGCCGGCCAGGATCTGCGTGTGGTAGATGCCGATCGGGAACCCGCTCGTCGTCGACAATTGGTCGACGATCAAGACGTCGAGCCGGCCTGACGAGCCCTGGGCCTGGATTGAATTGAAGCCAAACGTCTTGGGCGGGGGTTTGATCGTCCTGATGGCGCCGAACGCGGTCGCCGATGTGTTCGTGCGGACGGCGTGGATGACGTTCTTCGTGGCGTCGTACCAGATGACCGACAGGCGACCCTGAGGATCGGCCGCGAGGGCGACGCGGGTGCTCCTGCTGTTGTGAGACCCGGGCACCACCTTGACGCTGGACGAGCCGACCTTCCACAGGTCGATGTGACCGCATTGCTGAGTGGAGGTGGCCGTGCAGTACGCCATGTAGACGCCGCCCCCCGGCCGTGCGGTGATGGCGACGGGCTCCAGCGGCTGATTGTTCTGTTGGGCGGTGGCGGCGGACCCGGGCGCCTCGATCGGGGCACTCTGGCTCGGAAGGATCCTGTCCACCCAATAGCCCTGTTTCACGAAGCCCTGATACCAGGCCGCCCAGACCGTGCCGCCGCTCTGGTCTGTGGCGAGCGCGGGGTTGCTGGGGGCCGAGCCCAGCGTTTGGTTGATCGTGCCGTCCGGGTTGAGCGCCGGACAGTTCGCGTCGACGCCAACGTGGAACAGATGACCGCCGGCGAACAGGGCCACCGGCGTGCCGTTCAACTCGGTGGTGGCCGCCAGGTTGCCGATCCCGGCGCTGTGGCCCACGCCGAGCCTGGAACGGCCAACATCGAGAGCGCGGCCACGACCCCCACCGCCATCGCCCGGAACCTCAGACCCCACATCCCGCACCTCCTTAGGTGCCAAGTTTTCCCACCGGTTGACGCAAAATGTATCCCGCCCGCGCCCCTCTTAATCGACCCATAAGGCAGAGCACCCCGATCCAGCGGCACGGACGTGTACCTTCGCGGCGTGAGCTTTCGCGACGCTGAGGACCGTCGGCGCAGGAAAGCGCGACAGCGGAGGGTGCGAATCCGGGCCGCGCGCATGCTCGCGGCCGGGTCACTTGTCGCCGTCGTGGCCGTCGTGCTCGTGGCCGTCATAGGCTCAAACCCGCACAACTCCAAGTCGCGCTCGGCGACCGCGGCCGAGAACTCGAGCACAACGACGGCAACAACAGCGTCGGCGGGCGCATGCACGTCCGCCACCGGGGTGCCGATCCTCAGCTACCACGTGATCAACAGCCGGCCGGCCTCGACCAGTGCGTCATCTGCCCTGTACGTACCGGTCGACGAGTTCACCAGCCAGATGCAGGCACTCAAGACCGCCGGCTGGCATGCCGTAACGATGAACCAACTCGAGGCCTGCTGGACACACGGACAATCGCTCGGACCAGGCAAGCCGATCGTGATCAGCTTCGACACGGGATACGCATCGCACTACACCAACGCGCTGCCCGTCCTCAAGGGTTTGGGATGGGTCGGGGTCGAGAATCTTCAGCTGGGCGGCCTGTCCCCCACCGACGGAGGTCTGAACACCACGCAGATCCGCGGCCTGGTCGCGGCGGGCTGGGAGCTCGACACGGAGGGGATGGCCACGACCGACCTGCTCTCGCTCAGCTCGAGTGACCTGAGCACGAACGTAACGACGGCAAAGCAGAACCTGCACAGCCTCTACGGAGTCCCGGTCAACTGGTTCAGCTATCCCTCGGGCCGCTACAACGCCACCGTGATCTCCGCCGTCCGCGCGGCAGGGTACGTCGGTGCGACGACGATCAACCCGGGCTGGGCGGCCGCCCCGCAGGACCGATTCCGGCTGCCGCGCCTCACCGTCCGCGGGGGCACGAGCGGAACCCAGTTGCTTGCGCAGATCGCCGCGGCGCAATCGAAGACCTCGATCCCCTCCTCATATACCGGGCCGGGACTTACGTAATAAGACGAACACGGGATTTTGGTACGATCGCACGGTGTGTATCAAATCGAGATACACGCGAGATTCGCGACGGTCTCAGCTGCCGGGCCGGGCTTCTGAATGATCCTGCGCACAGCTCGCCCCGAGCAGAGCCGCGTAGACGGACCGCAGGCGCTCGAAGTCACCCCGGAACCCCCTCGCCGCGTCGGCGTAGAGAAACGACTCACCCATCCTGACGATCGCGTAGGCGATCACCTCGGCATCGGCGGGCGGCTCGTACCCTCGCTCCATCTCGGCTTGGATGGCTTCGTGGATCACGGCGATTACGTTGGTCTCGACGACGCCGTCGGGTGCGGTGAGGATCCGCCCAGCGGCGCCTCGCTCGTCGGCGAGGAAGCGGCGGAACGCCGGGGCGTCGACGAGCGCCCGCAGCTGCCGCTCGAACACATCGACCAGCCGCTGGGCACCGGCGCCCTGACCCGAGCGGGCGATCCGACGGAACAGGGGCACCACGAGCCGCACCATCACGGCCCCGATCACATCATCACGAGACCCATACCACCGGTGAACGGTGGCGCGAGACAGACCGAGCTCGGAGCAGATGGCCTGGATGTCGATCCGCTCTCCGGCCAGGAACCGCTGCGTCACGGCGTCGAGCAGCTGCTCCTTGGTCGCCGCCGCGGGACGGCCTCTCGATCGCTTGACGCCACCACTCGACACAACGCGAACGCTAAAGGAGGGGACGTTGAAATCCACGAACGCATTGTGCGCTAGGCGAACTCAATTACTGATTGCCGGACTCGGCGTGATCGGGGCCACCGTCCTGCTGGGATTGGCGAGTGCCCCTGCGGGCGCGACGGTCTGGCTGTGCAAGCCGGGCAAGAAGCCCGATCCGTGCGCGCCCGGGCTCTCGACGACCGTGTACAACGCCCCGCTCACCAAGGCGATCGGCGTCAAGCACCCCAAGGCGCAGCGCAACCCGCCGATCGACTGCTTCTACGTCTATCCAACGGTCAGCGATGAGAAGACTCCCAACAGCAACCGGGTCATCCAGGACACCGAGCGCTCGATTGCCCTCTACCAGGTCGCGCGGTACTCGCAGTACTGCAGGATCTACGCACCGATGTACCGCCAGGTCACGCTGTCCGGTGCCGGTCTGCCCGGCGCCCCCCGTCGGCCAAGAAGCCAAACCCACGGCTCGGTATCAAGGATGTCGAGAACGCGCTCGAGGATTACCTCAAGCACGACAACCACGGCAGGGGCTTCGTGCTGATCGGCCATTCCCAGGGCGCGGGCGTACTCGAGACCGTGATCGCCAAGAAGATCGACACGAAACCGGCTGTGCGCAAACGCCTGCTGTCGGCGATCCTGATGGGCGGGAACGTGCTCGTCAAAGGCCACACCGGCATCGGGGGCGACTTCAAGCACATCCCGGCCTGCCGCAGTGCGACCCAGCTGGGGTGCGTGATCGCCTTTTCCACGTTCGACCAGCCGGTGCCCAAGGACAGCCTGTTCGGGCGCCTGGGGGCGTTGAAGGCGCTCGGCATGCCGGCGCCACCGAAGGACGATGAGGTGCTGTGCACGAATCCGGCCAACCTGGCCGGCGGCAGCGGACTGCTGGATCCGATCCAGCCGAGCGCGCCGTTCGCCCCCGGATCGACCATCGCCCTCGGGCTCAGCGTCCTGAAGTGGAACGTCCCCAAGCCGCCGACCGTGTTCTGGTCCTCCCCGAGGTCCTACGCGGCTCGTTGTGAGGATTCAAACGGTGCCCACGTGCTCGAAATCGCGGCTCGCAACGGGGCGCAGACGCCCACGCCGGCCCCGACGCCTGAGTGGGGCCTCCACCTGCTGGATGCGAACCTCTCGCTCGGCAACCTGATCGCGATCGTCCACTCGGAGGAAGCCGCGTATCGGGCGCATGGGCGCCGATAGACGACGGACCCCGGCTCAGCGGAGCCAGTCCGCCAACTGACGTTGGTGGGCTGGCTCGCGCGCCGGACGTCTCCGCGCTGTCTGCCATACTCGCCTCCGGCCAAGAGTCAGCGGCACGGAAGGAGAGGGGGTCATGGCCCAAGTCGCGCGAGGCCGTTCAGGCTGGTTGCGAATCGCGGTCCTAGGGGCGGGCATCGCCTGCTTGATTATGTTTGCCGCCGTGCGGGTGCAGCCCGCATCGGCCGCGACCAAGCGGGCCCGCATCGAGGCCCTGGTGCGAAACGCGATTGCCCATCACGGTCTGAAGGCGGTGATCCTGGAGATCACGCAAAACGGTCGTCCGATGATGAAGCAGGCGTTCGGGTACTCGATGACCGGCATCCCGGCCACGACCAAGATGCACTTCCGCAACGGCGCGGTCGCGATCTCGTACATGTCAACGCTGCTGCTCCGGCTGGTCGATGAGCACAAGGTCAAGCTCACCGACAAGGTGTCGAAGTGGCTGCCCCACCTGCGCGATGCCAACAAGATCACGCTGGGCGAACTGGCCAGCATGACCGCCGGCTACCACGACTTCGAGCAGGACCCCAAGCTGAACCCCATCCTCTACAGCAACCCGTTCGGGTTCTTCTCCACGCAGGAACAGCTCAAGCTCATGCTCGATCGGCCGCTGGGGTTCAAGCCCGGCACGAACTTTAGCTATGCCCACAGTAACTACGTGGTGCTGGGCCTCGCGTTGGCCAAGATCACCCACGAGCCCCTGAGCGTGGCGCTGCGCAAGATGGTCCTGCGTCCGCTCGGTCTCCACAACACGGTCGCATCGCTGACGCCCGCGATCCCTTCGCCCGTGCTCCACGCCTACAGCGGCGAACGCCGCGCCTTCCTTGGCATTCCAGCCTCCAGACCATTCCTCGAGGAGTCCACGTTCTGGAATCCGTCGTGGACGCTGGCGCATGGTGCGATCGAGACGACGGACATCGCCGACATGACGCGTACGGCGATCGGCGTCGGCACGGGTAAGCTGCTGACGCGTCGCTCGTACCGCATGATGATCGACCCCCACATCGGCTTCGGACATCCGGTCAAGGCCCCCCCGGGGAAGCTGCCAAGGTGCGATCGCTGTATGAAGCTCAACCGCGTCTATGGCTACGGCATCGGAGCCGTCCGCAACGGCGATTGGATCCTCCAGAATCCGTTGTTCGGCGGCTACGCGGCGATCGAGTCGTATCTGCCGCAGAGGCGCATCTCGATCGCCATGGCCGTCACGTTCAAGGCGAGCAGTTTCGACGCCAAGGGCGACTACAGCAGCTACTGGAGCAAGCTGTACGTCAAGATTGGCACGATCCTCGCCCCGCACAATGCCCCGGTGACGCACTAGGCGCGGCCGGATCAAAGCTCGGGTTCGAGGGCCTCGATCGCCTCCAGCAGCGCCTGCTCGAGCTCCGCAGCTCGGGGCCGGCAATACATCGGACTCGAGCCGTCGCTCACCAGCATGTGCACCCGCGCGACGCCGGTCGCCTCGACGGGATCGGGGCTGATGAGGCGATCGGCGAGCGCCTCGACCTCAGCTCGGGCGCGGGTCACCTCGCGGCGACAGACCGGCACCGTCCAGTGGGGCGGCCGCGATGGCCGCTGAGCCAGGCTCAGGACATGCCGTAGTCGCTGCGAAAGCTGGTGACGCATCCTGCGGCTGATCAGCGTCCGAGCCCGGAGCGACAGAACGACACTCGAGTCGGGACACGCGCCTCGGGCCAGCGCCGCGTCCAGCGTCCAGGCACGAAGACGCGCCTCGAGCCGCTGGCGCGGACCGTAGCGCCTGAAGCTGATGATGTCGCTGGCCCCCTGCTCGGTCAGCAGGACGGTCGTCATGCCGTGCCGCAGAGCAGGGCCGACAGCGGCCCGGAGCCCAGACCGAGCGCAATCCGCTCGTCGTCCATCGTCGCCAGCGCGCTCCTCACGAGCTGGCCGATCACCTGGGGATCAGCGTCGGCGCACCGAGGGCCGGCGAGGACGTTGCCGACCAGTCGCGCGGTGATGGCGATCCCAGCGGCTGCCGCTGGCTCAGGACTATCGAGACGGTCCGCAAGCGCCATGAGCTCGTCGCGCCGGGCATCGAATGTCGTGCCAGCGGCCAGGCGCCGGACGGTCCTGGACAGTTCCTGACGATGGCCTGGGCGCTCGAGCTGATCCGCGCGAAGGGCGAGCTCGGGGCGGGAGGCCCGATCGGCTCCTTGGACAAGGGCCGCGTCGAGCGCATCCCGGCCCACCGCGGTGCGCACGCGGAGCGCTGCGGTGGACGCGAAGCGGACCGCCCGCCGTAACGCAGCGTCCGCTTGGGGCGCGTCATAAATCGGTGCGCTGATGGTTGCCATTTCGGTTGTCCGGAATGGTTTACCCCGGTCGGAGCCGCCCTACGAATCGAATACAGCAGTGCTGTTTATCCGCCGGCAAACAAATCGTGAGATCCTGTGGGCCAACAGCGATGCTTGATCAAGGCCGATCCGACCGAGGAGTGAGCACGGGGATTGACGCCCTCGATGTGGTGCTCGGCGGGCTGTATTGGGGCGATAACGTCGTGTGGCAGCTCGACTCGGCGCCGATGGAGCCCTTCTACGGCGCGATCGCCCGTCGCAGCGACGAGTTCGACACCCGAACCGTGATCTCGCTGGCGCCGACGAACTGGGGGCTTGACGCGCCTGGGCTCAGCGTCCTCAACGCCGGTCCGGGCACGGAGCTGGAGCACCCAGCCGATCTGCTGCGCGAGATCCACCGCCTGTGCGCCCCCGGCGGCCGCCGTCTGCTGCTGTTCGAATCGCTCGACAGCATGGTCGAGGTCTGGGGCGCGAGCAGCACGCGGGGATTCTTCGCTCGCTGCTGCCCGCTCCTGCTCGATGTGGGTGCGATCGCCTACTGGTCGATGAGCACACGCGAGATTCCGCTGACCGTACGCGAGACGGTCGAGTCGGTCACCCAGTGCGTGCTGCGCGTGGACGAGCGCAGCGTGCGCGTCGCCAAGGCCGAGGGTCGCGCCGACGGTACCCGCGGGTCCGTGCTGCACTGGGAAGTGCAGGACGGGCGTGCGGTCCTCGAGCCCGCCGACGTCATTGCTCGGGTCGGCGCCTCGCTACGGGCCCTGCGGCGCGCCCGCGACCTGAGCCAGCAGGATCTGGCCCAGCTCGCAGGCGTGACGGCGAGCGCAATCTCGCAGGCGGAGCGGACCGAGCGAGGTCTATCACTGGCCACCCTCGCGCGGCTCAGCTCGGCGCTGGGGGTCACGATCGATGATCTCCTGCACGGCGATGACCCCGAGATCTACCGGATCGGGCGCCGCACGGATGACCCCGAGCACGGCCTCGAGCCCACGATCACGCTGCTGGGCGATGCACACTCGGAGCTGCGGATCGACCTGGTGCATCTGGACGCGCGCGCGATGAGCCGGCCGACCGAGTCCCAGCCGGGGACGGGAATCGTGGCCGTCGCCGAAGGGCTCGTGCACGTCCAGATCGCGGGGCAGACGCCGGCCGTGCGTGCCGGGGAGGTGCTGGTGGCCGAGAGCGTACGCGTGGAGGGATGGCGAAACATCGGCCGCGGCCAGGCCGCCCTCTTCTGGATCGTGGCCGCGCGAGGGCGCGATTCGCGGATTATCTGACCGCCCGTTCAGCTGCTTGCTACGGACCTGTTACCCGCCCCGGCGTGGAAGCTCATCGCCTCCAGCGCGATCCTTCCCCCGATCAACGCGGTCGCCGGCGTCGGGTCGAGACTTGGCGCCACCTCGACCACGTCCACACCCAGCAGGCCTGGCGCGCTGACTCCACGGACGAAATCGATCGCCTGGATACTGGTCAGCCCTCCCGGGGTGGGACAGCATGTTCCGGGCGCAAACGCCGCGTCGAGGCTGTCGACGTCGAACGACAGATAGACGCCGTCCGTCCCACGACCGACGACGCCCAGCGTCCGCTCGATCGCCCACGCGACCCCATGCTCCGAGATCTCCTCGAGCCATATGACGGTGATTCCGTGCTCTCGGCAGTAGGCCATCTCGGTCCGCGGGTTCATCCAGCCCGAGATCGCCACCAGCGCGATCTTGGTCGGGTCGAACCCGGCGTCGACGGCACGCGTGATCGGGCAGCAGTGGCTGAGCGGCTCGCCTCCCACGTCGGGAGCTGTGTCGAGGTGCGTGTCGACCAGAATCAACCCCGGGTTCTCGTGCACGGCACGCACCGCGCGGACCGCGGGGATCGTGATCGAGTGCTCTCCGCCCAGCGTGACCGGCAGGGCGCCCGCGCGAAGGATCTGCTGGATGTCCGCCTGCGCGCGCTCGAAGGTGCGGGCCGGGTCACCGGGGATGACATCGCAATCCCCGCAATCGACAGGCGAGAGCCGGTCCGCGACGTCGAAGTCGAACATCGCGTTGTAGGTCAGGAACTGGGCGGAGACATCTCGCATCCCGCGCGGGCCGTAGTTCGCCCCGGTTCGACTGATGTTCGTGGCGTCGAACGGGATGCCGTAGATCGCGGCTCCAGCCTTGGCCTCACGGAGCGCGTCGGTCCGGGCCGGAACGTATGGAAAGCGCATGAACGACCCGGCCAGCCCGGCATGGAGCAGGCTCGTCCACATCGTTCGATCGGCGGACTCTCGTGCGGTTGACATTTCTCTCCTATCCACGCTGCAAAAGCGCTTTTGCGAACCGGAACCACACACTTGCATAAGCGCTTTTGCACGTCAAGTGCCCGGCCGCTACAGTCGCGACTCCGATGTCGGAGCCGGCCAAGATCGGAGACGTTGCCGCGGCGGCGGGTGTGTCGATCACCACGGTCTCGCACGCGCTCAACGGCAAGGGTCGCCTGACCGACGAGACCCGCGCCCGGGTCCGCGAGGTCGCGGACCGTCTTCATTACAAGCCGAGTGCGCTCGCCCGCGGGTTGGCCGGCGGGCGCACGGGCATGCTGGCCCTGACCGTGTCGTTCGTCGACGACCTCGCGCTCACGATCGGCGACTACGACTATTTCATGCAGGTCATGAACGCGGCCACCGCGGCGGCGCTGCACCGCGGGTTCTCGCTCACCCTCGTCCCCGCTCAGTCTCGGGCCGACATCCTCGAACGTCTAACGCTGGACGGCGCGGTGGTGATGGATCCGGTTCCGGGAGACGAGATCGTCGACCTCCTCGCCGAACGGGCGATTCCGGTCGTGACGACCGGTCGGCTTCCCGGCGGAGCCGAGGGTGCCTGCTGGGTGGACAACGATTTCGTCGCCGGGACGCGCGCGATGATCAGGCACCTGGCGGCCGAGGGGGCGACGCGGATCGCACTGCTCACCTCACCCGCGCTTCAGTCGTACACGATCGACGCGCTCGAGGCGTTCGAGGCCACGACGGCCGAACTCGGGCTCGAGGCCGTCGTCGAGGTGGTGACGGATTCGCTCAGCGAGAGCGGAGGATATGCCGCGGCCTCGCGACTGCTCGAGTCAGCTGCCCCGCCTGACGCCATCTACGCGACGCTCGATCGCCTGGCGCTCGGGGCCTTGCTGGCCGCCGACGCGAAGGGAGTGCACGTGCCTGACCAGCTCCTCGTCGCGGGGTGTACCGACAGTCAAGCCGCCCGTTCGTCGCGTCCCACGCTCACGGCGCTGAGCCTCAACCCGGAGTGGATCGGCACCGAATCCGTCGATCTGCTGGTCGCGCTGGTGGAGCGCGGGATTCCGGACCAACCGCGCAGAATGATTCCATTCTCGGTGGTTCCACGCGCCTCGACGCGGGCGTCTATCCACTGATCGGAGGGTGCGGCATGGCTGGCGAAACGCGAGCGGTGGGACGTCCGGCCACGCGCGACGATCTTCCCGCCGTGGCGGAATGTCTCGCCAGCGCGTTCTACGAGGACCCACTGTGGGGTCACTGGACGTTCCCGGATGAGGAGCGTCGTCGGCAGGATCTGCTCCCCTTCTTCACGCTGATGGCCCGTTTCGGCGCCGAGACGTTGATGACCCCGGATGGCGAATCGGTAACCGTGTGGACGCCGCCCGGAGCCATGTACGGCTCGCCGGGGCTCGAGTCGGCGATCGATGAGGTGTTCGACCGCCTGTTCGGCCCTCGCGCTGCCGCAATCCATGCGCTGTTCGAGCAGTTCGAGCAGTTCGAGGCCAACACGCCCGACGGTCATTTCTTCCACCTCGAATGGTGGGCGACGCACCAAAGTCACCGAGGGCGCGGATTGGGCACCTCACTCCTGCGCGAGGATCTGGCGCGCGTCGACGAGGCGCACCTGCCGAGCTACCTCGAGTCCACCAACCCGGTCAACCTGCCGCGCTACGAGGCCCTGGGGTTCCGCAGCGTTGGCGAGTTCGCCCCGCCCGGTGGACCCATCGTGACGACGATGTGGCGCGCGGCGCGGTGAGGGCCAGCGTGGGGCGCGCTTCGGCGTTGCGGCCAACTGCTCTGGATCGGCTGCGGAAAAACACCGACGCAGCCGCCGGGACCGCTGCAATCGCTCGGCGCCCGAATACGCGGGTTCGTGACCGTCGCCGACTGATCCGATGTGAAGGCAAGGCGAGCTTCGAGCCGGCTCCGGTTCAGGCTGCTAGGCAGCCTGGACCGGCCGCCGTTTGTAGCTAGGATTGTGCTGGCGTTGGTCGGGGATGCGCGACCGGGCGCCGGCACTGTTGAGACGAGCGAGGGGCCACACCATTGGCCGACTGGACCGATCGGACCTGGTGGGAGAATCAGATTGATGTCGCGACCATGGGCGGCGACCCGGTTCTGTGCAATCTGAGGATCACCCTGGCCCATCAGCAGTTGTCGCGCGCACTGCATGAGGTCACCGGACCGGCGAGCGGGGCGAACTTCCACACCTGGGCGGTCTGGGGGTCGAAGAAGGCCGGCGCGACGATCCGTCAGGAGGACCTGTCGCTGCTCACCCCGGCTGCGGTCCGCACGGCGTCGGCGGCCGGCGCGGGAATCGGCGCCGGCGCCTCACGCGGCCGGCTCACGCGCCGGCTCGCTATGTCCGCCGCCGCCGGGGCGGGCACGGGCGCGGCGCTGCGGCTGATGCGGCCCGTGTTGCTCGGGCGGGCTGCAGGACACATCCTGGGCGGGAACGTGACGGTTCTGGCCGACATCGGACGCCAGACCGCTCGCTTCGTCTGCACGTTCCTCGCGCCCGATCGCCGGACCGACGAGCGGCTCGAGCAGTTCCTCGCCGCGCTGCGTCCAGGCCCCGCGCGAACCGAGGGTCAGGATCTCTTGCGCGAGGCCTACCGTTGCTACTTCGATGCCGCGCGCGAAGCCGATCCCCACCGACGCGACGAGCTGATGCTGTGCGGCAATCTATTCGCGATCCTGCACGAGCATCAGCGGTTGGAACCGTACATCGACGCCTCGGTGCCCCGTCCACTGCGCGGGTTCGTCACCGAGCACCTTCTCAGCTACACCATCGGGCCGGAGGGCATGCGGGTCAGCCGCGACGTTCCGCGACTGAACGGAGCCGCCTTCCCAAAGACACTGCAAACGATCGAGATGCCCGAGCTCGAGCGTTTTCTCGATGGTCCCGGGGGCTGGGACCGAACGCCCAACACGTTGACGGGCAGCGCCGCCAAGGACTGGACCAAGCTGGCCGACCGAATGAACTACATCGTCGATCTGTTCCGCAGCCGCCACGACGATCCGAACCTGTTCGCGACGCCGTTTACCGACGCTCAGCGAAGCGCCATCCTCGCGGGGCGTGTCCCCGACGGCCGGCTGTGAAGTTCGAACCGCGGCTGTTCAGTCAAGCCCCGGCTCAGTCAAGCTCCCGGCTCAGTCAAGCTCCGGCTCAGTCAAGCCCCGGGTGCTCAGTCAAGCTGCGGCGGGTACTGAGGCGGGAAGCTCGCCCTTGATCCAGCGCTCGAGGTCGGGCCCACTCTCGGCACTGACGATCAGGGCATAGCGAGTGTGGGTCCCATTGTGGTAGCCACCGTGCCAGAGAAACTCTGAGTCAACCACGGCCATCTGGTACTTCGGCAGCGGGATCATGACCTCGCCCTTGCGGTCAAACTCGGTCGCCCGCACGACCAGCGCGCTCGAGGGATCCTCGGTCAGCTCGAACCAGATGCGGACCACCCAGCCATTGCTCTCGGGGTTGCCCTGATTGTTGTTGTCCAGGTGCAGCCCCCAGCGGCATTCACGCATGGTGTTCGGGGACATGCGCAGAAGCTGGACCCGGCCAAAGCGTGCCCCGATCGACTCCACCCACTGGACGATGGTCGGGCACTTCTTCGCGTTCTCGGTCCACACGCCGTCGAGGTCAGCCTTGCCGTACTCCCAGAACCCCTTCAGCTCGATCTCGCCGGTCGCCGAGGTGATCGGCGCGAAGTGGGTGCGGGGGTCACTGGCATACGTCGTGTAGGTCAGGCTCTCCCATTCCTCTTTCGGGATCTCGGGGCCGTGGTACTTCTGAAGCTTCAGGTAGCCGCCGGCTTCCTCGAGGAGAGGCATCCGGTAATGCGACGTCTTGCGCTGCTTCAGCGTGGCCGGCCGCACGCCAGTGACCCGCAGAAGCTGCTTGGTGTACTCGTTCTTAAGACTTTCTTTCAATGCCGACACGAAGCCTCCAAGGCATGGGAATACGTTCTGTCTTGGGCTTGCGGATCCCAGTCCTCCTACCAGGCAAAGGGCGAGAAAGCCCGTTCCGCAAGCACCTTCGACCATACAGGAAATGCCGGACAGGACGCACGCCCCGTTCGTACCATGAGTGGCATGGGCAAGACCTGGGTCCTGCATACAGAAACCAAAGGCACCGGCGCAAACGTGGTGCCGCTCGAGCGGGTGACCAGGCAGCCGCGCACCCCCGAGCCCGTGCACGTGCCGCGCAAGCCCCGACCCAGGCCGCCGGTGCAGCCCGCTCCGCGCTCGCCGCGGCGATTCAGGGTCGTCGACGTGATGAGCCGGCAGACGCTTGTCGACGACGCTGACGCGACCGACACGGTCGCGGCGCTCAGGGGTGTCCGCAGCATCGTCGATGTCAACGTATACGTCTGGCAGGACGAGGGTGAGCGCTGGCGCATGCTGACGCTGGCCGAACAGCGCGCGATGTTCGAGCTCGCGGCCGCCTAACGACGAGTTGCCGGAGGTGCTGCCGACGGTGATCGAGGCTGGCGCGTTGCGGTGCGCATCAACGTGACAGTGGCGCCCGCCAGGAGCGCCAATGCCACATTAGCTTTGAGCCTCACAGCAAACGTGGCAAACGTGTTCGGCGAGCCTGGCGACTGCCACCTTATTTCACGGGTCGCGACGGCGGGACCGGACCGCCGGCGCCCCTCGACGGGTGAGGCACATGGCGCCCCGCCGGCGCGCTAGGACGTGCCGCAGAATCCGGCCAGGTCGTCGGTCACGCCGACAACGCCGATCAGCACGCCCTCGTGATCGACGACCGGCACCCGGCGTGCGTCGGTCATCAGCGCCATCTCGTGTCCTGTGCGCGCGGGCGCATCGGGCGCGACGGTGGGATCGTGGCGCGCGAGTTCGGCGGCGCGACGGTCCGCGTCCACGCCGGCCGCCAGGTCGTCGCGGGTGAGTGCACCAACGTAGCGACGAGCATCGGCGATCACCGCCAAGCGGCGATGGGAGCTGGCCGCGAACCACTCGCGCACCTGACCGATCGTGGTGTCCGCCGACAGGGCGCTGAAGCGCTTGTGGATTACGTCCGCAACGAGCAGATCTTGCGCGTCCTCGAGGTTTGTGCGTGCCACGAGGCGGACGCTAGCACCCCGTCTACGGCCTCACACCGGAGCGAATGCGGTGCAGCACCGAGACAAGGTTCTCGGGTGGCAGCTTCCAGTTGTAGAGCGGGCTGTTCGCCGCGTCGGTGAGCAGCCACCGGCAGGTCGCTGCGCTGGTTGGCTCGATGCGAGATGCCGGGGCACGGAAGGCCAGCGCCAGCGCTCTGATCTGGTCGCGACACGCGTCGACACGGTCGGCCAGGTAATAGCTGCCGGGCTTGCCCGCATTGGCGAGCACATGATCGAGCGACGCGGCAATCCGGCTGCGCCCCGGCTCCACCACCAGACCCGCCCCGAATCGCCGCACGTCGGGAACTACGTAGGCCTGCGGCTCGAGCGCGAGGTCGTGAATCAGGTTGGCCCGCTGCAACGTCACGAAGAGCCACATGATCAGCACGCCGCCACCCCCAACCAGAATGGTCGCGGCGAGCCATCCCGATGCCAGCGCCCCGACGGCGGCAATCATCCCCAGTGCCAGTGCGGCAACCAACCACCCGTGGCGGCGCCGGGTCATCCGCTCAAGACGAGCCCCAGCCCGTTCCGCCTCGCGCGCGGTCATTGTCCATCTCAGTCTAAATAGGCGCGGTGTCGGGGCCCGGGGAGCAAGGAGATCGGACCTGAGGGCGGGAAGATCGGACCGAAGGCCAGGGAAAGCCGGGGCTCTCGCGGGCCTCCCCGAGATCCTACGATGGCGCCACCTCACTCAGCGCCACCGGCCGTCCGTCCCGCGACGACGCCAGCGCCGCCAACGCCACCGCCAGCGACGCGATGCCGTCGTCGATCGATGCCAGCGGGTGGCCATGGCCGCCGATCGCGGCATTGAAGTGACGGATCGCGTTCTCATACAGCGGCCAGGGGTCGGCCACCTCGACCGGCTCGACGTCATCCAGACGGCGCAGGAGCAAATCGCCGCCGGGGGTCGGTCCCATCACATCCCGGCCCAGCAAGGAGCCAGTGGTGCCGTGCACCTCGAGGCCGGTTCCAGCATGCGGGACCGTGAACGCGTCGTGGAAGCCGACAAGCTGTCCGCCGCGCATCCGGAGCACGCCGATCGCCGAGTCCTCGACCGAGTCGCTCCCCATTCCTTGATTGGTGGTCACTGCCGTTACCTCGCCGACCTCGTCGGAGAGCAGGAAGCGAATCGTGTCGACGAGGTGCACGGTGAGGTCGAGGATCACGCCGGCGCCCGACTGCCGCTGGTGAAGGCGGCATGTGCGCATCGCCTCGGGCAGAAGCGTCGTGTTGGCGATGCGCGCGGCCACGACATCGCCGATCGCTCCCTGCGCGAGCAGGTCCTTCATGGCGAGAATCGTTGCCGCCCCGCGGAGATGGTGGTTGGTGGCGATCACAACGCCGGCGTCGGCGCCTGCCTGTCGCATCGCCATCGCGTCGTCGAGCGAGAGGGCTATCGGCTTCTTGCACAACACGTGCTTGCCGGCTCGGGCCGCTGCGATCGTCGGCTCGGCGTGCCGGTCGTTCGTCGTGCTCACGTACACGGCATCGATCAGGGGATCGGCCAGCAGCGCGTCGAGCGATGGATATACGCGCTCCAGCCCAGCCTCGCGCGCGAGCTGCTCCCCGCGCTCCGGAGAGCTCGAGAACACCCCGACGGCACGTCCACCTTCCACGGCCTGCACGGCAGGGATCATCCAAGCGCGCGCCCAGATGCTCGCGCCTATGAATCCCCACCCAATGGACATCAGCAGCCCGCGGATGCGCGCACGAGCGGGATGACCTCGGCGCCGAGGCGATCAACCTGCGCCTCGATGTCTCCGCCCAGCGGGATGAGCACGACGCTGTGCGCTCCGGCCGCCGCCAGCCGACCGATTGCTCGCGCGCACGCCGACGCGTCCCCCACCACTCCGAGCTCCCGCTCGTCCGCCGGGGCGAGGCGCACCGGCTCCGGGTAATGGCCCGACCCTCGCCAGTGGTCGATCGCCGGACGCAGGAGCTCATCCACGTGCCGGCTGTCGTCGTCGAGACACAGCCAGGCATAGACGACACACCGTCGCGAATTGCCTGCGCCACCGTCCTCGACGCCGGACTGCTGCACGGCCCACCGAACGAACGGCGCGCCGGCGCCTTCGGCGAGCAGGATTCCGTCGGCGCTGCGAGAAGCCACCGCCAGTCCCTTGGGCCCGGTGGTGCCAATCAGGATGGGCGGCGGCACGCCCGGCGGGGTCTCGAGGCCCACCTTGTCAAGTCGCACGTGGTCTCCGTCGACGCTCACCGTCTCGCCCCGGAGCAGAGCCCGCACCACGCTGACCACCTCTTCCAGGGCAACGAGGCGATTGCGTGGGTACGCGCCGCTCTGCCGCATCCACGCGGCCACGCCGTGGCCGATGGCAATCGTCAACCGCCCGGGATGCAGCCGCTCGAGCGTGGCGATCTCCATCGCCGCCAGTGCCGGGTTGCGGAGCACCGCGGGGAGCAGTCCAATTCCCACGCCGATCCGGTTGGTTATGGCCAGCGCAGTGGAGGCCATGACAACGCCCCCCCCCCCCCCCCCCCCGACAGGAAGCAGTCCTCGACCACCCAAAGTTCATCGAGGCCAGCTCGCTCGGCCCGCTCGGCGAAGGCAGGGAGGCCCTCGACCGCCGCGTGGGCGGGAAAGATGACGCCGATTGAGGGACTGCTCGTCATCGGCCGCGGCGGTCCATGACCCCGGACAACGGGTCTACAGTCGGAGGCATCGGTGGCCGACGGCTAGTCCGACCGGATCGTGCATGCCGGCGATTATGGCGCCGCTCGAGCCAGCCAGCGCCCGCGCATCGGTTCGGGCCACGAGCACGGCGTCCGTTCCAGCCGACCCGTGCGGCGTTCGCTAGTCGGAGAGGTTGCGTCGGAGCAGATCCCGAAGTACCAGCCGCGTCTCGGTCTCGGCGACGCCGGCCGTGGCCCGTAGCTCACGCAGCAGTCGGTCTAGATCTGTCGAATCGCGGCAGGCAACGCGGAGTTGGAAGTCGAACCGGCCCGTGAGGAACGCGATCTCCTGAACTCCATCGAGCTTTGACGCCGCCTGCTCGAGGTCGTCCGGCGTGGTGTTGGGCAGCAGTCGGACATCGATCAACGCGGTCATCGAACGACCGAGCGCGCGGGGGTCGACGGCGGCATGCACGCCGGTGATCACGCCCTCGGCGACAAGCCGCCGCACACGATCGGCGACGGCGTTCGGGCTGAGCCCGACCTCCCTGCCGATGAGAACGTGGCTGGCACGCCCGTTGGCAACCAGAATCCTGAGGATTTCGCGGTCAACAGCGTCTATTGCTGCGGAAATATATCCCTTTGGGCCGGGTTCTTGTGGGTTGCGTGCCACACAGGCAGTATTTCCTTCGAGTCCGCAACGGCAACAGACGAGGGTTTCTCATGCGCATCGGTGTTCCCACGGAGATCAAATCCGGCGAGGGACGCGTCGCGCTCACGCCCGCCGGCGTGCGCGAGCTTTCCCGCGCCGACGTCGACGTTCTGATCCAGGCGGGAGCCGGTCTGGGGTCGCGCTTCTCGGACGCCGAGTTCGCGGCCGAAGGTGCGCAGGTCGTTCCCGACGCTGAGACACTCTGGGCCGAGTCCGAGCTGATCATGAAGGTCAAGGAGCCCCAGCCGGTTGAGGTGGCCAGACTCCGGCCCGATCACGTCCTCTTCGCCTACCTTCACCTGGCCCCGGACCCGGATCAGGCCCGGGGCATCCAGCGCTCCGGCGCCACGGCGATCGCCTTTGAGACGGTGACCGACGCTGCCGGCCGTCTACCCCTCCTCGCGCCCATGTCCGAGGTCGCCGGCCGACTCTCGGCTCAGTTCGCGGCCTCGCATCTACTCGCCCACGAGGGCGGCCGCGGCGTGCTGGCCGGCGGCGTCCCCGGCGTACGTCCCGCCCGCATCCTGGTCCTCGGCGGCGGCGTCGTGGGCACCAACGCCGCGCAAGTCGCGATTGGCCTGGGCTTTGACACCGTGACCATCGATCGCAGCGTGCCGCGACTGCGTCAGCTGGCCGAGATTTTTGGCGAACGCGTGCGCACGGTGGCCGCCAGTGATCGTGCGATCGAGGAAGAGCTCGCGCTCGCCGACGCGGTGATCGGTGCTGTGCTCGCGCCCGGCGCGCTCGCGCCGCAGGTCGTCCGTCGCGAACACCTCCCGCTGCTCGGCGACGGCGCGGTGATGGTCGACGTCTCGATCGACCAGGGCGGCTGCTTTGAGACCTCGCATCCGACGACCCACCACGACCCGACCTTCGTCGTCGACGGCGTTGTCCATAACTGCGTGGCCAACATGCCCGGCGCCGTGCCGTCGACCTCGACGCGCGCGCTGGTCAATGCCACCCTCCCCTACGCGGTGGCCCTGGCGACGAAAGGCGTGGATGCCGCGCTGGCCGCGGATCCCGGTCTTGCCGATGGCGTCAACGTTCGCGACGGTGAGTTCGTTCACCCGGCCGTCGCCGCGGTCTACTCACGCGCGGTACCGGTCTAGGACCGCAGCCCGCCGGCGCGTCACCAATCCGGCCCATACAGTCCGCTTTGGCTGCCGAGCCGCCAGACAGCCCGTCTAGTCGAGAACGGTCGCCGGCGTGACCGCCACCTAGGATCCGTCGACGCGTCCCATCGCCGCAAAGGCCGAGCCGAGCAGACGTTCCGGCCCGAGTTCGCAGTACCCGTGCGTATAAACATCGTCGTACACCGCAGCTCGAGCAGGGTCGGGGTTCCACCGACGCACGTTGGGGCAAAGGCTCGCGCCTGACTCGACCACGTTTGCGGCGGTGCCCGCCCCGACCGCGGCGAGCAGTGCCGCCCCGACCGCCGTTGCGTGCTGGATGTCGGCACCCTCGATCGGCCGCCCGAGGATGTCCGCGCGCAGTTGCATCACCTTGTCGGTGGCGGCGATGCGACCTTCCACGCGGACCGGGGCAAGCGTGCGGCCGAGCTGCCCCTCGATGGCCGCGATGTTGGCGCGCAGTGAAAACGCCGTCGACTCGAGCACCGCGCGCAGGATGTCTATCCCCGTGTGATCGAGTGTCAACCCGAGCAGAGCGCCCGGCATTGCGTTGAGTTCGATCGCTGGGGTGATGGGGCGACCGAAGGCCGGGTAGCACAGCACACCACCGAAGCTGATCGGGGCGGGGACGCGTCCGATCAGCTCATCCGCTGACGGGACCGACCCGAACAGCTCGCGTCGGACCCACTCGAGCAGGGCTCCGCTCAGCCCGACCCGTGCCGAATACGCGTACTGGCCAGGAACGACGTCCGCGTAGCAGTTTATCCCCGAGTGAAAGGCGTTGGCTGCGTCCGGGCGACGGTCGGCTAGAACGATGACCGTTTCGGCTGTCCCGGCCGAATCGACCGGGACCTCGCGGTCGCCGGCCCGGGCCGCCAACGCCCCGCACAGGCGATCGTGGCCTCCCACCACGACCGGCAGGCCCCTAGGTAACCCACTACGGCGAGCCGCCTCGGTGGTCACGCCGCCGACGGACGTCCCGCTCACGACGACCGGCGGGAGGATCGTGCGAGGGACCTCCGCAGCCGCAAGTATCTCGTCGGACCAGGTCAGCGTCCTCTGGTCGAGGGCCATGGTGCGCGAGGCCATGCTCGGGCTCGTCGCCTGCTCTCCGCTCAACCAGAAGGTCGCCAGATCGGCCGGCGGCAGCCATACCCGGGATTGCGCGAAAGCCTTGGCTCTATGCCGGCGCAACCACATCAACCGCGGCAGTCCCCAGAAGAGGTCGATGCAATGCCCGGTGATCTCATAGAGGCGCTCTGCACCCAGCTTGGCTTCGAGTTCGCGGGTCTCGGCCCGCGCCCTCGTGTCAAGCCAGCTGACCAACGGTGCAACGACATCGCCGCGCTCGGCGACCAGCGCGCCGGTCTCGCCCATGGACGTTGTGGCGATCGCGATTGGGCGATGGCGCAATGCATCGGTGAGCTCGCGCAGCAGCGCGAAGGTGCACCGTTCGAGCTCCTCGACGGGATGCTCCGCCAGCCCCCCGGGCAACTGGCGCAACGGGGTTGGGTGGGCGGCGAAGCCACAGACGACGCCCTCCGTGTCGAGCGCAAGCGCCTTGAGGAACGACGTCCCCAGGTCGAGCCCGATTACGCAGTCGGGCGCGTCCACCGACACGACAACAGCCGGGGTCGCAACGGCCCTCCCTGTCGACGCTCAGGCCTCGACGACGTCGACGCGTCCCTGCGGTCGGGCCACCGCGTCGCTCTGCGGAGATCACCGCTATTCGCCCGTATGCACGGCCTCGCCCCACACGGCGCGACCACAGCATGACCAACGGGCACGGCAACGCCTGCGTGATCGGCTCGCACGCCCCGATGATCGCACGCTCCGATACGTCGCCGGAGAGCTACACCCCAGCCGCTGGACGTCGTGTCCAGCTTGCGCATTGGAAACAACGTCTAACTGGCTCCGTCTACGTGGGGTGACTCCCGCCGTCGAGCACAATCGACTGGTTGGTCAGATAGCCGTTGCGAACGACCGCGGCCACCAGATCGGCCACCTCCTCGCTCGTGCCCAGGCGCCCGACGGCTCTCGACGCCGCCAGCTGCCGGCGGATATCGGGGTCTGCCGGAGTCATGTCGGTATCAATCAGGGCGGGGGCCACGACGTTGACGGTGACACCGTGACCGCTGCCCTGACGGGCCAGGCTGTGAGCGAGACCGTGCAGACCGGCCTTGCTCGATGCGTAATGGGCGCCGACCAGGCCGCCGGTGTATGCGGCTACGGAGGAGACGAAGACGATCCGGCCGTGGCCCCGCTCGCACATGCCGCCGAACACCCGCTGCGCCAGCAGGAACGGGGCGGTGAGGTTGACCGCGAGCATCCGGTCCCAATCGGCCAGCGTGATGTCTCCGACTTCCACCGGTGCGCTGATGATGCCGGCGTTGGCCACCAGCACGTCGACGGCTCCGAGGTGACCCTCGACCTCGGCCACGAGGCGTCCCGGCACGTCGGGCTCGGCGAGATCGCCGCCGACCGCGATCGCGTTGCGCCCGAGGGCGGTGACCTCACCGGCGACGAGCCCAGCGGGCTCGGGCTGGCTGCCGTAGCCCACGGCGATGTCATGTCCATCCGCAGCCAGCGCGAGCGCGATGGCACGACCAATTCCACGACTGGCCCCCGTGACAAGAGCTACGGACACGCCCCGATCCTAGTCCGAGTCGTCTGCACGCTACGGTCTCGCCCGTGCCCGGACTCGACATTCTCTACGTCGGCACCCTTCCGCCTCATCAGGGCGGTTCGGCCGTGATGTCGTGGCAGCTGCTGGAGGCACTGGCGGGCCGTGGGCACAAGATAACTGCGATCGCCCCGATCACCGAGGCGGACCGTCTCGCTCGTGAGACGGCGCGGACGGGCCGCGGCCTGATTCGGGAGCGCCGCTTCGTCATGCTCTATCTCCAGACCTCCCCCGACTTCCCGGCCTCGAGCGAGTACCGCGAATGCGAGCGAGAGCTCGTAGCTCGGATGCTCACGGCGGCTCTGTCCGAGCTCTCACCCGATGTGCTGATCGTCGGTCGCGAATCGTTTGCGCCCTACGCGACGGACGCAGGCCGGACGCTGCGAGTCCTGGTCGTGCACGGATCGACGACCGAGGGCATCATCAATGGCAGCTACCCCTCCCGGCTCGCCGAGCCGCTGCTCGCGGCGGTCAACTCCTACGACCTCGTGATCACGCCGGCGACACATACCCGCGAGACCATGGCCGGTCTCGGCGTCCCGGACGTCCAGGTGGTGCGCAATCCAGTCGATGTCGGGCGGTTCCGGCCCGCCCCACCGGACGACGAGGTGCGCCGGGGCCTCGATATCCGCGACGGCGATGTGGTCGTTACCCACGCCTCGAACCTGAAGAAGCTCAAGCGAGCGCTCGACGTCGTTGACGCCGCCGAGATCGCCCTGGCTGAGGACCGTCGCCTGCTCTTCGTCGTGGCCGGCGATGGGCCCGATGCCGACGCGGTCAGGGCCGAGTGTGAGGCCCGCGGCCTGGCCGACCGGTTCCGGTTCACCGGCTGGCTCGAGCACGACCGGATGCCGGGGCTGTTCTGCAGCTCGGACATCGTGCTCATGCCATCCCAGGCCGAGTGCCAGGCTCTCGTGTACCTCGAAGCCCAGGCCTGTGGCTCCGTGCTCATCGCCAGCGACATCGCCGGCGCACGCGAGATCATCGAGCACGGCGTCACCGGCTGGCTCTGCCCCGTCGGGCAGCCACGGGCGCTGGCCCAGGCTGTTCTCAGGTGCGCCGCCGATGCCGAGCTTCGCCGCACGATTGGGGCGCAGGCGACCTCAGCGGCTGGGCGCCACGCGCTGGCCGGCGTGGCCGACGACTACGAGAACTTGGTCGAGGCGCTCGTCGCCGGGCGGACCCGCGCTGCCCGGGAGCCGAGCTCGCTGTAGATACCACCGAGTGCGTCGATCAGGGCCGGCGCGGAGAAACGCTGTGCGTGAATGGAACGCGCGCGGGCGCCCAGCTGCGATCGCAGCGCGTCGTCGGACAGCGCGCGCGCGAGTGCCGATTGAAGCGCAGACGGGTCCCCGGGCTCGACCAGCAGGGCTGCATCCTCTCCCCCTCCCCCCGCGTCGAGGCGGACGTCCTCGGGAATCCCGTCACAGCGCGAGGCCGCAATGGCGGTCCCGCTTTGGAGCGCCTCGAGCAGCGACAGCGACCCGCCGCCCTCCTCCAGCGAGGGGAGGACAAAGATATCGGCGTGGCGCAGATAGGGCGCGACCTGAGCCACATGGCCGGTTATCGACACCCGATCCTCGAGCCCGAGCCGGCCCAGCAGGGACCGGCTGGCCTCAAGTGTGGGCCCCAGGCCAACCAGACAGGCGCGGAACGGCGGGCCGCCGTCGGCCAGGCCGGCCAGCGCATGGAGCAGGACGTCGATGCCCTTGCGCGGATCGTGGCGAGAGACGCTGACGATCAGCGGCGCGTCCTCCGGCTTCAGCCGGGCGATCGCCGGCGGGACCGGGCCATGCCCTCCTCGGATCGGAAGGCTAGATCCGAGGCATAGGGGATCTGACGGATCTCCAGGCCGGCGCCAAAGCTCCGCGTCAACAGATCGCTGACCGCCCGATAGTTGACCAGCACCATCTCTGAGCCGGTGTAGCCGCGCCGCTCCTGCCGATCGGCCATCGTGCGCACCCAGAGATACCGCGTCGCGTAGCGCGCCCAGTTGCGTACGCCATGCCCGCGCCGGATGCCGTCGAGCAAGCCCTGCTGCTCGTGGACAAGCGTCGTGTACGCACTGGCCACCGGCACGGCCTCGATTCCCGCGCGATCGAGCCGCTGATTACAACCCACGCCCACCGCCGACCACGCACCGAAGCCATGGATGATCACCGGCTCCCGCGGGCGCGCAAGCAACAGGTGATCGACGATCGCGCGGCGCATGAACGGGGCGTGCAGCGCCACCATGAAGGAGGAGAGTGGCCGCACCGGCGTGGCCACCTCGTTCAACGTGCCCCACTCCTCTGAGCCTCGCCTGGACCGGGAGGCCACGCAGAACACGTGGACGTCGTAGCCCGCCCTCGCCGCGGCCAGGGCATGCGCGTTGACGAACGTCTCGAGACCGCCGCGGCGCAGCAGCGGGCTGCGCCCGGTGATCATCACGACCAACGGGCTACTCCGCCAACTTCCGGTTGAATCGACGGACGGCGAGCGGCGCGCACACGCTGACGATAGCCAGGCACCACAGGGCCATAGCCAACGCGGGGTGGGTCAGCTGCCAGGACCCGGTCGAATGTACGCCCTGAGTCAGCTCGCGCACGGCGGCCACCAGTGCCGAGACCGGATCCCACTGAGCGATAGCGCGGGGGACGGCGTCCATCCCGGCGATGGGCACGAACGCGCCGGCCATGAAGCTGAGCGGGAAGATCACGATGAAGCCGACGCCCTGCATCGCGTCGGGCGAGCGAACGAGCATCCCGAGCAGGACACCGGCCCAGGTGAAGGCGAACATTCCGAGCGTGATCAGCCCGAACAGCTCGACGCCGTCGAGAAGGCTCAGATGGGGGTTCCATCCAAGCGCCAGGCCGAAGACGACCACGATCGTCATGCCCAGCACCTGCTCGCAGAACTGGCCCATGACCTGGCCGGTGATGATGGCCAGGCGGCTGATCGGCAGCGAGCGGAAGCGGTCGATCACACCTTCGGTCATGTCGTTGGATGTGGCGACGCCAGCGCCGATGATGCCGAAGGCGAGCGACTGGGCGATGATGCCGGGGAACAGATAATCCTTATAGCTGACTCCCGGGACGTGGATCGCCGAGCCGAACACGTAGAGGAACAGCAGGATGAACACGATCGGCTGGATCGTGACGTCGAGCAGCCGCTCGGGCACGCGGGGGATGGCCCGCAGGCTGCGAGCCGTCAACAGGGCTGCGGTCATGCCGCCACCTCCTCGAGTTCGTGGGTCTCTGCTTGCGGTTCGGTGGGCTTGCCGGTCAACGCGATGAACGCGTCGTCGAGCGTGG
Source organism: uncultured Solirubrobacterales bacterium (assembly GCA_963749545.1). Lineage (GTDB taxonomy): Bacteria > Actinomycetota > Thermoleophilia > Solirubrobacterales > Solirubrobacteraceae > Palsa-465. Next base: position 40,530 of record CAVVNG010000024.1, read on the forward strand.
GGCGCCGCAGCGCGATCTCGTCGACCTCGATCCGCGACGCGCCGACCGCTGCCGAGACCTCGGTTAGATCGGCAGCCTCGCGGGGCGCGGGGATCGAGATCATCCGCTGCTCGGGCAGCGTGGTGAGCTCGAACCGGGCCCCGAGCTCGCTCTTCAGCGCCTCGAAGGCGACGTTATCCGCTGCGATCACGTCGATCCGCTGCTCACCCACCTGGGCCTTGAGCTGCGCCGGCGTGCCGGCGGCAATCTCGCGGCCATGGTCGATCAGCACGACCCGATCGGCCAGCGCGTCGGCCTCGTCGAGGTACTGGGTCGTCAGCAGCAGCGTGATGCCGTCCGCGACGAGCTCGCGCACCGTCGCCCACACGACCTGACGGCTGCGCGGATCGAGCCCGGTGGTCGGCTCGTCGAGCACCAGCAGTTGCGGCCGGCCGATCAGGCTCGCCGCGAGGTCGATACGCCGGCGCTGCCCTCCGGACAGGTTCTTGACCAGACGGGTGGCGAATTCTGTTGCATCGAAGCGCTCGGTTTGCTGATCGGCGATCCGTCGTGCCTCACGGTGGCCGGCTCCCCGCAGCCGGGCCATCAACACGAGGTTCTCGCGAGCCGTCAGGTTCTTGTCGAGCGCGGCGAACTGGCCGGTCAGCGAGATCACCCGCCTGACCTCGGCTGCCTGGGAGACGACGTCGTAGCCACCCACAGTGGCCCGGCCGCCGTCCGGACGCAGCAGCGTGGCCAGCATCCGGACCATCGTCGTTTTGCCGGCGCCGTTGGGCCCCAGCAGCGAGACGACCGTACCCGCTTGCACCAAGAGATCGAGCTGGTCGACGGCGGTGAAATTGCCGAATCGCTTGGTCAGCGCCTCGGCGTTGATTGCAGAATCGTTCATAAGCCGTAAACATACAGACACTGAAAAATTTCTGCAACTGAAATTTGCTCGCTATGCTCCCGACGTGAGTGAATCTCTCCTCGCCGCGCGAAATGAGCCTGAACGAACCCTCCCCCCACCTCGACGAGTACGCCGGTGATGAGCAGGTCGACCGAGCGCTGGCCCAAGCCATCGGGCCCGAGGCGACGGACATGTTCGCTCGCATCCGGGCTGCCCAGCACCAAGCGGAGCACGACCGCCGACCTGACGAGGGACTGCGTGAGCGCAAGCGGCGGCTGACCCGGCAGCGCATCTCCGATGTGGCCACGGCGCTTTCGGTCATCCGTGGCTTTGAAAACGTGACCGTGGCTCAGGTCGCCGAGATCGTGCGAGTGTCGGAGAAGACCGTCTACAACTACTTCCCGACCAAGGAATCGATGATCCTGGACATGGCCGACGAGGCGGTTGAGCGGCTCAGCCGGGCGCTTCAGCAACGCGAGCCGAACGAGTCGCCGGCGCGCGTCGCGGTACGGGTCATGAGCGATGACATCCGCCGGCTCGACGAGCTACCCGATGAGGTCCACGAATGGTTTCCCCGGTTCCGCGAGATGATCTTCGGGACGCCGTCACTGCGGGCGGCGTGGCTCGATCTCCACAACCGTCTGACCGAGGTCGCGGCCAAGGAGCTTGCCGCCTCGGCCGACGTCGACCCCCGCGATCCCGAGCCGCAGATCGCCGCCCGGGCGCTCGTCGATCTGGGCATGATCGCGTTCGATTCCCGGATGCGTCACATCGACGCCGGCCTGCGCGGAGCCGCCCTGGGTGAGGCGGTCAATGCCGACATCCAACGGGCGGCCAGACTGCTGGAGACAGGCTTGTGGTCGTTCAATCTGCTCACGCAGGGAGCGCGCACCCGCGCACAGGTGACCGAGGCCCAGCAGGCCTTCGAGCGGGCTCGCAAGCAGGTCACGTCCGCGCTGCGCGAGGCCCGAACGGCCTACCGGGCGGCTCGCCGCGAGGCGCAGCGCGAGTCTCGGCGTGGCGCGCAGCGCGACCGCCGGCGCTAGCCGCAGCGCAAGCGCCGGCGCTAGGCGGGAGCCGTGTGGCCGAGCATTTCGGTGTGCAACCTCAGCGTGTCCGCGCTGGGGGCGATGCCGAGTTCGTCGCGCAGCAGGATCCGCAGCCGCTCGTAGACGCGGAGCGCCTCTGCCGTGTTGCCGGCCCGCATGAGCGATCGCATCAGGTAGCGGTAGCCGGTCTCGCGGTACGGGGCGCGTTCGATCAGCGCCCGCCCGGCGCGCTCCGCGCCGGCCAGCTCGGTCCCCCCGAGTTCGAGACATGCACGGGCATAGCACTCCAGCGAGCGCAGATAGAGATCATCGAGGTCGGCCCGGACCTGTCTGATCCAGTCTGCATCCTCGTCGGGGAGAAAGCTGCGCCGTGCCGTGAACAGCGGGGTCATGCTCGACGCCCATGCCCTGTGCCATTGCTCCTGGGCGACCGCCGACTCGGCCCGATGGATGGCCTCGCGGGCGACCTCCAGGTCAACGAATGCGTCGGCCGGGAGCTTCAGGTGCAGCTCGGTGCGTCCGTCGAGCGATCCGGGCGGCAGCAGCCGACGTAGCTTGCTCAGCAACGCACGCAACGAGGCGTCGGCGGCGGCGGGCGGCCGATCGGGCCACAGCGCGTCGACCAGCTCGTCGCGGCGGATCGATCGCAGGCGGTGTACGACGAGATAGGCGATCAGCAGCCGGCCCTGCCGGCCGGGGAGCTCGCCGTCAATCCGACGCCCGTCGATTTCCACAACCAGGATGCCGCACAGCTGGATCCGGACCGAGTCTGCCAACGTCGCGCCAACATAGCCCCAACGTCGCCGGCGTACAAACCCCACCAGCCCGAGGAGGTTCCTGATGGCCAAGCAGATCAATTGCGAGTGCGGGTACGTGGCCCGTGGCGAGACCGAGGCGGAGGTGATCGCCCGGATTCGCGATCACATGCGCACCGATCATCCCGAGCTGCTTGATCGCGTTTCCGACCATGACCTCACCGGGTGGATCGAGGAAACCTGACCCGAGGGAGGTTGCGATGCCCGCGACCGGAGTCAAACCTAACCAGCCGGTGGTAAACGAGGGGCTCCACGTGGACCCCACATGGATCGCGGACCACCTCGAGGACCCGGCGGTGCGCATTGTCGAGGTCGACGTTAGCCCGAATGCCTACGCGGAGGGACACATCCCCGGCGCTGTCCTATGGAACCCCTACAGCGACCTTCGACATCCCGACTATGCCGCGATCGATGACGCCGAGTTCATCGACTTGCTGATCCGGTCGGGCGTTGAGCCGGCCACGACGGTCGTGTTCTACGGGTATGGGGCCTACCTGGGTTTCTGGCTGCTTCGCGCCAATGGCCACGAGCGCGTGAAGGTGATGGACGGACCGCGCGAGCGATGGCCGGCGGCGGGATACGAGTGGAGCGCCGCGGTACCGGCGATCGAGCCGGCTCGCGACGCCCGCGTCAGTCCGAATCGCGACCTGGTGAGCACCCGACGTGCGCTCGAGGACGCGATCGACAGCCCCGACGTGCTGATCCTCGACGTGCGCTCTGCGGCCGAGTTCGCGGGAGAGCGCTTCTGGCCCTCAGGAGCCGCGCACGATGTGGGGCGCACGGGCCACGTTCCCGGCGCCACCAACCTGCCCTTCGACCTGTTCCGCGCCGACACCGGTGAGCTCATGGAGGCGCGGGACCTCCGGGCGCTGTGCGAGGCTCAAGGCCTCACGGCAGATCGGCGCGTGGTCACGTACTGCACGATCGGAAACCGCGCCAGCGTGGCCTGGTTCGTCCTGCGCCACGTTCTGGGCTATCCCGATGTCGGCGTGTATTACGGATCGTGGGTGGAATGGGGCAAGCTGGCCGATACGCCGATCGAGACGTGAACACCTGAGTGACGACGGCCATGGGGCCATCCGGCGGCAAGCTGGAAGAATTGGCCGATGACCGACAGCGAGACCGGGACGCTGGCGTCCGGTCGAAGAGCGTTCGAGCAACGCGAGTGGGAGCTCGCTTTTGATCAGCTGCGGATCGCCGACGTTGAACGGTCCTTGTCAGCTCCGGACCTGGAGCGATTTGGCGAGTCGGCGCGCTGGTCGCGTCACTTTCCAGAAATGCTCGATGCCTTCGAGCGTGCCGCTGAGGCTTTCCAGCGGCACGGCGATCGTCGGTCCGCAGCCCGCGTGGCCGTCAAGCTGACCCTGGAACATTTCGCGCGGAACAGTGACGCGCTTGCCGCCGGCTGGCTAGCCCGCGCGCGCCGGCTCCTGGAGGACGAGCCAGCCTGCCGCGAGCGAGGATTGGCGCTGATGTGCATGGCTCAGGGCATGTTCCTGCGCGGCGACGATGAGGCCGCGCTCCGGCTCAGCGAGGAGATCGTCGACCTCGGGCGCGAGCTGGACGATCGCGACATCGAGGCGCTAGGCCGTCTCATGCTGGGCCACTCGCGTCTCGCCATCGGCGAGGTGAGTGAAGGCACCGCCCTCATCGACGAGGCGATGGCCGCAGCGCTAGGCGGCGGGCTGGAACTGTGGACAACCGGGCAGATCTTCTGCTCGACGCTCTTCGCCTGCCGCAACCGTGGCGACTGGGGCCGCGCGGGAGAGTGGAGCGTCGCGTCGTTGCGATGGTGTGAGCGGCAGTCGCTGAGCGGCTTTCCGGGCCTCTGCCGGTTTCACCGGGCCGAGATCATGCGGTTCCGCGGCGACCTCGACCGTGCCGCCCGCGACGCCACCGACGCGGTCGACGAGCTGACCGAGGCTGCACCGCGCTGGGCGGCGTGGGGACTGCACGAGCTGGGCGAGATCCAGCGGCGGCGCGGAGATCTGGACGGCGCCGTGGACTCCTTCCGTCGCTCGATCGAGCTTGGGTTTGAGCCACAGCCCGGACTTGCACTCCTGCGCCTCGACGAAGGGAAGCCGTCCGCTGCGCGGCGGGCGATCGTGGCAGCGCTGGCTGACCCCAGCGGATTGAGTCGCGAGGGTCGCTGGCTGATCCTGCCTGCGGCAGTCGAGATCGCAATCGCCGCAGGCGACGGACTCCTGGCCCGGTCCACGGTCAATGAGCTGGAAGACCTGGCCGACAGGCTCGACACCACAGCGGTCCGCGCTGCCGCAGCGGTGGCCGGTGGCCGCGTCGCGCTGTCGGAATCTCGAACCGAAGACGCCTTGCGAGATCTCCGGCGCGGCGTCCGCCTGTGGTCCGAGGTCGACGCACCCTATGAGACGGCCGAGGCGCGCGTGCTCATCGCCGACGCGTTCACGCGTCTCGACGATGACGACGCCGCCGAGCTCGAGCTGTCCGCCGCCCAGGCCAGTTTCGAACGAATGGGCGCCGAGGCCGCGGCCCATCGTGTCGCCGAGCGCCTTTCGCGCCGCAACGCCGTTCCGGCGACCGCTGTGCGTACGTTCATGTTCACCGACATCGTCGACTCGACCCGGCTGGTCGAAACACTGGGCGATGAGCAATGGGAGGCGCTCCTGGCGTGGCACGACCGCACGCTGAGAGCGTGCTTCCAGGCGCAGGAGGGCGAGGAGGTCAAGCACGAGGGAGATGGCTTCTTTGTCGCCTTCGCCGCGGCGGGGAACGCGCTTCAATGCGCGTGCAAGATTCAGTGCTCGCTGCGTGATCACCGCCGCGACCACGGATTCGCGCCACGCGTTCGTATCGGTATCCACCTCTCACCGGCAACCGACCGCCGCGGCGACTACATCGGCCGGGGGGTGCACACAGCTGCCCGCATCGCTGCCGCAGCGGGGGCCGGTGAGATCGTGGCCAGCCGCGACGCGCTGAGCGCCGCCGGCGGTCTCCCGGTCACGAACCAGCGCGCACTCGAGCTGAAGGGACTGGCCGAACCGGTCGCCGTGGCGACGGTCGAGTGGGCGGAGAGCTGAGCTCCACCTCCCATCACTACCGGTTCCGTGACGGACGGTACAAGCTGTTCTCGACCCCTTTCGCTACGTGGCCGTCCGAGCTCGACCCGATGGCGCGGCTGGCCGGGATGCGGTTGCGCGAGCGTTGGAGTGATTGGAAACGCGCGCCGTTCACGCCCGAGAGCAGGAAGCACATCTCGGTTTGGGAGCCGACTACGCGGCGCTGAGGGTGCTGGACAGCGCCGGCGATCGACTCAGGGTCTGATAGACGACGCAGTAACGCTCGGTCAGCCGGCGCAGCGTCTCGAGTTGCTCCGCGGCGGCGTCGGTCTCGAGCTCGAACGAGAGCCGGATGGCCGAGAACCCGACCAGCGCCTGGCGGTCCACTCCGAGCGTGCCACGGAAGTCGAGATCGCCCTCGGCGCGTACCTGTCCCGAGGCGACCGAGATGCCCAGCGATGTGGCCACCGCGCGCAGGGTGACGCCGGCGCAGGCCACCAGCGCTTCGAGCAGCATGTCGCCCGAGCACAGGAGCGATCCGTCGCCACCCGTCGCGGGATGGAGGCCCGCCTGGGCCAGCGCGCGTCCGGTCGGCACCGAACACGACACACCCTCGCCCAGCGAGCCCGTCGCCGAGAGGGTGACCCGCGCGGCGTCGGGCTCGGTCTTGTAACGCTCCTTGAGTGGCGTCTGCAGCGCGCGAAGCTCTTCCCGTTGCACGTCTGGGATGGTAGACGGGGGCGTTGCGGTGGCATCGTTCATCTCATGCCGCGTGTCGTGACCATCGGGGTTTACGAGTGGGATCTCGACGCGTTCCTGGCTGCGCTGCGCAGCGCCGACGTGCGGCTGCTGATCGACGTGCGTCAACGGCGTGGCGTCCGCGGGCGCGAGTACGCCTGGGCCAATGCGGCCCGGCTCCAGGCCGCGGTGGCGTCGGCCGGCATCGCCTACCGTCACGACCGGGAGCTCGCCCCGACCACGGAGCTGCGCCAGCTCCAGTACGCCGTAGATGAACGCCAGCGGGTGGGCAGACGAAACCGCCGGCGCCTCGCGCCCGAGTACGCCACCCGGTACACCCGCGAGATCCTCGACGTCGTCGCCCTCGAGCCGTTCGCGGCGGCGCTACCGCACCACGGCGCGGCGGCCATTCTGTGCGTCGAACGCGATCCCGAAGCCTGTCACCGCTCGCTCATCGCCGAACGCCTGCGCGCCAAATACGGAATCGCCGTCGATCATCTGCGGCCGTAGGCCGACGGGCTATTTGCTGGGAAGCGAGCGGGCGTAGCCCACGCCCGGAGCCACCCACCGCTCGAGCTGGGCCCTCTTCTTGAGCCCGTCCGGCTCGACACGTATCCAGCCCTGCATGGTGCGGCCGCGCATCTCGACTGGCTGGGCATGGGGCTTGGCGAGCAGCGCGTCGGTCTCGTCGGGGTCGACCCGCAGCAGCAAACCACCCTGGCCGCTGGCGCTCACGGCCATGTTCCCGTTGATCAGAAAGGCCAGCCCGCCGAACATGCGCTTCTCGGTAAGTCCTGGCTCGCCACCGACGAGTTCTCGCAGCCGGTTCGCCAGGTCCTCGTCGTAGGCCACAGCGTGATTATCGCGCCCAGCGGTTCGCCCGACGGGAGCTATGCGGCCAGCGCGGGCTCGAGCTCGAATTCGCGCGCGATCCGGCCGACGGCGCTGGTCAGCGCTCCGGCCGCCAGGAGCGTATCGGTGGCCTGGGCGAGGATCCGTCCCTTAAGCCCGCGCCCGGAGACCGCAACGCAGGCGCGTACCTCGCTGCCATTCTCGAGCGCAACGGCCCGGTACTCGACATCGAGGCGGATCGGTCCGGTGGCGGACAGAACGAGGTGGCCGTCGTCGGCCACCGCCACGTCGACGAGAAACTCGAGCGCCGCGCCACCCAGGTTGCCGCGCACGCGTACCTTGTCGCCGGCAGCCAGTCGTTCACCCTGAAGGTCGACGACCTCGAAGGCAACCGGTGCCCAACTCGCGATCGCGTCGGGATCGGTCAGCAGTGTCAGCACCTCGTCCGGATGGCCTGCAACGCGAGTCTTTGCAGTCCACATGCCCATGCAAGCAAGATGCCGGACCCAGCGCACCGTTTCCTGTGACATTCGCCACGCCTGGGCGGCAGGGTCCTCCGACCCCGGCCATCGAACATTCGTTGAGCCGCGCCCGAAGCGCCCCGCTGTGGGTAGTTGTGCACAGTCCGTGCCTGAATACATGAACTGGGCCGGCGGGCGAGAGCTGTATGCGTCGCCGTCGATCGAGCCGAGCTCGGCAGGTGAGCCTCCTCGATCTTCTCGACCGGCTCCAGGCCGGCGGGATCGTGACCCACGGCGAGATCACGCTCGCAGCGGCCGACATCGACCTGGTTGAGTTCAAGCTTGAGGTTCTCGTCTCGGCAGTGCGGGCAGCGACACAGACATGACCTTGCTCGTATACGCCGTGACGCGCGGCCTCAGCTCGATCAGGGGCACGGGGTTGCGGGGAGCGCCGCTGCGTCGGGTCAGTATCGGCGGGTTGGCAGCGGTGACCAGCCACCTTCAGGCGCCACCGATCGCCACGGGCCGGCTGCTGCTGCAGTACGAGCGCGCAGTCGAGGGTCTGATGGCCGAGCACGAGATCCTCCCGGTCAGGTTCGGCAGCGTCTTCGCCGACGAATCGGCGGTTCGCGACATGCTGCGCGAGCGCGACAAGGAGTTGCTCGGTCTGCTGGGACGAGTCGGCGGCGCCGTGGAATTCGCGACCAGTGCCGGCTGGCGCAGTGGCAAGGACGAGATCGCCACCATGCCCGAGAATGCACACGGCAGCGGTGCCGGGACCGCCTACATCCTCGGTCGGCTGGAGCGCCACCACCGATTGGCCGCCGTTGCACAGCGGCTCGATCCACTGAATACCGTGGCCCGGAGCACGCGGCAGCGAGTGCTACCGCGGGCGACGCTCCCGATCAGCGGCGCGTATCTCGTCGACCACGGCCGGGTCGAGGAGTTCGCGGCGCTCGTGTGTCGCCTCGGCGACCGGCTGCACGACGTCGAGCTCGTCTGCAGCGGGCCGTGGCCGCCGTACTCGTTCGTCCAGGGAGCCCCGGCATGAATCGCGGGAATCATGATGGCTGGTTCGCCGCCGAGCTCGAGCGAATCGAGGCCGGACTCGGTCGTCGCGTGAACGCCGACCCCGAGCGGCTGGAGAGTGGTCTCGCCCAACTCGTGCTTGCCGTAATCGAGTTGCTCCGCGAAGCGATGGAGCGTCAGGCGATCCGACGGATTGACGCCGGCGATTTTGACGCGGAGGAGATCGAACGCCTGGGAAGCACCTTCCTTGCCCTGGCGCGACGGATGGACGAGCTCGGGAGCCAGTTTGGGCTGCGCGACGAGGATCTCAATCTGAATCTAGGCCCGCTCAGCGAACTGCTGTGGGCCGGAGATGACCGGCCGGGCAACGGAATCGCGCTGAGGGGGGATGACGGCGCCCGGATTCCGGGTAGCCGGAAGGCTCAGACAACATAAGGGAGGAGTTCATGTCCACCGGACTGATCATCGCGATCGTCGTCGTCGTGCTCGTGATCGTCGCGGCACTCGCCATCGTTGTACCGCGAATCAACAACCGCAGAAGAATCCGGGCCGAGCAGCGCGCGCTCGAGCAACGCCGCGAGCGTGCGGTGGCCGAGCATCGTCAGGAGGCCTCGGTAAGCACGCAGCGTGCCGAGGCGGCTGAGAGCCGGGCCCGCATTGCCGAGCAGGAGGCGCGCCGAGAACGCGCCGAGGCGGAACTTCATAAGGAGCGTGCCACGCTCCACGAGCAGGGACTTGCTGACGAGGCGCTGAGGGATCCGAACGGTGGCGCAGCCGAGCCGAGGGCCGAACCAAACGGTGGCGGTACGCGGCCGGCGCCCGAAGCGAACGGCGCCGCTGACGAGCGGGGGGACGTAGCCGAACGGGATGCCCGCTCCGCTTGAGATTTCTCCATGGCCCCTGGTGCAGCCAGGGGCCAACCTGCCCACGGACTAAGAGGAGGACGTCATATGGGTGACCGAAAGCAGCGCGCGAAGGGCAAGGCCGAGGAGCTGAAGGGACGCGCCAAGCAGAGCGCCGGTCGAGCCACCGGGCGCCAGGGCACCGAGGCCCGCGGGGCCGCGGGGGCGACCAAGGGCAAGACAAAGAACGCCCTCGGGCGGGCTCAAAGCGCGGTCAAGAAGGCCACGCGCTAGCGCCCGCGGCGAAGAGGGGGACCGGCTCCGCATGGAAAAGGCTCCCCGGGGGGACCTGGTTCCATCCAGATCCCCCCGGAGGGTCAAGGAAGTGGGGGCGCAGTTCCTTGACCGGTTTTGCTGGGCTTACCCCGCTTCGGTGAGGTCTAAACATGAATTCGCAGATTATTTGTCTCCTTGACGGGTAGCCGGGGACGCAGGGCCACCCGAGCAGGGCTCGCGTCCTCGCCGTCTGCTGGGGAAGAGGGGGCGGGGAGCGTGGGCGCGTCCATCTGGGACTGCGGCCGCCGGTGGCCCCCGCCCTTCCCGGGCCCATGCTCATCGATGCGCGTGGTTATGCAATACGCTGCGCCGCTTGGCACAGGAGGATCCGACATTCGATCTGCAGAGCCATTCGCGGCATTCCGACGGCGCCCTCGCGCCGGCTGAGGTCGTCGGGCTGGCCGCCGAGGCCGGGGTCGAACTTCTGGCGCTTTCCGATCACGACACGGTCGATGGCGTACCCGAGGCGATGGCGGCGGCGCAGCGGCTCGGCCTTCGGCTCGTCTCAGCGGCCGAGATCTCGGCCATCGACCAGGGCAAGGACGATCTGCACATCCTCGGCTATGTGATCGACGAGGGAGACCCTGCTCTCGGCGCGCGGCTGGTCGAGTTCCGCAGCGACCGCGAGCGACGAGCTGAGCGGATGGCCACGGCGTTACGGGAGCTCGGCTTCGAGCTCGACGAGGCCGTCCTGGATCGGCGGGCCGAACAGGGCAAGCCGATCGGCCGCCCCCATCTTGCTCAGGCCGTGGTCGGTCATCCGGCCAACGCCGAGCGCCTGCGCGAAGCCAGGCTGCTGGAGCCCTCGGCCTTCCTCGAGGCATACCTGATCGATGGAAAGCCGGCCTTTCGCTCGCGGACCACACCCACCGTCGAGGAGGCGATCGACTGCATCCACGACGCCGGCGGGGTGGCCGTGTGGGCCCATCCATTCTGGGACGTCCCCGAGCCGGGCGAGGTCCTCACGCTGATCGACCGTTTCCGCGCGGTCGGCCTCGACGGCGTCGAGTGCTTCTACACCACCCACACCCGTGAGCAGGCCAACCTGGTGGCCGATCGCTGCCAGGAACTGGGGCTGTTGACCACCGGCTCTTCGGACTTCCACGGCCCGGAGCACCGGCAGTTCTCTCACTTTCGCGCCTTCAGTACGTGGGGGCGCGACCCGGTGCTCGGTCCGATCGCCGGCTAGACGATTGACCGAGACTAGGCCGGGACGCTGCGCTCGGCCAGGTGCTGACCGACCTTGCGCTTGACTCGCTGCAGCGCGTTGTCGACGGTCTTGCAGTCGCACCCGATTCGCCGCCCGACCTCCTCGTAGGAGTGTCCGTCGAGGTAGAGGGCGAGCACGCGTGACTCGAGTTCGGAGAGCGCCGTCGAGATGCAGGCGACGAGCGCACGCAGCTCCTCGGAGGAGATCACCTGGTTGACGGGATCGTGGACCGTCGAGCCCGGGAGCATCTCGTCGAGGGTCGACTCGCTGTCGGCGCCGGCGCCGGCCGGCGTGCTCGAGAACGAGACGTACTGGTTCAGCGGCGTGTGCTTGTTGCGGGTCGCCGTCTTGACTGCGGTGATGATCTGGCGCGTGATGCACAACTCGGCGAAGTTGCGGAAGCTTGATTCGCGGTCGCTGCGGTAGTCGCGGACGGCCTTGTACAGGCCCACCAGGCCCTCCTGGATCAGATCGTCGGAGTCCCCGCCGGCCAGGAAGTAGGACGAAGCCTTCAGGCGCACGAATCCGTAGTACCGGCGAACGATCCGGTCGTACGCGTCCGCATGGCCCTGCTTGGCGAGCGCGATCAGATAGCCATCATCAACCTGAGGTTGAGCCTGAGGAGAAGCAGAAAGTCGAGCCACGACGTCTTCCTTTCCTGGACCGGCCTGTTGCTCCCAAGCCGAACCACGGGAATTCGTGGCGCGCTACCTCCCCTGGCGCCGCACCTTATGGACAATTCGGATGCGGGATATCGTGGCCGCACCCTCTCTAGCACCACACCTAGAGGCTAAAGCTCTAGTTGATCCTTATCTCCCGGCGCGAGCTTGACATAGCAACGCACCGGTGTCAAGGGTTTTGGGCCGGGCTGGGCGGTTGCATTCACGTCCTGGCTGGCGGCTGCCGAAGGGACGAGGCGTTCGCTGTCGCGAGTAAACTTCGCCCGCGATCCCTCAAGACAGGGGGTTGCGAAGTTTTGCGCTCTATGCGCACCCCGTAGAGCAAGCCCCCTCCACGCCGACATCGCGCGCGAAGTTTTGCTCGCCGGGACGACGCGCGAGGCCAGTAAGACACGCGAGGCCAATGCGACGCGCGAGGCCAGTACGACGCGCGAGGGTCAAACGACGCGCGGGCGCGCCGCCGCCGCGGCGTACAGTAGAACCGCGGCGGCGGCACCCACGCTGAGCGATTCGATCCGACCGCGCAGCGGCACCGACACCAGGGCGTCGCAGGCCGCGGCCACCCGGGGACGCAGGCCGCGCCCCTCGGAACCCAGCACCAGCACGACACCGCCACCGTAGTCGACGCGGTCGTACGCCACCGTGCCGGCAGCGTCAGCCCCGTAGCACCACGCGCCGGCCGCCTTGGCGGCGGCGAGGAAATCGGCCAGGTTCCGCACAGACGCCACCGGCAGGTGCTCGACGGCTCCGGCCGAGGCCTTGCAGACGGCCGCAGTGACCTCGGCCGAGCGGCGCTCGGGGATGATGACCCCGGTGGCGCCGGCGCACTCGGCCGTGCGACAGATCGCGCCGAGGTTGTGGGGGTCCTGGACCTGGTCGAGCACGACCAGCAGAAGATCGGTCTCACCCAGCAGCGCCTCGGCGTCGGCGTAGCGAAACTCCGACACCTCGGCGCACATGCCCTGATGCTCGGGCGAGCCGCACCGGCGCTCGATCTCCTCAGCGGCCGCCGGGGCCACGGGCAGCCCGGACACCGATAGCCACGGTTCACGGACCGCGTTCTTCGTCGCCCACACGCGCCTCACGGTGCGCCGCCCCCGGATCGCTTCCCGCACCGGGTTGCGCCCGTAGACGATCACGCGTGCGGGAGGAGCTCAGGGCCGTCGGGACTGTCGCGGACCTCCCAGCCCAGCTCCCGCAGCGCGTCGCGAAGCTCGTCGGCGCGGGCCCAGTCGCGCGCACTCCGGGCCTGCTCACGCTCGGAAACCAGCCTCTGCGCCTCGACGCCCGGCGCCACCGCTTCGACGTCGAGCAGATTCTCGAGCCCGAGAACGCCCAGCATCTCCCGCAGATCGGCATCCCCGACCGGCTCGGAGGAGCGATTGGCTTCGCGCACCCAGTCGAAGACGCGGGCGCGGGCCGCCGCTGTGTTGAAATCGTCGGCCAGAGCAGCGAAGAACCGCTCGCGGAGCTGCGCCGACCACGGCGGCGAGGGCCCGGGCACCAGCCCGCGGGCCGCCTCGCGGATTCTCCGTACCTCGGCGGCGGCAACCTGCATGCGGTCCTCGTCGAACTCGACCGGCTGTCGGTAGTGACCACCGACGAAGTACATGATCAGCGCGTCGCGGCCGAAGCGGTCCAGCGCCTCATCGAGCATGAAGATGTTGCCGACCGATTTGGCCATCTTCTCCCGGTCGAGCTGCACCATGCCCGTGTGCATCCAGATGCGCGCCAGCGGCGCGCCGTGGGCTGACGCGGTCTGGGCGGCCTCGTTCTCGTGGTGGGGGAAGATCAGGTCAGAGCCGCCGCCGTGGATGTCGAAGTCGAGGCCCAGCAGTTCCTCGGACATCGCCGAGCACTCGATGTGCCAGCCGGGGCGCCCGAGGCCCCAGGGCGAATCCCAGGCCGTGTCCTCATCGGGCTTCTGCTGCTTCCAGAGGGCGAAGTCGAGCGGGTCGCGCTTGCGATCGACACCCTCGATGCCCTCGCCCTGATCCATCTGGTCCACATTCCGGTGGGAGATCTCCCCGTAAGCGGGGTACGAACGCACCGAGAAATAGACGTCACCGTCGACAACGTAGGCATGACCTCGCTCAATCAATTGCTCGATCAGCGCGATGATCTCTGCGATCGTCCTGCTGGCCAGCGGCTCGGCGTCGGGCCGACCGAGCCCCAACCGATCCGTGTCGGCGATGTAGGCGGCAGTCATCTCGCTGGCCAGACGGGCGCTGTCGGTGCCGTTTGCCTGAGCCGCCGCGTAAATCTTGTCGTTGATGTCCGTGACATTCGCCACGTAATTGACGCGGTAGCCTTCGTGCTCGAGGAATCGCTTGAACAGCGAAGTGACTACGAATGGCCGTGCATTCCCGACATGGATGCGTCCGTAGACGGTAGGGCCGCAGACGTACATCCCGACACGACCGGGGTCGCGGGGCTGGAGAAGCTCCGGCTTCCCGGTTCGAGTGTCGTGAAGCGAGATCTGGCGCAAGATCCGGCAAACCTAGCTCATCATCTCCCCGGGGGCGCATCATCCGCCCCGGGGCCTCGGTAGGGTTCCCACGGTGCCTGACCCGCTTCCACACGCGCAACGGCTGGCGCGCGTGGATCAGGCGTTTCGCTCGCTTCCCGAACGGTATCTCGGCGCCGACCAGGGCTTTGACGCCACATATCACGTCCGCCTGGGCGACCTCGGGCACATCTGGGAGGTGCGCTGCACGCCCCACGCCGCCCGCGTGCGCAAGGGCGCGAGCCGCCGGGCTCCCGATGTGACCCTGTCGACGAGCTCCGAAACGTGGCTCGCGCTGCGCGAGGGCAAGTTCTCGGGCATCGAGGCCTTCCAGCGGCGGCTGCTATCGGTCCACGGCAATCTCGACCACGCGATCGCCTTCGAGGGCCTGTTCCGGCTGCCGGGTGGGCGCCCGCCACTGCTGCGGATCGCCGACGTACCGGTCGGCCGCCACCGGATCTCCACGCTCACCATGGGTAGCGGGCCGGATGTCCTGCTCCTCCACGGCCTGGGCGGGACGCGCGGTTCGCTGCTGGAAACGGCGGCCGCGCTGAGCAGCCGCTACCGCGTGCATGCCCCCGACCTGCCCGGGTTTGGCTCCTCGAGCAAGCCGGCCTGGGGCGGATTCAGCGCGCGTTGGTTCGCCGAGATCATGCTCGGCCTGATGGACGAGCTGGGAATTTCGGACGCCCACCTGGTCGGCAACTCAATGGGCGGCCGGATCTCGATCGAGATGGGGCTGATTGCTCCTGAACGGGTTAACGCCGTCGCGCTGCTGTGTCCCGCCGTGGCCTGGATCCGACGCGGACTTCACCCGGTGGTGCGGCTGTTGCGTCCGGAACTCGGGCTCCTGCCCCATCAGTTCCGCCGGTCGGTCGTCGCCGCCCAGTTCGGCGGCTTCCTGCACAACCGCGACGCGATCGACCCGGCGGTGGCCGACCTGATGGTGGACGAGTTCAGGCGGATTTACCACACCGCAGGGGCGCGCTTTGCCTTCCTGGCCTCGGCGCGGAACATCTATCTCGAGGCGCCGTTTGGGCGCCGCGGCTTCTATCCGCGGCTCGCCGGGCTCACCCCGCCGGCCCTCTTCATCTGGGGCAGCCACGACTCGCTGGTGCCGCCCAAATTCTCGCATCACGTCCGCCAGTGGCTGCCCAGCGCCGAGCAGCTGACGCTGCCGATGTGCGGCCACATCCCCCAGGTCGAGCGACCCGACGAGACCCACGACCTGGTCAGCGGCTTCTTCGCCCGTGCCGAGTCGGCGCGCCCGATGCCGGTGCGCGAGCCGCAGGCGAGGCCCGCCCGGGCGGCCTGAAGGAGGATGACGATGGTCCAGGCCGGTATTGCCAGCGAGGCCAGGCGCAATGGCCATTCGGCCCACAGAGGAGCCTCGTCTGGAAACGACTCCGGCAGTGGCTCGCTGCTGGGCCGCGCGCTACGCGGCGTCGCCGAGCAGGCGCAGAAGCGAATCCCCCGAGCCGATCTCGATGACCGCGATCCTGACTTCATCCGCGAGAAGCTGCCCATGCTCTGGCTGATGGCCAGCCTGTGGTACCGGGGAGAGGTCCGTGGGCTGGGCAACGTCCCCGATGACGGTCCGGTCCTGCTGATCGGCAACCACTCCGGCGGCAACATGACGCCGGACACGATCGTGTTCACGCTCGCCTTCAACACCTACTTCGGCGTTGAGCGGGCGTTCTACCAGCTGGCCCACAACCTCGTCCTGTCGATCCCAACGCTGTCGCAGCTACGCAAGTTTGGCACCGTGGCCGCGTCACAGAGCAACGCGCGCAAGGCGCTTGACTCGGGTGCGGCGCTGCTCGTCTACCCCGGCGGCGATGTCGAGGTGCACCGCCCCAGCTGGGAGGGCAACCAGGTTGATTTCGGTGGCCGTAAGGGGTTCATTCGGCTGGCCATCGAGCAAAACGTGCCGATTGTCCCCGTTGTATCGATCGGCGGGCAGGAGACCGCTCTGTTCCTGACGCGAGGCGAGCATCTGGCCCGCCTGTTCGCGCTCGACAGGATGTTCCGGCTGAAGGTGCTCCCGATCTCGCTGGCCCTCCCGTGGGGTCTGAATGTCGGCGACATGCTCGGACACATCCCTCTGCCGGCCAAGATCACGATCGAGACGCTGCCGCCGATCGACCTAGCGGCCGACTTCGGCCCCAAGCCGGATGTCGATGACGTGTACGACCACCTCATCAGGCTGATGCAGGACACGCTCGACGCGCTCGCCGCCGAGCGCAGGCTGCCGGTGTTGGGATGAGAGTCACCGCCAGCATCCACGTGGCCGCGCCGATTGACAAGGTGTGGGCGATCGTCTCAGACCCCGAGTGTGCGCTGAACTTCATGTCCGGCATCACCCGATGGGAGGTCGCCAGCGACCCACCGACGGGACTGGGCGCGCGCTACCGGATGCTGATGCGCGTGGGCTCAGCGGAGATCGGCGGCCTGATCGAGATCGTCGAATGGGATGAGCCCTGCGACCTGGCCTGGACATCGGTGCTCGGGGTCGACCAGCGTGGCCGGTACCGGCTGCGATCGCGGCCAGGGGGGCGCACCCAGGTCGAAATGCGACTCGCCTACGGCGTGGCCGGTGCGGGGCCGTTCGGCTGGCTGGCCGAGCGGATCGCCGCGCCCACGGTGCGTGGCCACCTGCGGCGCACGATGCAGCAACTGAAGCGACTCGTCGAGCACGAACAGCTGCGCGACCGAGGGGCGGAGAGACGAGCGACCGCCGCGGGCTGATGGTTGAGGTGCAGCGCGGGCAGATCGAGGTGGAGGGCGGGCGACATCTCGACGTCCAGCAGGCCGGCCCGCGCGATGCCCCAGCGGTGGTCTTCCAGACCGGGACGCCAAGCGCTGGGCTGTTGTTCGAGCCCCATGTCGTGGCCGGCATCGAGCGTGGACTGCGCCACATCGCGTACTCGCGCCCCGGCTACGGGAACAGCCACCGTCAACCCGGTCGCTCGGTGGCCGCCTGCGCGGCCGACGTGGCCGCGGTCGCCGACGCGTTTGGGGCCGAGCGTTTCTACACCGTGGGCTGGTCGGGCGGCGGTCCACACGCGCTGGCCTGCGCCGCGCTCCTCGGCGACCGTGTGCGGGGCACGGCGACGATCGCCTCGATCGCACCGTGGGGCGCTGAAGGACTCGATTGGCTGGATGGAATGGGTGAGGAGAATCGCGAGGAGTTCGGGGCCGTGCTGGGAGGTGAGGCGCGTCTGCGAGCGTGGATGGAGGCGAACGCTCCAGCCTTCGCGCGCATAACGCCCGAGCAGGCCCATGTGTCGATGGGCGACCTGGTCAGCGACGTCGACCGGGACGCGCTGACGGGCGAGTTCGCGCGGTACTTCGCGGCGCTGGTGGGCGCTGCCCTGATCCAAGGCTTCTGGGGCTGGTTCGACGACGATCTGGCCTTCGTCGAGCAGTGGGGCTTCGACCTCGCTGGGATCACCGCCCCGGTGATGATCTGGCAGGGCGGGCAGGACCGCTTCGTCCCACCGGCCCATGGACGGTGGCTCGCGGATCACGTAAGCGGCGCGCAGGCCGAGCTGCGCGATGGGCAGGGTCACCTGTCGCTGGGGATCAGCGAATACGGCGCGATCCTCGACGGTCTGCTCGCCGCCGGCGGCTGACGCCTCGCCACGTACCTCATCGCGCCCGGTCGATCGTGGCCACGGCCAGAGCCGCCGCGCCCTCGCCGCGGCCGACGAAGCCCAGGCCCTCTCCGCGCGTCGCCTTGATGCTGACGTGCTCCAGCTCCAGCCCGAGTGCCGCGGCCAGCGACGCCCGGATCCGCTCTCGGACCGGGGCGACGTGCGGCCGTTCGATCACAACCGTCGCGTCGACATGCTTGATCGCGAAGCCGTGCTCGCCCAGCTTCCACACGGTGGTGCGCAGCAACTCGAGCGAGTCCGCATCGCGGTAGCGCTCGTCGGTGTCCGGGAAGTGCTGTCCGATATCTCCAAGTCCTGCCGCACCGAGCAGGGCGTCGATGATCGCGTGGGTGAGCACGTCGGCATCGGAATGGCCGGCCAGCCCGCGCTCGTGCGCCACCTCCACGCCGCCCAGGACCAACCGCCGTCCATCGGCGAAACGATGGCAGTCATACCCCAACCCCGTGGTGGCGCTCACCGCGCGCGCTCCATCAGCAGGAGCTCGGCCACATGGATGTCGCCCTGGGTCGTGACCTTTATGTTCTCGGGCGTCGCGCGGACCACCCCCACCACCCCGCCCGCACGCTCGACCAGCCACGCGTCGTCGGTGGCGGCGGCGAGTTCATGCTCGGTCGCGGAGCCGATCGCCCGCTCGAGCGCGGCGCGACGAAACACCTGAGGCGTCTGAACCGCCCACAGCCGGGAGCGGTCGAGCGTGCGGATCACCGTGTGACCATCCTCGCCGACCTCCTTGATGGTGTCGGACACGGGCGCGGCGGCGACGACCGCGTCGGCGCCGGAGCGCTCGAGCTCGGCCAGCGCGCGCTCGAACAGCTCGGTTTGGGCCAGCGGACGGGCGGCGTCGTGGACGATCACCGGATCGCACGCACCCGCCGCCGCCAGCGCATTGCGGACCGACTCCGAGCGCATCGCGCCGCCGGCGACCGCATGGCAGCCGGCCGGAGCCCGGTCGAGTTGATCGCCGGGCAGCGCGACCACGATCCGCTCGACCGTGTCAACCGCCTGCAGGGCGGCCACGCTCCATTCGAGCATCGGCCTGCCGGCCAACGTGACGAGCGCCTTGGGCCGGCCGAACCCAAGGCGCTCTCCACGACCGGCGGCCACGATCAACGCGACCACCACCGGCTTGCCGATCCTGGATTACTTCGCGGCGACGGCCACCTTGCCGTTGCCGTTGCCATTGCCCGACTCAATGAGCAGGCCATAGAGGTGCTCCTCGACCTCCTCCTCGTTCATCTCCAGCGCGTACATGAGCTCTGAGGCAAGGATCTTCTTTGCCCGTGTGAACATCTGCTTTTCGCCGGTCGAAAGACCCTTCTGGGCTTCGCGAATGGCGAGGTTGCGAACCACCTCGGCCAGCTCATAGATGTCGCCCGTCTTGATCTTGTCGCGATTGTGCTTGAACCGCCGGTTCCAGTTCTTGGGCATTTCGGAGCATTCGTCCTGCAGAACCGCGAGCACCTTCTTGACGGTCTCCTCGTCAATAACCCGCCGCAGCCCGGCCAGGGCGGCGTTTTCGGTCGGAACCATGACCGTCATGTCGTTGTGGAGGATCTTGATCGTCAGGTACTCCCGGCTTTCCCCGAGGACTTCCTTCTGCTCCTTGCGAAGTACTTTGCCTGCGCCGTGGTGGGGGTACACAACACTGTCGCCGATTTCGAACTCGATGTTCGCGACTTCGACAGCCTCGAGATCCTCGTCCAGGTGCTCTTCCATTAGCTCTGTGATGATGTCCTCCTCTTTCCGGGCCGCCGGGGCGAGGGTCCGGCGCGCCGTTTGCACTACGTCTGCAGGTACCTGTCGACCAGGTTTATCTCCTGCTGCCGGCGAAGGCCCTCGCGGATGTCCTTCGCCCGGATCTCGCCGACACCGTCGACGGTCTCCAGCTCGCCGTCAGTGGCGGCGAGCAATCCCTCGAGGCCACCGAACTCATCCACAATCCGCTGCACAACGAGCTTGGGCAATCGTGGGATGCGCCCCAAAATGCGGATCCCGCGCGGTGAGACGGGGTAGTCGAGGGTGTTCAGCTTACGGTCGTAGCCGAGCAACTCGGAGAGACGACCGAAGTCGAGTAGATCCTGGTGCGGCAGGCGCACCAGCTGATCAAAGGCCGTGGCGAAATCGTCGTCGGCGTCCTCGATCAAGTAATCGTGGACCAGTGCCGCCTTGTCGGCCGACACCCCGACCATCGTCTCGTCGAGCTGCATCTCGATCAGGCGGCCCTCGGTGCCGAGCTCGACGATGTAGCGCTCGATCTCCACCGCCATCCGCGTCACCAGCTCGGCACGCTGTAGCACCGTGAGCACGTCGTGGAGCGTGGCTCCCCCTTCGAACTCGAGCGCGGTGAGCCGAGTCGACACCTGATCGAGCCGGCTGCGGTACTTGTCGAGTGTGGCCAGCGCCTGGTTGGCCTTGGCCAGGACGACGGGAATGTCCTCGAGGATGTATTTGATGCCATCGACGTACAGCGACACGACCTCGCGGCGTTCGGAGATGGCCACCACGAGAGCGTCGGTCTGCTTGGAGACGCGCTCGGCGGTTCGGTGGCGGGTGCCCGTCTCCATCGTGAAGATTGTCGGGTCGGGCGTCAGCTGCACGTTGGCGGCCGCGATCTTGGTCGCGTTGGAGCTCAGGACGAGAGCACCGTCCATCTTGGCCAGCTCGTACAGAATCGCCGGGGAGTAGTCGAGCTCGAGCTTGATCCCGCCCGAGAACAGGAACGCGAGCTCGTCGGTGTCGCCGATCACCATGAGCCCGCCGGTATGGGCATCCTGGATGTTGTCGATGCCCTCGCGAAGCGCCGTGCCAGGGGCCACCATCTCCAGGGCCCTGACGATCCGGGACTCCTGTCGCGACTCGAGCTCCTCTTTGAGCTCTTCCCCGGAACGCGGCGGCATCGAGGGCAATTTTAGCCTTTATTGAGGGCACCTGGCCCTCTAAGCAGCCATCGGCTGACGAGCCCCCCCCAAGGCGCTTTGCAGTGCGGACTTCAGCGTTTTGTGGGTCTCGGGTTCAAGCACGCCCGTGAGCCCGAACTTCGCGGCCTCGGCGAGGCGGCGGTCGGCGTGGCCGACCGTGCGGAGCTCGCCGGTCAGCCCCAGCTCGCCGAAGCAGGCCAGGGGCCGGCCGCCGGCGCCCACGAGTGCGGTCCGCTTGGCGGCGCTGGCCACGGCGAGGGCGACGGCGAGGTCGGCGCCTGGTTCGTCGGCGCGGACGCCACCGACCACGTTCACGAACACATCGGCGGCGCCGAGGCCGATGCCGGCGTGGCGGCCGAGGACGGCGAGGACGAGGGCGACGCGGTTGCGGTCCAGGCCCGAGACCACCCGCCGGGGCGGGACGAGCTCCGAGCTCGAGACCAGCGCCTGGACCTCGACGAGCAGGGGGCGGGAGCCCTCCATCGCGCACAGGACCACGCTGCCGGGAGCGCCGGTTGCCTCGCCGACGAAGCGGGCCGACGCGTCGAACACCTCGACCAGGCCGTGGTCGCGCATCTCGAACACGCCCGCCTCGTTGGTGGACCCGAAACGGTTCTTGATCGCACGGACCGTCCGGTAGGTGCGCTCGCGCTCACCCTCGAACTGCAGCACGCAATCGACCAGGTGCTCGAGCACCCGCGGCCCGGCCAGCGCACCCTCTTTCGTGACGTGCCCGACGAGGAGCACGGCGATTCGCAGCGCCTTGGCGACGCGCATGATCTCTCCCGCCACCTCGCGCACCTGGGCCACCGACCCGGCGGCGCTCGATAGATCGCTGCAGTGGAGCGTTTGCACGGAGTCGACCACGCATACGTCGGGCCGCTCACGCTCGAGCGTGGCCAGCACCACGCCCAGATCGGTCTCGCCGATCACGGGGATGTTTAGAGCTGCGGGCTCGCGCAGGCGCTCGGCCCGCAGCCGTATTTGGGCTGGCGACTCCTCGGCGCTGACGTACAGCGTTCTCAGTCCGGCGGCCACCAGGTTGGCCAGGGCCATCGTGGTCAGGGTCGACTTGCCGATACCCGGAGCGCCGCCGATCAAGATCAGCGAGCCCGGCACGATCCCGCCGCCGAGCACGTTGTCGAGCTCGGCGATGCCGGTGCCCATGCGGTCGTGCTCGCGGGCGGCGACGCTTCCCAGGGGAACCGGAGCCGCGGGAGCGGCCCGGGCGCGTCGGGAGGCCGCGCCCCCATGGGCCGACGGCGCCGGTGCACGCACCTCCTCGACGAGCGTGTTCCACTCGCCGCAGCCCGGGCACTGCCCGGCCCAGCGCGGCGTCTGGTAGCCGCAGGCCGAGCAGACGTGGACCGTGGTGGCGCGAGGCATCTCAGCCAGCCTACGACCTGGGCCTGACGCCATCGTGCATTGACACAGACTTGTTAGCTCACGAGGCTCGGACCATGTCGAAGCGCAGGTCGCTCACCTTGAACACGCCGGCGGCGCCACCGAGCAGCAGACCGCTGGCGACCAGTGCGTACGACGATGGGCGCAGACGACGCATGGCCCGCATTTCCAACACTCCTCCCCAGTTGGTTCGCCGTGGTGTGCGCTGTTGGGCCGAGCCTACCTCGCCGCGAGCCGTCCTGGCACTCTCCGACCAAGGTGTCCGATCGTCTCCGCGCTATGGGTCGAGTCGTCTTGGTCTGCGCATGCCTGGGCGGGTGCGGAGGGTCGAGTTCCCAGCAGAGCACGGTCGAGCCACCGACGGGGTCGGCGAGCACCGCCACGGCGAGCGTCTCCACGCCGCGGACCGCTCACCGACGCCGCCACCACCGGATCAGGAATCCCGGGACGCTGCCGCAGACCCACCAGCTGCCATCGGCTAGCACGTCCGGCCTGCACACGGAGATGGCCGCCCTGTGGCGCGCGATCCGCACCAACGCGCCGGCCACCGGCCTGCCCGCCTTCTTCCCCGAGGCGGCCTATGCACAGGTCAAGGCGATCGCCGATCCCCGGGCGGACTACCGACAGCGGCTCGTGGCCGAGTACGACCTCGACATCGGCGCCACGCACCGCCTGCTGGGACCGCACCCCCGGGCGGCGCGGCTGCTGGCGCTCCACGTTCCCGTGGCCTACGCCCATTGGGTGGATCCAGGGGTCTGTTACAACCGGATCGGCTACTACGAGGTGCCGAACTCGCGCATCGTCTACCGGACGGCCGCCGGCGTTCACTCGTTCGGGATCGCCTCGATGATCTCCTGGCGGGGAACCTGGTACGTCGTCCATCTCGGTGCCGTCGTGCGCTCACAGCCGGGCGGCATCGTCGATGCCCCGAGCGCGGGGGCGGGCGCCTCGGCCCCGTCTTCTACCTGCTGAGGCTCGCCAGTCTGACCGCCTCCAGGGCGTAGCTCAGACCGAACATGAGCTCGCCGCCGTTGCACGAGCAACCGACAGCGTGCTCGTCCTGCTCCTGTCCCGAGAGCAGCCCCAAGGGCGGCCGGGGCGAGGCGTGGGCGAGCGCGGCCCCGAGCATCCGCCGGCCGAGCCCCCGCCACCTCGGGCACGGTTGCCCCAGTGCGCGACAGGCAGCGACGAGATGGAACAGCCCCGCCGCGGTGATCACCCCCGCCGAGACATCCACCGGAGCGTCCGCCGGGGCGTCGTAGTCCCACAGGGGCACGCCGGAGGGCGGCAGATGACCGGCCACGTATTGCGCGGCGCGCTCGGCCACACGCAGCAGGGCCGCGCTATGGAGCTCGGCCGCGGCGACCGCGAATCCATACACCGCCCAGCCCTGGCCACGCGACCATGTGCTTCGCGCCGAGATGCCCTGGTGAGTGTGCTTGGCGACCACGCGACCGGTGGCGCGGTCGAAACTGACCGACTGGATCGTCGAGCCGTCCGGTCGTACCAGCAGTGCGGCCACGCGCTGGGCGTGGCGGGCCGCAACGTGGGCGTACCTCGGGTCGCCGGTGACCTGCGTGGCCCAGGGCAGGATCGCGATGTTCATCATGCTGTCGACGATCGTGTCCGCCCTGACCCCGCGCGGACCGGTGGGGATCGTCCCCGCCCTGGCGTTGGTGGCGGCCAGCTTGACCAGTTCGCCCGCGGCCGCGAGCACGCTCCTGCGCAGGCGCGAGCACAGACCCGCTCGGGCATGGCCACCCGAGCACAGCGCGAGGTAGCCGTTCAGTGACGACTGGCCGTACATGAAGCCGACGTCGTGCGTGGCGGTGTGCTCGTAGCCGAGGTGGCGCAGCGTGGCCTGGAGCGCCCAGCCTCGGAAGGGCTGGCCGACCAGCGCCGCGGCCTGCCACAGCGCGCCGGGCCAAAAGCCGCTGGTCCAGTAGCTGGGCTTGCCGATGTAGAGGTGATCGCCAGTGTCGGCACCGATCGGGAACTGTCCCGGCTTCAGGCGGAAATGGATCATGGCCAGGCGGTGGAGCAGGAGCGCCGCCGGCCTCGAGCTGACGATCAGGTTGCTCGCCGGTCCGACCGTGAGAGATCGCGCGTGGGGCCCGGCGCGCTCGACATGGCGGCCCTCGGCGTCGTACGACAGCGCCCATGGCGCGGGGAGATGGATGGTCGTCGGATGGCGGACCTGCAGCGTGATCTGCACTGCACCGAGGTCGGGGCTGACGGCGGGTTGCGCCTGCGAGGTCGAATCACCACAGCCGACCAGCGCCGCCGCGACCAGCGCGGCGGCGGCAAGGCGGCAGCTGTTACTCAGCGGGCGGCTCTTCCGGGGAGTCGCTCTGAGGCTCCGACTCCTCGGGGCCATCGGTGGCGCCAACACCAACCGGGGTGGGCTTCGGGGCGGGCTCGATGATCGTCAGCTTGACCTCGGGCTCACCGCCTGAGTCAGCGTCGGTCTCGCTCGGCTCGACCAGCACGGTCGATCCGACGGGGACCTGCGAGCGCAGGACGAAGTCGGCCAGCGGGTCCTCGATGTAACGCTGGATCGCTCGACGAAGCGGCCGGGCCCCCATGGCCGGATCCCAGCCCTTCTCGACCAGCATGTCCTTGGCGGGCTCGGACAGCTCGAGCTGCAGCTCGCGCTCGGCCATCGACTCGCGAATCCGCCGCAGCAGCAGCTCGACGATCTCCTTGATCTCGTCCTTGGCGAGCTTGTGGAAGACGATCACCTCGTCGATCCGGTTCAGGAATTCGGGCCGGAAGACCTTCTTCAGCTCGCCCATGATCCGGTTCTTCATGTCGTCGTAGGTGATCCCGGTCTCGTCGTCGGAGACGGCGAATCCGAGCGGTGTGTTGCGCGCAATCTCCGAGGCCCCGATGTTCGAGGTCATGATCACGATGCAGTGACGGAAGTCGACCGTCCGGCCCTGGGCGTCGGTCAGACGCCCGTCCTCCAGGATCTGCAGGAGGATGTTGAAGACGTCGGGGTGGGCCTTCTCGATCTCGTCGAGCAGCAGCACGCTGTAGGGCTTGCGGCGCACCGCCTCGGTCAGCTGCCCGCCCTCGTCGTAGCCGATGTAGCCCGGAGGCGATCCGACCAGACGCGATACCGCATGCTTCTCCATGTACTCGGACATGTCGATGCGGATCATCGTGTCCTCATCGCCGAACAGGAACTCGGCCAGCGTCCGCGCCAGCTCGGTCTTCCCAACCCCGGACGGCCCCAGGAAGATGAACGAGCCGGTGGGGCGCTTGGGGTCCTTGAGTCCGGCGCGCGAGCGGCGGATCGCCTTGGAGACCACCTCGATCGCCGGGTGCTGCCCGATGACGCGCTTGTGGAGCTCCTCCTCCATGCGCATCAGCTTCTGGGTCTCGGCCTCGGTCAGCTTGAACACCGGGATGCCGGTCCACATCGAGACGATGTCGGCGATCTCCTCCTCGCCGATCGAGGGACGCTCGGTCGACTCGCCGGCCTCCCACTGCTCGGCCAGCTCGCGCTTCTTCTGCGTGAGCCGCCGCTCCTGATCACGGAGGTTGGCCGCCTTCTCGAACTCCTGAGCCTCGATCGCGGCCTCCTTGGCCCGTCGGGTCTCCTCGATCTCGTCCTCGAGCTCGCGGTATACCGGCGGCGAGGTCATCGACTTGATCCGCATCCGGGATGCGGCCTCGTCGATCAGGTCGATCGCCTTGTCGGGCAGGAAACGGTCGGAGATGTAGCGGTCAGCCAGATCAGCCGCCGCCTCGAGCGCTTCGTCGGTGATATTGACCTTGTGGTGCTGCTCATAGCGGTCGCGCAGACCCTTGAGGATCTGGACCGTTTCCTCGGTCGTGGGCTGATCGACGGTGATCTTCTGGAAGCGACGCTCCAGCGCGGAGTCGCGCTCGAGGTACTTGCGGTACTCCTCGAGCGTGGTCGCACCGACCGTCTGCAGCTCACCGCGGGCCAGCGCGGGCTTGAGAATCGAGGCCGCGTCAATCGCGCCCTCGGCCGCGCCGGCACCGACGAGGTTATGCAGCTCGTCGATGAACAGGATGATGTCGCCGCGCTGGGTGATCTCCTTCATCACCTTCTTCAGGCGCTCCTCGAACTCGCCGCGGTACTTCGAGCCGGCGACCAGGGCGGCCAGGTCGAGGGTGTAGATCTGCTTGCCCTTCAGCAGCTCAGGCACATCGGCGTTGGTGATCCGCTGGGCCAGGCCTTCGACGACGGCGGTCTTGCCCACGCCGGGCTCGCCCACGAGCACGGGGTTGTTCTTCGTGCGACGGGAGAGGATCTGCATGATCCGCTCGATCTCGGTCTCACGACCGACGACCGGATCGAGCTTGCCCTCGGAGGCCAGCTTGGTGAGGTTGCGGCCGAACTGGTCGAGCAGCTTCGAAGACTTCTTGCCCTCGCCGGGCGCCGCCTGGGCACCCGACCCGCTCGAGCCGGAGCCGCGCTGGCGGCTGCCGGGGCCGGACAGCATCCGGATCACCTCGTTGCGGATCTTTTCCGAGTCGGCGTCGAAGTCGAGCAGGATGCGAGCGGCGACGCCCTCGTTCTCCCGCACGAGGCCGAGCAGGATGTGCTCGGTCCCGATGTAGTTGTGACCAAGGCTCAGGGCCTCGCGAAGGGCCAGCTCGAGCACCTTCTTGGCGCGTGGGGTGAACGGGATCTGACCGGAGGTGACTTCCTCGCCGGAGCCGACGATCCGCACGACCTGCGCCCGCACGCGCTCCACCGTGATGTCAAGCGACTCGAGCACCCGGGCCGCGAGCCCCTCCTCTTCGCGCAGGAGTCCGAGCAGGATGTGCTCGGTGCCGATGTAGTTGTGCTTGAGCGTCCGCGCCTCTTCCTGCGCCAGTACGACGACCTGGCGGGCTCGCTCTGTAAATCGCTCGAACATGGTTCTTCTCTCGGTCGGGCGGGTACTCGGGGCTGATCGGTCGCGGGGTTTTTCTGGTCTTTCTCCCTACGCTGCCAGAGTAGTCAAGTGATTGAGCGCCGGCTGCGAGGACGCCGAGAAAGCCGTCCTAACCCATCTATTCGGCCTAGGTGCCGGATTGGATGAGCGGAAGCGGTCTTTCTTCTCGGGCCATAAGCCAGTCTAGCAATGAGGGAGTAGGCCTCTTTCGGTCCCGTTTCACGGTGTTTGCGTGGTTGAGGGTGGGGATTCAATTGCCGCTTTGACGACAACAACGCTGTTTCTGTGACGTACCTTCCCGGATTCATGGCTCCATCGGATGGACCGGCGGACTGTCCGATCCAGGGTCCTTCAGTCCCGCGTGGGCCGGAATCTCAATCTCGCATGGCCGGGAACAGCACCACCTCGCGGATCGAGCGGGTCCCGGTCAGCACCATGACCAGACGATCGATGCCGATTCCGATCCCGCCGGTCGGGGGCATTCCGTGTTCGAGCGCCTGGATGAAGGCCTCGTCATAGGGCTGGGCCTCCTCGTCGCCGGCGCCGGCCAGGGCACGCTGCTCCTCGAAGCGCCGGCGCTGCTCGTCGGGGTCGTTGAGCTCGGTGAAGGCGTTGGCGAACTCCATCCCCCCGACGTAGGCCTCGAAGCGCTCGACCAGGCGGGGATCGGAGCGGTGGCGCTTGGCGAACGGCGAGAGCTCGACCGGGTAGTCGAGCAAGAACGTGGGCTCGATCAGGGTCGGCTCCACGTGCTTTGACACCAGCTCGTCGACCAGCTGGGGCCACGTCTCCTCCTCGGGAGCGTTCAAGCCGCGGGAGCGCATCGCCTGGGCCAACTCGGCCCGGTCGTGAAGCGCCAACACATCGATCCCCGTTCGCGACTCGATCGCCGAGACGACCGTTTCGCGGCGCCACGGCGCCGCAAAGTCGACCTCTCCGGAATAGTCAATCGCGGTGGCCACGTAGGCCACCAGCCGCTCGCATCGCGCCGCCACGTCGAGGTAGTCGGCGTAGGCCTCGTACCACTCGATCATCGTGAACTCGGGGTTGTGGGTCGAGTCGATGCCCTCGTTGCGGAAGTCTTTGCCGAGCTCGTACACGCGCTCGAGGCCGCCAACGATCAGCCGCTTCAGGTACAGCTCGGTCGCGATGCGCAGATAGAACTCGCGGTCCAGCGCGTTGTGGTGGGTGGTGAAGGGCCGCGCGGCCGCACCGCCATAGAGGGGCTGGAGCACCGGCGTCTCGACCTCGACGAAGCCCTGCTCGTCGAGAAAGCGCCGCACGGCCGAGACCACGCGGGCCCTGAGAACGAACAGCTCGCGGACCTCCGAATTGGCGATCAGATCGAGCTCGCGCTGGCGAAAACGCGTCTCCACGTCGGTCAGGCCATGGTGCTTCTCGGGCGGGGGCCGCAGCGACTTGGCCAGCAGGGTCCAGGCCGTGACCCGCAGCGTGAGCTCGCCCCGCCGCGAGACGAAGGCGACCCCGTCGATCCCAATCAGGTCTCCCAGGTCGAGGCCGAGCAGCTGGTCCATGCCGTCGGATCCGAGCTCGTCGATCCGGGCCTGGAGCTGGATCCGCCCCGAGCGGTCGACGAGATCGAGAAAGGCCATCTTGCCCTGCCCGCGGCGGGCGGCGAGACGACCGGCCACCCGATGACGCGCCGCCGTCTCCTCGCCGGCATCCAGCCCGTCGTGGGCGGCACGCACCGATGCGATCGACTCGACGCCGTCGAACTCATGCGGAAACGGCTCGATCCCGGCGGCGCGCAACGCCCCGAGCTTCGCGCGGCGCGCGGCCAGCAGCTCGGATTCGTCGCCGCCGTCACTCATTTGAGCGAAAGCTACTTAACGACGTCGATCTTGGTGATCTTCAGCCTGCGCTCACCCTTGGGCGTGGAGAAGACAACCTCCTCGCCGCGCTTGCGGCCGAGCAGGGCCTTGCCAATCGGCGATTCGTTGGACAGCCTCATCTCGGCGGGAGCGGCTTCGGCCGACCCGACGATCGTGTACTTGGTCGACTTGCCGGACTCGTCCTTGACATGGACGATCGAGCCAACGCGCACCAGGTCGGTGCCGAGGTCGGTGGCGTCGATGACGGTGGCCGAACGAAGCTTGTCCTCCAGCTGAGCGATCCGCGCCTCGAGCATCGCCTGCTCGTTCTTGGCGTCGTCGTATTCGGCGTTTTCCGAGATGTCACCGAATTCGCGTGCCTCCTTGATGCGCGCGGCGACCTCGCGTCGACGGGTGGTCGAGAGCTGCTCGAGCTCGGCCTTGAGGTTGGTCAACCCGTCGGGAGTGAGAATGACATCCTTGGGCATTGCGTAAACACCTATGTCTGGGGCGTTTGGACGAGAAAAAACCCGCTTGTAGCAGCGGGATAACACGCAAAGCGGCTCGCGTGGGCGGATGAGTATAGACGCCTCAGCGCGGGAGCTTGAGAACCAGCGGCCGCCCGATATTGCCGGCGGCGTCAACAGCGCGCAACGCGACATAGCGCGACAGCCCGCGCGGTAGCTTCACCGCCTGCTTGGCTCCGGCGCGAGCCGGCACGAGCGTGAGGTGCAGATGGCGTGCCCGCGCGAACGACTGGGCGGTGATCGGCCGCGGCGAGGTCACCCACTGATAGTGACGGGCCTTGCCGCAGAGCAGATCGCCCCCGGGGGCGGTGAGGTGGAGTGTGCGCGTCACGGACCGGTGGTGGCCGTGCCGGTGCGTGGCAGTGACGATCCGCCCGTTCATGGGCCGCCCCGGCGGGACTGCGTCGCGCGTGTAATCGCCTGAGTTAGCATCGTCGTGGTGGTAGCGGGGCGAGGAGCTCGGCGAGCACGCCGCCGCGGGCGTCTTGTACACGGACAGCTCGCCCGACCGGGTGATCGAGACAACGTCCTTGTGGGCCGACGGCGAGGTGTCGAGGGTGCCGAAGGAGCCGAGCGTCGGGGTGGCCACGATCCAATCGCCGGTCAGCTTCGGCCACGCGCTGCTGGCCGGTTGGCCCCCGGCGCGCAGCGCGGCCAGGTCGAGCGATGACGTCCCGCCGATCACCTGCTGACCGTGGCCGGGGACGATCTGCCCGATCGCCGGCCCGGTCAGGAACTGCAGGTCGTCGACGGTGGCGGGGAACCCCGGCAGGTACTGGCCCGTGGGCAGGGATGGATTCCACGCACCGATGAAGTCCTGGCCGCCCTGATACTCGGGTGCGGCCACGTCGAGAGCCCGGAACAGGCCGGTGTTGGGGGCGAAGAAGTCGACCGTGTGTCCGTCCAGCGAGCCGAAGGCGGGGTAGCCGAGCGCGGCATACGTGGGGCTGTCGTACTTGCCGGCGCTGACGGCGAAGTCGGTCTGGAGCGTGTTGTCCTCGCCGCTGGTCTGCCCGTAGCACGAGCTGCCGTTGCCGTTGAGGATGTACGCCGGCCCGGCGTCGGGCGTGACGCCAATCTTCATCCCCGGACCACCCGAGGGACAGCGGACCGGGGCCACCACGGGCGAACCATTGATCCCCTCCCCCACGTCGGGCAGCAGCCCGGCGTCGATGATCCCGATCTTGACCGGCCAACCTGGCAGGAATGGGCTACCACTGCGGGTTCCGTCGTGCTTGATCGCGTACACCCGCCCGTTGGCTTCGCTGAACAGTCCGGCCTTGCCCAGGGTCGAGGTCAACAGCGAGTTGGTCGGGCTGATGTTGATCGGACCCTCATCGCCGGTGTTCACCGGGTACTCCTCGTTGCTGCCGACGATGATCTCAGGGTGACCATCGTGGTTGATGTCGGCCACAGCGGGGGTGTCGATGATCTTGCCCTGGTCTTCGTCGAGCCCGGGATTGGGGTCGACGTTCTTGAACGTGATGTGTCCCGTCACAGGATCGACCGAGGCGACCTTGTCGGGGTCGGCCAGCAGCACCGGGAACCCGGCCACCGGTCGTCCGTTCGCGTGCCAGGCATAGACGTGACGATCCTCGCCGGCGGCGATCACATCCATCCCGCGGCCATCGAGGTCGGCGAGCACCGGGGCACTCATGAAGCCTGGCTCGACTCGATCGCGGACGCTGTTTCGCACCGTGTGGAACTGGGTCAGCGGTGCGCCGGAGAAGTGCGGGTTCGAGTGCTGATGGAAGACCAGATGACCGTGCTGGTCCCAGGCGTACACGTCGCCAAGGTTGTCGTCGGCGACGACCTCCATCCGCCCGTCTCCGAACAGGTCCCCGGCTGCCAGCGCTCCCAACACGGCCGCATAGTGGCCGGTGCCGACACCGCCCGGACCGTATGCGCGCTCGCCGAGGTGCAGCGGCAGCGAGGCGGTGTGGACGGGCCAGCCCGGCAGCTCATGGCCATCCGCGCGATAGGCATGCACCCAGCCATCGGATGTGGCGAGCACCAGTTCGTTGCGGTTGTCGCCGTCGAGGTCGACCAGTAACGGAGAGGAAACGCCGTCGCCGCCCAGGTTGATCGGAAAGCCGTGCAGGAGCTGCGAATCGCGATGCAGGAAGAGTTGGCGACGATCCTCACCGCTCATCGGCGTGCCGGTGGTGGTGGTGACCAACACGCGAACGGTGAACGCATAGCGCAGCGTGTTGGGACGGCCACTGGCGTCTTGGGGGCCCAGGTTGCCGGTGAAGCCCTGGGGCGGGAACAGCGCCTTGAGCCTGGCAATGTCGATGCTGCCCAACGCCCCCGTGAAGGGATGCGAATGGACGGTCGTTCCGTTGCAGTAGCTCGAGGCGACGCGATGGAAATCGGCCGCGTTGTTGGGCTCGCCACCGGGGGCCACGTCGACCTGACAGCGGTACGGCACGCGGGCATTGACGTACCCCTGCACGGGGACCGCCTTGCCCGCCGGATCGACCTGGGTGAACCAGTCAGGGCCGGTGATCTCCGCCTCGGGCGGGATCGTGCCGCCGGAGGCCGCGGCCACCGCCTTGTAGGCGTTCAGCCGTCCGTAGCCGTAGAACTCGTCGAATCCCTTGCGCGCGGGATACCGCGTGGTGTGGGGCAGCGGGCCGATTACGCCGCCGTTCTGATCCGGGGCGAAGGTGATCTGACGGTTGGGGTCGGTGCACGAGGGTACGCGGGCGTGGGCGCACGATGACTCGGGCGCCGCGGCGAAGTTGACGTCGTCGGCCTGGCCGCCGCCCTCGTCGGCCGGCGCGCGGGCACCCACGTCGCCGGAGGCCATCAGCTGGCGGACCTCGTTCGGTGTGATCACACACGGCGAACCGTCGACGCGGCGGCAATCGGTGCTGGGCGCCAGGCGGTGGGCGTGCACCGCATCCTCGGCCGCGCTGTAGATCAGCCCGGCGACCCCGGCGCTCTTACCGGTGGCCTCGGATGAGCACGAGCTGCTCGGCACCGAGAGCGTGATCCGTGTGCCGAAGTTCGTGCAGCCGTTGAGCTGGAGATAGGACGGCTGCGATGACGTGAAGGTCGAGTCGTACTTTGTCACCGAGTTGACGACGATCGTGTCGGGCAGCGACCCAGGCGCGTTGTGGTGTTCGGCCGCCTCGTCGGCCGCCGAGGCGATGACCGTAACGCCATGGTGGTAGGCGTACTCGATGGCCTGGCGCGCGAACCGGGGCGCGTTGAGCGATCCGAGCGCCTCCTGGATCACGTCGGCGCCGTTGTCGGTCGCGTACAGCGCGGCCTGCGCGAAGCGGTTGGCGTCGGCCACGAACGACTCGCCCACGCGGAGCGGCTCGACCATGCAGTTCGGGCACGACCCGAGGTCGCCGCCGTTGTTCGCCTCAGCGTTTGAGTCCTGGGCCTCACCGGTGCCATGCCCGTACTGGACGTCGTCGTAGGGATCGTTGTTGTTGTCGAGGAAGTTCCAGCCCGCGATGTCGTTGGCAAACCCGTTGTGGTCGTGGTCAACGCCGTCGGTGAAGGCCAGGATCAGGTCCTCGGGGGTGAGGAATCCCGGCGGCCCATGGCGCAGCTCGTGACGCGGGTTACCGCCGCGGACAACGGCCGCGACGCGAGAATCGCACGCGTAGTCGAGCACGTTGAACACGCCGTCGTTGTTGACGTCGTAGTTGCCGTGCCGGTTGTAATCGCCGCCGGTGGCGTTCCGGTACGTGGAGCAGTCGACCCCGCTGAGAAGCGCCGTGGCCAGGTCGTGGCGCGGCGCCGGCAGCTCGCCCTGGTTGAGATGGATCTTGTCGCGCAGATCGGTCATCGCGCTGACGTCATTCCATTTGATCCCCGAGTCGAGGACATCGATCAGCACGTCCGGACGGCCGGTCGTGAGCACCCACGCGGTGTGCACGGTCCCGTGGGCGCAGGACCCCGCCGGCTGCACGGTCTGGCTATCGACCAGGCTCATCCCCCGGATCCCGCACAGCTCGTCGGATTGGAGGTTGACCTTGGCGGTCAGCGGGTTGGCGGACGGACTGTCCGGCGTGGCGGCGAACTTCCAGTCGCCGGTCTCGCTGAAGTCATTGGGCGTGACGCCGGGCGCCAGCCTGAACGTGTCCGGGTTGTGCGGGTTGCCGCCTGGGGCGTAGGGAAAGTCGGCGCGGGCGACGGAGGCGACCCAGGCTGTGCAGAGCAGCGCGGCAGCGCACAGCACCAGCGCCCTTCTCATTGCGCGTTGGCGAACACGTCCAACCACACCCGCCGGCCCTTCGAGTTGAAGTAGCCGCGCGTGTCGCGATCGACGTGGCGCTGCGGGAGACCGCTCAGCGACATCCAGGCCACCGGGTGGACGGTCTTGCCGCTGGCCAGCTTTACGGCCACCGCCCCGCCCTTGGCCCCATCGAACGTCGTGTCGACGTCACACTTGATCTCGGGACCGCCGAGCGGATCCCGCGACAGCTTCCCGCCGGGGAGCACGTAGCGGCCGCGGAGGATCGTCTCCGAGGCGCCTCCGTGGTGGTCCAGGAGACGCACGAGCGCGGCGCCGACGATGTTCGCGGTGTCGGCCCCCGTCGACTCGGAGTCGTCGGAATGGCCGCAGCCGAAGCGGTCGGTGTCGGATGGATCGAAGTTGGAGGTAGTCGGGATCCCAACCGCGTTGCCGCTGGGGAACATGTAGCCGAGCATGTCCTCGGCCAGGCCATCGATGAAGCGGAACCGCGCGTGCATGTGGGGGATCAGCCAGGGCGGCAGCGGATCGGATGGCGTCTGCATGTCCTGGGGCCCGAGGAAACCGCGCAGGAACGTGAACGGGAACACCTCGCCCGGCACCGAGATGAACTCGCCGTCGCCGATCTGGAAAGCGGCCACGCCCGATTTCAGCGCCGTTCCCGACGAGGATCCATTGGGCAGCACCGGCGAGGCCTTGGTGCAATTGCTGTTGTATCCCGGGCGATTGGCGAACACGCCGGCGGCGGCACCGACGGCAAACAGCACGTTCTGGAGTGGAACGCAGATGCTCTCCCGCTGGCCCCAGATCGTGTTGGTCCTCGAGTAGCTGTACGAGCCCGCGCGCAGGGCCTGCACGATCGATCCGGCCATGTCGAGGCCGAACGCCTTTGTCTCGCCCGTGTAGCCAACCGGGACGTGTTCGGTGCCGGCGGCATCGGTACCGGAGCCGACCTTGAACAACGTGCGGCAGCCGGCGGGGTGTGAGGCATCGATGAACACCTGGGGGATCCGGGAGATCTTCTGCGAATAGACCTCCGGGCTCTCGTTGGAGCCCACCGAGCCGGCCATCTCGATGGCCACCCCGCCCAGCTGACGCTGCAGTTGGGCACGGAAGAAGTTGATCCAGTCCGAGGACACCCAGTTGTTCTGCGCATCGAGCTGGGGCGTGCCTCCGTTGAACCCGAGCGTCTCATCGTGCTGGCTTACGCTGGCCAGCGTGACGATGGCCTTGCCCCGGCCGTTCACGGCCTCCAGCACCGGGATGTGCTGGTCGTCGACGAACGGGTAGGAGGACCAGCACTGACGGACGTTGCCCGGCTCGAGCACCTCGGTGTAGCGGATCTGGCGTCTTGTGCATGGCTCGGTAGGCGCTCTCGATCGCCAGGGCGCTTTGGTCGACCAGGTAGCGCACCCAGTAGTTGTTGACACCCGATGTGGTCTGGTGAAACGCCGCCGAGCCCCAGGCTGTCCGGCGCGGACTCGTCGTGGGTGGCGGAGATGAAGATCCCGTTCAGGTGCACGCCGGCCGCGCGCACCTTGGCCCGGATCTGCGCCTGGTAGACGTTGAACAGACCCTCTTGATCGAGTACTTCGACAGCGATCTTCTGCTTGCCGTTTGAGACCACCATCGCCCGCGCGGTCACCGGATCGGCGACGTGATCGTAATATCGCGGAGTGTTGTCCCCTCCCCCGAGGAGATTGCCGTCCCAGCGGCCGTCGTGGTTGCAGTCGAGGTACGGCTCACCGGGATCGAAGTGCCCGTTGTGGTTGGTGTCCTTGTAAGGCTCGATGAAGGCGAACGGGCGCGGGCCGGTGAACGCGGACGCGCCCGCGCACAGAGCCGGGTCGTGGGCCACGCGCTTGGGCGGGGTGATGCTCTGCACCGCGGCCCCGACGCGGAAGCTCGCCGGCTGGCCGTGCTGCTTGTAGTGGCCGTGGTATCCGCCGGCCGGCGAGAAGAGCAGGCTCAGCGCGGCGAGAACCTTAGCCGTGAGCATGGCCAATGATCTGGTCGGCTTGCTGGAACGTCGGGCGGTTGACCCACTCGATCAGCGGCTGGGTGATCGCGCCGATGGCCCGGAACTGGATCGAGTCCGAGCACATCTGGTCGCCGGCCTCGCAGACGCCGTCCGCGGGGTACACCTGCTGCGGCGACTCGGCGATGGCTTGGCCCAGCGAAGTCCGCAGCGCCGCGCGACAGGCGCTCAGGGAACCGCGTCCGCAATAGGCACGGTTCAGGGGCCCCCGGACCCGTAAGTGAAGAATTGAGCGCAGGTCCTTCTGCACGATGCCGTAGAAGCCTACGTCAAAAGCCGATCCGAGGTGGTCTCCACTGGTCCCGTGGCCCGGCTCGTCATTGATCGGGAAGTCACTCTCGATCTGCGAGAGCACCGACGAGCCGAGCACGGGCTGGAACTCCGCCCTGACCAGCGGCTCCGTGGTAGCCGCGCCAGCTGTCACTCGCCCAGCTCGGGAACAGCGGATCGGTGTGCGGCGCTCGGGCCGGGTTGAGACCCGAGTTGAAGTAGGCGATGTGCTTGCTGTTGGTGTAGAACCAGTTGAACGTGTATTCGACCTTGTCGGCGCTGTGGAAGAACCCCTGCGGCGTTCGCATCGCCGACGGCGTGTTGAAGAGGTAGAAGCCGGCCACCGAGTCGAGCTCGTGCATGTAGGTCGAGCGCAGGTTGGTGTAGGCGACCGGGTGGCCGTGAATCCGCGCGCGGGCGATGACGATGCCGAAGGCGGTGCGCTGGGTCTGCATGGTGATCGAGCCCGCCGGGGTGCTGTCGGCCAGGTTGGGCGTCCAGCTCTCCGAGCGCGTGAGGGTCTGCATCGGCACGCACCGCCCGTGCAGGTGGTAGAAGTTGGACTGCATCGACACGGGGCCACCGTTCGGGCTGCACAGCGCCACCGCGAACGTATCGATGATGTTCTGGCCCGAGGAGGTGGCCGACCACGCGTAGTCGCGGCCGTGCCCGAGCTCCACGTACTGGTTGGTTCCGGGGAAGCTCGCGCCGTCGGCGTCGATCCCCGGCGCGTGGATGTCCTCCTCCATGAGGATCTGGGGCGTCAAGTAGGACACCTGCGGTCCCATCACCGCGACGGGATGGCCGCCAGCGCTGTGCGCGGCGTTGACCAGCAGCGCGTTTGACATGTCTCGCGGGAAGGCGAGCAGCCCGGGACCGGCGTTGGCGGCCGCGCCCAGGCCGGCGCCGATGGGGGCGGTCCTGGCGGTGCGGGCGTGGCGCGCACCCCTCGTGTCGGCGGCCAGGCCCAGCCTGGGCGGGCCGCCGGCGACAATATGGCCCACGAAGTGGACCGACCCAGGGTCGGGCATGGCCACGGTCGCCGCGACCTTGCCGCTCGGCTTGGGCAAGGTCTGGTAGGGAAACTTGTGCCCGTGGACGGTCGTGGGCGCCTCGGGGTCGGACGGATCGACGAAGCTCATCAGCGTGGCGAAGCCCGAGTGGTCGGGCTTGGCATGCCGGTGTCCGGCGGCCTTGGTCGAGACGACGGTCGGTGAGCCGAGCGGATTGCCGCGCTCCCGGCCGAAGCGCTTCTCGAGCTGCTCATAGAGCACCGCGTTGTTCAGCTCCTCGCCGCCGCCATTGCCGAAGATGCCGCCGACCAGGGTGGCGATCGAGACCAGGTCCTCGAGGCTGAAGGGTTCGGGCACCCTGCCCAGGGCGACATACTCTCCAGGCAGCAGGCTGGCCGTGAACAGGGGACTCTTGGCCTTGGCGATCTAGGCGTTGATGCCGTCGACGTAGTTGCTCGCGTCGGTGTAGATCTGGGCGGCGTAAGGGGAGTGCGTGAGCCCGTAGTGAACCTGGGCTGCCAGGTCCTGCTGGGTGTACGGCTCGCTGTCCCACACGCTCTCATCCATGGCGACGTTGGAGCCGCCGGCGAACGAGGCGAGCTCGCCCTGGCCTGCGTGGCGCAGTGCGTCGATGAAGAACAGGCGGTCCTCCGCCGTCGCGTAGCCGATCCCGAACTCCAGCTCGGCGCGGGTCTGGCCGTAGATGTGCGGCACGCCGAACTGCTTGTCGCGCACGATCACCACGCCCTTTTCGGGGCTCTCCGCGCTGGCTACATCCCCGGGGCCTGACTCCGAAGGTGGCGTTCTTGAAGTAGTCGCCGATCTGTCCGGGGGTGATGTTTGGCGCCGCCGTGGTCAGCCGCGAGTACATGCCCAGCTGGTCATTGTTGTGGGGCGGCCGGTTGTTGTGGTTGAGCTCATACGCCGCCAGCTGCCCTGCGTTGACGAGCCCATTCGTGCCCGGAGGGAGAATGTTGCGGAAGCCGCCAGCGTCATTGGTGCCGTAGGGCCTCACCGGGCTGGCCGCCCGCGCCACCGCCGGACCGGCGGCGACGAGCGCAACGACGACGGCGGCCAGACGAGTACCGCTCACACGAACCAGGGCTGAGATCGGGCGCATGCTTCTCCTCCGTGTCGGCCCGGGCCACCCTCACGGCCCGAGGACCCGCGGACCCTACTATCCAGAGTGTCGATAGCGCGCAGGTTGGCGGGTGCACGTCGGGCGGGTGCACGCCGCTCGAACCGCCGGCGCGGCCCCCGAACGGACGCGGAGAAGCCTACGCCACCGCCGGCGCCACGCCAGCCCACAGCAGCGCCCGCGCCTCCACCAGCGTCCCGGCCTGCTGCAACGCCCCCTGCAACTTCTTGTCGCCACCGAGCCGCTCGACGTACCACGGATAGAACTTGCGCAGGTAGCGCGCGGCGCGCTCCGGCCCCAGATGCTCGACGGCCCGCTCGATCACCCAGTCGACCTCGGCCAGGATCTCCTCCCGTGTTGGCTCGCATGAACGGCGCCCCAGCAGCTGCTCGAACAGCCACGGATTGCCGAGCGAGCCCCGCGCCAGCAGGACACCGTCCGCCTCTGTGCGCACGAAAGCCTCGCGTGCGGCCGACTCTGTGTGGAGTCCACCCGAGATCAGGATCGGCACCGGCAGCTCCTGAACCAATTGTGCGACCAGCTCGTAGTCCGGCCGGCCGCTGTGGCGCTGCGACGCGTGCCGAGGATGGATCGCCAACCCGGCCACCCCGGCCTCGTCGACCAGCCGCCGCGCGACCGTCACACCGCTCTCATCACCCGCGGACATGCCGGTGCGGAGCTTTACGGTGACCGGCAGTCCGCTGCCGCGAGCGGCGGCTCGGGCCAGCGCCACCGCGCGCGCCGGCTCGTGCAGGAGCGCCGCGCCAGCGCCCGTCTTGCACACCTTCGGCACCGGACAGCCCATGTTGATGTCGATCAGATCGGCCCCGGCCTCCGCCACGCGCTCGGCTGCCGATGCCATCACGTCGGGATCGTGACCGAACAGCTGGATCGCGACGGGATGCTCCTCGGGATGGATCCGCAGCAGCTCGCGGCAGGTGCGCTCGTTGCGGTAGTGAACAGCGAAGCTCGAGACCATCTCGGACACGGCCAGACCGGCGCCGTACCGCTTGGCCTGAAGGCGTACGAACCAGTTGCCGATCCCGGCCAGCGGCGCGAGCACGACCCGGCCCTGAATCGGCACTCCGCCGAGCCGCCAGCTATCGCCGAGAGTCTTGCCCACGATGTTTCATGGTACGAATCCAGGCATGGACGTCGCCGCCCTGATCAAGCCGTGGACCGAGGCGGCCCTGAGTCAGGTGCCGGACGTGGAGCTGTTCGACGTGCACACGCACATCGGCCAGAACGACCCCGACGGCTTCAAGCAGACGCCGACGGAGCTGCTCGAGGCGCTCGACTTCGCCGACGCCCGTGGCGCGTTCGTGTTCCCCATGCACGAGCCCGACGGCTATGCGCCGGCCAACGACTTCGTCATGCAGGCGGCCCGGGACTCTGGCGGCAAGCTGCTGGCCTTCTGCCGGGTGAATCCTCACGACAGCCCGGTGACCGAGGCGGAGCGGTGTCTGGATGGCGGCGCCAACGGGATCAAGCTTCACCCGCGGGCGGAGAACTTCACCCTCGACCACCCTCAGGTTCAACAACTGGCCGCGCTGGCGCACGAGCGTCGGCTGCCCGTGCTGATCCACGCCGGCCGCGGCATTCCGGCGCTGGGCATGCACGCCATCGAGCTGGCCGACGCCTTTCCCGATGCGCGCCTGATCCTCGCCCACGCGGGAATCTGTGACCTGTCGTGGATCTGGCGGGTCGCGCCCGATTACCCCAACCTACTGTTCGACACCGCGTGGTGGATGCCGGCTGATCTGCAGACGCTGTTCTCGCTCGTGCCGCCCGGTCAGATCCTGTTCGCCAGCGACGCTCCGTACGGCACGACCGCGATGTCGGCGGCCTTCCAGATCCGCGCCGCGCTTCAGGTCGGGCTCTCGCCCGACCAGATCCGGCTCATCACCTCCGAGCAGGCCCTGCGCCTCGCCCACGGTGAGCCGCTGGAGCAGGCCGGGCCTGCCGTCGGCGAGCGCGAACAGGCTTCGCACGTGCTGCTCGACCGCGTCTCGGCGTTCCTGATGCTCGGGGCGATCGCCTCGATGCGGGGCAGCGAACAGGGAGCCGAGATGCTCGCCCTGGCCCGGCTGTCGTGCGATGTCCCCGAGGAGATCGACGACGCCCCGGTGTTCGCAGCCATCCGGCACCTGCTCGACATTCACGACGAGCTGGAGGCGCAGAACCCCAAGGATCGCCGCCGGATCGCCTTTCTCATCCTGGCCTCCACCGCCGCCCGCACCCCCGACGTTCCCGTTCCGAGAGCCGGCTACTAGCTAAGACTGGTTGCGCTCCCAGATCAGCCGCAACCCGACCAGCGTGAGGAAGTCGTCGACCTCGTCGATCGTCTCGCGGATGAACGGGACGACCGCCCCCGCCAAGCCGCCGGTGGCGATCACGGTGAAATCGCCGAGCTCGGCTCGCAGCCGTTGCACAATCCCCTCGACCTGGCCGGCGTACCCGTAGACGATGCCGCTGCGGATCGCCTCGACTGTCGACTTGCCGATCAGCGCCCGCGGGGCGGCCAGCTCGACCTTGGGCAGCTTGGCAGCGCGCTCGTACAGCGCGTCGATCGAGATCTCGGCGCCGGGCGTGATGATGCCTCCCAGGTATTCGCCGGCCGCCGACACGACGTCGTAGGTGATGGCCGTACCGAAGTCCACGACCACGCAGCTGCCCTTCACCCGATCGTAGGCGGCCACCGAGTTGACCAGCCGGTCGGCCCCGACCTCGCGCGGGTTGTCGATGCGGATCGGCATCCCGGTTTTGATCGACGGGCCGACGGCGAGCATGTCGTGGGCCAGGTAGCGGCCCGCCATCTGCGTCCACTGGTCGGACAGTTGGGGCACGGTCGAGGAGACGATCGAGCCATCGACGTCGTCGAACGACAGACCGCGCAGGGCCAGCAGGTTCGAAAGCGCAGCGCCCAGCTCGTCGCCGGTCGACTCTCGCACGGTGGCAAAGCGCCAGTGCTCGGCCACCTCGTTCTGTCCCTTCACGTACAGGCCGAAGTGCGTCTGGGTGTTGCCGACGTCGACTACCAACAGCATGGCCGGGGATTATCGCTCTCAGAGGAGCGGTGGGCCGACGAGCCGCACCTCCTGGCCCGGCCCCAGCTCGGCCAGCGCGTCGGCCAGCCGTCCTCTGCCCGGCGCCGTCAGGTCGGGGTCGAGCTCGAGCAGCGGGGCCAGCACAAAGCGGCGCGAGAGAACCTCGGCATGGGGCAGGATCAGGCGCGTCGACTCGTACTGCATGGATCCCAACAACAGCAGGTCGACGTCGATCACCCGGGGACCGTGGCGTACCCCGCCGGCCTCGCGTCCCACCGCCCGCTCGACCCTCTTGCACACGTCGAGCAGATCCTCGGGACCGAGCGCGGTATGGATCCGCAGGCAGGCATTGAGAAAATCGGGCTGGTCGAGGACGAGCCCGACCGGCTCTGTCTCATACACGGAGGACGAGGCGGTGATGTCGATCCCGCTGGCGCCGAGAGCTTGCACAGCGGCAAGCAGATTCGCTCGGCGGTCGCCGACGTTCGAGCCCACACCCAGGTATCCCAGGAACGGCTCGGCGCTCACTCGGCCTCGCGCCACACCTCGACCGAGACCTCGCTGACTACAAGGGCCAGCGGCGGCTCGGGCTTGGCCGCCTTGACCCATACCGCGTGCGCATCGTACTGGTCGATCAGCCGGTCGGCGATCGCCGCGCAGAGCCGCTCGAGCGTCTTGTACGAGCGTTGCTGGGCCACGAGGTTCGCCGTATCACACACGGCCGCGTAATCCACCGTGTCCTCAATCCGGTCCGTGACCGTGGCGTCGCAGTCGCCAACGTCGATGCGCACATCGAGGAGCAGGCGCTGCCCCACCTCTCGCTCGGCGGCGGTGATGCCGACGTGCGTGAACAGCGACAGGCCGCTGATCTCGACCGTGACCTCGGGCTCCGAGTGCCCCTCGTCCTCCTCGTCGTCCTCGTCTACTTCGTCGAACTCGTCGCCGTCGTCGAGATCCATGGCTGCGTGACCGTAGCAGCCGTCACCGTGAGCGCGTCGACCACGGGCGCCACGTCGTGCACGCGAAATACGCGGGCGCCGCGCTCGAAGGCCAGCACGTTCGTGGCGATCGTTCCCGGGAGTCGCCGCTGAGCGTCAACCTGGCCGGTGAGCCTGCCCAGAAATGATTTGCGCGAGGTGCCGATCACCACCGGCC
Organism: uncultured Solirubrobacterales bacterium; assembly: GCA_963749545.1. Lineage (GTDB taxonomy): Bacteria > Actinomycetota > Thermoleophilia > Solirubrobacterales > Solirubrobacteraceae > Palsa-465. The sequence goes on from CAVVNG010000024.1 coordinate 83,123, forward strand.
GGCCGAGGGCCACGAGCTCATCGAGCCGCCGCAGCAGCTCGAGGTTGTGCTCGACGGTCTTGCCGAAGCCGATGCCGGGATCGAGCAGAATTCGCCGCTCGTCGATCCCGCTCGCCGTCGCCACGTTCATCCTGGCCTCGAGGAACGCCTTGACATCGCTCACCACGTCGTCGTAGTGAGGGTCGACCTGCATCGTCCGCGGCTCGCCCAGCATGTGCATGAGGCAGCACTCCACGCCCGCGCGGGCCACCAGGCCCGCCATGTCCGGATCACCGCGCAGGGCGGTCACGTCATTGACCAGCGTGGCCCCGGCGGCCAGCGCCTGCTCGGCCACCACCGCCTTCGAGGTGTCGATCGAGATCTGCGCGCGGACGCCGGCGGCGCGGAGCCCTTCGATCACGGGGACGACCCGCATGAGCTCCTCCGCGCCGGCCACCGGCAACGCGCCCGGTCGCGTCGACTCGCCGCCGATGTCGAGGATCGCGGCTCCCTCGCGCTCCATCTCGAGCCCGTGGGCCACGGCCGCGCCGGTGTCCAGGTACAGACCACCGTCGGAGAACGAGTCCGGCGTGACGTTGACGACACCCATCACGCGGAATGACGTCATTCGCCCGGCCACCGCCCGTGCTCGTCGAAGTACCTTCGCGCCTCCTCCTCCTTCTCGCGATCGCGGTTGCTCTCCACGCTGAGCCGGAACAGCCAGTTCAGCAGCCACACCATCACCGCGATGCCCAGCAGCACGACGCCGGCACCGGCCACCGACGTGTGTCCGCGTCCGATGACAATGCAGATCACGCCGGCAAGCGCGATCGCCAGCGGCAGCCACACGCGTATGAGCCTCAGCAGCACGCCGCGGGGGTTACGATCGGGATTCGCATGCTCGGACCCGCACGTTACCTGGCCGACTTCGCCCGGTTCGCGGCCACCAAGGGCCGCCAGGAGAAGCACGACGCCCAGGCCCTGCGCGAGCTCGAGGCCCGTCCACTGGACCTGCCCCCAGGGCTCGAGCTCGAGTGGCTGGGCGTGTCGGGATACCGACTCAGCTATGCGGGACAGACGATCTTCATCGACCCCTACGTATCTCGCGTGCCGCTCGCCGACGTGCTACGGCGGCGTGCAGCCACGCCCGATCCGCGACTCATCGATCGCTACATCGGCCGCCCCGAGAACGTCCTCGGCGTCCTCGTGGGCCACACCCACTTCGATCACGCCGTCGACGCGCCGGCGATCGCTCGCCGCTTCGGCTGCCCGGCGTACGGTTCCGCGTCGCTGGTGCGGTTGATGCATCTCCACGGCCTGGCCGAGCAGACGGTCGAGGTTGTCCCGTACCGGCCCTATGAGCTTGGCCCGTTCACGGTCAGTTTCGCGCCCAGCCTGCACTCGAAGCTCCTGCTCGGCCTCGCGGTGCCGGCCGATGGCGAGTTGACCTGCGAGCACCTGGACGCGCTGTCACCGGGCGCCTATCGCTGTGGCCAGGTGTGGGGCATTCACATCGACGTGGCCGGAACGACGTTCTACCACCAGGGGAGCGCGAACCTGATCGACGACGCGATCCACCACCGGGGTATCGATTTCTTCCTCGCCGGCGTAGCCGGCCGCGGCTTCACGCGCGACTACTGGCGCCGAGTCCTGGCTCGCCTGGAACCCCGGACGATCGTCCCCACCCACTACGACGACTTCTTCCGCCCGCTCGATGCCCCCGAGCAGGGCTTCACCACCAACGTGAATCTGGCCCACGTTCCCGACGAGATCCGGGTCGTGAGCGCCGACTTCCAGGTCGCGGCGCTGCCGCTGCTCGCGGGTCGGGGCGCCGGCGCGTGAGGCCGTTACCACGCGGTGATCGGCTTGACAGCGCCCGCCGGCTCATCTATACCCGGGACGCTCTGTGACGCACGCGAAAGGATCTCGTATGGCGCCGAAAATGGACGCTGACCCCGCAATCAGCCGTCGTGCTCTGCTCGGTACCGCCGCCGGCGGCGCCGCGATGCTGGCGAGCCGGGGCCTGCCCGCCTGGGCCAGGCCGATCGTCGAGGCCAGCCACCTGCGCAAGCCCGACAGCCTCCCCTTCCCGCATCTTCCCGCCGGGCACCCCAGCATGAGCAAGATCGAGCACATCGTCGTGCTGATGATGGAGAACCACTCGTTCGACGGAATGCTCGGCATGGTGCCCTGGGATCTGCCGGGCCGGCGCCACACCATCGACGGCCTGAGCAAGCGCAATGGGAAGATCACGAACTTCAACCGTGACAAGCAGGGACGCAAGGTGTACGCCCAGCGTGCTGGAACCGAATGCCAGCCCGAGGGCGAGCCGAGCCAGTCGTGGAACGCCAGCCACGAGGCGTGGGACCACGGGCGCAATGACGGCTTCGTCAAGGCCAGCGCGCCGATCGCCATGAGGTTCTGGGGCCAGCCCGACCTGCCATTCACCTACTCGATGGCCAAGTACTTCCCGATGGGCAACCGGTACTTCTGCTCGGTGCTCGCGCAGACCTACCCCAACCGCCGCTTCCTCTTCTCCGGCACCGCCTCGGGCACCATCGCCACCAACGCCACGACGTTCACCACGCCCGCGGCCAACGGGACGATCTGGGAGCGCCTTGATCAGCACAAGATCAACTGGGGCGTCTATTACCAGCAGGTGCCCAGCCTGGTGATCATTCCGGGCTCGGTGACCTCGGCCAACCACCAGCGGCTCCATCCCTACAGCCAGTTCCTCACCGACGCCGCCGCCGGCAAGCTGCCGAACTTCACCTTTCTCGATCCGAACTACGACACGACCTCGGAGGAGGATCCACAGGATGTCCAGGTGGGCGAGGACTTCGTCGCCCAGGTCGTGCATGCGCTGATGAAGGCACCGACGTGGAAGAACACGGCGCTGTTCATCACCTACGACGAGCACGGCGGCTACTACGACCACGTGCCGCCGCCCAAGGCGATCAAGCCCGACAACATCAAGCCGATGACCTCACCGGGCGACGCCCCGGGTGGCTACGGCCGCTACGGCTTCCGGGTGCCGACGTTCGTCGTCTCACCGTTCGCCAAACCGAACTACGCGTCGAGTGTGGTCCAGGATCACACCTCGATCACGGCCTTCATCGAGCGCAAATGGAACCTGCCCGCGATGACCTTCCGCGACGCCAACGCCCACCCGATGACCGACTACTTCAACTTCAAGCACGCGGCGTACGCCAAGCCGCCCCACCTGGCCAAGGGCCCGGCGCTCGGGCCGGGGATCGCCAAGTGCCACGCGCGCGGATACAAGCCGCCACTGCCGCCCGGTGTGGGCTCAGCCTCGGATCGCTCGCAGGTCGGGCGGCTGCTCGAAAAGGAGTTCCGCCGCTTCCGACCGTAGGCGCACCGAGGGGACGGCGGTCCCGCGATATCAACCACGATTCCTTACCCAGCGATCCCGGCCGGGTCGTGATGTAACGAAACCCCTTTCCCGCGACCCACGAGAAGCGATGCGCCGCCGCCTCGTGCTTCGAACTACTCGGCCGTGCCGCCGGCCAGGCCTGGACGCGGGAGAGGCCTTGGGCCCTCGCGTCCGGGGGCGCGCTCGGCCGGCGCCGGCGGAAGCGGAACCTCGGGCGGCGGGGGCGCCTCGGCGCCGAACACGTCCTGCTCGGTCCCGCCGTCCAGCAGCGCCTCGAACTGCTCGCGCTCGATCGTCTCGCGCTTGATGAGGATCTCGGACAGCTTCGCCAGCGATTCGCGGTATTGGGTGAGGATCTCCTTGGCCTGAACGTGGGCGGCCTCGACGATGCGGCGAATCTCGTCGTCGATCTCGCGGGCGATCTCGTCGGAGTAGTCGGGCTCGGCCGAGAACTCGCGGCCCAGGAACGGCTGGCCGTGGTCGTGGCCGAACACGCGCGGCCCAAGCTTCTCGGACATCCCGAACCGCATGACCATCTGCTTGGCCGTGGCGGTGACCTTCTCGAGGTCATTGGAGGCGCCCGTGGTGACCTCGCCGAAGCAGATCTCCTCGGCCGCGCGCCCACCGAGGGTCATCGCCATCGTGTCCTGGAGCTCGGCGCGGGTGGTCAGGAACTTGTCCTCGCTGGGCAGCGAGATCGTGTAGCCCAGCGCCTGTCCGCGCGAGATCACCGAGATCTTGTGAACCGGATCGGAGTTCGGCAGGTAGTGGCCGACGATCGCGTGGCCCATCTCGTGGTAGGCGGTGATCTTGCGCTCCTTGTTGCTCATGACCCGGGTCTTCTTCTCCGGGCCGGCGATCACCCGCATGATCCCTTCCTCGAGCTCATCCTGGGTGATTTCGCGCTTGCCGTTGCGCGCGGCCAGCAGGGCCGCCTCGTTGACCAGGTTCGACAGGTCCGCGCCGGTGAACCCGGGCGTCTGGCCGGCCAGCGCATCCACGTCGATCTCGCGCGCCAGCGGCTTGCCCCGCGTGTGGACCTCGAGGATCTTCTTGCGACCGCTCCGGTCGGGCCGGTCGACGACGATCTGACGATCGAAGCGGCCGGGGCGCAGCAGCGCCGGGTCGAGGATGTCGGGTCGGTTGGTGGCGGCAATGAGGATGATGTTGTCCTTCATCTCGAAGCCGTCCATCTCGACCAGCAGCTGGTTGAGCGTCTGCTCGCGCTCATCGTGACCGCCGCCGAGGCCAGCTCCCCGATGCCGGCCCACGGCGTCGATCTCGTCCATGAAGATGATGCAGGGGGAGTTCTGCTTGGCCTGCTCGAACAGGTCGCGCACGCGCGAAGCGCCGACGCCGACGAACATCTCGACGAAGTCCGAGCCGGAGATCGAGAAGAACGGCACGCCCGCCTCGCCGGCCACGGCGCGGGCCAGCAGCGTCTTACCGGTGCCCGGCGGCCCGTACAGGAGCACTCCCTTGGGGATCCGCGCTCCCAAGGCCTGGAATTTCTTGGGGTTCTCGAGGAACTCCTTGATCTCGTGGAGCTCCTCGACCGCCTCGTCCACGCCGGCGACGTCGCGGAAGGTGATCTTGGGCGAGTCGACGGACATCCTCTTGGCCCGCGACTTGCCGAACGACATCACCTTGGACCCGCCGCCCTGGACCTGGTTCATCAGGAATATCCAGAAGCCAATGAAGATGACGAAGGGCAGGATGTAGGTCAGCAGCGAGAGCCACCCGTTGGAGGACTTGCTCTGGACGTCGAAGCCGTTGGCGGGCACGTCCTGCTCTGCCTGCCTGATCAGCGTTGGGGCGTATGAGTCCGGGTAGCCGACGCTGTACTTCTGGCCGTTGGTCAGCGTGACGTTCGCGCTGTTGGACTTCTGATCAAGCGACATCGACTTGACCTGGTGCGCATCGAGCTGCTGCGTCAGAGTCCCGAACGTGTAGTGCGGGGAATGGCTCGAACTGCCAATCAGCTTTCTGGGCGAAGAATGCGAGCACCACCACGATCAGAATCGGGAATGCTGCACTCTTGAAGAACCGGCTCATAATGAAGTCCCGCGCGTCCTGCGACTCGTTCGCGTAATGGGCAAGCGTAGCAGGACAGTTTGGGCCGCTGGGAAGGGTTGCATCGCCGCTCTCACTCCTTCAACGCGGCCACATAGGGCAAGTTGCGGTAGCGCTCGCCGTAGTCCAGGCCGTAGCCGATTGCGAATCGGTTGGGGATCTCAAAGCCCACATATCTGGTCTGAAGTTCGACCTTTTGGCGCTCCGGCTTGATCAAAAGCGCGCAGACGTCCAGTGAGCGCGGCTGCCGGCCGGCCAGGTTTCGCAGCAGGTACTGGAGCGTGAGGCCCGAATCGACGATGTCCTCGACGATCAGCACGTCCCGGTCCTCGATCACGGCGTCGAGGTCCTTGAGGATCCGAACCACGCCCGAGGACTTGGTTGCCGAGCCGTACGAGGCCACGGCCATGAAGTCGACTTCACACGGGATGTCGATCGCGCGCATCAGGTCTGAGAGGAAGAACACGGCGCCTTTCAAGACCCCGATCAGCACCAGGTCCTTTCCACGGTAGTCCCTGGAGATCTCAGCGGCGAGCTCACGCACTCGGCGCGCGAGATCCTCGGCCGGCACGAGGATCTCCCCGATCGCGTCGTCGTCGTGCACGTCTGGCTAGTTTAAAGGGGGACACGCGGAGCGTGCCCCCTGTGGTTTGGCTCCGATACCCATCGGCGGCGTCGGCTCGAAGCGAAGGATGCCCCCGCGCGCCACGGCCCGCACCCCGTGGGGAAGGTCGAGTGCGCCCTCGCCGAGCGCCAGGATCTCCTGCACTCGACGCGCCGTACCCGGCGCCGGGCGGCCGGCCGCCCCATCGGCGAGCCGTTGCACCACGAGCCGGGCGAGCGCCACCGGCAGCTCGCGCAGCGCGCTCTGCGAGACCTCGCTGCGCCCCTGGAGGACCTCGTCCACGGCCGCGTCGAGCACCTCGGCCTCGGCGCGGAGGATCTCGGCCAGCGCCAGCACGTTGTCCTCAGCGGCGGGGTGCACCTGCCTCAGCGCCGGTACGAGCCTGGTCCGGATTCTCGCGCGCGCGTACGCGTCTGACTCGTTGCTCTCGTCCTCGCGCCAGCGAAGGCCGCGTTCACGACAGTAGGCGGCCGTCTCGTCGCGCGTGAACGGGAGTAGCGGCCGGACCAGTGAGCCCTCGCGCGGCCGCATACCCAGCAGCGCACGCCGCGAGGGCGATGACGCCAGCCGGTAGAGGATCGTCTCGACCTGGTCGGACGCCGTATGCCCGGCAGCCACATCGGCTTCGCGCCCCAACGCGATCTGCCCCGCGGCTCCGTAGCGCTCGTCCCGAGCCCACGCCTGCAGGTTGCCCGACTCGGGGCGCCGCGGTCGGCGAAGCTCGAGCGGCACGCCGAGCTGCTGGCACAGGGCGTGGCAGTGCCGCTCGTCCCCATCGGCGCTCTCGCGCAGGCCGTAGTTCACGTGCAGCGCGGTGACGGATTCGGCGCCGGCGACCCGGACCGCAAGGTCCAGCAGGCAGGTCGAGTCCCGCCCGCCCGACAGCATCACCACCACCGGCCGGCCCGCCGCAAGCAGCCCATCGGCCCGCACGCGCTCGATCATTCCTCCTCCTTTTGACGCGCGAGGAAGATCTCAGTCGGGTCGCTGAAGCCCTTCAGCCTGATCTCGGCGATGCGCTCGAACTCCAGATGGGGCCCGGCGTGGTCCACAACCGGCCGCGTGACGAGCACCTCTCCGCCCGCCGACCGGGCGGCGACGCGCGAGGCGATGTTCACGTCGCGGCCGTAATAGTCGCCGTCGCGATACAGAGCGTCCCCGGAATGGATTCCGATCCGGGGCTGTGGCCGGGTGTCGTGCAGCCGCTGGAAGCCGACCGCCCAGTCGGTCAGGTTGGCCACGTCCGCCCCGACCACCATCACCTCGTCGCCGATCGTCTTGATCACCCGGGCCTCGTCGGGGAGGGTCACCTCGACCGCCTCGACGAACCGCTCGACCGCGTCGACGGCCTCGAGCTCGCCCACCTCCTCGGTCAGCCGCGTGTATCCGGCCAGGTCGGCGAAGGCAATCGCCACGCGCATCCTCCCCAGGTCCACCGCCTCTCCGTCGAGATCGGCCTCCATATGCCCGACCACGTCCTGCTCGATGAAGTGCTGTAGGTAGCGCTGATGGACGTGGTCCATCACCGGCGAGGCGAGCGGCAGCAACTCGCGCGAGAGCGAGAGCATCTCGTCGGCCGTCTCGACCCCGGTCGCCCCCGACCGCATCAGAGGCTCGTGCACGTAAAGGTGGAACAGCCGTACCTCGGCATCAGCGACCTGCGCCAGCGCCTGCCCGTAGACCCGGACCAGCTGGAGCATCGCCACAAGCGGGAGGCCGGCCGCCAGCACCGCGGCCACGTAGCGGAGCAGCTGCAGCTCATCCTCCGAGATCGCCGCGACCTGCGCCTGACTGACCCCGAGCGTGGTCAGGATCCGCTCGATCAGACCCGGCTCGAGCCCGGTCTCGGTCGCCGCCTGGCGCAGCGAGTAGGTGGCCTCGGCCTCGGGGAACAGCTCCTCGACGTAACTGAAGGCGAGGCGACCCTCCTCGGTGGCCCGCCTGATGCTGCGCAGCGAGTGTCCGCGCTCGCGCATCCTGGCCACCACGCGCGCGTGCGCGATGGCCGGGGGAGTCCAGTCGCCGTCATATTGGGGGATCACTCCCTGCTGCGCCCATCGGCGCAGGGTGGCGGGCCGCACCCCTGCCCTGGCGGCGGCTTCGTTGAGAGACATCCGTGGCGATCTCGGCATCAGAGTCCATCCAGAAGCCCGCCGAGCACGTCTGACGGCGGCGGACCTGCGCCTGGCTGCGTCCTCGGGTCTCGGAATAGCGCCGCTATTCCTTCGACCCTGCGTCCTGGCCATGCTTGATCCGGCGCTCGCCATCCGCACACGCCGGGGTTTCTGCATGAACTCTAACTCGGCAACGGGGCCCCGATGAGGTCGAGGCCCCGTCGCCCGCGGACATTACGGCCCGCCGCGTCGGCCGTAGGCGCTCGTCACGTTTCCGGCGGCGCCTCGCGGGGGTGCTCCCGGGTGAGCGGGAGGCCTCCCACGCTCCGACCTGTTGCCTAGCTCGAGGTCGTAGGTCTACTCGCCATCCGGCCCGCTGTCAATGCGTGTGGGCCATTTATTTGCCGGGCTAGTCTAGACCTCAAGGTGCGGATAGTCGGCGGCGATCATCTGGCGATAGGCCGCATACAGCGGCTTGGTGATGGGAATGATGGCCAGCGCGGCCTTGACGTCGCCGCCGGCCTTGATCCGTCGCCGGGCGATCGCGATGGCCACGTTCTCCTTGCCCTGGAAGTACCGGTTGGCCGTTTCCGAGCTCATCGCCATCTTGACCTTGGCCTCCCAGGAGACCTCGTCGGACCACGACCAGATCAGATTGGGCTCCTCGGGCCCGCCGGCACGGATGTTGACCACCAGGTCGAGATCGGTGAACTCGAACCGCTGAGGCGTGTCGGCGTCGCGCAGCCTGGGGCCCATCTCGGGGTCGTCGCACATCAGCGCGAACGTCCGGTCCATGACCTCGCGGAACTCGTTGGTCGATGTGAAGACGCTCACGCGCGCGTGAGTCTAAGCCGTTGCGCGTGAGCCGTTGCCCGCCCTGACCGGTTGCGCGCCGTTTAATGTCGCCGGCGTGTTCCGCCCGACTCATCTGCAGCCAACGGCCCCGCTGGCTGACCGAGTGCTCCTGCCCGGCGATCCGGGCCGGGCGCTCCTGCTCGCCCAGGCCGTGCTTTCCGAGCCGAAGATGTTCAACCACAGCCGGGGTCTGTGGGGCTATACGGGGCCGGCGTCCGATGGATTGCCGATGACCATCCAGAGCACGGGCATCGGCGGACCAAGTGCCGCGATCGTGATCACCGAGCTCGTCGGACTGGGCGCGAAGCGTTTGCTGCGGGTAGGGACCTGCCGGAGCCTGGCGAGAACCCTGGCCCTCGGCGATCTCGTCGTGGCCGTGCGGGCCATCGGCGAGGACGGAACCAGCCGTGCCCTCGGCGCACCGCACGTAGGGGCCGCCTACCCCGACCCAGGACTGACCCGCGGGTTGACCGCGTCCGCAGAGACCACCGCCGTCACCGTGCTGTCGACCGACCTGGTCTACGACATCCCCGCCGCGGAGCCCCGGCGCTGGCTGGATGCCGGCGCCGCAGCGGTCGACATGGAGACGGCGACCCTGTTGTCCCTCGCGGCGCGACACGACCTGACCGCGGCGTCGATCATGACCGTCGCCGAGACGCTGGCTCCCAGCCGGGTCAGAATCGACGCGGACCGGCTCCGCGAGGCGGAGCTCCGGATGGGGGCATTGGCGGCCGCCGCCCTGTCTAGCGCGCCGGCTGCCCGAGGGCGCCCTCGATCTGTGCCAGCCGCTCCTCGATAGCGGCCAGGCGCTCGTCCAACAAGCTCGAGGATCCGAGGACCTCGATGCGCTGCTCGACGCGATCGAGGGCGTCCTCGATCCCCTCGAGGCGCTGGGAGACGCCCCGCAGCCGTCGGGTCAGGCGCTCGAGATCGCTGGCCGACGGGAGGTTGAGCGCGCCCATCGCGACCTCCTGGGCCCGCATCGCGCGCTCGCGCGTCTCAAATGCACGGGCTATCGCCCCGCTTACCACAGCGTTGTCGAGCAGTTCCTGGGCCAGCTTGCCAACTGCCTCTTCGCCCTGGCGAGTCATTCGCTCGACCAGGCTCTTATCGTCCGTCATCGGGTCCTCCTAGCCATTTCGACTCACCCTACCTTGGATCTCGCGATGCCATCGCCGTTTGTAGGGTCCAATTCGGCCGTAGCTAAACCTCAAGTTAAGGCTTAGGCTCGATTTAACGCGCCAAACACGTTTACCAGCCACGTTCGTGGCTACAGTGTTGGGGTAGTTACGCCGATGCGGAGACAGTGGGCGCTCGCTCTGAGGCCAAGGAACCACAGGACTCAAAGACACTCTCCATCCAGGAACGGTTCGGCGTTGAAAAGCTCGATGGCAGTCAGTAGCTTCCCAACTCTCGTCGTTGTGACAACGCGACGCGTGGATCGTGCGCACGTCGATGCCGGGAGGAGTTAGGCCACTGTGCTAAGGAGCCGAAAGTTGCTGGTTGCGGCCATTTCGGTCGTAACGGTGCTTGGGGTCCAGCTCCTCGCCTTCGTCTCCACAGCCTCGGCTGAGGAGTGCACGATCACGGTGACGCTGCTCACCGGCCAGACGGTGACCTTCAACGTCAACGTGGCGCCCGGGACCCCGATCTCGCAGATCCCGCTGCCGGTTAAGGGGCCGGTGGCGCACATCACGGAGACCTGCCAGACATCGCCCACGACCACGACGACGACGACCACCACCAGCACCGGCACGACGACGACGAGCACTCACACGACGACGACCAGCAGCCACACCACCACCAGCAGCACGACGACCACCACGACCACGTCGCACACGAGCACCGGCGGCCACAAGGGCGGCGGCGGCCACAAGGGCGGCGGTCACAAGGGTGGCGGTCACAACAAGGGCGGCGGTCACAACAAGGGCAGTGGCAACTCGGGCGGTTCGAAGAAGAACGGCGGAGGCTCGAGCAACAAGAAGGGCTCGACCAAGCCGCCGCCCAAGAAGACCAAGAAAGGTGTGCCGACGGCGTCGAACCCCACCTTCTCCTTCTCGACCCCGGGCGCGGCGCCCATCGGCGTCCCGAACTTCTTCATCGACAGCTTCCGGATCCCGCCCTTCCTACTGCCGATCTATCAGGCGGCCGGCATCCAGTACGACGTGCCGTGGCAGGTGCTGGCGGCGATCAATGAGATCGAAACCGACTACGGACTTAACCTGAGCGTCTCGAGCGCCGGCGCGGTTGGGTGGATGCAGTTCATGCCGGCGACCTGGAAGGAATGGGGCGTGGACGCCAACGGCGACGGCGTGGCCGACCCCTACAACCCGGTCGACGCGATCTTCACCGCGGCCAAGTACCTGCACGCCGCGGGTGCTTCCAAGAATCTCTCGCAGGCGATCTTCGCCTACAACCACGCGGACTGGTACGTGCAGTCGGTGCTGCTGCGGGCCAAGCTGATCGGCGGGATGCCCAACCAGCTGATCGGTGCGCTGACCGGCCTGGTCGAGGGTCACTTCCCGGTCGCCGCTGCGGCCAAGTACGCCGACTCGAGCGTCGAGAAGCTGGCCAAGACCAAGGTCAAGGGCTCCAATGCGGCGATTCCGATCCAGTCGACCAACGCGCAGAGCGTCTCCATCTTCGCCAAGCAGAACGCCCCGGTCATCGCGGCCAACGACGGCAAGATCCTGAAGATGGGCGATGACCCCAAGCTCGGGCGCTATCTCGAGCTCCAGGACTCGACGGGCAACATCTACACCTACGCGGACCTGGGTTCGATCCCGAAGCTGTATCCCGTCCCCAAGCCCGTCAAGCTGTCTGCCGCCGAGCTGACCCAGGCGCTCTCGGCCCCGGCCCTGCCGGCGCCCACGCAGGCGGCGAGCGCCGGGCAGCAGAAGGCGCCGGCGCCGACCAGCACCGCCAAGGCCACGAGTGATCTGAAGAAGAACGCTCCCGTGACGTTGCCGGTGAGCTCGAGTTCCAAGTCGCAGACCCAGACCTCTCCGGTGATGGTCAAGGAGCGGCTGTTCGCCGATCCTCGGCGTCCGGCCTCCTTCGCGGCGGGTGGTGCACTTCAGGTCAAGGACACGGGCGCGGAGATCGCGAACTTCCGCAACTACTTCTCCGACGTTCTGCACCTGGGCAAGAACCAGTACACCCTGGAGCCCCTCAAGGCCGGGTCGATCGTCGTAGCCGGAACAATCCTGGGGCGGATCGCGGCGGGCACGAAGAGCACGGCCTCGCACATGACGTTCATGATCCAGCCGGCGGGCAAGAACGCCCCCTACATCGACCCGAAGCCGGTGCTTGATGGATGGAAGCTGCTCGAGGCCACCGCCGTGTATCGCGCCGCCGGCGTCGATCCGTTCTTCGGGCCCGGGGCCAAGAACGCCAGCATCGGACAGATCCTGCTCATGTCCAAGGAGCAGCTGCAGAACCGCGTGCTGGCCGACCCGCACGTCAGCATCTACAGCTGCGGCCGCCGGGACATTCAGGCCGGACTGATCGACCGCCGGGTGCTGGCCACGATCGAGTTCCTGTCCGCGTCGGGGCTCGAGCCCACTATCGATGGGCTCCGCTGCGACAACACCGTGTTCGCCTCGACCAGCAGCGCGACCTCCGGACAGAGTGGCACGAGCGTCGACATCTCCAAGATCAACAACATCCCGATCCAGGGACACACCGGCCCCGGCTCGATCACCGACATCACCGTCCGGCGCCTGCTCACCCTGCAGGGCGCGATGCGGCCCGACGAGATCGTCAGCGCGATGACCTACAAGGGTCAGAGCAACACGATGGTCCTCCCCGACCACAAGAACCAGATCCAGGTCACCTTCACGCCGCTGTTTGGCAGCAACTCGAAGCTCTCCAAGCAAATCGGGCAGGTCCTCCAGCCCGGCCAGTGGACCAAGCTGATCAACCACATCAGTCAGATCCCCGAGCCCGTCGTCCCGATCGCCCCCAGCAAGTACGCGATCCGCCCACACTGACCGATCCCTCCAGTACGCCGGCCGCCACGGCGGACAGCGGCCAACCCGATCAGCGGTATTTCCGCTTCATCCAGATCGAGCTACCCTGGCCCCTCGGGCCGCCGGACGGTCGGTATCTGGTGCGCCGGCCGGGTGATCCTCCCGACGCCGCTCCCGCCCACATTCTGGTCGTCGCCACCCTCGGCGCTCCCGAGCGGCGCCGCAGGGTGACCCGGAGGTCGCGTCAGGCTCAACCTCAACCTGAGCCTTCGGCTGTGGCCACCGGACGAGCCACGGTCATCGACGTCCAGGTGCCGCTGGCCAACGCCCGTGAGGGGCATGCTTGGCTCACCGGCGCGGGCGAGGACGCGCTGGCCGAGGGCGTCGAGGTCCTCAACCGAGCGCTTCATGTGTTCCGGCTCGTCACTGCCGATCCTTATCTTCACCCGGTGAGCCGCCGCCAGGCATTGGTCACTCGGGTGGGCTTCGGCGCCGGCGAGCAGGTCGCCGATGGGCTATGGACCGAGGCCCGGGAGCTGGTCGACCCCAGTCCCCGCCCCCGGCGGGTGAAGGTGCTCCACCCGCAGGCGCGGCTGGCCGCGGTCCTGACCGGCAAGGAACAGGCCCTGGCCTGCGAGGAGCTCGTGCTGCGAGCGCGCCTCGACCTCGATCAAGGACGCCCCCGCGAGGCGGCCCTCCAGCTCCTGGTGGCGCTCGATGCCGCGCTCGCCGAGCTCGCCACCGATCCCACCGCAGCCACGCTCGCCGATCGCCTGGCCGAGCTGCGCGAGCGGCGCGAACCGATTGTGCACGCGGCTCAGACCGCCCTGGGCGGGCCGCTCGATGTCCTGGAACTGGAGGCGGTCGAGTTCACGCTCGGGCGCATCGAGGCGGCTCTGCGCGCCCGGGCGGTGGCCAACGCTTAGCTGCTGGTTCGGCGAGCTGGCGCGCCCAGGGCGGCCAGCACGGCCTCGAGCTCGTTGACGACGTCGCCACCCATCCGCACCGCAGCCCGCGAGTCATACGGTGTCGGGCCCTGGGTCAGGATGGCGATCTGGCCGCCGGCGGCCAGCGTCATCGCCGGGAGCTGGGCGACGGGATAGACCTCGAGCGAGGACCCGACGCACAGCATCAGGTCCGCGCCCCGAGCCAGCTCTTCAGCTCGGGCCAGGGCCGCCTCGGGCAGGAACTCCCCGAACAGCACCACGTCGGGCTTCAGCGGCTGGCCGCACCCACACCGGGGAACCCTCTGGGCGTCGGCGGCCTGGCGGGCCCGGACGTCGGCCAGGGCATACTCGCTGCGGCAGTGCAGGCAGGACGAATGGGCGATCGTCCCGTGGACCTCGATCAGCTCGCGAGACCCGGCCCGGTGGTGCAGCTGGTCGATGTTCTGCGTGATCACCGCCTCGAGCATACCCGCCGCCTCGAGCTCGGCCAGTACCTCGTGGGCGCGGTTGGGCCGCTTGTCCTCGAGCGTCTGGAAGCGGTCGCCGTAGAAGTGCCAGAACCGCTCTGGGTCGCGGTGAAACGCATCGATGTGGGCAATCTCCATGGGGTTGACGTCGTTCCACAGGCCGGTGCCGGGCGAGCGGAAGTCGGGGATCCCCGACGGAACCGAGATGCCGGCGCCGGTCAGCGCGACGACCGAACCGGCTTCGCGGATCAGCTCGGCCGTGGCGGCCGCCTGCTCGGTGCTCACCGTCACTTGCCGGCGAACCTCGGATTGCGCTTCTCCAGGAACGCCGAGATCCCCTCTCGGGCGTCATCGGAAGCGAACGCGGTGGCGAAGGCCCGCTTCTCGGCCACGATCCCGGCATCGAGGTCACCGGCGGCCGAGACCTGCTTGATCTGCTCGATGGCCAGGGGCGCCTGGCCGGCGAGCCTGCGGGCCCACATGAGCGCGGTGTCGAGCAGCTCGTGGTCGGGTACCACGCGGGTGGCCAGCCCCAGCTCGTACGCCTCCTGCGCGCCGATCGGGTCGCCGGTCAGGTTCAGCTCCAGCGCCTTGGCCTCGCCGATCAGCCGGGGCAGCCGCTGGGTGCCGCCGAAGCCGGGGATGATGCCCAGGTTGATCTCGGGCTGGCCGAACGTCGCCGACTCGGCGGCGATGCGGAAATCACATGCCATCGCGAGCTCACACCCACCCCCGAAGGCGAGCGCGTTGACGGCCGCGATGCTCACGATCCGCGAGCTCTCCATCGCCCGCAGCAGCCCGTGCATCTGGTCGAGCAGCTCCTTGCCACCGGCCGCGTCCATCTTCGTGAACGCCTTGATGTCCGCGCCGGCGCAGAACAGCATCGGGTTGGCCGAGGCGAACACGAGCGCGCGGACCCCCTCGTCGACGGTGTCCCACACCTTCTGCAGGGCCTGGACCGTCTCGGGCGAGATCGAGTTGGCCGGAGGGCGATCGAGCCAGGCGATCGCCACCTCACCGCGGGTCTCCAGCTTGATCGGGAGCTCGTCCCATCCGGGGTCGGGGCGCGCGTAGGGGAAAAAACCCTGGCCGCTCTTCACCCCCAGCCGGCCCTGGGCCACCAGCCGGCGCACGATCATCGGAGGCTCGAAGTTCTCGCCCCATGTCTGCGCCGCGATCTCGAGCTTGGCCAGGACCTCATCCAGTCCGATCTGGTCGGCCCGTGCGAACGGCGGCGGGATGATGCCGGCGCCGGCCATCATCCCCAGGTCGATGTCCTTCATCGACGCGACCCCCTCCTCGAGCACCAGGCAGCTCTCCACCAGCGCCTTCAGCGTGAAGCGGTCGACCAGCGACGCGGTGTCCGAGGATGTGTCAACCGTGCTCATAGAAGCCCTTTCCCGTCTTGGCGCCGAGGTTGCCGTCGGCGACGAGCGCCTGCATCTGCCGATGGACGTAGAAGCGATCGCCATATGACTCATGCAGGTGCTCGGCCACGTGCAGGACGGTGTCGAGCCCGAGTAGGTCGGCGAGGAAGAACGGCCCCATGGGCGCCGCCTTGGACTCGGACACGATCCGGTCGAGCTCCTTCACGTCCATTCCTGACTCTTCCTGAAGGTGCCACAGCTCCGCAGCGCTCGAGTTGAGAATCCGGTTGACCACGAATCCCGGGGCCTCGCCACAGCGGATCGGCATCCTCCTGATCGCCTGGGCGAAGTTGGCGGCAGCCTGGATCGTCTCCGGGGACGTGTCATCGCCCTGCACCACCTCGATCAGCCGCATTACCGAGGCGGGATAGAAGAAGTGAAAGCCGACCACCTTGTCGGGCCGGCTGGTCACCTCCCCCATCTCGGTGATCGACAGCGACGACGTGTTGGAGGCCAGGACGGCGTGACCGGGCGTCACCCCGTCGAGCTCAGAGAACACCGTCTGCTTGATCGGCATCCGCTCGGGCACAGCCTCGACGACGAAGTCGACGTCGCCGAACTTCTCGTAGTCGGTGGCGCCACTGATCAGGGCGAGCTTGCGCTCGAGCTCGGAGGCGTCGAGCTTGCCGACATCGACCCGACCCTGCCACAGCGAGCGGGCCTTGTCGATGCCGACGTCGACGAACTTCTGGTCGACATCCTTGAGCACGACGGGAATCTCGGCGTTCGCGATCACCTGTGCGATCTCGCCGCCCATCGTGCCGGCGCCGACAACGGCGGCTTTGAAGACGAACAATTCGGATCCTTCAGGGTCGGAGTCTGGTACGCACGCGCACGGGGCGCTTGAGTCTAGACGGGCTCTATGGCTCGCTGCTTCGGGCGTGGCTCAGCTGCGCACCGAAGGCGTGCAGCGTGCGGCCGAGCGATGTCTCCATGGCCCGGCGGATGAACAGCAGGTCGACCAGCGGCGTGAACGGCGTCCGGCGGCTGATCGTGTACTCCAGGCTCAGCACCACCTCAACGCCGTCGTCGGCCGGCGCAAATGCGACGCTCTGGCGCCCGAAGATCGAATCGTCCGTCACCTCGACGGTCTGGCCGGCCAGCGGCTCGTGCGCGCTGACACGCTCGGTCACCGTGCCGCGACCGGCCGGGCTCGACCGCCATGTCACGGTGGAGCCCACCTCCGGCCAGTTGCCGGTCGTGCCCTGCACCCGATCCAGTCCGTCGACCCACGCCGGCCACCGGGACGTGTCGTACCAGCAGCTCTCGGCCTGATGCACGGTGGCGGAAAACACCTCGGCGACACTCACCTTGCGCATGGCCGCCGATTATCACGCCACGCACCTCGAGGCGAGTAGGCTTGGTGCGGATGGCGGACTCGCTCCCCGATCACGTAGAGCCCTACAAGAACATCTCCTCCAAGGCCTACGAGCATCCGGCCGACCGGGCCGCCACGGCGGCCCTGAAGGCGGTGCCGATGCTTGATACCGTGGTCCGCAAGCTGATCGAATGGCGCTACGAGCGCGCGCTGCGCCAGTTCTACCTCGGCAACTCGGTCAAGGTCGGCGAGACCCAGCTGTCGGAGCTGTGGGCGTCCCATCGCGGTGTGTGCAAGGTCCTCGACATGCCCGAGGTCTACGACGTGTACGTCACCACTCCGGTGCCTGGGATGGCGCAGGCGATCGGGTCCGACAAGCCCATGATCGTCATGGACTCGCTGCTGCTTCAGCGCCTCGGTCCAGGCGAGCAGCGAGCTGTCCTGGCCCATGAGCTCGGCCACATCCTCTCCGACCATGTCGTCTACGTGACCGCGCTGAACATCCTGCTCGCGGTGAGCAACGGGCTCCCGTTCTTCCTCGGGATTCCCTTCCGCGCGGTCAAGGCGGTGTTGCTCGAGTGGTATCGGGCGACGGAGCTCAGCTGCGATCGGGCCGCCACGCTGGCCGTGCGCGATCCTCAGATCGTCTGCCGCGCGCTGATGGTCACGGCCGGTGGTCTGCCGGCCGGCGACCTGAACCTCGATGCCTTCATGGCCCAGGCGATGGAGTACGAGAGCTGGGACGACCCCAGCGACCGCGTACGGCGCTTCTTCAACGAGATCGGCCAGACCCACACGTACGCCGTGCGCCGCGTCAGCGAGGTGATGAGGTGGGTCCAGAGCGGCGAATACGACCGCATCGTTCGCGGCGAGTACCGCACGCGCGACCAGGAGGTCGACGTGAGCGAGGAGGCCAGCGACGCGATGAACTTCTACGCGGAGCGCTTCCGGACGATCTTCCAGGAGGCGGGCGACAACCTGGCCAACCTCGGCACGCAGGTTGGCGGCATGGCCGAGCAGCTGGGCGACTGGCTGCGCAAGCGCGGTGGCCCGGGCGGGTTCGGGGGCTTCGGTGGCCCCGGCGGCTCGGGTGGGTCGGGCGGATCTGAGCCCGCCGGCGGGTCGGGCGGATCTGAGCCCGCCGGCGGGTCGGGCGGATCTGAGCCCGCCGGCGACCCCACCGATCCGCGCGGCTCCACAGAGCCCGACGCCGACGAATAGACCTTCCCCGAAACAGTCCGCATCAAGCGACCTGTTTCAGGAAGCACCCCCGGAGGCCCGGCCAGCGCACCGTTGACATCACCGATACACTCGCGATATATCGGTATATATCGACTGGCCGGGAGTGAGAAATGCCCCGACATCGCCACCTCCACCCCGATGATCTCGAACGCCTCGCCGCGCTTCGCCACTTGGGCGGCGCCTCGCACTTCGCCGGCGGACCGGTGTTCGGCGGCCGCGGACGCAAGCGACGCGGGGACGTCCGCCTGGCGCTGCTCCTGCTACTCCAGGAGGCGCCGCGCAACGGCTATCAGCTCATGCAGGAGATCGAGGAGCGCAGCGGCGGACGGTGGCGCCCGAGTCCTGGATCGGTCTACCCGACGCTCCAGCAGCTCGAGGACCAGGGCCTGATTCGCGCAGTCGAGCACGACGGCACGAAGCTCTACGAGCTCACCGACGCCGGCCGGGACCATGTCAGCGAGAGTCCCGGGGCCGGCAGCGCGCCGTGGGACGCCGACGCCGACGCCCCGGACATCGGGGATCTCAAGCTGCAGATCAAGCAGCTGACCGTGGCGGCGGCGCAGGTTATGCACGCTGGCGATGCCGACCAGACCCGCCGGGCCTCAGACGTCATCGCGCAGACACGCAGGGCCCTCTATCGGATCCTCGCCGAGGACACCGATGGGTGATCTCGTAACGTATGAGCGGATGGCTGAAAACGGTGATCGTCCCGCCACCGCGATTGTCGTCAGAGAACTGACCAAGGATTTCGGTGAGATCAAGGCCGTGCGCGGCGTCGGCTTCGAGGTCGCCGCCGGCGAGGTGTTCGGGTTCCTCGGCCCCAACGGCGCCGGCAAGACGACCACGATCAACATGCTGTGCACGCTGATGAAGCCCACCTCGGGCTCGGCGGCGGTGGCCGGTCACGATGTCGTCACCGAGCGCGACGACGTGCGCCGCAACATCGGGCTGGTGTTCCAAGACCCGACGCTCGACAACTACCTCTCGGCCAAGGAGAACCTGAAGCTGCACGCCGAGCTCTACGGCCTGGAGAGGTCCCTGGTCGCCCCGCGGATGCAGCAGGTCCTCGAGATGGTCGGTCTGTGGGAGCGCAGCGACTCACCGGTCGGCACCTTCTCAGGGGGCATGCGCCGGCGGCTGGAGATCGCCCGCGGGATGATGCATTCGCCGCGCGTGCTGTTCCTTGACGAGCCGACCATCGGCCTGGACCCGCAGACGCGCCGCTCGATCTGGAGCTACATCCGCGAGCTCAAGCAGAACGAGCACATCACGATCTTCATGACCACCCACTACATGGATGAGGCCGAGTGGTGCGACCGGATCGCGATCATGGACCACGGCCAGATCGTCGCGCTCGACTCACCGGAGACGCTCAAGGCACAGATCGGCAAGGACCGGGTGACCATCCACACCGACAACGATGATGCGGCGATTGCCGAACTCGAGCTGCACTTCGGCATCGAGGCCAAGGTGTCCGAGGGCGCGGTGACCTTCGGCGTCCCGGTCGGTGAGGAGTTCGTCCCCCGTCTGTTCGCCGAGCTCGATGTGCCGATCAAGGGCGTCAGCGTGTCGCGTCCGACCCTCGACGACGTCTTCATGTCCCACACGGGCACCACGATCCGGGACGCCGAAGAGGACGCGGGCAAGAACCGCAATCGCATGATGATGCAGATGATGCATGGAGGTCGGCGATGAGCACGACCGTCCGCGAGACGGCGACCGCTCCAGAGCCCGCACCGACAGTCCGGGTCCACGTTCCTCCGCACAGCATCGCCTCGGAGCTGCGGGCGATGCGCATCGTCTGGCGGCGCGATCTGATCCGGTTCGTCAACGATCGCATCCGGATCGTCTCGGCGCTGATTCAGCCGTTGCTGTTCCTGTTCGTGATGGGCTCGGGGCTCGAACACCTGTCCGCCCCCGGCACCCACGGAGTCAACTTCAAAACCTTCATCTATCCCGGGATCCTGTGCATTGCCGTCATGTTCACCGCGATGTTCTCGGCCGCGTCGATCGTCTGGGACCGCGAGTTCGGCTTTCTGCGCGAGATGATGGTCGCGCCGGTCCGCCGCAGCTCGATCGTGATCGGCAAGTGTCTGGGCGGCGCCACCGTGGCCAGCACCCAGGGGATCATCATGATCCTGCTCGCCCCGCTGGTCGGTGTCCCCTACAACGTGCTGCTGATCCTCGGGATCTTCGGCATTCAGCTCGCGCTCGCCTTCGCCGTCACCGCATTCGGCGTGATGATTGCCGTGCGGATCAAGCAGATGCAGTCGTTCTTCGGCGTCATGCAGATGATCGTCATGCCGTTGTTCTTCATTTCCGGCGCCCTGTTTCCAGCCGCCGGGCTGCCGCGCTGGCTCGAGATTCTCAACCGAATCGATCCCATCACCTACGCGGTCGACCCCATGCGGAGCCTCGTCTTCAAGCACCTGACGATCTCGCCCGCCGCGCGAGCCGCGCTCGATCCCGGCGTCACCTGGTTTGGCTGGCGGGTGCCTCCGCTGCTCGAGGTCGGGGTCGTCCTGTTCCTGGGCCTGATCATGCTCGGTATCGCGATCTGGGAGTTCAGCACCACCGAGTAGGTCACCCCGCGGGTGGTGAAGGTGCGCGCACGCGCAATGTTCACCGCGGACGTTCACGCCAAGTTCACACGCGGTGAGACGGGCGCGCGCAGACTGTCGCCGCGATGGGCGGCACTTCCCTTATCTTGGTCATCGTGGTCGTCACGGCCGCGGCCTTCGACTTCACGAACGGCTTTCACGACACGGCCAACGCGATGGCGACATCGATCGCGACGGGCGCGCTCAAGCCCCGGGTCGCGGTGATCCTGTCGGCGATCCTCAACTTTGCCGGCGCGTTCATCTCGATCAGCGTCGCAGCGACGATTGCCAAGGGCATCGTCAACCCGAAGGTGCTCGCAGGCACGGACGGACTCGAGCTCGTGCTGGCCGCGCTCATCGGGGCGATGACCTGGAACCTCATCACCTGGTACTTCACGATTCCGTCGAGCTCGTCGCACGCGCTGATCGGTGGCGTGATCGGCGCGACCATCGTGGCTGCTGGATCGGGCGAGGTCAACTGGCACAACCTGGTCAAGACCGTCATCGTCCCGGGCGTCCTGTCACCCTTCATCTGCGGCCTCGTGGCCATCCTCGGCACGTTCGCGGCCTACAGGCTGATCCGCACCCTGGGCCAGAGGGAAGCCAGATCCGGCTACCGGCTGGGTCAGATCGGGTCGGCGTCGCTGGTGTCACTCGCGCACGGCACCAACGATGCGCAGAAGACCATGGGCGTGATCTCCCTCGCCCTGATCGCCAGCGGCAATCTCAGCGCGACCAACTTCACCGTGCCCGTGTGGGTCAAGCTGCTGTGTGCCACCTCGATCGCCGCGGGCACCGCCACCGGCGGCTGGCGGATCATCAACACGATGGGCAACCGGATCACCAACGTGGAGTCACCGCAGGGCTTCGCCGCCGAATCGGCCAGCGCCTCGGTGATCCTGGCCTCGTCGTACTACGGCTACCCGCTGTCGACGACCCAGGTCGTATCCGGTGGCGTGATGGGCGCGGGGCTGGGCAAGAAGCTGGCCAGCGTGCACTGGGGGGTGGCCGGGCAGATGGCCACCGCCTGGGTGATCACGATTCCCGCGGCGGCGCTGCTGGCCGGAGTCGCGTGGGGCATCTCCGACATCTTCGGCAATCCGAACGCGGGCGCGATCGTGATCGCCCTCCTGGCCGGCGCCGGCGCGTTTGCCTTATGGACGCTCGCCCAGCGCAACAGAATCACCGCCGACGACCTCGATCGGACCGACGTCAGCGTGGTGGAAGAGGCCGAGCGGGCCGGGGTGCCACCCGCGGTCGCCATGACCTGAGGATCTGGGCGATGGCGCTCTTCGCATCCGCGTTTGTCGACTGGGGCGCGCTCGGGAAGATCCTCCTGGCCGGGCTCATCTTCGGCTCCGGCGTGGTGATCCTGTTCGGGTTCCTGCTCCTCGGCCTGAAGTACGTCAACACGTCGAAGGGGGAGGGCGGACGTGCCGTCGGTTACGTGCTGGCCATCGGCTGCGGCTTCATCTGCCTGGCGGCCGTCATCGTCGGCATCTACGCGATGACGCAGAAGCCGTCCTCCAAGAAGCCAACGAGCAAGTCCAAGGCGGCGCTGGTCGCCCCGGCGCGAGCGCGGCGCGCTCAGCCAGCCGGGCCGACCTAGCGCCAAGCGTCAACTGTGCCTGGCGCGCGTACAAACGGGGCCGGCCCCCGTAGGCCGGCCCGATTAATCGAACAAGCGTTTAGGTGTGTGCCGCCGCCGGCTCCTCGGCCCGTCGAGGCAGCAGCGTCTCGCGGGCGATGACCAGGCGCTGGATCTGTGCCGTGCCCTCGTAGAGCTGGAGGATCTTGGCGTCGCGCATCAGCTTCTCGACCGGGTACTCCTTGATGAAGCCGTAGCCGCCGTAGACCTGCACGGCGTCGGTCGTGACCTCCATCGCAGTGTCGGCGGCGAAACGCTTGGCGTGCGAGGACTCGAGCGTGTTGCGCCGGCCCTGATCGAGCAGGACGGCCGAGTTCCAGGTCGCCAGGCGAGCCAGGTAAACCTTGGTGGCCATGTCGGCGATGATGAATTGGATCGCCTGGTGCATGGCGATGGGCACGCCGAACTGGACGCGCTCCTTGGAGTAGTCGATGGCGAACTCCATCGCCGCGCGCGCGACCCCGGTGGCCATGGCAGCCACGCCGGGACGCGTGCGGTCGAGGGTCATCATGGCGATCTTGAATCCCTTGTTCTCCTGGCCGACAAGGTGGCCCAGCGGGATCTCGACCTCGGGGAAGGTGATCGTCGCGGTGTTCGATGCCCGTTGCCCCATCTTGTCCTCGTGCTTGTCGACGACCACGCCGGCATCACGGGGCACGATGAAGCAGGAGATGCCGCGATGGCCCGCTTCCTTGTCGGTCTTGGCGTACACGGTGTAGAAGTTGGCGTACTCGCCGTTGGTGATGAAGCACTTGGAGCCGTTGATGATCCACTTGTCGCCCTTGCGGGTCGCGGTGGTCTTCATTCCCGAGACATCGGAACCCGCGTCGGGCTCGGTGAGGCAGAACGAGGCCAGGAGCGGCGCCTCGCTGAGGCGGCCGAGGTACTCCTTCTTCAGCTCCTCGGAGGCCGCGAGGCCGATCGGAGCGGTGGCGAGCCCGTTGCAGGACAGCGAGGTTCCGATGCCCGAGCATCCCCAGGCAATCTCCTCTTCGATCAGGGCGCCGTCGAGGTAGCCCAGGCCGGGGCCGCCGTACTCGCTGGGCAAGTGGCTGTTCATCAGCCCGAGCTCCCAGGCCTTGTCGATGATGTCCTGCGGCCAGGTGCCTTCCCTGTCGTACTCCCAGGCCACCGGCCGAATCTCCTTCTCAGCGAAGTCATGCGCCATTTCGCGCATTGCCTTCTGTTCGTCGGTGAGCGTGAAATCAACCACTTTGGATTTCTCCTTCAGCTGGCGCCGGCCGCCCTGGGCGACCCGACGCAGAGGTAGATTGACTAGTCAGTCAATACCCTAAGAATACCCGGTTCTGGCCCGCTGACAAGCACCAATCGTCGCCCACCGCCAATCGCCGCCCGGCGCCCAAACCCGTCGCGCGCGGTCGCGGCGGACGTACGCCGGGGCGGCAAGTTTCTCGCCAGCGGCACCAAATTGCGCCACACTTGCAGGGTGCACGCAGCGTTTGGCACCGTCCTGTGGATCGTTTGCGGGGTTGGGCTGCTGGGTGCGATCGCTGCGCTCATCACCGGCGGCAAGACGTGGGAGGAGCTCGGAAAGAGCCATCTGTCGATGGACCGAGACGGCCCGACCGGATCCCAGGCCGGCTCGTCGGCCGCGCTGCTGGAGCGCGACACCGAGATTCGCCAGATGCTCGAGGCGCGCAATGCCCGCCGCGCCCGACGGGGCGAGGCTCCGATCGACGTCGAGCAGGAGCTCCGCCGCCTCACCGCCCCCCAGATCGACTCCGAGCTGCGGTCGGAGATCCGCGATCTGGTCATCGCACGCAACCATCGACGGGCCAGGCAGGGCAAGCCGCCACTCGACGTCGAGGCCGAGATCGAGCGCGAGATCAGCTCGCTGAGCAATCTCTAGGCCGGGCCGGACTCACGACCGAGCATCAAGCTGTAGGCTGCCGGGCAATGGCTGACCCCCGCCGCTTCGAGCTTGAGGACCTGGTCAATCGGCCCGGGACCTATTTCAACCCGCAGACGGAGGTGCTCGTCGTGGTTGACGACTCCCCCGAGCTCGACGCCGAGATCTTCAACATGGAGGAGTTCGAGGGCGCCGACTGGGTGCTGATCTCCGATGAGACGCCGGTCGAAGAGAACGAGCGTGACAAGCTACTCGAGGCCTTCCAGGTGCACTACCACCCCGGCGCGCCGACCGATGACGACGACGAGACGGCCGACGAGCTCGAGGAGGACCACCAGGAGGTCGGGCGCGAGTAGGCGGTTGCGGCGGCGCCACTAGCCGCCGTTGATCAGCGACGCGCACTTCTGCATCTTCCCCACGTCCCCATGGGCGTTGGCAATGCACTGGCTGTACTTCTCGACCTTGGTCGTCGTCCCCGAGGAGCCGGCCCCCGAGCCGCTGCTGGTGCTCGGAGCCGTCGGGTTGGTGGCGCCGGCGCCGGCCGCTCCGGCCAGCCCACCCTCGATGGCGGTCAGAAAGCTCCGCAGCTTGCCGGTGAACTCGGTGTAGGGACGCACGGTGGCGGGCGCGGCAATTGTCTGCGGCTGATTGAGGTTGGTGTACTGCATGGTCAGACCGATCTGGGCCGAGCGCATGCCGCCAAGCTCGGTCGACAGCTGACCGGTGACCGGCAGGGTGACGCGGATCGTCATCCGCCGTACGGTCTTGTCCGACGTTCCGGTCCACACGTCGAAGATCGGGTTCTGGACCTCGCTGGCGATCCGCGCGCGGCTGGTTGGGGAGATGCTGGTCGGCAGCTGGGTCGCTCCCGATACCCCGACCGATGACGCCTTGTGCAGGAACGTGTCGACGTCGCCAAGCAGGCTGGACACGTTGACTGCGGCGTGGATGTGCGTGGTCTGGGTGCCGCCGACGCTCTCGTTGCCGATCACCGATGGCCTGGTCAACCAGTCGAGCGGGCGGATTCCGAGCTTTGCCAGTGTGCCCGAGCCCGAGCTGTTGCTGGGCGACGAGGCCAGGCCGGCAAAGCTCGACTCGAGCTTCTGGAACGTCGCCGCCGGCAGCTGGTAGCTCGTGCCTTGGAGCGTCACGTACCCGGCGGTCCCGGTCGAGAGGAGACCGAGCGACCCGGTCTTGCCGGCGGTGGTCAGACTGACGCTGAAATTGGACTTCGGGAGCTTGCCGGCGCCCATGCTCTGGAATGGGCCACCGAAGGAGAGGCTGATCGGTGTCGTCAGCGTGCTCGAGCCCGAGGGCGTGATCGTCAGACTCAGCGACAGGTTGCCGCTGTTGACCGTGTGGGCGCCGCTGAAGGTCTGCTTGAGCAGCGTCGAGGCGTTGTTGCCCGAGCTGCTGCCGCATGCGGCCACGCACAGCGAGGCGATCGCCGTGATCACCAGCGCACGGGCGGCGCGCTTGCCCCTCCTCCAATCATCCATTGACAACTTCCTCCTGGAGACCGCGTGAAACTCGGCCGAATGTAGCAGCGGGGGGTGGGGCGACGCGCGGGTTCAGAGTTCGTGTTCCGGTTGGGAAACTTCGGTGGCACCAAGAGGGGCCGCTGGCGGAGCCGAATTTCTCAAGCGGGACACTAGACTCGCCCGATCATGCGGCCGCGGACCATTCTCTACACCGGCAAGGGAGGAGTCGGAAAGACCTCGGTGGCGGCCTGCACCGCCCGCAGCTGCGCCGGCGCCGGGCTGCGCACGCTGGTCATCTCGACCGACCCGGCCCACAGCCTGTCGGAATCGCTGGACGCCGAGCTGGGCGGCCAGCCGCGCCAGGCGGGTGACCGACTGTGGGGTCTCGAGGTCAGGGCGCAGGAGGAGATGGAGCGTCACTGGGCCGGCGTGCAGGACTGGCTCGGCGAGCTGCTGCTCGAGCGGGGGGTCGATCGCATCTCCGCCGAGGAGCTGACCGTGCCCCCCGGGATGGACGAGCTGTTTTCCCTCCTGGCCCTTCAGGCCCAGCACCATCGAGACGAGTGGGACGCCATCATCGTCGATTGCGCACCGACCGGCGAGACCCTTCGGCTGCTGTCGTTCCCGGACGTTGCGCGCTGGTGGATCGACAAGGTGTTCCCCATGGAGCGCCAAATTCTCGCCGCCGCCCGGCCAATTGCCCGTTCGCTGCTCGATATCCCGATGCCCAGCCAGGCCGTGTTCGCCGACCTCCAGCGGCTCTCGAAGAATCTGATCGAGATGAACGAGATCCTCCGCGATCGCGCCCGCTGCACGATCCGCCTGGTCATGAACCCCGACAAGATGGTCATCGGCGAGGCGATGCGCACGTTCACGTATCTGAATCTGTATGGGTATCTGACCGACGCGGTGGTGGTCAACCGAATCTTTCCCAGCGACGTGGGCGACTACTTCGCCCGCTGGCGCCGGGTTCAGGAGGAGCACCTCGAGCTCGTGCGCTCCGCGTTCGGGCCGGTCCCGGTGCTCTGCGCGCCGTACTTCGACCAGGAGGTCACCGGAGGCGAGATGCTCGACCGCCTGGCCGGCGAGCTGTTCGCCGGCCATGAGCCGGCGGCGGTGCTCCACGACGCGATCACGCAGCAGCTGGAGGTGGGTGACAACGGCGCCCGCCTGCGCCTGGCGCTTCCCTTCGCCCGCAAGGGAGATATCTCGCTTAAGAAGATCGGCCTCGAGCTGATCGTCGGCGTGGACGGCCAGCGACGCACGATCATGCTCCCCTCGGCACTGGCCGGCTTTCAGCCCACGGGCGCCAGCTTCGAGGAAGGCGCGCTGGAGGTGAGCTTCAATGGAGGCTAGTTCACCCGGCGAGGGCACCCCCGACGATGCCCTGCGCCGGCTCGAGGAGCGGCTCGATCGCGCTTCCGAGGCGGCCGAGCGGCTGATGGCCGAGGCGGGTGCGGCCGCGGCTCGACGAGCGCAGGCGCCCCGGGAGTCTCACGGTCCCGGAGAGACTCAGGCGCCGGAGGGGCCTTGCGACGGCGCGGAGACACCTCCCGCCGGGTGGCAGGCGCCCGCTGGCGACGGCGATGGCGACACGCGCAGCGACCTCGAATTGCTGGCCCACGTCGTCCGCGCCGTCCGCGAGCTGGTTCCGCCCGAGCTCGAGCGGCGCCTCCTGGAGGCCCTTCGCGAGCTGTTGCTGGCCATGCGCGCCCTGATCGACTGGTATCTGGAGCGGTCCGAGAGGCGGCGCTCGGCGCCGGCGCGGGTCCAGGACATCCCGATCTCGTAGCCGTCGGGGCGGCGCCTACAATCGAGCGGGTGGCCCCAATCCGGACTGCCAACGCCCATGAATGAGAGCTCGACGGCTCCCAGCGCTGCGCAGCGTGCGGGATCGGGGTTCGAGCGCCTGTTCCGGGCCTGGCGCGGACTCCCGTCCGAGCGGCGGCTGGCGGCGTATGCCTCGATCGGACTGATCGCGACCCTGTTCCTGCCCTGGTACCAGGAGACGGTGGTCGCCACCGGCCCCAAGCCTCAGGAGCTGAGTGCATCGCTGACCGGCTGGGGCGCGTTCTCGTTCGTCGAGGCCGCCGTGCTGCTGGTCGCCGCGGGGGTCCTGGTACTCCTGTTCCAGCGCGCCGAGGGCCGGGCGTTTCATCTCCCCGGCGGCGATGGCGGCGTGGTCACCGCCGCCGGCGCCTGGGCCTGCCTGCTGATCGTGTGGCGGATCTTCGACAAGCCGAGCGTCAACGTGCAGGGAGTGGGCACGCAGGTCTCGGGCATCGAGTGGGGGATCTTCGTCGCGCTGGCCGTCGCCGGCCTGCTCACGTACGCCGGCGTCCGGATCCGGGCCGCGCACCAACCTGAGCCTCCCCTGCCCGGCGACAAGCCGCCGGCCGACAACCCTTAGGACGATTCGCGCAGCGCGAGTTCGCGCGCGATCGTCACCAGGAGCATCTCCGGCTCGCGCCTGACCTGGCGCCCGACGAACCGCAGCACGTCGATCCCGAGCTTCCTCATCTCGAGATCCTTGTGGTGGTCACGCTCGATGTTGACGCGCGAGCTGTGGAAATCGATGCCGTCGATCTCGACCACCAGTCGGTGCTCAGGCCAGTAGAAGTCGACGTTCCACTCGCCGACTTGGGCGTTGACCAGTGGCTGGCATATGCCCGAGCGGCGGAGCAGATGCAGCATCTCCTCCTCCCCGCCGGAGCGCGTGCGCGAGCGGGGCGATTGGCGCGCCAGCTCGACCAGGCGGGCCGATCCCCGCCGGCGGGGATAGTCGTTGAGCGTGGCTTGGAGGCCCTTCAGCGTTGTTAGCTTGAGCGCAATCGCTTCGTGGAGGGCGCGCTCGAGTTCGCGGTCCTCGAGGCTGGGGGCGATGTCGACGAGCGTCCGGGCCGGGGAGGTGAGCGGGATGTTGTGGCGGTGGCGGACGTCGCGCTTGAGGAGGAGTTCCGCGCGGTGGACCCGGATGCCCGGGCGGTGGCGGACATTTCGGCCCACGACGGTCACCTGCAACGGTTCCCGAGGCTCGGGGCGCAACCCCCAAAGGTGGGCCGCGGTGGCGTGGCTTACGATGGCGCGCGGGCCGCAGGCCAGGACGGCCGCCATTTGCAGGCTGTCGGCCGGGAGCGCGACGTGGCCGAGGGCATAGACGCCCCGGAAGCGAGGATGCAGTCTGCCGCGCGACACCCAGTACTGGATCGCACCGTTCCCCAGGCCGGCGTCGCGCAGCTGTCGATGCGTAACGTTCCCGAGCTGGGCCGCGGCCAGCTCGGCGAGCACCCGATCCACATGCTTAACGTGGCACTCGCGGAGCGATTCGGGGCGACTGTCACGTTGGCTTTGACCCTCAACGTCAACGTGGCGCTGGGGCGATTTGGGTCGGCGAGTGCCACGTTGTTTGGGTCGCTTCGCACCTTCCATGGCCCGAGTGTCCACCCATCGCGCCGCCCCGCCACCGGCTGGCACACACTTTTTACAAACGGCTAGCGTCCCGACGGCTGCAGCACGAAGCTGAAGTAGGCGCTGACCAGTCCGATGATCAGGATGCCCGTGATGATCAGCCACCGCGAGTTGGAAATGTGGCCGAGGACACCGATTGCCAGCCCGATAACCAGCGCCACCGTGAACAGCCCGATGTGCGATGACTGAGCCGCCAAGAGAAGCATGACCACGCGCGAACCCTATCCTTGGGCCATGGCTGAGCGCCCCGCTTCAGTACAGGATGTCTCCGACGGGCTGCGATCCGTCGGCTATCTACCGGGCGAGTCGACCGCGCTCGTCTCGTTCCTGGCCACCAAGCTGGGCAAGCCGGTGCTGGTCGAGGGGCCGGCTGGCGTGGGCAAGACGGAGCTGGCGAAGGCCCTGGCCAGATACCTGCAAAGAACGCTCGTCCGCCTCCAATGCTACGAGGGCCTCGACGAGGCCAAGGCGCTGTACGAGTGGAACTACCGCAAGCAGCTGCTGCGTATCCAGACGGGCACCGCCGGCGAAGCCGGTGGTCCCGAGGACACCGGCTGGCAGGCCGTCCAGGACGACATCTTCGGCGAGGAGTTCCTGCTCCAGCGCCCCCTGATGACCGCCATCGCCAGCCCCGAGCCCGTCGTCCTGCTGATCGACGAGATCGACAAGACCGATCAGGAGTTCGAGGCCATGCTGCTCGAGCTGCTCTCCGACTTCCAGATCAGCATTCCCGAGCTGGGGCGGATCGATGCGCGCACCCAGCCGGTGGTGCTGCTGACCTCGAACAACACCCGCGAGCTGACCGAGGCGCTCAAGCGTCGCTGCCTGTATCTGTGGCTCGACTACCCCGACCTTGAGCACGAGCTCGAGATCGTCCGGCTCCATTCGCCCGAGCTGGGCGAGCAGATCGCGCGCAAGCTGGTGGAGATCATCCACCAGGTGCGCGAGCTTGACCTCAAGAAGCCGCCGAGCATCGCCGAGTCGATCGACTGGGCCCGCGCTCTGCTCCTGCTCGGCGCCCAGGACATCGGTCAGGATGTGTTCAGGGAGACAATGAGCGTGATCGTCAAACACCGGACCGATCTCGACACCGTGGCGGCCCGTGTGGGAGTCAAGCTCGACCCCGCGGCCGATGCCGCCGCCTAGCCCAACCGGCCCGAGGCCAATCTACGGCGGCATCCCCGAGGAAACGCCGGGCGGCTTCGAGGGTCAGCTGCTGGCCTTCGCCGAGGAGCTGCGCGAGGAGGGCGTGGCGCTCGGCACGTCCGAGATGCTCGACGCGTTCGAGGCGCTGAGTTACGTCCCGTGGACCGAGCCGGACGACTTCAAGGAGACGCTCGCCGCCACGATCGCCAAGTCGCCCGAGGATCGTCGCGTGTTCGAGCTCGTGTTTGATCGGTTCTTCTTCCGCGCGGCCGAGGCCGAGGCGGCTCGCCAGGGCGTGTCCGAGGAGACGGCGGCCGGCGACGGCTCAGACCAGGACATCAACGTCGACACACTGCGCCAGCAGATCGCGGCGGCGCTGCGGGATGGCTCCGACGCCGCCATGCGCGACCTGGCCCGGCTGGCCATCGCCGCCTTCGGCCGCGGCGAGGGCTCCGGCGTGCTCGGGGTCGACGTGCAGCGCATCCGCCGCGCGCTCGGCCTGCGCGCCGAGCCGCAGCCGGACCTGCCCCAGGACGACCCCCGGCGCGACGGCGTTCCCCGGGACCAGTTGAGGAACTTCGAGCAACACCTGCGCCGCGAGCTCGAGCGCGACCTGATCGAGCGCACATCGAGCCTGCCGCCCAAGCGGCCGCTGAACGAGCTCGACCGAGCGCTGCCCACGGGGCCGATCCAGGATCTGGCCCAAGTTCACAAGGTGGTGGCGCAGCTCAAGCGCCGGCTGGCGACGCAGGGTCACGAGCTCAAGGGGCGCAAGCGTCACGCGCACGTCGACGTCCGCCGCACGATGCGTGCCTCGCTGCAGAGCGGCGGCGTGCCGATCGAGCTCAAGTTCCGGCCTCAGCGTCCGCGGCGCCCCGAGATCTTCGTGCTGTGCGACGTCTCGACCAGCGTCACGAGCGCAAGCACCTTCTTCCTCAGCGTCCTGCATGCGCTCCACGACGCGTTCCGCAAGCTGCGCTCGTTCGTGTTCATCGAGCGGATCAGCGAGGTCACCGAGGTGTTCGAGCGCGAGCGTGATTTCCGCGCCGCCAGCGAGGCTGTGTCGCGCGACGCCGGCGTGGCCGACATCTCGGGCTACACCGACTACGGCCGCGTGTGGGCCGAGTTCCTGGCCCTGATCGTCGACGAGCTGCACCCGCGGGCCACCGTCATCGTGCTCGGCGACGCCCGCACCAACGGCCGTCCGCCACGCGAGGACGTGTTCGCCGCCATCACGGCTCGAGCCGGCCGGACCTTCTGGCTGAACCCGGAGCCGCGGCTGTACTGGAACTACGGCGACAGCGTGATCGCCGCCTACGAGAAGTACTGCATCGCCTTCGAGTGCTGGCGGACAGATCAGCTCGAGGAGTTCGTCAAGGCCCTGACCCAGCCGCTGGTGGCGTGACGCCGAGCGCTACTTCGTCTCGACGAAGTCCGTCTTCTCGGTGCGGGTGTCTCCGTTGACATCGCGGACCACCCACCTGGCGACGTAGGCGCCGCGCCGCAGCCGGTGGACCGCGACCCCGCGGCGGGTGTCGACGTCGGCGGCCCGGAACACGACCCGCTCGGAGCCGGTCGGCGTCACCGTCAGGCTGATCCGGGCGCCGGTGGCGAAGGTCGAGCCGTCTGGGCCGGGCAGACCGCTCCGTGCGAAGGCGATGAACGGTCCGTAGACGGTGTCGCCGTCCGCCGGCGTGGCGTGCTCAATCTCGGGCACCTCGGTCCGGGTCTCGCCGCCGCTCAGGTCATCGCTCTGCTCGATGTGACGCGTCGAGAGGCCGGCGGCGCTTCCGCTGGCCGGGCAGATCGTCCCGTGGCCGCCGACGCCGGACCCGATACCGCCGCTGATCGGCGGGTGGCCCAGCGGGGCCCCGTAGTAGGCACCAGGCTGGCAGTGGCCGCCGGCCACGACGGTCTGCCGGCCGTCGATGTCGACCCTGAGGTTGGCCACATGGAGCGTGGTCAGCACCCGGCCGCCGCTGTTCTTCAGCGCCAGCGCGAGCCCGCCGCGCAACCGGGGGGCGAAGCCCGAGAAGCGCGCCGCCCCGCTCGGGTCGGCCTTGGCGCTGCGCCCGCCGATCCGGTAACGCGCGCCCGGGCGCAGGCCGGTGCAGCGTACGGCCTGGCCGCCAAGATCGGCCGTGCACGAGGGGAACCCGCCCGGCGCCAGCAGGATCTGGCCGTTGCCGAGAGCCGAGACGCTGCCCGGCTCACCCGCGGGCACGATCAGCTTGACCAGCGCCCCGTTCGGGTTGTCCAGCGTGACGGCGCGATTGTCGACGCTCGAGATCGTCACCCGGGTAGTGGGGGAAATGTGGGGGGTGCTGACGCGCGCCACGTCGGTGTCCCCGTTACACCAGTCGTTGGGCGGCGCGGTGGCGTGGCCGCCGACGCTGACACCCAGGACGCCGGTCTGCTCGCAGGGGGAGACCCGCGCCGAGGTTGCGCTCAGCCGATAGCCGTTGTCGAGGTCGAACCAACCGGTCCAGCCCGACAGCGTGAACGGGTTGCCGCCGTCGCCGGTGGCGATCTCGTCGGGCGCCGGGCCGTGCGCGCCGTATTCGACGAGCACGAAGTCGCGATCGTCGCCGGGTGCCACCAGCCCGCGCGTCGGACCACGCAGGGTGACCGGGCCCCAGCTCCCGTCGGCGTGCGTCCTCGCCTGGGCGGCCCCAACCAGGACGTCGGCGCCGCGGATCAGACCAACGCGGACCCCGACGCCGGCGCGGTGCGAGCCGATGTTGCCACTGACCGATGGGCTGAATTGACGCAGCGTCACGCGGGCCAGCGGTAGGGCCGAGTGCGTGCTCGTTGTCCGCTGCACGCATCCCCGTCGGGCGTTGGACCACATCTCCTGGTTGAGGTAGCGATGCCCGTTGATCACCTCGTTGAACATCGAGCCGTCGGGGGCGAACCCGAGCGGGCTGCCGTACTCGGGGAACTCGCACTTGTCGGCGACCTCGAACCCGTTCGGGTCCATCCAGCCCTCGCCGACGGGATTGGTGATCGCCTCCACCGTCTCGTGGGCCAGAGTGTCGATCGTGGTCTCGGCCTCGGGGTTGCCCTCGGGGTCATCGCCGGGCGGCGGCGTGAACTCGATCAGCGGGTCGGGGATCGCGCCGTAGATCGTGACGCCGTGCCCCAGGTTGAACAGCGAGTGGTACCCCAGGAACACGGTCGTGCCGCAGTCGCCGAGGACGTCGCAGGTGTCGACATCGGGCGGCAGCATGATGAACCAGATGTTGTGCAGGCCACGAGCGCCCGGGTCGTGGGTCTGGATCACCTTGTCGATCTCGTGCCGGAGCTGCGTATCGGTCACGCACGTCGGGATGCCGGTCGGGGACGGGCACTGCTTGCTCTTGGCCGGGTACGGATCGGTGTCGTTGATCGTGTCGGTGGCCGCGTGGTAGGCGAACTGATAGAGCCCCGGCGCCGGGTCCGGGTACTCGCCCAGGACCGAGAACTCGTTGGAGTTCGACCCCGAGTCATGTGCCGCGTCGGCGAAGAACTGCTGGATCATCGGCTCGTATCCGAGGACGCCGGGTGTCGGGGGGCCGTCGAAGTGAAAGCCGCTCGGCGCCCAGAAGATCGTGTGGATCGTGACCCCGCGCATGACCTGGCCGCCGTGGTACACGACCGGGATCGGCGTTCCGGCGGCAACATCCTTGTCGTACGGCGGAATGATTCCCATCAGGCCGCCGATCCGCGGGCGGAACCTCTGGCGCGCGCCGGCAGGCGCGACGCACGTCATCAGCACGACGAGTGCGACCAGCGATCCGATCGTGCAGCAGAGCCTCTTGCTCATCCCCACAGATGGGACGTTATCGCACACGACAGGCGCGGTAGCATCAGGACAGCAAATGACAACCCAGGGGGGCTGGCGGGAAAGCCGGCTGAGATAGCGCCCTGCGCCCTTGACGCGGCCCGGCGCTGACCCTTCGAACCTGTGGGGTAATGCCCGCGGAGGGAGCGACAAGTACATGATCGAGGCTCCCGTCCAGGAGCCTCGCGATCTTGAAAGACCCAGTGGGGTCGATGTCGAGGTCGTGAGCCGCACGTTTGCCGGTCGACGTGGCGAGGTGAGAGCCCTCGAGGGAATGTCACTGCGCGCCGAACGGGAGCAGGTGGTGGCCGTCGTCGGGCCCAGCGGGTGCGGCAAGACGACCCTGCTCGAGTTGATTTGCGGACTTCAAGCACCCGACTCGGGAATCGTGCGCGCGGAGCCGGCCGTGTTGATGCCTCAACGCGACCTGCTGCTGCCCTGGGCCAGCGCGATCGACAACGCCGCGCTCGCGCTGCGGGCGAAGGGTGTGGGGCGCGCCGAGGCACGGGCAGCGGCCGCGCCCTGGTTCGAGCGCTTCGGCCTCGATGGCTTCGAGGGCGCGCGACCGAGCCAGCTGTCGGGCGGGATGCGCCAGCGCGTTTCGTTCCTGCGTTCGCTGCTGGCCGGCAAGCCCGTGCTGGCGCTCGACGAGCCGTTTGCGTCGCTCGACGCGATCACCCGGGCGGAGATGCAGGGCTGGCTTGCGCACGCCCTCGAGCTCGAGTCGCGCACGGTCGTGCTGGTCACCCACGATGTCGAGGAGGCGGTCGTGCTGGCCGACCGCGTCGTGGTGATGTCGCCACGGCCCGGCCGGGCCGTGGCCGAGATCGAGGTGACGGTGGCGCGACCTCGCAAGCGCACGGACCCGGCCGTCGTGGAGCTGCGCGAGCGTGCGCTCACGGCGTTGGGGGTGAGGGGATGAGGCGCCGGCTGCGGTGGATCCCGGCACTGGCACTGCTGGTCGCGCTGATCGGGCTGTGGGAGGTGTACGTGGACGTCGGCGGCGTGGATCCGTCGGTCCTGCCCCCGCCCCATGAGGTTGCCAGGTCGCTATACCACGACCACGCGCTGCTGTGGAGCAACTTCCTGGTCACGGGCAAGGAGGTCCTGCTCGGCATCGTGGTCGCCGCCGTTGCCGGTCTCGGCTGCGCGGTCGCGATGCATTTCTCGGCCACGCTCCGGCGCGCGCTTTACCCGTTGCTCGTGGCCTCGCAAGCCATTCCGATCGTGATCATCGCGCCTGTCCTCGTCTTCTGGCTGGGCTTCGGGATCCTGCCCAAGCTCGTCGTGGTCGCCCTGGTGTCCTTCTTCTCGATCGTGGTGACCACGATGGCGGGCCTGGCGGCCGTCGATTCCGACCTGCTCAAACTGATGCGCACGTTCGACTCGCCGCGTGCCCGGACGTTCCGCCTGGTCGAATTCCCGTCTGCGCTTCCGGGCGTCTTCACGGGGACGAGGATCGCCGTCGCCGTGGCGGTGATCGGCGCGGTGCTGGCCGAGCAGGCGGGCGGGTCGAGCACCGGCACGTCGGGCCTCGGCTTCCAGATCCTGCTGTCCGAGAACCAGTTCCTGAGCGCGCGCAGCGTCGCCGCGGTCGTGATCCTGTCCCTGTTCGCGATTGCTCTGTTCGCCCTTCTGACCGTGGCCGAGCGGCTTGCCTTGCCGTGGGCCTATCAACCCCGAGGAGATCGATGAAACGTCTCGCCCCGCTCGTGCTGGTCCTGCCTCTCGTGCTCGCCGCGTGCGGAGAGAAGAAGACAAACCTGACCGCCTCCCCGGGCAGCACGCAGTCGCTGACACTGATGCTCGACTGGGTTCCCAATGCCGACCACGTCGGCCTCTATCAGGCCCTGGCCGAGGGCGACTTCAAGCGCGCCGGCCTCGACGTCCACGTACGCGTGCCGTCGGATCCCGCCTCCCCGCTGCAGCTGCTGGACGCGGGGAAGGTCGACATGGCGATCTCCTACGAACCCGAGGTGTTCCTGGCCCGCAACCAGGGCATGCCGCTGGTCTCGGTGGCGGCCATCGTCCAGACGCCGCTGACCTCGATCCTGTCGATCGGCTCCAAGCACATCACCAGCGTCCAGAAGCTGCGCGGCAAGACCGTGGGTACGGCCGGCATTCCCTACCAGAACGCCTATCTGAGCACGATCCTCGCCCATGCCCACGTGCCGGCCAGCTCGGTCAAGGAGGTCAACGTCGGTTCCAACCTCGTCCCGGCGATGCTGTCCGGCCGGGTCGACGCGACGCTCGGCGCCTACTGGAACGTCGAGGCGATCGAACTGGCCCAGCGGAGCAAGCACCCCAATGTGATTCGCATGGATCAGGTGGGCGTCCCCACCTACGACGAACTCGTGCTGGTGGTCAAGCGAGCCATGCTGGCCAATCATCCGGATGTGGTTCGTCGCTTCGTCCAGGCCCTCGCGCGTGGCTACGAGTCGGCGCGGCGCGACCCGTCGGCCGCGGTGGCGAACCTCGTCCGCCAGAACCCCGGCCTGGATCCGAGCTTCCAGCGGGCCAGCGTGCGCGCCTCAATGCCCGTGTTCTTCCCCGGCGGAGCGCATCCGTGGGGCTGGCAGGACTCCTCGCAATGGAACGCGTACGGGCAATGGATGCTGGGGCACCATCTGATCTCGAATCCCAACGCCGTCGTCGACGCCTCGAGCAACGAGCTTCTCGCCGGTCAGGGTCCGTGAGTGCGACCGGGCGTTAGCGACGCGGCGATCCACCGCCCGAGCGAGCGCGAGCGGGAGACCATCGGCCCGAACTCGCGCTC
Source organism: uncultured Solirubrobacterales bacterium (assembly GCA_963749545.1). GTDB lineage: Bacteria > Actinomycetota > Thermoleophilia > Solirubrobacterales > Solirubrobacteraceae > Palsa-465. Next base: position 120,347 of record CAVVNG010000024.1, read on the forward strand.
GTCGGCCACGTCGAACTGCTCGTGGTAGATCGCGCGAAGAGCGGGTCGCAGGTCGCCGTCGACAAACTCGAGAAAGCCCTCGATGTATCCAGGCTCGGGGTCGGCCTCGAACTCGAGGTAGCGACCGCGGAAGAGCCGATAGGCGGCTACCGCCTCGTCGAGGAGGCCGTCGCGCGCGCAAACCGGTTGGCTCGATCCACGGACTCGACAAGCTGCGGAGTGTCGCCGACGGGATGACCAATACCGAGCTGAGCGTCTACGGCGCGGGTTTCCGCGAGATCGCCAATCTTTCCAGCCTCCACGCCGCGGTCATGAACGGGATGCCGCTGCCCACGGGGTGCCGTGCATGCCCAGAGCGGGGGACGTGCGGCGGCGGCTACCTGCCCACCCGCTACTCGCGCGAGCGCGGCTTTGACAACCCGAGCGTGTGGTGTGCCGATCTGCTCGCCCTGTTCGCCCACATCCGCGCCCGGATGGGGATCTCGCACGAGGAGACACGGGTCCGGCGCGCTGCCAGCCGGCCGGTGGGCGTCGGTTAGCTTCGGTCGCGGCTCGAGAGGCTACCGTCCCGGTGTGGTTCTGCGCGACGAAGGCGACCGTGGCGTCCTGGCCATCGGACAGGCGTCACACGCCTGGATCTCTGGCCAGCTGGCTCGGGCGTGGGGCAACGAGCAGTTCGGGGTGGTCGAGCCCCACGAGGAGGTGTGCCTGGCCGCCGAACAGCACGACGTGGGCATGGCGACGTGGGACCTCGATCCTGACCGCAACGCAGCCACGGGGCTTCCGTTCTCGTTCATCGAGATGCCGATCGAGGTGCACCTGGGCCTGTGGCGTGAGGCTCCCCGGCACCTTCTGTCGCAGAGCCGTTACGCCGCCCTGCTCGTCTCGATGCACGGCGCGCGCCTGTACGAGCAGCGCAACCTCGACGCGCTCGAGCCCGAGCAGGCCGAAGACGTGCGCACGTACCTCGACGAGCAGCACCGGCTCCATCAGCAGCTGATCCAGTCGCTGGGCGCCGATCGCACCGAGGTGGCGCGCAACAGCGACCTGATCTGGACCTGGGACGCGCTATCGCTGGCCGTGTGTCTGGACTGGCCCCCGTACACGGCAAGCGGCGTCCCGAGCGCCGGCGACGCGGTGACGGTTGAGCTGACCCCCGGGGGCGAGCGATCGATCGTCTTGGCGCCCTGGCCCTTCGCCGGTGACCGGCTGACGGTCCGCGCCGACGGCCGCCGTCTAACCAAGCGCTACGACAGCGACAAGGCCTTGCGTGACGCGCTGGCCAGCGCGCGGTGGGAAACCGTGGCCTTCGAGCTGCGCAGGGCGTAGGCGCCGGCCAGCCCCGCCCACGGAGCGTAGGGGGCGAAGAACTCCTCGACCTGGGCTTCGGTCGCCCGCGCGTACGGGTCGCCGCTGATCAGATGGCCGACCAGCTTCACGTAGGCGAGATCGCCGGCGGGGATCTGGTCGAGGCGCCCCTGGCCCTGGAGCGCAAGCTTCTGCACCGTCCAGCTGCCAATCCCGCGGATCGCCCGCAGTCGCCGCCAGCCCCGCTCGTGGTCGGGTCCGTGGAGGTCGACTCGCCCGGTGGCGACCTCGCGCGCTGCCCGTACGAGTGCCACGGCACGCCCCGCGGAGATTCCGCAGGCTTCCAGGTACGCCGGCGCCTGGCCGGCCAAGACGGCGGCGGACGGCGAATCACGCAGCCCCGAGGTCGGGCAGCGGCGCCCCAGACGCGAGGTCAGCGCCCGCTGGATCGCCGCCGCGCGCTCGGCTTCGATCAGCTGCTCGCAGATGGCCCAGCTGAGCGCCTCGAACGGCTCCGGACGTCCGGTCACCCGCAGCGTGGGATTGGCTCTGACGGCACGGCCGATCAGGGGATCGAAGCGGAAGCGCTCGTAGAACTCGCGCAGGTCGCGATCGATGCCCAGCGCCGCTCGCATGCGCTCGATCCCCCACTGCGCTGCAGCCCGATCCCGAGCCCTGGCGCCAAACAGGACGCGATCGCGGGCTATCTGCGCCACGCGGACGACCACCGGCTCATCGCCGACGTGCAGCAGGCGATGGACCACGCCGCCACGGACCCGCATGAGGCCGTCGAGACCGCCGTTGCGCGGAAGGACGAACGGCCAGCAAGGCCGCAGCTCCACCCGCAGCTCCAGCTCGTTCACTCGCTGGGCTTGGCCAGCAGGTGTACGTCAACCAGGAACGTGCGACTGGCAACGATCGGCAGGCCGTCCTGCGTACGACGAGGGATGCGGCGCTGGCTGCGGGTCAGCTTGCGGGCTCCGGCCCGACGCACGAGCGCGACCGTCGCCGCGCCGGCCACAAATCCGGTCGCCGCCGCGGCCGCGGCCTGCACGGCGGGAAGCACGATCCGCGAGGCAGGCTCGATCGCGCTCACCTCGGCCAACACGGGCAGGCCGTCGACGACCTCCTCGGTCCCCTGGACCTCGGGCCGGCGGGCGAGATCGAGTTCGTCGCTCATGGACCGTGCATGGTGACAGCGGCGCCGGTCAAGTTCAAAGGATCTTCTCGTAGACCCGGTAGGTGCGCACGATCTTCCCTCCCATCCCCCGCATCGCCCGGTTCATCGACTTGTTGGTCTCGAGGATCCAGCCCGTCTCGCCCTCCGTCTGGGGGGTGCGCGCGGCGGCCTCGAAGTGGAGCTCATAGAACTTGGCCGCGATCCCCGTGTGCTGCCACTCGCGCTTGACGCCCAGGGCGAACACTCGAACCCGGTCGATCTTGCGCCGATACCACAGGGCCTTCGCCCAACCAAAGGGGAGCAGCCGGCCGCCGAGATGGATCAGCACCTCGTTGTAGTCGGGCAGGGTCAGCGCGGCGCCCAGCGTCTCGCCGTCCTTTTCGGCCACGAAGGCCCAGTTCTCATCGAGGATCGGCTTGAGGTCCTTGGCGTAACGGCGCACCTCATCCTCGCTGAGCGGCACGAAGCCCCAATTGCGCTCCCAGGCCGCGTTGTAGACCTCGAGAAAGCGATTGATCTCGGCCTCCATGTCCTTCTTGCGCATCGGCCGGACGGTGATCCCGTACTTGGACTCGACCTCCGCCGCGGCCCGCCAGATGGCTGGGTGGACCCGGTCGCGCTCTCGTACCTTCAGGTCCCACATGTAGAGGTCCATCGCCTTGCTCAGTCCCGCGGTCTCGATCAGCTCCGGGTAGTAGCGGTGATGCCAGTTGGTGAGGATCGTCGGCAGCAGGTCGTGGCCGTCGATGAGCACGCCGCACTCGTCGTTGGTGGTGAAATCCATCGGCCCGACCATGCGATCGCGGCCGCGGGCGCGAAGCCAGGCCTCGGCGGTGGCGAGCAGAGCTGATGCGGCCTCCTGGTCGGGCTCGGACTCGAAGAAGCCGAACATGCCCCAGTCGTGGCCCTGGAACTGATTGAACCGCCGGTCGATGTGGGCGGTGATGCGTCCGACCGGCCGGTCCTCGCGCCAGGCGAGGAAATACTCGGCCTCGGCGTGCTCGAAGAACGGATTGCGCCGGCGGTCGAAGAACCGTCTGCGTTCGAACAACAGAGGGGGAACCCAGTTTCGCTCGTTACGATAGAGGCGCCACGGGAGCTTGATGAACGTGTTCAACTCGCGCTTGCCGGCGACCGGACGGATTTCAAGCCCCATATCGGCCGGGAAAGGTACATGTCAACTTCAGTCGACGTTTTCGCCAAGGCCCGTACGTTCGAGCGGCTCGAGATCCTCAAGGCCGCTCGTGAGCACGACATGCTCCCGTACTTCCGGGTGCTCGAGGGCCCGACGCTTCCCGTCGTCGAGATGGAAGGCAAAGCCCGGATCATGCTCGGCTCGAACAACTACCTCGGGCTCACGGGAGACGAGCGGGTCAAGCAGGGCGCCGCCGATGCGCTGCACCGCTACGGTACCGGCCTCACCGGGTCGCGCTTCCTGAACGGGACGATCGACCTGCACCTCGAACTCGAGGACCAGCTCGCGCAATGGCTCGGCACCGAGGCCGCGCTCGTGTTCACCACCGGGCACCAGGCCAACCTCGGGGCGCTCGGGACGATTCTCGCCCCGGGCGACACCGTGATCGCTGACTCTGGCGATCACGCCTCGATCCTCGATGGTTGCATTCTCTCGCGTGCCAAACTCCGCGCCTTCCGCCACAACCGGATCGACCGGCTCGAGCACACCCTCGAGCGGGCCCAGGGCGACGGCGGCGGGATCCTCGTGGTGGTCGACGGCGTGTTCTCGATGGAGGGCGATGTGGCCCCGCTGCGCGAGATCACCGAGCTGTGCCAGCGGTTCGGGGCACGGCTGATGGTCGATGAGGCACACGCACTCGGCGTGCTGGGTGCGCGGGGGGCGGGCACGGCGGAGCTGCTCGGTGTCGAGGACAGGGTCGACCTGCGGATGGCCACGTTCTCCAAGTCGCTCGCGTCGTGCGGCGGTGTGATCGCCGGGCCGGCTGAGGTAATCGAGTTTCTGCGCATCCAATCCCGGCCGTTCATGTTCACGGCGGCCTCCGTCCCCGCGGCGATCGGTGCCGCGCTGGCGGCTGTCCGCATATGCCGCTCAGACGAAGGCCCGCCGCTGTTCGCGCGCGTGCTCGACAACGCCCGCTATCTCCATGCCGGGCTGAGCGAGCTGGGTTTCCGGGTCGTCGCCCCGACGCGGCTGCCTGACGGGACCGAGGTCGTGACGCCCGTCGTCCCCGTCGTTGTCGGCGATGATTGGAACGCCGGCCTGCTGTGGAAGTCTCTCTACGAGGGCGGCGTGTTCGTCAACACGGCCCTTCACCCGGCCGTCCCGCCCGGGGGCGCGCTGCTCCGCACGAGCGTGATGGCGACACACGATCGCAACGCCTTGGACCAGGCGCTGGAGATCTTCGGAGCGGCCAAGCGGTCGTTCGAGGCCGAGCACGGACCGCTCCCGGAACCCGCCTAACCGGCTAACCCAGGGTTTCCCGCTTGTCCACTCCCGCACAAGGGACGGCGGCGAGAAAAAACACGCTAGGAGCACATCCTCGGGCACATGTGTTCTTGCTGTTATCGCATCGCTCGCGCTAGGTTCTCGGCAACGGTCAGCCGGCCGGGCGAACTGAAGAGTTACGAAGGGGTAGCGTGACTGGGGCGCAGCCGGAGACCTACGAGTAGGCCGTAACAAATGAACAGGCAGTACTTGGCGATGGCTGACGTGGGGGACGCGTCGGTGGCCGCCGGGTGGGACAACGCGTCCGTTGCCGCGGACCCGATCAAGGGAGAGAGACGACTAAATGACCGAGACCACCGAGATGACGCTGGGCCCGCAGCGATTGCAGGCCCTGGCGCGGGCCAACGAAGTTCGGCTCGCGCGGGCGGGACTGAAGCGCCGGATTGCGCAAGGTCAGATCTCCGCCGCCGATGTCATCATCGCGTGCCCTGAGGCCGCGAGCAGTTGGTCGATCGGAGAGCTGTTGATGAGTCAGCGGCGATGGGGGATTACGAAGTGCCGTAAGTTCCTCGCCCGCAACCAGATCAGTGAGATCAAGACGATCGGGAAACTCACGGACCGACAGCGGCGGCTGCTGGCCGACCAGCTGAAGACCTGTGAGCCGCCGCCGCCTGAGGTGTGCGAGCTGGCCCGGCGGCACGAGCCCGAGCTGCAGCATGAGCACAAGCTGGCCCCGCCGCAGGAGCCCGAGCACCGGCACGAGCGCGAACCGGCGCTCGCGCTGGCCTAGCCTGCACCCCCGCGTCGGTCCCGCGTCAGCTCGGGGGCGTGGGACCGGCGGTGCCCGTCAGAGGTTGAGGCCCAACGGGACCGGGCTGGCCCCGGCGAAGAGGAAGAACCACACGATGAACGCGGCCAGCGTGAAGCCGGCGCTCACCACCAGCACTCCTTCGAGGACGACGTGGCCCGGGTCGCCATGGCCTCGGGCCTGGCAATTGGCGCGGTAGACGTTGCTGAGCTTCGACAGCAGCGAGGCCAGAAGGGCGATCGTGATCACCACGCCGATGAACATCACTCCCAGCGCCGCACCGAGCGACGCGGTGGCGCCCTGGATCTGAGAGCCGATCCACAACCAGGCCAGCGGCGTGCCGATCCACAGCACCAGACTGCCGATGAACATGATCAGGACGACGAGGATCGCGCCCGCCCCGGTTCTCAGCAAGCCTCGGACCCCTTGCACGAAGCTCAGATTAGTTGGACTTGCGGGCCGCAGCCGAGCTGCGGCCCCGGCGTAATGGACAGCCGGAAGAAAGCTTGACCTGCCACCAGCCCATCAGCATCCCGATCAGCCCGAGCCGAGGCCTGACGTGCCACACGCCGCATCCGGGTTCGCCGATGTCCTGCCGCGAGACGCGGACAAAGCGGTACTTGCCCGGCTCCAGGAGCATGCGCTCGAGCAGGAGTCGTTTCTCGGCCTGATCGTCGGCCAGCCGGTTGATCGTCAGACGCGAGCCACGGAGTCGCTCGGCCAGCTCGTCGCGCACTCGCTCGAGCTCGCCCAGGTCCAGCAGCCGGGGCTCCCCATACGCCGCGCTCTGGATGGCCGGACCACCCATCTGAAAGGTCGTGACGAAAGCGTCGGCCAGCTCCCGTTCGAGCTTGGCGATCTGACCCCGAAGCGAGCGTCGCGCCGCGCGCTCATCCGACGGAATGACGGTCGGCGCCGAAGTGCCGGGGGGATGCAACTCACCGATGACCTGCTCAAGGAGCTCCAACACGTCCTCCTTTGTGGCCGAGCGCAGCTTAGCACCGGGCCTACCCCGGAGTACCAGGTTCCAATGACCCGCCGCCCAACACCTCGACCCCGATCCACAGCGCCTCCTCGATATGGATCGCCGGCACGCCCTCGACTCCGACGGCGAACAGGGCGATGCGCCGAGTCCGCGAGTTGACGCCGTGCCCGGCGGCGACGTCGCCGAACAGCACGGCGTGAACGTTGTTGGCGTCGGCGACCACCAGCCGCCCCGGCGGCAGATGGTGGGCGTGCTCGCTGGACCCCAGACGGTCGCCCGCGCGGCTCAGACGGATCCCCAGGCCGCCAGCCTCGACGGCATCCGCGTCGAGTGCCCACACCGGGACGCCGGTCTCGACCACGGCAATCAGGAGGGCATCGTCGATCAGGTTGTGGGAGCGAAACTGCCCGTGCAGCAACCGGTCCACGGCGGCCTGCTCGCTGGGGATGCGCGTGGCGTCGGGATCGAGCCCGACCTGGTGGAAGAACGATCGGTATGCGTGGGGGATCGGCTGGGTACGCATCGCCACCACATTTGCGCCGCGATAGCGGTTGGACAGGTTCCTGAGGCGCTGGCGGACCGCGGGCGGGCTGGCGGACTGGCGGCAGTCCCGAGTCAGCCAGCTGAGCCGCAGCCCGGGGAACTCGGCGTGCAACTCGGGATCGACGAAGCCGGCGGCGGCGGAAAGCTCGCCCTGTACCATCACTGCTCGCCCAACATCGCGCGGACCTTGGCGGCCAGCGCCGGCGCAGAGATCCAGCGATTGCCGATCAGCCGGTCGGCGACCACTCCGCCGCGGTCCGCGAGTTCGACCATCGGGCAGATGGCGACGCCGTAAAGGGACCCCACCGCGCCGTCGCTGTCGTAGGCCACCGGGATCGTCCAGCGGTGCGAGCGCACCAGGGCGGCGGTCTCGCCGTGGCCGGCCTGGACCGCCACGGCGGCGAACTGGACACGGCGGGGCGAAAACTCGCGCGAGACCTTCTGAAGCGTGTCGATCTGGCGCTCGCAGTCGCTCGAGCCAGTGACGAACAGACCCAGCACCAACGGCTTGCGCCCGCAGACGTTCAGCGCCCGCAGATTGGGATGGGCGGGGTCACAGAGCGGATGCACGTTGGCGTCCCCGTTGAGCGTCGAGGTGGCCAGCGGGGCGACGAAGTAGTGCAGTCGCTGCCCCGCGGGCACGCCGGCTGTCCCCACACCGTGTGAGACAAATGTATAGACCGAGAAGCCCAGCACGAGCACGAGCCCGAAGATCCCGATCGTCCATCGGTAGGGCCGGGTATCGATGGCCGGAGCCGGTGTCGGTTCGGAGCCATGTTTGGCCGCGGCCGCAGCCAGGTCGGGATCGAGGCGGTGTTGCGGAGGGGGGGTCGGCGACTCGGAGTGCTGCGGAGGCTCGGGCTTCTCCGACGGTTCGGGGTTCTCCGATCTGGTCTCGGTCACGCCACGCGGACTCTGGCACGGCGGAGCAGGCCACGGGCACTCCGTACCGAATCGCGACCCTGCGCCAGGGCTAGCACCGCCGGCAACACGAGCAGCACGCCTCCGAGCGATACCGACATGTCGACCAGGGTGACGAAGCCGAAGTCGCGGAGCATCGCGATGTTCGAGAAGACCAGGACGCCGAATCCGGCGATCGCCGTGATGCCCGAGGCGAGCACGGCGGTACCGGTGAATCGGTAGGTGCGTGACAGCGCGTCGGCCACGTCGTATTCGGCCGCCCGCTCCTGACGGAAGCGCTCGGACAGGAGCACGCTGAACTCGGTCGAGATCGCGATCACCAATGCCCCGAGCGTCGCCGACATCGGGTTGAGCGGGATCCCGATCGCGAACAGGATCAGCGCCGACCAGCCCGTGGCCAGCGCGATCGGGATCAGGGGCACCAGGGCCCGCTCGAGCTGGCGAAATACCGCCAGGAGCACCAGTCCCACGGCAATGAGTCCAGCCAGCAGCATCAGCATCCGATGCGTGGGCGAGGCCAGCGCTGCGTTGGCCTGTGCCGCCAGCACCGGAATGCCGGCCAGTTGCGCGGTCACGCCGGGGGGCGGATGCAACTGCGAGCGCATGTAGTCGAGCACCTGCTGCTGGCGGGAGAGAGGCATCAGGCGGATTCCGAAGGCCAGCGTCGCCTCGCGATGGTCGGGCGTGATCACGGCCTGAGAGAAGTACGTCGGGACCGCCGCGAGCAGCGAATTGATCGAGGAGGCGTTCAGCGCGCTCGAGCTCTGCCCCGCGCCACCGCCGGATGAGAACAGGTCCGGCAGCGACAGCGCCGGGCACAGCGTCGAGTACGCGCACCCCTTGGTTTCGACGTAGCGGTAGTGGTTGAACAGGGCGTTCTCATAGTTCTTCATCCATCCCACTGTGGCCGGCGTGGCGACGTTCTTGGCGTGGACGACGATGTCGACCTCACCCGAGACACCGGTCACGCGCTCGAGCGTGCGCAGGTCGCGCAGTGCCGGCATGTTGGGCGGCACCAGCTTGGTCACATCCGACTGAACCGAGGTCTGCGTGTCGGCGATCCAGCCGGCCACGGCCAGCACAAGTCCGACCGTGAGGGCGCGACGAGGATGGGCGACGACTCCCCGGACTAGAGCGATGGCGGGGCGTCTGGCCGTGCCGGCGATACGGCCGGCGCCGCGTCTCACGGGCGCCAGCACATCGCGCAGGATGTCCCCCGCGCCCCGCATCGCGGCGCCGAGGGTGCCGCCGTCACGGTCGGCCAGGACCAGGCCGGCCGAACCGGCGGTCAGGGCGCAGACGAACGCCACCGCGATTCCGACCACCAGCAGCAAGCCGAAGCCCTGAACCATCGGCACGGGCGAGAGAAGCAGAACCAGGAACCCGGTCGCCGTGGCCAGCGCCGCCGTGGCGATCGTCGGCGCGCCGAGCGACGCCGCGCGCCCGACGGCAGCGCGCGCGCTGCCTGCCTCGCCGTCCGGTGACCTCTGGGCCTCCTGGGCTCGCGACTGGAACTGAATCGCATAGTCGACCGCCAGCCCGATCAGGATCGGAAGCACAGCGATCGAGGCCATCGTCAGCGTGCCGCCGACCAGCGACAGGAGTCCGAAGGTGATGCCGGCGGCGGCCAGCGCCACGGCCAGCGGCAACAGCCGCAGGCCGCTGGACGACTCCCCGCCGGCCGGGTCGGGCGAGGCAGACTGCCGGGCGGGCCGCTGCGGCGAGCGAAACACGATCAGCAGGGTGGCCGCCATCACCAGGACGGCTGCGATCAGCAGGCCGCCGATCGATCCGGTGATCGTCGAGGACAGGTCGTTGATCACCACCGGTGCGCCGGTCACCGTGTACGTACCACCGTAGGCCGAGCGGAACATCGGCATGCCGACGGCCTGGCGGATCCAGGAGATGGCCTGGGCCTGCTGAGCGTCGCTCAGACCGGCCTTCAGACGTACCTGGATCAGCGCCGATTTGGCGGTCGGGAACAGGTAGGCAAAGCGCGCCTTGGGCTGACCCACGCCACGGCTGTTGTCGAACACGATCGCTGGAATGAACTGCGGATCGTCGATCCGCGGCGCTCCGGAGATCCCCGAATTGAGGGCCAGCTGTTCGAGCTGCTGGAGCTGTTGCTGCTGCTCGAGCGCCCCGGCGGACTTGGCCGCCGCCTGCGCCTGAGCACGGCTCAGGCCGCGCGCGAGGGCCAGCTTCTCGGCCGCCTGACTGGCGCTCGCGATCTGCTGCTGGGCGGACTTGAGCAGCGACTGGATCTCGCCGTTGACGGCCGCCACGGCGCGGTTCAGGAACGTCCCCGGCCCGTAGACGACCTGGACAGGCTTGTAGCGCATCAGCTTTCCGCACGGGCTCGCGTAGCCGCCGTATGGCGCGTGCGCGCCGGGCGGTGCGGGCTGGAAGGCCTGCAGCTGCTGGCTGGGCACGACGTACTGCCCGGCCAGGCACGCCTCGAGGAAGGTGACGGTGGCCAGGTCCTTGGTCTCGACGAGATCGGTCAGCGGTTCCCGGATCAGCACGACCACGGCGTCGCCGCCGAAGTGCCGGTGATCGTCGGCGGTGGCGCGGTAGGTGGCGGAGGAGCTCGAGACGAACGTGTCCGTACCCGTCGAGGGCTTGAGGCCCAGGGCGAGGATGCCGCCGGCGATCGCGGCGGCGACGACGATCGAGATCGTCAGTACTGGCCTCCGAGCCGCTGCTCGAGCAAGGCCCTCGAGCCTCTCCTTCATGGCGTTCAGGCTATCGGGGGCGGGCGTTGGTAGGCGGAAGTAACCGCGTCCAAGCGTCTAGCGCGGCGACCGTGACGCGAACGGCGCCGAGTGGCCCTTAATCCATCGTCAGAGGACCCTGCGACTCGCCGGCCAGGAACTGGCGGATGAAGGGGTTGTCGGAATTGAGCATGTCCTCGGCGGGGCCGGCCTCGACAATCCGCCCCCTCCACAGGACGTTGATGTAGTCGGCCACGCGGCGAGCGCTCATGATGTCGTGGGTGATCACGGCGAAGGTCGGCAGGTGCGGTTTCTGCTTGGCCTTGGCCTCCTCCATCATGTCGCGATGGATCTCGAGGATCAGCTCGCCGAGTAGCGCCGTGCGGACCGGGTCAAGGCCGGAGTCGGGCTCGTCGAACAACACGATGTCGGGCTCGAGCACAAGCGCGCGCGCGAATCCGGCCCGCTTGCGCATCCCACCCGACAGCTCGTTGGGCATCTTGTCGCGGGCGTCGCCGAGTCCGACCTCGTTGAGGCGGCGCATGACGATTTCGCCGATCTCCTCCTCGCCCTTCTCGGTGTGCTGACGCAGCGGAAAGGCGACGTTGTCGAAGAGGTTCATCGAGCCGAACAGGGCTCCATCCTGAAACAGCAGCCCGAACTTCTTGCGCATCTCGAACAGGTCGTCGTCGGGCATGTTCGGGACCGACTCGCCGTGGACGAGGATGTCGCCCTCATCGGGATACAGCAAGCCGACCATGTGCTTGATGCAGACCGACTTGCCCGTCCCCGAGGGCCCGAGGATCATGGACACCATCCCCTCGGGCAGGCCCATGTTCAGGCCGCGCAGGATCCGTGCCCGTCCGAACGCCTTGTAGGTGTCGATGAACTCGACGGCATCGGGGCGCCCCGACGGATACACCTTGTAGGTGTGCCACTGGTACTCCTCCTCGCTGGCTCCCTTCGGTGGCGCCGGACGGGGAGGCTGCTCGTCGACCACGGAGACGCGCGAGCCGCCCTGCTCGGGCTCCGGCGGAGCGGCCGGCTGGTCGCCGTTGCCGTCGTGGGGACTCTCGGGTTCGCCCGCCTCCGCGGTCACCGGCGCATGGTCCGGCTCGGTCGCCTGGGCGCCGTCGGGCTCGTGCTCCCGCTCGTCGTGGAGCGGGGCGGGCTCGTCTGTCTCTGGATTGTCTCTCCCGCTCTCCATATCAGCCTCCGATTGGTGCCCTCGGGTTGGCGCCCCAGAAGAGCTGCGTACCGAGCATTCCGATGAGATGGACGGACACGATGTTGACCACCATCGATTTTGCCGTGGCGGTACCGACACCCACCGGACCGCCGCTGGCGTTGTATCCGTAATAGCAGCCGACTAGAACGATGACGGTCGCCATCGCCATAGCCTTTATCAAGCTGAATAAGAGATCTGGCGGGTTCTGGAATTGCCAGAAGATCAGGAAGAACCCACCTGAGGAGACGTCGCCGATCTGCTGGACCACGACCAGATAACTGGCGAAGAAACCGGCGCCGATCGAGCAGATGTACAGAAATGGGAGCACCAGCCAGGCGGCCAGCAGACGCGTCGCGCACAGGAAGGTCATGCCACTGATGCCCATCACCTCGAGCGCGTCGATCTCGTCGGAGATGCGCATCGATCCGAGCTCGGCGACGATTCCCGTGCCGATCTTGGCCGACATCATGTAGCCGAAGCCGTAGGGGACGAGCTCGCGCAGATCGCACCAGGCCGCGAACACGCCCGCGTATGCGGGCACCCCGTTGGCTCGATCGAAGTACGCGCCCTCGACGCCGCACTCGAGGCCGATGATGAAGACCAGGCCCCAGATGACCAGGGTCGAGGAGATGATCAGGATCCCCGACTGGCGGAGCGCCTCGCCGAAGAACCTGAACACTCGCAGGCGCAGGACCTCACCGACCACCTGCGAGATGAACTTGACCATCTCACCGAACGACTCGATCCAGCCACGAGGTGTTGCCAGCAGGCCTTCCATCAGCGTCCGGGCGCGCTCACTTCGCGATCGTGGTGATCTCTGGGTGCGTGGCCAGCAGCGTCTGCGTGAACGCGTAGTTGAACGCGAACACGCCGAGGAAGGCGATCACCACCGCCTGGTTGACGGCGCGCCCCACCCCCTCCGCCCCGCCGGACGCAGTCATCCCCTTGTAGCAGCAGACGATCGCGATGATCGCTCCGAAGATCGTGGTCTTGACCACCGAGCCCCACAGGTCGGTGGTCGAGGCGTTGTTGAAGAACGTGGCCCAGAACGGTCCGAGTGGTGCGTTGTTGACCAGCGTGGCGACGATCCCGCCGAAGATGCCGAACAGCAGCGCGTAGATGTCAAACAGTCCGGTGACAAGCATCAGCGCGAGGAAGCGGGGGACGACCAGGTTCTTGACCGGATCGACGCCCAGCACCTGAAGGGCATCTAGTTCCTCGCGAATCTTGCGGGCGCCGAGGTCGGCCGTGATCGCCGTGCCGGCCACGCCAGCCAGCACGATCGCGTCGACGAAGGGCGCGAACTCGCGGATCGAGGCGAGCACGAAGAAGCCACCGAGACGATCCAGAGCCCCGAACAGGACAAGGAAATTCGCCGCCTGCAGACCGGGTGCGGCGTAGCCGAAGGCCACCGTCGAGATGAGCAGCGGGAACCAGCACAACTTCATCGCGAACAAGAACTGGCCAACGAACTCGCTGCCGTAGGGGTAGGGCGGTCTGATCGCGGAAACAATCGTCTTGGCGGTCAGGATCATCATGTTCCCGACCTCTTCCAAGACGTTCTTGGTCGGCAGGAAAGTTCGATCGGCGACTGCTCGAATCAAATTCTCTCTGTCCTCCCGGAATCTTCGCCGTCGCAGGCACGCGACCGCGCGGGGACCTAAGCCTACGGCAACGACCCGCGAATGACCAAGTCACAACTGTCGCCAGAACCGGCGCTGGGGTGGGATGCCCGTGGTATGTTCAGCCAGCCGTGAACCGGTGGAGAATGAGGAGTTGCGGGGTCGTGGTCGCGATTGTCGCCGGCCTCGGGCTGGTCGCATGCGGAGGCGGCCAGGAGCAGGACTCAAGCGAGCCGAGCGGGATCTTCCCCGTGCAGGTGACGAAAGCCACCTTCCCGTCCTTCCAGCGGCTGGCCCAGAACACGCATCTGGTCATCGTGGTGCGCAACACGGGTCGCGACACCATCCCCGACATCGCGGTGACGATCACCAACCCCAAGTACGGCACCGCCGTCCAGGCGTTCGCGACCTATCTGAAGATGCCGGGGCTGGCCAGTCACTCGCGACCGGTGTGGATCATCAACCGAGGCCCTGGACCGTGCGGCTACAGCTGCCAGCAGGGGGGCGCCGGCGGGGCGGTCACCGCCTACTCCAACACCTGGGCGCGCGGGCCGCTCAAGCCCGGCAAGACCAAGACCTTCGATTGGGCCGTGACCGCGGTGGTCCCGGGTACCTATGAGGTCCAGTACGTGGTCGCGGCCGGGCTGAACGGCAAGGCCAAGGCGCGGCTGAACGGCGGCGGGATTCCACGGGGCACGCTCGACGTCAAGATCACTTCGAACCCGCAGAAGTCCTACGTCAACAACAACGGCCAGGTCGTCAACACCGGCTGACTGTTAGGCCGAGCTCGACCGCGCCCAGATGTTGATGTCGCTCTCGGTCGCGTGCCGGTCGATCTGTTCGAGCTCCTCGGAGTCGAAATCGAGATGGTCAAGGGCGGCGACGTTCTGCTCGAGCTGCTCGACGCTTGAGGCGCCAACCAGGGCCGAGGTCACGCGCGGGTCCCGCAGCACCCAGGCGATCGCCATCTGCCCGAGCCGCTGACCCCGGCGCTGAGCGATCTCGTGCAGAGCGCGCACGCGCTTGATGTTGTCCTCGGTGAGCATGCCCTCGGAGAAGGCGTTGCCGCGCCTGACCCGCGAATCGTCCGGGATGCCATCGAAATACTTCTCGGTCAGCAGGCCCTGAGCCAGCGGTGAGAAGACGATCGCTCCGACACCCTCGCGCTCGAGCACGTCGAGCAGACCGCCCTCGATCCAACGGTTGAGCATCGAGTAGGAGGGCTGATGGATGAGCAGCGGAGTGCCGAGCTCGCGCAGGATCCGCGCCGCCTCTTCGGTGCGCTCGGGACCGTAGGAGGAGATACCGGCGTAGCGGGCCTTGCCCGAGCGGACGGCGGTGTCCAGCGCCCCCATCGTCTCCTCGATCGGCGTCTCGGGATCGACGCGGTGCGAGTAGAAGATGTCGACGTGGTCGAGGCCCATTCGCTGGAGGCTCTGATCCAGGCTTCCCAGCACGTACTTGCGCGAGCCCCACTCGCCATAGGGCCCCGGCCACATGTCGTACCCGGCCTTGGTCGAGATGACGAGCTCGTCGCGGTAGGGCTTGAAGTCCTCCCTGAAGATCCGCCCGAAGTTGATCTCGGCGCTGCCGTATGGCGGCCCGTAGTTGTTGGCCAGGTCGAAGTGCGTGATCCCGAGGTCGAAGGCGCGGCGCAGCATCGCGCGGCTGTTGGCCAGCGGGAAGTCGTCGCCGAAGTTCTGCCACAGGCCGAGCGAGATCGGCGGGAGCTGCAGGCCGCTGCGGCCGCAGCGGCGGTAGTCGAGCTTTTCGTAGCGGTCGGAGACGGGTACGTAGACAGTGGGCGCGAGGCGGGCGTTGAAGGGCATAGGCGCGAGTATTTCACCGCGGGTGTGCTGACCGCGGGTGACGCCTCTGGCGCTCACAACCGCGCTCGCCGTCGACCGGGCTTCGCCCTCGGGAGAATCCGCAACTTCCGGGTTTGGCCATACGGATAGTGACCGGAGCCCGTCTCATCCCCTACGCTGTCCGCCATACGCCTCGGGGCTGCTCCGAGGCCGTCTCACGTATGCGCGTCTCCGCCGCCGAGACGCCTTAGGAAGGAACTACCAACGTATGCCTCGCATCCGCCAGCAGAACGTACTCGCAGCCCAGTGGACCCCCAACGGAGGCGCTCTCGGAGCCCCCGACCTGACCGTCGCCGACAACCAGATCTTTGGCGCCAACGTGTTCAGCCCCGCAGTTCAGCGCCAACGGTTGCCCCGGGACGTCTTCCGCCGGCTGCAGCAGACGCTCGCTCGCGGTGAGGCGCTCGACACCTCGCTGGCCGACGCGGTGGCGCTGGCGATGAAGGAGTGGGCGTTGGAGCGAGGCGCCACCCACTACACCCACTGGTTCCAGCCGCTCACCGGCTCGACGGCCGAGAAGCACGACAGTTTCTACGCCCCCACGGGCGAGGGGACGGCGCTGGCCGAGTTCTCCGGCAAGGAGCTGATCCAGGGTGAGCCAGACGCCTCGAGCTTCCCGACCGGCGGCATCCGGGCGACGTTCGAGGCCCGCGGCTACACCGCCTGGGATCCGACGAGCCCGGCCTTCCTGCTCGAGAATCCCAACGGCGCGCTGCTCTGTATCCCCACCGCGTTCGCCTCGTGGACGGGCGAAGCGCTCGACCACAAGATCCCGCTGCTGCGTTCGATGGACACTCTGAGCCGGTCGGCGATCCGGGCGCTACAGCTGTTCAACGACAATGCGTCGCAGCGGGTGTTCACGACGGTCGGCCCCGAGCAGGAGTACTTCCTGATCGACGAGCAGTACTACTTCGAGCGCCCGGACCTGATCACCACCGGTCGCACCCTGTTCGGAGCCAAGCCACCCAAGGGTCACGAGCTCGACGACCACTACTTTGGTTCGATCCCCGAGCGGATCCTGGCCTGCATGCTCGACACCGAGCGCGAGCTGGCCAAGCTCGGCGTGCCGGTCAAGACGCGCCACAACGAGGTGGCGCCCAACCAGTACGAGATCGCGCCCGTGTTCGAGAACTCGAACGTCGGCTCCGACCACCAGCAGCTGACCATGCAGGTGATGCAGAACGTCGCCCGCCGCTACGGGCTGGTGTGCCTGCTGCACGAGAAGCCGTTCGCCGGCGTCAACGGCTCGGGCAAGCACAACAACTGGTCGATGGGCACCGACACGGGCAAGAACCTGCTCGATCCCGGCGACACGCCGCACCAGAACCTCGAGTTCCTGTTCTTCTGCGCCGCGGTCATCCAGGCGGTCAACAAGCACCAGGGTCTCCTGCGCGCGTCGATCGCCTCGGCCGGTCAGGACCATCGACTCGGCGCCAACGAGGCGCCGCCCGCGATCATCTCGATCTTCCTCGGCACCGGCCTCGAGAAGGTGTTCGGAGCGATCGAGCGCGGCGAGGCCGGCGAGTCGACGGCGGAGTCATTCCTCGGGCTGGGCACGCCGGTGCTGCCACCGCTGCCGATGCACGGTGGCGACCGCAATCGGACGAGCCCGTTCGCCTTCACTGGCAACAAGTTCGAGTTCCGCGCCCTGGGGTCGAGCATGTCGCTGTCGCTGCCCAACACCGTGCTGAACACGATCGTCGCCGAGGCGATCGACTCGCTCGCCGACGAGCTCGAGGGCGAGCTCGGGTCGGGCAAGGATCTCGAGGCGGCCCTGCCGCCGATCCTGCAGCGCAGCTACACGGCCAACAAGCAGATCATCTTCGGAGGCGACAACTACTCCGAGGAGTGGCACACCGATGCGGAGCGGCGCGGACTGCTCAACCTCCGCTCGACGCCGGACGCACTCCCGTACCTGATCAGTGAGGACACCGTCGGGCTATTCGAGAAGTACGGGGTGCTATCGCCGCGCGAACTCGAGTCGCGCTATGAGGTGTTCGCCGAGCAGTACGTCACCAAGCTCAACATCGAGGCCGAGACGGCGGCCTCGATCGCGCGCACGATGTTGCTGCCGGCAGCCATCAGCCACCTCGCTGCGCTCCGCGACGCGCGGCTGTCCGAGCTCATCGCGGAACTCGAGGGGCTGATCCTCGAGTTCGTCGCCGCGATCAAGGAACTCGAGGCGGCCAACCTCGGCGATAACCAGCCGCACGACGACGTGCTCGAACACGCCAAGTACATGCAGAACCGGGTGATCCCGGCGATGGCGGGCGTGCGTGGGGTGGCGGACCGTCTCGAGAAGGTCGTGGCCGATGAACTGTGGCCGCTGCCGAAGTACTCGGAGATCCTGTTCATCAAGTAGCGTCTCAGACGACGAGCAGACGTTCAGGGGGGCCCCGCCCGGTGCGGGGCTTCCGTCGTTTCTCGGGCGATTCGCCAAGCGGTTTGGCAGCGTTTATTGGCCGCCGGCCGTCGACGTGTTCTGTGGAGCCGGTGGACTCAGCGAGGGGCTGCGCCAACCCAGCGACGAACGGGATTCGCAAGCTAAATCCGTACGATCGGTCGCAGCGCAACGCCGAGATCGTCACCGCACGAGCCAACGGGGGCTCCTGGAAGAAGATCGAGAAGCGTTTTGGCGTCAGCGGTCGCCAGGCCCGGCGAATCGTCCGTGACGCGGACGGCGCGACCTAATGAGCGCCAGTCGCCGTGCGCTCGTCGGCGATCCGCTGGCTTCGATCAGCCGGGAGTCGAGACCTTCGCGCCGGATTAACGCTTGCGGACCTTCCGCATAGATGTGGGTGGGAATTACGGATGCGGGGGGCATCAGCGATTGCGACTATCGATGAAGACGGAAGGTCGTCATGAAGATTCTCTCCCAAGAGCAGAGGATCAACGAGACGGCCTTTCGCCGTGCCTGGGCTCGGGGGGTGCGGGTCCGGTCGTCCCGAGGCTTCTCGGCCCGTCTGCCGGTCAATCGTCCTTCGGGTACGGTCCAGTGAACACGGATTGGCAGCCGTACACCCGGTGGCAGGTGCGGTCCGGTGTTCTGAACTCGTGGCACGGAGAGTCGCGGGTTAGCTGGCGAGTGGGGCAGGCCGCAGTGGCGGGTGTCGCGTTCGCGTTCGTAGCGCTCGCGGCGATCGCCGGGTACCTCCGCAGTCACCAGGAGGACCCCGGGCTGACGACCGAGGTGGCGCTGGTAATCGATTTCCTGCTCGGCGCGCTCGCGCAGCGTGATACCGCTCTTGTTGCTTGTTGCGTGGTGTCCTGTTGCCGCCGAGAAGTTCCTCACCGACGGCAATCGGGGGAGGCTGTGGGACACATTCGCCAGCTCCTCCACGAGACGATGGCGGCGGACTTCCGCGCGGCTGTCGAACGTCTCACGGGCCGGAACGTGCCCGCGTTCATCGGCGGTAACCACTCGACCCCCGACGTCGCTGCGGAGCTGTTCATCCTCGATGGCCCCGCCAGGAAGCCCGGCTGCGGCCGCGTGGGTCTCATTCGGGGTCGGTCGGTCGCGCTTTGAACAGCGGATAGCTGAGCGTTACCGCCTTGGCGACGTCGAACACGCTCTGGTTGGTGTTCCGGGCGCGGGTGCGCAGCTCCGCGAACGCTTCATCCGGACCGATCCCGTGGCGCTCCATGAGGATGCCCTTCGCCTGCTCGATGATCGCGCCGGTGCGCAGCGCGCCGTGCAGGCGGCTGAACTCGGCGTAGCGGTGGAGGACGATGTCGATCGCGTGTTCCATTCCCGGCTGTTCGCCATGCTTGACGTAGGCGAAGATGCCGCGCTGCGCGGCGTCCTTCAAGAACGAGTCGTCAGCGCTGTCGATGTCGGCGATGACCGGGCACGAGGCCTGCTTGACGAGTGCTGAGATCAGGTCGAGCGCGCGGCTCTGATGCCCGTCGACGGCGACGATCGCCACGTCCGGGTGATCGCGCTCCGTCGCTTCGGTGATCTCCGAGACATCGAGCAGTCGCGCGACTACCGTGTGGCCAAGCCTTGAGACGACGTCGGCGATCTCTGCGATCCGGCGCTCATCCTCGTCTGCGATCAGGACGCGCAGATTAGGCGAATCGTCATCCATTTGGCGCCAGTATCGCGCCTCCGGCAACGTTGTGGAAGTTCGCTATCCTGAGGTGGTCCGCTCTACTGCCCAAAGGGCCGGCGGACACTCGTGCGGCTCGACTCTAGGCCGGCAACTCGTCAGCTCCACCGCCTTGGCTGACGTTCCAGCAGCCCAAGTCAGCCATGAGGTAGCAGTGTCGATCGAACCGCGCGCGACGAGCACGTCGCGGGTCAAACGCGGAGCGCAAACAGCGCGCCCCGCCGCAGTCATTTACAGCCGGGCCAACGCAAACCAACCGAGGCAGCCGGGCCCGCCGCGCGAAGAGCGTCGGACGGCGGCGGTGGATCACATCCGCCACCTGTTCCACCAGACGATGGAGGCTGACGTCCGCGAGGCCGTGGAGCGCCTCACGGGACGCAGGGTGCTCGCGTTCATCAGCGGCAACCACATCGACCCCGACATCGCTGCCGAGCTGTTCATCCTGGACGCGCCACTGTGAAGCCAGCACCCTGGCCCATCCGGCTGGCCGCGCTGATGAGCGAGCCGCCCCGAAGGCGCAATCGCGGGCGACCACGGAACACCATGCCCGGGAAAGTACGGATGGAGCGCGCTGCCCGGAGAGTTACGGTGATCTGTGCGCTGGAAGCGCTTGCCAAGGTGGCGCCGGCGCAGCGTCTAGACGATGAGTTCGCTCGGGTGAAGAGCCCGGGTCGGCTGGCGTTTCTGAGCCTGTTCGGGGAACGCCGATGCTCCATCGAAGCCGCGTCCGCCGCCGCATCAATCGACCCACGGTGGCGGTCACCAGCACATCCCGTTGTGCCGACAGGGGCGTTCTCCTCCAGCAACGAAGAGGTGGCGTTCATGTCGAGCATTGAAGATCAGGTCGCGAGCCCGCGCGCCGCGCCGTTTTCGAACTGCCCGCGCTGCGGCCTGAGCATCAGGCCCAAGGCTCGCTGGATGGCCGTCGAGCACTGCCCGCGATGCCTCGCGCGCACCCGCGTCGCGGTCAAAATGTTCTCCTCACCCCTGCCGGCGGCTGAGTTGTACGAAGAGGGCCACGCACCCGAAGCCGACGGGCGAGGCGCTCCCACAACCAATCGGAGCGGTTCAAGATGATGAGCGAACCCGCTGCCAATCCGAGCGGAGCGCGCGGAGCATCGGACTCGCCAATCCGGCTCCTGCCGTCGCCTCGCACGGGCGCGGAGCCGCTGCGCATCGCGGTGCTTGCGCCGCCGTGGATCCCGGTGCCGCCGCAAGGCTATGGCGGGATCGAGGCGGTGGTCGATCTGCTGTGCGACGCGCTGGTCGAGCGGGGTCACGAGGTGACGCTGCTCGCCGCGCCCGGATCGCGCTCGGCGGCGCGCGTGCATCCGCTGCTGAACGGCGCTCATCCGAATGAGATCGGCTCGTCTTTGCATGAGTCAGATCACGTCGCGTGCGCGTGGGAGCAGACCGAGTGGGCGGCCGAGCACGGCGAGGGATTCGACGTTGTGCACGACCATTCGGGCTTCACCGCGTTGGCGATGGCCGATCGCGTCGACACTGCGGTGGTGCACACGATCCACGGCGCGCTTGACCGCAGGACGGCACCGTTCTATCAGCGCCACGGGCACAAGGCGCTGTTGGTGGCGATCAGTCGCTCGCAGGCGGACAGCGCGCCGGCCGGCGTCCGGATCAGTCACGTGGTTCCCAACCCGATCGCGGTCGCCCGCTGGCCGCTTCGCACAGACAAGCGGGATTACCTGCTGTGGATCGGACGGATGGACCCGGTCAAGGGCGCGCACCGCGCGATCGAGGCGGCGCGACTGGCGGGCCGGACGCTCGTGCTCGCAGGCCCGGTGCAGATCGGGCAGGAGCATTACTTCCGCGAGTGGATCGAGCCGCACGTCGACGATCGGCGGGTGCACTACGTCGGCGAGGTCGCAGGGGTCGCGAAGCAGGAGCTGTACGCGAACGCGGCCGCGTTGTTGATGCCGGTTCGCTGGCGGGAGCCGTTCGGGATGGTGATGGTCGAGGCGCTCGCGTGCGGCACGCCGGTGATCGCGTTCGCGGAGGGCGCCGCGACGGAGACCGTGATCGACGGCGAGAACGGCATGCTGGTGGCCGACGAGGCCGAGATGGCCCGCGCGGTTCACCGCCTGCATTCAATCGATCCTCGGCGCTGCCGAGCGAGCGTGGCCGAGCGCTACGACGCGTCGGTCACCGCGACCGGCTACGAGCGGGTCTACCGCGAGGCGATCGGTGCTCGCCATGCCCTGGGGCTCTCGCAGCGGTCACAGACTCGGCTTGGCGGACACCGGGTCTCCGCTCAACCAGCGAGCACGAGCCGATGAGCATCGACGCCGTTCAACCGAGAGCCGAGCTCGCCCGTCCGCCGGGCGCGGGGGACCGTGATCTGACTCGGCTGCTGCGGCTGCTCGAGACCGATCAGGACGGTGGGCTGACGATCGCGGCGCTGCGTGAGCGCGGCATCGAGACGCCCGCCATGAGCGTGTACGAGCTGCAGCTCGCCGGCTACGAGATCGAGCGCGTGCCATGCGAACACCGGAACGGACGCACGACGCTCGCCTACCGGTTGCGCGCTGCGCCGGCGCAGACCACCGACCAGTCCATGTTGAAGGAGGTGGCCAGCGATGGGATCTCACGCTGAGAAGCACGCGCAGCGAGATGCGCCGATGAGCCCGGTCACGGTGCGCGTCGATCGTACCGGGCAGTCGCCTTGAGGAGCTGGCCCGATGATCGATCCAGGCGGGAGAGGGACCCATCGGCGTGGTATTGGGCTGACCACGTCGGAGGAGGACTGCGGTCCCCAGCGCGCTCCTCTTCAAAGAGGCGAGTCGATTCGCCCGGATGCCAGAACCGCCGTGACGGTCCTGCTCGCCGACGATCACCCGGTGGTGCGACGGGGCCAACGGAGGCTGCTCGATGCGCAGGAAGGGGTTGAGGTGGTCGCGGAGGCGGGCGACGTCAGCGCGACGGTACGCAAAGTCCCCGGTTACAAGCCAAGCATCCTCGTGCTCGACCTCAATATGCCCGGCGGGTCGACCCTCGAGGCGATCCCGACGTTCCTCGAGGCATCGCCCAGCACCGCGATCGTCGTCCTGACGATGCAGGACGAGCCGGAAACGGCGCGTCCCAGAAGCGCGCAGGTGACCGCATCTACAGCACCGACTTCAACCGGATGACCTATGCCGAGCTCGGCCGGCGCGCGGCGGGGACTGCGGGCGCCTGCGGTGGTGCGCTCGTCGACGCGACGATTCCGCCACCGTGCCGACCGCGAGGCCTTCGCCGACGCGTTCGGCGCCGCGGCGCCGTTGCTGTTCGTCGAGTGCCAGGCGCCCATGCGCGTGCTCGCGGAGCGGGCAGCGCTACGCGACCACCAGCCAACACGCGTCTCGGATGCGTCGCTGTCGGTCGTGATGCGCGAGAGCTCGGCCTGGGAGCCGCTGGACGAGCTGGCGCCCGAGGCGCACGTGACGCTGCGCAGCGACCGGCCCGCCGAGGCGCAGCTTGAGGACCTCCGCGCGTTGCTCGACAGGCGGATCAGCCAGCTCGCAGTGTCCCACGGAACGACCGCCAAACCGGAGCGGCAACGGAGCCGCAAGCCAACGGCACTCATGCTCTCGCTGCTTGACGCGCGGCTCCGAAGTCGGTCACAAAGGCGGGCCGGGCTGCGCGTCAAGCAGCGAGCGGCCGGCGTGCCACGCATTTTGTACGGACGGGGTCGGCGTTCGTTTACGGATGGAGCGGGTGCGCGCGTCGCTTACGGTCACGGTGAGACGGTCACGGTGAGCGAATTCACGTCCCGAATGGAGGACACAATGGCGCAGACAACGATCAAGCGCGGTCCGGCGGCAAAGACCCCGGCGGCCCGCAGGCGCCGCACGACCGTGGCTCGTCCCGCGAGCGCGATCGACAGGACCACGAAGCTGTCCGAGGAGGTGCTCGATTCCGTTGAGGCTGGTCAACGAGCCGCAATCGAAGCCGTTCGCAAGTTCGTCGACACCGTCGATGAGGCGCTGCCTGCGCACGGCGAGGGCCCGTCCAGGCGGCAGGAGATCGTGGACTCGGCCATGGAGATGGCCGACCGGCTGGTCCACACGCAGTACGACTTCATCCGAAAAGTGATCGATAGCGCGGGCACGTCGCTGGGCCGCTCGGACGGCGAGAAGTAGACCGCGGGGTGCGGCAGCCGGAAGCGGAGCGCAACACCATGAGGGTGGGATTGGTTCTGGGCGCCGGCGGCGTGGTCGGCGGCGCCTGGCTTGTCGGCGCCTTGCATGCGCTCGCGTCGGAGACCGGCTGGGATCCGGGGAGCGCCGAGTACGTCGTCGGGACCTCAGCCGGAGCGATGATCGCGGGGCTGTCGGCGTCGGGCGTGGCGCCGTGGTTCATGCTTGCGCACTCGGCAGGCGAGACTCCCGAGGCCGTCGACGACGAGCAGGCAGAACCGGTCGACGCCAGCCGGTCGGCCGGCGCGGTGTTTCGGCTGCATCCGGGCGTGCCCGCCCTCGGTCCCGGCTCGTGGCGGCTGGCGCTCGCCTCGCTTGCCCGTCCGTACCGCTACTCGCCGGCGGCGATCCTCGCCGGCTGGCTTCCCCGGGGGCTGATCTCCTCAGAGCCGCTGAAGGAGACGATGCGGCGCGTAGCTGGCGACGGATGGCCGCCGCACCCCAACCTCTGGATCATGGCCTGCGACCACGACACCGGACGGCGGGTCGCGTTCGGCCGGGCGGACGCGCCGCCCGCGTCGCTTGCAGATGCGGTCGCCGCCTCATGTGCGATCCCTGGCTTCTATCGGCCGGTGGAGATGGCTGGGCGCCGCTACGTCGATGGCGGCGTTGCGTCGACGTCGAACCTCGATGTGCTGGCCGGTAAGGGGCTTGAGCTCGTGATCTGCCTGAACCCGACCTCCTCGCTGCACGCGCCGCGACCAAGAACGCTTGCTGAGCGAGCAGCGGCGTTGCTGCGGGAGGCGTCCGGCCGGCGACTCGGCAGCGAGGTCAAGCGCGTCCGCGCGTCAGGAACCGAGGTGATCCTGATCCAGCCCACCGTCCAGGATCTCGACGCGATGGGTACGAACCTGATGAGCGCAAAGCGGCGTAATCAGGTGATCGAGGTTGCGGTGAAGACGGTCGCAGATCATCTTCGCACGCCCGAGATCCGCGCGCGCTTGTGTGAGCTGCCACCGGGAGACCCGATGCTTGTACGCAGACCGCTGGGACCCCTCACCGGGCAGCCGCACTTCGACCGCCTCGCGCGCCGGCGCTGGGTCGCGGCGAAGGCAAGCTGAGACGCCGTGCGATGGAGCGGCAAAGCGAGGCGCTCCGTCTTGCTCGTCAGTCCTCGTCTGCGGTGAGCGGCTGGCGGAGCTTCGAGCCCTCGCGGTAGACGGAGTGCACCACTTGGCCTCTGGGTCATCACCAGGTTGATGTCATCGCCGCACGAGTTCACGTTGCCATCGATCAGCAACCCGTCGGAGACGGCTGAGTCGACGCGCAGGAACTACGGATCATCAGACGATCGGTCAACCGCCGGGGGCGGGTTGAGATCGAGCTGCCGCACATCCCGGGCGCCCGCGCGATCCCGCTCGACGAGCTGCCCAGCGAACTCGCGACGCTGGGCCGCGAACGGTCGGTTGTGTTCCTGTCGGCAATAGCCCGCACGCGGCTGTGCGGGAAGCCCGCGGCCCGCGCGATCCGTAGTCGTCCACACCGTAGGCACGGTCTGTCCCGATGTGTCGCTGCACCTCACGGACCAGGATCTGTCCATGCGTCACGAGTACGGAACGTGCCTTGACGCGTTGCCCCCGGCGCAGCGCGCCGAGTACGTCCGTGCGATGCCACCCGATACAAGGAGGCGTCCTCGGAGGGTGCTTGCGCAGCTTCCGGTCGCGCAATGAGCGAGGAAATCACCCATCCGTTGGGCGAGCGCACCTACCCGGGGGCCGCCCCAGATTCGAGCTCGGCCAGACTCCTGCTGGCCGCCGAGCACGCGGTCGACGTCGGTGCGCGGATCCTCCGCCAGGGCCGTTCGCACATCGGCGAGTTGATCGGCAAGGGAGACCGCGACTTCGCGACCGACGTCGACCTGCGCATCGAGTCGGAGATCAGGGCCTCGCTGACGCAGGACGCGCCACAGATTCCGTTCCTGGGCGAGGAGGAGAATGGCGAGGAGCGCCCCGGCGCACAGGCGCGCTGGGTGCTCGACCCGATCGATGGCACGATCAACTTCGCGAGGGACAGTCCGCTGTGCTCGATCTCCCTGTCGCTGGTGATCGCGGGGCAGCCGGTGCTCGGGATTGTCGACGCGCCGTTGCTGGGCGAGCGGTTCATCGCCCGCCAGGGTGAGGGGGGGTACCTGAATGGCACGAGGATCTCGGTGGCGGAGGTCGCCGGGTTGCGCGAGGCGATCGTCGGGGTGGCGGACTTCAGGGTCGGTGTGGGGTCCGAGGAGGAGAACCGGGTGCATCTCGCGGCGCTTGCACGCCTGGCGCGCGAGAGCCTGCGGGTGCGAATGCTTGGATCCGCGGCGCTCGACCTTGCGTGGCTGGCGGCGGGGCGGCTGAACGCGACGCTGATGCTGTCGAACCTGCCGTGGGATGTGACCGCGGGCCTGTTGCTCGTGCGCGAGGCCGGCGGGGTCGTGTTCGACTACGACCGCTCGCAACACGACGCCGATTCTCGGTACACGCTCGCCTCGGTTCCATCGCTGGTGGAGCCGGTCCGGCGCATCATCGCGGAGGCGATGTGAGGCGCGCGTCGCGTGCTCGCCGAGCCCGCGCACGGCTTCGGTCCATGTGGCCGAAGCAGCGGTCGGGCGGCCGCGTCGCGGTGTTTTCACCCTCACCGCTGCTCACCGTCACGATCGAGCCGGGGGCGGATCGCCCCGAGGTGCATGTGCACGCCGGTGGGCAGGGCTTCTGGGTCGCGCGACTCGCGGCGACGCTCGGCGCGGAGGTCGTGTTTTGCTGCGCACTTGGCGGCGAGCCTGGTCGCGTGCTGCGAGGGTTGATCGCGGCCGAGCCGGTGACGCTGAGAGCCGCCGACGCGGGGACCTCGAACGGGGTCTATGTTCACGACCGTCGCAGCGGCCAGCGCATGGAGATTGTGAACGTGGAAAGTAGGCCGCTGGCACGGCACGCGGCGGATGAGCTGTACGGGATCGCGCTCACCGCTGGGCTCGACGCAGAAGTGACGATGGTGACCGGCTGTAAACCGGGCGACGTCGTCGAAGCTGAGTTCTATCGCCGGCTGGTCAGCGATCTACGTGCGAACAGGAAGATCGTGATCGCCGACTTGACCGGCCCGCCGCTGCGGGCGACGCTCGAGGGCGGCGTGGAGTTGCTGCGGCTCAGCGAGGAAGAGCTCGTTGGGGAGCACTATGCGGCCGGCGGCGCCCCTTCGGACGTCATCGCGGGCGCGCGCCGGCTGCATGCAGACGGCGCGCGCCGCGTTCTCGTCTCGCGCGGCTCTGGGCCCGCCGTGCTGATCGATGGTGGCGCGAGCGGGGCGCACATCGAGCTTGTCCCACCAGTGTTCGCCGCGCTCGACCAAAGCGGCGCTGGCGACTCGATGTTTGCGGCCACCGGCGTTGGCCTCGCGCGTGGGATGGGCATGATCGACGCGCTTCGCCTCGGGATGGCCGCCGGCGCCCTGAACGTCACGCGGCGCGGTCTCGGTACCGGAACACGAGACGAGATAGAGCGCCTCGCCGCCCACGTCACCGTGAGGTCCCACGCGCGCGCCTGATGTTTGACAGTCGTTACGGCCGTTCGCTGATCAGCGAGCGGTGGCGGCTTGGTCGCAGGAGAGGCCGCGCTCAATGTAGTTCGAGACGGGAGCAAGAGATCGAACGCCGGCGTTTGCGCTGGATAGTCAGTAGAACGCCGCGACCAGGGCTGCGGCTCGGTGCGGTTGCGGGGCGAGACGGGTCGGTTAGCTTGCAGCCAATGGCTTCGCCGTCGCCTTCGCCGGGTTCCCTCGATGCGGTGGAGGTGCTCGAGTCTCAGGCGTTTCTGCTGCGTGACCTGGACACGACGCCGAAGGGCTTGTCCGCGCGCGAGGCGGACCGCCGGCTGCTGCAGTACGGCCCTAACGCGTTGCAACGCCGCGGCGGTGTGCAGTGGCCGCGCGAGCTTGCGCGGCAGCTGACCCATCCGCTGGCGCTGTTGCTGTGGTTGGCCGCTGGGCTGTCGTTCCTCGTGGGCAGCCAGACTGTCGGGATCGCGGTTGTGCTCGTGATCGTTCTGAACGCTGCGTTCGCGTTCGTTCAGGAGCTGCAGGCCGAGCGCGCGGTCGAGGCGCTGGCCGGGTATATGCCCCAGCACGCCACCGTTCTTCGCGACGGCGCTCCGCGGGTGATCGAGGCGGTCGAGTTGGTCCCGGGAGATGTCGTGGTATTGGAGGAGGGGGAGCGGGTCGGAGCCGACATGCGGCTCTTGTTGGGCGCGGTTGAGGTCGATCTCTCTACGCTCACGGGCGAGTCGGTACCGGTGTTGCGATCAGCCGAATTGCAGGATGCGGATGTTCCGCGTCTGGTCGCCCGCGACCTTGTGCTCAGTGGCACGACGTGCATCGGTGGCGAGGCCGAAGCGGTCGTGTTCGCGACCGGCATGCATACGGAGCTTGGTCGCATCGCGGCGCTGACCGAGCGTGTCAAGGAGGAGCCCAGCCCGCTCGAGCGGCAGGTCCGTCGCGTCGCTTGGTTGATCGCTGGGATCGCGGTGGGGATGGCGATTGCGTTCGTTCCGATCGCGATCTTCGGGGCCGGGCTTTCGGTCAAGAACAGCGTTGTGTTCGCGGTCGGGTTGCTGGCCGGCAACGTGCCCGAGGGGTTGCTGCCGGTGATCACGCTCGCGCTCGCGGTCGCCGTCAGCTTGCTCGCGCGCAGGGGCGCTCTGGTCAAGCGCTTGAGCGCCGTCGAGACGCTCGGGTCCACCGATGTGATCTGTACCGACAAGACAGGGACGCTGACCGAGAACCGGATGCGCCCGGTCGCAGCATGGACCACGGACGGCGCAGCGATCATCGAGGCAAACGGAGCGCAGCCCCCCGCCGGTGCGGGCGCGCCGGCGCTGGCTGCGCTTGCCGAGTCGGCGGCGGCTTGCAACGACGCGCGGCTAGAGCCCGACGGCCATGTAACCGGCGATCCGACTGAGGTCGCGCTGCTGCGAGCAGCTCGTGCACTGGGGGCCGACGTCGACGCGGACCGCCGCGCTGAGCGACGCCGGCACCGGTACAACTTCGACCCGCAGCTTAAGCTGATGACGACGCTTGAGCTTAGATCCGGGAGCGCGTGGCTGGACACCAAGGGCGCGCCGGAAGAGGTCCTGCCCCGCTGCGTCACGGTCCTCGCCGGGGACGGCAGGGAGCTCCCGCTCGAAGCGGCGGAGCGTGAGCACATCATGCATCGCGTTGAGGAATACGCGCAGGACGGGCTGCGCGTGCTGGCGCTCGCTCGGCGAACCCTGCCATCCGCCGCGCCGGTCCCCTCGCGCGAGGAAGCCGAGCGCGAGCTGTGCTTCCTCGGTCTCGTCACGATGCTCGACCCGCCCCGCCCCGAGGTCCGTGAGGCGATCGACCGCTGTCACAGCGCAGGGATCCGAATCATCGTCATCACCGGCGATCATCCACTGACCGCGGCGGCGATTGCCCGCCAGGTTGGAATCGGCGGCGAGCACCTCGTCGTCGTCAACGCAGAACAGTTCGGCCACCGTCACGAGCGGGAAATTGAACAGATCGTGTCCGGCGACCGCGAGGTGATCTTCGCGCGCGCCTCGCCGGACGCCAAGCTGCACATCGCCGAGGCGTTGCGTGGACAGGGTCATGTCGTAGCGATGACCGGAGACGGTGTCAACGACGCCCCGGCGCTACGCCGCGCCGACATTGGCGTCGCGATGGGCCTGTCGGGAACCGACGTCGCCCGCGAGGCGGCGACGATGGTGCTCACCGACGACAACTTCGCATCGATCGTCGCCGCCGTCGAGGAGGGCCGCGTCGTCTACGACAACGTCCGCAAGTTCATCGTCTACATCTTCGCCCACGCCACACCCGAGGTCGTCCCGTTCCTTGTCTTCGCGCTCGCCGGCGGCGCAGTGCCGCTGCCGCTCACGGTGCTTCAGCTGCTCGCGTTCGACGTGGGCACCGAGACGCTCCCCTCGCTCGCACTCGGACGCGATCCCGCCGAGCCGGGCATTATGCAGCGCCCGCCCCGCGAGCGATCGGAGGGGGTGATTCGCGCACCCATGCTGGTGCGCGCGTGGCTGTTCCTTGGCCTGATCGTCGCCGTGCTGTCGCTGGGCGGCTTCTTCTTGGTGCTCTCACGCGCAGGCTGGCACCTGGGCGACCCGGTCGGTGTCCACAGCCGCTTTCACCACGCCTACCTGCAGGCGACGACGATGACCTTCCTCGGCATGATCTTCGGCCAGATCGGTACCGCGTTCGCGGTGCGCACGGAGCGCGCGTCGCTGTGGTCGGTCGGCGTCTTCAGCAACCGTTATCTACTCCTCGCCGTCGCTGTCGAGCTCGTCCTAGCCGCCGTGTTCGTGCTTGCTCCGCCATTTCAGACGCTGCTCGGCACCGCTGCGCCTCCCGTCAGCGACCTGGCGCTGTTGCTCACCTATCCCTTCATCGTGTTCGGCGCCGACGAGCTCCGACGCTACATCGTGCGGCGCCGCGCAGCGACGGCTTCTACCCGGACCAGTTCGACCTCGGAGCGCGCGACGTAAGCGGCGCCGCCATCACCACGCGAGCGGTTCGTCGGCAGAGGCGGTGAATTGTTGGGGCGTGGAGCAGAGATCGCCTCGGTTTCGGAGCGCGTCGACCCGCTAGTTGGTCCGGGCGAGCGGCGTGGCCGCGGCGGAGCCGACGGGCCTTCCGCACGGCCGGCCCCACGTTTTCGGCGGGAGTGGCCAGTCAGTGGCGGGTCCGGGAAAACCCGCGCTCGGAGCCGGGGATTTCCCTCATGACCTGGTGCCCCGGTCGGCGTAACGTGAAGCGTACGATGCGTACCCCGATCAGGTCAGAGCGGGAAGCGTTCCGGTTCGTATTCGCGAGCGTGGCACTGATCGTTGTCTCGGTTCTGGTCGGCTGGCTCGCCAAACCGCTGGTGGGCCTCGCGGTCTTCGCCATCGCAGTCGTGCTGGCGGCGATTGCCTACCTGCGCGCGGAGAACCCTGACCGCCGCACGGTACTGCGCGACGCAGCAGAAGATCCCCATCCCCATGGCGGTCCGGCCGGTACGCGACACATACTCGTGGTTGCCAACGAAGTGCTCGCAGGCGATGAGCTGCACACCCTGATCAGCCGGGCGGAGGCCGAGCGCGTCGAGGTCGACGTGTTGGCCCCAGTGCTCACGTCGCACTTGCATTACGCCGTCTCGGACATCGACAGCGGACTGGCGGACGCGCGGATGCGGCTGGACCGCTCGCTCGCATGGGCGCACCAGTGCGGCATCGTCGCGCGCGGCGAGGTGGGCGATCCCGACCCGACGACCGCGATCGCGGACGAGTTGCGCGACTTTGGCGCCGACGAGGTGATCGTCGTCACGCATCCGCGCGAGCGCGAGAGCTGGCAGGAACAGGGGGAGTTGGAGCGTCTGCGCCGTGAACTGGACGTGCCCGTCACGCACGTGACGGTCGGCACCGGCAGCGCGACAGGAGCGACCGCAACGGAGCACGGCACTCCGCCGCCTGCCGACAACTGAGCGGAATCGGGTTGCGCCGAGCAGCCCAAGCTGTTGCTCGTTCGGCAACCTCCGTGTACGCAGCACAGATCGACGCCGTAGGACACACACTCTCGCGGCGGGGTCGGCCGCGACATCAACGCCGGCGTGCGGCTGGTCGCGCTGCCACTGAGCGCAGCCGAGCTTGGCAAGCGCACCGAAGCGCTCGTACATGAGATCTCGAGACGCGTACTGGTTGGCACGGGCCACGGCGGGTCTCTGATGCTCGCTGGCGCAGCGCTCGATCGCGTGCTCGTTCAGGGACCGAAGGCACTGCTCGAGCACACGATCGTGCTCGACACCCCACCTTCCCGCAGCGCGATGGACTTCCTCAAGGCCGCCTGAGAAGCTGATCGGACTCATCGAAGGTCGCGCCGCTGGAAGCGCGCCTGCGACCAGCCCCCCTGGGCGTGCCTGCGGTGCAGCTCATCCTCGATCGCCGCGAACTCGGTCAGAGCTCCCGGACCTCCGCGGAGCAGCCGCGCTGAGCGGCGGCTGAGGACCGCGACACCCCAGTCACCGGGCGAGGCCAGCGCCGCAAGCGGCTCCAGCCAAGGCACCGTGTCGACAACGACGAGCGGCTCGACCGGGCTGGTGAGGCGTACCGCCTCGAGGATGTCGGCCTATCGACGTACAGGCTCAGCACGCGATATCCGTGCGCGTCCAGACGGGCGAGCCGCTCGAGCGTGTCGACTCCGAGCGCCTCGACCGTCATTTGCAGCTGGCCTTAACGGCTCGCGCGGCGAATGCGCCGCTTGTGCTGCGGCGTGATGACGACTCCATCAGCCGGGTACACGATCGACTCGTGCTGCTCGTCCCAACGCACGCGGTAGTGCTCGTGCTGGTCGCGGCCGAGTAGCTCGACGATCTGTCCGCGCCGAGATGGCTCACCGTGCACCCCGCGCGCCTCGATCCAGTCGCCTACGTGTGCGCTGCTTGCGGTCTTGTCTGCGGCCATTGGTTTCACCTCCTCGTCTATCTAATCCTTCGGCGCGGGTCCGGGCATCGGGGTCAAGCGCTGAATCTGTCTGTGGGGATGTACTGAGTCGGCTCGTGATCCACCGGGGCGGCGCCTCACCGGATGGGCAGCAGCAGCACGGGGATGTCGCTGTGCGCGAGCGTTTCTGATACCACCCGTGCGCGGCCGCGGCTGAGGTCCCGACTCCAGGCGAGAACGATCAGATCGGCGCCGGTTTCGCGGGCGGCCGCGACCACGTCGTCGGCAGCGACGCCGAGGCGGCGCACCAGCGTGACGCGCTCGCGCGGGGTGGAGATGTAGCGCGAGAGGAACTCTTGCTCCCATGCCCGGGTTGCGTGAGGGTCGTGATCGGAGAACGCGGGCACGGTGGCTGGCGAGTGGACGTGCAGGACGAGGATCTTCAGCCCGCGTCGGTGAGCGAGCTTGATCGTGTCGTCGAGGGCTTGCGAGCTCTCGCCTGTCCCTTCGAGCGGCGTGAGGATGCGGGCGAATTGCTCGGGCGGTCGTGCGTTGGGTGGGACGACGGCGACCGGCTTGGGCACACGTGTTATGACGTTTAGCGCGGTGTGGCCGGCCGGTTGCGGGCCTCCGTGCACTCCGCGCGCACCGAGGACCAGCGCGGCGATATCACGGTCCTGGGTCGCGGCCACGATCTGATCGATCGGGGACCCGCTGACCTCGCGCAGCTCGACGCCGGCAGCGCTCGCCAGCGGCTCGGGGATACTGACGCCGTTCTCGCGTACGTGCAGCGCGACGACGGTGGCGTCGAACAGCGCGGCGACTGCGATCGCGGTGCTGAGCACCGGTTGCGCGGAGGCGTCCGACCCGAGCGCGGCGAGCACTGTGGTCATCGGGACCTCGTCGGGGATGGTGGGGAGAGATCGAATGTCTGGGCGTCACGGGCCAACTCGACGTGCTCCCCCGCGGGGCTCAGTGCACTAACGGGCGGGTCGGCGCTCGCTTCGACCGAGTCAGGGTGCACCCGGACACGCACGCGACTGCCACGGAACCCTACCCGCAGTTCGAGCGCCTCCCAGCCGGGCGCGAGCACGGGGTCGATCGCGAGCGCGTCGCCCACGGGTCGCAGCCCGGCGAAGCCGAACGCGAGCGTGCGCCAGACGCTGCCCATCGCGGCGAGGTGCAGCCCGCCTGCGGTCATATGGCCGATGTCGTCGAGGTCGATCCTCGCGGTGAGAGAAAGCATCTCGAGGGCGCGGTCGAGCCGGCCGGCGCGGGCGAGCAGGGCAGCATGCACGCCCGGGGAGAGCGTGCTGCCGTGGGCGGTGCGGGGCTCGTAGAAGTCGAGATTGGGCTCCAGCGAGCCCGGCGCGACCTCCTCGGGCACAAGGTAGTGGAGCATCAGCACGTCGGCCTGCTTGACGACCTGGGCGGCGCGGATCCGGTCGGCTCCGAGCAGCAGGTGGGCCGCGACGGGTCGCCGCGGCGCGATCTGCGCGATCAGGAGCGGCTCAAGCGCGTAAAAGCCCTGAAACTGCTCGTAGATCCCGGTCGTGGGGTCAAAGCCGTCGACGATCGTCTCGGCCAGCTCGAGCCAGCGCCGCCGCTCGTCCTCGTCGACGACTTCGGCGCATGCCGCCGCGGCGCGGCGAAGGTTCCAGCGCGCCATCACGTTCGTGTAGGCGTTGTTGTCGACGCCTTCGTGGTACTCATCGGGGCCGATCACGCTCCGGATGTGCCCACGACCGTGCTCGTCGGGGGCGATCCGCGATGCCCACCAGCGGGCGCTCTGCACGAGCAGCTCGCGTCCCGGACCGGCGGCGAACGCATGATCGCCGGTCCAGTCGATGTAGCAGCCGGCCGCCCATGCCACGTCTGAGACGATGTGCTCCTCAAGCTCGCCGGTGAGGATCGGGACGATCTCGTCGTGGCTGTCCCGTGCGGTGCGCGGGGTTACGTCCTGACCTGACCAGGCGGACTCCCACGGAAACCGCGCGCCCTGACGGCGCTGGGCGCGCGCCGCACGAATCGCCGCAGGCAGCCGCCTGATCCGGTATTCGAGCATCGCGCGCGCCGCGGGTGCATGGGTGGCGGCGAGGAACGGCATCACGTACACGTCGCTGTCCCAGAACACATGGCCCCGGTATGCCCTGCCGGTAAGTCCGCGGGCCCCGACCGCCGCTTCGCCGTCGTCCGGCACGCTGGCGATCAGGTGAAAGAGCGCAAATCGCACCGCGAGCTGCAGCTCGGGATCGCCTTCGATCACGACGTCGGCGTCCTCCCACCGCGACGCCCACGCTCGCCGATGCTCAGACAACAGCGCATCGAAGCCGATCTCCCGCGCGCTCCGCACACGGTCGAGCGCAGCATCGTGATCGGCCGCTCCCCGGCTCATGCCCTCGTAGGCCACGAAGCGGTCGAGCACCCGGTCCGAGGCGCGGCCGCGCAGATAGCCGTGCGCGGCGGCGGCAATCGATCCGGGCCGCCCTCTCACCAACATCCATACCCGGCCGTCCTCCTCGCCTTGCTCGTGCGTGACCCCGGCGGGCGGCTCAAGCGACCGGGCAAGTCGCGTCGTCTCGATCGTGCCCCTTGCCCTAAGCACCGGCGTTCCAGGACGTGCCAGCGAGGAGAAGAGCAGCGCGTCGACGCCGCCCTGCTCGGAGCCGAGCAACTGGCGAAGCGCTCCGACGCGAAGGTCGAGCACACGACGGACCGGAGCTCCCTGGCCGCCCTCGAGGGCGATCTCGTTCCAGCGCGGCGCCGTCAGCAGATGCGCCTCCGCACCGGTCCTGGTGTACACGCCGGACATCAGCACCGCTGGCTCGCCACTACCCTGCCCGGCGATCGTGCTGCCGCGCGTCCCGAGCCGGCCGTCGGCGAGCGTCAGCAGCGACTCGTGCACCCTTTCGAGCAGCGGGTCGACGCCGTCGACGACAAGAGTCCACTCCGGGTCCTCGAGGGCGATCGGCAGCTCGCCGCGCCGGCGGCGTGCGAGCTGGTCCTCGAGCACAGTCGCGAATGCTTCCGGACCGCCGCCGAGCGGCCCAAGCTCATCGCCGGCGATCAACACCTGGTTTGGCGCGATCCCGCGCCGCCACAACCAGTGCATGATCCACCGACCCGAGTCCGATTTGTCGGTCAGGCCGATCTCGACGTGCTTGGCGTCGCTGGTCACCCTCGGATCGGCCAGACCCGCCTGCGCGGCGGCGGCACGGGCGATCTCGACCACCTCCGGGAGCCCGGCGATCCCGGCTGCGGCAAGCCGATTCTCCAGCGCAGCTAACAGCTCGCCGATCCTGGCCTTGGGCGGGTCGTCCCACTCGGCCTCGGGGATCAGATCGATCCTGCGCCGGTTCAGCCGCTCGGACACGATCCGCACGTGCAGCCCCCGCGCGGCCAGCCGCTCGACTGTCAATGCGGCGGCGCGTGACAGGGCCGTGTCCTCCTCTGTGCTGACCGTGCGCCTGAAGGAGAGTTGCGCGCCGTGCCGATCGACGGAGAACACCTCGGAGCCGCGGTTCAGCGCCAGGATCAGGCCGCCGGGGCCGCGGGGTCGCGCGGCTAGCTGCCCGTCAACGTCGCCGAGGTGGGTGTCGCTTACGACCGCCAGCTCGAGACCCTGGGTGGACGCCTCCTCGACGAGCCTCCGGATGCGGCTCGCGTCGGCACGCCGATCTGGGGCCGCGGTGCCGTCCCAGTCGAACAAGATCGCCTCAAACCGGCGGGCGAGCAGGGCTGATTCGCCACTCGCAGCCACAGGCGCAAACGCTGTATTGGTCATGTCGACCTCCGAGCGCAACATCGCCCGCCTACTCTCGCGACGCGCATCGAGACAGGTTGGGGCCGCGGGCGCGTCCATGCCACCGTAGTTGTCCGTAGGCGTGCGAGGGACGACCCCCGATCCGCTCGGGGCCCCCCATGAACTGCGGTCATCGTCCGCCTGCGGATGCTTGCCCCGCTGTGGAAGCGATCCTCTCCGGCAAGCTGGTCTCGCGTGGCGGGTGGCACAGCTCGTCCCGCTGGGGGTGGTCAAGGGCTGACGGCGCCCATACGATGACGCGAGCTGCGTATGGCCCTCACCCCAAAACCGGATGGACTCGGGTCCGCTACTGAGCAGTATGCGAGCAGATCCGATCGTGTCCAGACGTTCGACGCACGTGATCTCGAAGGCGCGCCGCTGGTTCCGGCCGAGGCGCGAGAGGAGCTACTCGCGCTCAAGTCCGGCGCGACGTTCGTGTGCACACGTCCAGACGGCGATATTCGCGCCGGTCGGGCGTCGGGGGAGGGACTCTACGCACGCGATACGCGACATCTTTCGGAACTGCGGCTGACGGTCGGTGGGCTACCACCGGTGCTGCTGTCCTCATCGATGCAATCGGGACATCACGCGGTGATCAACGCCACGAACCCTGCGCTGCCCTCGGCAGGCGGCGAGGTGCCACAGGAGACGCTCAATGTGCGTCGCACCGTCCTGATCGCCGATTGCCTTTACTACCGCGTGCGGGTCCGCAGCTTCCGTCCCGAGCGGGTCGCCACCACGGTCGAGGTTCTACTTGGCGCAGACTTCGCGGATGTGTTCGAGGTCCGGGGAATGGAGCGGCGAACGAGCGGTCGCCTGCTTGAACCAACGCGCGATGGTGATCGTCTGCGCTTCGGCTACGAAAGTGAGGACGGCGAGCGGCGCGAGACGCTCGTGGAACTGAGCCCCGCTCCTACGCGCGTCGGCATCGACAGAGTGCGAGTGCGCGTCGCGTGGGACGTGGAGCTTGCCCCAGGCGAGGCGGTCACATTGCTGGCGACGATCGATCCCCGTAGTGGAGCTCGAAACGGCGGACCGGCCGGCATGGAGCAGGCCGTAGTGAGGCTCGAGCAGGCTCACCGTGACTGGGAAACCGCTTGTGCCCGAATCACGACCGACAACGAGCTGTTTGATCGATTGATCGACGCGTCCATCCGCGATCTGCATGCGTTGATGATGCCCGCGACGCGTGGCGCATTGCCAGCCGCCGGGATCCCGTGGTACGTGGCACCGTTCGGTCGCGATTCGCTGCTGACCTCAAGCGAGGTGCTGATGATCAACCCCGCCGTCGCCCGCGACACGCTGCTCGCCCTTGCACAGCTGCAGGCGCGCGACGAGGAGCCGTGGCGGGACGCCGAGCCGGGGAAAATCCCGCACGAATTGCGAACCGGCGAGCTGGCGCGAACGGGCCACATCCCGCACACGCCCTATTACGGCACGGTCGACGCCACGCCGCTCTTTGTGATGATCGCCGGCGGCTACTACCGCTGGACGCTTGATATCGAGACGCTCGCTCGGCTGCGCCCGGCATTGGAAGCGGCACTGGAATGGATCGCCAGCTGGGGGGATCGCGACGGCGACGGCTTTATCGAATACGAGCGGCGCTCGCCGGCAGGGCTCATCAACCACGGTTGGAAGGATTCCCACGACT
This sequence comes from uncultured Solirubrobacterales bacterium, assembly GCA_963749545.1. Classification (GTDB taxonomy): domain Bacteria; phylum Actinomycetota; class Thermoleophilia; order Solirubrobacterales; family Solirubrobacteraceae; genus Palsa-465. Next base: position 158,130 of record CAVVNG010000024.1, read on the forward strand.
CGGTCGTGCACGCGGATGGCTCGCCGGCGGACGGGCCGATCGCGCTCGTCGAGGCGCAGGGATATGTGTACGAGGCGAAGTTGCGGATCGCCGAGGTGTTCGACGCGTTCGACGAGCCGGATCGCGCCGGCCAACTGCGAGCGCAGGCGGCGGAACTGCGGGCGGCGTTCAACGATGCATTCTGGGACGCGGATGAGGGATTCTTTGCGCTCGCGCTCGACGGTCGCAAGCGGCAGGTCCGCAGCGTCGGCTCAAATCCCGCGCACTGTCTGTACTGCGGGATCATCGACGACGACAAAGCCGCGCTGGTCGCCGAGCGGTTGATGGCCCCCGACATGTTCTCTGGCTGGGGGATCCGCACCCTGGCCAGCAGCTCGCGCGCGTACAACCCGATGAGCTACCACAACGGATCGATCTGGCCGCACGACAACGCGATCGCCGCCGCAGGGCTCAAGCGCTACGGCTTCCACACGGCGACTGCACGCATCGCGAGCGGTCTGTTCGAAGTGGCCACCGCGGCCCGCGACTTCAGGCTTCCCGAGCTCTTTTGCGGCTTCCACCGCGATGACTCTCCGTCGATTGTCGCCTATCCCGTCGCCTGCATCCCTCAGGCCTGGGCTGCGGCTGCCCCATTCTTGCTGGTGCAAGCAATGATGGGTGTCTCGGGGCACGCCCCGAGCAACACGCTGACGGTCGATCGACCGATGCTCCCCGAGTGGCTTGACAGTCTCGAGCTGCGCAACCTGCGGCTTGCGCACTCGCGGGTCAGTCTGTCGTTTCGACGCAGCGGGCCGGGAACCACCGGCTTCTCCCTGCTCGAACAGGACGGCGATGTGCGGGTGGCAATGTCCGCCTGAGCGCAACGGTGTGATCGCGTCATGGCTGCGTCGGCGCATGGCGAGTGGATAGCCGTGGTCGCCGTACGGCCGATCGGGCTGCACGAGGCGACCGGCCTTTGACGGCTGCTCTGCCAGCGGTAGTCACACCCGTCGGAAACACCGCGGTGACGTTGATCGCGTCGAACGGCGCCTGCTCGGGGAGCCCCCGCGACCGTCGCCGACAAGCAGGGTCGCAGTCCCAATCGCGACCTTGACGAGCGCGGTCCCGGGTGCGTCGGTCATGTCCGGCAACAGCTCGATGCTCCAAACCTCGCGCGCAACCATCGCCAGCAATGCGGTCTGGTAGCCGTAGCCAGTGCCGACTTCGAGCACCTTCTGGTCACCCTGGAGCTCGCGGGCATCGACCATCTTTGCGACCAGCGAGGGGCTGTGTGGCCGGCACCGGCGCCTCGCCGTCGACCCAACCTAACTCGGTGCCCCGTGGCAGCTTCTTGGCAGCGACAGCCGGCAGCAGACAGCAGCAATGCGTCACGGCGCGAAGCGAAGAAGAGCTGCCGCACGGCGAATCGCGGTCAGGCGGCAGCAGACGGCAGCGCCGTCGTACCAATCATCAAGTAGGCGGGGAGGTCACCCCCGGGAAGTGCCGGTGCGCGCTGACGCAGGCGTGAGGCGTCAAGGGTTCCGCGAGGCTCTTCCCGGGGGTGAACCGTCCCCGCCATGAACAGCATCGCGCCCGGCGATCAACATCCCCCGGCTCGCCACCGACCCAACAAGCCGGGGCTTAAGAAAAGCGTTATGAGCAGGACTTCTTATGCGGGAGGGCGCGAGATGCGCTACGGTGCGTACCCGTATGTTGTTGGCCCGCAGCGGGTGCGGTCGGTGTGTTCTGGGGAAGAGCCGGCGGCGCTGGATACCGCTTTTGACCGTTGTCGTGCTCGCGCTCGGCGGCGCGGCCTCGGCGCTCGCGTCGTCGGGAGGGTCGGGGCTGGGCGGGTCCCATCACAAGAAGAAGAAGCATCGGGGCGCCCATGTGTCGAAGCACAACCCGCTGGCCGTGCGAGGCATGTGGATCTGGGAGCTGCCGAGCTCTAACGGCGGCAACATCAACTCGATCATCGCCCAGGCCCGCAGCCATCAGGTGCAGACCCTGATCATCAAGAGCGGAGACGGATCGAGCTACTGGTCGCAGTTCAGTCGTTCGCTGGTCAGAACGCTGCACCGCCACGGGCTCCACGCGTGCGCGTGGCAATTCGTGTACGGCAACCAGCCCAGCGCGGAGGCGAGCGTCGGCGCCCGGGCGGCGCGGAACGGCGCCGACTGTCTGATGATCGACGCCGAGGGGCAGTACGAGGGCAAATACATCGCGGCGCAGACGTACATCCGCAAGCTTCGCCGTCTGGTCGGCGCGCGCTATCCGCTGGCCCTGGCCGGATTGCCCTACGTCGATTACCACCCCGCCTTCCCATACTCGGTGTTCCTGGGCCCCGGCGGGGCGCAGTACAACGCACCGCAGATGTACTGGTATGTGATCGGCACCAGCCCGGACGGTGTCTACGCGCACACCTACGAGTACAACGGTGTCTACCGGCGGCAGATCTTCCCCATCGGCGAGGGAGTCCCTGACCCTCCCGCCGGCACACCGCCAGCGGGACAGATTCGGCGTTTCCGCCAGATGGCACGGGCCTACCACGCACCCAACGCCAGCTGGTGGGTGTGGCAGGACTTCTCGGGCACGAGCTGGCATGCGATCAGCCAGCGGCTCGCCTCGTTGGCCAGCTACCGGGCACACAAGGCATACGCCAGCGTCGGTCCCGGCTCCCAGGGCGATCTCGTCATCTGGGCCCAGGAGCATCTCGCGCGTGCCGGAGAGCGGGTGAGCATCGACGGTTCGTTTGGATCGAGGACGACCGCGGCGGTGAAGACGTTCCAATCGGCTCACCGCCTGCCGGCCACCGGCACGATCGGCGCCACCACCTGGGCCGCCCTGTTGCGCTATTCGGCCGTGCGGGTGACGTTCGCTTCCAGGCATACCAGGCGGGCAGCGGCAGCGGCCGGCACGAAGCTTGTCTTCGTGCCGCAGTCGGCCAAGCTCCCGTCGAAGCGCTACGAGATACCACCGAGTCTCGGTGCCGGTCGCCCGCGCGGCTGAAGCGCCGCGGAACATCTCCGACTCGATGAGCGGCGCGATCGACGTGACATTTCGCGCCATGGCGACCGACATCCGGTTCGTAATCGGTGCGCCGCTGCTAGCGGGAACCCGCGCGCCAGATCGGGCCGCCGAACGCGAGCAGGAGTTCGTGCTCGATTTTGCCCACCGGCTCTCGCGCTTCGAGCCCGACAGCGAATTGACCGCGCTCAACCACGATCCTCGCCAGCGCGTGCCGTCGTCGGTCCTGCTTCTGGCAGCCGTCGGCGCGGGAGTGTGGGCGGCGGATCGCAGCGGGGGACTGGTCGTGCCCACGCTGGTGCGCGCGCTCGAGCAAACGGGCTACGGCGCCTCGCTGGACGGCGTCTCCCCGGTGTCGCTGTCGGAGGCGCTGGCCGCGGCTCCGCCCCGAACCCCCGCGCGTCCGGATCCCGATCAGCTGTGGCGCGAGATCGAAGTCGACCACGACGCCGGCATGATCAGCCGGCCGCCGGGCGTGATGATTGACACCGGGGGAACCGGAAAGGGACTGTGTGCCGACGCGGTCGCGCATCGCCTGTCCGGCTACACGCGATTCGTGATCGACTGTGGGGGCGACATCACCGTGGGCGGTGTGGGCGCGCAAGTCGAGCCATACGAGATCGCAGTGGAGCATCCGTTCGGTCGGCGCTCGATCGGCTCCCTTCGCGTCGCGCGAGGCGGCGTGGCCACGTCGGGACTGGACCGGAGGATCTGGCGCCGAGCCGACGGCAGCTACGCACATCATCTCCTCGACCCGAGCACCGGCGCCCCCGTGTGGAGCGGCCTGATCTCCGTCACCGCGCTGGCTGGCAGCGCGCTCGAGGCGGAGACGCTGAGCAAGATGGCGCTGCTGCTCGGCCCCGGCGGCGCTCGCGAGGTGCTGGCCGAACACGGTGGCGTGCTCGTCGACGAGAGTGGGCGCGTCGAAGCGGTGGGACCGATCGACGGGAACATCGACGCGGGAGAACATGCCCCATGACGCCGACGCGAAGGAGTTCGATCCCGCAAGGCGAAGCAGTCGCGCGCACACACCTAACGCGCGCCCGGTGGCAAGTAACGAGACTTCGGGATAGGCTCACCAATGCGCAAACTCGCTAGCCCTCTCTCACCTCCGATCGACAAGGAGAATCATGCCGCCCGCTAAGAAGCCAGCGACGCGCCGAGCCACTTCGCGCTCGAGCTCGTCATCAACCAAGGGGATCAGCCGTAGGGATGTCGAACGCGCGACCGCGCGCTTCGAGAAGGCTCTTGACGACGCGAGCAAGGCACTTCAGTCGCTCGGGTCGGACTTCGGCCGGGGCGCCAAGGGCGCCTACCGCGAAGTCGACAAGGCACTGAAGACCCTGCGGCGCGACGCCAGCAAAGCCAACAAGACGCTCTTGAAGGACCTGGAGCAGGTAGTCGCTGCCGCCACGCCGGCGCGCAGCGGCCGCCGGAGCACGGCATCGAAGTCGTCCGCGCGTTCGAGCAGCGGGCGGACAGCGAGCCGCAGCACGGCCGGCAAGAGCACGGCGGCCAAGAAGCCGGCCGCCTCGCGTCGCAGCTCCTGACCATCTCACCCGAGCCGGTGGCGCCGCGCTGAGCGCGCCACCGGCCCGGCTTTCTCAGCGCGGACACGTCGGGGGCTCCGTCGATCTGCGAAGCTGCAGTGCATGTTCCGCAACATCCTCGTGGCTATCGATGGCTCTGAGCACGCCGCTCGCGCGCTCTCGGAAGCGCTCGACCTGGCGCAGACCAACAACGCCCGGCTGACCATCCTCACGTGCGTCCCTGATCCGGCGGCCTGGCTGCTGGGCGGTGCCGCGTACTCAGGCGGTGTCGATTTCGGGGCGCTCAAGAAGGAGACTGACCGCGAGTACTCGCAGCTGGTCGATGACGCGGTGGCCAGGGTGCCCGAGGACGTGTCGGTGACCAAGGTGGTCGTGCACGGCCGCCCCGCTCAGACCATCCTCGACCAGCGCAAGCGAGGCGACCACGATCTGATCGTCATGGGGACCCGCGGGCGCGGCGAGGTTCGCTCGGTGCTCCTCGGCAGCGTCAGCCATCAGGTGCTGAACGCGAGCCCGTGCGCGGTGCTCGTCGTCCACGCGGCCACCGACGAGCGCTGAGAGACTGTCTCAGGACAGCTCGCTCCGGTCCGCGACGCGCGTCGGCTCGGCCACCGTCAGCTCCACCGCGCCGCGCACGACGACCTGCGCGCCGAAGGTGACGTCACCGCGCACAACCAGCCGCTCGGCCTGGCGCAGCGACGGCGGGCCGGCGGGGAACCGGCGCTCGAATTCGTCGATCAGGCGATAGAAGCGCTTGTCGAGCTCGACGAACGGCAGCCTGCCGCGCCGCTCGGGAACCGGCTCGATGACCAATCCGTCGGACACCTCGTAGACGTCGGAGCGCAGGACGAGCAGATCGTCCGTCGTCTTCACGGGGACGAAGCGCGTACGCGGGACGAGCAGCAGCTCAGCCCCGGTGAAGCTTCCGATCGCAGCACCCATCGCGCTCTCGAGCTGGATGACGGGGGTCGAGTCACCGTCGCGGGGATCGACCGTCTTGTGATTCACGATCAGCGGCAGTGGCAGCACCCCGCCGCGCTGGTCCAACAGCGCCGACAGCGCGCGTAGATCCACCCAGAGGTTGTTGGTGTTGTAGAAACGCCAGCGCCGGTAGTCGCGAAACGACTCCTCGTCCTCGGGCGGCGTCTGTGCCGTCTCGCGCAGGACCAGCTGGCCATCCTCGCGCCGGCGCGCGATGTGTCCGCCCTTGCGATCGGCCTCGGTTCCCTCGACGACCTCCATCAGGAACGGCAGCTGATGGCTGACCATGTGCATGGCGATGCGCGGCTCGAACGTGGCGCCGAGGTTGTCCGAGTTCGAGATCATCGCGAAGTCAAACCCGCGCGCGAGGAGCTCGGCCAGCATCCCCGAGCGACGTAGTGCCCCATACACATCGCCGTGGCCGGGCGGGGTCCACTCGAGCGAGGGCGCGTTGGGCCAGCTCACCGGCTCGAGCGTGTCGGCCTCGAGCTTGGGGATCATGCTCTGTCGAAACTCGAGCTCCAGCCCGTCGCTCCTAATCTCCTCGTGATCGGCGAGCGCCTTCAAGGTCGCCTCGCGGGTGGCCTCACTGTTCATCAGCACAAGCGGCAGCCGCACGCCGAACCGGCGACGCAGGGCCAGCGTCTGGCCGATGATGATCTCCAGGAACGAGCGACCGTCGCGCGCCTGCACGAGCGACTTCGGCTTTCGCAGCCCCATTGTCGTGGCCAGACCGCCGTTGAGCTTGATGGTCACGAAGCGGTCGAGCGCGGGGGTGTCGTGCTCGGCCGGCAGCTCGTCCAAGGACGAGACATCCTGTGCCGGCTCGAGCTCGTCGCTGCCGATGAGCGCCGACTCGCCACCGTCGACACGCTCGTAGGCGCTGCGGAAGTTACGGATCGCCTCGTCGTGATGGCCGGCCGCCCGCATTTTCTCCTCGGCCGCCCTGAGTCCGTGTTCACTCACAGTTGGCATTGTGACGGGACTGGCCGTCGCGCGATTTGCCAGCATGTTTCTGATGGAGAAACGATCGATCAGGCGCCTGGGGCGCGATGTGAGCGTGATCGGACTGGGTACCTGGCAACTTGGGGCCGACTGGGGTGCGGTCTCGCCCGACGACGCCCGGGCTGTGCTCGACGCAGCGGTCGGCGAAGGGATCAGCTTTTTCGACACGGCCGACGTCTACGGCGACGGGCGCAGCGAGCAGTTCTGCGGCGAGTTGCTGCGCCGCCACCCCGGTGTGTTCGTGGCCACGAAGATGGGGCGTCGCGTCGAGCAGCGCCCCGAGAACTACAACCCCGCGAACTTCGAGGCCTGGAACGCGCGGTCGCGCGCGAACCTCGGAGTTGACCGCCTCGACCTCTTGCAGCTGCACTGCCCGCCGGACGGCGTGTACATGAATGACGCGGTGTTCGGCACGCTCGACGCGATGGTCGCCGCGGGACGCATCGCCGCCTACGGCGTGTCGGTCGAGACATGCGATCAAGCGCTGGCCGCGATCGCCCGTCCGCACGTGGCCACGGTCCAGATCATCCTCAACTGCTTTCGCTTGAAGCCGTTGGAGCGGGTGCTGCCGGCGGCGGCCGAGGCCGGGGTGGGAATCATCGCCCGCGTCCCACTGGCCTCGGGCCTGCTCTCGGGGCGCTATGACGAGCACACCACCTTCGCGCCCGAGGACCACCGCACCTTCAACCGCCATGGTGAGGCGTTCGACGTGGGCGAGACGTTCTCGGGCGTACCGTTCGATGTCGGGCTGCAGGCCGTGCGCGAGTTGCGCCAGGCGATCGGGCCCGACCTTCCGCTGGCCCGCTTCGCCCTGCGCTGGATAATCGACCAGCCCGGCGTGAGCACGGTGATTCCCGGCGCGCGCAACGTCGAGCAGATGCGCGGCAACGCGGCTGCCGCCTCGGCGCCGCCGCTGACCGAGGGCCAGCTGGCCGCCGTCCGGGACGTCTACGACCGGTTGATTCGCGAACACGTCCACCACCATTGGTGACGCCGCTCATCTCGCCGACCGACTTGGCCGCACGGCTGCAATCGAGCTCACCGTCGCTGCTCGACATGCGCTGGAGCCTCAGTACCGGCCCCGACAGGGAGGCTTACGAGCGAGCGCACATCCCGGGCGCAGTGTTCGTCGACCTCGATCACTCGCTGGCCGCCCCACCCGGGCGGGGCGGGCGCCATCCGCTTCCCAGCACGAGCGAGTTCACGGCTGCGATGCAGGCCAGCGGCGTCAGCGACCGCCGCGCCGTCGTCGTCTACGACGCCGCCGACGCCACCGCGGCGGCGCGAGCCTGGTGGCTGCTGCGCTACTTCGGACACCCCGAGGTCGCCGTCCTGGACGGCGGCCTGGCCGCGTGGATGGCCGCTGGGCACGAGATCGAGTCAGCGATCCCCCGCGTCGCGCCCGGCGACTTCGTGGCTGATCCGGGTGGGATGCCCGTGCTCGACGCAGACGCGGCGGCGGACCTGGCACGGCAAGGCCGGCTCATCGACGCCCGCGCCCCCGAGCGCTATCGCGGTGAGCGCGAACCGATCGATCCGGTGGCCGGACACATTCCCGGCGCGCTCAACCGACCGACCACGATGAATGTCGATTCGGCCGGACGGTTTCTCGACGGAGTCGCACTCCGCGAGGCCTTCGCGACGCTCGGTCTGCAACCCGGCGACGAGCATGGCGCCTACTGCGGATCGGGCGTGGCCGCGGCCCACGAGGTGCTGGCGCTCGCGCTGGCCGGATACCGAGCGGGGCTGTATGCCGGGTCGTGGAGCGAGTGGATCACCGATCCGCGCCGGCCGGTCGAGCGGGGATAGCTTCGACCGTCACGCGTCAAGCATCGCGTCGATCGCGGCCCCGAGCACGCCCTGGCCCTCGAGGAAGTCGACCGCGGTGTAGCGGGCGCGCAGGCGCGTGGCGAAACGGAAGGTCGCGCGCAGCGTGATCTCGTCGATCTCCAGATAGCCGGGATCGGCGGGAAACCCGGCCTCGCCCAGCGCGCGCTCCACGGCAGCGAAACTGTCGAGGGCCGGCGCGATGTGCGAGCGAATCGCGCCCCAGTCGTCCGCCATGCGCTGGGCGACGAGGCGCTTCTTCTCCTCCACCGCGGCGACGATGTCCGAGGTCGGCTCGCCGAGCCACTCGCGCGCCGCCGCGCCCAGCGGATCGGTCACCGGTGCGGGCACGTGCAAGTGCGTCACCCCGCCACCGAAGGCGAACCGCTGAAGTCTCATGGCAAAGCCGGTGGCGTAGCCGACCTGGAGCCCGTGGGACGCGTGGCGGCGCCGGCCCCGCGCGGCGAGCAGATCCCAGAAGTGCGACGCGTGATGCTCGCAACCGCTGGCCGGCCTCGAGCTGCCGGCGAGAGCCATGGCCACGCCCGATTCGAGCAGGCCGGCGAGCAGCGCGTGCGCGGCCTCCGATTCGCCGGCCAGTACCGCGGCGGAGTTCGTGGCGGCGAGCTCGAGTGGTCCCAGCCCTCGGCGCGCACGTAGTCGGCCAGCAGCGCGCCGGCCTCCACGGCGATCACGGTCGGGCTCAAGGCTGGCCGTAGTAGGCGTGCGGCCCGTGCTTGCGGCGATAGTGCTTGTCGCGCACGGGCTCCGCCAGCGGTGCCGCTGACGGGTCAAGCGCCGTGGTCAGCCAGGCGATCCGTGCCACCTCCTCGAGTGTTACCGCGTTCTCGACCGCCTTGGTGGGGGAGCTTGCCCAGCAAAACGGGCCGTGCCCGCGCACCAGCGCGCACGGGATCTCGTCAGCGCCGCGCTCGCCGACCGCCTCGAGCAACACTGTCCCGGTGGCCCCCTCGTAGTCCTCGGTCACCTCCTCCGCCGTCAGCGCCCGCGTGAGCGGGATGGGATGCGGGCATAGATCGGCATGTGTCGTGCCGAGCAGCGGGATCTCGCGCTGAGCCTGGGCCCATGCCGTCGCCCACGTCGAGTGCGTGTGCACAACGCCGCCGATATCCGCGAAACCCCGGTAAAGGGCCAGGTGCGTCGGGGTATCGGTCGACGGTCGTCGCTCGCCGGCCACGACGTTGCCGTCGAGGTCGACGACGGTCAGGTCGCTCGCGCGCATCGCCTCGTAGGACACGCCGCTGGGTTTGATCAACACCAACCCGGTGGCGCGGTCGATGGCGCTGACGTTGCCCCACGTGAGCGTCACGAGCCCGTGTGCGGGCAGGGCGAGGTTGGCCGCCAGTACCTCCTCGCGCATGCGCTCGGTCTCGGCGGTCTGGGTCACGATGGCCCCCGTTCGGAGCGGATCCGCTTCAGGCCGTGCAGCAACTCGACCTCGCGCTGACCCAAACGCTCGTACAGGGCACGGTAGATCGCGTAGACATCGTCGTACACCGCCTGACGAGCCGACTCCGGATGGTAGGTGCGTGCAGCCCCCGGACGCGTGGCGGCAATCGCCCTGCCGATGTCGGCGAAGTGCCCGGCGGCGACGGCCCCAAACAGCGCCGAGCCACGCGCCGGCACCTCGCCGGAGGCGGGCACGCTGACCGTCCGGCCGCTGGTGTCGGCCAGCAGTTGCATGATCAGCGGGCTCTTCTCGGCGATGCCGCCGCAGGCAACGATCTCCGACAGCGGGAGACCGTGTTCCTCGAAGTTCTCCATGACCCGGCGGTTGCCAAACGCGATCGATTCGCACAGCGCGCGATAGATCTCGGCCGGCGCGCTCCGCAGGGTCAGCCCGAAGATCGCCCCGCTCAGATCGGCGTCGGCCAGGATCGAGCGGTTGCCGTTGAACCAGTCCAGCGCGACCAGCCCCGTCTCCCCCGGCCGCAACCCGGCCGCCGCCGTCTCCAGCTCGTCGTATGAGGCTCCGTCGAGCGTGTCCACAAACCACGCGAGCATGTCGCCGACGGCGGTCTGCCCCGCTTCGTAGCCGTACAGACCGGGGAGGATCCCGTCCCTGACCACGCCGGTGATACCCGGGAGGCGGACCTCGCTGCTATCAACGACCATGTCGCAGATCGAGGTGCCGACCACCATCACGTAGACCCCGGGTCGCTCGACGCCGGCGCCCGGCACCGACACGAACGAGTCGACGTTGCCCACGGCCACGGCGATCGATTCGGGCACGCCGAGGGCCTCGGCAGCATCCGCAGTGAGCGTGCCGGCGCGAGCTCCGAGCGGCACGAACCGATGCCCGAGCTTTTCCGCCGGCGTGTCGAAACCGGGATACGCGGCCTCGAAGTAGTCGCGGGACGGCAGGCCCTCGTCGGGCGACCACATTGCCTTGTAGCCGGCGGTGCAGCTCTGCCGCACCTCCTTACCCGTCAACCACCAGATGATCCAGTCGGTGGCCTCGACGAAAGCGTGCGCCTCGTCGTAGATCTCGCGGTCCTCGCGCCACAGCTCGATCAGCTTGGGGAAGTACCACTCAGACGAGATCCGCCCGCCGTAGCGCGACAGAAATTCCTCGCCGCGCTCGAGCGCAACCTCGTTCAGCCGGTCGGCGACGGCCTGGGCCGCGTGGTGCTTCCACAGCTTCGGCCACGCATGCGGGCGCTGTCGCCACTGCTCGTACTTGCACAGCGGGATCCCTTCGCTGTCGACCGGGAGCACCGTGCACGAGGTGAAGTCGATGCCGATCCCGACCACATCGCTCGGGTCGACTGACGCTTCCGCGATCGCGTAGGCGATGCCGTTCTGCAGCACCGTCACCCAATCGTCTGGGTCCTGCAGCGCCCAATCCGACGGCAGGCGCTCACCGCTTGATGGCAGCGTCCGATCGATCACTCCGTGCGGGTACGGCACGATCCCCACCGCCAGGTCCTCGCCGCTGTCGAGGTCGAGCAGGACCGCGCGGCCCGACTCGGTGCCGAAGTCGACACCGATCGAGTAGGCGCCGGCACTCACGGTTGAGCTGGCGGACCGGCAGCGGAGCCACCGGAAGCCGGCTCTGCAGCGTCGTCGGCCTGGGCTGCGCCAGGTGCACCGTTCCCGGAGGAGGTCTGGCCCGGTCCACCGTTGCCCCCCCGCAGCGCCATGCGCGCTCGCCGGTACTCCTCAACCACGATCTCGGTCAGCTCTTCCACGGAGGTCTCGGCAGTCGGCTTGTCCAAGGAGATCACGCCGTCCTGGATCAGGCTCACGCGATCGCAGGCGGCGAATACGTGCGCGTAGTTGTGAAGGATCATGATGATCGAGACCTCCCCGGCCTCCTTCAGGCGTCCGATGAGGTCGAGGATCTGCCCTCCCTCTTTGGGGCCCATCGCCGCCAGCGGCTCGTCGAGCAGCAGGACGTCGGCGTCGCTGGAGACCGTCCGTGCCACCGCAATCGCCTGGCGCTGCCCGCCCGAGAGGCGGGCCACCGGCACGCCGATATGCGGGATGTTGATACCGATCTCGTCGAGCGCCCTGCGCGCCTCGCGGCGCATGGTCGCGTTACTGACGAACGGGATCGGGCGACGGACCAGCTCGCGGTGCAGGAACAGGTTGTGGTAGACCGACAGCTGCCCGACGAGGGCGAGGTCCTGGAAGACGGTGTCGATCCCGTGTGCGCGTGCGTCGTCGACGCTCTTGGGCGCAAACGGCTCGCCCTTGAGCCACATCGTTCCCGAGTCTGCCGGCTGGAAGCCGCAGATGATCTTGATCAGCGTCGACTTGCCAGCCCCGTTGTCGCCGAGCAGGCCGAGCACCTCGCCCTTGCGCAGGTGCATGTTGACGTCCCGCAGCGCCACCGTCGGGCCGAAGCTCTTGGCGATGTGCTCGACCCGGAGCACATCGTCGGGCGCGGACGTCGGCGGGACGATCTTCTGGCCGGCAAACGACAGGTCAGCCACGGCCCGAGCCCAGTCGCACGCGCCGAACATAGACGTTGACCGTCATCGCGATGATGATCGCGATCCCCAGGTACATGTACTCGTAGGTGGCGCTGACGCCCTTGACGATCAGCCCGTCCGTGAGGATCCCGAGAAACAGCGCGCCGATCAGCGCGCCGACGACGGTTCCCTCGCCGCCGGTCATCAGCGTGCCGCCGATGATGACCGCCGCGACCGCCAGCAGCAGCTGGGCGTTGGAGCCCGATGGGTCGGGGCTCATGCTCGACGTGCGCACCGCCTCGAGGATCCCGGCGAAGCCGGCGGTGAGGCTGCACAGCACGAAGTTGCGGAGCACCACGAATCGGGTGTTGATTCCTGCTTCCGCCGCGCCGAGCCGGTTTCCGCCGGCCGCGATCGTGTACAGGCCCCAGCGCGTGAATGAGAGCACGAGCTGCAGGATGATGATCACCCCGAGTGCCCAGAACAACTCCGCGTAGGTCCCCGCGCCGAAGACCTGGGCGAACGTGCCAACGTGGGTCACCGACGTGCCCGGGGTGTTGATCTGCTCGGAGTGGGACATGATCAGCGTCAGGCCGTCGAGGAAGAACAGCATCGCCAGCGTCGCGACGAACGACGCGATCCCGACGTAGGCCGTGAAGAAGCCGTTGATCGCGCCGAGCAGCATCGCGACCACCAGCGCGAGGATCACGCTTGGGACGAGCGGGAGTCCGGCCTGGGTGAACTTCCAGTAGATGAACGGCGTGATCAGGTACAGCGCGCCGATCGAGAGGTCGATCTCGCCGAGCGTCATCACGAACACCTGGCCGGCCGCCATGATCGCGAGGAAGGCGAAGTACGGCAGCAGCGACTTGAAGTTGGCGACCGTCAGGAAGTTGCTCGTGGTCGCCGCGAAATAGATCACCGCGATCGCCGTGACCACGATGATGCTGCCCTCGCGTAGGGTCAGAAAACCCTTCGCGATCCGGCGCGGAGTTCCGCCGCGAGGCCCGGTGGGTGCCGGGCCTCGCGGCGTACTACGTACGGGCTGCCCCGATTCCGAGGTGACCGCCATGGCTACAGGCTACCCGGTGGACGGGGCGACGCCTAGGACTTCTGGACTCCCGGTGCCGTGCCGGTCCCCTCGTACCGGCTCTTGGTGCTGCTGTACGGAACGACCGTCGTCTTGTCTAGGAACTTGAGGCCGGTGTCGACGTCGGCGATGCCGCTGAGCCCCTTCGACGCGTTGTACAGGTAGAGCTCGAGGATCGGGAAGAAGCCCTGGAGGTAGGGCTGCTGATCGATCGTGAACTGGATCTCGCCAGAGGCGAGCAGCTGCTCGGTGATCGGCGTGAGGTCGTAGCCACCGCCCTTCCAGCCCTTCTTGCTCAGGCCGAGCTTCTGGATCGTCTGCGCGACGCCCTGGGTGCTGCCCGCATCGACCGCGAACATGCCCTTGGCGCTCGCGTGAGAGGTGGCCCACGAGTTGATCACCGTCAGCTCGGCCGGTACCGCCGCCCCGGTCGCCACGACGCTGTACTTGATCGACGGATGGGACTTGAGCGTGTTTTGCGCGCCGTCGATCCGCGGCTGGATGTTGGCCGTCCCCGGCGTCGCGATGAACAGCGCGATCTGCCCCCCCGATGGCAGCAGCGAGGCGATGTGGTCGCCCATCTCCTGACCCGAGACGTACAGGTCCTGGCCGATGTACGCCAGCCGCGGGTTGGACTTCTCGTCGGCGTTGTACGCGACGACCGGGATGCCAGCGTTGAGCGCCGACTGCACCGGCTTGTTGAACGCAGTCGGTGCGATCAGGGTGGTCGCGATCCCGTTCACCTTCGCGGCGACGGCGCTGTTGATCGCGTTGACCATGTCGGAGACGTTGCTCGACGACGAGCCGGTCCAGTTGTAGGAGCAGCCGAGCAGCTTGCAGGCGTCGGCGGCGCCGTTCTGGGTCGGCGTGAAGAAGACGTTCGTCGTCACGTGATTCACGAGGGTGAACTTGTAATGCGCGCTCACCCCGAAGATCGCGGCGGCCGAGCTGCTGGTCCCCGATGCCGATGCGGTTGAGCTCGAGCTGCTGCTCCCGCCGCACGCTTCAAGAATCATCGCGGCAAGGCCCGCCGCGCCGCCCGTCAATGCCGAGCGACGACTGAACTGCCGCCACTTCTTGTAGGGGCTGTCGTCCTCCTTACGCTCGTCCCACTCGAGACGCTCGATGGCGTCCCCAAAATACTCGTTATCTGGTTCGGACACTCCGCACTCCTCTCCGTTTCGTGGCTGAGATATCCCGCTGGTCGAAACGCTCGCAGAGACGCCCGACTGTGTCCAGCGGACTTAACCGTCCACCAACTCTTCGACGCAGGTAAACCAAGTCATGCCCATCGTTCGATGGCATGGGTACGTGATCGCCACGCAAAGCGGTCGATTCAAGGCGCCACAAAGTCTCGCCCGCGCTCCTCCTCACAACCCTCCCTAACATCACAGGCGCGCCAGGCGAGCACTGGCACCGGGACGTTTCGATCGCGGTCATGTTAACGATCACATCCGGCGCGGTCAATGGCGGAGGCAACTAATCACCTGGGTGCCGGCCCGGTGCTGGCGCGCACCACCAGGTCGGGACGAACGCGCGAACGCGACGAGACGGGATCGCGACCTTCGATTGCCTCGAGAAGGCAGGCCAGACCCCGCGCCCCCATCTCGTCGAAGTCCTGCCGAATCGTGGTCAATGGCGGCGTGAAGTACGGCGCCTCGGGGATGTCGTCGAACCCAACCACGCTCACGTCCTCGGGAACCCCGCGACCCGCCTCGTTCATGGCCCGCAGGAGCCCGAGCGCCATCTGGTCGTTGGCCACGAAGATTGCCGTAATCGTCTTGTCGCGGGCGAGCATCTTGCCGAGCTCATACCCCGAGGAGGGGCTCCAATCGCCCTCGACCGGCCCCGGGACGGGCGCGCCGGCTCGCTTCAACGCTCGTCGCCAACCGTCGAGCCGCTCGCGCGACTCGAGGAAGTCCGCGGGACCGGCGAGATGCCACACGGTCTCGTGGCGGAGCTCCAGCAGGTGTCGGGTGGCCATCGTCGCGCCGGCGCGCTGGTCGACGGCCACCACCGGGACGCTCCCCTTCGGTCCGGCTTCGACGGCCACCATGGGGACGTTCGAGGGCGGGTGCAGGAGCGCGTCGACGGCGCTCTGCTGAGGCGCAATGACCATGATCCCGTCGACCCGGTGGCGGCGCAGGCGCTCGACGGCGTCGGCGACCGAGGGGCGGTCCATCGCCTTGAGGCTGGCCACGATGATGAAGTAGCCCGCCTCGTGGGCGGCGCGTTCGATGGCCAGTAGCGTGGAGGCCGGCCCGTACAGCGTGGTGTCGAAGCTGACCACGCCGATCGTGTTCGACCTGCCGGTGACCAGCGCCCGGGCGACCGAGTTGGGCTGATAACCAAGCTCGGCCATGGCCTCGAGCACACGGGCCCGCGTGTCGGGACGCACGTGGGGACTGTCGTTGATGACCCGCGAGACGGTCTGATGGGACACTCCGGCCCGCCGTCCAACGTCGGCCATCACCACCGCTCGCCGGCGGTGAGCCGGATTTCTTTGCCTCGATGGGTCCATGCTCTCTCTCCCTCGACCCGAGATCTCGCACCGAGCCTCACTGGCACGCGATGTTATCGCTAACGTGGCCTGCAGCCGTAAGATCCGGCGCTGTCGCACGCCTGTCGGATCGACCTTCCCAAACCGGCACGAGGAGCAGCAATGAAGACGAGTCTTGGCATCTGGGCGTTCGGGCCGATGATCACCCGCTTCGTGCCGGGTGGCTACCAGCCCGAGCACAGCTACGACCCCGAGCCGGTGGCCGAGAAGGTCCATCGCGCCGTCGAGGGCCTTGGCGATCTCATGGACGGCTACGAGTTCCACTTCCCAGCTGAGCTCTCGCCCGACAATCTCGATGACGTCCGGGCCGCGCTCGGCGACCACGACATCTACTGCATTGCCGGCGGCCTGCACCTCGACCCTCGCTTCGGGCGCGGTGGCCTCGTCAATCCGGACGAGAAGACACGGGGCGAGGCCAGGCGGATCATTCGCGACGCGGCGGAGTTCGCCGGCTCGCTCGGCGCCAACCTGATCATCTGGCCCGGCGGTGAGGGATACAACTATCCCTTCCAGACGCCGTACGTCGACTCGTGGCGGTGGCTGATCGAGGGAATGGGCGAGGCGGCCGAGATCTGCGCTCGCCACGGGGTGAGCCTGTTCCTGGAGCACAAGAACTCCGAGCCGGCGATGAAGATCCTCATGCGAAACATGGGCATGTGCCTGTTCGTGGTGCACAAGCTGCGCGATCAGGGGATCGACAACGTCAAGATCAACATGGACTGGCAGCATCTGCTGATGAACGGCGAGCATCTCCCCGAGTACGCCGCGCTGCTCGCCTCCGAGGGGGTGCTCGGCCACCAGCACGCCAACTCGGGCTGGGGCACCTTTGACGACGACAACATGGTGGGCACGACCGCGTTCATGGAGACCCTCGAGCTGGCGCTCGAACTGCGTCGCTGCGGCTACGGCTCGGCGGGTGAGCGCCTCGGCTTCGACCTCTACCCCTACACCGAGGATCAGGCTGGCGCCGTCCGCCGCTCAGTGCTTCAGTGGCGGTTCATCGACGACGTGGCCGGCCGGATCGACGACGCGGCGCTGCGCGAGGCGCAGCAGCGCAAGGACGCGATCCGCGCCTACGAGATCGTGTACGCCGCGCTGGGGGCGTGAGCCCGACGCTGTTCGGAATCGACGTCGGCACGTCGGGCGTCAAGGGGGTCGCGATCGATCCGGACGGCGCCGTGCTTGCGCGGTCCGAGGCCGGCTATCCCCTCTCCACGCCGCGACCCGCATGGGCCGAGCAGGATCCGTCCGACTGGTGGCGGGCGACCGAGTCCGTGCTGGCGCAGCTGCACGACCTCGCCGGTGTGCCGGCCGGAATCGGCCTGAGCGGCCAGATGCACGGCCTCGTCGCGCTCGACGAACACGGCGGGGTGCTGCGGCCGGCGATCCTTTGGAACGACCAACGCACCGCCGCGCAGTGCGCGGAGATTGAGCGCACGGTCGGGCTCGAGCGGCTGATCGAGCTCACGGGCAACCGGGCGCTGCCCGGCTTCACGGCGCCGAAGCTGCTGTGGCTGCGCGAGCATGAGCCGGACATCTATGGGCGGATCGCCCGGATCGCGTTGCCCAAGGACTATGTGCGCCTGCGGCTGTGCGGCGAGCACGCGACCGATGCCTCGGATGCCTCGGGGACGCTGCTGCTCGATGTCGCCGGCCGGCGCTGGAGCGACGAGGTGCTTAGCGCGCTCGATCTGCGCCCGGACTGGCTGCCGCCGGTGCTCGAGAGCCCCGTCGTCTCCGGAACCACGCCGGAAGGCGTGCCGGTGGCCGCCGGCGCGGGTGACCAGGCGGCCGGGGCGCTGGGCGTGGGCGTCGACCGGCCCGGGCCGCTGTCGATCGTGCTCGGGACATCGGGGGTCGTGTTCGCCGCGCTGCCGGAGTACGCCGCCGATTCCCAGGCCCGCGTGCATG
Source organism: uncultured Solirubrobacterales bacterium (assembly GCA_963749545.1). GTDB lineage: Bacteria > Actinomycetota > Thermoleophilia > Solirubrobacterales > Solirubrobacteraceae > Palsa-465. The sequence goes on from CAVVNG010000024.1 coordinate 175,998, forward strand.
CCTTTTGCCACGCGGTGCCGGGCGGGTGGCACGCCATGGGCGTGATGCTGTCCGCCGCCGGCTCGTTGCGCTGGCTGCGCGACACCACCGCCGCGGGCCTCGCCTACGAGGAGCTCATGGCCGAGGCGGCCGGCTGGGGGCCCGGAACCGAGGGGCTCGTGTTCCTTCCCTACCTCGCCGGGGAGCGCACGCCACATGTCGACCCGGATGCCCGGGGCGCGTTCGTCGGGCTCAGCGTGCGCCATGACCGTGGCGCGCTCGTGCGGTCCGTGCTCGAGGGGGTGGCCTTCGGGCTGCGCGACTCGCTGGATCTCGTGCGCCGGCTCGGCGTGGAGCCTTCGCTCGGTCGCGTGTCGGGCGGCGGCGCCCGCAGCGAGCTGTGGCTGCGGGTCGTCGCCTCGGCACTCGAGTTGCCGCTCGAGCGGGTCGCCGTCGATGAGGGCGCGGCGTTCGGTGCGGCGCTGCTCGGTGGCGTCGCGGCCGGCGTGTGGCCGGACGTGCACGAGGCGGTCGCGGCCACGGTCAAGCCGGGCCCGCGGATCGATCCAGTTGACGAGTGGGTCGATGTCTACCGCGAGGAGCTCGAGCGCTTCCGCGCGCTGTATCCGGCGTTGCGAGAGTTTGAGTAGGCGGCCAGCGCGCCCGGTTCCGAACCGATCGCGAGAGCGCTGACGGCGATCCCTACGCCAGCGCGCCCACCCGGCCCTCGACCGCCGCCAGCAACTGCCCCGAGGCCACGATCGCCTCGATGGCGGCCACCTCGGGCGAAACGAAGCGGTCGGGACCGGGCCCGGGTACCCGCTCGCGCACGGCGGCGAGCGCGGCCGCGGTTCCGGGCGCCGGCCGCAAGGGCGCGCGGAGGTCGAGCGCGCGCGCTGCGCAGGTGAGCTCGACGGCCAGGATCCGGCCGAGGTTCGCCACCGCCTGCCGCAACTTCCGCGCCGCACCCCAGCCGAGGGACACGTGGTCCTCCTGCATCGCGCTCGTCGGGAGGGTGTCGGCGCTGGCCGGCACGGCCAGCCGGCGGTTCTCGGCCACCATCGCCGCCTGCGCGTACTGGGCCAGCATCAGCCCCGAGTTGACGCCCGCGTCGGGGGCCAGGAACGGCGGCAGCCCGCCCGAGCGGGTGGCGTCGAGCAGCCGGTCGGTGCGGCGCTCGGCGATCGCCCCCACCTGAGCCACGGCGATGGCCAGCGTGTCACAGGCCAGCGCCACCGGCGCGCCGTGGAAGTTTCCGCACGACTCGACCCTGCCATCGGGCATGATCATCGGGTTGTCGATCGCGGCTAGGAGTTCGTGGGCCGCGGTGCGATCGGCGTGCGCGAGCATGTCGCGGGCCGCGCCGACGACCTGGGGCGCGCAGCGCAGCGAGTAGGCGTCCTGGACGCGAGGGTCGCCGACCCGGTGGCTGGCCACGATCTCCGAGTCGGCCAGCAGCGTGCGCAGGTTGGCCGCGCTCGCGGCCTGGCCGGGCTGCGGGCGCAGAGCGATGAGATCGGCGGCGAACGCGCGATCGGTCCCGAGCAGCGCCTCCACGGACATCGCCGCCGCCACGTCGGCGACTCTGAGCAGGCGCCAGAGATCGTCGCCGGCCATGACCAGCATCCCCAGCATCCCGTCGGTGCCGTTGATCAGCGCCAGCCCCTCCTTGGCCTGCAGGATGATCGGCTCGATCCCGGCCTTCGCCAACGCGCCGCCGGCCGGCTGCACCCCGCCGTCGCGATCGGACACCTCGCCCTCGCCGGTCAGCGCCAGCGCGCAGTGCGCTAGCGGCGCAAGGTCTCCGCTGGCCCCGAGCGACCCGTGCTCGGGGACCACGGGCGTGATCCCTGCGTTGAGCAACGCGACAATGCCCTCGGCCACGAGCGGCCTGGCCCCCGAGTAGCCGATGGCCAGCGTGCGCGCCCGGAGCAGCATCATCGCCCGCACCACCTCGCGCTCGACCGGTGGCCCCATGCCGGTGGCGTGCGAGCGGATCAGGGCCCGCTGGAGCTCCTCGCGCCGATCGGCCGGAATCCGTACCGTGGCCAGCGACCCGAACCCCGTGGTCACCCCGTAGGCCGGATCGGCCGAGTCGGTCAGCGACTCGACGACGTGCGCCGAACGCTCCATCGCCGCCCGCGCCGAGGCCGAAAGCGCGACCTGCGCGTCCCGACGAGCGACGGCAATCACATCCTGGGACGAGAGTCCGTCGGATGTGAGCTGGACTGCATCGGCCATCTGGGCGCGTCACGATACGGCACCAGATGACGCTCACGCCTTTGCCCGACGCCGTCGTGTTCGATTTCGACGGCCCGATCATCGACAGCCGCGAGCCGGTGCGCATGGCCCTGCGCGCCGCCCTGCGTGAGCACGGCTACCCGCCGCGACTCGACGCGGAACTCGACGCAGCGATCGGCCCACCGACACTCGAGGGTCTGGCGCTGCTGACCGGAGGGCCGTCGGATGACCTGACCCCGCTGGCCTATACCTACCACGAGCACTATGGCGCCGTCTACCTCGCACACACCCAGCTGGTGGACGGGATGGCCGCGGTCCTGTCCGCTCTGTCGGTGCCGTTGGCGCTGGCCACGGCAAAGGAGATCGAATTCACCGAGCCGCTGCTCGATGCGCTCGACGTGCGAGCTTGCTTCGCCGTCGTGTGTGCGCCGGCATTGGCCGGTCCGCCCGAGTCCAAGTCGGTGACGGTGGGCCGGGCGATCCTCGAGCTGGATGCGGCAAGGCCGGTCGTCGTCGGTGATCGCCGTTTCGACATCGAGGCCGCCCGCGACCTCGGGGTGCCGGGCGTCGGCGTCACCTGGGGGGTCGGCGACCGCGCCGAGCTCGAGGAGGCCGGCGCCGAGGTGATCGTCAGCACGCCACCGGAGTTGCTCGCGCTGCTCCAGGAGAGCGGCGCGGACTGAGCGACCTGGATCAGTCGCGGATCAGCCCGGCGCCGGGGCCGGGGCTGACCCTGATCGCACCGGCCGGTACCGCCGCGTCCGGAGCGAGCAGACCCAGCACCGACCCGCCAAAGCCACCACCGACGATCCGCGCGCCGATCGCCCCCGCGTGGCGCAGGCGCGCGACAGCGGCTTCCACGGCCGGAGTGGATATCTCGTACGAGTCGCGCAGGCTCGCGTGCGAGGCGTCGAGCAACCGGCCGAGCTCCGGCAGATCGCCCTGCGACAGCACTCGCACGGCGGTCTCCACGCGGCCGTTTTCGGTCACGACATGACGGGCGCGGCGGTTCAGCGGCTCGGGCAGACTGTCGGCCATCGCCAGCGTCGCTGCGCGCAGACTGCTGATGCCGAGATCCTGACACGCGCGGGCACACTCGGCCCGACGCTCGTTGTACCCCGAACCGGACAGCGTGTGCTTCTGACCCGAGTCGAGCGTCACCAGCCGGTAATCACCCAGCTCCAGCGCGACCGGCTGCACGTCGAGCGTCTGGAAGTCGATCCGCAGCGCGCGGCGGGGCTGGCCGAACAGCGAAGCGATCTGATCCAGCAGCCCCGTGCGCGCGCCCACCCAGTCGTTCTCGACGCGCGAGCAGAGCTTGGCCAGATCCATGCGGTCGGGCTCGGGCGCGTCGGCCAGCGCAGTCAGAGCCAGGGCCAGCGCGCCCTCGAGCGCGGCCGAGGAGGACAGACCGGCGCCGGCGGGCACCGTGCCCGCGATCTCCAGGCGCGCCCCCTGGAGCACCACGCCGGCGTCCTGCAACTCGCTCGCCACGCCGCGGACAAATGCGGGCCAGCCGTCGGCCCGCGGCGGATCGTGGAGCGGGAACTCGTCGACCTCGTCGAGATCGAGCGCGACCGCCTCGATCCGCGGCTCCGCCAGCGCCGTCGCGTGGACGGTGACGCCCGCCTCGATGGCAAACGGAAGCGCGAGGCCATCGTTGTAATCGGTGTGTTCGCCGATCAGATTGACGCGCCCGGGGGCGAACGCTGTGGCTCGATCTGGCAAGGGCCCAGTGTATGCGCGGCCCGTGGCGGTCCTTTAGTGTGCCCTCCGTGAGCGTCAGATGGGGCATCCTCTCGACTGCCCGGATCAACGACCTGTTCCTGGCCGGAGTGCGGCAGTCCGACGTCGTGGATGTCGTCGCCGTGGCCAGCCGCGATGCCGCGACGGCGGAGCGCTACGCGCGCGAGCACTCGATCGAGCGCGCCCACGGCTCCTACGACGCGCTGCTCGCCGATCCGGAGATCGAGGCGCTCTACATCTCGCTGCCCAACTCGTTCCACGTCGAGTGGAGCATCCGCGCGCTCGAGGCCGGCAAGCACGTGCTGTGTGAGAAGCCAATGGGACGCCGCGTGCCCGACGTCGAGCGCGCCTTCGACACAGCTGAGCGCGAGGGACGCCTGCTCATGGAGGCGTTTATGTACCGCCATCATCCCCAGACCCGGCGCCTTACGGAGCTGATCGACGACGGGGTGATCGGGCGCGTGCGCATGATCCGCTCGGCTTTCAGCTTCTTCGAAGGCGACCCCGCCAACGTCCGGCTGTCGACCGCGCTCGACGGCGGAGCGCTGATGGATGTCGGGTGCTATTGCGTGAGCGCCTCGCGCCTGCTCGCCGGAGAGCCGCTGCGCGTGAGCGCCGAACAAGCTCTGGGCGGGGATGGCGTTGACGTGGCCTTCGCGGCCACGATGCGCTTCGCCGACGACGTGATCGCCTACTTCGACGCCGGACTGGCCCTCGCCGATCGCTGCGAGCTCGAGGTGATCGGTGAGCGCGGAACGCTGTTCGTGGCCGATCCATGGCACTGCGGCCACCCCGGGATCGAAGTGCGCCGCGACGAGGGCGCAACCGAGCGGATCGAGATCGACCGCGTCGATCCGTACTTGCTCGAGGCCGAGAACATGTCGGCGGCGATCCGTGGCGATGGGCGGTTGCTGCTCGGCCGCACGGACGCCCTCGGACAGGCTCGTGCAATCGAGGCGCTGTATGCGGCGGCTGAAAGCACCAGCGTCGTCACGCTCAGCTGACGTCTACGCCCGTCAGCGCGAGCATTCGCTGAACTGGAAACGAGAGGCTCCTCATCGCGACCCGCTCGCCGTGCTCACGCGAACGTGCGTGCCGCACGAGCAACCTCAGCCCGTGCGCATCGATGAATGTGACTCGCTCGAGCTCGACGATCACCTGTCGGGCGTTCGAGGCCAGGGCGAGCGACAGCTGATCGTCGAGCCAGGTCGAAGTTTGGACCCATCGACCTGGCCGTCTGGCGGCCCAGGCCGGCTGCGGCGCCGCAGCCGGCTCGATGGGTTAACGCAGTAGCGAGGGAAAAGTCAGGAACATGCGATCGCGGTTGGGGCACGATCGACCGGATCCATCGGCTGATCCACCACCCGGTGCATGGCCACCAGCTCGTCGACCAAGGCGAGCGCAGCAGCATGGCTCTCGTCGGTGTTCCGCCGGATCGAGTGCACCGCGTGCGTCCCGGCGGCGTCGATCGACGGGCGGCGTCCCGGGTTACGCGCACGCCAGCGCTCCGGCAACATGTGCGCCCACAGGCGCGGGCGGCGGGCAGAGGCCCAGGCGATGAGTCGCTCGGCCCGCGCGCGTTCGAGCGACGCCGAGCCGTGCGTGCCGACGACCCGCGAGGCGTACTCGTAGAGATCCTGGCGCCGCTCGTCTTCGAGCGAGTCGTTATAGGCCCGCAGGAACGAGCCTATGGCCGGGCACACGCAGGCGGGGTGGTCGGTGAACGCCTCGCCGGCGAGTATCGAGGCCAGTTCCATCACGCAAGCACCGTCCTCCGGAGAGCTGTGCTTGCCTTTGCTCAGCTTAATCGTCTGGTGCGAGACGGTGGACATTCGCGCCTTCCTTCGCTGTGTGGGTTTTGATGATTTGATTGCTCGCGCGGGCTTGCGTCTAAACCTTGGTTGATGACTGGCTACAGCGCCGCCTTGGCGTCGAGCGGCTCCTGACCGGCCTCCCGCAGTCCGCGTTCGACGGCCTGGATCACGATCTCGACCACGGCGACCCGCGCGTACGGCTTGTTCTCCGCCGCGATCAGGTGCCAGGGCGCGGCCTCGTGGTCGGTGTGCTTGAGCATGTCGGTCAGGGCGAGTTCGTAGGCCGGGCGCTTCGCGAGGTTGCGCCAATCCTCGCCGGTCAGCTTCCACTGCTTGAGAGGATCGCGCTCGCGCGCACGAAACCGCTTGAGCTGCTGCTTCTCGGACAGGTGCATCCACACCTTGACCAGCACCATGCCCTCGGCACACAGCCCGCTCTCGAAGCTGACGATCTCTTCGTAGGCCCTCTGCCACTGCTCCTCGCTGGCGAACCCCTCGACCCGCTCGACCATGACGCGTCCGTACCACGAGCGGTCGAGCACGGTCATCCCGCCCCAACCAGGCAGGGCGGGCCAGAATCGCCACAGGAAGTGGTGGCGCTTTTCGCGGTCGCTCGGCGCGGCGAACTGGGCGACGTTGACATGGCGTGGGTCAAGCGGGCTCGTCAGCCGTCTGATCGCGCCACCCTTACCTGAGGCGTCCCAGCCCTCGAACAGAACGCACAGCGGCGGCCCGAGCGTTCCGTCCCCGATCAGACCGCCGCACTGGAGCCGGAGCGCCAGGAGCCGTCGCTGGGCAGCCTGCAGGCGCTTGAGCCCCTCTTGCCCACTCAACTTCGACGACAGGTCGAGGTCCTCCAACGCGTGCACAACAAGATCGTCTCACACCGCGTGCCGGCCGCGGGCTAGGGCACAATCGGTTTGTGAGCTATCGCGCCGCCGACGCCCGCCAGCAGCTGCTCGACGAACTGGCCCGCGCCACCGACAACGTCGGCGTTGCGCTGCTCGCGCTCGGCGAGGCCTACGAACGGATGGACGAGCAGGCCGGCGATCGCCTCGAGCGCGAGTTGTTCCGTCCCGTGCAGGGCGCCTACGGTCGAGCTCAGCGGGCTCACAATGGGTTCGCACGCCGGTTTGGACTGGCCACGCGGAGCTTCGCGGCCCCGGCGGCGCGGCTGCCCACCGACCCTCGGCACGGGATCGAGCAGGCCGCCGACGCGCTGCGCACTGCCGACGAGACGCTGGCCACCCTCCAGGATTCGATGCTGCCGGTGGAGGTGGGCGATCCGGAGCTCCGGGCTGACCTCAGTCACGTGCGCGAGCTGATCGCGCCGCTGCCCGGCGCCGCACGCGACATCGTCCGCACCCTGGGGCGTTAGCAGCGCGCCGGCGTGGCGGGGATTCGCGTGAGGTCGATGTCGGAGACGAACGGCAACGCGCCGGCAGCGCAGGCATTGCTGACCGCGGCCCTCTGGGCGGCCGTGTCGCCGGCCGCGGTGTAGTCCGTGGCCAGCGTCAGCAGCCCCGCTCGCGCAATCCGCCGGAGCGCGTGGTCGGCCTCGGCGATCTCGGCGTGGCTCTGGCGCACGTAGCGATGGCGACCGAAGCTGTACGTCGCGCTGACGTCCTCGCGATTCCAGCCGTCGTAGTAGCGCAATAGCGGCGCGATCGTGTCCTCGCCGTTCTGCGCGAACAGAAACCCGTGCTTGCCGTGCACGAGGCGGGACAGGCCGCGGACCAGCTCGTCCATGCCCTTCCGCTGGCCCGTGTGCGTCTCGACCATGTCGGTGTTGTCGAGGAACAGCCCGCTGAAGCCCTTGCGCAGCATGCCCGGCGCCACGCGACGAGAGATCAGACGACGAAAGCCGGCGGCATCGACGTCCGCGTACCACTCGCCCCAGTCGGGCCAGTAGTTGAGCCGATATGGCTTGGCCTGGCGGTACCACGGTCTCCCCGGCTCGATCGTCCCAACATCGAGGTATGCGAGCACCAGCTTGCCGGCGCGGCGCAGCGCGCGCACCTGCCGGGCGCTGGTCTCCTGACCGTCGAGCACGATGAGGTCGTAGGCGGCGTACCGGGCCACGACGTTCCCGCTCAGGTCGCCGTCACCGATGGCGAACGCCCAGGTGTGGACGGTCCGCAGTCGGCGCGAGCGCGGAGTTGCGGTGGCGGTGGCGACCAGCAGCGCCGACATCGCCACAACGAGGGCGCTAAGCGAGAGCCGCGTGGACCGCATCTGAGAACGCATCGATGTCCTCTGCCGTTGTGTCCCACGAGCACATCCACCGCACCTCGCCGATCCCCTCGTCCCACACGTAGAACGCGAACTCGTCCTGAAGTTCGATCCGCGCGCGGTCGGGGATCGTGGCGAACACCGCGTTGCCATGGACCGGACGGGTGATCTCGAGGCCGCGGAGGTTGCCCAATGCGTCGGCCAGCCGGGTCGCCATCGCGTTCGCGTGCTGGGCGCAGCGCAGCCACAGATCGTCGGTCAGCAGCGCCTCGAATTGCGCCGCGAGGAAGCGCATCTTCGAGGCCAGCTGCAGCGACTGCTTGCGCAGATACGCCGCATCGCCAGCCAGCTGCGCATCGCGGAAGACCACCGCCTCGGCGGCCAGAAGGCCGTTCTTGGTCCCTCCGAAGGACACCACATCGACGCCCACATCGGTGGTCAGCGCGTTCAGCGGCAGCTCGAGCGCCGCCGCCGCGTTGCTGAGGCGTGCGCCGTCGACGTGGAGGAGCAGCCCGTTCGCGTGGGCCAGCTCGGCCAGCGCCGCCGTCTCTCTGGCCGTGTAGACCGTGCCAAGTTCGGTGGACTGCGAGATCGAGACGAGCCGCGGCTGGACCGCGTGCTCATCGCCAACCCTGGCGATGAGTCGCTCGACGGCGTCGGGCGTGAGCTTTCCATCCTGTCCGGCGACGGTCAGCAGCTTGACGCCGGCGACGTGCTCGGGCGCACCGCACTCGTCGACGTTCATGTGGGCGGTGTCGGCACAGATCACCGCCTGCCACGGCTGGCAGGTGGCTCGGATCGATAACACGTTGGCGCCGGTGCCGTTGAACACGAAGAAGGCCCGTGCGTGCTCGCCGAACTGTTCCGCCACCAGCGCCTCGACTCGCTGCGTGTACTCGTCGTGGCCGTAGCCGAAGACGTGGCCGACGTTGACCCGCGCGATCGCGGCCAGAACCTCGGGGTGGATGGTCGCCGCGTTGTCGGACGCGAACCCGCGTGCGGTGCTCACGCCGCGAGCTTAGCCTGAAGTCCCGCGACCCGGCCGGGGTCTCGGGCCAGCTGGCGAGCAAAACTTCGCGCTCGACGCCGGCGCAGACGCGGGACGCCATCAACCGATCGGTGGATGCCGGGTCCACCGCCCCCAGGCGCAATTAGAGCCGCGCGGTCGATGTCGGAGGGCCCCCTTCTCGCAACGATCTCCTCATCACCGAACGAGATCAGGAGAAATCCATGTCGATCATCGAAATCCAGCATCTGCGCAAGCGATACGGGGACACGGTCGCGCTCGAGGACGTGTCCCTGAGCATCGAGGAGGGGGAGATCTTCGGGATCCTCGGACCCAACGGCGCCGGCAAGACCACGCTCGTGGAATCCATCTCCGCCCTGCGCCGGCCCGACGGCGGCAGCATCCGCGTCGCTGGCCTGGACCCGCTCCGCCAGCGCGACCAGCTCCGTCAGAAACTCGGCGTTCAGCTCCAAGAATCCGCGCTCCCAGACAAGCTCCGGGTCGGGGAGGCGCTCGAGCTATACGCATCCTTCTATCCCCATCCAGCCGATAGCGACCGCCTGCTCGAGATGCTCGGGCTGGCGGGCAAGCGAAACACGCGCTACTCACGCCTGTCGGGCGGCCAGAAGCAGCGCCTCTCGGTCGCGCTGGCTCTGATCGGCCGGCCGCGCATTGCCGTCCTCGACGAGTTGACCACGGGTCTTGACCCTCAGGCCCGGCGCGAGGTGTGGGCGCTGATCGAGGAGATCAGGGCCAGCGGCGTAACGGTCGTGCTCGTCACTCACTTCCTCGAGGAGGCCGAGCGCCTGTGCGACCGCATCGCCGTCATCGACGACGGCCGCGTGGTCGCGCTGGACACGCCGGCGGCCCTGGCCAGCCGGCAGGGCGCAGAGCAGGTGATCCGGTTCGAGCCCTCGCGGCCCGTCAACGACGGTCAGCTGTCGTCGCTGCCCGGCGTGGAGAGCGTCGAGCGCCACGGCACACAGATCGTGGTCAGCGGGACCGGCGACCTGCTCGGCACCGTGGTGACCGCCCTGGCTCGCGAGCAGATCATCGCTCAGCACCTGCGCGTCGAGCAGGCGAGCCTCGAGGACGCCTTCGTCGCCCTGACCACCCACCAATCCGAATCAGACCATCTATAGGAGCTCACAATGTCAGCCCTCTCCGTTTCCAACCCTCCCCGACCGCCGTTTGCCCAGCTGCTGCGCACCGAGAGCAGGCTGTGGCTGCGCGAACCGATGACGCTGTTCTGGGGCGTCGTGTTCCCGATCGTCCTGACCGTCGTCTTCGGCCTCGCGTCCAACAGGCCGCAGCGCGATCTCGGCGGTCTGCGCCTGATCGACGTGTACGTACCCACGCTGATGGCCTTCGTGCTCACGATCGTCGCCGTCTCGGCGCTCCCGTCGATGCTGGCCTCGTACCGCAATATCGGCGTGTTGCGGCGGATGTCGACCACGCCGGTGGCCCCGTGGCTTCTGCTGGGCGCCGACGCGCTGGTGAACACGTTCATCATGGTCACCGCGCTGGTGCTGATCGCCGCCGTCTCCGGTGTCGCCTTCAACGTGTCGCTTCCCGAGCCGTTCCTGGGCTTCCTGCTCGCGCTCGTGCTCGGCGCCGTGGCGATGCTGGCGCTCGGAGCCACCGTCGCCGCCCTGGCGGCAAACGAGCGCATCGCGCAGGTCATCGGCACGTTGCTGTTCTTCCCGATGATGTTCTTCGCCGGACTGTGGGTACCCCAACAGCAGATGGGTGCCGGGCTCCGCGAGTTCAGTCACTACACGCCGCTCGGCTCACTCGTTGCCGCGCTCGGGGACACGATGCATGGCAGCTGGCCGGCGCTCGCGCATCTGGCCGTGCTGGCCGCCTACGCCGCGATCTTCGGCCTGGCGGCGGCTAGATTGTTCAGGTGGGAGTAGACACGCCGGAGTCGTACGCATGAGCCTCACACAATCTCAGCCTCTCAGACGGTGGGACGGGCGCGAGATGCCCCTGCTCAATGTGCTGCCGTACGTGCTGTTGGTCATCTCGACCGCGATGGCGGTCGGGATTGACCACGGCAACGACACGAAGGTGATCATCGACATCGTCGGTGCCGGCGCGGCGGCGGGGTGGATGCTGTGGTTCGTCACGCTTCATCCCGGGTGGGAGGAGCGAAGGGGCCTCATGGGCATCTTCTTCGCCGGCCTGATGGCGATCGCCGCCGTGCTGGTGCTCAACAACCCGATCTACGGCTTCTTCAGCTGGACGGGATACATCTGGATCTACCGGGCACTCGATGGCCGCTGGCGCATTGTCGGGCTGCTCGTGGTGGCGATCGTCACCGGCACCTCGCAGCACGGCGGCCTGCCCGGCCCCAGCGCCGGCAGCTGGATCACGTGGGTCCTGATCGTCGCGGTGAACTGCTTCGTGTACTCGGCTATCGCGTGGATGATTGCGGTCCGCGATCACGAGCATGAGCTGCGGGCGCAGGCGCTCGCCGACCTGACCGAGGCCAACGCCAAGCTCGAGGCTTCGATGCGCGAAAACGCCGGGTTGCACGAGCAGCTGCTGGCCGGAGCGCGCGAGGCCGGCATTCTCGACGAGCGCCAGCGGATGGCCCACGAAATTCATGACACCCTCGCCCAGGGGCTGGTCGGCATCATCACCCAGCTCGAGGCAGCAGCTCAGGGCGGTCAGGCGGCCGAGCGCCACACCGACGTGGCTCTCGAGCTGGCGCGCGAGAGTCTCACCCAGGCACGCCGCTCGGTGCAGGCGCTGGCCCCGTCCGAGCTCGAACAGGTCCGCCTCCCGGAGGCCCTGGCCGCGGTCGCGGCCAAGTGGTCGGAGCTGAGCGGCGTCAAGGCGACCACGACGACCACCGGGGCGCCGGTGCAGATGCGGCCCGAAATCGAGGTCGCGCTGCTGCGCACCGCCCAGGAGGCGCTGGCCAATGTGGCCAAGCACGCTCGCGCCAGCCGGGTGGCCATCACGCTGTCATACATGCACGATGTCGTCACCCTCGACGTCAGCGACGACGGGAGCGGCTTCAGCCCGACCTCGCCACCGTCGCCGGGATCCGGCCTGCCACCGGGTGCGGCAACCGGTGGCTTCGGGCTGACGGCGATGCACCAGCGGGTCGAGGGGCTGGGTGGGGAGCTGGCCGTCGAGTCAGAGCCGGGCCGGGGGACCACGATCGCCGCGAGCATCCCGCTCATCGCCTTGGCCGGAGCGCCGGGCCCGGGTAAAGACCCGGCAGACGCGGACCCCGTGCGCGAGCCCACCCCGGCGCGATGACTGACCCGATCCGCCTGATGATCGTCGACGACCATCCAGTCGTCCGCGACGGCCTGACCGGCATGTTCGCCGGCGAGGACGGCTTTGAGGTGGTGGCCGAGGCGGCCAACGGCGCGGATGCCGTGCGGCGAGCCGGAGCCCTCGCCCCCGATGTGATCCTCATGGATCTGCGCATGCCCGAGCTCGACGGCGTATCGGCGATCACCGAGCTGACACGGCGGGGCGTCCCCTCCCGCGTCCTGGTTCTCACCACCTACGACAGCGACAGCGACGTCCTGCCCGCGATCGAGGCCGGCGCCACCGGTTACCTGCTCAAGGACGCGCCCCGCAGCGAGCTGCTGCGCGCCGTCCGCGCCGCGGCGGCCGGTCAGTCGGTTCTCTCGCCCAGCATCGCCTCTCGCCTGCTCACCCAGGTCCGCACCCCGGCGGAGGGCAGTCTCAGCGAGCGCGAGCTCGAGATCCTGACCCTCGTCGCCGGCGGTGCGACCAACCGCGATGCGGCCCGGGCGCTGATGATCAGCGAGGCCACGGTCAAAACCCACCTGCTCCACATCTACGCCAAGCTGTCGGTCAGCGACCGTGCCGCGGCGGTGGCCGAGGGGTTCAACCGCGGGCTGCTAACCCCGCAGAAGCGGTAGCCCTGGCGCCGCTTATCACGTCGACGATGACTTGTGGCTGTTCTTGGCCTCGGGTGGCTTGAACGCCCAGGTCCGATTCCCCTGCGCCTTCGGGTACAGGTAGGTGCAGAACCAGACCGTGCCGGGGCTGTTAAGCCGCCCGGGTATCGTTCGTCGTGAAGCACCTGCCAGTTGAAGCCTGCGGACGATCCCGCGAGCCAAGCATGGCCCGTCTTGAACTCGGCCGCGTAGGTGCCCTTGCACTTCACGTTGCGAGAGAACAGCGCGAGGTAGTTGTGCTTGAAGTTGCCCGTGCCGGACGCCCGGATATTGAACGGCTTGCCCTGCTGGGCCTTGCTCGGCAGCCGTGACCTTCAGCGATGCGGCGGACGCCGCAGCCGGCGGCGCGCAATGGCAATCAGCGCCACCGCCGTGGCGATGGCGTACTTCACTGCGCGGGACATAGGTATGACCTCCCCGTCGTAGTTTGGCCGGCCCCCAATTGGCCGATCCCCGAAGCACGACGCTATCCGGTGGGCGCTCACGGTGCAAGGACATTGGTCACAGCGGACCTCGCGAAACCTTGCCACAGCCATGTCAAGGTTCGATAGCATCACCGCATGCGCGACTTTCTGGCCGCCACCCGTGACCGCGTCCTCGTATACGACGGGGGCATGGGGGCAACGCTCGAGCAGTTCGACCTGAGCCTGGAAAATGACTACCGGCTACCCGGGCGCTGCCACGAGGCGCTGGTGCTCAACCGGCCCGACGTGATCGAGGGCGTGCACAGCTCGATGCTCGATGCCGGCGCGGAGGTGGTCGAGACCGACACGTTCCAGGGCTCGCGGCTCAAGCTGGCCGAGTGGGGGCTCGAGGACCACACGCTCGAGATCAATACCAAGGCGGCGCAGATCGCCCGCAGGGCGGCGGGCGAGCAGCGCTTCGTCGCCGGCTCAATCGGCCCCACGGGCTTCCTGCCTGCGAGCGATGACCCCACGCTCGGGCAGATCACCTTCCGCGAGCTCAAGGACGTCTTTGCCGAACAGGCACGCGGTCTGGTCGCGGGTGGTGCCGACCTGATCATCATCGAGACCGCCCAGGACATCCTCGAGGTCAAGGCCGCGGTCTTCGGCGCGCGCGAGGCGTTCAAGGAAGCCGGCCGCGCCCTGCCCATTCAGTGCAGCGTCTCGCTCCTGCCCAACGGAGGGAAGATGCTGCTCGGCACCGACATCAGCGCGGTGCTGGCCACCCTCGAGGCGCTCGAGGTCGACGTGATCGGGCTCAACTGCTCGACCGGCCCCGAGGACATGCGCGACGCCATCCGCTTCCTCGGCGAGCACTCGAGCAGGCCGGTCCACTGCATTCCCAACGCCGGCCTCCCCCTTCAGGGACCGAACGGCGAGACGATCTTCCCCGAGCAGCCCGATCCTTTGGCCGATTCGCTCAGCGAGTTCGTCGAACGCTACAGCGTCACGATCGTCGGCGGCTGCTGCGGCACGACGCCCAAGCACATCGAGGCCATCGCCGAGCGGGTCAGAGGCCGCAGGCCGGCCGAGCGCCCGGAGCCCAGACCGCCGCACGTGTCATCGATGATTGCCGCCACCTCGCTGGTCCAGGATCCACGCCCGACGCTGGTCGGCGAGCGCGTCAACTCCCAGGGCTCGCGCAAGGCCAAGGAGATGCTGCTGGCCGACGACTACGACGGCCTGGTGACCGTCGCCGAGGACCAGGTCAACGGTGGCGCCCACGTCCTCGACGTGTGCGTCGCCCTCACCGAACGCCAGGACGAGGACGAGCAGATGCGCCAGGTGGTCAAGCGCATCAGCCTCACCCAACCGGCGCCGATCCAGGTCGACTCGACCGAGCCCGAGGTGATCGAGACCGCGCTTGAGCAGATCCCGGGCCGGGCGATCATCAACTCGATCAACCTCGAGGCCGGGCGCGACAAGCTCGACCGCGTGGTGCCGATCGCCAAGGCTCACGGGGCCGCTCTGATCGCCCTGACCATCGATGAGGTCGGGATGGCCAAGACGGCCGAGCGCAAGCTGCAGGTCGCTCGCCGGATCACAGAGCTGTGCTGTGACGAACATGGCCTCGACCCCCAGACGCTGATCTTCGACTGCCTCACCTTCACGCTGACCACCGGTGACGAGGAGTGGCGGCCGAGCGCGGTCGAGACGATCGATGCAATCCGCGCCGTCAAGCGCGAGATCCCGGGCGTCAAGACCAGCCTCGGGGTGAGCAACGTCAGCTTCGGCGTGAGTCTGCCGGCGCGCAGCGTGCTGAACAGCGTGTTCCTACACCACTGCGTCGAGGCCGGGCTTGACCTGGCCATGGTCAACCCCAACCACATCACGCCGTACGCCGAGATCCCCGACCACGAGCGCGAGCTGGCCGACGACCTGGTGTTCAACCGCAGCGAGGAGGCACTCGAGCGGTTCATCGCCCACTTCGAGGCCAAGGGACCCGAGGAGGAGGCGGCACAGACCGATCCGACCGAGGGCATGGAGCCCGAGGAGGCGCTGCACTTCCACATCCTGCGCCGGAAGAAGGACGGCGTGGAGGATTGGATCGATCGCAGCGTCGAGAAGATCGGAGCGGTCCCGACGCTCAACGGCGTGCTGCTCCCGGCCATGAAGGAGGTGGGCGACAAGTTCGGAGCCGGCGAGCTGATCCTCCCCTTCGTGCTCCAGTCGGCCGAGGTGATGAAGCGGGCCGTGGCCCAGCTCGAGCGCTACCTCGACAAGATCGAGGGCTACACGAAGGGCACCGTCGTGATCGCCACCGTGTTTGGCGATGTCCACGACATCGGCAAGTCGCTGGTCAACACGATCCTCACCAACAATGGCTACACGGTCGTCGATCTCGGCAAGCAGGTGCCGATCTCGACGATCCTCGACGCCGCCGTCGAGCACGACGCCACCGCCATCGGCCTGAGCGCGCTGCTCGTGTCCACGTCCAAGCAGATGCCCGCGTGCATCCAGGAGCTCCATCAGCGGGGCCTCGGCTTTCCGGTCCTGATCGGCGGCGCGGCGATCAACCGCAACTTTGGCCTGCGCATCCTTTATCCGGACGGCAAGGAATCGGATGACGTGTACGAGCCGGGCGTCTTCTACTGCAAGGACGCATTCGAGGGACTGGCCAAGATGGACCAGCTGATCGACCCGCCGGCGCGTGACTCGCTGATCACCAAGACGCGCGAGGCGGCCAGGCGTTTGCGCGAGCAGCCCGATGCCCCCAAGGACGACGCGCCCCCAACTACGGACGCCTCGACGCGGAGCGCCGCGAGCACCACCAACCCGATTCCGACCCCCCCCTTCTGGGGCCCTCGGGAGATCGACGTCGACCTCGACGGGGTCTACCACCACCTCGACACGCACGTGCTGTTCAAGCTGCACTGGGGCGGGCGGGGCGTCAAAGGCGAGGACTGGACGAGGCTCGTGCGCGAGGACTTCCAGCCCCGGCTCGAGCGCATGTGGCGCGAGCAGACCTACCTGCATCCGCGCGCCGTGCTCGGCTACTTCCCCTGCAACTCGGACGGCAACGAGCTGATCGTCTGGGATCCCGACGACCCGGGCCAGACCGAGCTCGAGCGGCTCGTGTTCCCGCGCCAGCCCAAACACGACCGCATCTGCCTGGCTGACTTCTACCGGCCCCTGAGTTCGGGAGAGACCGATGTCGTCGCCCTCCAGGCCGTCACCGCCGGCGACGAGGTGACCGGCCTGATGGCACGACTGGAGGCCGACGGCGAGTTCGCCGAGCAGCTCTTCGTCCATGGCCTCGGTGTCCAGACCGCCGAGGGCATGGCCGAGTGGTTGCACGCCGGCGTGCGTGCCGAGCTGGGCATCGCCCCGGGCCAGGGCCGCCGCTACTCGTGGGGCTATCCCGCCTGTCCCGAGCAATCCGAACACGAGAAGGTGTTCCGGCTGCTCGACGCGCCGGCGATCGGGCTGGGTCTCTCCGGCGGCTACGCCGTCGAACCCGAGCAGTCCACGCTGGCGATCGTCGCCCATCACCCCCAGGCCGTGTACTTCGGCATGAAGTCGGGCTTCCTACCCAAGACCGGCAGGCAGGCTGCCGACGAGTTGATCGCCGGCACCGACAAGGACCCGACCCGCCTGGCCGAGCTCAGCGACGTCGACCCGGACGCCGGCGGTCAGGATCCCGAGGGCGAGCCGGCGCTCGCCGAGCTCTAGATGTACTAGGCCGCCGGGCGCAGCGCCTCGAGCTCACGGCTCTCGGCCAGTTCGGCCAGCGCCCGCCGCTCGAGCTTGCGCACCGCGTCCTGCGAGAGGCCGAGCCTCCGGCCCGTCTCGATCAGCGGCGTCGGATCATCGCCACCGACGCCGTAGCGCAACTTGACCACCTCGCGCTCGCGCTCGGGCAGCCGGTCCAGTGCCCGGCGCAGGGCGTCCTCGCGCAGCAGGATGTCGACCTGCTCCTCTGGCCCGCGCTCTCCGGACGGCAGCAGCGCGCCCAGCGTGGTCGTCTCCTCCTCCCCCACCGGCCGGTCCAGGCTGGCCACGACGCGGGCCGCCGCGTGTGTTTCCTGCACCTCCCTGAGGTCCATCTCGGCGGCCTCGGCGACCTCTCCGTCGCTCGGCTCACGCCCGAGGCGGGCAGCCAGGTCACGCTGCACGCGCCCGATCTTCCGCTCCCGCTGACCGATGTGCACGGGAATCCGGATTGTCCGCGCGCGGTTGGCGATCGCGCGCTGGATCGACTCGCGGATCCAGAACGTCGCGTAGGTGGAGAACTTGAAGCCCTTGCGGTAGTCGAACTTCTCGGCCGCGCGAATCAAGCCGAGAATGCCCTCCTGGATGAGGTCGAGCAGGGGCAGATCGTTGCCCTGGTACTTGCGGGCGTTGGAGATGACCAGACGGAGGTTCGAGTTGACCAGCTGCTCCTTGGCCCTCAGATCGCCGCGTTCAATCCGCTGGGCGAGCTCAGTCTCCTCGTCGCGGGTGAGCAGCGGGTGGCGCCGGACCTCCTGGAGGAACAGCGACATGGCGTCGGTCGTGCGGTCGGCCAGATCGTCGTTGACGTACGCGGTCTGCTCGACCTGCTCACGGCCACAATCGTCGCGGAGCTCCAGTCCGCGCTCGTCGAGCATGTCGTGCAGCAGCTGGACATCGTCGTCGGTGAGCTCGCCGTCCTGGACCAGCTCGCTCAGATCGGAAAGATCAACGCACCTGCCCTCACGATCCTGCGCTCGTGCGGTCAGCTCGTCGGCCAGCTCCTGAAGCGAGCCATTCGACTCGATAGCCATAGCTAGACGTTACCCGAGCGGGGCGCGGATGACTCTTGGTTCCGGTCGATCGTGCACGCTCAAGGCTGGATCAATGCATCCCGGAGCCTGACATCGTGGTGGCCGACTTCGACATCCCGTCCGACGACGACTTCGACATCCCCCCGGAGCCCGAGTTCGACATGGTCCCCAACCCCGAGTGCGACATGGTCCCTGACCTTGAATGCGACATGGTCCCCGACCCCGACATCTCGTCCATCGCCCGCATCGCCGCCGGGCTACCCGGGACCGTCAGCGCCGGCACGCTCGCCGGCGAGACGGCGACCCCGAGGGCCAGCACGCCCAGCACCACCGCGACGCTGGCGCTGGAGGCTCGCGCCCACGGCAGCAGCTTCTCTGCCGCGATCAACGCTCCGATCAGCAGCATCCAGGCCAGGCTCATGGCTCCGAGCGCGAACAGAGCGGCCATCAGTGCCCAGCAGCAACCGAGGCACCACGCGCCGTGCTCAGCTCCCATGCGCAGCGCGCCGGCGCTGCCGTCACGCCAGCTGCCCATGAGAAAGCCCAGCGGGCTCCGGCAGCGGACCAGGCACGCCCGCTTGAGGGGCGTGAACTCATACACCGCCGCCGCCACCAATACCGCCACGGCGACCCAGCGCCCGGCCGAATCCCAGGCAAACAAGCCGCCGTCGAGAGCCCGGCCCTCCTTCAGCACGGCGTAACCGATAAGACCCGACGCCGCCCACACGCCGAGGTACCCGCCTACGAACAGCCCGGTGACGCCGGCCGGCACGCGCAATCCCTGCTCTCGGCGTCGGCCCTGGAGCGTCCGGAAGGTGAGCACCATCGGGGCGATGGACGGGAACATCATCGCCGCCATCATCACCACCCAGGTCGTGATGTAGAACCCGAACGCCCCCGGGTCGGTGCCAGGACCGGCGTCCATCCCCGCCATGCGGAGATCGGTGACGATCCAGGCGACGATCGCAAGGATCAGCAGGAGCGCGATGACGGCCAGTTGGCCCGAGCGCAGCTCAAACCCGGGCCGGCGCCGGCGCGCGGCGAGGACCGAGCTCACGTCATGCGGCCCATGCGAACGGGTGCGAGAAGCCGGCCTTGCCGCTGCCTCCGACGTCGACCCCGAAGGCGGTGAACCCCGAGTCGTCGTCCGACTTGGCGATCGTGAGCTCGGGGCCGACCGGGTGGAAGATGCCGCTCAGCCGGGCCGGCTCGCCGGTCTGGACGCCGAACGAGACCACGTCCTGGACGCCGGCCTTCCCACGATCCCCCACGGTGAGGCTGTGATGGCCGTTCTCGGACGAGAACTCGAGCGGCACCCGCTCGACGCCCAGCGACTCGCTGACCAGGCCGGCCAGCGCTCCCATCGGACCGCCGAGCGCACCGCTGAACACTGCGCCTAGCTTCTCGGCCTGCTCTTCCGAGGCCCGATCGTCGATCAGGACACCGAGGCGCCAGTTCCCCTCGTGCATGAATTTGGGTGTGTCGGCCACCGCGGCCAGCGTCAGGTCCGAGACATCCACCCCCTCCACTTCACCCGAGTCGACATGGAAAGCCAGGACCACTTTGCAGCGGTCGTAGTCCGCGCCGAGGGCCAGAGACGCCGTGCACGGGCAGACCACCTCGCAGTTGCAGTTCTCGAAGTAGCGTCCTTCAATGCGCCAGGCCATGGGAACCTCCCGGAACGTGGTTCGCAGTTCTCCTTCGGAGCATTCTCTGCCCGATCGCGCGGCTCGTCAACCCGCAGTGCGGGCTGGCCGGGTGAGGTCGTCTAGCTCTTGACGTTGACCGCGCCTGAGCCGCGGCGAGCCGCGGCGCTCGGACTCCGCCGGGCGGGCAGCTTCACCGGGGCCGCGTGCATGGCGCGCAGCCTGACCTCGCGCCACGACATGCCCTCCTTGAGCAGCGCGGGCATGCCCATCAGGATGGCGGTCGAGACCTCGACGGCCTGCAGAATCACCCCGTAGGCCACGCCGGCCCCGTAACCCACGTGCCAGCCCGTGTGCAGGACCGCCACGCAGGCGGCCTGGAACACGCCGAGGTTCGCGGGGGTGGCGGGCAGAACCGCGGTGATATTGACGGCGAACAACACGCCGGCGGCAGCGGCCAAGCCGGTCGTGGGACCCAGGCCCAGCGCGAGGAGCAGGACATAACAAGACAGCCACTGCAGGCCCCAGGCGGCCAGCTGTGCGCCCGTCGCCGTCGCCCCGAGCTTCGGATGGCGGAAGACTGTCAGCCCGGCCCGGACCCGGGTCAGGGCTTGGCGCACGCGGGCCACGGCGGCATGCGCGCGAGCGAAGCGACTCTGCACCGCCCCGGCCTGCAGCACCACCGGTGCCAGCAGGACGATGGCCAACAGCGTAACCGGCGCGATGGCCGCGACCAGGAGTGCGTCCTGATGGCCGTTGAACAGGTCGACGGCCGAGAACATCACGGTGCCGAGGATGGCCAGCGCGACGATGTTGAGCAGTGTCTGGGATACGAGCGTGCCGAGGACGACGGGCAGGTTCTCGCGCGGACGCCCGCTGCGCCGGGCCACGACAAGCGCGCGCGACGGCTCACCGAGCCGCGCCGGGAGCGTCGAGGACATCAGCACGCCGATGAACGTTCCCTGCATGGCGTCGCTCAGTTTCAATCGGGCCCGGGGAAGCGCCGCCTTCAGAATCGCGTTCCAGGACACGGCGCGCAGCACCATCGAGCTGCACATGATGGCCAGGCCGAGCAGCACGAACGTCGGACTCGAGTTCAGCAGCGCAGACACAATGTTGCCGACACCGATCCTCTGCAGCGCCATCCAGGCCAGGACGACGCCGGCGATCGAGACGGCGGCCAAGGCGCCGCGCCGGGCGTAGGCGATGGCCGTGCTTCGCTTCGCCCGTGTCGGCTTGACCTCGAGGCTGGGCAGCCGGCGGGCCCGCACGTGCGGCTTGAGGTCGACCGAGCGAACCCCGACGGAGACCGCGGTGCGCTGCAGCGCGCCCTCGGGCTGCGGGGTGGCGATCGCATCCTCGTAGGCGGCCACCACCTCGCCGGCCACCCGTGGCCAGGCGAAGCGCTCGACGTCCTGCGCCGCCGCCCGGGCCAGATCCGCCCGGCGGTCGGGCTCGTCGTAGACGTCGCGCAGCGCCTCGGCCAAAGCCTGGGCATCTCCGGGCGGGACGAGCACACCGTCGACACCATCGCGCACGACGTCGCGGTAACCGGGGATGTTCGAGGCCACGACGGGCGTACCGGCGGCGAACGCCTCGGTCAGGACCATGCCGAAGCTCTCTCCGCCCAGCGATGGGGCGCACAGCACGTCGGCATTCATCAGTTCCCGGTGCTTGGTCTCTTCGTCGACCTTGCCGAGCATCCGCACGCCGCGCGCGTCCATGAGCAGCGGCGAGAGCTCCTCGAACGTGGGACCGATCACCGTCAGCTCGGTGGGTATGTGGTCGCGCAGCGCCTCGAACGCCCGCAGAAGCAGCGGCAGCCCCTTGCGCTCGACCGCCTGACCGACGAACACGATCCGCAGGGCGTCACCGACGGGCCGATTCGCGGCCAGAAGGGCCTGGGCGGGATCCACGTACACGCCGTTGGGAATCACGCGATAGTGACCGCCAAACCAGCGCCGTCCGGTCCACTCGGCGGCATGCGACACGGCGATCCGGACGTGCAGGCGGTTCAGCACGCGGCGGGCGCCGACCAGGTTGGCGAGCCCGTTGGGCAGGCGCTTGTCCGAGTAGGAATGGAAAGTCCCCACCAACGGCAGCGGGGTCTTGTCGGCGGCGACCCACCCGGTCATCGGCGCCACCGGCTCGTGGATGTGAACGACGTCGTAGCCACCGGTGCGAAGCTCGCGGTGCAGGGTCGATACACCGTACGGCGTGATCGACAGGTTCGATACCGCGCCGTTGGCCTTGAAGCCGACGGTGCGACCGAGTGAGACCACATAGTCGGGCAGCTCGACGGCCTGCGGTCGGGCACCGCGGTGGAGCACCGCCGACGTACGGTCGGGCGGATCGAAAGGCGCCAGCACCCGGACGTGATGGCCGTCCTCGATGAACTGGTCGGCCAGCGCGCCGATGTGTCTAGTCACGCCCCCCGGATACGACCACGAATATGGGGACACGAGCGCAATACGCATCGATTCCATCTTAGTGCCTAACCCACAGCGGCTGGCTTGTTTCGCTGGCCTATCATGGGATCGCGGATGCCGGTCCGACACTTCGTCAAA
This sequence comes from uncultured Solirubrobacterales bacterium, assembly GCA_963749545.1. Classification (GTDB taxonomy): domain Bacteria; phylum Actinomycetota; class Thermoleophilia; order Solirubrobacterales; family Solirubrobacteraceae; genus Palsa-465. The sequence goes on from CAVVNG010000024.1 coordinate 198,388, forward strand.
TACACCTTTTTGAAGGTCGACCCCACTTGGCGGAGGCTCGACGACGAGCTACGGGCCGCGGACAAGCGCGAGTTCATCGCCGCCTGTGAGGATTTCGCCGAAGGGCACCTCCTGCGGACCTTTTCGCTCGTCGGCACACGCGGCGACGCGGAGCTGATGCTGCTCTCCCAGGCCCAGAATCTGGAGCGGATCCACGAGTTCCATGTGGTGCTGGCCCAGAGTGGCCTGATGAAGTGGTGCACGGTGCCGTATTCGTTCCTGGCCATGACGAAGCCCTCGGAGTACTCGGATGAGTCGCGTCTTGAAGTTCGACCTGCACATGGGAAGTACCTGTTTGTCTACCCGTTCGTGAAGACGCGCAACTGGTACTCGCTCCCCGCTGATGAGCGCTGGCGGATCATGCAGGAGCACATCAAGGTCGGCCGCGAGTACCCGTCCGTGGACCTCAACACGAGCTACTCGTTCGGGCTCGACGATCAGGAGTTCGTGGTCGCGTTCGAGACCGACAACCCGGCGGACTTCCTCGATCTCGTGCAGCGCCTGCGGACCACCGAGTCGAGCTCGTTTACGCTCCGCGACACGCCCACGTTCACCTGCATCTCGTGCTCGGTCGAGCGCGCCCTCGGGGCGCTCGACGGGGCCGCACTGACCCTCGCCGAAACCCCATGAGCACCGACCCAGCCACACTCACGCACGACTTCGACCAGGTCCGCGACATCACGGTCATCGGCGCCGGGCCAGTGGGCATGTGCACCGCCTTCTGGGCCGGCATGCGCGAGGCCGACTCGCGCATCATCGATTCCCTGCCCGAGCTGGGCGGACAGCTGACCACCCTGTACCCGGAGAAATGGATCTTCGACGTGCCGGGCCATCCCAAGGTCCTGGCCAGGGACCTGGTTGACATGCTCAGAGCCCAGTCGCTCGACCAGTTCAACGTCCCCGTGCATCTGAGCACCACGGCCGAGACGATCTCGTGGGAGGGCGAGGGCGAGGATCGCGTCGTCGTGCTGCACACCGATAGGGGCGAGCTGCGCTCGCGCACGGTGATCGTGGCCGGCGGGCACGGCGCGTTCGAGCCCAAGAAGCTTCCCGGCTTTGACATGACGCCCTGGGAGGGACGCGGCGCCCATTACATCGTGGGCGAGAAGTCGGTTTTCCAGGACAAGCGGGTCCTGATCGTCGGCGGCGGCGACTCGGCCTGCGACTGGGTGGTCAACCTCCTCGACACGGCACGCGAGGTCAGGCTGGTCCACCGCCGTGAGGGTTTTCGCGCCCATGAGATCACCATTGGCCAGGTCCTCGAGGCGGCAGACCGCGGCGATGTCGCCCTCCATGTCCCGTTTCAGATCAAGGAGGTCTACGGCGACGGGACGGTGGAGGGAGTGCGGCTGTTCCACTCCGAGGACGAGGCACACGAGATCGAGATCGAGGTCGACCACATCCTCCTTCAGCTCGGATTCAAGACGGCGCTGGGCCCCCTGAAGGAGTGGGGTTTCGAGGTCATCAAGGGCGCCATCGCCGTCGACCAGGTCATGAAGACCTCGCTCGACCGCGTGTGGGCGTGCGGCGACATCACGACGTTCGACGGCAAGCTCAAGCTGATCGCCACCGGGTTCGCCGAGTCGGCGGTCGCCGTGGCTCAGGCCGTGCACGAGCTCCGGCCCGAGATGAAGATCCAGCCGAAGTATTCGACCAACACCGGCGTTCCGGGCGCGGTTGCCGGCCAGCCGTAAGAAGGCTGCGCCGGCGGTCACGGACGACGCCGCGGTCGAGCACCTGCGCACAGCCGATCCGGTCATGCGCGCCCTGATCGATCGCCTCGGCGAGCTCGGCGATCCGCGCGCGGGACGGCCCGACGATCCCTATGGCGCGCTCGTGCGCTCGATCATCGGACAGCAGGTGTCAACCAAGGCCGCCGCGGCCATCTACGCCCGGCTCATTGCCCGCTACGGAGGACGCACCCCGACCCCCCTCGAGGTGCTCGCAGACGATCAGGAGGAGATGCGTGCGGCCGCCGGCCTCAGCCATGCCAAGGCGCGTTACCTGCGCTCGCTGGCCGAGCATGTCGTCGACGGATCGCTCGAGCTCGAGCGGCTCGACGAGCTCCCCGACGACGAGGTGATCGCCGAGCTCGTCGCGGTGAAGGGCATCGGGCAGTGGAGCGCTCAGATCTTTCTCATGTTCCGCCTGCACCGCCCCGACGTCGTCGCCGTCGGCGACCTGGGCATCCGGCGGGCGATCATGATCGAGTACGGGCTCGAGGCGCTGCCGGACCCGACCGGCGTCGAGCAGATCGCCGAGCGGTGGCGTCCCTACCGCACCCTGGCCTGCCGCTACCTGTGGGCGTCGCTGCACGCGACCCCCGCGTAGCGGGTCAGACGGCGGAGACCTCTTCCTCTTCGGCCACCCGGAACGACGAGCCGCAGCCGCAGGCCGCGATCACGTTCGGGTTATCGACCTTGAAGCCGGCACCCTGGAAGCCGTCTACGAAGTCGATTACCGAGCCCTGCACGTACGGCAGGCTCGGGTGGTCGACGAGCAGGCGGATGCCCTTGTCCTCGAACACGCTGTCTCCGTCACGTTGCTCGTCGAAGGCCAGTGCGTACTGGAACCCGGAGCAGCCTCCGCCCCGGACGCCCACTCGCAACCCGGCCGTATCGGCCACAGCTGCCTGAGAGGAGAGAAACTCGCGCACCTTCTCGGCGCCCTTGTCGGTGAGAGTGATCATTGCTTCACGAAGTATAGCGGTGGCGGCTCGCTACGCTACCGGGAGTGTCGGTGAGTCCAGACGAGCTCAAGCAGCGTATCGAAGCAGCAATTCCCGGGGCCAGCGCGGACGTCACGGGAGATGGTCATCATTTCAACGCCGTGGTGGCCGCTCCTGCCTTCGAAGGACTGAGCCGCATCGCCCAGCACCGTCTCGTCTACGACGTCTTCGGCGCCGAGCTTGGCGACCGCATCCACGCACTTTCCCTTCAAACGAGGTCTCAATGAGCGAAGCATCAACCCCCATGCGCGAAGCGATCCAGAGCGCAATCGCCGAAAACCCGGTGATCCTGTTCATGAAGGGCACGCCCGACGCGCCCGCCTGCGGGTTCTCGGCCCGCACAGTGGCAATCCTGCAGTCGGTCGGCAAGCCGTTCGCGGCCGTTGACGTACTCCCCGATCCCCGGATCCGGCAGGAGCTCTCCGCGATGTCGAACTGGCCCACGATCCCGCAGCTGTTCGTCGACGGCGAGCTCGTCGGCGGGTGCGACATCGTCACGGAGATGTACGAGTCGGGCGAGCTGCAGCAGACCCTCGGCATCGAGGGTGGCCCGGTGCAGGAGCCGGAGCCCGAGCCCGACCCGGTGCAGGCTCCACCGCTCTCGATCGAGAATCGCCTTTAGGGCTTAAGGGGGCGCCGGAGGCGCCCCTTTTTTGCGCTATCGCGACCTCTGCGGCGCGCTCCCCAGCGATTAGCATCGTCTCGTGGCCCGCGCCACCGCCACCGTCGATCCGCTGCGCTACGAGGAGGGCACTCTGTGGGTGCTCGACCAGACGCTGCTGCCATGGCGCGAGGAGGTGCTTGCCCTCGGCAGCGCCGACGAGGTGGCCGCCGCGATCGCCCGGCTGTCGGTGCGGGGAGCGCCACTGATCGGCGTCGCCGCCGCGTATGGGCTTGCGCTCGAGCTCGCCCGTGTCCCCGGCCCTGAGACGCTCGACCAAGCCTCCGCCCGGCTGCGCTCCGCCCGCCCGACCGCCGTGAACCTGGCCCACGCGGTCGATCGCGTCCGCGACGCGGCGCTGGCCGCGCCGGCCCACGAACAGGCCACGGCCGCCCTGGCTGCGGCCCGAGCCATTCACGCCGAGGAGGCGGGCGCGAGCGAGGCGATGGCGGCCCACGGAGCCAAGCTCCTCGCCTCCGCCAGGCGCGTGATGACCCACTGCAATACCGGGGCGCTGGCCGCGCCAGGCCGGGGCACGGCGCTGGCCGTCATCGCCGAGCTGTGGCAGCGCGGCGGACTCGAGATGGTCATCGCCAACGAGTCGCGCCCGCTCCTGCAGGGCGCGCGGCTCACCGTATGGGAGCTGACCAGGCTCGGCATTCCGCACCAGCTGGCCGTCGATTCCGCCGCCGCCGGACTGATCGCCGCCGGGGCGGTCGACGCGGTGATCGTCGGTTGCGACCGCGTGGCCACCAACGGCGACGTGGCCAACAAGGTCGGTACCTACGGTCTGTCGCTGGCCGCGCAGGCCGCCGGGATCCCATTCGTGGTCGTGGGTCCAACGACGACGATCGACCCCGCTTGCCCCGACGGCGCCGGTATCGAGATCGAGGAACGGTCGGCCGACGAGGTCCGCCAGGCGGGTCGGGCCGAGCTCACGCTGCCCGATGTTGACTGCCGTAACCCCGCCTTCGACGTCACGCCGGCACGCTTCATCTCAGCGTTGGTCACTGAGAGAGGCGTGGCTTCACCGCTCACCGCCGCGTCTGTCGGGGCGCTCCTGCACGGCTCACCACTCGGGGGTGGTCAGCTAAGCGAAACATAGGTGCGCTTAGCTGACCACCCCCTGGTTACGCCGGTAGGCGAGGTGCTCGACGATGCGCCGCGAATCGCAGATGACCTCGCCGTCGATGATCAGGACCGGCACCCGGCACTGATCGGTCAGCGCCTCGACCTCGGGGCGCCGCGAGCGCCGCTGGGGCACGACGACCTGCTCGAACGGAATCTCGTCTCGCGTGAGAGCGCGCGCGACCTTTCCGCAGGGACACAGCCAGTTCGTCGGGCTCGAGCAGCGGTACAGAGTGGCCATTGATCAGAAGATACGGGGGGTGTCGAAAATGGAGCCGCACCGTTCGTTTAGAGGGTGAAAGGCAACCCTGAAGCGAGGAGTTCGATCATGAATTACGTGCTGACCGTGTACCAGCCCGATGGACCGACGCCGCCCGCGGACGAGCTCGAGAAGATCGTGCGCGACCTCGACGTGCTCAACCAGGAGATGAAGGACGCCGGCGCGTGGGTGTTCACCGGCGGCCTGCATCCGCCCAGCGCCGCCACCGTCCTGCGCGCTCACGACGGGCAGGTGGTCATGACCGATGGCCCCTACCTCGAGGGCAAGGAGCACGTTGGCGGTTTTACGATCATCACCGCCCCCGATCTCGACGCCGCTCTGGATTGGGGACGAAAGCTGGCCACGGCGACCACACTCCCGATCGAGGTGCGTCCGTTCCAGAGCCACGATGACTGAGCGAGGGCGGTGCCCGTGACCGACGTCTCCGGGGTCGAGCGTGCGTTCCGCGAGCAGTACGGCCGGGCGGTCTCGGTCCTGGTCAGGGTGTTCGGCGACATCGACATCGCCGAGGATGCCGTCCAGGACGCGTTCACGATCGCTGCTCGGCAGTGGCCGGCCCGCGGGACGCCGCCGAGCCCGGCGGGTTGGATCATCACCACGGCGCGCAACCGAGCCATCGACCGCCTGCGCCGCGAGGCCTCGCGCGATGACCGACATGCCCAGGCGGCGCTTCTGGCCGCCCGCGACGAACCGCCGACGGACCTCGCCGTGGAAGACGACCGGCTGCGCCTGATCTTCACGTGCTGCCACCCGGCGCTGGCGCCGGGCGCTCAGGTGGCGTTGGCGCTCAAGCTTCTGGGCGGCCTCACCACCGGCGAGATCGCCCGAGCCTTCCTGGTCGCCGAGCCCGCAATGGCTCAGCGGTTGGTCCGGGCCAAGGCGAAGATCCGAGACGCCAGGATCCCGTACCGCGTGCCCGGCGACGCCGAGCTCCCGGACAGGCTGGCCGCGGTCCTCGCGGTGATCTACCTGATCTTCAACGAGGGCTACACGGCCGCCGGTGGCGAGCGCCTGGCGCGCGAGGACCTGATGGAAGAGGCGATTCGCCTCGGGCGGGTGCTGGTCGAGCTGATGCCCGACGAGCCCGAGGCGCTCGGGTTGTTGGCGCTGATGCTGCTTGTGCACTCGCGCCGCGCGGCCCGGATCAGCGCCGACGGCGAGCTCGTTCGGCTGGGTGACCAGGATCGCACGCGATGGGACCGCGAGCTCATCGCCGAGGGCCAGGCCCTCGTGAGGCGGTGTCTGCGGATCGGGCAGCCTGGGTCCTACCAGCTCCAGGCCGCGATCAATGCCGTGCACAGCGACGCCTCCCGCGCGGCCGACACCGACTGGCCGCAGATCCTGGCTCTATACGACCAGCTCTCGGCGATCGCTCCCAGCGAGGTCGTGTCCGTGCACCGAGCCGTCGCGGTGGCCGAGGTCGAGGGCCCTGGTGCGGCGCTCCAGAGCCTCCACCAACTCCAGATCCGCGACTACTACCTGCTCCATGCCGTGCGGGCGGATCTTCTGCGCCGACTGGAGCGCCAGGAGGAAGCGGCCGCGTCCTACGAGGCGGCGATCGCGCTGACCGCGAACCAGGCCGAGCGAGTGTTTCTGCGCGAGCGGCTGAAGGAGGTCAGAGCGGCGAGTGCCTGACCGCCTCACCCAACAGCCTCATGATCAGCGGCTGGCGAGAGCCCGCCGGCGCCAGCGCCCTGCCCTCGCGTTCGCGGTACCAGCCAATCGTCGCCTCCAGACAGTCCTCGTGCGGCGAGGTGGTCCACCCCAGCTCGCGCTTTGCCTTGCCGTTGACGAACGCCCAGTTCAACGAAGCGGCCGTGACCTCGGTCGGGCTCGGAAACGACACGCCCGGCAGCTGCTCGACGGCCCTGGCCAGGGTGAGCGCTACGGCAAGGGGCAGCTTCACCGCCGGCGGCTCGACGCCCGACAGCCGCCCGAGATCGGCGAACAGGCGCGTTAGCGTGAAATTGCGGTTGGCGAGGATGTATCGCTCGCCGAGCTGGCCCCGCTCGTCGGCAAGCAGGTGACCGCTGGCCACATCCTCCACGGCGACGATGTTGAGCGTCCCCTCGACGTAGGCCGGGATCTGGCGGCGCAGGAAGCGGCGCACGATCGCCGTCGAGGAGCGGCCGGGGTCGCCGGCACCCAACACGTGGGCCGGGTTGACGATGACCAGCGGGAGGCCCCGCCCGAGCAGCCGCAGCGCGGCGATCTCGGCCTCATGCTTTGAATCGACATAGGGAATCGCGTACCTCCCCGCCTCCCACACGCTGGCCTCGTTGACCGTGCGCCCGGGCGGAGCGGCGCCGATGGCGGCGACCGAGGATGTGTAGACGACGCGCTCGACCTGGGCGCGCAGCGCCTCCTCGAGCACGATCCTCGTCCCCTCCACGTTGAGCGAGAACACCTGCGGCTTGGGCATGCGCAGGTTGGTCGTGCCGGCGACGTGGAACACGCGCTCCACTCCGCGCATCGCGCGGCGGATCGTCCGACGATCGAGGATGTCGCCGCGCACGACCTCCACCGCCAGCCCGTTGAACGCCCCCCCTCTGCCCTCACCGCGCACCACCGCGCGGACGTCGTCGCCGCGCTGCACCAGCAGCCGCGTCAGGTGCGAGCCGATGAACCCCGTCGATCCGGTGATGAGAGTCGTGGGCACGGGACGCCCGCCAGGCTACCTCGCGCGATCTGTCCGTGCAGGGCGCTGGCAGTGGGCCCAGTTGGAACGTTGCCGCGAGAATGGCGAGACTCGGCGGTCGTCAGGCAAGGACGCAGGACGCAGCATGGCGGCCGTCCAGGGCCGCCGTGGTCGGTGGAATGTTCCGACAGGGTCCACTAGGGTGGCGCGGCGATGGCCGTCACGATCGTCTCCGACACCTGCCACTACCTGCCGCCTGACCTGCTGCGCCAGCTCGGCATCCATGAGGTGAGCCTGTACATCCACTGGCACAACACGATCACTCCCGAGAGCGAGATCACCGACTACGACGACTACTATCGGCGGCTCGGCGACTCGGGCGATCTGCCGACCACCTCCCAGCCTTCGATCGGCGATTTCCTCAAGGTCTATGAGCCTCTGCTCGACGCGGGGAATGACATCGTCTCGATCCACCTGGCCGGCGGGATGTCGGGCACGGTCCGGTCGGCCGAGCAGGCGCGCGAGCAACTCGGTTCGCGCGCGGATCGCGTGCACGTGATCGATTCGGCCACCGCTTGCGGGGGCCAGGGCCTGGTCATGCTGGCCGCCGCGGGAGCGATTCGCGACGGCGCTGACGCAGAGGCGGTGGCGGAGCGGGCGCGCCGGGCCCGCCAGCAGCTGAAGATGTGGTTCGCCATCGACACGCTTGAGTACCTGCGTCGCGGCGGCAGGATCGCTGGGGCCCAGGCGTGGCTCGGCTCGGCGCTCAAGATCAAGCCGATCCTGGCCGTCGAGTCGGAGATCACCCCGGTGGAGCGTGTCCGGACCTCGCGGCGGGCATTCGAGCGCATGGTCGATCTGCTGCGCTCGTGCAAGGAGGCCGGCTCCGACGCCTGGATGGTCCAGCACATCCAGGCCCCGGATCAGGCCCGCGAGCTCGCCGCCCGGGGCCAGGAGCTGATGGGCTCCGAGCCCCGCGTGATATCGGAGATCGGACCGGTGATCGGCACGCACGTGGGGCCGGGTTTGCTGGGCACCGGCGCGCTGCCGAGCAACCTGCTGTAGCCGGTGCGCGCTCTCAGCCCTCGCGGCGGCGACGCCGGCGGCCGAACGTCAGCGCATTGACCGCCGCGAATCCGCCACCGAGCACGAACCCGGCCACCCCGGCGCCGATCATCGCCTGTCGCTGGTGACGTCGCAGCTGCGATCGCCAGTCGGTCGCGCGCACGACCTCCTGACGCAGCTTCTCGAGTGACGTTCCGAGTTCGACGCGGTTGGCCTCGATCGAGGCCCGGATCTCGTCGGGCGTGCGCACGGGGCGAGCGGCGGACATCAGACCTGGCCTTCGACGCTGGTCGTGACCGTGTCGCGGATCTTCTTGGCCTCGTCGATCGCCATCGTCGGGGTCGGCGCCCCGACTCTGAGCATCCGCCGGGCTATCAGGAACGCGCCGGCGGCCAGGCCGAGCAGGATGAGGAAGGTGATGAGAAAGCCGAGCCACAGGCTGTTGAAGATCGAGTTCAGCCCCCAGGCAATGGTCAGCAGACCGATGACGACGGCAAAGATCCCGAAGACAGCGCCGGCGGCGATCGCCGCCGCTCCACGGGCGATGGTCGACGCCTTGGCCGTGACCTCGGCCTTGGCCAGCTCGATCTCCTCACGCACCAGCACGCTCATGCGCTCGGAGACCTCGGTCACCGTAGTGGCGATGTTGTCCGGGTGTCCGTTGCTATCGGGCAAGGCGCTTCAGGATCCACGCCAGCACGAACCCGGCGGCGAAGGCGGCACCGATGGCGATTTCGGGCCGATCCGCCTTGGGGGCGGCGTCGACGGGAGCAGGCGGAGGCAGTGGAGAGGGAGGTGGAGGCGGAGGTGGTGGCGGCCCGGCACCGGGAGCCGGGGGCCCCACGGCGAGCGGTGGTTCGGGCGCCGGTGGTGGCTCGGGCGCCGGTGGTGGCTCGGGCGCCGGTGGTGGCTCGACGGGCGCCGCTGTCACGGCTGGCTCGGATGTCTCGGCCGCGGGCTCCTCGGTCGACGGCTCCGGTGTGGGCTCCTCGGAAGGAGCTTCGCCGGCCTCCGGAGTCAGATCGGGCGCAGGCCGGATCTCGGTCGGAGCTGAGCTCGCCTCGGTCGGCGCCTCGGTCGGAGCTGAGCTCGCCTCGGTCGGCGCCTCCGCGCCGTCTCCACCCGCTACCGGCTCGTGGCTGTCGCCGGCCGGATTCTCGGGCTGCTCGCTCGGATTCTCGGGCTGCTCGCTCACTCGGGCGGGTCTTCGTCGAAGACGCGCTTCCAGATCAACGTCGCCGCGCGCGTGGTGGCGACCGTGGCCAGGGCGCCCATCCCGGCGAGCAGACCCGCCCAGAGCAGTCGTTTGATCAGTGGGCTGTCCGTCATCGTTTCGGGCATTCAATCAGACTTGGGGGAAGGCGATCGGCGTCTCGGTCGAGGCTCACCGCCGGTCCTACCCCTCCAGCCCCCTGCAAATCGTCTCGACGATCAAAGTCTTGGCGCGCTCGAGCTCGGCATCGCTGACCGCCTCGCTGTCGAAGATCCAGCCGGTGAGAACCTGCTCGACGCAGCCGTAGAAGGCCTGGGCGGCGAATTCCGGGGTGATCTCACGCCGGAACTCGCCCTGCTCCTGGGCGTGCTCGACGATCGCCGCGATCTGGGCATAGGCGTCGCGAATCTTGGCCAGGTGGGTGCGCCCGAACGTGTTGGCCGCCCGCGTCACCTCCACGATGATCACCTTCATCAGGTCCGGATCGTGGCGGTAGGACTCGATGATGAACGACGCGATCGTGAACAACTTCTCGCGCGAGGGCAGCGGCGAGGCGTCGGTTTCCGCGATCGCCGCCAGCATCACGTCCCAGCGCTCGAGGAACAGCGTGTCGAGAATCTCCTCCTTGGAGGAGAAGTAGTGGTAGACCAGCCCGTAGGCCACGCCCGCCTCATCGGCGATGTCCGACACGCGGCAGGTGTGAAAGCCCTGACGGGCGAACACACGCACGGCGGCGTCGAGGATCACTCGGCGCTTGTCGATCGCGGCACTGGACGGCGACGCCATCAGCGACTCCATCCGTACACGTCGAGTCGGCGGTGAGTCAGCGCCGGCAGCCGCCTTCTGACGTCCCGCAGTACGTCGAAATCTAGATCGGCCACGATCACGGTCTCGGTGTCGGGCGCGCCGGCCAGAACCAGACCCCAGGGATCGACGATCAGCGAACGGCCGCCCGCGCGGTGGCCCGGTGGGTGGGCCCCGATCTGGTTGGGGGCGATCACGAAGCACTGGTTCTCGATCGCCCGGGCCCTGATCAGCACCTCCCAGTGGTCGCGGGTCGTGGCCAGCGTGAAGGCGCTCGGCACGGTGATGACCTCGGCGCCGCGCTCGGACAGCATCCGATACAGCTCGGGGAACCGGACGTCGTAGCAGATGGTCAGACCCAGCGACACGCCGCCGGCCAGGGTCGAGACGACCGGCTCGGACCCCGCCTGCTCGTGCTCGGACTCGAGGTAGCTGACGCCGTCGACCTCGACGTCGAACATGTGCAGCTTGCGGTACACCGCGCGCTGGCTCCCATCGGGTCCGATGTGCACGCTCGTGTTCGCGCGCATCTCGCGCCCGGGCACCAGCTCGGCAATTGACCCGGCCACGAGATCGACGCCCAGCTCGCGTGCGGCGTCGCGCGCCCAGGTGATGCAACGGCCGTCGAGCGGCTCGGCGCCGTCGGCAATCTGCCGGTTCGTGCCCAGTACGCTCCACTTCTCGGGCAGCACGATCAGCTCTGCGCCGCGAGCGGCCGCCTCGCGAACCAGGCGGTCGGCCGTCTCGAGGTTGCGATCGGTGTCGTCGGTCGAGTTGAGCTGAACGGCCGCCGCGCGCATTGGACCTCGATTCGTGACTGGAAAAACGGACCCGACTGATTAGTCAGTCAACCTTGATGGCTAGGATATCGATCGACCACGCTGGATTCCCTTATCGCGGGCCTTTCGGTTCCGATCGCCCACCTGAGCTGGGCGATATTCCCCTCCCACCCGCCCCGATGCCAAGCCGACAAGGCTCACGGCCGCTGAAGGCGTGGCGCTACGTCGGCGTGTACAGCGACGAGCTCATGCTCTGCGCCGCCACTGTCAGGATCGGCCGGGCACGACAGGCCTTCTGGGCCGTCTGGGACCGGGGCGGGCAGCGCCTGTACGAGCGCACGGCGCTGGGCGCGCCGGCGATGGTCGCGCTCGCGCGCGGGCGGCTGCGGATCGTCGACGATCAGCTCCAGGCCGACGTGGCGCTCGAGGAAACGGCCGGCGTCGAGGCGATCTGCCCCACCGGCTCTAGCTATGCGTGGACGCGCAAGCAGGGTGGGATCGCGGCCCGTGGGCGCGTGATGATCGCCGGCTCTCCCCGCCCGCTGGAGGCCCGGGCGGTGATCGATGACACGGCGGCCTACTACCAGCGCCACACCAGCTGGATGTGGTCGGCCGGGGTGGGCGTGGCCGGCGATGGACGTGCGCTGGCCTGGAACCTGGTCAGCGGCGTGAACGACCCCGAGCACGGCAGCGAGCGCACGGTGTGGATCGACGGCGAGCCGAGTGAGCCGCCGCCGTGCTCGTTCGCGGAGGATCTCAGCCGCGTCGACGCGCTGCTCTTCGCCGCCGAGACCGAGCGCGAACGGCGTGAGAACCTGCTCCTCGTCCGCAGCTACTACCGCCAGCCATTCGGCACGTTCTCAGGCGAACTGCCCGGTGGGGTGCGGCTCGCCGAGGGCTACGGCGTGATGGAGGCTCACGATGTGTGGTGGTGAGCCTGCCGCAGGGCCCCGAGCAGCAGCTTGGAGTGCATGGCGCCAATCAGGTCGCGCAACGGCTCGGCCCCCGAGGCGATGATCTCGACCGCGCGATCGACCTCGACCTTGCCGGCCAGGCGCTCGAGCAGCACCCGGACCTCTTCCTCGACCAGCGGCTCGAGCGCTGTCCGGTAGCGAAGCGTGTCGTAGACCGTGAAGCCAATCGCCTCCTCGTAGCCGCCGGCACGAAAGCGTGAGATGGCCTGGATGATCGCCACGTCATCGGCGTCGTAGCCGCGACCGTTCGGCGTCAGAACGCCGATCTCCTCGAGGCGATCGAGCACATTCCTGGGGACGTTGTACGTATCGCGCACCTGGGCCCGTGACACGCGGCCGGTCTCGCGCGCCTCGATTGCGCGCTCGAGGATGCGGTCCTCCAGCTCGACCAGGCGGACCATCCGCTGGGGATCGGAGGCCAGGACGTCGCGGATCACGCGCAGCGGCATGAAGCGCTTCTCCTGCAGGCGCTTGATCAGCTGGACCCGGTCCGCGTAATCGGCCGGGTAGTAGGCCATGTTGCGGCTGGTGCGCACGACCTCGTCCGGCGAGCCGAGCAGCCCCTCGCGCAGATAGTGCTTGATCGTTCCGGTGCTCACGCCCGAGCGCTCGGCCAGCTCGGACATCTTGAGCATCCCGTCGACGCTCATGTCCGCAGGAACGAGCCCCGCACGCTGTCGGCGGGTCCGGAGACCGCTCCGGACTCGTGCAGGGCGGCGATCTCCTCGGCCGAGAACCCGGCGCCGGCGAGCACGTCGTCGGTGTGCTCTCCGAGCGCCGGTCCGGGCGCCCGGGCCGGATCGGCGGGGGTGCGGTCGAGCTTGATCGGCGCCCCGAGCAGCTTGACGGACCGCGTGGCGCCGGGTTGCTCGAGCTCGATCACCATCTCCCGCTCAGACACCAGCTGTGATTCCAGGACCTCGTCGAGACCGAGCACGGGCTCCAGACAGCAGTCGTGCTCGGAGGCAAATTGACGCCACTCTTCTCGCGTACGGCCGGCGAAGATCTCCGTGACCGCGCGATGCGCCTCCGAGCCGGGCGGGTCGAAGGCATGGCCGCGAAGGTCCTGGCGTCCAACTCCCTCGCACCACGCCTGCCAGAACTTGGGCTCGAGCGCGCCCAGCGTCACGTAGCCGTCGGAACAGCGGTACGGGCGGTAGCACGTGAGGGCCCCAGCCAGTTGGAGCTGACCGCGGCCGGGTGTGCGACCGCTGGCCAGTGCCTCGGCCGCCACCAGAGCCAGCCACGACAGCGCGCCGTCGAACATCGAGCAGTCCACGAGCTGGCCCTCGCCCGAGCGCTCGCGCTCCTGGAGGGCGACGAGGATCCCGATCGCCGCCATCTGCGCGCCACCGCCGATGTCGGCGATCTGACCCGCCGCCTGCACCGGCGGCCCGTCGCCCTCCCCGGTCAGGCCGAGGATCCCGTTGAGCCCCAGGTAGTTCATGTCGTGGCCGGAGCGGTCGCGGTTGGGGCCGTCCTGGCCGTAGCCGGTAATCGCGCAGTAGACGAGGCGGGGGTTCTCCTGCTTGAGGCGCTCGTAGCCGACCCCGAGGCGATCGAGCACGCCCGGGCGGAAGGACTCAAGCAGCACATCCGCGTCGCGGACGAGGCGCAGCAGCACGTCCTTGCCGGCGTCCGTCTTCAGGTCGAGACGGATCGAGCGCTTGCCGCGATTGAGAGCCAGGAACAGCGCACCCTTGGCGGTCTGGTCGGCCCCCTCGTAAAAGGGCGGCGACCAGCGGATGTAGTCGCCCATCCCGGTGTCCTCGACCTTGACCACGTCGGCGCCGAAATCGGCCAGCAGCAGCGAGCAGAAGCCACCCGGGAGCAGGCGGCTGAGGTCGAGGACGCTGAGACCTTCCAGCGGCAGGGTCATCTCGCCACCGGGAGCTGCACACCCAGCATCTGGCGTGCCTCATCGACGGTGGCTGGTCGTCGCCCCAGGTCCTCGGTCATCTCTCGTGCCTTGGCGATCAGCTCGCCGTTGGAGCTCGCCATGCGCCCGTCAGGGAGGTAGAAGTTGTCCTCGAGCCCGACCCGGATCGACCCCCCGAGGGTGAGTGCGGCGGCGACGAGCATCCACTGCTCACGCCCGATCCCAATCACACCCCAGTGATTTTTGGGGGGCCCGCCGGCGGAGCCGGGGGCACCGCCGGCGAAGCCGGGGGCACCGCCGGCGAAGCCGGTGGTCGGGAGGTTGTCCGCCATCGCCGCCAGGTTGCGCGCGGTGGCCGGCACCCCGCCGACCACGCCCATGACGAAGTCGGCGTGCAGCGGCGCTTCGAGCAGACCCATGTCCACGAGCGGGGCCAGCGACCCCACGTGCCCGAGATCGAAGCATTCGTGCTCGGGCTTGATCTGCAGTCTCCGCATCGCCTCGAGCAGTTCGGTGATCTCGTCGAACGGGTTCGCGAAGACGAACTTGAACACGAAGTCCCTGCGTTTGCGCGAGTACTTGGCGTAGTTCATCGAGCCCATGTTGAGCGCCGCGACCTCGGGGCGTCCCGCCTCCAGGTAGGCGATCCGCTTCTGCACCGGGACGCCGACCGTCCCGGTCGAGAAATTGATGATCGCCGCGTCGCCCACCTCGGCCCGGATCGCATCCCGGATGGCCAGGAAGTCGTCGACCTCGTAGCTCGGGGATCCCTCGGGCGTGCGCGCGTGGATGTGGATGTGGACCCCGCCCTCGTCGACGATCCGGCGGGCCTCGGCGGCGTATTCCGCCGGCGCGTATGGGATCGCCGGGCACTGCTCTCGGTTGGCAATCGCGCCCGAGATGGCGCAGGTGATGACGACGGGATCGTCGAGACTCATCGCGGGAGCGCCCGCCAATCGAAGCCACCGACGCCGATCGTGGCGCGCGGAACGCTCATCACGCGAGTGCTGTTTCCGCCCGACACAGGGACGGTGAGGATTTCCGTGACCCCGTGGCGACCATCGCCGACGTTGCGCTCAAACGCGATCAGCTTGCCGTTGGGCGAGAAGACGGGCTGCGTCCCGTTCTTGACCACGATGCGGCGGCCGCCGCCGCTCGCCTTTTCGACCACGATGTCGCTGCGTGCGTCGCGCGTTGCGAAGGCGATGTGCCGGGCGTTCGGAGCCCATGAGCCCTGTTGGGCATCCGCGGCGAACACGTGTGGCTGGCTGCCGTCGGTGCCCATCATCCACACGGCCCGGCCGCGATCGGCCAGCAGGGTTGCGCCCCGCGGTGACACGGTGGCGGCCGAGCAGGCGCAGGCGCTGACCTTGTGCCGAGCCCCACCGTGCGTGTTCTCGGTGAACAGACCTGCCGATCCGGTGGCGAAACGGACAGCGAAGGCAAGCTCGCTCGACCCCGGGAACCAGGCGGGGTAGTCGTCGGACTCGGTCGAGTCGTGTGTGGTGAACGGAACCCGGGTGAGCTTGCTCGATCGGGTGCTCATGAGCACGAGCTGAGACTGGAAGGTCTCGGTGTCGGTCACATACACGCCGCTGAAGGCGATCGTCTGGCCATTGCTGGAGATGTCGGGGCGCAGGACCTGGCCGGGACACGAGCCGGCGTACTGGAGGCAGTTCAGCAGCGTTCGTGGCTTTCCGCCGGTCGGGCTCACGGCACGGATGAGAGTGTTCGCATCGCCGTGCTTGTGGTGCTGGAAGTCGTTCAGGGTGACGATGATCGCGCCGTCGCGGCCGGGGAAGGTGGCCTGTGCCGACGCCGGTGCAAGGGCACAGACGCTGAGCCCGGTTATGAGGGCTGCAGCGATACGCGGATTCATACGGGGACCACGCCTGACTTTTTGAAAGGCCGTTCCACCTTCTTGCCTGCCGCCATCTCGAGCGCGCGACAGATCGTGGCCCGCGTCTCGCGGGGATCGATCACGTCATCGATCATGTCGTTGCCGGCCGCGATGTAGACGTCGATGATCTGGCGGAAGTTCTCGATCAGCTCCTCGCGCTTTGCCGCCGGATCCTCCGCCTCCTGCACCTGCTTGCGGAAGATGATCTCCACCGCCCCCTCGGCGCCCATCACGCTGATCTCGGCGCTGGGCCAGGCGACGATCAGATCGGGCTCGTAGGCCCGGCCGCACATCACGTAGTACCCCGCGCCGTAGGCCTTGCGAAGCACGACCGTGATCTTCGGCACGGTGGCGTTGGCCGTCGCGTAGAGCATCTTGGCGCCGTGGCGAATGATGCCCGCCTCCTCGACCTTGGTGCCGACCATGAACCCCGGCACGTCCATCAGGTAGATCAGCGGGATCCCATACGCGTTGCACAGGTTGATGAAGCGCGCCGCCTTGTCGGCCGAGTCGTTGTCGAGGATCCCACCGAGCTGCTTGGGCTGGCTGGCCACGATGCCCGCGGGGCGACCGCCGAACCGGGCCAGGCAGGTGATGACCGTCTTGGCCCACTGCGGCTTGAGGTCGAAGTAGCTGCCGTCGTCGACGATCCTGCGGATCACCTCGTACATGTCGTAGGGCTTCCGGTTCGACTCAGGCAGGACGTCGAGGAGCTCTTCGTCGCCGCGGTTGATCGGGTCGCCGCTCGGCGCGATCGGCGGGGACTCCTCGCAGTGCTGAGGGAAGTAGCTCAGGTACTCCTTGATCCGGGCGATGCACTCGCGGTCGTCGGCCACCTCGAGGTCGCCCACGCCGGACTTGCGGCAGTGGACACGCGAACCGCCGAGCTCCTCCTGGGTCACGTCCTCGCCGACGGCGGCCCGGACCAGGTGCGGGCCGGCCAGAGCCATTGATCCACGCCCCTTGACCATCGGCACGAAATCGGCCAGCCCGGGGATGTATGCCGTCCCGGCCGCGCACGGGCCCATCAGCGCTGCGACCTGCGGGATCACGCCGCTGTTGATGACCTCCTCGCGGAACAGGTGGCCGGAGCCCGCGAACAGCGAGCCGACCGCCTCCTGGATCCGCGCGCCGGCCGAGTCGAGCAGCCACACGAGCGGGATGCGCTTGGTCAGGGCGAGCTCGCGCAGACGCGTGACCTTCAGCTCCCCGGTCATGCCCATCGAGCCGGCCATGACCGTGAAGTCGTAGGCGGCGACCGCGGTCAGGCGCCCGTTCACCTTCCCGTAGCCGGTGATCACCCCGTCGGCCGGAGCGTCGCGGCCCTCCATGGCCCGCTGCGAGAAGTGTGGACGCCCGTGGAGGCCGAGCTCGACGAACGTCCCGTCGTCGATCAGCAGGTCAAGCCGCTCGCGGGCGGTAAGTTTGTCTCGCGCGTGCTGCTGGGCGATCTTCTCCGGACCACCGCCCTGTCTGATCTTCTCGCGCCGCGCCCTCAGGTCCTCGGCGAGCGGGCGCAGCAGGCTGGTGGAGGGGGCGTCGGTGGCCATCGCGAGAAGTAGAACGTTCTACTTCTCACTTTGTCAGGTCGCGGTGGCGCGCGTCAAGCAGACCGGGCGGGCGCGCGTCAAGCAGACCGCGGTGGCGCGCGGTCTACGCCCCGTTGATCCAGCTGAAGCTCGCCTTGCGCCGCGTGCACAGGTACCGGCCCGTGGTCATCGAGCGCGTACACGTCCAGCCCGGCGTGCTGAACACCGACGGCGCGCTCGTCTGAGGCGTTACTTTGCCCGCCTTGATCGCCCCCGCGACCGTCTTGCAGGTCGTGTTCCTCTCGATGACGCTGTCGAGGTTGAAGGTGCCGGAGGGCGCGACGCGCTTGCTCATGTCTGGACACCACCGGCTTGTCCTACCCGCCGGCTCGGATGTCGAGGACCACGGAACCGTCTTGTGCTTGATCGGTCCAGTTCTGAAGGTCGGCGGCAGCAGGCATTGGGTCGTCACCTTGACCTTGCCTTTCACGCCACCGTGCGCGGTGAACCGGCCGCTCAGGATCGCGCTGTCCTTCGACTGCGGAGGCAGGATCTGTTTGATCGTGAACTTGCCGTGGGAGATCCTGGCATGGCGGGGCCACTTCGCCGGCCCGGGGGCAATCACGTTGCAGGCGAACAGGGTCGGCCCCTGAAAGTGCGTGATCGTCTTCCCGCTGGCCGAGACCTCGAACGACACCGCGGGCAAGCCCTTGCTCTGATAGAGAGCCTCCTTGTTGGGCTCGATCGCCGGGGCCGCAACAGCCCATATGGCGCCCACCCCGGCGATGACCGAGGCCGCCACGACGAGTTTTCCGCGCATAGGAACCGTTCCCATTCCGACGTTCTGACCGGCGCCCCGCCGGTCTCCGGAACCCTACCGCCCCTTCCACTCCGGCTCGCGCTTTTCAAAGAAAGCCATAACGCCTTCCTGGATGTCTTCTGTCGTGAAGGCGATCGTCAGCTGCGAGCGCAGGAAGTCGAGCGCGTCGGCGAAGGCCATGTCCTGCTGGCGGAACATCGCGTCCTTGCCGAGCTTGATCATCACCGGTGACTTGGCGGCCAGCCTGGTGGCATAGCCGTCCACCGCCTCGTCGAACTCCTCGGCCGGGACGACCCGGTTGACGATCCCCATGCGGTAGGCCTCCTCGGCGGAGATCTGCTCGCCCAGCAGCAGCAGCTCGTTGGTCGCCTTGCGCGGCACATTGCGGTAGATCAGCGCCATGATCATGAACGGAAAGACGCCGACGTTGATCTCGGGGGTGCCGAACCGCGCTCCCTCTCGCGCGATGATCAGATCGCAGGCCAGTGCGATGCCCAGCGCCCCGGCGAGAACGTGACCGTTGGCCGCACAGATGACCGGCTTGCCCAGCTCGCCGATCAGCCGGAACAGCCGTGGGAACCGCTCGGTGGCGAAGTGCTTGTGGACGAGCGGCACGTCGGCGGCGAAGCCGGCAAGGTTGGCGCCGGCCGAGAACACCTTCTCGTGGGTGGAGGTCAGCACCACACAGCGCACGGCCCCGTCATCGCGGGCGTGCTCGAGGGCGGCGATCAGCTCCCCGAGCAGCTCGTCGCTGAGCGCGTTGCGGGTCTCGGGCTGGTCGAGCGCGATCGTGGCGACGCCGCGGTCGCTTACGTCGTAGCGGAGGGTGGCGTAGGACATGGCGCGAAGCCTACGTGGCAGTTCGGTGGCGCGGGCCCAGGAGACGCGCAACCGCCGCCAGGGGCCTCCCAACCAACCGGTCAACGTGACACTCGACTTCCCTCCCGGGCTCGAGTGTCACGCTAACTCTGACCCTCAAAGGAAAGGTGGCAGCGGGGGCCGCGGACGCGGTCGAGTGTCACGTTGACCAAGACCGCCCTCCGACAGCAAGCGGTGGGCCACGCGTCGGTCAACGTGCGGCGCAGACCACGGGCCACTCAGCGTTCCGCAGACCACGGGCCACTCAGCGTTCCGCAGCCACGCGACCCCGTTCCTCAAGTAGAAAGTAGGAAGCTCTACTGTTTACTTTCTCACCGGCGCCCGTTACCGTCCAGACCATGACCACCGCCGCCGACGTCCTCAAGCCCGACTTCGCCACCCACCGCAAGCACTTCATCTTCACCGAGGAGCACGAACAGCTCCGCGAATCGATCCGGCGCTTCGCGATCAAGGAGCTGCAGCCCCATTCGGAGGAGTGGGAGGAGAACACCTTCCCGGACTGGGTGTTCGAGCGTATGGGCGAACTCGGTTTCCTCGGCCTGGACAAGCCCGAGGAGTACGGCGGGCAGGGCGGCGACTACTACTCGAGCCTGGTCCTGGCCGAGGAGATCGTGCACGCCCACTGCGGTGGCCTGGCCATGGGGCTGGCCGTGCAGACCGACATGGCGATGCCGCCGATCCTGGCCTTCGGCACCGAGGAGCAGAAGCGGGAGTGGGCGGTTCCGGCGATCAAGGGGACGGCGATCCTGTGTCTCGGCATCACCGAGCCCGACGCCGGCTCGGACGTCTCGGGGATCAAGACGCGGGCGGTCAAGGACGGCGACGAGTACGTGGTCAACGGCTCCAAGACGTTCATCACCAACGGGCACCGGGCCGACGTGATCGTGCTCGTGACCAAGACCGATCCCGACGCCGGGTATGACGGCTTCACGCTGTTCCTGGTCCCCATGGACGCCCCGGGCGTGATCCGCGAGAAACGCCTGCAGAAGCTGGGCATGCACGCCTCGGACACCGCGCTGCTCGCCTTCCAGGACGTTCGCGTCCCCGCCTCGGCCGTGCTCGGTCAGGTCGGCAAGGGCTTCTACCACATCATGTGGGAGCTCCAGGGCGAGCGGCTGATCGGCGCCGCCGGGTGTGTGGCCGGCGCCCAGCATGTCTTCGACCGCACCCTCCAGTACGCCAAGGAGCGCACTGCGTTCGGGCGCTCGATCGGGCACTTCCAGGTCATCCGTCACAAGTTCGCGGAGATGGCGACCAAGATCGAAACCGCCCGCCAGCTCGTCTACACCACGGCCTGGCGCTTCCAGAACGGCGAGTATCCGGTGCGCGAGATCTCGATGGCCAAGCTACACGCGGCGCGAGTCGCCGTCGAGGTGGCCGACGAGTGCATCCAGATCCACGGCGGCAACGGCTACATGAAGGAATACGGGATCGAGCGCGTGTGGCGCGATATGCGGCTGAACCGGATCGGAGCCGGTACCGACGAGATCATGCTCGACGTGATCGGGCGCTCGTACGGCTTGTAGCGGCCGTCGCCCTATCTTTACGCCGCCGCACCGGCTACTGTTGCGCCCGCGGTGACGGAAGGGGCGATAACAATCGGTGGTGGCGGGCCTCCCGCGCGACAGCTGCGGCCACTGAGCGTGGGCGAGATTCTCGACAGCGGGCTGAAGCTGTATGTACGCAACTTCGCCACGCTGTGGAAGATCGTCGCCGTCGTGATCGTGCCGATCACGCTGATCAACGTGATCATCATCGGCGTCTCGCTGCCCAGCGGGGCGTTCGTGCACAACGGGACCCTGTACACCCCGACAGGGACGCTCGGAACACCGGCGGCCGCCGTGATCGCCCAGGTAGTCCTCAGCTTCCTGGCGGCGCTGGTCGTTCAGGGCGCGCTTGCCCTGTCGCTGGTGGACGCCTACATCGGGCACCCGCTCGACTGGCCGGAATCGCTCAGGGCCGGGGCCAATCGCCTAGGGGCATTGGTGTGGCTGGCGCTGATCGCGGGCATCATCGTGACGATTGGGTTCTTCGCCCTGGTCCTGCCCGGCATCTGGCTGGTCACCGTGTGGTCGGTGTGCGTGCCGGCGTTGATGTTCGAGCAGCTGGGTGGATTCAAGGCGCTCGGTCGTTCGTTCGACCTTGTCCGGGGACGCTGGTGGGCGACGTTCGCCGAGCTGCTCGTGGCGCTGATCATGCTCTTCATCGTGCTGTTCGTGGTCAGCCTCGTGTTCACCGCGTTGACCAAGGGACTGAGCGTCGGCAGCACCGGGCTGTGGCTGGTCCTGCGCTTCCTCTCGACGACCGTGGCCGACATCATCGCGCTGCCCTTCCTGGCCGCGGTGGTCGCGGTCATCTACATCGACCTGCGGGTCCGCAAGGAGGCGCTCGACCTCGAGCTGTTGGCCAGCAACCTCGGCCGAGCACCCGCCGGCGTGTCCGCGGCGCCGGTGTCCGCGACAGCGGGGTCCGCTTTCGGCAGCCACCCGGAGCCCACCGTGGGCAGCAGCTCGGAACCCGCTGCGGGCACCCCACCGCCGCCGGAATGGCCTCCGTCGTAGCGACACCTGACGCCACCTGACATGAAAGGGCGCTGTTGCGGGGCCGTCCCGCGGACGGCGATCTGTCTGCTCGCCGTGATCGTCGGCGTGTGCCTGGCGCCCGGCCCAGCGCTCGCCGACAGCGTGAGCTCCGCCTCCGTGCGCGAGCTGGCGGCGCGGGCCGCGCAGGGGGACTCGGTGGCGCTCGACCGCCTCCGTGCGGTGACCGCGATCGACGGGCGGCCCTCGCCGCTCGGCACGCTGCTGACCGACGGCACCTCGGCCCAGATCGAGGCGCGGGTGCTCGCACTGAGCCACGAGGGAGTCGCTCCGGCTGTCTCGAGCGCCTCGGCTCGCGCCACCGCGGCGGCGATCCTCCGTCAGCCGCAGTACGGGAAGGCGACCGTGCCCAACCCGCTGGCCGACTTGCTGAGCAAGCTGCGCAGCGCGCTCAGCTCACTGGCCTCGCTGGCCCCCGGCGGCCCCGTGATCTTCTGGTTGATCGCCGCGCTCGTCGTCGTGGCCCTCAGTGTGGTGGGCGCTCGCCGCATGCTTGGCCGGCTCACCGCGCCCGCCTCGCGCTCACACCACGTGGCCGGCGCTGGCGGTGAGGATCCCGCCGCGCTCGCGCTCGCAGCGCAGTCGGCCGAGGCGCGCGGTGCGTTCGCCGATGCCATCCGGCTGCGATTCCGCGCCGGACTGCTCACGCTCGGCGCGCGCGGAGTGATCGACTACCGGCCCTCGCTGCTCACTGCCGACGCTGCCGCGCGCCTGCATTCGCCCCAGTTCGATTCGCTGGCTGAGACGTTCGAGCGTGTGGCCTACGGCACTGGGGACGCCCAACCGGGCGAGGCCGCCGCGGCCCGCGAGGGTTGGGCGACGTTGCTGTCCGGATCGGACGGCGCCCCATGAACCCGCGGCTCGGACGGGCGCTGCGTCTGCTCGCCGTGGTCGTGGCCATCGTGGTCGTCCTCGCAGCGATCATCGACCAGGTCTCGCCGGGGGCCAGCGGCCCCCTAGGATCCTCCTATGCGACCGCGCCGCAGGGACTCTCGGCCTATGCCCAGCTGCTGACGCGCGCTGGCCATCCCGTCAGTCATGTGCGAACCCCGCCGGCGCGCGCCGGACTCGATCCCTCCAGCACCGTGATCGTGCTCGATCCGGCCCGCATCGATGCCGCCGACGTCACCGCGCTGCGCCGGTTTGTCCTCGACGGCGGAGACCTCGTGGCCGGTGGCCAGGATCCCGGTCGGTGGCTGCCCACGCTCATGTCCGACCCACCCGAGTGGTCGCCCGGTGGCTCGACAGTGGCGCTGCCGCTGCTGCCCGCGCCGCCCAGACCGACGGCGTACACGCGGTACTCACCGCCGGCCAGGGGTCCTGGCAGGATGCCGGAGCCTCGCTGCCACTGGTCGGCGGCGCGAATGCGTGGCTGCTGTCGGTGGCCCGGCTCGGTGCCGGAACCGTGTCCCTCCTGGCCGATTCCTCGCCGCTACAGAATCAGTATCTGGCCCGTGCCGACAATGCCGCGCTGGGGCTGGCGATCGCCGGCGACGCCGGGCGCCCGGTCGTGTTTGAGGAGGCGGTCCATGGCTACGGTGAGGGCAACGGCGTGGCCAACCTGCCGACCCGGTGGAAGTGGGCCCTGATCGGGCTGCTGGCGGCCGCGTTCGTGGGCGTGGCGGCTCGGTTCCGGCGCCTTTCGGCCCCCGATCCGCCCGCCGCCACACCGCTGCCGCCGAGGCGCGAGCACGTCGAGGCGCTCGCGCTGGCCCTGGCCCGGACGGGGCATCCCGACCAGGCCGCGAGTCCGGTGCGCGACCGAGCCCGGCAGCAGCTTCGCCGCCGCGCCGGTCTGGGCGAGAACGCCGCCCCCGACGAGCTCGCTCGGGCCGCGTCGCAACTTGGTCTCGACTTCGAGGAGACTCGCGCGCTCGCCTCAGTGCAACTCGATGACGCCGACGTGCTCGCCGCCGGCCGCGCGCTGGTGGCGCTGTCGGAGGTTCAGCGATGAGCGCCGATATCGCCGAGCTCCGCCAGCGGGTCGCCGCAGCCGTGCAGGGTGTGGTGGTGGGCCAAGGGGACACCATCGATCTCCTGCTCGCCGCCCTCGTCCTCGGCGGCCATGTACTGCTCGAGGGCGTGCCCGGCGTGGCCAAGAGCCTGCTCGGTCATGCCTTCGCGCGTTCGGTCGACGGGGACTTTCGCCGCGTGCAATTCACCCCCGACATGCTGCCCTCGGACCTCACCGGCACGATGACCTTGCGCGCCGGTGAGCTGGCCTTCCGGCCCGGCCCGGTGTTCACCAACGTCCTGCTCGCCGACGAGATCAACCGCACTCCGCCCAAGACCCAGTCGGCGCTGCTCGAGGCGATGCAGGAACGCCAGGTGTCGATCGAGGGCGAGACGCACCCCCTCCCCGATCCGTTCCTGGTCATCGCGACGCAGAACCCGATCGAGTACGAGGGAACGTATCCACTGCCCGAGGCGCAGCTCGACCGCTTCCTGTTCCAGGCCGCCGTCGGGTACCCGGACCAGGACCAGGAGCTGGCCGTGCTCTCGCTCGAGCGCCACGGCGTGGCATCGCCACCGGTGGACCAGGTTCACGCGGTGCTCGACGCCCCGTCGCTGCGCGAGGCACGCCGGACCGTCGACGAGACGACCGTGTCGCCAGAGGTGCTGGGCTACGTGGCCGGCGTGACCCGAGCGACGCGAACGCTCCCCAGCGTGTCGCTGGGGGCAAGCCCCCGCGCCGGCGTCCATCTGCTGGCAGCGGCGAAGGGGCGCGCGCGGCTGAACGGACGCGACTTCGTCACTCCCGATGACGTGGCGGCGATGGCGACCGCGGTGCTCGGACATCGGCTCGTCCTGACACCCGAGGCGGAGCTCGAGGGCTTCGGCCGCTCGCAGGCCGTCTCGAGTGCACTGGCGTCGGTGTCCGTGCCGCGATGAGCCCCACTCCGAGGGCGGCGATCGCGCTCGCCGTCATCGCCTTGCTGGCGCTCGTGCTTCCACTCGGGCTGGTCGCCCTCGCGGCGCTGGCGCTGGCCGTCGCCACGGGGCTCGATGCACAGTCGGTGCGCCAACCCCCATCGGTGAGGCGGTCGCTCGATCCGGTCCTGTCGCGCGGCGTGGCGGCTCGGCTGCGGGTGGACGTACGCCAGCCCGAGGCCCGCCGCCTGCGTGTCCGCCAGCCACCGCCACCGGGGCTCGAGCTCGAGCCGGTGCAGGCCGACGGGGATTTCGTCAGCGAGGTCGTGGCGCGAGTCCGCGGCCGCTATGTGATCGGCGAGCTCGGGGTCCGCGCCGAGGGGCGACTCGGGCTCGGCGCCTACCACAGCCGGGTCGGGGGCGAGCTCGAGACCCGCGTCTATCCCGACCTCCCCTCCGCGCGGCGTCTCGCCGTCGCCGCCCGTGAGGGCCGACTGCCTGACTCGAGCCGTCGCGCGCTCGGCCCGATGGGGCTGGCAACCGACTTCGCCTCGGTGCGCGAATGGCTACCCGACGACGACGTCCGCCACGTGAATTGGAAGGCCACCCAGCGCATCGGGCGATTGATGACCAACGAGTACCAGCTCGAGCAGGCCCGCGACGTGGTGTTCCTGATCGACGCCGGCCGACTGATGGCGGCGCCGATCGGCAACCGCACGCGAATGGATGCGGCGCTCGATGCGGTGGCCGCGGTCGGGCTGGCCGCCGACGAACTGGGCGACCACTGCGGCGCGACGGTATTCGACGCGAGCATCCGAGCCCAGCTGGCGCCGCGGCGCCGCGGGGGCCGCGACATCGTCACCGCGCTGTTCGACCTTCAGCCGCGGCTGCTCGACAGCGACTTCGAGCAGGCCTTTCAGTCCGTCGCCGGCGGCAAGCGAACGCTGGTGCTGGTCCTGAGCGACCTGTTCGACGACGCCGCGGCCCGGGCGCTGGTGGAGGCGATTCCGGTGCTCGTCCGACGTCATGCCGTGCTCGTGGCGACGGTCACCGATCCGGATCTCATCCGACTGTTGCGCACGCCACCAACGGACCCGACCGACGTATTCGCCACGGCCGCCGCTCTGGACCTGCTCGATTCACGGGCGCTGGCCGCGCAGCGACTCCGGCGGGCGGGCGCGCGGGTCGTCGAGGCATCGCCGGACGCGTTCTCAGCCGCGTGCGTGGGTGCCTATCTGCGTGCCAAGACGACGCTGCGATCGTGACCGGATCGCCCGAGCCACCAGACCGCAGACCAATACGGGACAGCGAGGCCGAGCCCCACGGCCAGAGCCGCCGCCAACGGTAGGTGCCGAGGCGTAACGAAGCCCTCGACCAGGCCGGCCACGATCAGGAATGGCATGGTGCAGAGCACGATCAGCACCGCATGCGGCGCCCGCCTGGCCAAAGCTGCCGTGCGGCTGTACGGACCCGGCTCGACGAGTGCCCAACCCATTCGCATGCCGGCGGCGGCGCACACGGCGATGCACGACAGCTCGAGCAGTCCGTGCGGCACGATCAGGACGACCAGGTCGCTCAGATGGCCGCCACCGGCCACGATCCCGGCCACCGCCCCGAGGATCAGCCCGTTGTAGATGAGCACGAACGCAGGCAGCACGCCGAATGCGATTCCCGTGGCAAAGGCGAGGAACGTGACCCCGATGTTGTTGGTGAAGATCGACACCGAGATGGCCGCCGACTGACCGGCGCCCAGGCCGATGGCGTGCTGCGGCGCGGACCCGCCGCTCGACAGCGAGCCGGGGACGACGCCGGCCGCCGAGGCCGGGTCGTGCAGCGCCCACACCGTGGCCAGCGCCGTCGAGCCGAGCACAAAGGCCCACGCCAGCAGCACCGCCCGGCCCTGCCCGCGGACCGCGCGCCAGTAGCCCCCGGTCAGGTAGGCCAGCGCCGAGCCGCGCCGCGCGACCGGCGCGTACACGGTGGCCCGAGCCCGACCCACCAGCTGCTCGAGCCGGCGCACGGCAGGATCGCCGGGAAACTGCCGGCGACCCTGGGCGAGGTCGCCGATTGCGCTGCGGTACAGGGCACCGAGTCGCAGCACCCCGTCGGCACCCAGGCGCTCGGGCCGCCCGCCGGCGCGGCGGACGAGCGTGTCCAACTCCGTCCACTCGGGCTGACCTCGCTGCACGAAAGCGTCTAGGTTCACGCCGTGGAGTATGAGGACGCGATCACGATTCCGACGCCGGAGGGTCTCGAGTTGCAATACCCGCTGGCCGGGGGCGGATCGCGCTTCGCCGCCGAGCTGATCGATGTGCTGCTGCGACTGGTCGCGCTCGGCGTGCTGTTCGGCGTCCTGGCCGCCCTCGGCGCCGGCAGCGGCGCGACGATCGTCCTGATCGTGGCCAGCTTCCTGGCCTGGTTCGCCTACGACATCGTGTTTGAGGTGTGGGGAGCTGGCCGCACCCCGGCCAAGCGCTGGAGCGGACTGCGCGTCGTGATGGCCGGCGGTCAGCCCGTGGGGGTCGGCTCAAGTGCCGTGCGGACGTTGCTGCGGCTGATCGATCAATGGCTCACGCTGGGAATCGTGGGGATGGTGGCGATCCAGTCCACCTCGCGCAACCAGCGGCTTGGAGATCTCGCCGCAGGCACGATCGTGGTGCGCGAGCGAACGAGCCCCGCGGCGCAGTCGCCGCCTGTGGAGCTCCCGCCGGCCCTGGCCGACGTCGACATCACCGCCATCACGGCGCCCGAGCTCGCCGCGGTGCAGGACTTTCTCGCCCGCCGCGACTCGCTGACCAAGGACGCACGCCCCAGGGTCGCCCAAGCGCTGTCAGAGCGCCTGGCCGACAAGGTCGGCGGCCTGCCGCCAGGCGGACTGCCGCCCGAGCGGCTGCTCGAGACGATCGTGGCCGCCAAGAGCAGGTCCCGTCAGTAGTTAGGGTTCTCGGAGGATGTCCGCGCTCACCGACAAGGCCGGGGTGCCTCCGGCGGCTCGCCGCCTTCCCATCCCGCCCTTCACCGAGGAGCACGAGGAGTTCCGCCTCACCGTTCGCCGCTTCGTGCAGACCGAGCTCCGACCGCACGCCGGCGAATGGGAGGCGGCCAGATGGTTTCCCAATGACATCTTCAAGCGACTGGCCGAGCTCGGCTACATCGGGCTGAAGTTCCCCGCCGCGTACGGTGGCGACGACGACCCGGTGGCGGATGCGGTGTTCGTCGAAGAACTCGCCTGGTGCGGGTCGGGTGGGGTCGCGGCCGGGATCGGCGCACACTCGGGAATCGCGCTGCCTCCGATCGCCCGCTTTGGCACCGAGGATCAGAAGCAGCGCTACCTCGTCCCCGGGATCCGCGGCGAGAGGATCGCCGCGCT
The DNA here is from genome assembly GCA_963749545.1 of uncultured Solirubrobacterales bacterium. GTDB lineage: Bacteria > Actinomycetota > Thermoleophilia > Solirubrobacterales > Solirubrobacteraceae > Palsa-465. The sequence goes on from CAVVNG010000024.1 coordinate 226,545, forward strand.
GGGCATCACCGAGCCCGACGCGGGCTCCGATGTGGCCTCGATCCGGACGTTCGCGCGCCGGGTGGACGACGGATACGTTGTCAACGGGTCCAAGACGTTCATCACCGGGGGCGTCCGGGCCGACGCGATCGTGACCGCGGTCAAGACCACCGAGGCCGGTGGCCATCACGGCATCTCGTTTCTGATCATCGAGCGTGGGCCGGGCGTCGAGTCGAGCGCACTCGAAAAGCTGGGCTGGCACGCCTCGGACACCGCACTGATCACCTTTGACGATGTGTTCGTCCCGCGGGAGAACCTCCTCGGGGAGGAGAACGGCGGCTTCTACCTGATCATGGCCAACTTCCAGTGGGAGCGCCTGCTGATGGCCCTCGGCGCGGTCGGGGCGATGCAGGTGGCGTTCGAGAAGACGCTCAGATTCGCGCTGGAAAGAGAGGCCTTCGGTCGACCGATCGGCAAGCACCAGGTGATCCGCCACAAGCTGGCCGAGATCGCGCTGACGATCGAGTCTGGCCGCGCGGTGACGTACTCGGCATTGCGGCGCTACGTCGCCGGCGAGGATGCGGTCCGCGAGGTGACGATCGCCAAGCTGGCCACCCAGCGGACCGCGTTTGACGTCATGGACACGTGCCTGCAGATCCATGGCGGGGCGGGCTACATCGCCGACTACGACATCGAACGCGCCGCGCGGGATGCGCGCCTGGGGCCGATCGGTGGGGGAACCGACGAGATCATGAAAGAGATCCTCTCGCGGTCGCTGGGGCTGTAGTAGCGCAAGCAGCCCCAGGCTGTCGGGCGCCGCGCGTCAAGGGCAGGCTCGGGGGCCCCCTTACCCGTAGGGCCGAGGGGTCGCCGCCGGCGCCCTGGTGAAGCCGAACCGCCCTCCGGAAAAACTACTCACGAGTCAGCCAAACCGGCGCTCCCGGCCTCACCCCGGGACTACCATTGACCGCGTGGGGAGGAAATGCATCGCACTCGTCCTGGCCGGGGCCGTGCTGGGGATTGCCGGGCTGATCGAGGGCTGCGGGTCGAGCCAGACGGTCACCGCCGTCACGCGGGCGGCGGACGTGACGACCGCCATGCCGGGCTACCGGATCAGCGCGACGATGAGCATGACCACCCCCGTAGTCGGGCGAATGCAGCTGCGCATGAACGGTGTCTACGATCGCCCGGCACGGGCTGGCTCGATGACCGCTGCGGAGACCGTCGGCGGACGGGAGCTGCGCTTCACCGAGCTGTTCTCGGGCCTGACCTTCTACATGCACGCCACCGGGATCCCCCAGCTCTCGCGGCTCACGGGCGGCCGGCGCTGGCTGAAGTTCGATATGAGCCGCATGCTCGGCGCCATGGGCATCGGCGCGCTGCCCACGGGCACCGACCCCAGCGAGTTCGTCGACTACCTGCGGGCTGTGAGCTCATCCGAGACGCGCATGGGAACCGCGACGGTGCGGGGAATCGCGACCACGGGATACCACGCGACGATCGACCTCGACCGCTACTCGAGGCTCGTTCCCAGCGCCCAGCGATCGACGGCACAGCGCGGCATCGACACGCTCGAGTCGGCGCTGGGCAGCCACACGCTGCCGATCGATGTATGGATCGACCATCGCCACACGGTCCGGCGCCTCGGCCTGATGTTCGCCGAGTGCGTCTCCGGCCACCGGATCCGCTTCGGCATGAGAATGGACCTGTACGACTACGGCCCGCAGGCCCCGCCATCCCTGCCGAAGGCCACCCAGGTCTACGACATCACCCCGTTGATGGCCGCGTCGCTGAACAAGATCAAGTTCGGCTGTACGTCGGGCTAGTGGAGCCCACCGGGGCGAACGTTTGGGTGTAGCCACTCGATGATCCCCGCGGCACCGTTTCGCGGAGCCCGCCAGCAGGAGGATTGTCGAACTTCCAGAAGCTTTTATCGTTTTCTTCATTGGTCTCGGGAGGCTGTGCCGGCCAAGGATTTGGTGAGGGCGATGAAAGTCACTTTGCAGCCAAGCACGGATGCGAAGATCCGCGTGTGGCAAAACGGCGATCTTGTTTATGCCTCCCGGGCCGGCAAGCAGGACACCCAGGTGTGCCTGGCGGTCGACCTGTTCGAGGTGATCGCCGATTTGGCAGGGCTCGACCTCGACCGCGAGACGCAGGCGGACGAGGCCATGGCGCTGGCCAACGAGGCTCTGGGGCAACTCCGGCACGCGTCGAAGTAGCGGCACACCCAAATGTGGACGCCGTAACCCGGGCAACCGCCCGGGCGAACGCGGCTGCGCCAATCGTCGGCTTCGTACACTGACTGATCAACTCGATGCGCGGACAGCTCCTGATCGCTGGCCCGGCGCTGCTGGATCCAAACTTCTGGCGCACCGTCGTTCTGGTGATCGAACACAGTGACGAGGGCGCGCTGGGGCTGGTTCTGAACCGCCCGTCGGAGACCACGGTCGGGGAATCCGTGCCCCAGCTCGAGGACCTCGTCGACCTCGACGACCAGCTGTTCGTCGGCGGCCCGGTGCAGCCCTCCTCGGTCATCGTGCTGGCCGAGTTCGACGACCCCACCGACGCGGCGCTGCTGGCCTTCGGCGACGTCGGCGTGCTCGGCACCGGCGCGGCGCCGGGTGAGCTGGCCGCGGCGGTCAAGACCGGCCGGGCGTTCGTCGGTCACAGCGGCTGGGGCCCCGGACAGCTGGACGCCGAGCTCGAGCGCTCCGATTGGATCGTCGAGCCCGCCCTGCGCGACGATGCCTTCAGCGTCGATCCGGGCGAGCTGTGGTCCGATGTGCTGACACGCAAGGGGGGCAGCTACGCGCTGGTCGCCCGGATGCCGGCCGACCCGTCGGTCAACTAGCTAGATGATTGCCCACTGACGATGGCCGACGACCATCAGCACGCACACGGCGTCAGCCCCGACACACAGAGCAGCGCGCTCAAGACCGCGCTGGCCCTGATCGTCGGATTCATGGTGGCCGAGGTCGTGGCCGGGATCCTCGCCTCCTCGCTCGCGCTGCTGTCCGACGCGGCACACATGCTCACCGACGCCGCCGCGCTCCTGCTCTCGCTCACGGCCGCTCGACTCGCGACGAGACCAGCCCAGGGCTCGATGACCTATGGGCTTGGGCGGGCCGAGATCCTCAGTGCGCAGGCCAACGGCATCACGCTCCTCGTGCTCGGGCTGTTGATCGTCTACGGCGCGATCAAGCGGCTGGTCTCGCCACCGCCGGTGGAGGGCACCGTGGTACTGATCGTGGCCATCGTCGGCATCGGCGTCAACCTGCTCGCCGCCTCCGTGCTGGCCCGCGGCTCGGGCCAGAAGCGGAGCCTCAACGTCGAGGGCTCCTACCGCCACATCGTCACCGACCTGTACGGCTTCATCGCCACCGCGATCGCCGCCGTGGTGATCATCACGACCGGCTTCACCCGGGCTGACGCGATCGCCTCACTGCTGATCGCCGCCGTGATGCTGCACGCGGCCTACGGTCTGTTGGTGGCATCCGGCCGTGTGTTCATGGAGGCCGCCCCCGCCGGGCTCGATCCCGGCAAGATCGGCAACGCGCTGGCCGCCCAGCCGGGCGTGGTCGAGATCCACGACCTCCACGTGTGGGAGGTGACCTCTGGGTTCCCCGCCCTGTCGGCGCACGTCGTCGTCCAGGCCGGCGACGATTGCCACGAACGGAGGCGTGCGCTGCAGCGCCTGCTCGAGGACAGGTTCGACGTCCACCACGTGACCCTGCAGGTCGACCACGAGGTAGCCGCGCAGCCGCCGCTCCAGATCGAGGTGGCCCACCCCGAGCAACGCTAGACTCGCTCGCTGGATCCATGCATGTAGTCAAGCCTGGAGCGGACCACGATACCCCGCGCGGAGTGGTGGGCGGAGCCGAGATCTCCCAGACCACGGCCGGCGCCCAGAACATCTACATGGGCGTGTTCCGGGTGCCGCCGGGCGCCAGCTCGCGACCGCACTATCACGAGGGTTGCGAGAGCGCCGTGCTGATGCTCTCCGGCCAGCTGCGGGTCAAGTGGGGCGACCATCTCGAGCGCGAGCTGACGCTCGAGCGCGGCGATCTGGTCTACGTCCCACCGCGCGAGACCCACGTGTTGGAGAACGTCTCCGACACCGAACCCGCCGAGTACGTGGTCGCCCGCGACTCTCCCCACGAGGATGCGGTCGTCGTGCCGTGGGCGCAGGAGCAGGCGTGAGCGACCACCGCGACGGGTTCCTGACCGGCGCCGGTGGCGTGCGAATCTTCTGGCAGGCGTGGTCGCCCGACTCCGGGTCCCGCGCCGTGGTCGTTGTCGCGCACGGCGCCGGCGAGCACAGTGACCGCTACGCGCACGTCGCCGCTCGGCTCGTCGCCGAGGGCTACGCCGTATACGCGATCGAGCACCGCGGTCACGGTCGCTCCGAGGGCCCGCGTGCGCTGATCGATCGGCTCGGCCACGCCGTGGCGGATCTCGACGCGCTCATCACGCGCGCGACCGACGAGCACCCGGGACCACCGCTGTTCCTGTTCGGGCACAGCATGGGCGCAACCGTCGCCGTGAGTTACGCGATCCGCCGTCAGGATCGGCTCGCGGGGCTGATGCTGTCGGGACCGCTCGCGGCGCTCGAGGCGGCGCCGCCGCACATGCGGGCGGCCGCCAGGGTGCTGTCGGTCCTGACCCCCGGCCTACCGCTCGTGCCCATCGATGCCAACCAGATCAGCCGCGATCCCGCGGTGGTCAAGGCCTACGTCGAGGACCCCCTCGTCCACCACGGCAAGCTCCCGGTCCGGACCATCTCGGAGCTGGCGCGCGCAATCGACGGCTTCCCGCGCGAGGTCACCCGGATCACGGTGCCGACGCTGATCATGTACGGGACCGCCGATGAGCTGTGCCCGATCGAGGGCAGCGCGATGCTGGCCGCGAACATCGGCGCCACCGACCTCACCGTCAAAGGCTACGAGGGCCTGTACCACGAGATCCTCAACGAGCCCGAGCAGGACCGCGTGCTGGAGGACATGTGCGCGTGGCTCGGCTCGCACGTGGCCGCCGTCGCCTCACGATGAACGGGTGCTGATGCTCCCGCCCGAGTTCTGCGAGCTGCTTCCGGACGACCCGGATGACCCGCTCGAGCCGGTCACGGAGCTCGACGACCCCGCCGAGTTCGACGACACACTCTGACTGGAGACCGCTGCGCTCGAGCTCTTCGACAGGGCCGGGTCGTGGCCTGACACCAGCACGACGGCGATCAGCAGCCACACGGTCACGAACAGCGTGACGGCGCCGGCGACGATCCAGTGGCGAATCGCGCGGACGCGTCGCTTGCGCGCCGCGCGGATGGCACGGCCGGGTGGAGTCGGGACAGACGCTGCGGTGGTGCTCATGATTCAGCTTTCCTTGTCTCGCTTGCCTCAGTAGCGTCGCCCGCGCGACTATCAGGCGCGTGAGGAACGGCTAAGAGGCGTGTAGGAAGGCGAGCCCTACCCGCTGAGGTCAAAGCGGCAGCCGCTGAAGTAGTCACCTGCCGACGAGGCGAGGAAGCTGACCAGCATCGCCAGCTGCTCATCGCTCGTCCTCGGGCCGGGAGCGACGGCTGTCGCGGTCACCCGGTGGCGCGCCCACTCGACGGCCAGCGTTCGCGCCAGGTTCTCGAGCCCCGACCGCGCCGCCTCAGCGTACGGGCCGGCCGCCGGCGGGGGCGCGATGAGGACGATCTTGCCGCCCGCGCCACCGGGGATCTGCGCCCCGGTGGCAACCGCGCGCGTGAGGATCCAGGCCTGCTCGAGTGCGGCGCTCAGACCCTCGCTGCCGCCCCCCTCGAACACGCCACCGGCGTCATAGACCAGCGCGTGAATCGGCGCCTGCGTTCTGGCCCACTCGGCGGCACCGTCCTCGTCGAGGCCGGGGGTAATCTCGTGCAGGCTCGCTCCGGCCTGGGCGAGAGCGGCGCGCACGTGGCCACGGACCGCGCCGGCCAGCGCGATCTCCCGGCCGTCCAGCAGCTGCTCGCGCAGCAGGCTCATCGCCACGACACGGTATAGCCTGAACGCCACATGGCCGTGGCCACTGAGCCGAAACCGGCGCACCTCCCGCTTCCCGGCGGGGCTCCCGGCGCAGCGGTGCGTGTCCAGCCGATCCTGACCGGCGAGATCCACGCGCCGCCGGCGCACACCGACAAGCCATCGGGGGTCCTGGCCGTGCCGCGCATCGCCGCCCAACTGATTCCGCCCCGCCATGGCTGGCACTGGCTCCCGGTACCGGCATTCCTCGTCGAGCATCCGGGCGTCGGTGCGATCCTGATCGACACCGGACTGCATCCGGTCTGCACCACCGACGTCAGCGCCAACATGGGATCGGCGGCCCGCGTCCTGTACCGGGTGCGGATGAACCACGACCAGGCGCTGCGCGCACAGCTTCCGGCCCGCGGCCTCCAGCCCTCCGACATACGGATCGTGATCCTCACCCACATGCACATCGATCACGCCAGCGCCGTGATCGAGTTCCCCGACGCGCGGTTCCTCGTCGACGGCCGCGAGTGGGAGGCGGCCGCACACGGCGGCACCCGCCAGGGCTATCACTCGCGCCAGTTCGACCACGCATTCGACTGGTGCACGGTCGACTACGACTCCGGACCGGTCGAGTCGTTCGCGGGACTCGGGCGCACGCTCGACGTGTTCGGCGACGGCTCGGTCCGCCTCGTGTCGACGCCCGGCCACACCGCGGGCCATCAGTCCGTCCTGTTGCGCACGGGGCACGGCGAGATCCTGATCCTCGGCGACGCCGCCTACACCGAGCGCGAGATGCGCGGCGAGACCGCACCGATCGTCGTGCACGACGATCACCTGCGTCGGCGCTCGCTGGCCGAGGTGCGCCGCTACCAGCAGCAGACTCCGAACGCGCTCATCATCCCCAGCCACGACTGGGAGCTTTGGCCGCGCCTGCAGCCGGTCTACGAGTAGGCGCCCGAGAGAGCCTCAGCTTGGGTCGGCCGGCCGCCGCGCACCGCCCAGCTCGGCCCGTCGGCGCTCGCGCGAGACCCGCGCCGCCCCCTTGGCCCCCAGCCGCTCGAGCTCGTCGTGGAGCGCTCTGATCCGGGCGAAGATGATGTCCGCCGCCTCCTGCCGTTGCTCGCGTGTGGTCTCCGGAAGGAGCTCGAAGCGCAGCGGCTTGCCGTACTGGACCGTGACCTTGGGGAACTGCAACCGCTTCCAGTTGCGAACCTGGTGGGACCCGAGGATGGCCAGCGGAACCACCGGGGCCCCCGACTCGAGCGCCAGCCGCCCGATCCCCGGGCGCGCCGTGTCGGCCAGCTTGCCATTGCGCGAGCGCCCGCCCTCGCAGTACATGACCACCGCCCCACCCCGGGCGAGGATCTGAAACGCGCTGATGAAGGCTTCCTCGTCGTGGTGACCACGCCTGACCGGAAACACCCCGCCGTGGCTGTACACCCAGGCCATCGGTCCCGAGAACAGCTGCGACTTGCCCATGAACTGCACGCGCCGGCGGATGAACGCGCCGGTGAAGAAGTGGTCCATGAACGAGGCGTGGTTCGGGGCGAGGATGACCGGGCCGTTCGGCACGTTCTCGGTTCCGTAACCGCGGCTCCGGTAGGTGACCAGCGCATGCAGCACCGTCATCACCCGGACTACCTCGTACACCTTCGCCTCCGGCTCGCGCGTGCGCACGCGCTCGTGGAACTCGTCGAAGTACTCCTTGGGGCGCGGGTCCTTGTAGACCTGCGGCTTCAGCTCGACGTCGGGCATGGGCTAAGTGTCATACCCCTTTATGAGCCCGGGGTGACGCGACGCTAACCAGTCAGCGGGAGCACGAGGTTCGGCTTGTCGATCACGTGTTCGTCGCTGGTCGGCACCACGGCGTTGCCGATGGCGAAGAATTCGATCACGTGTGAGCCCCAGCCGTGGCTTCGCTCGATGATCCGAGCGCCGACGATGCCGCCCGCCTCGAGCTCATCGGCCTCCTTCTGCATCCGCCCCATGGCCAGCTCGCGTGCCTCGTACAGGGCCTGCGTGTAGTTGGGCATCTCCTGATTGCGCCCGATCTGCCGCCACGCCGCGCGCATGCCCTGATGGGCGACGTGATAGACGCAGTTTCCCATCACCATGCCCACGGGCCGGTAGCCGGCGCGCAGCAGAGTGGCGAAGTCCTGTCCGCTCAGATCGGACGTGAACGGGCGCCCGTTGGGCGCTCGATGGAGCTCGCCCTCGCGGTGCTTGACCGCCGTCCCCACGGCGATGAACTCGGCCAGCTCGGCGCCCCACTCGTAGCGACCGATGTCCAGACGCACTCCGACCACGCCGTCGGCGCCCAGCTGGTCCGCCTCCTCCTCCATCCGTGTCATCGCCAGCTCGCGGGCGTGGTACATGGCCTGCGTGAGCACGCCCATCTCCTGGTTCTGGGACCAGTTGGCCTGCTGGAAACCGATGTGGTAGATCGAGCTCCCCAGCACCAGCCCCAGGGGCTCGAAGCCGGACTGCTTGACGAGTAGAAACTCGTTGATCGACAGATCGCTGGTGAAGAAGCCGCGCTGGACCTCCTGCTTCATCCGCTGGATCCGCTCCAGTCCCGAGTCGGGAATGCCGGCCAGCGAGCCGGACTCGTACGACGCCGCCTGCGGAGCCTCGGCCGGCAGCACGTCGTCCGCCACCGCCGCTTGTTGTGGCTGCTCCTCGGGTTGCTTGTCGTCGTCGCGGCTGAAAAACCCCATTTCGTCCTCCTAGCTAGTTCATCAGCAGGCGCTCCAGCGCCTGACGAGTTTGGGCGCTTCGCTGCGCCTCAGTTGCCAGCGCCTGTCCAAGCGCCTGAAGCCATTCGTCGGTGTCGATCGTCTCGCTCTTGAGCACGATTCCGGCCGACAGGCGGGACCGCCGTGTCTCGATCTCCTCCGCGTCGGAGCGGATCAGCTCGAGTCGGTCGCTTCCGGCGTCGATCACGATGCGGCGGACGACCTTGGGTCCGAACATGCCGCGCCGCCCCCGTAGCACCTTGGCCCGGCCCGGCAGGGCCTCCTCGAGTTTTGCCGCCAGACTCTCCGCGAACGCACTGGTGTCGCTCGCGTCGGTTCGCAGCGACGCGGCGAGCAGGTCGATGTCTAGGGCCTCGCCCTCCACTACGGCTCCAGACTACCCCTCCACCCAGCCCCGCGCGCGATCGAGCGCCCGCCGCCAATCCGCCAGCAACGCGGCCCTCTGGTCCTCTCCCATCGCCGGTTCGTAGCGGCGCCGTTCGTGCCCACGCCGCGAGAGGGCATCGATCGTCCACAGTCCCGCCCCCACACCGGCCAGGTAGGCCGCCCCAAGTGCGGTTGTCTCCGCGATCTCGGGGACGCAGACCGGGACCCCGAGGATGTCGGCCTGAAACTGCATCAGCCACCCGTTCGCGGTCGCCCCGCCGTCGGCGCGCAGCTCACCCAGCGGCACGCCGCTGGCCGCCTCCAGCGAGCGAACCGCGTCGACGGTCTGATAGGCGATCGACTCGAGCGTGGCGCGGGCGAGGTGGGCTCTTCCGGTGCCCCGCGTGAGCCCGACGATCGTCCCGCGGGCATACGGATCCCAGTGGGGCGAGCCCAGCCCGGTCAGCGCGGGGACGAAGTAGACGCCGTCGTTGGACTGAAGCGAGGCGGCCAGGGCCTCGGTCTCGGCGGCCGCGTGGATCACTCCGAGCGCGTCGCGCAGCCACTGCACCGCCGCTCCGGTGACGAAGATCGACGCCTCGAGCGCGTAGGTCAGCCGCTCGCCGATCCCCCAGGCCACGGTGCCGAGCAGGCCCTCGACCGGTGACGGCGGCGCGAAGCCGGCGTTCTGGAGTACGAACGACCCCGTGCCGTAGGTGTTCTTGCCGTCGCCTGGATCGACGCAAGCCTGGCCGAACAGCGCGGCCTGCTGATCGCCGGCCACGCCACACACCGGTACCTCGTGACCATCGAAGGCGCGGGTGCTGCCCAGCACGCCGCAACTCGGGCGCACGCTCGGGAGCGCCCGCTGCGGTACGCCGAACAGCTCGAGGAGCTCACCGTCCCAGCGCCCGGCGGCGATGTCGAACAGCATCGTGCGCGAGGCGTTCGACGGGTCGGTGGCCAGCTCGCCGGTCAGCTTGTAGATCAACCACGCGTCGACCGTGCCGAACACCGCGCGGCCGCTCGCGGCCCGCTCCCGCAGCCCCTCGACGTTGCTCAGCAGCCACTCGATCTTGGTGGCGCTGAAGTACGGGTCGATGACCAGCCCGGTGCGGTCCCGGACCAGCTCCTCGCGACCCTCCTTGCGCAGTTCGTCGCAGCGTGCCGCCGTGCGCCGGTCCTGCCACACGATCGCCCGGGCCAGCGGCTCGCCGCTCGCGGGATCCCACACGCACACCGTCTCGCGTTGATTGGTGATCCCGATCGCCTCGAGCTCGCCGGGGCGCACTCCGGCGTCCAGGAGTGCCTCGCCGGCCACGGCCTCGGTCACCGACCAGATCTCAGCCGCGTCGTGTTCGACCCACCCCGGCCGCGGAAAATGCTGCTCGAACTCGCGCGCCGCCCGCCCGATCAGTTCCGCCTGGTGATCGAACACCAGACATGTTGTCCCGGTGGTGCCCTGATCGATGGCGAGAATCATCGTCGGGAATGTATAAGGGGGCGGCCTGCGGGGCCGCCCCTGTTTTGTTGCTGCCGCGCTCGAACGCTTCGCCGCCGCGGGCCTGAGGGATACTCAACCGATGACCGCTTCGACCCCTCTTCTGCAACTGAACGATGGAAACCAGATCCCGCAGCTCGGCTTCGGCGTGTTTCGCGTCCCGGCCGAGGACACCGCCGCAACCGTGCAAAAGGCGCTGGCCACCGGCTACCGGCACATCGATACCGCCGCCGCGTACGGCAACGAGGCCGGCGTCGCCGCCGGCATCGCCCGCAGCGGTCTTCCCCGCGACCAGGTCTTCGTGACCACCAAGCTGCCCAATAGCCACCATGGCTACGAGGCGGCACAGCGTGCGATCGATTCAAGCCTCAAGCAACTTGGCGTCGACCACGTCGACCTGTACCTGATCCACTGGCCCCGCCCGACCGAGGACAGGTACGTCGAGACCTGGCGGGCGCTGACCGAGTTCAAATCGGACGGGCGCGCACGATCGATCGGCGTGTCCAACTTCACCATCGATCACCTGGAGCGGATCATCTCGGAGACCGGCCAGACACCGACCGTCAACCAGATCGAGCTGCACCCTCGGCTCGTCCAGGCCGAGCTTCGGCGCTTTCACGCCCAGCACGGCATCGCAACCGAGGCCTGGAGCCCGCTGGGCCGGGCGAGGTTGCTCGACGATCCGGCGATCGAGCAAATCGCCCGCGCACGTGGGCAAACCCCCGCCCAGGTGATTCTGCGCTGGCACATCCAACTCGGCAACGTCGTCATCCCGAAGACGGTCACCCCGGAGCGAATCGAGGAGAACTTCGACGTGTTCGACTTCGAACTCGACGACGGGGAGATGCACGCCATCGGGCAGATCGACGCGGGTCAGCGGTTCGGCCCCGATCCGGTCAGATTCAGCTGATCCCACGCGCGGCGAGGAACATGCCGACGGCCGCCGCGACCACGATCACCGCGATCATGACCTGGAGCCGGAACGCGTATCTCGTCGGCCGCCGACGCGCAAGCTGGCGCCGCGAGCACGAGCTTATGAAGATGCCCTTGCCCTCCAACTATCTCTCCTCAGCCTCACCCTCGCCCGCCGATGCAACCGGCGCGGGTACGCGTAGTCAAGCGCACGCAGCGGACGCACTTCGGAAATTGGCAGGTTCTTCTTGCGTGTCCCCGAGCGCCACTATTCTGGCGCCCGAACGCACGAGCACAGGAGGGTGGATGCCCGACGTCGAGGCCCACATCACGGGTACGGTTTGGAAGATCGAAGTCGAGATCGGTGACAGCATCGAGGAAGGCGACACGGTGGTGATTCTCGAGTCGATGAAGATGGAGATGCCGGTCGAAGCCGAGGATCCGGGAGTCGTCAAGCAGATCCTCTGCGAAGAGGGCCAGTCGGTATCAGAGGGCGAAACGCTCGTTGTCCTCGAGTAGCACCGGACGTTTGCTGGTCGATGAGCCGACGCCCGGCGTCACCCGGCTGACGATCTCCAACCCCGACAAGCGCGGCGCGCTGGACCACGCGATTCTGGACACGTTCGCCGGCACCCTGCCCGAGCTCGACGCCCGCTGCGTGATGATCACCGGCGAGGGGACGACGTTCTCCGCCGGCTACGACATCTCGGACCTCCCCGAGACGGTGTTCGCCAATGAGGCCGAGCGCCTCGTCGCCCATCCGTTCGCCGCCGCGCTCGACGCGATCGAGGCCTACCCGTATCCCACCCTCGCCGCGCTCAACGGCCACGCGATCGGCGGCGGGTTGGAGATCGCCCTCTCATGCGACCTGAGAATCGCCGCCGGGACAATCGCCCTCGGCATGCCCCCGGCCAAGCTCGGGCTCGTCTACTCGCATACGGGAATTCGCAAGTTCATCGACACGATCGGCGCCCCACGCACGCGCGAGCTGTTTCTGCTTGGGCGCCGCATCGACGCGCGCTTGGCACGTGCCTGGGGACTCGTCAACGCGGTCGCCGAGCCGGGCCGACTGGCCGAGGAGGCTGTCGAGATGGCCTCCGAGATGGCCGAAAACGCGCCCCTGGCCCAGCGCGGCAACAAGCGCGTGATCCGCGCTGTGCTCGACGCCGAGGGCTCACTCGATCCTGCGGTCGAGCGTGAGCTGATCGAACTTCGCCAGGCCTGCTTCGCCTCCGAGGATTTTCGCGAGGGCGTTCGAGCGTTCGCCGAGAAGCGCCCCCCGCGATGGCAGGGCCGCTGATTCTCGTGTAACGCTCAATTCATACATAACGGCATACTGCGATCGGATGAGCAAACTTTCGGCGCTTGCCATAGCCGCGATCGTCGCCGTTGTGGCCATCGTGGTTGTCGCCACCCAAACCGGCACGTCGGGGGCCGGATCCGATCCGTCGGCCGATGTGACGGTGCAACAGAGCGTCATGGGCCGGCCGATCCCGGCTGGGTTCGTGGGCCTGTCGACGGAGCTCTCCGACCTGTACTCCTACACGGGCAAAGACCCCAAGGCAATCAACCCGGTGTTCGAGCAGCTGGTGCGCAACCTGGCTCCCGGCCAGCGACCGGTGTTCCGGCTCGGCGGCGACACCACCGATTCGACCTGGTGGCCCGGCCACGACAAGCATCGCCCGCGCGGCATCAGGTACGGGCTCACCTCGCGCTGGCTCCACGTCGCCCACGCGCTCGCACAGGGGATCGACCCGAGCATGCTCGTCGGCATCAACCTCGAATCCGACAGCAAATCACTGGCCGGCTCGGAAGCCCGCGCGGTCGTCCGTGGGATCGGCAGAAAGTGGATCGGAGGCCTCGAGCTGGGCAATGAGCCTGAGTACTACGGGGGTCTCGCCTGGTATGAGATCAACGGGGTCCGCTATTACGGCCGGCCGCACAACATGTACAACTTCCCCGATTTCGTCCGTGATTTTTCGCGCATTTCCAAGGCGCTCGGAAGGGCGCCCCTGGCCGGACCGAACATCGGCTCGCCACATTGGTTCCCGTACTTGGGGGCGTTTCTGCGCGACGAGCCGCGTGTCGGCCTGGCTACGCTCCACCGCTATCCGCTGAAGAAGTGCTCGGCCTCGGCCCACCGGACGATCGGCGAGCTGTTGGCCGGTTACTCGTCGCGGGGCCTGGCCAACACGGTGCGGCCCTCGGTCGGCGTCGCGCACGCCCACCGCGTACCCGTGCGCATCGACGAGATGAACGCCGTCTCTTGCGGCGGCCAGCCGGGGGTCAGCAACGTGTTCGGCTCCGCCCTGTGGGCGGTCGACGCCCTGTTCGAGATGGCCCGCGTCGGCGTCGACGGCGTGAACATCCATACCCGGCCCGGGGTAAGCGGAGAGCTCTTCTCGTTTCGCGAGCGCCACGGGAGCTGGCAGGCGAAGATGCATCCCGAGTACTACGGCCTGATGATGTTCGCCCAGGCGGCGCCCGCCGGATCGCGGCTGCTGCGGATCGCCGGCTCGGCCGGCGATCAGGTCAAGATCTGGGCAACCCGAGCTACCGATGGTCGGATCCGGGTGGTCCTCATCAACAAGAGTCAGGACGGTGGCCGCGACGTGACGCTTCGCGTCGACGGTGCGACGGCGACCGCGACCCTCGAGCGGCTGCTGGGCCCCAGCGCGAGCGCGAAATCGGGCGTGACCCTCGACGGCCGGCGAATCGGGACCGAGCGAGGCGTGCTTGTGGGACCGCCCGCTCACCTCACCGTGAGACCCCACGGCGGCCGCTACCTGGTCGGACTGCCGGCCGCGAGCGCCGCGATGCTGACGCTGCCGGCCTCCTAGCCGATCCCGGCTGCCGTCCGGACAATCTCTTAGTTTGTGCGCGTGCCGCCATTGATCTCGCGCGAGGAAGCCCTGCGACTCGGGGAGCTTGAGGATCACGCTGCGATCGAGGCGTTGGTGCAGCGCGCCTGGAACACGCGCGTGGAACGGTTTGGCGACGCCACCGACATGTGCTCGCTAGTCAACGCCAAGTCGGGCGGTTGTGCCGAGGACTGCGGCTTCTGTGCGCAGTCGCGTTACGCGGACGCCGAGACGCCGATGCACGCGATGATGGAACCCGAGCAGATCCTGGAGCATGCCCGCGCGGCCGAGGCGGCCGGCGCGCATCGGTTCTGCATGGTCACCCAGGGCCAGGGGCTGTCCAGGCGTGACTTCGAGAACGTCCTCGCCGGGGCCCGCCTCGTCGCCGAGCACACGAACCTCAAGCGGTGCGTGTCGATCGGGCACATGTCGGCGCAGCGAGCCCAGGCGCTGAAGGACGCCGGCATCCAGCGCGTGCACCACAACGTCGAGACCTCTGAGTCGTACTACCCGGAGGTTTCGAGCACCGTGCGCTACGAGGGTAGGCTGCGGACCATCGACGCCGTCCGGGAGGCCGGGCTCGAGACCTGCGTCGGCGGAATCCTCAACCTCGGCGAGACCCGCGAGCAGCGGGTGGAGATGGCCTTCGAGCTGGCGGCGATCAACCCCACCAGCGTGCCGATCAACCTCCTCAACCCTCGTCCGGGTACCAAGTTCGGCGACCGCGAGCTGATGGATCCATGGGAGGTCGTCAAGTGGATCGCGATCTTCCGTCTCATCCTCCCGGAGGCGCTGTTCCGGCTGTGCGGCGGCCGCGTCGAGAACCTCGGCGAGCTCCAGGCCACCGCTGTCAAGGCCGGGCTCAACGGGGTGATGATGGGCAATTTCCTCACCACGCTCGGGAACACCCCCGAACAGGACCGCGAGATGTTCGAGGACGCGGGACTGAATATCGCGCGTCAGAGCGACAACGGCGCGAACCCGCGGCCCGACAACCGGTCGGGTTGGCTGGAGGGCGAGACCCCCGACGTGGTCGACGCCGCGCTGAACGCCGCCCCGGGCGAGCTGACCGTGCGCCTGTGGGACCCCTCCTCGCAGCTGCGCTTCCGCCCCAAACACTCGGTCCCACCACGACCGGACGGCGCGCCCAACGCCGGCCGCGACCTCGCGGCATGATTGAGATCGAGGCGCGTCTGGCGGAACTGAAGGCGCTCGGCCTTCACCGCCGCACTCGCCTCGTCAGCGGCCCCCAGGGGCCTCATGTGCTGCTCGACGGCAAGCCCGTGCTGTTGCTGTGCTCGAACAACTACCTCGGGCTGGCCGATCATCCCAAGGTCCGTGAGGCGGCGGCCGAAGCGGCGATGCGCTGGGGCGTGGGCGCCGGCGCCTCGAGGCTCGTCTCGGGCACGATGACGGTCCACCGCCGGCTGGAGGAGCGCCTGGCCGAGTTCAAGGGCCAGGAGGCTGCGCTGCTTTTCGGCTCCGGGTACCTCGCCAACGTGGGCGCGATCTCGGCACTTGCTCGGCCCGGTGACGTGGTGTTCTCCGATGCCCTCAACCACGCCTCGATCATCGACGGCTGCCGCCTCTCGCGGGCCGAGGTGTTCATCTACAACCACTGCGACCCCGAGCATCTCGCCTGGGGCGTTCGGCAGGCGGAGGGCCGCGGGGCGCTGATCGTGACCGACACCGTGTTCTCGATGGACGGTGACGTCGCCCCACTGCAGCACATCGTCGAGGTGGCGCAGCGCCACCGCCTGCGCGTACTCGTCGACGAGGCCCACGCCACCGGAGCGCTCGGCCCCGACGGGCGCGGGGCGGTGGCGCAAGCCGGACTCGAGGATCAGATCGACGTGATCGTGGGGACGCTGGGCAAGGCGCTCGGCGCCTACGGAGCGTTCGTCGCCTGCCAGAGCAGCATGAGCCGCTTCCTGCTCAACGCCGCTCGCACGTTCATCTTCTCGACCGCGCTGCCACCTCCGGCCGTGGCGGGCGCGCTGGCCGCGCTGGAGCTGCTCCAGGACCGGCCGCGGCTCGTGCAGCGCTTGCAGAACAACTCCGCAGCGCTGCGCAGCGAGCTCGCACACGAGGGGTTCGACGTGCGGGGCTCGACAACCCAGATCGTGCCACTCGTCATCGGCGATGCCGAGCGCGCGGTCAGGGTCTGCGAGGCGGCGCTCGAGGCTGGGGTGTTCGCCCAGGCGATCCGCCCCCCGACCGTGCCCGCCGGCACCTCCCGGCTGCGGTTGGCCGTGATGGCGTCACACCGCGAGGAGGAGCTTTGCGCCGCAGCGCGGACCCTCGGTCAGGCCGCCCGAGCCGCGGGCGTGGCGCCGGCGCCCAGCCTGGGCACGCTCCCCCGGGCCGCGTAGGCGCAGCGCTCCGTGCCGGGCTGCTTCGTCACCGGGACCGACACCGGGGTGGGCAAGACCGTGCTGAGCGCGGCGATCACCGCCGCGCTGGTCGCCCAGGGCGTGTCCGTGGCCGTGCGCAAGCCGATCGTCACGGGACTCGATGACCCGGCCGATCCCGACTGGCCCCACGACCACGAGCTGCTCGCCCGGAGCGCCGGCTGCGACGCCGCGGAGGTCGTGTTCGGGTCCTACGCGCCGGCCGTGTCGCCGCACCTGGCCCTCGAGCTCGCCGGGGCGGAGCTGGACCCCGGGCAGCTGGTGCGCTGGTTGCGCGAGGCCGGCGGCGCGGTGCAGGCGTTGGTCGTGGAGGGTGTCGGGGGGCTGCTCGTTCCCCTCACCGAGGCCTACGACGTGCGGGCGCTGGCCTCGGAGCTCGGCCTCCCGGTGGTGGTCGCCGCGCGACCCGGGCTGGGCACGATCAACCACACGCTGCTCACGCTCGAGGCCGCCCGTCGCGCCGGGCTGACGGTGGCGGGGGTCGTGCTGACGCCGTGGCCACCGGACGCCGGCACGATCGAGCATTCGAACCACCGAACGATCGAGCGGCTGGGCGAGGTCGAGGTCGCGACGCTGCCCCGGATCGCACGCGCCGATCCGGAGTTCCTGGCGGCTGCCGGCGAAGGGCTGCCGCTCGAGCGCTGGCTGGCGCTGCGCTAACTTCACCCCGTGTTCCGACGCCGTCTCGTCGCGCTCACGGCGCTCGCCCTGCTGGTCATCACCGCGTCGGCCTCGGCCGCCGATCCGGTCCTCCACGCCTACCAGCAGCACGGGGTCGTGCCGGCGTGTGAATTCACCAGCCAGCAGCTCGAGCAGGCGCTGAGGCAGAACACCTACGGCGCCCAGTACTTCAACGACTTCACCACGGCCGTCCAGGCGGCGCTCCAGGCCCGCGCCAGCGGTGCGTGCTCGGCCGTCCAGCGCCGGCAGCAGACGGCCGATCGGGCCGGCCTGGCGCTGCCGGCGAAGCTGACCTCGGTGACGGCCGCCACCGGCGCCGGGATCCCGTTGCCGATGCTGCTGCTGGCGGTGTTCGGCGTCGCAGCGCTTCTGGCGGCCGGCGTCGTCGCGCTGATTCGCTGGCGCGCCTGGGACCCGAGCTGGGCCGGTGCATGGCGACATATGTGGAGCGAGACGGCCTACCGCGGCCGGAGCCTCTGGTCGGAGTTCACCGACTGGATGCGCTCGGGGTCGCGGTAGCGCGGGGTCGCCCGCGGCGCCTCCAGGTCGAAGGCCCGGAGCGGGTCGAGATCAAACGCCCGGAGCGCGTCGAGGTCGAAGGCCCGGAGCGCGTCGAGGTCTAAGGCCCGAGACCTCCAGGTCGGGAATGGAGGCGAAAAAGGTGACAAGCTGCCCCCTTCGGCCGCACCTTGGCCAGATGAGCATCTGGGGGATGCTTACACGACCACAACGGGGGCGCGACGAGCGCTTTGTCACGTTATTCCCCGGGGGCGTGGACGCATTCGGGCCCACCCTGCACCCGGACGTCAGGACTGCGTGACGGCCGCGGCGCGGCTGTACAGCTTGCGGCCGTCGGGCGCCGTCCACTCGATCCGGACCACGGCCGAGCCGGGAAGCTTGGCGTTGGTGGTGAAGAAGCCGTTCGGGTCGCTCGTCGTCACCGACGTCACGGTCTTGTAGTCGGCGCCGGCCCGCGCCACTGGATCTCGGCGTGCTGGGTGGTGCTGTTGGAGGCCGCCCGGAGCATCCCCCAAACCAGCACGGAGCCCCCCGATTTGAACTGCGCGTTCGGGATGAAGATCGGCATCGGGTAGGAGAAGTAGGACGGCTTGGGACGGAAGTTGAGATACAGCAGGCCGGTCTGGAAGGTCGACCAGTAGCCGACGCTGCCGCGGGGATAGGCAGGATCGGGCGCCGAGTCGACGAGCAGGAATTGAGCCATCGAGCGAACCCTGGGGTCCTTCCAGGCCATGTACTGAGCCTCGTCCAGATACATCGCCTGACGGGCCGGACTGATGCCCCGATATGGGTTGGGCGGATTGGTCTCGTATCCGTACTCCGTCAGCCAGATCGGCAGCTGGCGCTGCACGCCGTAGGTGCCGAAGATCTGATCGAGCGCCGTCTCCAACCGTGATAGATCCGACAGCGGCACGTAGTCGCGATCGCTCATCGACACGTTGGGAGCCAGGAAGAACGAGTACGGATGATGCGCCCACCCGGTGACGTCGAACAACCCCGGATGGGCCTTGACGAAGGCACCGGGGTTCGGTTGGGCGGGGCAGTTCAGCGCCCGCGCTGCCGTGCCGGTGAGCGGGTGGTGGCCCGCGTCGACGCAGTACAAGGCCTGTAGGAACGGCAACGGTGGGACCAGCGACTCGTCCTTCCGGTTCTTGCTCCCCTCGGGCGCCAGCTCGCCGATGAGGATGGTGTCGCTGGTCGGCGTGTGCCCGGTGCGTTCGAGCGCCCGGTAGGCGGCATCGGCGTAGGTCCGGTACAGACGCGCCGAGTAGATGACCCGAGAGCCGTCGACCCTCTGCCATTGCGGCGCCAGCCAGCCGGGCTGGTTGGGCTCGTTCCAGATCGTCCAGAAGCTGACCCTCGGGAGCGCGCCGTGTCCGGCTCTGCCGCTGTCCCAAGTGCCGCTGTAGCGCCTCCCGACCGCGGCCACGAACTGTCCGAACTCCGCCGCCGAGGGCTTGAAGTGGGGCGCGTACTTTGCCGCCGGCGCCTTCAACGCATTGAGCGTTCTTGCCGTCGCCGAGGGCGTCGAATAGACCAGGAACCTGTCGTCCTGGAAGATCGACTCCATCGTCCGCTGCGACTGCTATGACGATCCCGACGAGCTGACCAGCACGACCACGACGACCACGATGGCGGCCAGGGCGAGCAGGGCGGCAATCGCCAGCACCGGCCGTCGACGTGCACGCCGACGGCGCGCGCCGCCCGATACCGCTGAGGCTTGTCGAGGCACGCGCCTAGGCTGCCAGATGTGCGCACCCGACCTCGACGGTACTTTTCCGACCGCCCCCCGAGCTACGTTGGCGGCATGCCCTCCACCGCCGAGCTCATCGCCACCGACCGCCGCCACCTATGGCACCCCTTCACCCAGCAGCAGGGGTGGTGCGACGACGGTCCGCCGCTCGTCATCGAGCGCGCCGACGCCACGACACTGTACGACACCGACGGACAGGCCTACATCGACGGCGTGTCATCGCTGTGGTGCAACGTCCACGGCCATCGCCACCCCGCCATCGATGCCGCCATCCGCGAGCAGCTCGATCGCGTCGCCCATTCGACCATGCTCGGCCTCTCCCACCCGCCGGCCGTCACGCTGGCCGAGCGGCTGGCGGCGCTGGCGCCGGAGCCTCTGACGCGGGTCTTCTACTCCGACAGCGGATCCACCGCCGTCGAGATCGCCCTGAAGATGGCGTTCCAGTGGTGGGCCCAGCGCGGCGAGGCTCAGCGGGCGGGCTTCATCTGCCTGGAGAACGCCTACCACGGCGACACCATCGGGGCGGTATCCGTGGGCGGGATCGATCTGTTCCACTCGGTCTACCGGCCCTTGCTGTTTGACGCGTGGCAGGCGCGGGCGGGGGACGCCGATCATCTGCGCCGGCTGCTGGCCGAGCATTCCGACCGCGTCGCCGCGGTGATCATCGAACCTCTTGTCCAGGGGGCCGCCGGCATGCTGCTGCAGCCCGACGGCTACCTGCGCGAGGTCCGTGGGCTGTGCGACGAACACGGCGTGCTGCTCATCTGTGACGAGGTCGCCACCGGTTTCGGCCGCACCGGCACGATGTTCGCCTGCCAGCAGGAGGACATCGCACCCGACCTGCTCTGCGTCGGCAAGGGCCTGACCGGCGGTTACCTGCCGCTGGCCGCCACGCTGGCCACCGAGGACATCTACGAGGGCTTCCTCGGCCCGCCCGAGGAGTTCCGCACGTTCTTCCACGGCCACACCTACACGGGTAACCCCCTGGCCTGCGCGGCGGGCATCGCCACGCTCGAGACGTTTGAGCGCGAGCGCACGCTCGAGTCGCTCGAGCCCAAGGTCGAGCTTCTGACACGGCTGCTCGACCAGCGGGTGGCCCGCCTCCCCGGCGTGGTCGAGGTCCGCCAGCGCGGGTTCATGGTGGGTATTGAGCTCATCGACACGCCGCCCGAGGCGCGCCTCGGCCATCAGGTCACGCTTGCCGCCCGCCGGCGCGGCGCGATCATCCGGCCCCTGGGCGACGTCGTCGTGCTGATGCCGCCGCTGTCGATCGCCGAACCCGAGCTCCGGCGTCTCGTCGCGATCACCGCCGCCGCGATCGCCGAGGCGACGAGCGGCCGCCTGCGCTCCGCCGCTTAGGTGTTTTCAAGGGCTCCGCGGGGCGTGGGGGCACGTGGCTGGTGGCCTACTCCTCGTAGGGCGAGAAGTCGCGCTTCCGCGCCCCGCACACGGGGCAGAACCAGGTTTCTGGGATGTCCTCAAACGCCGTCCCGGGCGGAATCCCGCCGTCCGGGTCGCCTTCCTCGGGGTCGTAGATGAACCCGCATGACTCGCACATGTACTTCACCGGCCGGAGGGTAGCGGGGGCACGCTGAACCAGGAGGCTCCGAGCTCCACCCGCGGCCGCGGTCCAAGAGCCCGCCACCACCCGCACGCGATAGGGTCGCAACCGATGAGCATCGACAGACCGGCCCCCGGCGAAGAGCTCAATCGCGGTGCCGAGACCGTGCCCCGCCCCGCCGCCACCGTGATCCTTCTGCGCGGCGGATCGAGCGCGCTCGAGGTGTTGCTCGTGCAGCGCAATCCGTCCTCACGGTTCATGGGCGGCGCCTGGGTGTTCCCCGGTGGTGCCGTCGACCGCAACGAGGGCCAAGGGCAGGACGCGCTGCGTGCCGCAGCAGTGCGCGAGTTGGCCGAGGAGGCGGGGATCGTCATCGAGAGGCCCCACCAGCTGATCCCGTTCTCGCGCTGGATCACCCCCGCCGAGGTGAAGATCCGCTTCGACACCTGGTTCTTCCTCGCCTTCGCCCCGGAGGGACAGGAACCCAGGATCGATGGCAGCGAGATCGTCGACTGCCGCTGGTACACGCCGCGAGCGGCACTCGAGGCCTCGCGCGCCGACGAACTGTTGCTCGTCTTCCCCACGCTCAAGCACCTCGAGCAGCTGTCGGCTTTCGGCTCGGCCCAGGATCTGGTCGCCCACGCCAGCGAGCGCGAGGTGCTTCCCGTTCGGCCCCGCGTCCTCGTCGAGGGAGAGACGGCTCGGATCCTGCTGCCGGGCGAAGAGGGCTACGAGAGCTGACCGCCGTGTGGCGCGACGAGTCCAACGGTGTTCCCCATAATCGCGCACAACGTTGGAGTCATTTGTGCCGGGCCGGATCGCCGCCGACGGAGTCCAGCCAGACAAACCCCGGCACGACCATATACTCGCGGCGTGACTGCCTCTCTGCCCGCTGATGTGCAGGCGGTCTTCGGCCGCTTCATCACCACCGAGTACACGACGGTCGATGCCGCCGGTCAGCCCATCACCTGGCCGGTGACGCCCTACTACGTGACCGGCGCTCCGCGCATCGACATCACCACGGGACTGGGCTACCCGAAGAAGGCCAACGACGCCCGCGCCAACCCCAAGGTCGCCCTGCTGTTCTCCGAGCCTCACGGCAGCGGCCTGCAATCGCCGCCAATGGTGCTGGTGCAGGGAGCTGCCCAGGTGGACGACGCCGATCTCGAGGCCAACCGCCAGCGCTACGCGCGCGAATCGATCGAGAAGCTTCCGGCGACCGCGAAGCTCCATCCGCCCGCCCCCATCCAGAAGCTGATGGGCTGGTACTACACACGAATCTACGTCCACGTCCGACCCGAGCGGATCTACGTGTGGGACGGTGGGGACATCGCCGCCGAGCCCCATCTGTACGACACGCACATGGACGAGGTGCGCTCCGGCCACTCGGAGGAGCCCGAGAGCTTTCACGCCAACCCGGCGGGCGGCGCCACAGCGTGGGACGCCCGCATCACGGAGCTGGGCCAGCGGTATCGAACCGCGGTGCTGTCGATCGTATGCCCCGATGGCTTTCCCTTCACGGTGCGCGTCCCGGTCAGCATCGATCAGGGCGCCCACCTGATCAGGATCGGGGCCGAGCCAGTGGGGGTGCCGCTCCAGCCGGGGCTCGCCTGCCTGACCGCCCACATCCACGGCGAGCAGTTCACCTGGCAGCACAACTTCCAGGTACGCGGCGATCTCGTATCGACGGACGGGGGTTGGGCGATCGTTCCCCACCGGCTGATCGGCGGTTTCGAAGTCCCCCGCTCGCGAATCGAGATGTTCAAGAGCAACGCCAGGAAGGTCCGGCGCTTCCGGCGAATCGCCAGGCAAGAGCTGGCCAGGCGAGGCTGATGCCGGCAGCCGCCCGCCCCGGCCGCAAGCAGCTCACGGTCGCGGTCACCGGTCCCACAGGCGACATCGGGCGCTCGCTTCTCAGCGCGCTGGAACGCAGCAACGACGTGGGCAAGATCGTGGCCATGGCCCGCCGGCCGTTCGACCCCCGGGCCGCCGGCCTGAGGCGGACCGAATACCGCCAGGGCAGCGTGCTCGACCGCGATGCCGTCCACGCGCTGTTCGCCGGCGCCGATGTGGTCGTGCATCTCGCGTTCGTAATCATGGGCAACCGCACCGAGACCCAGAGCGTCAACCTGGAGGGGTCGCGCAACGTGTTCGAGGCCGCCGTGGCGGCCGGTGCCGCGCGTCTCGTCTACGCGTCGTCGGTGGCCGCGTACGGGTTCTACGCCGAGAACCCGTCGCCGTTGACCGAGGACATACCCCCTCGGGGGACCGACCTCTTCTACTACTCCGCGCAGAAGGCGCAACTCGAGCGTGTGCTCGATGAGGTCGTGGCGTCCGGCCAGACCGAGGCCTACGTTTTCCGGCCGTGCATCGTCGCCGGACCCGACGCACTGCTGTTGCTTGAGAACATCCCCTACATCCAGATCTCGGACCGCATGCCCGATGCCGTCCTCCGGGCCCTCGAGCTTCTGCCGGTGCTCAAACCGGTCCTGCCGGATCCCGGGATCGAGTTCCAGCTCGTCCATCACGACGACGTGGCCAACGCGTTCCGGGCGGCGGTTCTGGGCCGCGGAACTCCGGGCGTGTACAACCTGGCCGGGCCCGGCACGTTGACGATGTCCGATGTCGCCGACGCGCTCGGCTGGTACAGCATCCCCGTGCCCGACTTCGCGGTGGACGCCACCGCCGGTCTCGTCGCGCATCTGCCGTTCGTTCCCGCCGAGGCGCAGTGGATCGAGAGCATGCGCGTCCCGGTGCTGATGGACGCGAGAAAGGCCCGGCGCGAGCTACGCTGGCGCCCGCAGCACGAGGCCCACGAGATCCTCCGTGGGATGGTCGAGGGCGCGCGTTCTGAGCAGCTGATCCGCTGACCGCTTCGGCGGCGGCGGTCCACCAGCGCGATTATCCGTTTCGTACGTCAATTATTTGCGTACACTGGGAGTGTGCCCCGTACTGCTGTGGCCTACCTCCCCCCGCCCGACGAACTCGGCCCATCGAGCGGACTCGAGCTCGTGGCCGTCGTCAGCGGCGAGCTGGCCGACGCCCTGACTCTGCTCGCTGAGGGCCGAGCGCAAACCCTGTTCGTCCAGCGCCTCCATGCCGTCGCCGGCTCGCTCGGCGAGCTGATGCGGCTGCTGGCGTGGCTCGAGTCATACGGCGCGGATCTGCTCTCGGTCAAACCTCAGCTTGATAGCACCACCAGGGCCGGGGGAAAGGTGGTGGCGCTGTTGCGGGAGATCGACCGCTGGGGCCGCGAGCCCGAGCAGCCGCGCCGACCGCGTGGCCGGCCCGGTGTCGGTCACGAAGCGCCCGCCGTGGCTGAGCGGATCGTCAGCCTGCACGAACAGGGGCTGAGCCTCCGCGCGATCGCCGATCGGCTCAATGCCGAGGCGATCCCCACCCTGCGCGGCGGCGCGACGTGGCGCGCCTCGAGTGTCCAGTCGGCCATCGGCTATCAGCGCCCCCGGCCACCCGCCCCTGGGCTCCCCAGACCACCCAGGCCTCCAAAGCACCCCCGCCACCCCGTGGCGGGAGGGACCCCACCGAGGCCCGGTGGGCCGAAGCCACCGAAGCCCAAGCAAACGAAACCGAGACCCGGCGCATGACGGCGGTGATCAGCAGCTTCGGCGTATTCGGTGTCTTCCTACTGATGGTCCCCGAGAGCGCCTGCATCCCCGTCCCCAGTGAGGTGACCCTGCTGTTCTCGGGCTCGCGGTGCTGGCCGCGACGGCCGGGAACCTGCTCGGGTCGCTGATTGCCTACGCCGTCGGGGCGCTCGAGGAGACGTTCAGAGCGCGCCGCAAGCTTGCCCAGCCCCGGGATGGCGTCGAGCAGCCGGCGGAGCGAGACGCGTGCCGCTGACCGCGTTCATCGCTCTGACCACGCTGGGCTGTGGGATCTGGGCCGGCCTGTTCGTTCTCATCGGGCTGGCGTCCGGGACGGCCTGGACGGGCGTGAACTCCGTCCTCGGCAAGACGGTATTCGTCGGCGCCGGAATCGGCGTGGCGTACGCGGTCATCCGCCGCCGGAACCGCTCACCCGGCCGCTGATTCCTCCTGGGCGATCACGTGCAGCACGGCGTTGATCAACCCGAGGTGCGTGAAGGCCTGCGGGTAGTTGCCGAGATGGCGGCCGCTGCGGGCATCGAGCTCCTCCGCATACAGCAGCAACGGCGATGCGTGAGCCAGCAGGCGCTCGCACAGCGTCGCGGCGCGCTTGTGCTCGCCGATCTCGGAGAGCGCGGACACGAGCCAGAACGAGCAGATCAGGAAGGTGCCCTCGGCTCCGTGCAATCCGTCGTCGGTCTCCTCGACCTTGTAGCGGAGGACCAGGCCGTTGACGGTCAACTCGCGTGCAATGGCCAGGACCGTGTTCTTCACCCGCTCGTCGTCGGGCGGCAGGAAACGGAATAGCGGGATCAGCAGTGTCGAGGCGTCGAGGGCGTCGGTGTCGTAGTGCTGGCGGAACACGCCGCGCTCGCTGACGCCCTTATCGAGGATGTCCGCCTTGATCGTCTTGGCAATCTGGCTCCACTTCGCGGCGTTCTCGCGCTCGCCGAGGATCTCGGCCAGCCGGGAACCGCGATCGACCGCGACCCAGCACATCAGCTTCGACGACACGTAGTGCTGCGGCGCGCCGCGGGCTTCCCAGATGCCCTGATCGGGGTGATCCCAGACCGAGATCGCGCAGCCAACCTGATCCCTCAGGACCGGCCACAGCCGCTGCGGGACGTGGCCGCCAACCTTGGTGTGCAGGTAGACGGAGTCGAGCACGGCGCCGAACACGTCGTTCTGCTTCTGGCTGAACGCGCCATTGCCGATTCGCACCGGCCTTGATTCGTCGTAGCCGGTCATGTGTTCCAGCTCCTGCTCGCGCAGGTCACGCTCGCCACCCAGGCCATACATGATCTGGAGCGAGCCGTCGCCGTCGCGTTCGAGATCGGCGACGAACTGCATGAAGTCATCGGCTTCCCAATCGAACCCGAGCGCATGAAGCCCCCACAATGTGAACGATGCATCGCGCATCCAGCAGTAGCGGTAATCCCAGTTGCGCTCTCCGCCCGGCGTCTCGGGAAGCGAGGTCGTGGCGGCCGCCACGGTCGCCCCCGTCGGCGTATAGGTGAGTCCCTTGAGGGTCAGCGCCGAGCGCTGCAGCTGTCGGCGCCAGCGATGGTCCGGGAAACGTCCCCCGGCCAGCCAATCGCGCCAATAGTGCGCCGTGGTGTCGATCCGCTTCATCGCGTCCTCGAGGTCGATCGCACCCTCGACGTCCTGACCCCAGCTGAGGGCGACGAAGCAGCGCTCTCCCTCGCTCAGCGTGTGACGCGCCCGAGCGCGGTTGCCCTCGATCCCGATGCGCATGTCGGAGGTCAGCCGGATCGTCGTGTCCTCGCCTCTCGCCTCGGCCACGCCCCAGTCATCTCCGACCTGCCGCCACTCCGCCGCGCAACGCCCGTAGTCGAACACCGGTTCGCAGATCGCCTCGACCTGGACCTCGCCGTCGATGCACTCGACCGCCCGCACCAGCATGTGGTCGGCGTCGTGGTCAGTGGGTGGCCGGACATGCGAGCTCTCGCTGACGTGCTCGTCGTGCCACGGGCCGATGGTCAGCCCATCGCGGACGATGATCCACCCCGAGGGGGTCATCCAGCTCGTCTCGATGATGTTCGTCCCGGGGAGATAGCGCACCGAGAGCGGCACCAAGGTCCCGTACGGGCCCACGCGGAAGAAGCCGCCGCGGCGATCGAGCAGCGCGCCGAACACGCTCGGCGAGTCGAACCGAGGAATGCACATCCACTCGATGCTGCCGTCGGAGGCGACCAGCGCGCCCGTGTGACAGTCCGACAGGAAGCCGTAGTCGGCGATCGGCGGGAAGGCCGATCCGCCGCGCAGCGGCACATCGTGCCGCGGGATCGGGATGCTCGGACTCACGCCGGCGGAGCGTATCCGCTCGTCCGGCCCCACAGGGCCGAGCTCATTCTCATGCCGCTACAGGGCGATCGGGCCCGGCGGTCAGGCGCCGCCGTAGGTCACGATCAGATCGGTCAGAACCCCGACCAGGAAGCCCGCGGTGACCATCAGCAGCCCGAGCTCGCGATACCCATAGCGACGCATGCCGTTCCACACCTCGCCGATCACGTACAGGATCGCACCGCCAGCCGCGGCGTAGAAGGCGAGCTCGAGCGGCTCGCTCGTCACGCCATAGCCGACGATCGAGCCGAGGAAGGTTGGTCCGCCGCCGATCAGACCGGCGAGGCCGAGCCATCGCCATGATGGCTTCACATCGCCGAGCGGTCCGACGATCCCGAACCCCTCGGTCGCGTTGTGCAGCGCGAATCCGATGATCAGCACGGTGGCCAGGCTGATCTCGCCCGACCGCGCGGACACGCCGATGGCCAGGCCCTCGGCGAAGTTGTGCACGCCGATGGCCGCCGCGATCGTCAGGCCGGTCCGCAGCGCACGCCGGCGGGCCGCGTCGACCTCGAGGCCAAGTGCCTCGGCCTCAGGGACGCTGAGCGCGGCGGCGTCGGCTCCCGCGCCGGCAATCGGCGGCGTCCGCCGCCCGGCGGGCCGCATCCGCTGCTCGATGAGGGCCAACCCCGCACTGCCGGCGGCAAAGCCCACGGCCAGCAGCACGACAAGCCAGATCAGGTAGCCGAGCGACTGCTGATGATGCTTGACCCCGTCGAGTGCCGTGTTGACGATCTGCAGGCCGTTGGACAGCACGTCGACGAAGATGAAGGCCAGCACACCGACCGAGAACATCGCCAGCGCAACCCGCGGACGCGCGCTCAGGAGCTGGAGGCGACCGACCGGCAGACCCAGGTAGATCGTGAAGCCGGCGAGGGCGCCGAGGACGACGGTTTGTGCGAAGGACACTGGGCTTACTAAAGGTTAGGTGACCCTAAGACCACGTGGGCGGTGAGCCTAGCACGTTAGGCAAGCCTAAGTCCCAGCAGTGTGCTGGGAGTTACCGATATCGAGGCGATCGACCGGTTAGGTGTCGGAGTTGAGATCCGGCAGACCCAGCGACTGCAGCCAGTGATTCACGGTGATGTTCAGCTGCGTGAACTCGCCCGTCCAGATCAGGATCCCCATGCCGATCAACACCAGCCCGCCAACGCCGATGACGACCGGGTAATGGCGCTTCACCACGTCGAAGGCTGAGGTCGCAGTGCCGAACGCCAGGCCAGTGATCAGAAACGGCACGCCGAGGCCGGCGCAGTAGACAGCCAGCAATGCCGCCCCGTGCCAGGCCGAGCCGGAGGCACCGGTCGCGGTGACGATCGCCCCGAGCGTGGGGCCGGTGCACGGCGTCCAGGCGAGGGCGAAGGCAGCGCCGGCCACCACCGGACCGCCCTTTCCCGCCCGCTGCATCAGCGCGTCGACGTGCCATTGTCGGTTGAGCCGCGGGATGAACGGGGCCAGAACGAACAGCAGGCCCATGGCGACGATGATCGCGCCCGACACCTTGAGTGCCGTCGGCCCCGTCAGAGCGCCGTGCAAGGCCTGCTGTCCGAGCAAGCCGAGCGCGATGAAGATCGCCGAGAAACTGGCCACGAAGGCCAGGCTTGGCAGCAGCACACGCGAGGGCCGAATCTCGGCAGGCCCAACCCCGGCCACGGCCGATATATAGCCGGGCACGAGCGGTAGCACGCACGGGGACAGGAATGAGATCAGCCCCGCGCCGAACGCCACCGGAATACCAATCCCCGACACAGGATCCATCGTCTTCACAAGCAGGGTACTCGCTCCGGCGTGTTGCTCGCCGCCGTGGAAGCGTGTAGCTACGTCGGGCCGCCCAGGACCGCGCGTGCATTCGCTGGTTGCCGAGACGAAAACGCGGTTACTTTCGACGCGAACACCCGTTAGAGTGAGCTGACAAGGTTTACGTGGAAGTCTCCGCACTCCCAGCACCGACAGGACTGGCGCGGGCTCGACTATCGCTCGGGGCGCCGCTGCTGCGCCTACGCTCGGACGACCAGTTAGTGGCGCAGTTCCGCGCCGGAAACGACGAGGCGTTCCGGGTCATCTACGAGCGCTATCAACATCGCCTGTTCGCCTACGCCCGCCAGATGCTGCCCGGACCCCGTCAGGACGCCGAGGACACGCTGCAGGACATCTTCGTCCGCGCGTATTCGGGTTTGCAAGCCAACGAGGAGCCGGTGGCTCTGCGGGCGTGGCTATACCGGATCGCTCACAACCGGTGCATCGACGAGCTACGGCGACCGGCCCCGCCGGCGCCCGAGGTCCTGGAGATCGTGCGCCCGCCGACGGCCGATCCGATCGCTGAGGCCGAGCAGCGCGAGTCCCTGCGCCGGCTCGTTCAGGATGTGCGACGGCTCCCGGATCAGCAGCGCTCAGCCCTGCTCATGCGCGAGCTTGGCGGCATGACCTACGGCGAGATGTCGGATGCTCTCGCGGTATCGAGCGCCGCGGTCAAGTCGCTGCTCGTGCGCGCTCGGGTCAGCCTGGCCCAGGCTGCGGAGGCCCGCGACACTGCTTGCTCGGAGATCCGCGAGGAGCTGGTCGTGGCCCACGATCGCGGCGTGCGGCCCGGTGGCACGGCACGGCGTCACATTCGCGACTGCGCCGGGTGCAGCGAGTTCCGCGTCGAACTCCGTGGCACGAGCCGCCAGTTCGCGGCGCTGGTGCCCGCCCTCGGCCCAATTGCCATCGTCGCCAACCTGCTCGGGATCGGCAGCAGCGCGAGCGGCGGTGCCGCGGCTTCCGGTGGCGCGGCGGCTTCCGGTGGCGCGGCGGCTTCCGGTGGCGCGGCGGCTTCCGGTGGCGCGGCCGCGGGAGGCAGCGCGGCGGCGGTGGGAGGCGGGAGCGCGGCCTCCATGGGACTGCTGGCGTCGGGTGCCGGACACGTCGCGACCCTGCTGGCCGCAGCCGTGGTAACCGCCGGCGGTGCGGTGGAGATCCAGCACACAATCGCGCAGCGCGGGGCACATCATCGGAGCCATCGCACCCACGCCAGGACAGCGGCGGGCGGCAGGGCTCCCGACCCGGTCGCGGCGACCGCATCGAGCCACGCCACCGAGAGCGACGGGACGACGGCGACGCCCGCGACCGCCAGCGCGCCCGCCACGGCACCAGTTAGCGCTGCCCACGGCACCAGCCGTCCCGCCTCCGCTGTGAGCGCGCCGTCACCGGCGGCGACGGTTCGACCCAGCGGCTATGGCGGCGCAACACCGCCAACCGGTCAGACGCCACCGCTGAGCACCGGGACAGCCAACGGCGCGATGCCCACCAGCCCCACCACACCGGTGAGCCCGACCTACGGAACCGGCGACCAGACCAGTCCGCCGACCAGCGGCAGTGATCCGACCACGCCCCTGCCGAACACCGGACCCGATCCGGGCACCACCGTGCCGACGACGTCGACCGGGACCGACGGCACGCCGGTTACGCCCACCGGTCCGCCGCCCAGCGGCACCGTGACCGGAGATACGGCGCCGGTGCCGTCTACGGGCACCTCGGGAACCCCGGCCGCAGGCTGACGGGACGATCGACCGCTACCTGGAGAGACTCGATCACGAAGAGGTGGTCGTCCGCCGTGGTCGTCGTTCCGGCCTCTACACGATCATCGCGATCCACTCGACCAGCCGCGGTCCCGCCCTGGGCGGCTGTCGCATGTGGACTTATGAAGATTCGCGCCTGGCCCTCCGCGACGCGCTGCGTCTGTCGCGCGCGATGACGTTCAAGGCCGCGGTGGCGGATCTGCATTTGGGCGGCGGCAAGGGTGTGATCATGGTGCCGCCCCATATCACCTCCGAGCGCCGCCACGCTGCGCTGCTCGACTTCGCCGACGCTGTCGACTCCCTCGGTGGTCGCTACATCAGCGCCGAGGATGTCGGCACCTCCAGCCGGGATATGAGCGTGATCGCACAGCGGACCCCGCACGTGGTCGGTCTGGCCCGCAGCCGCGGCGGGTCCGGTGACCCGAGCCCGTTCACGGCGCTGGGTGTTGAGTCGGCGATCCGCGCCTGCTGTGAGCGGGTGTTCGGCTCGAATTCGTTCCGGGGCAGGACCCTGGCGGTGATCGGGCTCGGCCACGTCGGATCGCGCGTGGCCAAGCGCTGCGCGCGGGCCGGTGCGCGGCTGCTGCTGGCCGACGTCGACCGGAGCAAGCGCGCCCTGGCCACGCAGCTCGACGCGCGCTGGACGACGCCGGAGAAGGCTCTCACGGCCGAGGTCGACGTGCTCGTGCCGTGTGCGCTGGGCGGGCTGCTCGACGATGACTCGGTCCCCCGGTTGCGCTGCAAGATCGTGGCCGGAGCGGCCAACAACCAGCTCGCCGACGACCGGATCGCGGATCTGCTGGCCGCGCGCGGGATTCTCTGGGCGCCCGATTTCATCGTCAACTCGGGAGGCATCATCAACATCGCCGAGGAGCTCGGCGAGTACAGCAGCGCGGCGGCCCGCCGGCGCGTCCGGGGGATCGTGGAAACGCTCCGGCGGATCTTCGACGACGCGGAGGCGATGCAGGCCACGCCGCTGACCGCGGCGATGGAGCTGGCTCGCCGGCGGCTGGTGGCTCCGGGTTAGTAGAGCCGCGGCGCCGGGCGCTCGACGCCTTCCGGAAGCCGTCCCTCGTCGGCGAGCTTGTCGAGGTGCGCCGCGAGCGTGACCGTGGCGGCAGGGCGAAGCGCCGGCGGCGCGTCGTCCCAGACCTCGTCGAGCAGCTCCTGCACGCTCCGCCGCCCCGCGGCCAGGGCCGCCACGAGTCTTCGCTCGCGGTCCAGGCGGTGGGCGATGTACTGATCGAGCTTGGCCTGCGGATCGGCGACCGGTGGACCGTGGCCGGGGGCGAGGATGTCGAGCCTGCGCCGGCGCAGCTTCTCGAGTCCCGCCAGGTAGCCGGCCAGCGCGCCCGGATCGGGGGAAATGAAGACGCTGCCCTCGCCGAGTACGGCATCGCCGGTCAGCGCGGCGCTGCCGACCGCGTAGGCCAGATGATCGGGCGCGTGTCCGGGCGTGCTCAGCGCCAGCAGCGGTCCGAAGCGCCCGCCATCGCTGAGCGGCACATCCGGCGTGCCCCGGGCCGCGGCCAGCTCGGCGCCGGGAAACCGCGTGCGGATGGCCGGGATCGCCTCCGCGTGATCGGCATGGTCGTGCGTGAGAGCAATTCCGGCCAATCCACCGCGGCGATCGAGCTCACGGCACAGCGCGGCGAGGTGGTCCTCGAGCGCCGGACCGGGATCGACCAGCCAGGCCGGGTCGCGTCCGACGATCCACGAGTTCGTCCCCGACAGCGTGAACCAACCGGGGTTATCCGCCCGGATGCCGATGATGTCGTGGCCGGCCAGTTCGATCCGCGTCATTCCCGCAGCATGACAGCGCGCCGCTTGTCGGCGTACATCGCCCGGTCCGCAGCGGCAAGGGCGTGCGCCAGCGGCGCATCGGCCGCGAAAACAGCAGCGCCGATCGAGGCGCCAACCTTCAGCGTGGCTCCGTCGGGCAACAGCAGCGGCGTCGCAAAGGCCCCGCGCAGCTTGTCGGCCACCGCGTCGCCAGCGTCCGGCTCGGTCGGGTCGGCCAGCAGCACGGCGAACTCATCGCCGCCCAGCCGGGCGACCGTGTCGGAGTGGCGAACCGTGGCGCGCACCCGGTCGGCGAACGCACACAGCACCTGGTCGCCGCGCCCGTGGCCGTAGGTGTCGTTGACGGCCTTGAAGTTGTCGAGGTCGATGAGCAGCAGCACACCCTCGGCATCGGTGCGCTCGCAGCGACGCGCGGCGGCATCGAGAAGCTCGAAGAACAGCAGCCGGTTGGCCAGCCCGGTGAGTGGATCGTGCAGGGCTCGATGCGACTCGCGGATCCGGTGGGCGCGCTCACGGCCCAGCAGCGCCATCACGCCGATGACGCCGGCCAGGAGCACGATCGCGGCCACCGGAGCATCGTTGCCGATCACCGCGGCCGCCAGCCCGACTGGCGTGAGCAGGACGTCGATCGTCAGCGGCAGCAGCACCGTCGGGGGATCCGACACTGGATCGTTGTGCAACGCCCGCCGCGTCGCCCCGAGCAACGTGTCGGCGATGAACTCTGCCCCGAATGCGCACACGTAGAGCGGCCAGTGCGACCAGCTGGCCGGTCCGGGGGCCAGCACGGCGAGGACGACCGTAGGCGCGATGGCGAACCAACTGTCGGCGACCGCCGTGGTGAGGTAGGCCAGCGAGCGGTTTCGGACCAGGCTCGAGACGACCATGCTCACGAGCGCGACCACGGGCACAACGTTGAGCGGGAAGGCAAACAGCATCAGCACGAACCCGGGCTGCAGCGTGCTGGCGTAACCAAGCGTCTGCAGCCCGTCGGCTGAGCCGACGGTGAGTGGAAGCTTCACCTGGTCGGCGGCCACGAACGCCAGGACCGCGGCCACGGCCAGCGCCGGCTGCAGCGGATGGCCGCCGGGTATGAGCACCAGCGCCAACGCGGACAGGACCAGGCAAGGAATCCACGTGATCGCCGGCTCCCGCGGCAGCGGCGCCGGCGCCTCGGCCGGCGGGCGTGTTCGGGCATCCGCGTAGTCCTCCGGCGGGCGGAGGGGTGGCCTGGCGTGGGCTGTCGTCCCCGTGCTCATAGCGGCCCTTATGGGCTCTATCGGGCAGCGAGGGCCCGAACTTGAGTTCGGGCAGCGGGAGCGCTGGCCTTCCCAACGACCTGCACCGGCACGCCATATTTGGGCGCGAGCGTGACCCCGCGCAGGACGACGGGGTCGGAGCGCTCGCGGACCGGCGCCAGCTCGACGCGGGCCACCACGGTGCGCAGCACCTCGGCCATCTCCGCCTGCGCCAGCGCAGCGCCGATGCAGCGCCTGATACCGCCGCCGAACGGCAGCCACGAATAGGACTCGACCCCGTCCTCGAGGAAGCGCTCCGGGCGAAACTCGAGGGCCCGCTGGAACAGGTCCTCGCGGAAGTGGACGAGCGCGATGGCCGGATAGACCTTGACACCGGCCGGCAGCTCCCATCCCGCCACCGTACGCGGCTCAACCAGCCTGCGCTCGGCAGCGTCGATCACCGGTCGCAGCCGCAGCGTCTCTTTGACCACGGCGTCGAGGTAGGCGTCGTCACCACCCTCGAGCTCGGAGCGCAGCCGCTCGAGCACGTGAGGGTGGCGGAGCAGCATCTCGAAGGCGAAGGCCAGCCCGGTCGCCGTCGTCTCGTGGCCGGCACCGAGCATCGTGAACAGCTCGTCACGCAGTTCAGCGTCGGTCATCGCCTCGCCGTGCTCGTCGCGGGCCCGCAACAACAGCGAAAGCACGTCGGGCCGCGCGTCGAGGTCAGATGCGCCACGCCGGTGGCGGATCTCCTCGAACAACATCGCGTCGGCCGCGCGCAGGCGCCGCGCGAACCGACCGCCCGGGCTGCGTGGTCCGAGGGAGATACGCGAGATGGGCGCGATCAGGAGGACCGGATTGCTGTCGATCACGGCGATCAACCGGTGACGCAGGGCCGCCACCCGCTCGGGCTGGGTGACGCCGAAGACCGCCCGGCAGATCACCTCGAAGGTCACCGCCCGCATTCGCTCGCGAAGCACGAGCCGACGCCCGGGCTGCCAGCCGGCGATCTCGCGCTCGGCCGCCTCGCGGATCACGGCACGGAACGCCGACACCCGCGAGCCCTGAAACGGCGGCAGCAGCAGCTTGCGCTGGCGCATGTGTGCGGGACCGTCAAGGATGAGCACCGAGTGCGGACCCAGGACCGGCTCCATGAACGAGTTGGCTTCTCCCGCCCGCAGACCCGACTGATCACCCGTGAACAGCTGACGAATGGCATCTGGGTCAGCGACGTAGACGCCGGTCCCGAACCCGCTGAACCGCACGGTGAACACGTCGCCGTAGTGCTGCTGCCACTCGCGCAGCAGTTGGAGGGGCCGGCGGGTGAAGCGCACCGTGGTCAGCAGGCCAGGCGCACGCGGTCCGGGCGGAAGCGCCACGGCCTCAGTCTACGAAGTCGTACCGGGACTCTGAGCGGGCGACGCGAATCGCTGGCGTGCGCGCTGCACCGGCACCCGCCTGTGGCACCCGTCGAGGTGGTCATTGACCAGGCCCATGGCCTGCATGAACGCGTAGACCGTGGTGGGACCGACGAACCGCCACCCGCGCCGCTTGAAATCCTTGGCCAGTGCCTTTGACTCTGGCGTGGTGGACAGCTCGGCCAGGCCGGCGCGATCGAGCTTGTCCTTGCGGCGCTCGGGCTCGAACCGCCAGACGTGGCGGGCCAGCGAACCCTCGGCCTCGACGAGCTCGACGGCCCGCCCAGCGTTGTTGATCACCGCCTCGATCTTGCCCCGGTGACGCACGATCCCGGCGTCGCCCAGCAGACGCTCGACGTCGCGCTGGCCGAACCGCGCGACGCGCTCGAAGTCGAAGCCGGCAAAGGCCCGCCGGAAGGCGTCGCGCTTACGCAGGATGGTCAGCCACGAGAGCCCGGCCTGGAATCCCTCGAGGCTCAGCTTCTCGAACAGTCGAATGTCGTCGGAGACTGGGAAGCCCCACTCGCTGTCGTGGTAGGCCCGGTACTCCTCGGTCGCGTCTCCCCACCAGCAGCGTGTCCTGCCGTCCTCCCCGACCACGAGCCCGTCCTGCGTCATCTCACCAACCTACCGGGTGGTGCGTTAATCACGGAGATCATGCCGGATCCCAACCGCGTCACCCCGTACGGCGACATCGAGGCGTTCGCGCTGCGTGGGGCGTTCACCGGCAACCGCGGGATCCTCCACTCGGGCCGCCGCATCGTCCGCTTTCACCAGCACAACCTGTGGATCACGTGCGCGCTGAGGTTCAGGGACCGCTGGCGCGAGCAGTGGCTGCCGCACCGCTTCACCTGGCTGTACTTCTACGACGAGGCTGTGTCGTTCGCCGCCGGCCACCGCCCGTGCGCCGAGTGCCGGTGGGCCAGCTACCAGGCCTACCGGACCGGGTGGGCGGATGGCCTCGGCGTCACCAAGCCGTCGGCCCGGGAGATGAACCGCCAACTGCACGAGGAGCGGATCGTGCGTGGCACGCACCGTCGTCGGTTCCATTCTCAGCTGGCTTCCGATCTCCCCGATGGTGCGTTCATCGACCTCGACGGCGCCCCCTGCGTGATAGTGGGCGACGAGGCAGTCGAGTGGACCCGCGACGGGTATCGAACGCGCCGGCCGCGCCCGGATGGGCGCGTTCAGGCGCTCACGCCACCGTCGACCCTAGCCGTGCTGCGGGCCGGCTACCCGGTGCAAATCGACCCTTCGGCGCTGGCCTCATGAGCGCAGCGATCGCCCACCCGCCGACGGCACCTTCGGCGTAGAGTTCAGCTTGCTGTCGAGCGATTCTGACACCCGCTTTCCCGGCGAATCTGCCGAGTACCGCCGTGAGCGCACCCGGCTCCTCGAGGCGGAGATCGAATTGCGCCGGATGATCGAGCGGGTCGCCGCACAGCGCCGCGCGCTGCCGCCCGGCGGTGCCGTGCCCGAGGACTACACCTTCGAGGGGACGGTTGGCGACGATGGCGAGGTGCGGCTCTCCGAGCTGTTCGCGCCGGGGAAGAACACGCTCGTGGTCTACAGCTTCATGTTCCCGCGCTGGTCGGGGGACACGAGGCCCGGCCCCGATACCGGGGAGACCGCACGGCTGCCTCTCCCCCAGACGCCGTGCCCGTCGTGCACCTCGATCCTCGACTCGCTCAATGGTGCCGCTCCCCACCTCGCCCAACGGCTCAACCTCGCTGTGGTGGCGAAATCAAGCCCCGAGCGGATCCGCGACTTCGCCCGCGAGCGCGGCTGGGGCCATCTGCGGCTCCTCTCCTCGCGCAACAACAGCTACAACCGCGATTACCACGCCGAGACGCCGGCCGGCGAGCAAATCCCGATTCTGAACGTGTTCGTCCGCGACGGCAACCAGATCCGCCACTCGTGGGCCACCGAGCTCATGTTTGCGCCGCGCGAGGAGGGCGAGGAAGCCCGTCATGTCGACTCGATCTGGCCGATCTGGAACGTGCTCGACATGACCCCGGGCGGGCGCGGCTCTGGCTCGAACTTTCCTGGGCTGGACTACGGCTAGGGTGCTGGGCGGCTACGCGGTACGCCGTCGAGTGGCGTGGAACACGCCCGATCGACCGCCTGCGCGAAGCGCACCACGTGATGCGCAGCCTCCTCGACGAGGGGGCGATCTCCTTCGAGGGGATGTGGAACGCAGCGAGGATTCGTCCGGCGCCCCGGCAGGTCTCAATCACGCGCTGATCTCGTTCACGGATCCGTTCACGCTGAGAGCCTGGGCCGGGATCGACATCGAAGGCCTCCCGATCTGGGAGAGCAGGTCCGGATCGTCGGCGAGCAGGTCCTCCCCGAGATCAACTCGCTCTGAACACGCTCGCGAGCGGGCGCCCGTCAGACCGACGGGCGCCCGCCGCGTGGCCTCTCTGCGCTAAGCGCGCGCGGGCTCGTGTGCGACTCGCGGCAACCACTCGAGCCGCTTGGGCAGATACCAATTTGCATCGCCCAGCAGCTTCATGGTGGCTGGCAACAGGACTGCGCGAATCAGTGTCGCGTCGATCAGGATCGCCACCGCCAGTCCCACGCCGAGCTGCTTGAACTCGAGTGCTCCCAGCGAGGCGAAGATCCCGAAGACGGCAACCATCACGATCGCCGCACTTGTGACCGGTCCCGCCGTTGATTTGATACCGCGCGCGATCGCATCTTGGGTTGACATGCCCCTGTCATACGACTCCCGGATCCGACTGATGATGAACACGTGATAGTCCATCGACAGCCCGAACAGGATCACGAACAGGAACAGCGGCAACCATGACGTGATCGCCCCGGTGGACTTGAAGCCGAGTAGCCCCTGGGCCCAGGTGTGCTGGAAGACCAGTACAAGGACGCCGTAGGCCGCACCCACCGATAGCAGGTTCAGCACGATTGCGGTGAGCGGGAGAACGATCGAGCGGAACGTGACCAGCAGCAGTATGAATGCCATCGCCAGCACGAAGCCAAACACCAGCGGAGCGTGAGACTTCATCGAGTCGTTGAAGTCCTTGGACTCCGCGGTCATTCCCGTGACCCGCGCGGTGACACCTGCCGTGGACCCGATCGTTGCGGGGACCACCTGTCCACGCAGGGTGTCCAGCGCTCGGTATGACGCCGCGTCCGTACCCTTGCCGCTGAGCGGCATCGACACCACCGCCACGTCATGCCGGGCGTTGACCTGCACCTTGAAGGGCTGATGGATCTGTCCGGTGGCCAGCGCCTTCTGCTCGAGGCCGTGGATTGCTGTTTGCACCTCCGGGCTGGTCACGTTGTCGCCCTGGACCACCACGTAGGCCGGCAGGGGACCGCCCGGAAACGCGGCGTCGATCCGGTTCAGCGTCTTGACGATCGGAAGCCCGGCAGGCAGGCCCTGGAGTCCCGGAAGGGAGGTGTGAAGCCCGAACGCGGGGATCGCGAGCGCCACAACAAGGCCGCCAGAGACAAGCACTGAGGCGAGCGGCCGTCGCAGGACTCGATCGACCACGGCGCTCCACACTCGTGGCTCACCGCCGCTCTCCCTGCGGCGAGCGACGATCGGCACGCGCGCCCTCATCACTCGATCGCCGAGCTTTGAGAGCAACGCGGGCAACACCGTCAGCGATCCCAGCACGGCGACCGCGACGACCATGATCGTGCCCGTCGCCATCGAGGCGAAGGTCTTGTTGCCGGCCAGGTACATCCCTGCCATCGCGGCCATCACAGTCAGCCCCGAGACCAGAACAGAGCGCCCGGATGTCGACGCGGCGGCTTCCAGGGCCGCCTGCTCGTCCTTGCCCGCGGCCCGCTCCTCGCGCTCGCGGCGCATGTAGAACAGCGAGTAATCGACGCCCACGGCCATCCCGATCAGCAGGACCGTCTCGGAGACGACCTGGTCAACGGCGGCGATCTGACTGACGAGGGCGATTAACCCCAACGTGGCCGCGACCCCCGTGCCGGCGAGCAGCACAGGGATGCCGGCCGCCACCAAGGCCCCAAATGCCACCACGAGGATGAGCAGAGTGATCGGCAACGAAAGCGTCCGCGCTTTGGCGAAATCGTCGCTGAAACTCTTGTTCAACGCCTTCGTGGAACTGGCGTCGCCAGCTTGTTCGATTCGCATATTGGGATGTGCGCGCTGCGCGGCGGCGGTCGCCGCGAGCGACGCTGTAACGCGCTTGTCCGCGTTGTCCGCCTTGCCGGTGATCTGGAAGGCGACGAGCACCGAGTGACCATCGCGGGACACTTCGCCGGCGTTGCCGGCCAGCAACGGCGAGCGTACGTTCTGGACTGTGCCCAGCGCAGACAACCGCCCGGTCACGTCCTTAATCGCACCTCGGAAGGCCGGATCTCGCACGGTCAGCGTGGGGCTCTGAAGCAGCACCTGCTCGTTGGCCGGCTGCGGAAACTGATCGTGTAGAACCTGCTGCGCACGCCCCGACTCGCCAACGCCGTCGTTGTCCTGCGGGATGTGCTTGGTGCCCACCGCTCCGCCAACGAAGACCGCTATGACGACGAACGCAAGCCAGCCGAGAATCGCCGCCCTGCGGTGTTGCGAGCTCCATCTGCCGGCGCGCGCCGCGACGTTTGTTCGTTGCATCGCTCGTTCCTCCCATGAATCGGTGTAAGCCACCTCGAGAGCGTCGCAACCCCGACCTTCAATGATGATGCGGCCTGCTGGCGTCTTTCGGTACGGATAACCCCGCGCATGGTGCGGGTAGCCGTACGGCGTCATCCCCAATCGCCAGCGACAATCACAGCATGGCGCAAACCGTATTGATCGTCGACGACCACCCGAGCTTTCGCAGCAGTGCGCGTCGCGTTCTCGAGGACGCCGGCTACGAGGTCGTCGGTGAGGCGTCCGATGGAGCCTCGGCGCTCACCGTTGCCAGGGAACTGCGGCCGGCGGTCGTCCTGCTTGACATACAGCTTCCTGACGTGGACGGGTTCGAAATCGCGTTGCGCCTGACCAGTGACCTCGAGCCCCCGGCGGTCGTGCTCACCTCCAGCCACGACGGCAGCGACTTCGCTGGCATGATCACACCCTGCGGTGCGCGCGGCTTCATCGCCAAGGCGGAGTTGTCAGGGCCCGCGCTCGCGGCGCTGGTGAAATGAGCGGCATCTCGACCGGCGGTGTCACCGCACGCCCTCGTTGATGAGCTCGAGCACGTGAGCGGCGTTCCGTCTGGTGATGAAGACCGGCCCTGTGGAGAGCAGCTTCCCTCGGTCGGGAAGGACGCCGTAGAGGTGATATTGAGTGAGCAGCACGATCGGCAGGTAACCCTGCAGATATGGCTGCTGGTCGACGGCAAACGTGATCTGGTCGGCGCGGATAGCGTTGAGCACCTGCGGGCCAATGCCGAACGTGGCGTATGTGATCTTGCCGAGCAGATGGTCGCTGCGCAGGGCTCCCAGCGTCGGGCTCGCGATTACCGCGCCGCCGAGCGTCAGCAGTCCATCGAAACGGCCGCCGCGCAACGCCGCGGCGATCCGCTGTTCGGCCGCATTGGTGTGCTGGAGGTTTACGTCGAGCACGCTGGTGCGAGCCCCGGTCGCACCGAGCGCGGCGGCAAAGCCGTGGCAGCGCTGCTCGAGAGATTGGTTGCCGGCCTCGTGGATGACGCATAACGCACGGCGCACATGGCGGGCCCTCATGCGTCGACCCGCCGCGTACCCAGCGTCGTATTCGTCTTCACCCACGTGCAATAGCGTCCCCAGCCTGCGGAACGCGTCGCTGCCGGAGTTGATCGACACGACCGGAATCCCGGCCTGCTCGGCTACGCGGATCGCTGGAGCGAGCGCGCTTGGGTTCGGCAGCGACACGACGAGACCCGCTGGGCGCGTCGCCGCGGCGTTGCGAATCATCTCGCGCATGCGCGCGATCTCATATGTATCCGGCGCTTCGTAGGTGACCGACACGCCGAGCTGGGCCGCGGCTGCCTCGGCACCGTTTTGGACGACGGCCCAGAAGGGATCGGACGCTTGCCCGTGGGTGATCACGAAGAACCGGATTCGTTTGTGGGACAGACCGAAGACGTTGACCCCGGCCGCGGCACCTTCGGGCGCATTCGCCGGGTCCGCCTTGATCGCTGGCAGTCCCGGCTGCTGAGGAAGCGCATTGACCTGTGTCCCACCACACCCCGCGGCAAGGAGTGCGATTACCAGCGCCACCGCGATCGGCACAAGCGTGCGCAGCGGGCGGATCATGCCCGCGGCCCGGTGCACGGAATCCTCGCGGTCACGCGCGTACCCCGACCGAGGGGACTGTCGACGGTCAACTCGCCGTCGAGCGCCGCGACTCGGTCGCTGAGCCCGCGCAGACCGCTGCCCCTCTCCGCGTCGGCGCCGCCCACGCCGTCATCGCCGACCTCGAGCATCAACTCGCCACCGGCGTCGGTGACGCTCAGGCAGGCGTGCGTTGCTTCCGCGTACTTGGCGACATTGGTCAGTGCCTCGGCGGCGACGAAGTAACCGGCCGTCTCGACTTCCTTGGGCAGCCTGGCGGCAACCCTGACATCAAGCTCCACCGGGACTGCGGATCGCTGAGCCAACGCATCGAGGGCGGG
Source organism: uncultured Solirubrobacterales bacterium (assembly GCA_963749545.1). GTDB lineage: Bacteria > Actinomycetota > Thermoleophilia > Solirubrobacterales > Solirubrobacteraceae > Palsa-465. The sequence continues at coordinate 268,392 of CAVVNG010000024.1, forward strand.
GCCAAGCCCGCGATCGCTCAGCATCGGCGGGTGGATCCCACGGGCCAACTCCCGCAGTTCGGTCTGTGCCTCACCGAGCGTCGCGATGGCGTTGTCAAGCAGGCTCGAGAGCCGGCTCATGCGCCAATCGTCCACGCAAGAGCTGGAGATCGAGGGACATCGAGACGAGACGCTGCTGGGCCCCATCGTGTAGATCGCGCTCGAGCCGGCGACGGGCTTCGACGGTCGCCTCGACGATCCGCCGACGGGAGGCGCGCAGGTCCTCCAGGCGGGCGTTGAGGTCGGCCTTGAGCCGCTCGTTGTCGAGGGCCAGCACTGCTCCGGCTGCCGCCGCCTCCACGAACTCGGGGCGGGCCTGCAGCTCCGCGTCGTGGATGATCGCGGCCACCCGATTGCCATGGTGCTCAACAGCCGTCCATGCCTTGGATGTGCCCGGTTCGGGAAGCCTGACCGGATGGCCTCGCTCGTCGACGAACAGCTGCTGCTCTGGGAGCCAATAGGCGATGGCGAGCGTTCGATCGCCGAGGCGCTCGGCGAGGGCCTCCCGCACGGGGACGGCAGCGCCTCCCGGGCTCGAGAGGCCGCGGCGGCTGAGTTGCGACATCAATGCCGCCGTTGCCTCGAGGGTGCCCACGGACAGCATCAGGGCCGGTACGGCGAGGAGCAGGAGCACAAGACCGACGACGGGACCAAGAGGCCATGGCCCGAGGTACGCGCTACCGCTCGCGGTGAGCCCTTGAATCGAGTGCGCCACCAACTCCACGAACAGCGCCGTCGGGAGCGCGCAGAGGATCGCCGCAGCCAGGCTGATCGGAAGCTTTCCGGCCAGGAATGCGAGCTGCTGTCGTGTCACCGTCGCATCGGGCGCCGGGGGCGGCGGAGCCGGGACCCGCGCGCCCAGCAGCCGATTGACCAGCGCTCGTTCGAACTCGAGCATACGCCGAACGGCCGCCGGACCAGCGATTGTCGCGATCGGCAGGAAGACCAAGTCGCCGATGCCGACCACCAGGCTCACGAGCAGAAACAGCAGCGTGCGGACCGCGTCGACGAGCCGGCGTGGAATCGCCAGCTCTCCGCTGGCACGGAGTTCGAGCGCCGTCATGGTCCTGCGCTCACCCTGACGTTGCCCGTGTTCGAAAGGGCCTCGATCGCCCACGGCGCTCCGCCATCGTCGACCAACCCTCTGACGCTAGTAGCACCTGCGTTGGAGGCGGCCTGGATCCGGTAGTTCCCCGGCGGAACGGTCGCTGACACGTCACCGCTATCGCTGCGCAGCGTCAATCGTTCCGGCGAGCAGGCGCTCGAGACGGTGACGTCACCGCTGGCCGAGGCGGCGCCGAGCACGAAGCCGCAATAGCCTTCTACGTTGATCGCGCCGGTGTCGGTGGCGATGTCCGCCGAGCCGCGATAGCCGTCGAGCCGGATGTCCCCGTGCTCGGTGCGGATGCTGATCGGCACATCGTTGGGGACGTCGATGCGGTAGCTGGCGCTGCACGAGCCGACCACCATCTGCGGGCAGCCCGAGGAGATCCGAAGGATGCCCCCACGGAGGGTGCGCCGCTCGCGCGGGCCATGTCCGAACACGGAGCGATCGGAGCTCGAAATCGAAACTCCTGTCTGGCTGCCACCGACGATCGCGACGTCGCCCGACTGCACGTGCAGCTCAATCCCCCGCAGCGACGCAGGCAGATGCGAGGAGACCGTGTGAGTCTCGGCACTTGAAAGCCACAGGGCACCGAGAACGGCGCCTGCAATGAACAGCGTCGTGGCCGAGCCCACCAGCACGAAACTCCACGGCGTAATGCGTCGCAGACCTAACCGCAGCGGGCGATGCTCACGCGCACCTGGTACTAGCTCTGCGCTCACGGCATACGCCTCCTCAGGTCAGCCTAGCGCGCGAATGTGATTAGCAACGCCGATCACGACGAGCCAAGGTGTCGGGTACGGCCCAGATGTCAGCGTCATGACAATTTCGCGGGGAACCTGCCGCCGGCGCCTCGGGAGAGCGCGCAACGCTCGAGCCGGGTCTACCATGGGTCATGACTGTGACGCTCGCCTTGGTCTGCGATAACTGGCGACGCGGCGTGCACGTGCGCGCAGGAGTCCACTTGCTTTCTCGGGCCGTCTGCAAAGGAACTAACTAGTGCATCCACCGGCCGGCGCCGACGAAGCGGCTGTCGCCGATCGCACTCGCGTCGTCGTCGCCGATGATTCGGTGCTCCTGCGCGAGGGAGTCGCGCGTCTACTCGAGGACGCCGGCTTCGACGTCGTCGGGCGAAGTGGCACGGCGGCCGACCTGCTGTTGAAGGTGCGCTCCTACTCGCCGGACGTCGCGCTTGTCGACATACGCATGCCCCCGACCCATACCGACGAGGGCCTTCAGGCGGCGAAGGAGATCCGCGCAACGCACCCGCGCACGGCGGTACTCGTGCTCTCGCAATATGCCGAGCCGGGTTATGCACTCGAGCTCCTCGAGCACGATGCGCAGGGCATCGGATACCTGCTCAAGGACCGGATCAATGATCTGCCCGAGTTCACCGCAGCCATACGCCGTGTCGCCAGTGGCGGATCGGCGCTCGACTCGACGGTGGTGTCCCTGCTGGTCGGCCGTCAACGGCGAGACGACCCGCTCGCGGAGCTCACCCCGCGCGAGCGGGAGGTCCTCGAACTGATGGCTGAGGGCCTCTCCAACCTGGCCATCGCCGGGCGCATCGTCGTCACCGAGCGGGCTGTGGAGAAGCACGTGACGAACATCTTCCAGAAGCTCCATCTTCCGGCGGCGGGCGACTCGCACCGCCGCGTGCTCGCTGTCCTCGCCTACCTGCGCAGTTAGACGTCGTCCGTGGTGCGGTTATCCGCACCCACTGACACCGGTGAGCCCCATTTCCGCACCCGTCGAATCGTGCGACGCTTCCGCGCCATGTCCATGTACACGACACCGCAGCCGGCGATCCGCGAGCTTGACCACCGGACGGGCGATGGCGTCGACGTCAGGCTGCTGTGGAACTCACGGACGAATCAGGTGTTCGTCGCCGTCGAGGACCAGCGAAGCGGCGAGTTGTTCGAGGTCACCGTTCACGGGGTCGACGCGCTCGATGCGTTCCACCACCCATACGCCTACGGGGCCAGCGACCCGCTTTCAACCATCAGCTCAGGCACAGCATGACCAACAGTTACATCACATATCAGTTGCAGCTCGCCCGAGTCAACGAGCTTCATAGGGAGGCCGCCGAGGCGCGGTTGGCAAACGAGGTGGCACGTGGTCACCGCGCGGGCGTTCAGACGTTGTTTGTGCGGTGGTTCCGAGCGCGGCATCGCCGAGGCCGGGGCCCGCAGTCGCAGGCTGCGGCCGACGCTCGCTAGTCGTCGATTCCCTACATGGCGCAGCTCCTCGGCCATCGCCTAGCCGAGCCCCTGCGCGAAGCCCTGCCGCCAGCTCGCATAGCGCGGCTGCCAGCCGAGCTCGCGCTTGGCCTTTGCGTTCGAGGCGCCCCGCGCGTCGGTCATCATGAGCGCTGCCGCCTCACCGGCAGCCAGCCGTCCCAGCCAGCGTGGGATGCGCCTCGGTGGCTTGGCACCCAGCGCGCTCGCCAGCACCGGCAGCCACTCCCGCACCGGCGCAGGATCGTCGTCCACGATGTAGTAGATACCCGGCTGGCCCTGTTCGACCGCGACGACAGTCGCCGCCGCGGCGTCGTCGATGTGGACGTGCGACCAGACGCCACCACCGTCCCCGACGATCGGGAACCGACGCTTGCGGATCGGCGCCGCCATCTGCGCGTCCGGAGCCAGGCTGATCGCGGTCCCCAGACCGTAAAAGCCGCCATAGCGCAACGCGAGACCCTCGCCCCACTCGATCGTCGTCACCGCCTTCTCCAGATAGAGGAGCCCCTCCACTACCGGCCGCAGGGCCGCCGGCGGGTTGGGATCGAGGGGATCGGCCTCGGTCTGCACGGGCCCGCCCGTTTGGGCCCATCGGAAGGCCCCAAAGCTCTGCGCAACGAACCGTCGCGCCCCCACGGCGCGGCCGGCCGCCAAGAGATGGTCAGTCGCCTCGGTACGCAGCCGGTTGGTCATGATCGCCCCGCTGAAGCGCTCGGGGTGCCGCGCGTCTCGGACGCTCATCGGCCCGGACAACGCCGTGAGCTCATGCACGATCACCTCGGGCTCGGCGGACGCCACCGCCTGGGCGACCGCGTCGGGATCGAGAGCGTCGGCCACGACCGGGCGAGCTCCCAGGCCGCGCACCAGGTCCTGCTTCGATGCGCTCCTGGTCATCCCGACCACCTCGTGGCCTCGCCCCACGAGCTGTGGGACGAGCTGTCTGCCGAGAACGCCGGTGGCGCCGGCCACGAAGACCCTCATGACTGCTCCTCTCATCGCATTTATCCTCTGAGACGAAACAGGCCCGCCGCCCGTGACAGTGCTCAGTGCACGACAGCTGCTGGGCGATCTCCGGATCGACAGCCCGCTCGCCAGCTCAGCGATGTGGACGAGCGAACGGGTGCTCCGTTATGAGATCCGGACTGCGCCCTAGGCGACTCCCTGCGGTGTCGGCTCTGGTGCCGCCGCAGCGCGTTCGAGGCTGGCGCAGAGTGCGGCCGCGAAGGCATCCACCGTCATTTCCCACCCATCTTCCAGCGGCCCCTTGAGTCCGGTCACGTGAACCTTGTCCTCACCGATCTTCTTGACCAGACCCCTGCCCTGAAGAAGCTCGTTCATGGTCGACCTGACCCGCTGGTGCCTGGCCAACTCCTCCTCGGTCGGCACCCGCCCGGTCTTCTTGTCCGCCTTCGGCATCGCCTCAGTGGTGAGGATCGCGTACCGGGAGCCGGCGGGCAGGCTCACCTTTCTCAGGAAACGGCGCATCCCGCGGATGGGCCTACCAAATCGACCCGGCGAGCTGAACACATACAGATCAGCCGACGGAATCTCCGCCGGCCTCACCTCCCGGATGTGGTGGACATCGACATCGACACCATTGGCGGCCATCTTCTCCTGGAAGCGCGCCGCGACCTTCGCGCCGTTGCCGAACTTAGAGGCGTGCAAATACTGGATAGTCATCGCTATTCCTCCAAACACTCCGCACCCTGTCAGCGGGCGCGACAACGCCAGCATGACGCGACGGCGGCCGCATCTCATCGGTACTTCGAGGCAGATCCGAGCGGTTTAAGTAACTTCTCCCGGGCGCAGCCCTGTGGTAACTTGGTTGTCGCATGACGTGCATCCCGCACAACTTCCTGTAGCGCCGGACCTCTCCAGCTAGGTCCTCTCGTCGCGGCCACCGGCCGTGACGCCACCGCTTCAGGAAGGAACGTCATGCGTTCACAGATGGTCGGCGCGCTGGCGCCGTCCGATTCACGCCCGCGGCCGCATCTCCGTGCGCGCGATCTGCGAAAGGGATTCGGCGACGGCGCCGTACTCGACGGCGTCACGCTCACCGTCACCGCCGGGCAGCGCCTCGCCGTGATCGGCGAAAACGGCGCCGGAAAGACCACGCTGCTGCGGCTGCTCGCGGGCAGGCTCATGCCCGACGGCGGCGACGTGTGGTGCACGACCGAGAGCCGCTCCCTCATCGAGCAGGAGATGGACGCGCCAGCCGGGACGACGGTCGCCTCGGTGCATGCAGAGGCTCTGCGATCGCCGCTCGACGCGCTGGCCGCGCTCGAGGACGCTGCGTCTGGTGTCGCCGCGGGCGCAGAGGGCGCCGCCGAGGGCTACGCAGCAGCGCTCGGCCACGCCGAGCGGCTTGCCGCGTGGGACGCCGAGTGGCGACTCGAGGCAGCGCTCGACGCCTTCGATGCGCATCTCCACCCCGAACGGGCGCTGGCCAGCCTCTCGGTCGGCCAGCGCTACCGCCTGCGGCTCGGCTGCGCACTGGCCGACGCGGCCGGCACCGTGCTGCTCGATGAGCCGAGCAACCATCTCGACGACAGCTCGCTGGACCGCTTGGTGCAGTGGCTGGTTGAGTTTCCCGGGATCGTCGTGTTCGTGACGCACGATCGGTGGTTACTCGACGCGGCGGCAACGGCGATCTTCGACCTCGACCCAGCACTCGGCGCGGGCGGGACCCTCTTCGGCGGAAGCTTTCCGGCGTACCGTGAGGCGCGTGCCGGGACCCTGCGCGAGTGGCGCCGGAGGTATGCCGCTGGTCTCGACGCCGAGCGCGAGCTCTCCAAGCGGTTGATCGCCGCCCGCGCTGCAGCTCCGGGCCACTGGCAGCCCGGCAAGGGCGCGGCCAAGCACGGACGCGAGAGCCGAACGGCGAGTTCGGTTCGACTGCTCCAGCGCCGCATTGACGGTCTCCGACGCGAGCGCGGTCCCGCACCGCCGGATCCGCTCACGTTTACGGCGCCCGATGCAGCGGACACCGGCGACACGATCCTCCTCGAGGCCACCCAAATCGGCGTACGCGGTCGCGTGACCCAGCCGTCGGACTCGCCCATCCAGCTCGGGGCTCGCGGACGCCTGCTGTTGCGGGGCGCGAACGGAGCCGGGAAGTCGACCCTGCTCAGCGTGCTGGCGAGCGAACTCGCACCGGACACCGGCACGCTCACCATCGCGCCCGGTGCCCAGGTCGGGCTCCTCGCCCAAGAGGACGACTGGAATCCAAACCGCACGCCCGCCGACGTACTCGGCGCGTGGGATGTCGATCAGATCCGTGCGACCGGACTCCTGCTCGACGCCGACCTCGGACGCCCATTCGGCCGGCTGTCGGTCGGGCAGCGCCGACGAGTCGCGCTCGCCTGCGTCCTGCTGCGTCGACCATCGGTGCTGTTGCTCGACGAACCGACCAACCACCTCTCGGTCACGCTCGTCGACGAACTGTGCGATGCCCTCCTCAGCACGCCAGCCGCGATCGTTCTCGTCACTCACGACCGAACGCTGTGCCGCATGGTCCACGACTGGCCGACACTGACCCTGCGGAGCGTCGCCGCGGAGCCGGAGCTCATCCCGCCGATCTCAGCAGCGATCCGAGGTCGCCGACGGGCCCCAGGTGCGTCAGCTTGTCGGGGTTGACGATCGAGCTGATGCTCCTAATCTGACCGCCTGAGATATCGAGCGCCAACACGCTGATCAGGCGCTGCTGTCCGTCGAGAAGGAGTGCACCTGGCCCGTCGTTGACCTCGACAGGGCGCAACGACACGCCGGTGGGGCGCCGGCCGAAGATCAACGAGCCGATCAGCGCACGGGCGACGCGGCTGCGGCCGCGCAGCGGGCGCGCATAGGCCGGCACCTTGCCGCCGCCGTCGCCGGTCAGCTCCACGTCATGCGCGAGCAGCGCCTCGAGCCCCGACAGGTCGCCGTGCTCGGCCGCCGCGAAGAACCGTCCTGCCAGCTCGTCGCGCTGCTCGCGCGTGGTCTGAAAGCGGGGCCGGCGCTGCTCCACGTGGCGTCGCGCCCGCGTCGCGAGCTGACGGACATTCTCCTCGCTCTTGCCGATGATCTCGGCGATCTGCGCGTGGTCGTAGTCGAACACATCGTGCAAGAGCAACGCAGCCCGCTGCTCGGGCGAGAGGCTCTCCAGCAGCACCAACATCGCCAGCGACACCGAGTCCGCCATCTCAGCGTGCCGGGCCGGATCATCCTGGCCGTCGGTGACGATCGGCTCTGGTAGCCACTCGCCGACGTAGCGCTCGCGACGGACGCGCGCGGAGCGCAGCTCGTTGATCGCCAGCCGGGTGGTCACAGTCGCCACGAACGCGCGTGGCGATGCGATCTGCTCACCCCCGTCAAGCGCCTGATGCACCCGCAGCAGCGCTTCCTGCACCACATCCTCGGCCTCGGACACGCTCCCGAGCATCCGGTAGGCGATCGCGAACGCGACCGGCTGCAGCTCGTCCAGCAGTCGCTCGCGACCGGTCATGCCGCTGCGAGCCCGTCACGCCAGCTAGGGTGCGCCGGGTGCCACGCCAGCTCGCGCTTGGCCTTGGCATTGGAGGCCCCGCGGATCTCGGTCATCATCACCACGCCGGCCTCGCCGGCGAACATCCGCCCGACGAACCGCGGCACGCGCACGGGCTTCTTGGCGCCCAGCTCGTGTGCCAGCGCCGGCAGCCAATCGGCGACCGGGGCGGGGTCATCGTCGACCACGTTATAGACACCGCGGCTGCCGTGCTCGACCGCCGCCACCGTCGCCACCGCCGCGTCGGCGACGTGAATGAAAGACCACACACCGCCACCATCGCCGACCACCGGGAACTTGCGCCGGCGCACCAGCTCGAACTGCTGCTGGCCTGGCGCCAGCGACGTGCCCGGCCCGTAGAACGCGCCGTAGCGGAGCACAATTCCCTCCGTCCAGTCCGCCGCGAGGACCGCCGCCTCGAGATGACGGATCGCGGCCAGAGTCTCGCGCATCCCCCGCACGGGCGAGGGGTCGAGTGGGTCCTCTTCGCTCTTCACCGGCCCGCCGCTACGCGCATACGCGCCATAGCCCGCCACCCCCTGGGCCACGAACCGTCGCACACCGACCGCTTGCCCCGCCGCGAGCAGGTGGTCGGTGGCCTCCGTCCGCAGGCGGTTGGTCGGCGCGGCATCGCTTTCCGTGTAGCGCTCCACCCCCGCAAGCGCGGTCAGCTGATGGACGATCACCTCCGGCCTGGCCCTACCCACGGCCTCGGCGACCTGATCGGGATCAAGCGCATCCGCCACCACCGGCAGAGCACCCAGCTCACGGAGCATCGCCAGCTTTGACCCGCTACGCGTCATCCCGGTGACCTCATGACCCGCGGCCACCAAACGCGGCACCAACTGCCTCCCAATCGCCCCCGTCGCGCCTGCCACAAACACTCTCATGATCAACTCCTCGATCGACGGTCATCTGTACCCCACAAGACAAGACAGCAGCCCCGGCCGTGACACTCCGAGCAGGGGCGGCCCGGGAACGCCGCCGGCACGCGGGCACAGCGGACTCCCTGAATGCCGAACCTGGCGCCGGAACCGCCCCTTGGGCTTGACTTCACCGCTCGGGGAGTATGGCCGCGAGCAGCCGGTCGAAGGTCGCGGCGCCCTCGGCCTCCCCGAAGATCAAAGCCTCGATGCTCGCGCCGTTGGCCGCGGCTCCGACGACCGCGGCCAGACGAGCGTCTCCGAGCTGCTCGGCGCTGAGCGCGCGCAGCTCAGCGAGCTGATTGGCGAGACGGCGGCGCAGACGAGCATCGCGGCCGGCTGCGCACACGAACTCCAGAAACAGGAGAGCGAAGTCGCGGTCAAACGGCATCGCGCGAGACGGACGCTGATCGCCCCCGCGCTGCGCCTGCTCGATCCGCGCCCCGAAGTGCTCGTCCAGCAGCGCCAGGAACAGGCCCGCCTTGGAGCCGAAGTGGTCGTAGACGGCACCCTTGGTGAGACCGGCCGCTTCGCTGACGCGGTCGACCGAGGTGGCGTGGTAGCCGTGACGAGCGAACGTCTGCCGGGCGGCGCGCAACAGCCGCGCGCGGGTCGTCGCGCGCCGTTCGGCTTGCGTTTGGCGACGCATTTTTATACCATGTAGTATGAAAGTGCCATTTGGTATTTATTATTCAACATGGCGATGACGAACCGCACGATCGAAAGCCCCAAGATCGGTCAGACGATCAGGTTCCTGGCCACCGCCGCCGACACCGACGGCACCGCGCTGGTGATCGAGGCGCGGATGAGGCCCGGCGCGTTCATCCCTCCCCATCGCCACCTGCACCAGACCGAGACCTTCGAAGTGCTCACCGGCACCGGGACCTTCACGGTTGGCCGTAGACGGGTTGCTGCCACGGCCGGCCAACGGATCCACATCCCGGTCGGCAGGCCCCACGCCTTCCGCAACCGCACCGGCCAAGACGTCCAGCTGCGGGCCACGATGCGCCCGGCGCTGCGCGCCGAAGAGCTGTTTGAACGGCTGTTCACGCTGGGAGCGCAGGGGCGGGTCAACCGCCTCGGCGCCCCCCACCCGCTGGAGTGCGCTCGACTGATCCGGGAATTCCGCGAGGAGTTCTTCTACGTCGCGGTCGTTCCCGTGGCGCTCCAGCGACTGCTGGCTGGAGCACGGCGGTGAAGCTCTACGTCTGCTGGGGGACCTTCCAGACCTTCGGACCGGGTCACCCCTGCCGAAACGCGCTCGACGCGCTGCAAGCCGCAGGCCACCAGCCGCAGATCATCCGCAGCTACGGCTGGGGATTGCTGCCTGCCGCCTTGAACCGCTCCGAGGGCCGGCGACTTGTCCAACGGCACACCGGCCGCTCCTGGCTGCCGCTGCTCGTCACCGATCGCGACGAGCACATCGCCGGCAGCGGCCGTATTGCGGCGTGGGCCCGCGCGCACCCGGCAAGTGATCCCGATGGTGCGCAATGAGCAAGCGACGGCCGATGACGCCGACGCGGGCCGGCGTCCGGCCGCTGCTGCTCGCGACGATCCTCATGCTGCTCGTCCAGGCGAGCTTCGGGATGGCGGTCAATCTGGAGGTGGCCGTGCCCGTACGCCACCCGGGCGCCCGGCCATCGAACTATCTGACTGGCTCTGTGCGAAGCCTCAGATGGGCGATCGGCCATGGCGCCGCCGCTCTCGCCGTGCATGCGGCGCTCGGCCTGGCTCTGATCGTCGTTGCCTTCGCGGCAGGTGTCGTAGCGTTCCGGCGCGCACCACGATCCGTCGCGATCCTGACCGCGCTCGGCGGCCTACTGGTCATCGGTGCCGGCTTCAACGGCGCCAGCTTCCTGGACTTCGGCCATGACACCAGTTCGCTGATCATGGCGCTCCTGTGCTTCAGCGCGATCGCCGCCTACGTGGTGGCGCTGGCCTGCCTGCCGGCGCAGCGGCTATCGCATCCAATCGAGGTACCTGCCCTTCAAGCCGAGCCGCGATAGCAAGGCTTCCCCGGTGATCGAGAGTCGGCCCACGCCGCGGATTGTGCGGTGGATTACCGGGGATCGGGCACAGAGATGCGCCCTGTGCCCGATCATCGACTGTGTGTCGTCGCCTCAGGCATCAGCCGGCAGGAGCCGGAACGCCTTGCCGCCGGCCAGGGGTCGCACGGCGCGGAAATGTCGCTCGTCCAGCGTGGCAATGTCGATCGTGCCAAGCCGCTCGGCGATAGCGACCAGCGAGGCGTCCGCGAGCCCGAGCCCGGTGTCGGCGTACCGCTCGGCCACTTTCACCACGGCGGCGATCGCGGCCGGCCACCACTCCAGGAGGTACTGCGTGCATGGAGCCGGCCGCGTGGCTCCGGGTCTTGCGGAACCGGCGGGCGCTCTGCAAACTCACGCCACCCCCGCGACCGGGGGGATTCGTTCGAGAAAGCCGTTGCTCTGATGATCGACTTCGTGATCGAGACCGAGATCCTCCGCCCACCGGCGGATGTGTTCGCCTACGTCACCGACCCGACCAAGCTCGCTTCCTGGCAGACGAACACGGTTTCTGCGGTGCCCGAGCAGCCCGGGCCGCTCGCTCTGGGGTCGCGGATCCGTGAGGTGCATCGCGCGCCAGGCGGTAAGACGTTCGCTGAGCTGGTCGAAGTCGTTGACTACGAACCGGATCGCGTGTTCGGGATGCGGGTCATCGAGGGGCAGCCGATCCACGGTCACATCACCTTCGAGCCGAGCGAGCGGGGTACCCGTTTTCGGTTCAGGGTCTATGGAGAGCCGACCGGAATCATGCGCCTCGCCCAGCCGATCCTCAGCCCGCTGACCAAGCGCACCTTCACGCGATTCTGCGCGACGCTCAAAACGGTACTTGAGAGTGAGACGCCCGAACCATGACGCGCGAGCGCGATTCCCGCCGGCGGTGCTGTCCTTCGTTGAGTACTCCCTGGGACGCCCAGTGTCGAGCGCACCCCAGCAGACGTGGGCCTCTGACGTGCTTGCTCGACTCCGGACTTCGCGCCGGATGCGGCCGTGGAGAGGCCGCTCCGCCCAACAAAAAACCCAGCAAATGTGCTGGGTTTTGAGTCGGGCGAGATCGAGTTGCTGCCCAACCGGCTCGGAGAGTGGACACCGCTCAGCTGAGCGATCCGCGCGGCGCCAGCCACCGGACTTCCTGGCCCGTGATCGCGGCGATGCGGTCGTAGTCCTCGTCGTAGTGGAGCACCGGAATCCCGCTGGCTTGGGCGGCAGCGGCAATGAGCAGGTCGGGATGACGGACCGAACGGTGATGCAGTCCGGCTTGTCGGGCGAGTCGCTCGTAGATCTCCAGCGCCCGGTGCCACTCATCGACCCCGATCTCGCAGTTCGGGAGAGCGTCGAGCTCGACCCGCAGACTCGTGAACTCGGTGGCGTTGCGGGCGCTGTAGAGGAGCTCGAGGCGGACCATGTCGCACGTCGCCACCTGACCCTCGATGACGCCTTCATCGAAGGCAGTGCGCAGTTCGCCGCCGACGGCGCGCGTCCACACCCAGGCACTGGTATCGGCCAGGTGCACCTATGCGGTCTGTCGCGGGCGGCGGAGTTCCGCTAGCACGTCTGGCGTCAGGTCACCGAAGTCGCGTCTTGCGAGCCGCTCGCGAGCTGCACGATCGATCACGGCACGCAGCGCAGCATGAACCGTGTCCGTGGTTCGCTCGGTGCCGAGCACAGCCGCCGCCGCATCGACGAGCTCCGCGTCGAGATTGATGTTCGTGCGCCTGATCCTGGTCTCGCTCACCTCGATCAGCATACACCTCAGTGCAGCTATGCCATACACATCTGTTGGCCCCCGATGTCCAGGCGAATTCCGTCAGCACTTCGACCGGCTGCACGAGGTCATCCAGACCGCCATCGGCTGGACGGACAGCCACCTCCATGTCTTCTCGACACGGACGATTCGGGTCGCCCGCCAAAGGAGGTTTCGCCATGAAGATCGAGTACCTTCACGCCTCTAAGTACGGCAACGGAGCCAAGGTCGCGGCGGCGTTCAAGCAGCAGATGGCCGTCAAGGGAGTGGTTGTCGACGTGCATCACATCCGGGAGGTGAGGCCGACGGAGCTATCGCCGGCGGACCTATACCTATTCAGCTCCCCGGGACGGTTCGGCAAGCCGATCGGCGGCATGAATGCGCCACCTGAGGACATCTGGCCGTGGCTAATACAGATGGGCACCGGGCGGGGCGGGCTCTACAGCTACGACTGGCTCGATCGACTGTTCGGCTTCCTCGATCGTCCGAGCGCCACCCGCATCCTCCCCGAGTTTCAGCACCTCGCGGTGGGCGACAAGATCCCCTGGGGGCGCGACGAGCTCACGGTCTCGGTTCTGGAACCGCCTCGCGCGCTCGCTCTGAGCATGGACGCTCACGGAATGGAGTGGGTGTGGCAGTTCGGCCTCTATCCGCTCGACGATCAAAGCACCCGACTGGTTGACCGGGGCACGGAGCGTGTCCCGAGCACGCCGCTATGGTGGCTCGGGATGCGGATCATGGAGCCGGCGGCGTTCATCATGACCCGCCGTTTCATGCTCGGCGTCAAACAGCGGGCCGAAACGCTTCGAGCGTCCGCCCCCGTGAGCACCGTCGCTGCTCGTACCGCTCCAGCCGTGGGCCTCCGCGCTACCAGCTGACCAGCGGCGCCGCCAGCGCGTCACCACCGACTCCGATTACACCAGTAGCCGGACGTGCAGCGCCGACTGGCTGGGGTGTCGCGGAGACCCGGTTTTCGCGTCTACACGAGCATCCGACCGTCGCCGACGATGCACCTGCAGTGCGCGCGGATTGCCGGACCACGCTAGTCGTAGCGCCGACCGGGACAACGACCCTGTCGGCGACCGTCCGCCCTACTTCTTCCCGCGCCGCCCGAACCGCGACGTCAGGCGGCTCAGCCTGCTCCGGATCTCCTGACTCGCGTCAGCAGCGATCCTGCCGACCGTATCGTCGGTCTTGATGATCCCCAGCTCCTCGTCGGTCGGACGCTCGGGGCCCCCTCGGGTGACCGTCTCGGCAGCCTGCGCGCGGTAGCCAGCACGGCGGGCCTTGGCGGCGTCGATCTGCGCCCGCAGGCGGGCGACGTGGTCGTCGGGATCAGGCGGGGCGGGGGTAGCGTCGGCGTCGTCGGTTATGGGACGCATTCCATCACCTATCCGGTCGTGCGGGGGCCGCATTGGAGAGACTAACCGCGCTGTCCTCCTGTCGTGAGCCGACGCTCATCTCAGCGCGGAGCCGGAGCGTCTTGCATCGCGCGGATACGAGGGCGTTCCGGTGACGGCGTGCGCCGGCGTATTGGTGCGAGCACGGCGGTGTCACTCAATGAGGTGTCAGCGGTCGATGGCGGCCATGTTCGCCTCGTCGTGACGCTCGCCGATGGCCGGAGTGAGGTCGTTGAGCCGTTGGATCTGCTCCGCGCTCAGCTCGAGGGCGTCGGCCGCCGTGCTCTCCTCGACTCGGGCGACGTGCTTCGTGCCGGGGATCGGGGCGATGTCGTCGCCCTGTGCAAGTAGCCACGCCAACGCGACTTGCGCTGGTGTGGCGTCGAATTCGGAGGCGACGGCCTTCACCTCGTCGACGATGCGGAGGTTCTTCTCGAAGTTACCCCTCGGTGAAGCGCGGGTTGGTCTTGCGCCAGTCGTCGTCGGCGAGCTCTTGAGGGGAGCGGATCGTCCCGGTGAGGAATCCGTGCCCGAGCGGTGAGTACGGCACGAAGCCGATCCCCAGCTCGCGCAGGAGCAGCTCGGCCTCCGGATCACGGGTCCACAGGGAGTACTCGGCCTGGAGCGCGGCGATCGGGTGCACCGCGTGGGCGCGGCGGATCGTCTCGGGTCCGGCTTCTGAGAGGCCGATGTGCAGGACCTTGCCTTCGGCGATCAGTTCGGCCAGGGCGCCGATGGTGTCCTCGATCGGGGTGTTCGGTTCGACGCGGTGCTGGTAGTAGAGGTCGATCCGGGACGGCGTGCATGCTGTTCCTCTTCTGTTGAGTCAGGCCGTGGCGAGCGCTGGCTCAGCTGATGTGGTCGCGTCCGCGTACCGTGCGGCTGAGTCGGGATCGTGTGATGGCAGGTAGACCGTCGGGTGCGCGGAGCAGTGGGCGAGGATCGCTTCCATGGTCGCGAGATGCACCTTGGGGTCGGGTGCGACCGCGTCGACGCGTCGCGCGTACAACTGCTCGAGCGAGTCCGTCGTATCACCGGCGAGCATCATGTGTCGGCCGTCGTCATCGATGCAGATCACGGAGATGTGACCGGGGGTGTGCCCGGGGGTGTCGACGGCAACGATCCGGCCGTCATCGCTGAGCGCCCGGCTTCGCGCGAACGCACCGAACGGGCCACGGTCAAGCGCAAAGGGCTCGGGCGCAAATCCGGCTGGCAGCGGCTGGCGCAGGACGCGACGCATGACCCGTGCCATCGGGGAGACAACAAATTTGAGCTCCGCCTGGTTGATCAAGACCCGAGCGCGGACGTGGACCAGCCCGTCCATATGGTCGCCGTGGGCGTGAGTCAGCACCACCTCGGAGACGTCATCTAGACAGAGACCTGCCGCGGCCATCGCGGCGGGAAGCTCTTGTTCGCGGGTCACTTCCATGCGCGCGAACGGGACATTCCGCGCCGCCGCGGTCTCGCCCGTATCGACGAGCCGCAGAACTCCGTCGTGCTCGATCGCCCAGCAGTGGATCGGGAGCGGATCTGAGAAGGCACCGGGCAGGAATAGGTCCAGCTGCCTGCGCCGGCCCTGGCTGGGATACAGGAAGCTGGGCTTGACGCGCACCGCCCCGGTTGTAAGGGCGTGGATCTTCATACGACGGGCTCCGATCTCGAGGTATCCCGGCTGTCCCAGCGCTCGTGGTATGGGCGGATGCCGAAGACCTTCGCTAGCGCCGCCAGCGGCGGGAGGATCAGGTTCTGTAACCAGATGGGCGGCGAGGTGGCGCGGCTTTCGCGTCGGAAATGCCAGACGGTTGCGCCGAGCTGGAGCGGGTTCGTCGGCGCTCCGCGTGGCGTTGTCTTGCCCTCGGATGCGAGACCGCCGAAGGCTTCGAACATCTCCTTGGACCGAAGCGCGGGACGGAGCTCGACGACGCCTTCGATCGCGACCCCGCCCGGGTTGCTCTCCGAATGGCGAACCCCGACGGGCACGACGATCGCCTCACCCGAACCGACCACCCGCTGCTCGCCATCGACCGTGAAGTGGGCCTCGCCGGCGCTGATCATGAAGCGCTCCTCCTGGTGCGGATGGACGTGCTCCGTGATCGCAGCGCCGGGCACGCTGCGCCAGCTCCAGCGCACCACATCTTCCTCGCCGTCCTCGCCAGTCGCGGTGAACTGGACCCGTTCGCCGGTGGCCGGGTTGGAGAAGGGTCGATAGCCGGCGGGGTCGGTGAGGGTCATGGCTTTCACGCCGCGCCATTGCGCGACCGGTACCACGCGACGGTTGTGGCAATCGCGGTAGCCAGCGGAGTGGCGTCCGCGCCGAACGTGGACTGGTACTTGCTGGTGTCGAGCACGAACGGCTCGTCGAACTCGTAGGACAGCTCGACGAGTTCCCGGATCGTCGGGTTGAACAAGCCGAGGGCGCGCACGGCGAGCTTGGGCAGAGAGCGAACGCCGACCGCGTGCCCGACGTCGCCGGCGACGAGCTCGAGCAGCTGCCGGGTCGTGACGGTCTCAGGGCCCGGCAGGTGCCAGACCTCGCCGGCGGCGCGCTCGTCGGTGCCGAGCGTCGCCAGACCCGCTGCGATGTCCGGGATGTAGCTGTAGGTGTGTGGCAGGTCGGGGTTGCCGATGAAGTCGGCGCGTTTGCCGGCCACCGCGTTGCCGAACACGCGCTCGCCGAGCGATGACTCGGTCGCGCCGGCACCGAAGAAATCAGACGCCCGCCCGATTGCGATCCGGACCCGACCGGCATCTGCGGCCGCCAGCAGCTCCTGCGTCATCGCAACGCGAGTTCGGCCCTTGACCGTCGTCGCAGCGAGCGGGAGATCCTCGGTCATCACCGTACCCGCAGTCGGGCCATACCCGTACAGGTTCTCAAGGCTCACCAGCAGCGCACCGTTGCTCTCAGCTGCCGCCAGCACGCCACGTTGCAGCGGCGGGAAGCGCTCGGGCCAATCTGTGTACGGCGCGTTCAGGCACTGGTAGACCACCGATGCTCCCTTGGCCACGTCGGTCGCGGCGTCGGGGTCGGTGGCGTCGGCCGCCCGCCAATCGACCCCCTCGATCAGCCTCGATGGCCGGCTCCGCGAGACCACCCGTACCGGCAGACCGAGTTCGGTCAACCGAACGCTGAGGGCACGCCCGACCTGCCCGGCACCGAATACCACCTGAAGTCGATCCTCGCTCATAGCTGCGCTCCAGCGCTGACAGGAAAGACAATCTTCTTGGCCGTGGCGTGCTCCGCTGCGCGTCGGACTCCCATGAGGTCGTGGAAGCCGGCAACGGCGGTCCCGAGCAGGAGCAGACCGGCGGCGATCCCAGTGGTAGCGACAAGCGGCGTGCCAGACATCACCGCGACGAGGATTACCGGCCCGACGATCAAAGCCCATCCGACCGGCCGGTACCGGGGGATATGGACTCGGCGGTCGAGCCAGAGCAGCAGCGGCCCGATCGTGATCGCGATCGACGGCAGCACCCAGTCCGAATGACCAGCAGCGATCACGACGACCGGCAACGCAAACGACGCCACGAGCTGGATGACCGTCGCCACGGTGACCGCTCGCTCGATCCGCTTGGCCTCCTGACCCTTCGGCCGAGGAGCCGTGCCAGCCGAGGCTCTGACCGCGTAGACAAACACGCCGACCACGGTCACACCAAATACCGCGACCAGGACGCCTGCCACGCCGCCGCCGATCACCGCGCTCCCCCGCACCAACCAAAACGCGGCGAACGCGGCCTGAATCAGACCCCCGATCCACCGCACGCGCCTCGACCACGCCGCGGTTGGTGTCAAATCCGCGGCGCTCGTTGCTGCGCTGAGACCGTTGTGATCCGTCGCCCCCAGCTCGGTCGTCACGGCTTGCTCGGCTGTGTGCTCGCTCGCCAGCATGGCTGCTCCTTTCGATGGCCCTCGAGCAACCAGGCGGTCGGCGACAGCCGAGCCTCGACGTCCGTTCCCCACAAACTACTCTCAGCACAGCGGGTCTGTACATGGCCTGTTCGGACCTACTTGGGGGGCCCGTTTGGGGGCCCCATGAGAGCTAGAAC
Source organism: uncultured Solirubrobacterales bacterium (assembly GCA_963749545.1). Classification (GTDB taxonomy): domain Bacteria; phylum Actinomycetota; class Thermoleophilia; order Solirubrobacterales; family Solirubrobacteraceae; genus Palsa-465. The sequence continues at coordinate 286,451 of CAVVNG010000024.1, forward strand.
CGACCTTGTACGTAGGCCCAAACGTCTATTCGCGTCCTCACCCGGGTCGCGTTATCGGCACACACGCCGGGTGTAGATTTCCTCCGAGTACAGGATCTCGGGGGGATCGGGAACAGATGCCCGCGCAACACGACTCGACGCAGCACCCGCGGCCGATTACGGTCGTCGTGGTTGACGACGAGCAGATGATCCGTGGCGCCCTGACCCAGACGCTGACCGGCGGCGGACTCGACCTCGTCGGCGAAGCCGCCAACGCGCAAGACTCCCTCAGGCTAGTCATCGACGTCCGCCCCGATGTCGTACTGATGGACCTCCGGCTCCCAGACACCTCAGGCGTGCGCGCGATCGAGCGGCTCGCCCTCCTCGCCCCCGCCTCGCGCATCCTGATCCCTCACCCGCACCGAGCAAAACCGCGTCGTGGAGGCGATCGTCGCCGGCGCCAGCGGCTACATCCTCAAGACCGCACCGCCGAAGGCGATCATCGCCGCGGTCAGAGCAACCGCTGCCGGAGAATCCGTCATCTCCTCCCAGATCGCCGGAAACTCCTGCAGCGCATCCGTGAACGCGACATCCCCGTCACCACCGCCAGCGACAACGCCGCGAGTGCGATCCGCGCCGTCCTGACCGAACGTGAGCTAGAGATCTTCGAACGCCTCGCCAGCGGCAGGAGCAACCACGACATCGCGGACGAGCTCTCGCTCAGCACCAACACCGTCCACAATCACATCGCCAGCATCCTCGCGAAACTCCACCTCGACAACCGCATCCAGGCAGCCGTCCAAGCCGTACGCAGCGGCATCTCCTGACCCGTGATCATCGGCGGCACCTTTCGCGTGCTCGCGCGATGGCTAGAAGCAGCTATCCGGACTGGCTGAACAACGGTGCGCTCCGAGACGCCTAGCTCGAGCTAGAAGGGCGTACCCGGGGAGAGGCCTAGTTGTCGGCGGCAGAGCGACGAAGATGACGGCTCACGTCGCCGACGAGATCCGTTCGGACGCGCCTCTCCACGAAGCGCCACTGCCCGTTGCGGCGCTCGAAGCGGTCGTAGTACCGACCGCTGGCGATGGGCTGCAAAGCCAGGTCGGGCAGCGCCTGCAGCGCGGTGAAGTACGAACGCGAGATCGCCGTGCCAGCATCTTCGTCGACCTCGATGGCGAGATTGGTCGTGACGTGCTTAGTCCGTGGCGTGCCGTCGTCATAGACGATCACGTTGTCGCGGAGCATCCTCTCGATGGCAGCGCCGCCGTTCACCGAGCCGGCGCCGCCCGTAAATGTGGCGTCTGCCAGGAGAAGGCCGACGGATGCAAAATCGCCGTCGTCGACGAGCTCGGCGTAGGTCGCGATGAGCCTCTCGATCGCCCGGTAGCTCGACTCGTGATCGGCGGGGCTCATGCAAATGCCAGCGTAAGCGAAACCACAACGCGACCGTGCCCAAACGCCGTCCCCCTCCCTGACCGCGGATCCCGCGCCTCCCGCAGAGTTGCCCACGACTCGGGTCGCATTGTTAAGATGGCCGCGGTCGTGACCACAGCTCTCGAGGAGATCGAGCATATCCGCCGTGTCTACGAGCGGGAGGCGGGCAACTACGACCGCAACGTCAAGCTCCCGGAACGGCTGTTGTTCGCCGGTGGCCGCGAGTGGGTATGCGCCCAGGCCGAGGGTGAGGTGCTGGAGATTGCCGTGGGGACGGGACTCAACCTTCCTCACTACTCCGATCGCGTCCGACTTACGGCAATCGAATTCGTGCCCGCGATGCTGGACATTGCCCGCCGGCGCGCAGTCGAGCTGGGTCGGCCGGTCGAGTTGCGGCTGGGGGACGCGCAGGCGCTCGAGTTCGAAGACGCCACGTTTGACACGGTGGTGTGCACGCTGTCGTTGTGCACGATCCCGGACGACCGCGCCGCCGTGGCCGAGGTGAGACGGGTACTCCGTCCGGGCGGACGGTTCGTGCTGCTCGAGCACGTACGCAGTCCGATCCGAGCGGTCCGGGGCGTCCAGCGGCTACTCGCGCCCGCGTTCGTTCGCTTCGGGGCCGACCACGTGCTGCGCGAGCCGCTCGAGCACATGCAGGCCGAGGCCTTCTCGATCGAGTTGCTCGAACGCTCCAAGCTCGGGCTCGTCGAGCGGCTGCTAGCGCGCAAACCCGGCCCAGCCTGAGCGGGAAACAGCTCAAGCCGCCCGCGGCGCGACTAATGCTCCGGCAGAGAGCGGAACACTTGGTGCGCGCCCAGCGGCGAATTAGGGCGCCGACACCGAAGCAGGTCTCGACCACTACCGATCGGGGCAAGATTCGCGTCGCGGCGCGAAGGCAGGTGTGCGCATTCACGACCCAAAGCTGGTGTTCTGCATCCGCCTGGTCCGGCCGTTCGGGCTTGTGGAGCCGAGCCGGTCACCACGCCGCAGACACCGGCATGGCCCCCAGGAGCTGCGACGCGGGCGTGTCAGCCGATCCGCTCAGCCAGGGAAACGATGATCCCCTCTGGCCCGCGCACGTAGGCCATGCGCCAGATGTTCTCGTACTGACCGATGCCGCCGACCAGGCCGTAGCCCTCCGCAGCCAGCCGGTCGACCGTCGCCTGCAACTCGTCGACTTCGAACGCCACGTTGCGCAGCCCCAGCTCGTTGGCCATCGCGGTGGGCGAACCTGGCTCGTGGTCCGGCTGAACGAAGCTCGACAGCTCCAGACCAGGACCTCCGTCGGGCGGCCGCAGCATGACAATGTGACTGTGGGAGCCGGGGATGCCGATGACCGTGTCCACGAAGTCGCCCTCTACGAACGTCCGGCCGTCGATCTCGAGGCCCAGCCCAACGAAAAACGCCGTCACCGTGTCAAGGTCCGCGACGGTGATACCGACATGGTCAAAACGTCGTATATGCGACACGAGGTACATCCTCCAGATCTCTTGCTGTGTGGGCCTCGCCGGTCGAGGCCCTCACCTGGTGAGCGGAGCCGGCCGGCGGTTCTCGACATGGAATCGCGCATTCAGCTCCTAATCGTCGCGTAGGGGATCCCCCAACGGGAATCCGGGCCCAGACGCAGGCCGTGACCGCCCGCGCCTTCCCGCCGGTCGGGTCCTAGGCGCCTAAAGGGCGTTAGCCTCCGGTCGAGAGGGGTCGCATGTCGAAGCCCAGAGATGTCGTGGTCGTCCGCGTGAGCGAGAAGGGCGACCGGGAGGACGAGCACTTTCACTCGCCCGAGGTGCAGATCGAGGCCGCTAGGCGCTGGGCGAAGGACCGGGGTGAGCGGCTTGTTGCCTCGCCGATTCCCGAGATCGACGTCAGCGGCAGGCTGCCGCTGTCCAAGCGCCCCGGTTTGTTGGCGGCGATCGAGATGATCGAGGCCGGCCAGGCGGACCAGCTTGTGGTGGCGTATTTCGATCGGCTGGTGCGCTCGCTCAAGGTTCAGCTGGAGGTGATCGAGCGGGTGGAGAGGGCGGGCGGGGAGATCTTCGCGCTCGATCACGGCAAGCTCACGAACGGGACGGCGGCGCAGCGCCTGTCGACGAACATTGCTCGGCTCGGTGTTCCAATACTTTGCTGAGATCACGGGCGAGAAGGTCTCGGCGGCTCAGGCGCGGGCGGTGGCGCGGGGTGTCTATCCGCACCCGAAGGTCCCGGTCGGGTATGTGCGCGGCGAGAACGGCGTGCTGGTGGTCGAGCCGGCGGCCGCGAAGGTCGTGGTGGGGGCGTTCAAGCGCCGCGACCTTGGCGCGTCGCTGGTGGAGATCCAGGCGTTGCTGGCCGAGAACGGGATCGAGCGCGCTCTCTCGGGGGTGGCCTGGATGCTGCGCTCTCGGATGTACCTGGGTGAGATCCACTTCGGCGAGTTGCACAACACGCGCGCGCACGAGCCGATCGTGAAGGATCGTGGGCTGTTTGAGCGGGTGCAGCGGCGGACGGTCTCCCGCGGGCGTCAGGCCAAGTCCGAGCGGCTGCTGGCGCGCCTGGGGGTGCTGCGCTGCGGGACATGCGGTTCGCGGATGGTGATCAACTCCGACAGCGGCAGCTACCGGTGCGGCGACACGAGCGCGAACCGGTGCCGGCGACGAGCGGCGGTCAAGGCCGACCGGGTCGAGGCGATGTTGCTGGACGCCGTGCGGGCGTACTCGGCCACGGCCGACCTGCCCCGACGCGGCTCGCGCGGGCGGCAGATCCGCGACGCGGACGAGGCCATTGAACGCGCCAGCGTGGATCTCGATGCCACGATCCGGCAGCTCGGCGAGCTTGGATTGTTGGGCCGTCCCGCGAGCCAGGAGACCTTGGCGAAGCTGACCACGGCGCTTGATGACGCGCACACCGTCCGAGCCCGACTCGGCGATGGCGGCGAGAGCAATGTCATCGGTCCTGACGAGATCGACAAGCTGCGCGAGCCGGCGAAGCGGTTGGCGGCTTGGCGACGGCTCATCGGCGACACCGTCGAGTCGGTTACCGTTGCGCCGGCGATGACGGCGGATGGGCGCCCCAGTCGCCTCTGGGACCCTCTCCGGATCGACATCAGGTTCTTGGGCCAGCATCCGTAAGGGAGCCGCCAGCAGCGATCTCCCGCGCTTCCGCCGCCACCCTTCGGGGCTCGCACAACTCTGCCGTCGTCGCGGCGGTCGGACGTCGTCGTCGGGCACGACTTCGAAACCGCGAAAGCAGCAGAGGGAGTTCGGCGTCACCAGTGTTGCGAGATTCGTCCTTGGGGAAGAGCGGCCAAGCGAGCTGCCGGTCGTTCCGTCAGCAGCCGCCCGGTTGTGGGGAGCACACAGTTCGGCGATCACCGGCAGTCAAGACGACCGGGCCGACCCCGGCTACCGTAACCGTGGCGAACCAACAGCCGGATGACCTACGAAAGCAGCAGCGCGGCGTCTGACGTCAGCCTCGCGCCGTTCGGCTTGCGCATCATCCGGGCGATGCAGCCGTCCGCCGCGCGCGGCGAGACAGCTGAGTGCGTGGCGAACCACGCGTCCCGTGTCGGGCCGGCGGACGCCTGCTTTCCAGATTGCATCGGCGCGGCGTGGCAGCCCCTGACTGTTGCTCCCATGCGCCGCCCGCGGCGCGCGATGTGTGTGCGGCGCCACTTGCTCCGGGTCATCCACGCGAAGTGGGCAAGCACTGGATCGCTCGGCCGCGGCTGATGCTTTGCCTCTGGAAGCAGCGCTGCCGAACCTCGACACCGACTTCGAGCTGCACCGACTCTCGCACGGCCCCGGCGATGAGCGGTCTCGCGCCCGACGACGAGGCGAGTGGTCGTCGTCCTTTCCGGCAGCGGGCGTTAGCCGGAATCGAGCAAGCGCCGGCTGCTCCTCCCTCCGTTGTCGGAAAAGGGGGCGCGTCGCGGCGCCTGTAGCGGCATCGTCTGACTCCTGCTGATTCGTGAAGGGAGCGCTCTTCGGCCTCGCCTCCTCACTGCCCTGTCTTAGTCCGGTCCAACAGTCCACGCTACGGTCTGGGAACGGTCGACGCTGGCGGTGCTTGTCCAGTTCTTACCGGTCCGGGCGGCTAGCGGTGTTGTTCGATCAGCAGCTTGGCCATTGCTTGGGCGCGTTTGCCGGCTTCGATGTCGCCTGCGGCAGCGCAAACGATCGATCCTTTCATCAGGATGTGCCAGGAGCGTGTGAACGACTCGGTAGCGCGCAGGCCGGCTTCCTCGGCCAGCTGCGTGATGATCGCGCGGACGTTCCCGAGGTGCTCGATGCTGGCCCTGCCGGCGGGGCTGGTGGGGCCCAGCTCGAGCAGGACGTTGACGAAGGAGTCGGCCTCGAAGTCTTCGCGATGAAACCATTCGTCGAACAGGTCGAAGATCGTCAGCAACTGTTCCTCGGGGGTGTCGGCGCGGTGCCTGGCTTCCACTTCGATCCAGGCCAGCGTCCAGCGGTCCTCGCGCAGGTTCAGGAACTCGAGCACGAGATCGTCCTTGGAGGGGAAGTGGTGGTAGAAGGTCGCCTTGGCGACGCCTGCCTGTCGGATGATTTCGTCAACGCCGATAGCCTGGATGCCGTGGCGGGCGAACAGCTCGTACGCCGTTTCGAGGATCCGGTCGCGCGCGGCCGGCCTGGGAGTTGCGTCTCGGCCGGTTGTCACAGCACCGAATCATAGCCAACAGACCGGTCTTTCTCCATCATACGCAACGGTCTGTCTGGCCTGCTCAAAGCTGTGCGGGTTCGTCTGCCTGCCGTAGTTGGTGGCAAACATCATTGCTGCAAACCACTTGACAGACCGGTCCGTCTAGTGTAGATAGACAGGTCTGTATGCATTTGAGCTAAGGAGGGATCGGATGGAAGGCTCGACCGATGAGGGCTTGCTTCGCGATGCTGCCGGTGATCGCATCGTCGACCTGGCGGACCACCGCGCTGTGACGACGGATCTCGAGGTACAGGCCGGGACGCGGGCAGAAGCGACGCCCGCACGGTTGGACATACGCCGCGTCGATCATCCGCTCGGCGTGGTCTTGGCTCTGGGCGGCGAGTTGGATCTCGCCACCGTGCCGGTGCTACAGGAGCGGCTTGATCACGCCATGCGCGGCAAAGGAGCGGTGGTCATCGACCTGTCTCGGCTGAGATTCATCGACTCCTCCGGTCTTCATTTGCTGGTGCGCGCGGAGCGGCACCTGCGCGACTCTGGCGTGCAACTCGTGCTGGTACGCGGCCCGCGGGCTGTGCACCGCGTCTTTGCGCTCACGAGCCTGGATTCTCACTTCGAGTTTTACGACTCCCCAAGCGCGGCCTTACGAACCGCGCTCGTGCGACGCATTGGCGCCCGACGGATCCCCCAGCCAGCGCGAACCGACAGACCGCGGCCGAGCTCGACCGCGACCTCCCAGTCGACCGCGACCTCCCAGGAGTGACGTGGTCATGAGTACAGCTGCGGTTGGCCGCGAGAGGGCTACTCGCGGGTTGTTCGAACGCTGGCAACGCGACAATGATCCCCGCGCTCGGGAGTGTCTGGCCGAGCGCTACCTGCCGCTGGCTCGCACGCTTGCCGCTCGCTATCGCGGCCGGGGCGGGGAGCCGTTTGACGATCTGCTCCAGGTCGCAAGCCTCGGACTGCTGAAAGCGATAGACCGGTTCGACCCGGTCCGCGGGACAGCGTTCTCCTCGTTTGCAGTACCGACGATCCTAGGCGAGCTGAAGCGCTACTTCCGCGACACGGGATGGTCCGCTCACGTCCCCCGCGGCGCGCAGGAGCTGGCGCTCAAGGTGCAGGAGGCCGAGCAAGCGATCAGTCCCCGACTCGGGCGATCACCTACGGCTGCCGAGCTTGCGCTGTACATGGAGGTGAGCGTTGAGCAGGTGCTCGATGGGGTGGAGGCCGCGGCGGCGCACCACGCAACCTCGCTAGAGGAGCCGCATGGCGAGTCGCAGTCGCTGGCCGACGCGTTCGGGGAAGACGATCCTCGCTTCGAGCAGATCGACGCGAGCCTGACGGTCGCGTCCGCGGCAAGAGAGCTCTCCGAACGTGAGCAGCGCGTCCTCGAACTGCGCTTCTATGGCGAGCTCACCCAAAGCGAGATCGCCAAACGGATCGGCGTCTCGCAGATGCAGGTTTCCCGGATCCTCCGCGGCGCACTAGCGCACCTGCGTGAGCTCGCCCTGCCTGAATATGACCCCCATCAGCCCGTGAAGTCGGCCGGAACCGAGGACGGAAACCCAGGGGGCTGCTTTCTCGCCACACCGCGCGGCGCGACGCCAGGACTTTCGGTCTCCCGCCGCGCAACCCGCGATCGCGCAGGTGCGCTTCACCGAGGCGCTCGCGCGTAGTGCAGCGGCCAGGGGTGGTGGGGATGCGGACCAGCCCGAGCGGTGAGCAAGCGCCGCCGGCCGCGAGCCCTCTGCTCGAGATCGCAAACGTAATGGTGCACCTATACAAGGACGCGTTCGGCCGCGATCCATCGAAAGCATCGGGCGCAGCTCTCGGGATCGGACACGCCGGCGGTGCCGCTGGCGGACATGATGACCATCGCCGAGCGCCAGCTGGTGGCGCTCGGCGAGCATGCCCGAGTCCGTGCCCAGCGACTATTCCTACAGCTCGCGCTCGAGGACAAAAGCGCTCAGAGGTGGAGCGAATCCTGAAGCGGCGCGCCCCCGCCTGTGTCAGGTGCGAGTCGCGACCGGCGGGCCTGATCAACCCCCGACTGATCGCGTGCTGCCAAGCGAGCGCAACGCGCTCCTGAGGAGACCACCGGTCGCAAGGCCGGCATCGGCGCCTGGCCGCTGACCCTGCGCCGACGGGGGAATGTTGTTGTGGAACGCAGTGGCTGCTCTGCGCCCGCTTGCGGCCGTCTCGATGGTCGCGTCGAACGCCTGGTTTCACGCAGTAGCGACCGCGTCGCCACCGCTCTGCTCGCGCTTGATGGAAGCGTCGCTGAGTAGGCGCGGGAGCAGACGCGGGATTGCATTCGGCGCCCGGCTGCGCGTGCGAAGCACTGCTCTCCCGCGCCTTGGCTTGTGCCTAGATCGGCCGTGGTGGGCGAACTCCGACGAGGCGGGCTTGTATGGGCGTGAGATCGGCATGACGCGGTCGACGCCCGGCTGCCCTCGAGCCCGAGCTGGGCGACGCCGTCGAGGTCGCCGATGGCGCCGATCGCGTGGTCAGCTCACCGGGGAGGACGAGAAGATGAAGCCGCTCGATTGATTCGAGGCGCTGCCGCGTTCCTACTTGCCGATGACCCGGCGGACATCCGTCCGCAGCACGGGCCTGCGAGGCGTTCATCGGTGGCCGGCGTGTCACTGCCGCTTGGTTCTAGCGCCCGAACTGCAGGGGCAGTCGGTCGGGCGGCTCGGGCGGGTGCAGGTCGCCGATTTCGACGACGTCTGAGAGGTCGGGCCCGCGCGAAAACCCGGTCGATTTGCGACCGACCACGCACCACAAGCAGCCGACGATC
>CAVVNG010000025.1:0-148796 GCA_963749545.1 uncultured Solirubrobacterales bacterium
GCATCGCTGGATGTGGCGGATTCCTCGACATTGACCGCTTCCGGAGTTGACGAGCAGCAGCCGGGTCGCCGGCCGGCGATCGTGGCCGTAGATGACGAGCCGGCGGTTCTCGCCGCCGTCTCACGGGATCTGCGACGCGGGTTTGGCCAGCGATACCGGATCCTCCGGGCCGGGTCGGGAGAAGATGGGATCGAGCTCCTGCGGCAGGTGCGCGCGCGGGGCGAACAGGTCGCCCTGCTGGTTGCCGACCAGCGAATGCCCGGGCTATCCGGCACGGACTACCTGGTCCAGGCACGCGAGGTCGTCCCCGATGCCAAGCGCGTCCTGCTTACGGCCTATGCCGACACCGAGGCAGCGATCCAGGCGATCAACGAGGTCGCGCTCGACTACTACCTTCTGAAGCCGTGGGATCCGCCCGAGGAGCAGCTGTTCCCGGTGCTCGAGGACCTGCTCACGGTATGGGAGGCGGGCGCGGCGCTCGAGTCGGGCGGGATCCGTTTGATCGGCCATCGGTTCTCGAAGGAGACACACGATGTCCGGGACTTCCTCGCTCGCAACCGGGTGCCGGCGCGGTGGCTGGACGTCGAACGCGACGGCGAGGCACGCGAGCTGCTAGCCGTCGCCAACGTCGACGCCGACCGCCTGCCGGTTGCGCTTTTGGAGGACGGATCGATCCTCGAGCGCCCGACCATCTTCGAACTGGCCGAGCGCCTGGGGATCTCGGCCCAGCCCGCCGGCGACCACTACGACCTGGTGATCGTCGGCGGCGGCCCGGCCGGGCTGGCGGCCGCGGTGTACGGCGCTTCGGAGGGGCTGCGCACCGTGCTGGTCGAGCGCGAGGCGCCGGGTGGGCAGGCGGGTCAGTCGAGCCGGATCGAGAATTACCTGGGCTTTCCCAATGGACTGAGCGGGTCGGACCTCGCCCGCCGGGCCACAGACCAGGCCCGCCGGCTCGGGGCCGAGCTCGTGACCGTACAGGAGGCCGTCGGCCTCCGGGTCGAAGGGGCGGGCCGGTTCATAGAGCTGACCGGCGGTGGCACGCTCAGTGCCAACACGGTCCTGGTGGCGTCGGGCGTCTCCTACCGGCAGCTGAACGCTCCTGGCTTCGACGAGCTCACCGGAGCGGGGATCTACTACGGCGCCGCCCTCACCGAGGCGCGGTCGTGCGCCCAGCAGCACGTGGTCGTGATCGGCGGCGCCAACTCGGCCGGCCAGGCGGCGGTCTATTTCAGCAGCTACGCCTCCCGGGTGACGATGCTCGTGCGAGCCGACTCACTGGCGAAGTCGATGTCGCACTATCTGATCGATCAGATCGCGGCGCTGTCGAACGTGGAGGTGAGGACCGGGACCCAGGCGATCGCGGCCGAGGGCCAGGACGGCCACCTGCACGCTCTGCGGATCCGGGCCGCCGACGGGATCGAGTCGCTCGCGGAGGCCGACGCGTGCTTCGTGTTCATCGGCGCAGCGCCGCGCACCGATTGGCTCGATGGCATCGTCGCGCGGGACGAGCGCGGTTTCATCCTCGCCGGTGTCGAGGCCCGTGATCACGGGTGGCCGCTGTCTCGCGAGCCGTACGTGCTCGAGACCAATGTCCCAGGGGTGTTCGTCGCCGGCGACGTCCGCACCCGCTCGATCAAGCGGGTGGCGAGCGCGGTCGGCGAGGGGTCGATGGCCGTTTCGCTGATCCACGAATACCTCGCGAGCGCATGACCGACCACGAGCCGGAGCGGCCGACGCTCGAGGACCTGCGCCGGATCGACCTGTTCGACGATCTCGACGATCAGCAGCTCGAGCAGTGGCGTGCGATCGCCAAGATCAAGCGCGTACCGGCCGATGCCGTCGTCGCCCAGCCCCGAGATGCCGCGGCGGGGGTTTTCCTGCTCCTCGACGGGGTCGTGCAGGGACTCGTGTTCGAGTCGGGCCGGCTCGAGCCGGTCACGCGCCAGGTCGCGCCGACATGGATGGGAGCGATCACGGCCATGACCGAGACCGGATTCGCGGGCGAGATGCGGGCGGTCACCGAGGTCCGGCTGGCCGTGATCGCGCCCGAGGACTTCACGCGGGTCGCGCTGACGCAGCGTACGGTGCACCGCCGCGTCATGCAGGCGGTTCGGACCGTGTCGGCCCGCACGGCGGCCCGCGACCAGAATCGCGAGCGCCTCGCCTCACTGGGCACGATGGCCGCCGGGCTCGCGCACGAGCTCAACAACCCGGCCGCGGCCGCGCGTCGCGCTGCCGCCGACCTGGCCGAAGCACTCGAGGTGCTGGCCTCGACGATCGCCCGCTTCGTCGAGTCGGGAATCGAGCGCGAGCAGGCCAAGGAGCTCGTGGCCATGCAGCACGAGGCGATCGAGCACGCACAACTGGAGAGCTCGCTGTCCGCGCTGGACGCGGCAGACGCTGAGGACGCGTTGCTCGAGGAGCTCGAGCGCCTCGGCATCCCCGAGCCGTGGCGACTGACCGAACCACTGGCCGCCGCGGGCATTGATGTCGACTGGCTCGATCGGCTCGGCGAGGTGGCCGGCCCTGCCTCGGGGGCGGCGGTGGCCTGGATCGCCGCGTCGCTGACCGCTCGGGGGCTGGCCGGCGAGATCGCCGAATCCACCGACCGGATGGGCAAGCTCGTGAAGGCGATCAAGGCCTACGCGTTCATGGACCGCGGCGAGATCGTCGAGACGGACGTCCACGAGGGCCTGGAAACCACGCTGGTGGTTCTCGGGCACAAGCTCAAGCACACCTCGATCCAGGTGCGTCGCGACTACGACCGCTCGCTTCCCGAGCTGACGCTTCGAGGCTCTGAGCTCAACCAGGTCTGGACCAACCTTCTGGCCAATGCGATCGAGGCGCTGGGCGAGTCTGGGACGATCGAGATCGTCACGGCCCGCGACGGGCCGTGCGTCCGCGTCGACATCATCGACGACGGGCCGGGGATTCCCGAGGCTATCCGCCACCACATATTCGATCCCTTCTTCACCACCAAGAATGTCGGCGAGGGGACCGGCCTCGGCCTCGACACGGCCCGCCGGATCGTCACCGATCGAATCGGGGGCTCGATTGACGTCGACGCTGCACCCGGACGGACGGCCTTTCACGTCTGGATCCCGCTCGACGGCACGGCTCCGAACGCCGCACGCTGAGCCGGTGGTAGCGTTGCCGTGGACCGTCCAACGCCAACTCGAGAAGAGGTAGCGATGACTGACACGCTGAAGGGCACCTGCTTGTGCGGCGGTGTGGAGTACGAGGTGCGAGACCCGGAGGCACTGGGATACTGTCACTGCACTCGCTGCCAGCGTTGGACCGGCTCGAGCCTGGCCGGCGTGGTGGTGGCCAAGGAGAACTTCAAGTTCACCAAGGGCGAGGACCTGGTCACGCGCTATGAGAGCGAGTTCGCGCCGCGCAACTTCTGCAGCAAGTGCGGATCCAGCCTGTATGACGACCTCGGTGATCAGTACTTCGTGGCCGCGGGGTTGATGCGCGAGCTGGACCTCGATCCAAGCTTTCACCTCCAGGTCGCCTACAAGGCGAGCTGGCACGACATCGGCGGCGACGCGCCGCAGTACGCCGAGAATCCTCCAGCCTGACGCGGGGGCGCGTGGGGTCGATCGGCCCGCACGCCACCTTTACGTGCCCGTCATGTCCATGAGCCATGCTCGTGGGCGCTCAGCAGTATGCCCCTGCGGACCTTTGTCTTCGCCGTTTGGGCCGTGTTCGGCCTTTACTGGTTGATTGCTGCCGTCGGCGCCAAGGCCGGCTCTCGCGGCACACGCGTGCGCCCGTCGGGCCTCCTGGTGCTCGTGGCGGTTGTCCTGTTGCGCGCGTTCGGGCCGGGTAGCCTGGCCGTGCACACACCGGCCGTGCGGGTCGTCGGAGTGATCCTCTTCCTCTCCGGCCTCGGGTTGGCCGTATGGGCGCGGATCTACCTCGGGCGGAACTGGGGCATGCCGATGACCAAGAAGGACGAGCCGGAACTGGTCACCTCGGGCCCGTATCGCTTCGTTCGCCACCCGATCTACTCCGGTCTGCTGCTCGGCATCCTCGGCACGGCACTGGCCACCAATATCTACTGGCTCATCGCGCTCGGCGTGACGGCCGCCTATTTCGTCTACAGCGCGATCGTGGAGGAACGCCTGATGTCCAGTTCGTTCCCGACCGCATACCGCAGCTACAGAGCCAGGACCAAGATGCTCGTTCCGTTCGTGCTGTGAGGGTGTGGTCAGGCGTCAGGAGTCCGGTCGGGTTGGGACGGCGATGGGATCCGGAGCACGGCGTTGCCACGCAGCCGTCGGTCGCGCATCCGGGCGAGCGCGGCCCCGGTTTGACTCCAGTCGGCGATCAGGCCCAACTCTGGGTGGAGGCGGTCGGAACACGGAGAGTCCTCGTAGTCGAAGTGACGAATCGACGAACCCGTCTGGTCGAAGTAGGCGAAGAAATCCAGGGTGACAGGCGTGCGGCTGGCCTGACCGAACCAGATCAGGGAGCCCCCCTTTCTCAGCAGCGAAAGGGCTCGCGGTAGTGACTCGCCACCAACGGATTCGAAGACGAGGTCAAAGGGCCCCCTGGCATCGCCCAGGTCGGCGACCGCGTGCGCTGCCCCGAGCTCGAGCAGCCGGCGCGCCCGTTCCGGTGTCTTGGTCACGGCTGTGATCTCGGCGCCGACCGCGCTGGCCAGTTCCGTGACGTAGTGGCCAACGCCGCCGGATGCCCCGGTGAGAAGAACGCGAGTCCCCGGCAGTTGGCCCGCTGCACGCAACAGCCTCAGCGCGGTGAGACCGGCGAGGGGTAGGGCGGCAGCGCTCACAGCATCGACGCCTTCTGGCAACGAGGCCAGCGCGTCGGTTGGCACTGACGCGAACTGCGCCCAGCCCGCCTGCGAGGGGTGGCCAACCACGCGGGCACCGACGGCAGGTCCGCGTCCGTCCGCCGCCGACTTCAACACCCGGCCGGCGATGTCCTTGCCCGGCCTCCATCCGGGCCGCGGGCGCTCGAGCAGAAGGGTCTCGCCGCGGTTGATCGAGAACGCCTCGACCTCGACCAGCGCCTCCCCGGGGGCGGGGGGCGGCTCCGGTATCTCATCGATCCGAACGAGTGGGTCGGATCCGTCAGTTGGCAGCAGCGCAAGCATCGGCGTCAGCGGGTGGGAGGTGGCCGAGCAGCGCCGCCGTGTCACCATCCTCGGCGGCGCGGAGGAACGCGTCCACGAGTTCCCGGTGCTCCTCGGCGCTCGCGGGGTATCGCGGGGGCCCGGCCGCCACCGCCTGTCTGGCCCGCGTCGCGATCTGCCTCGCCGTTTGCGGGGAGCGACCAACCAGCGTTGCCACCTGCGCGAACGGGTAGCCGAACACGTCGTGGAGCAGGAATGCGCTTCGCTGGACGGGCGAGAGCGACGTGAGGACGGTCGACAACCCCGAGCTGACGGACTGGCTGTGGGCGACCCGCAGCAACTGTGGGCGCAGGCGTTCGAAGTCGACTGCGCAACGTTGCCCCTCCGCGTATCCGGCGCGGCAAGGCGCGCGGTTGGAGTGGCGTGAGTTCATGCCGGCCACGCTAGGACGTCGGTGGCGCGATGTGAAAGACCGCTTCCGACTGTCTTCAGGTCATGGCGCTATGACACCGATGAATACCGGTGACACGCCAACCTGAGAAGAGATCGCACCCCCTAGACTGAATCTCGTGACCTTGTTTCGTGGCGTCGGCAGGCCGCTGAACGGCGGCCTCGGGCTGGACGGCCCTGCCAATCCGGCTGTCGAGGAGAAGCGCCAGGCGATGTGCTCTGGCGTGCTCGCCACCGGCACGTTGGCCTGTCGTCGCTGCGACGCTCCAATTGACCCCGGAGCCGGCGCGCTGTTGCTCACCGAGTCGCTCACGTGCCCGTTCTGTGACGCGCGTGGTCCGGCACGCGATTTCCTCAGCCTCGGCGCCCCCACACGTCCCGCCCGCGTCGTCCTTCGGGTGGCGCTGCGGCATCACTGAAGCCGGGTGCCGCTGCTGGGCTGTGCGCCGCCTGCCGAAGCTGCGTGTCCCCAGCCCCGCGGGCCGGCTGGACGCGCCGACCCGCGGGTGTTTGCGTTGCCGGGGGTTCTAGCCCTTGACGATGTGCCAGATCGAGCCGAACGTCTTCAGCTCGTCACCGGTGGCCATCTTCTTGTTGCCTGACTGGAGGTCGGGCGTGAAGTTGTAGAGCGGCTTGCCCCCGAGGGTCAGCTGGAGCACGCCGTGGTTGTGGAACGTCCCCAACTTGCCCTTGATGCCCTTCTGTGCGTGGAGGCCTTTTGACGACTTGACCGCCACCGGAGGCCAGAACGCCCAGCAATCGGTCGCCGCCATCTTGGTCTTCTTGCAGATGAGGTGATGCGTGGTCTCGCCCTGGAACGTGTAGACCGGGTATCCATTCGACGACGCCGCGACGGATTCGTGGACGTTGACGGCCTTCACCCGGAAGGCCTTGTTCGGCGTATTGGTGACGTGCACGTGTTTGGACACCCTCAGCGTGAACGACTTCGCCACCGCCATCGCGGCGAAGGCGGCTAGCGCGAGGGCCAACGCGGCGCCCACGATTACGGCTGACCGTGTCGAGCGGCGTGCGACAGCTTGACTGCGAGGACGAGTCATCTGGCTCCCTTCAGGCGTTGAACTCCTTCCTATAGACGCGGAAAGGCGGTCAGCCCTTCCCGGAGGCCGCGAAAGAGTGCAGAACCGTCTAGGGAGTCGTGGCGTGCCACCCGACCGTTGCGCCGCGGACATCCTCACGGGCGCCTCCCGGGCGGCCTGATCCATCAGATCTGTCCGTGATCAGGCGGGCGCCGCGTCCGTGGGCCAGGAAGCTGAACGCCCACCGAATCACAACGAGCAGCCGGTTCTCGAAGCCGATGAGGTACCACAAATGCACGGCGAGCCAGGTGACCCAGGCGGCGAAGCCACTCAGCCGGAAGAACTTGATCTCGGCCACGGCGCTCGCGCGACCGATCGTGGCCAGGTTGCCCTTGTCGCGGTAGCGGAAGGCCCGGGTGGGTCGACCGCCAAGATGGGCGCGCACGACCCGGGCGGCGTGGCGGCCCTGTTGCATCGCGACGGGCGCGAGTCCCGGCAGCGCTCGCACAGAGCCATCGCCTTGCCGGATGCGAACCATGTCTCCGATGGCCAGCACCTCGGGATGGCCCGGGAGCGACAGGTCGGGCAGGACCTCGATGCTCCCGGTGCGATCCACGTCGAGCCCAGCGCGCTCGGCGAGCACACTCGCGAGGGGCGAGGCAACGACGCCGGCGGCCCAGACGACGGTCCGCGTCGGGGTCTCTTCTCGCTCGCCACCCGAGGTGCTCAGCGTCACCGCAGAGTCATCGGCGTCGACAACAGCGCGCTCGAGTACGGTGGTGACGCCCATACGGGCGAGTGATCGCATGGCCCTGCGCGAGAGAGAGGGCGGGAACTCGGCCAGGACCCGATGTCCCGCTTCGACGAGCATGATTCGCGCCTCGCTGGGATCGAGCGATCGAAAGTCGCCGCGCAGGTCGCGGGCGATCTCGGCAATCTGTCCCGCCATCTCGACGCCGGTTGGCCCGGCGCCGACGATCACGAACGTAAGCCAGGCGGCTCGCTGGGCCGGATCCGGTTCCAGCTCGGCCGCCTCGAAGGCTTCCATGATCCTGCGCCGGATCGCCAAAGCGCCCTCCAGGGTCTTGAGGTTGGGGGCCACGGTCTGCCATTCGTCGTGGCCGAAGTAGTTGTAGCGGGAGCCCGCCGAGACGATCAGCGTGTCGTACCCCACCGACTCCGGCGTGTGCTCTCCCGCCACCGCACGCAGCGTCACCTGCCTGGCATCCAGATCGATGTCGGCCACCTCGGCCAGGAGGACGCGTACATTGGCTTGGCGGCGAAAGATGCGCCGTAGCGGGTAGGAGATCTCGGCCGGCGACAGCGCGCCGGTAGCCACCTGGTAGGCCAGCGGCTGGAACAAGTGAAAGTTGCGCCGATCGATCAGCGTGACATCGACTGGGAGGCGGGCGAGGTGCTGCGCCGCCTGAAGGCCGCCGAACCCGCCACCGACGATCACCACTCGGGGGCGATGGTCCGGTCGGTGGGCCGGGCGCTGCTCGGCTCGGCGGAGCAAATCGTCGATGTGGGCTCGGGCGAGGTAACTGTGGTGATAGCTGATTGACATGGTCGGCTCGCAGGTTGGTCGTCGCAGGATGGGGGACCGTCAGGGTCACTAAATAGACGACGCGGGCCGACGGCCTGTGACGCAGCACCGCCACCGCTGGCCTCGAATGTCACATCGACGGCGGCTGGTTCGTCCCGCGTGCAGTGCAACTCACAGGAGCCAGTGTGATGATCGAGGTCGAATACGAGATGACTTACGCCGAGACCATCGAGGGCCCGCTCGGCCCTACGAGCGACTCGTCGTTCGGCGACCGTCTGTGTTGGCAGGTCAGGACCGCGACACTTCGCGGCCCGCGGATCAACGCGAGCCTGGCCATGCCGGGCGTCGACTGGATCCGGCTCGGCGACGACGGAACCCGCAGGCCTGACCTGCGGGCACAGCTCACGACCGACGACGGCGAGCTGATTCTGTTTCGGTACGACATCGCGGTGATCCGCCCGAGCGAGGCGTTTCTCGCCGCCCTCGCCTCGGGCGACGCCACCGAGTTCTCCGATCAGTACATGCGGATGGCGCCGCACTTCGAGGTCGGGGCGGGACGCTACGGCTGGCTCGAGAAGAGCCTGTTCCTCGGCCGGGGCAGGTTGACCGGGGAACACGCCATCGCGTACGAGATCTACCGCGTCCTCTAGCGCCCGTTCACCCGAGATGTCACACGCGGCGCGGCCACGACGTCTCTCCACTAGACGTCGTGTTTGGAGTTAGGAGACAAAGATGAAGAAGAAATGGTTGACCCTGGTCACGGTGGCCATCGGGGTGTTCATGCTGCTGCTCGACATCACGATCGTGAATGTCGCACTGCCCGATATCCAGCGGCAGCTGCATGCGTCACTGTCGGACCTGCAGTGGGTCATCGACGCTTACGCGCTGAGCCTGGCCGCGCTATTGCTGACGGCCGGGTCTGTGGCCGACCTGTTGGGCCGCCGACGGGTGTTCGCGACTGGGATCGCGATCTTCACCGCAGGCTCGTTGCTGTGCGGCGTCGCCCAGAGCGCCGTGTTCCTGTCTCTGGCCAGGGCCGGCCAGGGCGTGGGGGGAGCGGTCATGTTCGCGACCTCGCTCGCCCTGCTGGCCGAGACGTTCCACGGGGATGACCGCGGGGTGGCCTTCGGAGTGATCGGAGCGATCACCGGGATCGCGGTCGCCGTGGGCCCGGTGCTCGGCGGAGCGATCACCAGTGGGCTCTCGTGGCGATGGATCTTCTTCGTCAACGTCCCGATCGGCCTGATCGCGATCCTGCTCACGCTGAGATGCGTTGAGGAGTCGCGCGATCCGGAGGCCACGGGCCCGGATTGGCTTGGCTTTCTGACCTTCAGCTCGGGACTCGCGGGGCTCGTTTACGGCCTGATCGAGTCGAACTCGCATTCGTGGGGGTCAGGGAGAGTTATCGGCTCGATCGTCACGGGGGTCGGCCTGCTGGCATTGTTCATCGTCGTCGAGCTCAGACAGCGGCGACCGATGTTCGATCTTGGGCTTCTGCGCAACCCCACCTTCATAGGTGGCCTTGGCGCGGCGTTCGCGATCTCCGCCTCCGCGTTCGCGGTGCTCACGTTCATCGTCCTGTACTTCCAGAACGTCCTGCACTTCTCGGCGATTGGCACGGGGATTCGGCTGCTCGCCCTGACCGGCGCCATCTTCTTCACCGCCGGCGTCGCCGGCCGGCTGACCTCGAAGGTCCCGGTGCGCCTGCTGATCGGCCCGGGATTTGTCCTCATCGGGCTGGGGCTGCTGCTGATGCGAGGCATCTCCAGCACCTCAACCTGGACGCATCTGCTGCCCGGACTGATCGTCGCCGGTGTCGGGGCCGGGTTGGTCAACGTGCCCCTCGCCTCGACTGCGGTTGGCGTCGTAGCCCCGAGCCGGGCCGGCATGGCGTCGGGCATCAACTCGACCTTCCGGCAGGTTGGAATCGCGGCCGGCGTCGCCGCGCTCGGCTCGATCTTCGCAGCCCGCATCCGGGATGGCGTCATCTCGCATCTCGCCGGAACGCCACTCGCGCACAGCGCGCAGTCACTCGCTGCCACGATCAGCAGCGGGCACGCCGCGCAGGCAATCGCAAGCGCACCGCCCGCGGTTCGCGGTCAGGTAGCTGCCGCGTCGGTCGGGTCGTTCGTCAGCGCGCTCGACGACATCCTCCTGATCGCCGCGGTGGTTGCGTTTTGCGGGAGCGTGGTCGCGCTGGCGCTGATCCGTCAGAAGGACTTCATCGACACCAGCGCCTCGATCCGGATGTCACATCCCGAAGGGTTGCGTCGTCGAGCCTACGAACCAGCCATACAGGAGGACTGAACATGAGCACGACAATCCCCGCCGAACGGCTACAGCTCTCGGAACTGGCGGCCAGGCAGTACGCAGCGATGCTACGGCTGGCCAGCGTTATCGAGCTCGACCCCGGGTTGGAAGCGCTGATCGATGTCCGCGCCTCGCAGATCAACGGATGCGCATTCTGCACGGACATGCACTGGAAGGACGCCCGTGCCGCGGGCGAGTCGGAGGAACGCCTGTACATGCTCGCCAGCTGGCGTGAGAGCGCGCTCTACAGCGAGCGCGAGCGCGCGGCGCTTGAGCTGTGCGAGGCCATGACGCTGATCAGCGATGGAAATGTGCCGGACTTGGTTTGGGAGCGTGCCCGGGCCGCGATCGACGAGCACGAGCTGAGCCAGGTCGTGTTCGCGATCACGGCAATCAATGCCTGGAACCGGCTGAACATCACGGTTCGAGCCGAGCCAGGGCACTATCAGCCGGGCATGTTCGACCAGCGCACCCCGGCCGCGGTGGTTAACTAACGCTCCGGTGGGTACAAGAGTGGACGAGGCTCCAGCCATGATCCAAGCGAAGACCGACCAGGCCCTGACGGCCGAATTCGAGCAATTGCGGCCCTACCTCCTGCGCGTTGCCTACAGCCATCTGGGCACCATCAGCGATGCCGAGGATATGGTGCAGGACGCCTGGCTCCGCCTGCTGGCGACGGATAGAACCGAGATACGCAATCTCCGTGCTTGGCTGACGACCGTCGTCAGCCGCCTGGCCCTGGATGCGCTCACCTCGGCTCGGGCCCGGCGTGAGCGTTACGTCGGCCCCTGGCTTCCCGAGCCGGTGGTCGACGCCGAGGAACCCAGTGGCGATCCGGCCAGCCGGGTCGATCTGGATGAGTCGATCAGCATGGCGATGCTCATCGTCCTGGAGGCCCTCTCGCCGGCCGAACGCAGTGCCTTCCTTCTGCACGACGTGTTCGGGTATTCCTTCTCCGAGGTTTCGGGCATTGTCGGTCGGACGCCGCAGGCCACCCGTCAGCTCGCGACCCGCGCACGGCACGCCGTCGAGGCTCGCCGGCCCCGCCATCCAGCGAGGCCGGAGGAGCAGCGCGAGGTGGTCAGTGCATTTCACGCGGCCACGGAACAGGGGGATCTGGCCTCTCTGATCGAGCTCCTCGATCCGGGGGTCACCTTCCGCAGCGATGGCGGCGGTGTCGTCAACGCAGCGCGCAAGGCGTTCACCGGCGCCGCGCGCGTGGCCAGGATCTTCATTGCCTTGGCGGGCCACTTTGGTGATGAGCTCCGGATGTCTCCCATCCTCGTGAACGGCGCGCCCGGCCTCCTCATGGAGACCCATGGATCCCCGAGCGTGGTCGCGTTCACCCTGAATCAGGGCCGGATCATCGAAATCGACGCGATCCGCAACCCTGAGAAGCTCACGACGCTCACCGGGATCTCAACCACCCATCGGGGTGTGTCGTGAGCCGGATTGCGGCAGCGCGAGCTCACGCTCGAGACCCAGCTCCCGGCGAAGTCGCTGGTCGTGGGTGACGACCACGAGAGCGCCCGGCCAGTCACGAAGCGCCGCCTCGAGGACCTCGAGGGACTCGATGTCGAGGTGGTTGGTTGGCTCGTCGAGCAACAGGCAAGTCGCGCGCTGATGGGCGATGACGGTCAGTCCGGCCCTGATGCGCTCGCCTGGCGACAGTGTGGTTACGCCGCGCTCTGCCACATCGGCGGGTAGCCCGAACCACGCAAGCGCCGTCCGTGCGGATTGCTCATCGAGACCGGTGAGGGCGCGCACGTGGTTGGCGACCGTGACCGCGTCTGTCCGCGCCGCGTATGTCTGATGGAGCTGGGCAATCACGGCTCCTGGTGCCGCCTTACGGCTCCCGTGCAGCGGTCTGATCTCTCCGGCGAGTGCGGCGAGCAACGTCGATTTGCCGCTCCCGTTGGGGCCGGAGATGAGTATCCGTTCGCCGTGCGCCACGGCCAGATCGACCGGGCCGAGCGTCCATCCACCGCGACGCGTGATGAAGCGGTCCAGCGCGACGATCCAGGGCCGGCGACGTTCATCCGCGGTGAGCCGTAGCCGGAGCCCGGGCGTCTCCCAGGGTCGATCGGGGATCTCCTCCCGTTGTGCGCGTCCGCCCACCTTGCGGGCGCGTCCGGCCATTTCCTCGGCACGCATTCGCACCCATTCCCGCGAATGCTTGTCGTTGTCATGCACGCGTGCGCGCGCTCGGTTTGCGCTCGCCGTTGCGCGTCGGCGCATCTCGCGCTCAGCGGTGATCAGCTGAGCGCGGCGGGCCACGGCCTGCTCGTGCTCGGTCCGGGCTCGGGCGCGGGCCGTCTCGCGTTCCCGCTCGAACGACGCCCAACCCCCCCGAAAGTGGCGGGCCTGGGCGGTGTGGGGGTCGAGTTGGACAATCTCATCGACTGCGTCCGTGAGCAGCGCCCGGTCGTGGGAGACGAGCACAATCCCGCCGGAGTGCGCATCGATCAGTGCCCGGAGGGCCTCCAGCCCGTCGTCGTCGAGGTGGCTGGTCGGCTCGTCCAGCAAAGCGACGTCAAAGCGGGCGACGGCCAGGGCCGCGAGTCCAGCGCGCGAGGCCTGACCACCCGACAGTGTGTGCAGCCGTCGCTCGAGGAATTCCCCGCCAAGCCTCATGTCGGCGAGTGTCGCGGCGAGCCGCGCGTCGATGTCGGAGCCCCCCAGCGCCAGCCAGCGCTCGAGCGCAGTGGCATGCGCCTCGATCGCCCCGAGCTCGCCAGCCTCGAGTGCCGAGGCCCAGCGGTCGAGGTCGCGGCCGGCCGCGGAGACGCCAATGCGCTCGAGAATCGACTGACGGACGGTCAGCTGCCCTTCGCCGGCGTCGGCGATCTGTGGAAGGTAGCCCACCGTGCCAAACCGCCGTACGGTGCCGCGATCCGGAGCCTCCATTCCCGCCAGCACGCGCAACAGCGTCGACTTACCCGCGCCGTTGGAGCCGATGAGACCCACGCGAGCGCCGACTTCCACGCGCAGATCGACACCATCGAGAACGGTTCTTGCCGCATACCGGCGTGTTATTTGGTTGGCGTCGAGCAATGTCGACGACATACGGACCTCCTGGCAAACTCAACGACGGCACGGTGGACATCCGCGACGACCGGATCCGTGGCCCGGTCGATCAGTCAGGGCGGATGTCAGTGAGTGCCACGCATACAAGGGCCCCAAAGGGCCACCATGGACGCTAGCACGCCGACGCTCAGGAGGCGAGAAATCGGCGAAGCTACAGCTGTGCGACGCCGACCAGTTCCATGGCAGCTCGTGCTGCTCGCCGCCAGCGCCCTCGCGGTGTTTGGTGCCCTGACGGTCGCCGTCACCAGCGACCCGTCGCTCTCGTTAGACGCGCGGGTGTTCTCGCTCGCCGATGATCTGCGCGCACCCTGGCTCGACGCCGCCGCGCGGACAATCACCACGCTGGGCCTGATCGTCATCGTCGGTCCGGCTGTGGTCCTAGCCGCCGTGCCCCTGATCATGCGCGGATACCGCGCTCGCGGGGCTGCGCTCATCGCCGGAGCGGCACTGGCTTGGATCACCGTGTGGATCGTCAAGGCACTGGTCGACCGGTCTCGACCCCCGGCCGCACTCGTGCACACCTCGGGGCAGGCCTATCCGTCGGGCCACGCCGCCAACTCGGTCGGCTGGCTCGCGCTGGCCATCGCGCTGACGGTCATCATCCCGACCGGGCGCGGCCGGATCGCTGCGATCATCGTTGGCGCACTGCTGGCTGTGCTCGTCGGGCTGAGTCGGATCTATCTTCGCGCCCATTACGCCACCGACGTTCTCGCCGGGGAAGCGCTGGCCGTGGCCATGTACGCGCTCACCGCCATCGCCGCACGGTTGACCCCTGGTGAGGCGCGACGGCGCGGTGTTACGATCGCGCTTCCCGAGCGAAAGGCAACGTGATGGCGATTGACACGCTGATTGCTTATGTCGGGGTGTACGAGGACGTCGCCGCCGCCGAGGCCGACTACGAGCTGGTCAAGGACCTGCACACCGAGGCGGGCCTGATCGACGGCTACGACGCTGCTGTAGTGGAGCGCGGTGAGGACGGCAAGACCAAGATCGTCAAGAAGCACGAGACGCCGACCCGCGTGGGCGGGGTGCTCGGTGGCGGGGTCGGATTGGCCACCGGTCTGGTGGTGGCGCTGTTCCCGTTCGCGGCCATTGGCGGCGGACTGCTCGCGGCGACGACCGCGGGCGGCGCGATCCTCGGCGCGGTAGCCGGTCACGCGGCGGCAGGCATGAGCAGGGACGACCTCAAACAGCTCGGCGAGGCGCTCGACGCCGGTCAGGCGGGGTTGGTCGTCGTCGCCGTGTCCGACATGGGCGCGAAGGTCGAGCGGGCGATGAAGCGCGCCGAGAAGCTGGAGCAGAAGCAGATCAAGGCGGACACGGCCGAGATCGAGCGCGACGCCAGCTCGGCCGGCCAGAGCGAATAGACCCTCAACGGGCGGGGGCGGGCAAAGCTCAGAGGAGCAGCTCGCCGCCGTCGACGACCAGCGCGTGGCCGGTCATGAAGCGGAACTCGTCGCTGAGCACGCGGCAGGCGATGCGTGCCATCTCCGCGCCGCTGGCGATCCGGGTCATCGGGACGAGCCGCGGGACCTCCTCCAGGAACCTGTCGCGTCCGCCGAACTTGTCCCAAATGGGTGAGTTGAATGGCGTGTCGACCCAGCCCGGGCACAGGGCGTTGACGCGGATGCCGTCACCGGCATGGTCGAGGGCCAGCAGCTTCGCCAAGGCCACGGTCGCGGCCTTCGTCGCCGAGTAGGTGACAAAGCCGGTGTCGGGCGTCAGTCCGGCATTGGAGGCGGTGAGCAGCAGCGCTCCACCGCCGTTGGCGCGCAGCGCCGGAACGGCTCGCTGGGCGACCACGAAGTGCGCCCGGATGTTCACGGCGTAGCAGCGGTCGAGGTCCGCCACCGTGGCCTCCTCGACGGTCCCCGCTGTCTGGACGCCGACGTTCGACCACACCGCATCGACTCCGCCGAGCGCCGCCACCGCGTCATCGAGTTGCTGGCCCAGCTGCTCGGGGTCACCGGCGTCGACGACGAAGGGTTCGGAGTTCGGCAGAGCGCCGGCCAGCTCGGCCAGCGCATCGGCGGCAATATCGAGGAGGGCGAGCCGCCAACCCTCCTGTGCCAGGATCCGCGCGCCCTCGGCTCCGATGCCGGTGGCGCAGCCCAGAATCACCGCGCGTCGGGGATCGGAGCTCATGTGGGCACCTTACTTGGCCGGCTCCGCGATGCCGCGCTCGAAGTCGAGCAGCCAGCGTTTGGCGTCGATGCCTGCGCTGTAGCCGGTCAGCGAGCCGTTGGCTCCGACCACGCGATGGCAGGGAACGATGATGCAGATCGGGTTGCGGCCGTTGGCGCCGCCGACGGCGCGCTGCGAGTTTGGTCGGCCGACTCGCTGGGCCAGCTCGCTGTAGGAGATCGTCGTGCCGAAGTCGATGTCGACGAGCTCGCTCCAGATCTGCTGTTGGAACGGCGTGCCGGGCGCTGCGAGCGGCAGGTCGAACGTGTCGCGCCGGCCGGCGAAGTACTCGTCCAGCTGGCGGCGGCATTCAGCGAAGCGCTCGGGGTCGCGCTCCCAATCCGGTTCGGGATCGAGGCCCTCGCCGGGCAGATACACGCCGGTGATGCCGGCGGGCGAGGCCGTGAGGAGCAATTCGCCGACGGGGCTGGGCATGGTGTCGTAGAAGGTGCTGTTCATACGAGCTCCCGGTTTGGATCGTCGAGACGGTCATCATGCCAGGGCGCGTGGCCTCTGATCGGCAAATAAACGCCTGAGATCCTCGTCGCGTGATACGGCGTCGAGGCGCCGGACGCGCTAGGTTCCGAGCGTGCCGACAGCCGTCTGCGAACTGCTCGGGGTCAGGCAGCCGATCGTCCAGGCGCCGATGGGGTCGGCCGCGGTCCCGGCCCTTGCGGCGGCGGTGTCGAACGCGGGTGCTCTCGGCACCGTGGCCCTGACGTGGGTTGCCGACGTGGCCGGCGTCGTCCGGGACACGGCCGCGCTCACCGACCGGCCGTTCGGCGGCAATCTGGTTCTCCAGTGGGATCAGCACCGCCGGCTCGACCAGGCGCTCGAGGCCGGGCTGCCGGTCGTGTCGCTCACATGGGGTGACCCCGGTCCCTACGTCGAGCGTGTCCATGACGCCGGCGCGCTGCTCATGCACACGGTCGGCGACGCCGAGGAGGCGCGGCGGGCGGTCGCCTCGGGGGTCGACGTGATCGTGGCCCAGGGATGGGAGGCGGGCGGACACGTGTGGGGCAGCGTGGCGACGCTCCCGCTGGTCCCGGCCGTGGTCGACGCCGTCGCGCCGGTCCCGGTTATCGCCGCCGGCGGGATCGGCGACGCCCGCGGGGTGGCGGCGGTACTCGCCCTGGGCGCGCAGGCGGCTTGGCTGGGGACACGGTTCCTGCTCGCCGACGAGGCACCGGTGCACCAGACCTACCGGGATCGACTGATCGCGGCCGCGGAGACCGATGCCGAGTGGTACGCGAATCTGTACGAGGTCGGTTGGCCCGATGCCCCGCACCGCGCGCTGCGGAACTCAACCGCTGAAGCCTGGGAGCGTTCCGGGCGGCCGGGCCCAGGCGCTCGTCCGGGCGAGGGCGACGAGGTGGCCCACGAGGCATCGGGCGATCCGCTCCCCCGCTACTCCTCGGCACTGCCGCTGGGAGGCGCGACCGGCGACATCGAGGCGCTCTCGTTGTGGGCCGGGCAGAGCGTCGTGCTGGCCAGGCGCCCGCAGCCGGCCGCCGAGATCGTGGCCGAATTGGCCTCGGCGTTGTAGGCGCCTGACGAGCCCGATTCCGGGCAATATCATGGGATCCCCGTGAGCATCGAGACCGGCAACCGCGGTGGCGAGCGCGTCCAGGTGGAGGGCGTCAGCGTCCCCGTCGATCACTACATCGACGGGCGTCGGATGGCGTCGGTTGAGCGCTTCGACGTCCACAGTCCGATTGATTGGGACAGCTGGGAGCTGGCGCGGGTGGCGGCCGGCGGGGCGACCGAGGTCGATCGTGCGGTGGCCGCGGCCCGACGCGCGTTTCCAGAGTGGGCTGGCCTCGGCCCGGCGGGCCGCCACGCGGTTCTGACGCGGCTGGCCGACGCGATCGACGCTGCGGTCCCGGAGCTCGCCCAGGTGGAGTGCGTCGACAACGGGTCGCTGTATGAGGCAATGCACCTTCGCGTGCTCCCGCGCGCGGCCAACAACGTGCGTTTCTTCGCCGACTTCGCGCGCGACCGGCTGGCCGAGCCGCCGCGCCAGCTGCACGGCGGCGAGCGCAATCGCGTCCGCCATGACCCCTGCGGCGTGGCTGCTGTGTCGACGCCGTGGAACGCGCCGTTCATGCTCGCCACGTGGCGGGTCGGGCCCGCGCTGGCGGCCGGCAACACGGTGGTGCTCAAGCCGCCGGAATGGGCTCCGCTCACATGTTCGATCCTCGGCGATCTCGCCGACGACGCGGGGGTGCCGCCCGGCGTGCTCAACATCGTCCACGGCACCGGTGCCGACGCCGGCGCGCCGCTCACCGGCCACCCCGGCGTCGATCGGGTGGCGTTCACCGGATCTCCCGCCACGGCGCGGACGGTGTACGGTGACGCCGCCGCCAACCTGACCCCGGTGTCGTTCGAGCTCGGGGGCAAGTCACCGTTCATCGTCTTCGACGACGCCGATCTCGATGCCGCCGCGGCGACCGCGGCCTATCAGTTCGACAATTCGGGGCAGGTGTGCCTGGCGGGCACGCGGCTGCTCGTTCAGGCCTCGATCCTCGACGAGTTCGTGCAGCGCTTCACCGCCCGTTCCGAGGAAATCCGCGTCGGCGACCCGCGCGATGAGACGACGACCTACGGGCCGTTGATCCATCCCGTCGCGCTCGAGCGCGTCACCGGACACGTCGAGCGCGCGCTGGCCGACGGTGCGCGTCTGGTGTTCGGCGGGCGGTCGCTCGGCGGCCTCTACTACGCGCCCACCCTGTTCACGGACATCCCCGCCGGGGCCGAGATCCTCACCGACGAGGTGTTCGGACCCGTGCTCACGCTGCAGAGCTTCGCCACCGAGGACGAGGCGATCCAGATGGCCAACGACACGCCCTACGGCCTGGCCGCCACCGTATACACCGGATCCGAGAGTCGAGCCGACCGCGTCGGCGCGGCGGTCGTTGCCGGCACAGTGTGGGTCAATTGCTTCTACGTCCGTGACCTCGAGACGCCGTTCGGCGGCGCCCGGGACTCGGGCATCGGCCGCGAGGGCGGTCATCACTCGTTCGACTTCTACTGCGACGTCAAGACCGTGTGCGAGCGGACCGCGGCGTTCAGCGAGAACTGAGCGCCACCAGGCGCCGGCAGAGGTCACCGACCTCCGCTGGGTCGTCGGTGAACTGCGACGGCTTGAAGCAGATCGTCGTGTAACCGGCCTCGAGCTGCGGCGGGATCGCCTCGGCGGCTCGGGCCAAGTCGGCCACACCCTCGCCCGGAGGCAGCTCGCCGCGAATGCCTCCGACGACCTCGAGTTCAGACATGTGTCGGCCCGCGGCGTGCATGGCTTCCACCAGCGGCTGCATGTCGTCCGGCGTCGGCTGGCCGAAGGGATGGAAGCCGTGGCCATAGGCGATGAGCCTCCGCACGATCCACGGACCGACCGAGCGGCCGCCAAACCACAGCCGCGGTCCGTCAGCGCGGAACGGCTTGGGTTCGAGGTATACGTCGTGAAAGCTGTAGTGGCTCCCCTCGAAGCTTGCCGGGGTCGCCCGCCACAGCTCAGACCAAGCCGCCAGGTGCTCGTCGAGGAGCTCCCCGCGACGTTCGAATGCAACGCCCAGAGCCGCGTACTCGTCCCGATGCCAGCTGACCGTCGGCTGCACGACCAGACGGCCCTCGGACAGGAGGTCGAGCGTGGCCAGCTGGTGGGCGAGGAGGAGCGGGTGTCGCAGCGGCGCGATGATCGCGGCTCCGATCAGGCGCAGCCTCGTGGTCGCGCTGGCGATGGCGCTCATCAGGACGATCGAGTCGGGCCAGGGCGTGGCCGGGTCCTGGTTGCCGGGGGCGGCGTAGTCACGTGGGTTGGCGGGACGCCCCAGCTCGCCGGCGCTCGGGCCCAGAACGATGTGCTCGCTCAGCATCACGCCGTCGATTCCCGCGTCCTCGGCGTCCTGGGCGATCCGCACGAGCGCCCGCAGATCCCGAGGTGAGCTCATCGTCCAGTTCTCCGACAGGACGAGGACGAGCCGGGGCACCGGGGCCACTGCTAGGCGAAGGTCATCCGCACGGGCAACCGCTTGAGCCCGTTGGTGAAGTTCGAGCGGTGGCGCACGGGCGAACCCATCAGCTGGGTCGCCGTGACCCGCCGGACCAGCTCCTCGAGGTAGATCCTCACCTCCAGGCGCGCGAGATGCACGCCGAGGCAGTGATGGGGCCCGCCGCGGCCGAAGGTCAGCTGATCGGTGGGGTTGCGTGTCACGTCGAAACGGTGGGGATCCGGATAGTGGTCGGGGTCCCGGTTGGCCGCCGCGAACCAGATCAGCACCTTGTCGCCGGCGGCGATCTCCTGATCGCGGATGGTCATCGCCCTGGCCGCCGTGCGCCGGAACCACCACACCGGTGAGGCGTAGCGGAGCAGCTCCTCGACGGCCGAGCCGATCAGGTCCGGGTGTGTGCGGACGAGCTCGTACTGGTCGGGATGCTGGGCCAGTGCCAGCGTGCCCAGGGCAAATGCCTGGCGGGTGGTCTCGTTGCCGGCCACAATGAGCAGCGCGAACATGTTGTCGAGATCGCGTTCGGTGAGCCGCTGACCGTCAATCTCCGCGTTGGCGAGCAGCGTCAGCACGTCCTCGTGCGGGCAGGTGCGGCGGTCGGCGTAGTAGGCGCGTCCGATCGCGCAGAGCTCCTCAGCCCACGGTGAGCCGAACGGCTTGTAGCGATCCTCCGGGCGTTCCTCGGCGTACGCCAGCTGGCCAACGTATTCCGGATCGGTGTCGACCAGCAGCCGGTCACCCAGCGCGATCAGCTTGGGCAGATCCTCGTCGGGCAGCCCGAGGATGTGGGCGAGCACGCGGATGGGGACCGGCGCGGCCAGTTCCTCGACAAAGTCGAACTCCACGCCGGACTCGATCCGGTCGAGCATCTCGCGGACCAGGTTGCGCAGCCACACTTCGTAGACGGCGACTGCGCCGGGCGTGAAGTTGGTCGAGATCAGCCGCCGGTAGCGGCCATGCTTGGGCGGGTCGAACTCGAGGAAGTTCCGGCGCGCGTCGAGCACATCGTCGGGTAGATCCTCGATCGTCGCCGATCCTCCGATCTCGGACGAGAACGTCTTGGCATCGCGGATCACGGCCAGGACGTCGTCGTACTTGGTCAGCGCCCAGAAGCCCCGGCCGCCCGGCTCGGGGTGGAAGTACACGGGTGCCTCCCGCTGCAGGAGGTCGAACATCTCCCACGGCTCGTGGTCGGCGAAGACGTCGTGATCCAGCAGGTCGACCGAGAGCCCGTCGGCCGTGTTCGCTGACATGAGCAGACCTTACCAGACGATTCTGCGTAATGTATCCAAAGCCGGGTGGTCGGTGGTCGGCCTCGCCCAAGAAGTGTGTGGGTGAGCGCCCGCAGGCATTCGTCGCGGGTGGCTCTGGGAACGGCGGCCGGGGACGGGTAGGTGAGCCGTT
The DNA here is from genome assembly GCA_963749545.1 of uncultured Solirubrobacterales bacterium. Classification (GTDB taxonomy): domain Bacteria; phylum Actinomycetota; class Thermoleophilia; order Solirubrobacterales; family Solirubrobacteraceae; genus Palsa-465. The sequence goes on from CAVVNG010000025.1 coordinate 21,127, forward strand.
GCTGATGGCTGCCCAACGACGACTGAGCTGAAGTGGTCCCGTTCGCTCCAACCGCCGCGGATCGGAGCGCTGGGGATGGGGTGGGTGGGGGTCTTCCGCTGACGAGGCAGAGCCGTCCAACCGCCACAACGTTGAAGAGCGGCCGAGCGAGCCAGCGCTCATCAACGTTGTGCCGCTCTGACATGCGTAACGTCGAAAAGCGCCATTAGGCGCGGAGAGCTTTTCAACGTTGTGCGGGCCCGGAGGACCGAAGCAGTCCCAACCTGCCCATCCCCGCGGTCGTTCCCAACACAGCCCACCAAACAGGGCGCTGCTGGCCGAGCCCGGGGCCGAAACTGCCCTACAACCGGGGCGAGTACTCAGCGAACTCCCAGTCGGTAACCCAGGACCGGAAGCGGTCGAGCTCGAACATCTTGATCGTCTCGAACGTCGCGACCAGCTTCTCGCCCATCGCGTCCATGAGGATGGTGTCGCCCTTGAGTTCCTCGAGTGCCTCCTGGAACGTCGTGGGCAGGGGCCCGCCGAGCTGCTCCTCGGGCAGGTCGTAGATCATCCCCTCCAGCGGCGCCGGCGGCTCGAGCTCGCGCCGGATTCCGTCGAGCCCGGCGGCCATCGCCGCGGTGTAGGCCAGGTAGGGGTTGGCCGTGCCGTCGCCGAGGCGGATCTCTAGCCGGGTGGCCGAGCCCCGCTCCTTGGGCACGCGAATCAGGGTCATGCGGTGATCGTGACCCCAGCACAGGCGCGTGGGCACGAGTGCCTCGGCGTTGATCCGCCGGTAGGCGTTCACCGTCGGGTTGAAGAACACCATCATGCCCGGCCCGTGCTCGAGCACGCCGGCCAGGAAGTGGCGGGTGAGCGCGCCCAGTCCCTGGGGCTGGTCGGCGTCGTCGCACACGTTGTTGCCGTCGGCATCCTCGAATGACACGTGGAGGTGCAGGCCCGACCCCTCGTCGTCGTTGAACGGCTTGCCCATGAACGTCGCCAGCAGTCCGTCCCGGGCCGCCATCTCCTTGACCATCGCCTTGTAGCGAAACGCCCGGTCGGCGGAGTTCAGCGCGGGCCCGTGACGCAGGTTGATCTCGAACTGGGCACGCCCATACTCGTGAGCCGCGGCGATCGCCTTGAGGTCGAGGTCGACGGCGGCATCGAGCATCCGCGACAGGGTCCCTCTGGGGTCGGCCATGTCGCCCACCGTGTAGACCGGGCTGTCCTGGATGGCATAGGGTCGGTAGCCGCCGCGCCCGGTCGGGTCGGGCTCGCACAGGTAGAACTCGAGCTCGGGGGCGACGATGGGCTCGACGCCGTACTCCGAGAAGCCGGCCAGGACGCGCTTCAGGGCGCCGCGCGAGTCGAGCGGATCCGGCTCGTGGGTGGCCGGATCCTCCAGGTCCACCAGGCAGGCCACGACGTCGGGCTGCCACGGGATCGGCACCAGCGTGCTCAGGTCGGGCCGCGCCAGCAGATCGGGGAAGCCCTCCTCGAACCCGGCGACGACGTTGTGGCGCAGGTCGACGGTCATGATCGCGGCCACGAAGCCGATCCCGTCCTCGGCGGCATGCGGGAAGGCGGAGATCGGAATGTCCTTGCCGCGGCAAATGCCGTGCAGGTCGGCGTACTGGAGGCGGACGGCGCGGACGCCAACCTCCGCCAACTCGGACAGGCTTTCGGGCAGTTCAGAAGGCACGCGCGCCTCCAGATCGGGACTCATTCTGACTCTCCTCGGGTTTCAGATCCTGCAGGTTGAGCCGCCCGACGGTGGGGCGCAAACGCCAGCGTACCGGCGTCCACCACCGACGTACCGCCGTCGACGGTGAGCACGGCTCCGTTCACGTAGGAGGCCGCCGGCGATGCCAGCCACGCGATCGCCTCCGCCGCCTCCTCGACCCGGCCGGCGCGGCGGGCGGGCACGTCGGCGACGGCGAGCTCGTAGGCCGCCTCGCGGTCGATCCCCCGGTCGCGGGCCAGCTCGTCCATCGCGCCGTCGGCCATATCGGTCCGGATCCACCCCGGGCAAACGCAGTTGGCGCGCACTCCAACCGGGCCGTAGTCAAGCGCGATGCAGCGCGTGAGCATGATCAGCCCGGCCTTGGACGAGCAGTACGCCGCCGACTCGGGATCGGCCCGCAGGCCGGCGAGCGAGGCCACGGTGACGATCGCTCCGCGACGGGCGATGAGTGCCTCCAACCCCTCCTGGCAGAGCAGAAACGCACCGGTGAGGTTGGTCTGAAGGACGCGAGTCCACCGTTCGAGCGTCTGGTCGAGCACGCCACCGGTCGCGCCCGCGCCGGAGCTGATGACCATCGCGTCCAGGTCTCCGAGGCGGTCGAGGCACTGCTCGATCACATGACGAGCCCCGGCCGGCGAACTCACATCGCCGGCCACCGCCACACCCCCGGTGTCGGCGGCGACTTCGGCCAGTGGCTCCGGCCGGCGGCCGGCGACGCACACGTGCCATCCATCCGCGGCCATCCGCCGCGCCGCCGCGGCGCCGATCCCCGTGCCCCCTCCGGTGATGAGAACGGTCGGGGTCAATCGTGCAGGAACTGCTCGACCAGCGACTCGGGGAACGACTTGTCGGCGATCTTGTAGGCCAGGGCGGTCATCCGCCAGGAGTCGGACAGGTAGAAGCGCTCGTACAGTTCGCCCCGACCACCGAGCTCGGAGCCGAAGAAATCCCAGGCCAGGCGGAACAGACGGATCCGGCGTTCGGCGTCGGCTCCCGCGGCCTGGAAGTACTGCTCGATTTGGTCGTGAAGCGGCCCGTCGATGTCGGCCTTCGATGGCGTGGCCATGAAGCCGCCCCCACCGACGAGCTGGAGCAGCTCGTTGCACCTGGGGAGCCACTTGGGCATCTCGCCGCGCAGAGCCAGGAAGGGTCGATCGTCGGGATACATGATGCCGCCGTCATCGAGCTGCGCCCCGGCCTCGGCGGCGACCAGCGCGGAACGCGCCAGCTCGCTCATCGCCCAGATTTGGCCGAGCTTCTCCTGGATGTGGTCGAACCGCACGACACCGGTGGTGTTGGCGATCACGTGGCCGAGCCCGAGAGCGAAGCACAACTTCACGTAGCCGCGGGTGAACGCCTGATGCATGATGTGCCCGCGCCACCCGGTGTCGGTAATCACCTCGCTGTAGCCGATCGTGTCGCCGTCCAGGAACACCCGGTGCTTGGGGATCTCGACGTCGTCGAAGATCACCACGGCGTCCATCTCGTCGAAGCGCGAGGACAGCGGGTAGTCGAAGTGGTCACGCGGGCGCGAGAAGCTGTCGCGGCACACGAAGCGCAGCCCGGGCGTGGCGATCGGCACGGCGAACGACAGCGCATAGCGACCGTCCTGGGGACGGATGTCTGAGCCGGGATAGATCAGCAGCTCATCGGCGAATGGGGCCAGTGTGGCCAGCATCCGGGCACCTCGCACGACGATGGCGTCCGCTGTCTCACCCACCTTGTGCAGCGATACCTGTCCCATGGCCTGCTCGGCCTCCGGCTTGGAGCGGTCGACCTGGGGGTTGATCAATGCGTGGGTCGTCGACAGGTCGTTATCGCGCATGTGCTTCTGATACTCGACGAGGTTGGCGGCGAGCTGTTCGTTGTCGCGCCGCGCCCACACGTCGGAGCGCCCCGCGAAGCAGGCGAAGGTGACGTTGAGGTAGTCGGGAGTGCGCCCCATCGTGCCGCCCGAGATAGCCGCCACGAGCTCGATCGCCCGGCGGCGCCGGGTCAGGTCATCGATCGTGCGAGGGATCAGATGAGTGACGTTGACCAGGCGATCGGGATCATCGGGCGAGGGCGCCAGCATCTCGCCGGCGTGCTGGTGCTGGGTGTCGAACACGCGCGCCATCGACAGCGCGGCGGCCTGCAGCTCCGGGTGATCGAGGGGGTGGCTGATCATCTCGCCGTTCAGCCAGATCTCGCGGCCACCCTTCCTGAGCCCGTCCAGAAACTCCTCGCCCGTCCGGGCGCCAGTCGCCTGCCTGACAGCCATCAACTACCTCCGATCGCCGGTAGTGGATATCCGAGCGCCTCGAGCCCCTCGCGTTCCGCCTCGACGGCGGCCGCATCGAAGCGGAAGTACGAGCGTGGCGGGAGGATGCCCCATGTATTGGACGAGTGTGCGTCGTCGGGCCAGTCCCGAGGTTGGTGATCCGGCTCGAGCTGCTCCATGTCGGAGAACAGCTCGACGAAGCACTCCTCTTCGGGGATGCGCACATACGCGGCCAGGTTGCGCCCCAGGCCGTGGCGGACGGGGCCCCAACCCAGCCAGCGGCCATGCTGGGCCAGATGATCGAGCGCGACGCGCAGCTCGCCCCAGTCCACCAGCTCGAAGGCCAGGTGGTGGAGGTGGGCGTAGCCCTTGCCGACGAGGGCCATCGAATGGTGGTCTCCGTTGACGTGCAGCCACGCCCCCTCCTCGCCGAGTCTGTCGGTCACGCGCATTCCGAGCACGTCGCAGCAGAACTCGCTCATCGCGGACAACTCGGCGGTGAGGAAGTTGACGTGTCCCAGTTTGCGCGGGTGAAAGCCCCGGAGCGTCGTCGTGGAGCGGGCGATCGCCGGGCGCGGATCGTCGGCCGCGGCGAACGGCACCAGTTCGATGCCGTTGCCGTCGGGGTCCCGCAGATGCAGCGCACCGCCGTGGCGCTGGTGTTCGACGCCCATGCCGTCCAGGTGCGAGGCCGCGTCGTCGAGGCTGATGCCGCGCGCCAGCTCCCAGCCGGTGTGGTCGTGGCCGGGAGAGCCCTCTTGCGCCAGCTCCAATGAATACGGCTCGTAATCGCAGGCCAGGTAGGCGCGGTCGTCGCCGACCTCGCGAGGAGTCAGGCCAAACTGATTTGACCACCGGTCGGCGGCCGCGTGCAGGTCATCGACGCGGAGGCAGACGTGGTGGATGCGGCGCAACGAGATCATCGAGTGCGGGCGGGGTCGGGTTGGCGAGAAGCCCGTCTCCGCCGAGGTTTGGATACAGTATCCGCCCTCCGAAGAGGGGTCAAGAACCCCATAAAAACGCGATAGACAGTCCAACAGGAGGCAGCCCCAGTGAGAGCGGTCCGGTTCACCAACCCGCAGGGCGAGGTGCGCATCGGCGCGTTGCAGGACGACACTGTGCGCGACGCCGGCCCGGCCGGACCGCACGGATTCGTGCCCACCCCCGAGGCCTGGGCGCAGTTGGGCCGCGTGGACGGACCGGAGTACGCCGTCGCGGACGTGGCCCTGCTACACCCCGTGATCCCGGACAAGATCCTCGCCATCGGCCTCAACTACCGCTCTCACGCCGCCGAGTCCGAGCTCGACGTGCCGACGGTGCCGGTCGTGTTCGCCAAGTGGACCTCGTCGCTGATCGGGCCCGGGCAGCAGATCGTGATCCCGCGCGAGGAGACCCGCCCCGACTACGAGGGCGAGGTGGCGGTCGTCATCGGCCGGCGCACCTACCGGGCCAGCCCGGAGAACGCAAGCGAGGCCATCGGCGGGATCTCGGCCCTGCACGACGTCTCGGGCCGGCGGGCGCAGCTCGAGACGCCGCTGCGGCAGTTCACGCTGGGCAAGAGCTTCGACACGTTCACGCCGATGGGGCCGGCGATCGCGTCGATGGACGGCATCGACCTGCGCGACATCGACATTCGTACCACCGTGTCGGGCGAGGTCATGCAGGAGGCCAACACGCGCGATCTGATCTTCGGGGTGGAGCAGCTGATCGTCTACCTCTCGTCCGGCCTGACGCTGAACCCCGGAGATGTGATCGCCACCGGCACTCCCGGCGGCGTGGGCGATTCACGCCAACCGCCGCGCTACCTGCGGGCCGGGGACACGGTCGACATCTACGTGCAGGGCGTCGGCACACTGTCCAACGGCGTGGCCGACGAGAAGTAGCCGAGGCCTCAGCGCAACAGATCGGCGGAGCGCTGCATGGCCTCCGTCAAATGGTGGCGGGTCAGCGACTCCGCGCGACGGCCGTTGCCGGCCTCGATCGCCGCCAGGATCTGCTCGTGCTCATCGGCGTCGAGACTCATGCGCTCGGGGGTCTCGCTCTGGCGCTCGTAGATGACCTCGCCGATGCGGGACACCCACAAGCGCTGCACGAACTGGACCAGGAACGGGTTTCCCGACCCCTGCACGAGCGCGATGTGAAATTCACGGTTGGCATCGAAGCTTCGCCGGACGTTGGGGATCGCCCGGCGCTGGGCGCTGAGCGCGGTACGCATCCGGGCGACTGGCGCGGGCAGCCCCGCGCCGGCGGCCAACCGGGCGGCGCCGGGCTCGATCACCAGTCGCGCCTCGTAGGCCGCCTGCATGTCGCTTCGGCCGACGTCGGCCACGCGGGCGCCCCGGTTGGTTCGCATCTCCACGAGACCCTCCGCGGCCAGCCGCCGAAGCGCCTCGCGCACCGGCGTGCGGGATACACCCAGCTCCTCGGCCAGGTCCTCCTGATGGATGCGCGCGCCGCGCTCGAGCGACCCTTGGATGATCCGGTCGCGGATGGCCCAGTAGACCTGATCGACCACGCTGGCGATCGCCAGCGTGGCGCCGTCAACGCGGGCCGGGGCTCTGCCGCTGCCCTCCATCCTCAGACCGTGGCGGCAACCGCATCGATCGCCTCGCCCGTCGCCTCGACGAGCTCGTCGATCTCGTCGTCCGAGATGATCAGGGGCGGCGAGAATGCGAGGGCGTTGGCGTACGGCGACGCTCGCCCGATGACGCCCAGCCCGAGCATCGCCTCGGACACCGCCACGGCGAGCACCGGTTGGTCGAGCGCTACAGCCTGCATCAGTCCCTCGCCACGGACGCCGGCCACGCCGTCGCGGCCGACCAGCTGGTCAAGGCCAGCGCGCAACCGCCGTCCGGCTTCCCGGGCACGTTCGGGCAACCGCTCGCGCTTGAGGATGGCGAGGTTGGCCAGGCCGGCCGCGCAGCAACTCGGATGGCCCGAATAGGTGCCGCCGTGGGTGAGCAGGAACGCATCGTCGCCCTCCAGCCACTCTCTCACGCGCGGGCCGACGACAACCCCGCCCAGCGGCAGGTAGCCGCTGGTGATCGCCTTGGCGAACGTCATCAGGTCCGGCGCCACGCCGAAATGGTGGCTTCCGAACCACGAGCCCAGCCGCCCGAACCCGGTGATGACCTCGTCGAAGATCAACAGCGCGCCGCTCTCGTCGCACAGGTCCCTGAGCCCCTGGAGGTAGCCGTCGACCGGCGGAAACACGCCGCCGGCGCCGATCACCGGCTCGGCGATTATCGCCGCCACCCGCGAGGGTCCGTGGTAGGCGACCGCGTCGCGCATCGCCTGCAGGCTGTCGTGAGGGACCTGATAGGTGTCGGGGAGCAGCGGTCCGTAGGGCAAACGGTTGGGCGGCAAACCGCTGAGCGACGTACCTCCGAACATCACACCGTGATAACCGTTGTGACGGCTGAGGAAGATGGTCCTCCCGGCCTCTCCGTTGGCTCGGTGCCCCGCGCGGGCCAGTTTGAGTGCACTGTCGACAGCCTCCGAGCCGCCGTTGGTGAACAGAACGCGGGCGCCCGGAATCGGCTCGAGCTCGGTCAGTGTGTCCGCCAGCTTCTGCGCCGGCGGGTTGGTGAAGCGGCCGAACGTGTGGTAGGCCGCGAGCTGGTTCATCTGAGCATTGACCGCGTCGATGATCTCCTGCCGGCCGTGGCCGGCGGCGCAGTACCACAGGGAGGCCGTGCCGTCGAGGTACGACTGCCCCTCGCTGTCCCAGAGGCGGCAGCCGTCGCCCCGGACCATGTCGAGAAAGTCGCTCGCGGCTCGCGTGGGCGCGGCAAACGGGTGGAGCACCTGCGGGACAGTCATCGGGCCTCCTGAGTTACTTCGCGTTCCGCCTGATCCTCGGGTATCGCCAGCGCCACGTGGAGCGTCTGCGCCGTCACCGCGGGCTGCTCGCCGACGACCTGCAGCTCCTCGTCGGACTGCACCACGTGGTTTTCCAGACGCCCGATCCCTTCCACCTCGACCGCCACCCTATCGCCTGGCTGCACCGGACGCGAGTTTGCCGGCGTACCGGTCAGCAGCACGTCGCCGGGCTCCAGCGTGATCAGCCGAGCGACGTCGGCCACCTGGTAGGCGAACGAGAACATGAGGTCGCTGCCCGTGTGGCCCTCCTGAACCTGCTCGTCGTTGACGTAGGTCCGCAGGATCAGGTCCTCCGGATCCACGTCGGCCGAGTCGACCATCACGGGCCCGAGCGGGCAGAAGCCGTCCTGGCCCTTGACGCGCAGCATCGAGCCGCGATCGGCGTGGCGGAAGTCGTGAACGCCCCAGTCGTTGGCCACGGTGTAGCCGGCCACGTAATCGAGCGCGTTGTCCAGGCTCACGCCGCGGCAGCGACGGCCGATCACCACCGCCACCTCGCCCTCGTAGTTGAGAAAGCGACAGCCCGCCGGCCGGCTCACAGCCGCCAGATGGCCCGACAGCGAGGAGGGGGGCTTCATGAAGTAGGACGGCGTCTCCGGGAGCCGCGCCATCTTGTACTCCATCGCGCGCGAGCGGTACGTCAGATGGGTGGCGATGATCTTGCTCGGCGTCACCGGAGACAGCCACCGGACAACGGCGCCGACGGGGATCTCGATCGAGCCGGCGCGAATCATCTCGCCATCCAGGGTGCCGTCGACCGGCCGCCCATCCTGCTCGACGCGGACGTGTCTCATGTGTCCACCTCCTGGTGATGCCGCGTGACCACCTCGACGCCGTCGACGGTGTAGCCGAATGTGAACCGGTAGCCGCGCAGCATCTCGTGCGGAGCGATCGCCTGCAGGTCCTCGAGTGTGTCGTCGTAGAAGCGCAGCTCGGCGCTGCCCTCCCAGATCGGCGTGGCGTCGCGATCACGGCCTCCGGCCCGGACGAGCTCGAAGACGTCGGGTCGGGTCCCGCTGGCGGCCGGGAAGTGACGCGTGTTGTGCATCGGCGGGTCGTTGACCGTCGGGCCGCTGTCGGAGACGTGCTCGAGGGTGAGGGCCATCCGGGCGATCTGGCGGTCGTTGGCGGTACAGGTGGCGCCGAAGCGGGCGCCGGCGTGGAGCTTGGGAGTTGCCTGGCCGGCGGCGAACAGCCGGGTCATATGGATCGAGCCGAGCTTCTTGGGGAAGCCCTGTATCCACCCGCGATACATGGCGAAGTCCTTGTCCACCCAGATGTACACGCAGCGGCTCACCGGCTCGCCCCGATAGCGCGCGCCGACCACGATGAAGAACTCCCGGTACTGCGATTGGATCGGGTCGACGAGCTCGTGCAGATCGGCCGAACACGATTGCCAGTCGGCGAAGATGGCCGCGACGGCGCCGGGATCCTCGGCCGGTTCGAGCTCGTCGGGCAACAGCGCGGCGACAGCGTCGGGATCGGTCCGGTACTCGGCGATGAGAAAGTCGCCCGAGTAGTGCCACGGCGGCGCCGGGACGAGGCCGGCACGGCCGTCGGCGGACAGCGGCGCCGTGTAGCCGCGGAGCCGGCTCATGCCGCGGCTCTCCGGCGGGCCAGCCGGGCGTCGCCGACCAGCTGCTCAAACAGGCCCCGCTGTTCGGGTTCCTCCATCTTCTCGGGATGCCACTGAACGCCCACGCACGCCCAGTCCGTGCGCGGCTCGACCGCCTCGATCACGCCACCCGGTGCAGTGGCCGTGACGTCGAGCTCGCCGGGATCGGCGATCTGGTGGTGGTGAATCGTGTTGACGGCCGCCGCCTCCCGACCGATCGCGCGGGCAACGCGCGAACCGGCGGTCAGGTTGACCGGGTGGCGTGCGGTCAGGATCTCCTCCGCGCTGAGGCCGGACAGCTCGGTGTGCCCGTCCACGGCCGAAAGGCGCTGCGCGAGCCGTCCGCCGTGTGCGATCGCCATCAGCTGGGCGCCGCGGCAGACCCCCAGGGTTGGCAGCTGCGCGGTTCGGGCGGCGTCGAGGATGGCCAGCTCAAAGGCGTCGGCCTCGGCGTCATCGTCGTGGACGTTCTCGTGCTTGGCGCCGTAGCTACTCGGATCGACATCACCGCCCCCGGTCAGGAGCACGCCGTCGACCATGGCCACCAGCCGGTTTGCCGCCTCGTCGAGACCTGAGGGTGGGCGTGAGAGCAGCAGGGGCAACCCGCCCGCGTCGCAGACCCGCTCCGCGTAGGAGGGATCGAGTGTTTCGAGTCTGGTCCGCTCCCCCAGGTAGGTCGGCAGCTCGCGACGCCAGCAGGTGATGAGGATCAGAGGAGGAGCCATAGTCGATGCATACATTATGCGACGTGGTAAACGGGTGCCATTCGATATCAGAGCGGGTTGTCCCGCGCCCAGATGAGGAAGTCGCGGGTCGCCTGCGGGGTGGTCTGCAGCCGCCGCGGACCCTGTCTGCGTGCGTGCGCGGTCTCGGCGCGGCTGAACGCCCAGCCGAGCGTCTGGATCCTCCGGGCCATCAGGAACGTCGGCAGCTCGAACAATGACTCCTCCCCGAGCTCTCTCACGCCGCGGTAGCCCTTGACGAGCGCGTCGCGGCGCTCGCCCAGCCCACCGCTTGCCTCATGGGGATACAGCGGAACGGCCAGGTCGTGCATGTACCAGCTGTACCCGCTGTCGTCGAAATCGATGATCACCACCCCGCCGTCGCCACCGACCAAGACGTTCTCGAAGCCGACATCGCTGTGGATCAGGCCGAACCGATTGGAGTCGGTTCCGATCGCGTCAAGCCGCGCCCGCACCTCGGCGCGGCTCGCTTCCAGAACCGCGCGATCCCCCGCCGTGAAGACATGGTGGGGATCGGGCGGCCCCCAACGCGGGTCGTCTCCCACCAGCGCCTCGGCGTCCCAGGCCGGGCGCGTGAACCAGTCCGGGCGTTTCCAGGCGCGCGCGTGCGTATGGAGCCGCGCCATCAGCTCGCCCAGCCGTTCCCACGGCTCGACCTCGGCAACGGCGCTCAGCGGCACGCCGTCGATCCACTCGAACATCACCGCCGTCCGCATTTCGCCCGTGACGGTGGCCGCGGTCTGCAGCGGATCGCCATCTGTCCCGAGCACGGGACGAGGGGTTCGCACACCCCCCTCGCGCAGGCTCGCCATCCAGGCCAGCTCGGAGCGGATCGCCTGGGGGGTCTGGTACCCCGGCCGGTTGATGCGCAGAGCGAACCGCCGGCCGTCCGACCCCGTGACGCTGTAGGTCGTGTTCTCGCCGTGGCGCACGAACTCGACCTGAGCATCGCGCTCCATGCCGAAGCGAGCCACGGCGTCGGCCACCAGCGCCGCCGGCGCGCTCACTGCGGTCGGGTCACTCGTACCACGCCTCCGGAGCGAGCTTCACGCGCTCGCGATAGTCGAGGTCGTGGGTGGCGATCAGCATCGCCTCGTGTTCGCGCTCGAGCGCTTCGAGCCGCTCCCAGCTGGCCACCATCGCATCGGGGCTCCACAGCAGGGCCGGCAGTGCGCGTTCGCGCATCTTGGCCAGCAGATAGGCCGCGTCGGCGAGCAGGATCACGGTCTGCCCGCTGTCGAGCCGCACCATCAGCGACTGATGCCCTTTGGTGTGACCGGGCGTGCTGAGCAGCACCAGGCGCCCGTCGCCGAAGATGTCGTGATCACCGTCGAGCTCCTGCCAGTTGAGCTCGTGCTCGTAATCGCCGCGCACGTAGATCAGATGCTGGTAGACGGGGGGATCGAGCGCGAAGCTGAGCTCCTCCCGCTGCACGAGGACCGGCGCGTGTGTCAGCCATTCGAGTCCGCCGGCGTGGTCGAAGTGCAGGTGCGACTGGGCGACGAGGTCGATGTCGGTCGGCTTCATGCCAATCGAGGCCAACCGCCTCTCGACGGTGTCGTCCTCGGTCATCAGCACTTCGAACGAGGCCGCCGCGGGGCCCAGCCGGGCCACCGGATCTGTGCCCATCTGGGGGTGCACACCGGAGTCGAACAGGACAGTGCCATCGGGATGCGTGATGACGTACATGAAGTACGGGTTGTAGACCTTGGTCCCCACGCGTTCGTCGAATGGGTCGAACGCGGCCCAGTCCATGTAGTCGCCGCCGCAATGAAGCGCGTAGAGCCTCATCGTCACTCGTACACGATCACGCTTCGCGCGGTCTCGCCGGCCTCCATCCGCGCGAAGGCGTCGTTGACGTCCTCGAGCCCGCACCGGGTGATCAGCGGATCCAGACGCAGGCGGCCCTCGCGGTAAAGGTCGACCAGCAGGGGGATGTCGCGCAGGGGCACGCAGGAGCCGTACCAGGAGCCACGCACGCACCGCTCCTCGAGGGTCGTCGTCAGCGCATCGATGCTCACCCGTGCGTCGGGCGGCGCCATGCCGATCAGAATTGCCTGGCCTCCGCGCCCGGTCAGCCCGATTGCCATCTCGATTGTCGCGGGGCGACCGAGCGCCTCGAAGGCGTAATCGACACCTCCCGGGACGAGCTCTGAGACGGCCGCGACGGGGTCGGGCCGCCCGGCGTCGACGACGGCCGTCGCCCCCAGCTCACGCGCGAGCTCGAGCTTGGCCGCGACAACGTCGACAGCGATGATCGTCGAGGCTCCGGCGATTTTCGCGCCCTGCACGACGTTCAGCCCCACGCCTCCGCAACCAACGACCGCGACGGTGTCGCCCGGGCGCACCTTCGCCGTGTTGAGCACCGCCCCGACGCCGGTCATGACCGCGCAGCCCATCAGGGCAAGCTCGGCCAGCGGCAGGCTCGGGTCAACCTTTATGGCCGTCCGCGCCGGCACGACAGAACGCTGCGCGAACGACGATGTGTTGTAGTGATGAACCGGCTGTCCGTCGGCATGAAAGCGGCATGTGCCGTCCTCCATGGTGGCGTCGTACCAGGCCGTGTTCTCGCAGCGGTTGGGCCAACCGCGGGCGCAGTACCGGCAGTGCCCGCAGTAGGGGAGCCAGGTGAGTAGGACGTGATCGCCCGCGGCCAGCCCGGCCACGCCGGAGCCGACCTCCTCGATCACCCCGGCGCCCTCATGACCGAGGACGACCGGAAGCGAGGTTGGGTGGACACCCTGGGCGACGTGGAGGTCGGAGTGGCAGACCCCGCTGGCCGCCATGCGAACGAGCACCTCGCTGGCCTTGGGCGGGTCAAGCTCGAGCTCCTCGACGATTAGCGGCTGCCCGAACCGGTGTAGGACAGCGGCGTGGATCTTCGTGGCCACGGGGTGCTCAGATGGTTGATTGCGAATCGATCATCTAGACCCCGCCGAGCACGATCAGGCGCTCCTCCGTCATCTCACGGATTGTGTACGCGGGGCCCTCCTTCGTGTTCCCCGATGCCTTCGTACCGCCATAGGGCATCTGATCGACGCGCCATTCGGGTGCCTCGTTGATCATCACGCTCCCGAAGTCGAGCGTGCCGGATGCTCTCACGGCGGGTTCGAGCGAGCGCGTGAAGATGGCGGCCTGGAGCCCGTATTCGGTGGCGTTGGCCTGGTCAAACGCATCCTGCAGCGAGTCGTACGGCACCACCGAGCAGACCGGTCCGAAGATCTCCTGGCAAGAGACCTTCATTTCGGGCTTCACGTTGCGTAGGACGGTCGGCTTCAGGAGCCCGGTCTCCTGGGCTCCGCCCGTCACGACCTCGGCGCCGTCGGCCACCGCCTCTTCGATCCAGGCACGGATGCGGTCGCGATTCCCCGCGTCGATGACCGGCCCGACATCCGTCGTCTCGTCGGCTGGGTCACCCGTGCGGAGGGCGTCGACCTTGGGGACGAGCTGGGCGAGGAAGTCGTCGAGGATCTCGCGATGGACGTAGACGCGCTGCACCGAGACGCAGGTCTGGCCGGCGTAGGTAAACGCGTGCGTGGCCACCTTCGTGCTCGCCAGCTCGAGATCGGCGTCCGGCTCGACAATGACGGGGGACGCGTTGCCCAGCTCGAGCGCGACCTTCTTGCGGGCGGCGCGGGCGCGGAGACCCCAGCCGACCTCGGCCGATCCCGTGAAGGTCAGCATGCGCACGCGCGGATCCTCGACCAGTACATCTCCGATGTCGCTCGCTCGCCCCGGGAGGACGCTCAGCCAGCCGGCCGGGAGTCCAGCCGCCTCGGCCAGAGCGGCGAGGCGCAGGGCCGAGACCGGCGTTTGCGTCGCCGGCTTGTGCACGACCGCGCACCCGGCGGCCAGCGCGGGGGCCAGCTTGTGCGCGACGAGGTTGAGGGGGAAGTTGAACGGAGAGATCGCCCCGATCACGCCGATCGGCACCCGCACCGTCCAGGCGGCGTGTCCATCGCCGGCTTGGGTACCGGTGATCGGAACCGAGTCACCGCTCAACCGCCGGGCCTCGCCCGCGGCGAGGGCATAGGTGTTCACGGCGCGGGCCGCCTCAGCGCGGGCGGCCTTGAGCGGCTTGCCGGCTTCGGCGCAGATGGTCTGGGCGAGTTCCTCACCGCGGTCGCGGATGAGCTGTGACATCCGCTCGAGGATGTCGGCGCGACGCCACGGAGCCAACGGCTCGCGCATGACCCGCTCGGCGGCGTCGACCGCCCGGCGTGCCTCGTCGGCCCCGGCGCGGGCCACCCGCGCCACCAGGTCGCCCGAGTAGGGCGAGCGGACCTCGAATGATTCGCCGGTTTCGATCCATTCGCCCGCGAGATAGAGCCGCTCGACGGCGGGGGCTGCGACGGTCGCCATGACGCCTCTCTTTCCTCGAATTACTTTCGATCTACGGGTACGACGCGCACCGGGATCGACTTGAAGCCGTTGACGAAGTTCGAGCTCAGGCGAACCGGCGGCCCGGTGAGCTCGAAGCGTACGTTGCGCCTGAGGATCTCCTCGAGCAGGATCCCGATCTCCAGGCGGGCCAGGAAGGACCCGAGGCAGAAGTGCGGGCCACCCCGCCCAAACGTCGTGTGCGGATTGGGCCGGCGCGAAATGTCAAACGCCATCGGATCCTCGAACACGTCCTCGTCGAAGTTCGCCGACAGGAACCACATGGCGACACGATCCCCCGCCTTGATCTGGACCCCGCGGATCTCGGTGTCCTCGGTTGCCGTCCGCCGGAAGTAGATGATCGGGGTGCCGTAGCGGAGGATCTCGTCGACGGCGATCGGCACCAGCTCCGGTTCGGCCGCCAGCCGATCGAACTGGTCCGGATGTTCCATCAGGGCCAGCATGCCGTGCGAGATGCCGGTGCGGGTCGTCTCGTTGCCGGCGAAGATGAACAGCTCGAAGAAGTTCGAGTACTCGGTGTCGTTCAGGCGCTCGCCTTCCACCTCGGCGTGGACGAGGCGCGAGACCAGGTCGTCGCCCGGGTTCTTGCGTCGCTCGGCCCCGATCTTGCGTCCGTACTCGATGACCTGGAGGGCGGCCGGCGTGCCGAACGGGAGCAGGCGCGGATCGATGTCGCTCGGATACTTGTCGGGATCGGGCCGGTACTCCGAGTCGGTTGCTGCGGCCATCTCGCTGGTCAGCTCGATCAGCATCGGAATGTCCTGCTCGGGCAGCCCGAGGATCGCGATGAGGATGCTGACCGGCACCGGCTCGGAGATCTCGGTCACCCAGTCGAACTCGCCCCGGGCGATGGCCTTGTCGAGCAGGTCGTTGACGATGTTCCGCGTGTACTGCTCGTACTCCTTGACCTTGGTCCGCGTGAACGCGTAGCTGACCAGCTTTCGCAGCCGCGTGTGCTCGGGCGGGTCGGTCTCGATCATCGACTGGCGCGCGGCCAACGCGTCCGGAGCCCGGTCCTCGAGCGCGATGTGGCCGATCTGCGAGGAGAACCGCTTGGGGTCCTTGCCGACGGCGATCACGTCGGCGTGCTTGGACAGGAGCCAGAAGCCGCCGCGCGTGCCGGGCCACGGATGCCAGTGGACCGGGTCGTCCCGGCGCAGCGCCGCCAGCTCCTCGTGCGGCACCCCCTGTTCGTAGACCTTCGGACTGGCGACGTCAACGTGGGCGAGATCTTCCTGTGCGAGGGTCAAGTGTGGCTCCCGTCTGCGGTGCGTTCGTTTGCCGATGCCGGTGCATCCTCGACGCTGGCGAGGATGACCTCCTCGAGCTCATAGCTGTCGTGGGCTTCACGCACGTGGGCGTTCGCCGCCGCGACCAGCGCCTCGTCAGTGTCCGCGTCGACGACGGCCCCGCAGCCGACCTCCAGACACCGCCAGCGACGAGTCACGACCACTAGCCCGCCTCGACGCCGACGACGAAGTCGATCTCCGGGTCGAGGATCTGGTCGACGATTGACTGGTCGGGCGTGATGCCCATCTCCCGGCAGCGGTTGAGATAGTGGCGGGCCTTCTGGCGCTGGTACTTGTTCAGGTCGAGGCCCGGCACATTGCGCTGGTATTCGAGCATCCCCACGGCATTGCCGCGGTACTCGTTGATCACCTCGTGTGCCAGCGCTTCGTACTCAGGGTTGTTCTCGATCAGGATGCGGCACGATTGCGTCCCGAACGTGATGTGGCGCCCCTCGTCGGCCAGGATTCTCCGGAAGCCCTGCCTGAGTACCGGGAGGACACCCCACAGCTCGGTCGTATCGATGACGATTTCGTAGGACGGCATCGTGAGCACGCCCTCGATCCAGCCGCAGTAGAGGGTGGCGAACTGGACGAATGCCCCTTCTATCGCAGCTTCGTCGCCGGCCTCGACGGCCGCCCTGAGCCGGTTGCCGTACTTGGGCAGACCCTCGTACACGGGCTCGCCGACGTGGAAGCGCCCCTGCGGATCGACCGTGTGCTCGCGGGGCGGCCAGTAGGCCGCCTTCTCGGCCGGCGTCATCAGGCCGGCGACGCGCGCATGCCACTGCGTGAAGAACTCCGAATGCCGCGCCTCCTCCTGCATGAACGTCGACACGTACATCACCCAGTCGAAGCGGCCGAGCGCATGGGCAGCGGCGAGCATCGGCAGAAGCTCGTCGGTGACTTCCTGTTCGCCGGCCTCGAAGCGGACCGTGATCATCGCCATGCCGGAGCGTTGCTCGTCGGTCATGCGGCTCCAGTCGGCGGCGTCCAGCTCGTACTCCATGTCCTTCGGGTTCCAGAACGTACGCGCGGCCTTCTCGAACTTGCGGTAGATCGGGCCGGCCATGATCTCCTGATCGAGACGGAAGCGGGACTCGACCGGGCGGAGTTCTTCAAACGTCGTCACGGCTTCCTCCTCACGCGCCGGTTGGCTCGGCGGCAAATTCGCGGGTCTCGACGACGGTGGCGATCTCGTCCCCGAGCGCGCTGCAAAACGCGGCGTGGACGTCGTCGGCCGCCACCTGCTTGCCACGATGCTCGAGGTCCGGGGCCGCGCAGGCATCGTCGAGCAGGACGGGTTGCAGGCCGAGGTCGGCGGCGGCGCGCACCGTCGCGTCCACGCACATCGAAGTCATCATTCCGCAGAAGGCGATGCGACTCGCCCCGACGTTCGCCAGGTGCTCGGCGAGCTCGGTCTGGAGAAATGAGTTCGGGTAGTTCTTCACGACGACCAGTTCGCCGTCGGTCGGTGCCACCGCGCTGTTGGTCTGCGAGCCGTGGCTGCCGGGCACGAACCACTCGGTGCTGCCAGGCTCCTCGTGCCGGATATGTACCACGGGAACACGCGCCGCGCGGGCCGCGTCGATCGCCTCGGCCGCGCGGCCGGCCGCGCGCTCAGCATGGGGGAGCGTGAGCGCTCCGCCGGGGAAATACTCGTTCTGAATGTCGATTACGACGAGAGCGTCTGCCATGCGGGCAAGTCTATGTGACTCAGACGGCAAGGCCAAAAAGGCGCGCCGCGATGGCGGCGGCGCACTCGGCGACCGCCAGTGAGCCCTCCACGTCGACGCTCTCACGGAGATCATGCGCGCCCTCGGTGAACACAGCCAGCGCCACTGTTCCCCGCGATTCGTGAACGAGGAGCGCGGCATCGGCGCGGATTCCGTCGAGTTCTCCCGTCTTGTTCGCGACCGCCAGCGGCTGGGTCCGTCCGTGGTACTGGGCGTAAGGGTCGAACGCGAGCCAGCGCGGAATCTGATCCTGGTAGTGCTGGCGTCCGAGCACGCCGAGCAGGTAGCGGCAGAGGTCGGGCGTGAGGATTTGTTCCCGGGCCAGCGCGGAAAACAGCCAGACCTGCTCGCGCGGTGTCGAGACGCCGATCCCACCCTCGAGGCCGGGTCCGATGCGCGTGAAGTCAACGGGGCCGAGCATGCGCGTGCGCTCCAACCCGAGAGCGGCCAGGTAGTCGTTCACGCGGTCGGTCGGGAGCGCCTCGAGCAACGTGTTGGTGGCCACGTTATCCGACAGCGTGATGGTGAGCTCGATCGTGTCGCGGAGAGACAGTGACCGGAGCTCCAGCTGTTTGAGGATCCCCCCTCCGGCGACGCGCTGGCCGAGCGGCGGCAGACCGACCGTCTGGCCGAGGTCGGCCTGCCCGCGCGCGACGAGATCGAGCACCGCGGCGCACAGCGCGACCTTGATCACCGACGCGGTGGGGAAGAGCTCGTCGGCATGCAGCTCGACCGACTCGCCGTCCTCGAGTCGCACGGCACAGAAGCCCAGGCGCCCCGAGAACGCCGCCTGGAGGGCGGCGATCCGGGGCGCGAAGTCGAGCTCCGGGCGGGCGGAGATAGGCACGTGCCCGCCGGCGACGGTGTGCATCAGCTGCCGGAGGCCTGTGCGGGCGACCCTTCGGACGCTGCCTGGCCGTCCCGCTTGTGCCGGTATCCCCGCCACGTGAGCGCCCACCGGTCCGGGTCGTCGTGCGGCGCGAGGTCCAGCTTGTGGACGGTGCTCCGCTGTGGCGAGTTCAGGACCTCCTCGGGATTCTCGTAGGCCTCCCGCGCGACCTCCGTGATGATCTCGGCGTACTCGTCGAGATCGGCGCGCGAATAGGACTCCGACGGCTCGAGCGTCATCGGCTCGGCAACCAGCCACGGCTCGTGGCTGGCGAAGTAGGTGGCCACGCCGAAGTCCGTCGTGCGCCGTCCCACGTCGAGCGTGCCCACGCCGGTGTCCTGGTGCAGCTGCTCGAGGCTATAGCGAATCTGCTCCAGCCGGTGGGCGGAATTCGTCTCCGCGAACGAGACCTCCAGACCACGCACGCCGGCGAGTCGCGAGGCGAGGTAGTTGTTGTTCAGCACCGCTGTCTCGGCGACCTCGCGCAGACCTTCCGCCCCTAGGCTGAGGGCCCACGCGAACGAGCGCACGACGGTGGCCGGAACGCCGTGGAAGGCACGGATCTTCCCGACCGACTGCGGCCGGTCGTACTCGAGCCGGTACCGCGAACCGTCGAACTCGACCGTCGGCACGGGGAGGAACGGCGCCAGCTCGCCCGTGACCCCGCACGCGCCGACCGGCATGCCCATCGAGCAGTGCGGCGAGGAGAACGTCTTGTGGAGGTTGAACTGGCACAGGTCAAACCCCGCGTCC
Source organism: uncultured Solirubrobacterales bacterium (assembly GCA_963749545.1). Lineage (GTDB taxonomy): Bacteria > Actinomycetota > Thermoleophilia > Solirubrobacterales > Solirubrobacteraceae > Palsa-465. The sequence goes on from CAVVNG010000025.1 coordinate 40,418, forward strand.
CCCGCCCGCGTGATGCCGAGAATTCCGTTGGCGTTGGCCTGGTCGTAATGGCACAGGCCGCCGGCGTCGTGGACGATGTCGACGATCTCGTCGATGTGCGGGTTGAACAACCCGGTGTCCTCGGGATTGGTGATCATCAGTCCCGCGGTCCGCTCCGACACCGCCCTGCGAATGGCGTCGGGTTCGGGGTATCCCTTCTCGCCGGCGTACACGGTGATCACCTTGAAGCCGGCCGTGGCCGGTCCTGCCCCGTCGCACGGGTGGGAGAAGATCGTGGTGATGATCTCGTCGCGGTCCCCGTTGCCCCGGGCGGCGTGGTAGGCACGCATCATCCTGGCGTTCGCATACACGCCCTGCGACCCGCCGGCGGGCTGCAGCGTGAAGCGGCTCAGCCCGGAGATCTCGCACAGCATGCGTTCGAAGCGGTAGAGGACCTCGAGCATCCCCTGCACGGTCCCGTCGTCCTGGAGTGGGTGCAGCTCGGTGACCTTGGGCGAACGGACCAGCTCCTCGTTGACCTTCGGGCTGTACTTCATCGTGCACGTTCCGAGGCCGAGGTGGATGTTCACGTCGTTGCCCAGCGTCTCCTGGGACAGGCGCATGTAGTGGCGCAGGACACGTTGCTGGCTCAGCTCCGGCAGCTCCGGTGAGCTCGAGCGGCGCAGCGCGCCGGGCAGCGCCGCGAGCGGGTCATGCGCCGCGCCGGCGAGCTCGGGGTCTACCGGCGGCGGGAGAATGCCACGCTCCCCGGGAGTCGAAAGCTCGAGCAGGATCGGCTCGTTCCAGCTGGCCTGATGGAATGGACGCAGTGTCATCTAAAGCACCTCCGCCAGCTCGTCGGCGAGACGGTCGATGTCGGCTTTCGTATGCACCTCGGTGACGCAGAAGAGCGCGCTCTGCCCGAGCTCCGGGTACTGATCCGACAGGTCGAGGCCGCCAAAGATTCCCCGCTCGCGCAGGGCGCCGTTGACCTCGGCGACGGTACGGCCGCTCTCGCTGAAGTCGACGACGAACTCCTTGAAGAATGGCGCTGACAGCCGCGGCGCTCGGACGCCCGGCAGCTCGCCAAGCCGTTTGGCGGCGTACCCCGCACGCTCGGCGATGCCCTGCCCGAGCTCGGCCAACCCGTGCGGTCCGAGCAGGGCCAGGTAAGCCCCGGCGGCAATGGCCCACAGGTTCTGGGTTGTTCCCGTGTATTCCTTGGAATCACCGCGCTGGACATACGAGGTCCGCTCCCAGACAACCTCGCCGAACCCGTACTCGCCCGGAGCCTCCGTGGGGCCGAGGCCGATCAGGAACATCGGGTATTCGGAGACGAACTGCTCGCTGTCCTTGGAGGCAACGAAGCCGGCGTTTCCGCCGCCGTAGTGCATGTGGATGCCCAACGGCTGGATGTCGCCACACACGATGTCGGCGCCATACCGGGGCGGCGCCTCGAGCACGCCCAGCGAGATCGGGTCGACGCCGACCACGGTCAGCGCCCCGGCCTCGCGGGCCAGGGCCGCGATCTCCTGCGCCTGCGTCTCGACCGTGCCGAGGAAGCTCGGCATCTCGAAGTACACGCACGCGGCGTCGGCCGACAGCGCCTCCCGTATGCGGTCTAGCTCGAGCAGACCGGTGCTCGGGTCAAACGGGATCGTCTCGATGTCGACCCATGGGTCGCAGTAGCCCTCGATCAGCGAGCGGCGCTCAGCTCCAACTGACGCCGGCACAAGCGCCACCCGTCGGCCGGTGATGCGCGCCGCCATGCAGATGGATGTCGCCGCCGCGGCGCCCCAGTCGTAGGTGGGCTGACTCACGGCATCGCACTCGACGAGCTCCGCGAGCATGCTCGCGTACTCGAACAGCGCCTGCATCTTTCCGTGATCGCCGTAGCTGTCGCCGTAGTACGCGGTGAGGAACTCGCCCCGGTTGACGATCTCATCGCACACCGCTGGGACGTAGTGAGGCCAACACCCGCCTCCGAGAAAACTCAACCGCTCGACGCAGCTGTGGCTGTGATCGAGCACACCCGTGACATGGCGGCGCAGCTCATACTCCGAGCGCATCGGCTCGGGCAGGTTGAGCAGCCCGGGCACGCGGAGGCGCTCTGGAATTGACCCGTAGAGCTCCTCCACGCTCTGCACGCCGATCGCGTCGAGCATGGCCTGCCTGACGGCGGGCGCGGAATTCGGAATGTAGGGGTGGGCGGGCGGGGCTTCGCTCACGTAATGACCTCCTCGGGGCCGGTCATCAGGCGACCGGATAGACGATCTCGCGGTTGTAGCCGACGTGCATGCGGGTGTAGCCGGCCAGGCTTGCGTCGAGGGCGGGGTCGCCGGTGTCGACGCGCAGTGGAGCGCCAGCGAGGCGAGCGATCTTCGCCTCGGTGGCAACGACGACGATGCGTTCCCGGTCGACCCTCTCGATCACGGAAGCGGAGAGCTGTTGGTTGCCGCGGCCGAACAGGAACCCCTGGCCGCCAACGGGCGTCACGACGATGCCGGCGTCCTCGCCGGCCAGAAGGTCGATCAGCGTCCGTTCGTCGGCGTCCGCGATCAGCCGGGCGGCGCCGCGGATCACGTCGACGCCGAGCAGCGTCTTCTCGAGGCCGAGCAGCGCGAGGACGGCGCCGGTCGTCGTCCCCGGGCCGATCAGCCACGTGCTCTCGCCGAGGACGTTGTCGACCAGGTGATGCGCGATGGCCTCCTGGGCCAGGGACTCACTTCCGAGCGAGCGCGCCTTGGCGCCCTGGAGGTGACGGCGGGCGTCGGGAACGTTCATAAAGCCATGCAGACGAGCCGACACCGAACCGGCGCGCAGCAGCGCCTCATCCACGTCCATCACCTCGGCGCGGCGGAGGCTGTGCACCCCCTCCTGGGCAATGTGGGCCGCCAGCTCGCCGGCGCTTCGAGGGTTTACTGCGAACACCGCCGAGTGCATCTTTACTCCCGCCGGGATGCCAAGGACCGGAACCCGCTCACCGATCGCCTGCAGGACGTCGACGGCGGTCCCGTCTCCGCCCGCGAACAGCAGCAGGTCCACACCTCGGTCGGCCATTGCCAGGGCGGCCGCGCGTGTGTCCCTTGCCGATGTGACTGCCCCGGCCGCGCCGACGACGGTGGGGACGAGGTGGGCGTCGACAGCCTCCTGCTCGCCCATCTCGCCGGCGTAGGTCAGCACCTCGAGGCCGGCGTCGAGCGCCGCGAGCGGTCGCAGCGCCTCCGTCGCGCGCGTGGGTGCGATGGGAGTCTCGCCGCGTTCTCGCGCTGCCGCCACCAGGGCGACGTCGTCGCTGCCCTTGAACGCGAGGCGGCCGCCCATGCCGGCAATCGGGTTGACGAGGAGCCCCAGTCGCACGTCACAGCCCGAGAGGGTGCAGCCTGCACAACGCCACAAAACTCTCGGTCACCATTGCGCTCCGCCCTCGTCGAATCGGCGGACAGCATACTCGGTCGGTGCGGGGCCGTCAGGGCCCCTAACGCGGCCGTGATACTCTCGACACAAGATGCCTCAGCTACGTTCAACGTTCGCCTTCGTCGATCGGTACCTGCGGCTCGCTGGGCGGAGTTGCTGTGCTGGCCGCTCGTGGGTTGGGCTCGACCGCAGCCTGGCTCGCCGGGGTGACGGTATGCCTCCTGGCTCATGCGAGCCAATGACGCCCGTGGCGTCGGATGCTCGCGGGACGCGGGCCGCCGGGCGGGAGTCCGGGCCTCCGTTTACCGGAGTCGCTCCCGACCGCGAGCCCGACAGTGTGACGCTCGCATCGGGCCCGCCGCCACAGCACTGAATGCACGTCGAGGACCGGGTGTCGGCGAGGTCCGAGTTCCTCGCCAACCGTCCGATCAGCGGCGACAACCTGGTGCCGGAAGACCCCACGCTGGGTCTGGTGGCCTTCTCGAGTCCGTTCGACCCGCAGCCTTCGTTGCGGATCCAGGACGGCCGCGTGGTCGAGCTCGACGGTAAGCCTGAGGCCGAGTTCGACATGCTCGATGAGTTCATCGCGCGACACGCCATCGACATCAACGTGGCCGACGAGGCGATGGCCATCCCGACGGTCGACTTCGCGAGGATGATCGTCGATCCCGGGGTCTCGCGCGACGAGGTCACGCGACTGACCGCCGGCATGACCCCGGCCAAGATCGCCGCCACGCTGGCGCTGCTGACACCGGTCGAGATTCTTCAGGCCATGCAGAAGATGCGCGTCCGCAAGACGCCGTCGATTCAGGCCCACGTGACCAATCGCATCGATCACCCGCTGCTGATCGCTGCCGACGCCGCCGCGGCAGTGGCGCTCGGGTTCCGCGAGCTCGAGACGACCGTGCCGGTCCTGCGCGACGCTCCGTCCAACGCACTCGCCCTTCTCATCGGCAGCCAGGTCGGAGCGCCCGGCGCCCTGACGCAGTGCTCGGTGGAGGAGCGAACAGAACTCGAGATGGGGATGCGCGGACTGACGGGATACGCCGAGACGGTCTCGGTCTACGGCACCGAGCAGGTCTTCGTCGACGGCGACGACACGCCGTGGTCGAAGGCGTTCCTCGCCTCCTGCTATGCGTCGCGCGGATTGAAGATGCGCTTCACATCGGGGTCGGGGGCCGAGGTACTGATGGGCGCGAGTGAGGGCAAGTCGATGCTCTACCTCGAGGCGAGGTGTATCGCGGTCACGCGGGCAGCCGGCAGTCAGGGCGTTCAGAACGGCGGGATCGACGGCGTGAACGTGACCGCATCGGTGCCCGACGGCATGCGCGAGGTGATCGCCGAGAACCTGTGCGTGATGCTCTACAACCTGGAGTCCTGCAGCGGCAATGACACGCTCATGTCGGCGTCCGACATCCGCCGCACCGCGCACACGCTGCCGCTGCTGCTGGCCGGAACCGACTTCCTGTTTTCGGGCTTCGGCTCGATTCCGGCTTACGACAACGCGTTCGGCCCCTCGAACATGAACGCAGAGGATCTCGACGACTACCTCGTCGTCCAGCGCGACTGGGGCTTCGAGGGCGGCCTGCGCTGGCGCGAGGACGCCGAGCTGCTGGTCGTGCGCCGCCGCGCGGCGGATGCCTGCCGCGCGGTCTTCGAGGAGCTCGAGCTGGCCGAGTTCACCGATGAGGACGTCGACGCCTGCGTCCGCGCCCACGGGAGCCTGGACGTTCCGGCGCCACCGTCGGACCTTCCCGGGATCGCGTCGGAACGGATCATGGATGCCGGGCTGACGGCGCTCGACGCCGTGCGCGCGCTTGCCGCCCGGGGCTACGAGCTCGAGGCCGAGCGCGTGCTGGAGATGATCCGCCAGCGGCTGCTCGGCGACCTGCTCCAGACCTCGGCGATCCTCGACCCCCAGCTGAACGTCCTCTCGTCGCTCACCGACGCCAACGACTATGCCGGTCCCGGCACCGGATACCGCATGTCGCCGGAGCGCCGCAGCCAGGTGGCCAGCGTCCGACAGGTGTGGTTCCCGGCCGATCTCACACTCGAGCAGGCGCGGTCGGAGGGCTGCATCGTCCTGCACGAGAAGGGCCCGGCGAGCACCGGCGATCGCGCCGATGAGATCGTGGTCGGACTTTCGCCCGCCTTCGGACGGGAGATCTGGGCGGCGTTGAACGGCATGACCGTCGCCGAGGTGCTCCGCCAACTTCTGGCTGGGATCGAGGAGGAGGGGCTCGAGTCGCGTCTTATTCGCGTCCGCCGCTCGATCGACCTCGGCTCGATCGGCTGGGATGCGGCGCGGCTCTCCGGATCAGCGGTGTCGGTGGGACTCCAGGCGAAGGGCACGGCGCTGATCCATCGCGCCGACCTCCCACCGCTGGCCAACCTCGAGCTGTTCCCGATCGCGCCGCGGATCACACCCCAGCTCTATCGCGGCTTGGGGCGCAACGCGGCGCGCTACGCCAAGGGCCTCGCGCCCGAGCCGCTGCTTCTCCCGGAGTCGAGCGAGGCGCTCGGGCCCCGCTATCACGCGCGCGTGGTCCAGCTGGTGGCGATCGAGCGCCGGCTGGTGGAGAACGCCGGGCCCGTCGAGCTGGAGGCGGAGTGGCCGAACTGAGCTATCCGCTCGGGGCCGAGGGGCGTGCGAATGTGCGGTCCGCCACGGGAAGGACCGTCGATGAGATCACCCTCGATGGCGCGGTGTCCGGCGATCTGGCGCCCAGCGACGTCGCCATCTCCGCCGACACCCTGCTCCTCCAGGCCAAGTTCGCTGAGCGCGGCGGCAACCCTCAGCTGGGCGAGAACTTCCGTCGCGCGGCCGAGCTCGCGGCCTTCGACGACGACGAACTGCTCCGTTTTTACGACATGCTCCGCCCAGGACGCTCGTCGGCCGAGGAGCTTGATGCGCTGGCCGACGCGCTGGCGCAGCGCGGTGCCCAGCGGTGTGCCGACCTCGTGCGCGAAGCTAGAACTGTTTACGCCCGGCGTGGACTGATCACTTAAGATGGAACGAGCCCGTATAAGGAGATGCCGAGATGACACGTGAGGAAACCATCGCCCGCCGTCAACTGGAGACCCTCGCCGGCGATGAACGTGGTCGCCAGCTGCTGCAGCTGGCACTCCGGGGGATTCAGACATCCGGCCATGGCGTAACCATCGGCTGCTGGGTGCAGCCCGGTGGCGGGGTATCGGGTTGTGTGTTCCAGCACGCGTACTGGCAGGGCGTGGCCGAAGGGGCGTTCACGACGACCGATGACCCGGCCCGCGAGATCAAGGAGCTCGTCGACGAGCACGATTTCCACCTCGTCATGTCGGCGATCCGGGCCCTGGACAGCCTTGGCAAGCGCCGCTTCCTGCGCTGGCAGGGACTCCACCGGAGCCTCGATGAGGACGCCTGGCGTAGCACGGTTGAGCAGCTGCTGGTCGATGCGCTTGCCGAGCGCGCGCCCGAGCTGAATCAACCGGCCACTTCAAGCGTCGTCTAGCCCGCCTCCGCCGGGGGCCACTGGCGGGTGCTGGTCGCCGGCGTCGACGTCGGCAACTCGACGACCGAAGTAGCCGTTGCGCGCATTGAGCCCGGGCGCGAGCCCGCGTGGCTGTTCGTCGGACGGTGCCCGACGACCGGTGCCAAGGGATCGGTGGACTGCGCTGCGGGCATCGGCGAGCTCCTGCTGCGGGCCGAGCGGCGCATCGGAGCGCGACCCCAGCTCGCGCTCCTCGCCGAGCTGCACCCGGTCCGGACTGGCCTGCTCGAGCTGGGCAGGATCGAAGAGCTGGGTCTGGAGCGAACGGCGATCGCGCGACCGGGGAGCGAGACGCCGTCCGGCTCCGGCGTAGGCGCCGGACGGCTGACCAGCCTCGAGGACCTGGGCGGCCCGCCGGGTGCCGGCGATGTGATCGCGGTCGTCGGCCGCGAGGACTTCGATGTCGTCGCGGCCCGGCTCCGTGACGCCCGCGACCGGGGCTGGAGGATCACCGCCGTGGTCGTCGAGGGCGACGACGGCGTCCTGATCGGGAACCGCTTCGATCGGTCGCTTCCGATCGTCGACGAGGTCGTCGACATCGCCGGCCTGCCCCTCGGTGCGCTCGCCGCCGTCGAGGTAACCGGGGCGGGCGACTCGATCACCGTCCTGTCCGACCCGCTGCGACTTGGGCTCCTGCTCGGGTTCGACCCGGACCAGGCTCGCGCCGCGCGGACGGCCGCCCGGGCCGTGGCCGGCCGGAGGGCGGCGATCGTGGTCCGCACCGCGGCTTCGGTCCCCACCGCTGCCTCGGAGAGCAACCCCGTCGACCCCGGTGGTCCAGTTCTCCTCATCGGAACCGATGGCTCGGAGTGGCCGCTGGACGAACGCGCGGACCCGCCGTCACCCGGCGCCGTAGCTGCGATCCGCGGCCCGGCTGGCGACCGGGCTGACCTGCTCGATCTCGTCTGGCGTCCGCTGCCGTCGGCACCAGAGGACCCGGGCTTCGCCCGCCGGCTCGCGCGCAGGCGTGCGATTGCCATCGCCCTGCTCGAACGGGGTGAGAGCGGCGACCTTGTCGGCGCGCTGTCCGAGCTGTGCCCCGACGGAGCCCGCGTCGTGGCCCGCGAGCCCGATGCGGCGATGCTCGGCGCCGCGACAACGCCCGGCGCCGGCCGCGCGCCGTTCGTGATCGACCTCGGTGGCGGCACCGTCGACCTGCACCACGCCGAGGGCGCCATCTCCACTGCCGGCGCCGGCGACCTCGTGACCCGCGTCTGCGCCGGCTTGCTCGGCTCGCAGCTCTCCCTCGCCGAGCGGGCCAAGCGACATCGCTCAGCACGGGTGGAGACGCCGTTCACGCTCCACCACGAGGACGGAAGCCGCAGCTTTCTCGGAGAGCCGGCGCCGCCCGACACGCTCGCGCGTCTGTGCGCAATGGACGGGAAGCGACTGGTCTCCCTGCCCTCGCAGCTGGCGCCCGAGGTCTGGCGACGCCTCAGGCAGGCCGCCAAGCGACAGGTGCTGGGGTTCAACGTCCGGCGGGCGATCGACGCGATCGGGGGCGTTCCGCGCGGCGAGTTGGTGTTGCTGATCGGGGGCTGCGCCAGCGATCACGAGGTCCTCGACGTCGTCGCCGGCGAGCTCGAGGAGCTGGACCTGGCCCTCGCCCGGGGGAACGTTCTCGGGCGCCACGGTCCCCGCGCGGCGGTCGCGGTCGGCCTGGTGCTCACCTTCGTGAACGCGGGCGCGCGATGATCGAGCCGCTCGTACTGGCGCTTGTCTGTGACGCCGCGGTCGGCGCGGCGCTCGCCGCGGGGTTCGAGGAGGAGGGCGTTCCCGTCACCGTGACGGCAGCGGAGGGCTCGCCCCCAGCGCTCGCGCGCGAGGCGGCGGGGCGCGCGATCCTTGGGATCGGCATCGGGGGCGATCGCGACCGGCTTGTCCTGATGCTCGTGGGGGCCCCGGCGCGGCCCTATCTCGGGGCCGTGTCGGCCGACGCCCGCGCGTTCGGGCGCAACGCGGCCCGCATCGCTGCCCGGCGGCCCTTACGCCTTGGACCGCGCGGCGGTTAGGATGCCGCCCATGGCGACAACTACTGCGAATAGCGTCGACCTGTGGGTCGAGCAAGAGGGTGAAGGCGACGACGTCCTGTTCATTTCAGGGCTCGCCGATGAGGGGGCGTGCTGGGTCGATCAGGTGGCGGGTCTCAAGGATCGCTACCGCGTTACGACGTTCGACAACCGGGGCGTGGGACGGTCCGCGACGCCCGACGGGCCGTTCAAGATTGCCGACTTCGCCGCCGACACGGCCGCGCTCATCGATGCGCTTGGACTCGAGCGGCCCCACGTCGTCGGGTCCTCGATGGGGGGCGCCATCGCCCAGGAGCTGGCGCTCGCGCATCCCGGCCGTGTTCGCAGCCTGGTCCTCAACGGGACGTGGTGCCGCGGCGACCGGTTTCTGCACGAGGTGTTCCGCAACTGGATGTGGTCGGCGCAGAAGGCTGACTCGATCCGCGACTTCCTCGTCACGGTGAACCTATGGTGCTTCGCGCCGCGAGTCTGGAACGACGGAACCATGGATGGCTGGATCGACGCGGCCGAGGCGAGCCCGTACGCGCAATCGGTGGACGCCTTCTGCCGGTCGGCCGAGGCACTCATCGCGCACGACACGGCCGACCGGGTCGGCGCTATCGACCTTCCCACCATCGTCACCGTCGGCGAGCTCGACCTGGCGCTACCGGTCCGCTTCTCCGAGGAGCTGGTCGAGCGGATTCCGAACGCCCGGCTCGTGGTCATCCCCGAGGCCGGCCACCAGCCGTTCCAGGAGTTTCCCGACGATTACAACCGACGGCTGGATGAGTACTGGCAGTCGCTCGCCGACTGACCTGGCCTGTCCCTATAGCGTCTAGCGCACCACGAGCACATCGCACGGCGCGTGGTGCACGACGTTCGTGCTCACCGAGCCCATGAGCTTTAGCGCGCGCTTGGCAGTGCTCATACCGCGTGTGCCGACGACGATGAGGTCGGCTCCGGATTCCTCCGCCTCCTGGACGATCACGTCCGCGGGGTTGCCGTGCCCCTCGATGAACTCGCCCTTGAGGCCTCGGCCCTCGACGTACTTGCGCGCCTCGGCGAGTGCTTCGCTCCGTGCCTCGGCGTCTGCCGGGTCGACCGGCGCTGTCCCGCCCGCGGGGTCGCGCATCAACCTCTCCGGCTTGGCGGCGCATACGACGGCGAGCGTTGCGCCGTTCGAGATGTCGGCTGCCCGCGCGAGCGCCTTGCGCGAGTGCTCTGATGCGTCAAACCCGACCACGATCCGTTCCATGGCGCGCAATCCTTATTCGTTGGCGCACCCGTGTCAAGCGACGGGACGTTATGTTCGCGTATCGACGACCATGGCTGCGCCCGCTCCGGCGTCGATTCTGAGCGCTGCGCCGGTGACGTGGACGGAGTCGTCGGAGGCGAGCCATGCGACCAGCGAGGCCACGTCCGCGCCGCCGACGTCGTCGTTCGGGCACACCGCGTTGGCGCGGACGCCATGCGCCGCGCCCTCGGCGCCGAACAGTTCGGCAGCCGCGATCACACCGGCGGCCGCGACCGACATCGCCGCCCGCTCATGGGCGGCGCGAATCCCGCTGTCGGAGGCGACGTGAACGATCGATCCTCCGCCCTGTGCGCGCATGGCCGGCAGGCAGGCTCGTGCGATCCTGAACGGCGCGGTCAGGTTCGCCTCCAGGAGCTGGCGGAAGTCAGCTTCGGGTGTGGCCTCGAGCGATCCGTCGAGGGCCACGGCGGCGGCCGTGACCAGCACATCGAGGCGGCCACCGCCGAGCTCGAGCGCGTGTTTCACGGCTTGGTCACAGCTCGTGCGGTCTCGCTGGTCGCATTCGACGAACGTCGCGCCGGTCCGGCGCGCGAGCGACTCGCCGCGGACGGGGTCGGGGGCGGCGAAGCGGATCGACATGCCCTCCTCGCGCAGGCGCTGCACGCAGGCGGCGCTGATTTCCGTGGTCCCGTCGATGACGAGGCCACACCGACCTTCGAGCCCCAGCCGGACGGTCATCGGCCTGGAGTCTCGAGCGCGGCCGCGCTCGCCCTCAGCGCGGCGCGCATGCCACCGTCGACGAGCAGGATCGACCCGTTGCAGAACGCACCGTCGGCCGAGGCGAAGAACGTGACAGCGCCGGCGACGTCAGCGCCCGTACCGACGCGGGCCAGCGGCGGGAGTGTCCAGCTGGCGGGGTCCGCGTCCTCGTTGCGGCCGGCCACGAGCGTCGCCATGCCCGGTGCGGTATCCCCCGGGCAGATCGCGTTGACGCGGATCCCGTGCGGGCCCGCCTCGACGGCCAGCGTCTGCACGAGCATGTTGACGGCCCGCTTCGACACCGAATAGGCCGCAATCGCCGTCTCGCCCCAGACACCGGCGTCGGAGGAGATCATCGTGATCGAGCCACCGCCCGCCGTGCGGAGATGCGGCAGGCAGGCCACGGCGTAGCGGAAGTAGCCGAGAACGTTCGTCTCGAGCACCGCGTCCCAATCCTCGTCACTCGTTTCCGACAGGGTGGCGTCGTGGATCACGCCCGCGTTGGCGACGAGCGCGTCGAGTCCGCCGAGCTTGTCCACCGCAGCCGCAACCGAGCGCTCCACGGCGTCTCTGTCGCGTACATCGGCACGGACGAACTCCACGTCCAGGCGCGCCGCCACCTCGTGTCCGCGGGTCGCGTCCCGGCCGGTGCAAACGACGGCGGCTCCCTCGGATCGAAAGCGCTCGACGATCGAGGCGCCAATGCCCGAAGTACCGCCCGTGACGAGGGCCCTCATTCCTTGCAGTCGCGCGATCGCGGCATCCTCCCACATGGCGTCAGCCCTTTACACACCGCCAAACGGTGTTTTAGTCGCCCGAGTGCAAGCCGCGAGGACTTTCACTTGCGAAAGCTTCTGCAAGTTGCACATCGGCCTCTCAACGCGTATAAGGTATCCATCTCGGCTTAGAGCACCGGGGTGAAAAGCGAACGAGGAGAGGCTCATGGAAGCTAGCAGCGTCCAGGATGTCGGCCCCGCACGGAGCAGCCTAACGGGGTCGACCGAACTTGCCAGGAACGCGCTCGGGCTACCCCAGATTCTGTTCTGCATCGTCACGGGCTCCGCGCCCCTCGCCGCCATGATGTTCAACGACCCGCTGTCGGGCCTCGGGATCGGCATCTCGGTACCGGCGGCGTTCTGGCTGGCGGCGATCTCATTCACGCTGTTCTCGGTCGGGTATGTCGAGATGGCGCGGCGGGTCACGACCGCGGGAGGCTTCTACTCCTACACGTCCTACGGCTTTGGCCGGATAATCGGCCTCGGCACCGCTATCGGCATCGTTGTGGCCTACCTGCTCTTCGCGGCAGGGGTGAACGGCGTGACGACGTACTTCGCCAACACCAGCCTCAATGACCTCTTCGGCATCAGCATGGATTGGCGGATTTACGCGTTCCTGTTCCTGGCCATCCTGTTGCTAGTCACCTACTTCCACGTCGAGATCGTGGCCCGGATTCTCGGTGTCTTCCTGATCGGCGAGCTGGTCATCCTGTTTGTCTTCGCGCTCACGGTCCTGTTCAAGGGCGGCGGCCCCGGCGGGATTGTGTGGTCTGCTCTGAATCCGGCCGGCCTGTTCGGCGGCGGCGCCGGCGTCAGCGGGGCGGCGAAGGTGTTCGGTGCCTCGGCGGCCGGCGTCGGGTTCTTCGGCGCGTACTGGTCGTGGGTCGGGTTCGAGATGGCGCCGAACTACGCCGAGGAGGCGCGCAACCCGAAGAAGATGATGGCCTACGCCATCTACATCTCCTGCATCGGGCTGGGCGTGGTCTACACGTTCTGGTCCTGGATGCTCATCTCGGCTTACGGCAACACCAAGGATCAGTGGCCGTGGGCCGTCTCGACCGCGTACGGGATCAAGACGGCGCCGGCAAGCGTGGGGCTGCCGAAGGGCAACTACGCCAACGTCTTCTACCCGGTCACCCAACAATTCGTCGGAGTATGGATGAAGGACCTGTTCGAGATCCTCATCATCACTGGTTCATTCGCCTGCTCGCTGGCCTTCTGGAACACGTCCAACCGCTACCTGTTCTCGATGGGTCGCGAGGGGATCTTCCCCCGCATCCTGGGCCGCACGCACTCGACCCACAAGAGCCCCTTCGTCGCGACGCTCTGCACCGGCGTGTTCTGCGTGATCATCACGCTGCTGTTCGCGACCGGACTGGTCGGAGCCGGCCAGCGGCACACGCTCGGGATCGGAGTGTCGAACCCGCTGGTCGCGCTGTCGCAGATCGGCACCTGGATACCGTTCCAGGGCAACCTGCTCCTGTTCCCGATCATGGCGCTGTGCTCAATCGCGATCATGGTCTATTTCTTACGAGAAGGGCGCGACGGCTTCCACTGGTTCAAGACGCTCGTGGCACCGATCCTGGCCGCCGCCACGATTATCTTCGCCGTCTACCTGATGATCTCCAACCGTGCCGCGCTGACGACCGGGTCGAACACGGGTTGGGTGTTCGCGTCGCCATTCATAGCTCTGGCGATCTTCCTCGTCGGTTGTCTGCTTGGCTGGTACTACAAACGGTGGTCCAGGCAACGCTACGACGCCGTGGGGAAGTTCGTCCACGAGGAGGCCTAGCGCCTCCTTCTGGCTGCGACGCCCGGGGGCGGCGGCGTAGACGCGCCGCCCCCGGGTTGCCGCCGCGGACCCCGTGTTCGAGTGCTACGTTGAGGCGTGTCGCTCGTTACTGACGTCCCCGAGGAGCTGCGGTTCAGGGGCATTGAGCCGATGCAGGATGCCCGCGGCTTCGGCATCACGCTCGATGAGGCCGAGCCGCAGGGCGGGGGACGGGTGGCCGGCCGGGTCGAGCGCCTCCACCGTCGCCGGGATCAGCGCCCCGTGTTCGTGGAGATCCGTTGCGACGCCTATTGGATGGACGTCGCGCCCCAGCTCGTCGGCCGCAAGGGCCTGCTCAGCTGGTCGGCGTACGCCGAGATCCGCAATTACTACGTACCCATCTGGCTCGATGAGGAGGTGTTCAGCGAGCGGCTGGATCTCGGCCCGCTGGACGAAGCCAACTGGAAGCACTTCTCGATCGATCTCCCGAAGGGGCTCCCGCGCGCGCTCGAGGGGACCTTCGTCGCCTTTCGCTGGCGCGTCGTGGCTCGGCGCGCCCGGCGGGTGGGAACCGAGGTGGCGTCGCGGCCGCTGCTGGTCCTCGAGCCGCAGAACGTGCCCGTGGTGCGTGTGGAGACGAGCCCGATAGGCACCTGGCGGCTGCTCGAGTGGCGCTCCGAGAAGGACGTCGGCGCCAGCGCCGGCGGCTGCTCGATCGCCTACGAGGACCGCCGCCCCGTCGACCTGCCGCTCCCCGGTGAGACCCGCGAGGCTGAGCACGTTCGCCGCATGGCGCGGTGACGGGGATCGATCTCGGGCATCATTGAAGGCCTTGCGCGTCGCTGCTCTGCTCATGCTTCTCGTCCTCGGGGCCCTCGTCGGCGCCTCGCCTGCGTCGGCGGCCTCCAACTGCCCAACCCAGACGTTCCTCAGGTTCGGAGATCTGGCCTATGCCTCGACCAGCATCCCGCCGACGGTGAGCGTCGCGGCCGGCTCGAATGTCGGGGGCGGCAGCGTCGATGAGCCGTCGAACGGCAACGGCTGCCGGCGGCAGGTGAACTCCGTCCAGGTCCTGCGGGCCGGCTCGATCGATCCGGCGATCGCCGTGCTCGTCAGCGGACGCCCGCGGACGCTGTTCGTGATCGGCCACCGATGCTCGGGGTTTGCCGGTCAGGCTTACTGGGACTGTCTGCTTGAGCCCCTCGCCTTCCGTGGGCAGCACTTCACCGGCACGAGCTATCCGAGCACGCCGGCCCCGAGGAGGACCCTTCCCCTGGGAGCGGCGCTCGGAACGGCCTCCTACCACGGCCACAAGGTCGCCGTCCGTCGCATCCGGGGCGTCGACCCAACGGTTGCCGTGGCGCTCACCGGGCAGCCGAGCACGGCGTATCTCAGTCCGCGCGCGTGCCCGTATTCGGGGTTCTCGAACAGCCCGCGGTACGACGACCTGTTTCGCTGCCTGACGAGTCCAATGTGGTTCACGTTCAACCCCCCAGGGACTCAGGCCGGCGCATCCGTTCTGGCCAGCGGCGACCGACCCGTGCAGGCCGCGGTCATGGCAGCGTCGATCAGCCTCGTCCGGCTGCCCCTGGTGGCCGACTACGTGCCGGCCAACCACGGCCCGCTGACGCCCGTCGCGAGCGTCGCCGAGCAGGTGAGCATCCACGTGCCCAGCAACCTGGCCTCCGGCCTATACGAGGCGGTCGTCACGTGCCCGCGGTGTGTGTCCTCCTCGCACGGAGGGACGTCGCTGTATCCGGCCGGATCGATCCTCGTCACCGCGAAGCAGAAGACCTCGCTGGGGATCCGAATCGTCTCCTACGCGCTCACAGTCGCCGTCCTTGCCGCGGCGATTCTCGCCTTCATGACCTACCGACGCCGGCGCCGGCTCAGGGCCGCGGGCGGAGCCGGACCGGGACGCTCTTGACGCCGTTGAAGAAGTTCGAGCGCAGTCGCCTCGGCTCTCCCGTCAGCTCGATGCGGTGCAGCGCCGGCAGCATCTCCTCGAGCCAGATGCGCAGCTCGAGCCGCGCAAGGTGCGCGCCGAGGCAGAAGTGGGGGCCACCGAGACCAAACGCGAGGTGCCGGTTGGGCTGGCGGGCGATGTCAAAGCGGTCCGCCGCGGGGAACTGATCCTCGTCGCGGTTCCCCGAGACATACCACAGCGCGACCTTGTCGCCCGACCGGATTGTCCGCCCGCGCAGCTCAATTTCGCGCGCCGCCGTGCGGCGGAAGTGCAGCAGCGACGGCGCCCAGCGAAGGATCTCCTCCACGGCGCTGGGGATCAGGGCCGGGTCGGCGAGCAGCCGGTCGCGCTCGCCTGGATGCTCGAGCAGCGCCAGCAGCCCATTCGACATAGCGTGGCGGGTCGTCTCGTTCCCGGCCGTCACGAGCAGGAGGAAGAAGAGGTCGAACTCATGCTCGGACAGACGATCGCCGTCGATGTCGGCCTCGATCAGGCGGGTGGTCAGGTCATCCCTCGGTTCCCGACGCCGCTCCGCGGCGATGGCGTTCGCGTAGGCGAACATCTCGGGCGCCGCCGGGCTCGAGAACGGCAGGTGCGCGTAGCTAGAGAGGTCCGCCTCGCCGGCCACGAACTCGCCCGCGTGGTCCGGATCGGTATTGCCGAGCATGCGGTTGCCCAGATCGACGAGGTGACGCCGGTCCTCCAGCGGAACGCCCATCAGTTCGCAGAGGATTCGCATTGGAAGCTCGGTTGCCACGGCGTCGACGAAGTCGATCTCCGGCTCGGCGAACGCGCCGTCGAGGACCTCGCGGAACATGGCCCGGATGCGGTCCTCGTAGGCATTGACGACGCGGACCGTGAATGCCTTGGAGACGATGTTCCGCAGGCGCCTGTGCTTGGGCGGGTCGGAGTCGAGCATCGACATGCGCGACTTGACCTGTTCGGGCGTGAGGTCCATGAGCGAGGTGCCGCCGAGCTCGGAGGAGAACGTCGCGTAGTCCTTCGAGGCCGCGAGTATGTCGTCGTAGCGCGTGAGCGACCAGAAGCCGCGTCCGTCTTGCTCGTGCTGCCAGAAGACCGGCTCCTCGCCTCGGAGCAGGGCGAACCATTCGTGTGGCGCTCCCGCCGCCCAGCGGTCGAGATCGGTGAGGTCGATGTCGGACAGCGCAACGCCGGCAACCGTGCTCATGGAACCTCCACCTGTAACTCGCCGTTCTCGACTCGGACGGGGTAGACCGTCAGGTCGTCCTCGGCCGGACCCTCCAGAACCTCGCCCGTATGAACGTCAAAAGCGGAGCTGTGACAGTGGCAGATGATCTGGTCGCCCTCCAGGTCGCCCTCGGCCAGCGGGCAGTCCTCGTGGGTACAGGAGTTGTCGAAGGCAACCCACGTGCCGTTGTCGAGTCGAGCCAGCGCGATCTCGAGGGCGCCGATCATCACCGCCTCGAGATCGGGCCGACCCTCGACCGGCCCGACGGTCGTCCAGTCACTCATAGGCAGAACGTACACGGTTGATGAAGGCATCGAACAGCGCGGCGCGGAACGAGTGGGACCGCTCCGACCCCATGTAGACCTCCCGACGCATTGCCTCGACGTCGACGCCGGCCTCCTCGACCTCCCTTGGGTGACGCGCCATCCACAGCTCCCACAGCTCTGGCGTGGTCTCCGGATGAAACTGGATTCCCCATGCCTCGGAACCGTCGACACGAAATGCCTGGTTGGGAGCCGCCTCGGTGCTGGCCAGGACGCTCGACCCGGGGGGAGGATCGAACACGTCGTCGTGCCAGGTGTAGACGCCCGTCGCCCGCTCGAGGATGCCGAAGATCGGATCATCGCGTGCGCTGTCGGACGGCACGATCTCGAGCCAGCCGCGCTCGGGCTCGTCGGCCGGGCGGACCTCGCCGCCGAGGGCGCCCGCGAGCAGCTGACCCCCGAGGCAGATGCCGAAGACAGGGACGCCCAGCTCGACGGCGTCGCGGAGAAGCACCTGCTGGGTGGCGAGCACCGGAACGCTGCTCGCCTGCCAGGCGTGGGCCGTGCCGCCCATGGGGATGATCGCCGCCACATCGCGCGGGTCGACGTCGTCGAGGGGTTCCTCCCAGGCTCGCAGGCTCCGGTACGGAAGCCCCGAAGCGTCCAGGCGCTCACCCAGCAGTCCGAGCCCTCGTAGCGAGTACTCTTGCTCGATCACGAGGAGGGGCTTCATCGTGCGGACGGTACTCGATGAAGTCGACCGTAGATCGCGAGGAATATGGGTCATGGCCGTGAGGACCAAACGCGCTCGCCGTAGCGCTCGTCGCGCGCGCCCAGCAGTCCGTCCCGAGGCGCTCGAGGCGGCCTTCGCCTTCCCGGCGCTGGACGCGATCTTCACACGACGGGCACGCCGTTTCGCCCTCGGGGCGACGATGACCGGGCCGCTCGCCTTCCGCTCGCGCCGGGCCCCCGTGCCCCTCGCCATAGAAGAGGAGGCGATTCTCGTCGCCGCGGCGACTGGCATCACGGGTGTCGTGCGCGAGGAGTGGCCCTTCCTGACCGAGGACGGCGGCGCGACCGGCGCGGACAAACTGGCCTCGTTCACCGGCCGGAGCTTCCCCAGTCCGCTCGCCATCCACGGCACCGAGCTGTTCTGGACCAACGACGAGGGCGTGTTCGTCCTCCCGCAGCGCGACCAGATCCCCCATCGCTACCTCCAGCTTCAGAGCGAGGATGAGCGCACCGAGCTCTACCGGCAGGCGATCAAGCTCCAGGATGGGCGCCTGGATGTCCCCCGCCTACGTCCAAACCTGTTCAAGTTCAACGAATGGGTCGCCAACAGCGAGGGCGCGACGCTGTTCATTCCCGTCTCCGACGTAACGCGCCAGTGCATCTCGGCCATGCTGCTGTACTTCGACCGGCCGCACGGCTACTACATTGTCGACAAGCAGCTGGGCAACGACCCGCTACGCCCGTTCGTCAAGTCTGGGCTCCTCGACCCCGTTCACCCGGTCGACCTGTGGGACTTCGAGCGCTGGCAGATGGTCGACATGAACGGGGTCGAGGAAGGACTGATGATCGAGAACCTGATGATCGCCACCCAGGCGCTGGGCGTCGGCGGACATCCGTTCTCGGGCGGCAAGGGCCGCGTCACGCTCGGCGGCGAGAGCCAGTGGCACGAGATCGGCGGCCAGGGGCCGTGCGGCTCGCTCGGTTTCACGTTTCACCGCGTGCCCGACGACGCCCCGGTGGGCGCGGGCGAGGAGGTCCCGGTCGGGCTGGACGGCATCTTCGAGGGCGCATGCCCGCCGTTCCACGCCGACATGGGCGCCGCGGTCGACTTCGTCCTCGACCAGCGCTGGGGCCAGCACGGGATCTTCTCGGCGCCGGAGAGCCGGCCGATCCCGTGGCGTTCGGCCGAGATCGCGCGCGCTGTCCCGCGCCCGTCCGACGAAGCGATCGAGGCGACCAAGACCCTGTGTGGCTATATCTGGAACACGTACGGGCGCTTCCCAGCCACGATCGATCCCTTCCTGATGACGGTCTGGTATCAGGCCGCCCACCTCGACGTCGGGTTCTACGACCGCTATTACCCGCCCGAGGCGCTGCCCCCGCACGTGCGCTCGCACATGCACGACTGGCACGGCATCTGACCCACGTGCCGACCGACGCGACACTGGAGCTCGGCGATCTCGAGCTCGAGCTCGGAGGCGTCATTCCCGCGGCGCGGCTTGCCTACCGCACACATGGGACGCTCGCTCCGGACCGAGGCAACGCGATCCTGTTCACGCACATGTACTCGGGGACCTCGGCCTCGCTGGATCCGTGGATTGGCGCCGGGCGGGCCCTCGACTCCGAGCGCTGGTTCGTGATCTGTCCGGGGCAGCTCGGCAATGGGGTCTCGTCTTCGCCGAGCACATGTGCCGAGCCGTTTCCCGAGCTGACGATCGGCGATGACGTCACCGCGCAGCATCGGCTCGTCTCCGAGCATCTGGGCATCGAGCGGCTCGAGCTCGCGCTCGGCTTCTCGATGGGCGCCCAGCAGGCCTACGAGTGGGCCGTCCGCTTCCCCACCATGGTCGGCCGGCTGGCCGTTTTCGCCGGGCTGGCTCGCACGACGCCCGCCAATGACCTGCTCGTGGCGGCCTCCGCGGAGGCGCTGGCGAGTGGAGGCACCACGCAGCACGCCCACTTCTGGGCTGCCACCGGTATGTCGGCCGACGTCTTCCGCCTCGAGGCCTGGCGCGAGGCGGGATTCAGTTCGGTGGCCGACCTAGTCACCCGCCTGTTCGAGGAGGACTTCGCTCCGCATGACCAGGACGATCTCCTCACCCAGCTGGGCAAGTGGCGACGGGCGGATGTCGCCCGCCATGCCGGCGGCGATCTCGCCGTCGCACTCAGTCGCATCACCGCTCGTACCGTCGTCGCGCCGTTCTCGCATGACAACTGGTTTCCCGTCGCTGACTGCCGAGCCGAGCAGGAGCTGATCGCCGGCAGCTCGTTCCGCGTGGTCGACAGCGTCTGGGGCCACTACGCCTGGGGTATCACGTCGGCCGAGACCGCTCAGATCGAGCAGAGCGTTACCGACCTGCTGGCTACATGATCTCGCGGTAGCGCTCGCGCTCCCACTCGGTGACCTGCCGCGCGAACAGCTCGAGTTCGTGTCGCAGCATCACCAGGTAGGCGTCGACGAACACGTCGCCGTAGAAGTCGCGGACGAACTGGCTCTGTTCGAGGATCGGCAGCGCCTCCTCGAGCGTGGTTGGCAGGCGCGTGAGCGACGCGTCGACGTGCGGGTCGCCGCTGACCATCGGCGGCACCTCGAGCTCGTGCTCGAGCCCATCGGCTCCGGCGGCCAGGCATCCGGCGACGACGAGGTAGGGGTTGGCGTCCGCCGACGCCCAGCGGCACTCGAGCCTGGTGGACGGCCCGGTTCCGACGGTCGAGCGCACGCCGACCAGGCGGTGGTCCAGGCCCCAGCTCACCTGCGTAGGAGCGAATGAATAGTCCTCGACCCGCTTGTACGAGTTGATCGTCGGGCAGTTGATCGCCTGGAGCTCGATCTGGTGCGCGAGGAGTCCCGACAGGTAGCGGCGCATCAGCTTCGAGCGCAGCGGCGGATCGTCGTCCTCTTCGGTGAAGGCGTTGCGGCCGTCCGCGTTCAGCAGGCTCTGGTGAATGTGCAGTCCGTTGCCCGCCTCGGTGATGTAGGGCTTGGGCATGAACGTTGCGCGCAGGCCGTGCTTTCGGGCGATCTGCTTGACGACGTACTTGAGCACGATCGTCGCGTCCACCACGTCGAGCGGCTCTCCGTGACCGAGGTTGACCTCAACCTGGGCCGGCCCGTATTCGACGTTCCACGATTCGACCATGATCCCGGAGGCTTCCAGCACGTGCTTGATGTCGCTGACCACCGGCTCGACCTCGGCGCCCTTCTGCATCGAATAGCAGTGGGTGCCCCAGTAGAACGGCTCCCAGTTATCGAGGCAGAGGTGAAACTCGACCTCGGTCGCTGCGACCGGCTCATAGTCGAACCTCCGCACCCGGTCCGCCGCGCGGCGCAGGATCGCCCGCCCGTCGAACGGGATCGGTGCGCCCGTCTCCGGGTCGATCGTGTCGCACAGGCAGAAGGCGGTCCCCTCCTTCCAGGAGGCGAGGCGCAGCGTCGAGGTATCAGGAACGACGTGCATGTCCGGGTATCCCGTCACGTCGTTGACGAATTCCGTCGGGAAGATGAACCCGTGCATATCCCACGTGAACGCGACGTTGGCCATCGCGAACCCGTGTCCCTTTGCCGCCGACCAGAAGTGCGGCGCCGAGAGGCGCTTCCCGCGGGGCACGCCCCACGTGTCGGCAAACATGCACTCGACCGTGTGGACCTGTTCCCGGTCGAGGAACTCCCGTACGGCCTCCATGTTGACTTCGGTTCCGGTCACCGGCATGCGGCTTCTCTCTCCTCCGTGATCAGCGGGCGGTTATCGTAACGACTCGCGGGCGCCGAGCGATGTCCCCAACCCGTCTAGGAGGTAACCCATGCGCGCCGTCGTCCTTCGCGCCTTCAACGCGCCGCTCGAGCTCGAGGAGCGGGAAATCCCGACGTCGAGAAACGGCGACGAGAGCGTGCTGCGCGTCCTTGCCTGCGGCGTCTGCCACTCTGACCTCCACGTGGTCGAGGACCACTTCGGGTCAGAGCTGCCGCTGGTGCTCGGACACGAGATCGTCGCCGAGGACGACCAGCTTGGCAACGTGCTCGTCTATGCGCCGTGGGGTTGCGGCGAGTGCCGCTTCTGCCGCGCGACCGAGGAGATGATCTGCCCGAACGGGCGCGAGGCCGGCCTCTTCCAGGACGGCGGCTATGCCGAGTACCTGCGCGTCCCCTCGCGGCGTTACCTCTATGCGATCGGCGATCTCGACCCCGTCCAGGCGGCGCCGCTCGGCTGCGGCGGCCTCACCCCGTACCGTGCCGTCAAGACCGCGCGGAGCTGGCTCGGGCCCGGATCGCGCGCCCTCGTGCTCGGCGCCGGCGGACTGGGGCAGTTCGGCATCCAGTTTCTGAAGCTGATGAGCGACGCGGAGGTCCACGTCGGCGACCCCTCGCACCAGAAGCGCGAACAGGCGCTGGTGCTGGGGGCCGACGAGGCGGCCGCGCCGGACGACCTCGAGGGTCCGTACAACGCCGTTCTCGACTTCGTCGGAGCGGAGGATTCGCTCGCCCACGCGGCCGAGCTCGTCGACCGGCAGGGAGTCGCGATGGTCATCGGCCTGTTCGGCGGCAGGATCCCCTTCGGTCTCGGCGCCGTGCCCCACGAGGCCCACTTCCTGTCGAGCATCTGGGGGTCCAGGGACGAGCTCGCCGAGCTGATCGACCTCGCCAACCGCGAGCGGCTGCAGTACACGATCGACACCATGCCGCTCGAGCAGGCGCAGGAGGCGCACGACCTGATCCGCTCGGGTCGGGCGCGCGGCCGGATCGTGTTGACGCCGTAGCGCGGGACTACGTTGTTGGCGGCGCAGCGTCCTCAGCGCGCTGGCGCCCGGCAGCCACGCCGCCGTCGACGACCATGGGGTGGCCGGTGACGAAGCTCGCGGCGTCCGAGCAGAGCCAGGCGACGGCCTGGGCGATCTCGATGGGCTGCCCGAGGCGCTGCATGGCCGCCAGGCCGGCGATCGCCTCGTAGATCTCCGGAATCGATGCCGGCGCCTCGCCCTCGTCCATGACCATCGGTGTCTCTGTCCAGCCCGGGCAGACCGCATTGACCCGGATCCCACGCGTCGCGTACTCGAGCGCCGCTGTCCGGGTCAGGCCGATGACGCCGTGCTTGGCGGCGTTGTAGGCGGCCAGGCGCGGGTAGCCGAGGACGCCGACCACCGACGCCGCGTTGACGATCGCGCCGCCGCCCTGCTTGACCATCTGCCTGAGCTCGCTCTGCATGCACAGGAACACACCGGTGAGGTTGATGGCGATGACCCGGTTCCATGCCTGCTCTTCGTAGTCGGCGAGTGGCGCGCTCCCTCCGCCGATCCCGGCGTTGTTGAAGGCGCAATCGAGTCGCCCGTAACGCTCGACGCCGGCCGCAACGAGCGCCTCCACCTGCGCCGCGTCGCTCACGTCGCAATGCACCTGGGTCGCTTCGCCGCCGCTCTGGGTGATCAGGCGTACGGTTTCCGCGCCACCCGGGTCGTCGACGTCGGCGAGGATCAACTTGGCGCCCTCGTGCGCGAACAGAAGCGACGTGGCCCGCCCGATCCCGGAGGCGGCACCGGTGATCAGCGCCACCTTGTTTTCCAGCCGGCGGCTCATCCCGACAGCTCCGCTGCGTCGACCACCAGCGCGATGCCCGATACATACGACGCCGCTGACGAGGCGAGGTAGACGAAGGCATCGGCCACCTCCTCGGGTCTCGCCGGGCGGCGGAAGGGGACCGTGTCGACGAGCCGCTGCGCGGCAGTGTCCACATCGACATTCCACATCCGCGCCCGCTCGGCGGCCAGCTCTCGGTACATCGCCGTGTCGATGAGCCCCGGGGCCACGGCGCAGACCCGAATGCCATCGCCGGCCAGTTCCTGAGCCAGAGACTTGACCATCCCCACGACCGCGAACTTGGACGCGCAGTAGGCGCTCATGTCGGGGTAGCCATGCACGCCGGCCTGAGAGGCAGTGCAGAGGAGCGCCCCGCCGCCCGCGGCCCGGAGGTGCGGGACAGCGTGCTTCAGGGTCAGGAAGGTGCCGACCGCGTTCACCCTCAGCGTCCGCTCGAACTCGCCACTCGAGAGCTCGGCGAGCGGGGTCACGCTGAGCACGCCCGCGTTGGCGACGACCAGGTCGAGGCCACCGAGGAGCTCCGCCGCGTGGTCGATCGTTGCACGTACCGCGGCCTCATCGGTTACGTCGACCTGGCGCCAGTGAGCCCGGTGGCCGACCGCCGCCAGTTGTCTTGCCGCCGCGCTCGCGCCGTCGCCATCGCGATCAGCGAGTACCACCAGCGCGCCCTCTTCGCAGAACCGTCGCGCGACCGCTTCGCCGATGCCTCCCGCCGCGCCGGTGACGATGGCGCGCCTGCCGGCGAGGATCGCAGTCACGGCCGTGAGCTTATCGGCTCTCTCCGGTTCGAATACGCTAACGCCCCTATGGACGGCGTTCATGACATGGGAGGGATGCACGGGTTCGGACCGGTCGTGGAACCGGACGGTGAGCTGGTTTTCCACGACAGCTGGGAGCCGCGGGTGTTCGCCATCCAGATCCTCGAGGATCTCGAGGACTTGGGAGGGGGTCCGGGCGCGCGGGCGACGCGCGAGGGGATGGATCCGGCCGAGTACCTCGCGGCTTCGTACTACGAGCGCTGGCTCTACAGCGCCCAGCAGCGCCTGGAGTGCAAGGGCACGATCGCGGCCGGCGAGGTCGACCGGATGATGGAGCGGCTCGCGGCCGGCGAGGCGATGCCGACGCATGACGACCCGGCGATGGCGGAGCGCGGTCTGGCCTGGCTCGGGTCGGTGTATCCGATGGATCGATCACCGGAAAGCGCTCGGTTCGGTCCCGGCCAGAGGGTGCGCGTCAAGCGGATGCATCCCGCCGGCCACACGCGATGCCCACGCTACGTGCGCGGGGTCGTCGGCATGGTCGAGGCCGTTCGGGGAGCGGACCTCCTTGCCGATCGGGCCACGTACGGTGAAGACGTCGTCCCGGAGCCGGTCTACTCGGTCGCCTTTCGCTCTCACGACCTGTGGGGAGGCAGCGAGGAGGGCGGATGGACGGTGTCGCTTGACCTGTGGGACAGCTATCTGGAGCCAGCATGAGTCACGATCATCACCGTCCACGCCCGGAATCTGAGGTCGAGCTTCGCGCGCGCGCGCTCGAGGCTGTGCTCGCCGAACGGGGTCTCGTCTCGACCGACGCCATCGATGCGGTTGTCGAGCTCTACGAGAACGACGTCGGACCGCAGAACGGCGCCAAGGTCGTGGCGCGGGCCTGGGTCGACGACGCCTACCGAGAGCGTCTTCTGACCCGCGGCACCGAGGCGATTGCCGAGCTCGGGTTCGAGGGCGCGGAGGGCGACAACATGGTCGTGGTCGCCAATACCCCGAGCGTCCACAACATGATCGTCTGCACCCTGTGCTCTTGCTACCCCTGGCCGGTGCTCGGCCTGCCGCCGACCTGGTACAAGAGCCCGCCGTACCGCGCCCGCGCCGTGTCCGAGCCGCGCGCTGTGCTGCGCGAATTCGGCGTCGAGCTCGGTGACGAGGTCGAGATCCGGGTGTGGGACTCGAGCGCCGAGGTCCGCTACCTCGTGCTGCCGATGCGCCCGAGCGGCACCGAGGGCTGGAGCGAGGACCGGCTGGCAGAGGTCGTCACACGCGACTCCATGATCGGCACCGCGTTGCCGAGCGCTCTGGAGTCTGCCTAGGTATGAGCGCCGGCGCGCCCGAGCTCGCCGTCGTCGACCGGGCGCTCGGCACGACGGCACCGCTGCCGCGCGACAACGGCGAGCTGGTGTTCGAGGAGCCCTGGCAGGGGCGGGCGCTCGGAATGGGCGTCGTCGCGATCGAGCGAAGCGGCGCCTCATGGGCCGAGTTCCGCCGGCACCTGGCGGCGGCGATAGCGGCGCGTCCGGCCGTCCCCGGCGAGTCCGCCGCCACCGCCTACTACGCCTGCTGGCTCGACGCGCTCGCGGCGTTGCTGGCCGAGCGCGGGCTGCTGGAGGGGGACCGCTGATGCCGGCGATCAACCAGACCCATGTCGCATCGGGACACGGCGTCCGGCTCCGCTGCCTGAGTGCCGGGGGTGGCCCCAACACGCTGGTGTTGATCCCGGGGTGGACGATGACCGCCGACGTGTTCGAGCACCAGCTCGGCCGATTGGGGGGCGACGGGCTTCGGGTCGTCTCGTTCGACCCGCGGGGCCAGGGCGACTCGACGAAAGACTGGGGCCATCACGACTACGACACGCGCGGCGATGACGTCGCGCGGGTGGTCGAGACGCTCGCCCCTGGGCCGGTCGTCGTCGGGTCCTGGTCGCAGGGCACGTTCGAGCACCTGTCGTTCGTCCGCCGGCACGGTCAGGCACGTACAGCCGGCACGCTCATCATCGACGGCGCCCCGCGGCAGATCGCCGACGACACCGGGCGCGAATGGGCTTGGTTTGAGATGAAGCCCGACTCGCCGTGGGAGGTGTCGCTGGCGGCCTGGATCGTCAACCCCACGACCGACCGGGCGGCGTTCAACCAGAGCTTCATCGCCTGGATGCTCGAGGACCCCAGGCCCGACGTCGTCGAGTGGTTCGACACGATGAGCCGCAAGACTCCGGACGGGATCGCCTCGTTGATCAATGCGATGGCCATCCCGGTCGATTTTCAGGAGGAGCTCCGTCTCCTCTCCCGCAGTCAGCCGACACTGATCGTCGCGCGTGATGAGTGGCGGGACAACGTCCACGCATGGGCGCAGGCCAATGCGCCCGACGCTCGGTTCGCCACCATGCCGCGGCACGCGACGTTCTGGGAGAGCCCGGATCAGTTCAACGACCTGCTGGCCGACTTCTTGACCGACTCATTAGGGTGGACCGTCTAGATGCCCGCCGAGCTCATGCGAAAGGATCTGAACGAGCAGGCCGCGCTTGTCCGCAGCGGGCAGGTGTCGCCGCTCGAACTCGTGGACGCGGCGATCGCCCGCCTCGAGGGCGCGCTCGAGCTGAACGTGCTTGTCCACGAGCAGTTCGATTCTGCACGCACGACCGCTGCCGAGCCGCTGGGCGATGGCCCGCTGGCCGGGGTTCCGTTCCTGCTCAAGGATCTCGCCGAGCCCCAGGCCGGCGTGCCCGAACGAATGGGTTCGCGCGCGCTGCGCAACCACGTTGCCACCGCGACGTCCTGGACGGTCAAGCGCTATCGCGCGGCCGGCCTGATCATCTGCGGGCGGACCAACACTCCCGAGTTCGGCAACCATTGTGCGACGGAGCCGGCGCTCTTCGGGCCCACATTGAACCCCTGGAATCCGAGCATCTCGCCCGGCGGCTCGAGCGGCGGCTCGGCGGCGGCTGTCGCCGCTGGGCTGATCGGCGCTGCATCGGGCGGAGATGCCACCGGTTCGATCCGCATGCCGTCATCGTGCTGTGGCCTGGTGGGACTCAAGCCGCGACGCGGCCGCAGCTCGTTCGCCCCGTCGGCGGGCCAACTCCTCGACGGCCTGGCCACCAAGCACGCGCTGACGCGGACCGTGCGCGACACGGCGCTGCTGCTCGATGTCACCGCCGGCACGGCGCCCGGTGACCCCTACACCGCGCCGCCTCCCCAGCGTCCGTTCGTGAGCGAGGTGGGCGCGGACCCTGGCCGACTGCGGATCATGCACGCCGAGGGCCCGCCCTTCCCGGGCAAGCTCGATAAGCGGGTTCAGGCGGTGGCCGACCAGGCTGCTCGGGCGCTCGAGGAGCTCGGTCACGATGTGCGACCGAGCCCCGGCCCGGCGTTCGATCCCGAGGTCATGCGCCACGCCATTGCGGTCTTCCACGCCGTCGACAATGCGGCCACCTTCCAGTGGCTGTGCGATGAGCTGGGACGCCGCCCCGAGCCCGACGAACTCGAGCCCGTCACCTGGGACATGCTGCGCGAAGGAGCGGCGCTCACCGGGGTCGACCACGCCGCGGCGATCGACGCCATCCACGCCCAGTCGCGTCGCGCCGCGGTGGCCTTCGAGTCAAACGACATCCTGCTCTGTCCGTCGCTCAACGTGCTTCCCCCGCCGCCCGGCTCGCTGTCGGTCTCGCGGGGCACGGTCGACGCGTTTTTCGACGTGGAGTTCGCCACCACCGGCTGGACCACCGTGTCCAATGTCACCGGGTGGGCGTCGATCTCGCTGCCCTTGGGCGAGGTCGACGGGTTGCCCGTGGGCGTGGCCCTGGCTGCGCCTGATGAGGCGGTGCTTCTCCGCGTGGCGGCGCAGCTCGAGGTGGCGATGCCCTGGGCGGATCGCCACCCCGCGGCCTACGCCTGAACGGGATTGCCATTCGCCACGGGGCTCGGTTGGACCGCGGTCCGGTCAGCGCGCCGCTCACGCGCCTACCGTAATTCGTTCGGTGCGCCGCCCATCCGTTCGGGCGCTGACGTCAGGCTGTCGCTCCCGCTTACAGTTGGGGTATGGAGGCCGCCAGGCTGTACTCGTTCGAGCTGTCGCATCCATCGATGGCGGCGCGGGCGATGCTCGAGCTCAAGGGCATCGAGTACCGGACTGTCAACGTGCTCGCGGGCAGCCAGCGCGTCCATCTGCGCCTCGCCGGCTTCCGCGATGGCACGGTGCCCGCGTTGAAGCTGGACGGTCGCCGCGTCCAGGGTTCACGGCGCATATCGCGTGCGCTCGAGCAGCTCCAGCCCCAACCGCCGCTGTTTCCCAGCGATCCGGAGCTCCGCCGGCGCGTGGAGGAGGCGGAGCGATGGGGGGACGAGGAATTTCAGTCGGTGCCGCGGATTGGCCTGCGCTGGGCGCTGGTACGCGATCGCGCCCTGCGGGGGTGGCTGGCCCAGGAGTCAGGCTTGCCGGTGCCGACGATAACCGCCCGGACGAGCGGGCCACTTGCTCGCTACTACGCTCATGTCATCGGTGCCGACGAGGCCGCGGTCCGGCGAACGCTGCGGGAGATGCCGGACATGCTCGACCGGGTTGACGCGCTGCTCCTCGATGGAACCCTCGGCCTCGACCCGCCGAACGCCGCGGCGCTCCAGATCCTCTGCACGGTTCGAGCCCTCGACGCCTTCGGTGACTTTCACGAGCTCGTCAGCACCCACCCGGCGGCCGCCGCGGCGCGTCAGCTGTTTCCGCGCTACCCGGAGCCGGTTCCGCGGTTCCTGCCGCCGGATCTGGCGGCTGTGGTCGGCCGTTGACGCGGGCGCAATCGGCTGGCCGGCTGGGCTACAGGGTTACCGCCGGCGAAAGACGACGACCGGGATCTCGCGATCGGTGCGGGCCTGGTAGGTGTCGTAGTCGGGCCACACCTCGGTCATGCGCTCCCACAGACGCGATCGCTCGGCGCCTGATGCGGTTTCAGCTCGGACCGGAATCCGGTCGCGTTTGACCTGGATCGTGGCGTCAGGGCCGGCGGCAAGGTTCTTGTACCAATCGGGATGGTCGGGCGCCCCGCCCTGGGAGGCGACGACGACCCACGTGTCGCCGTCGTCCCGGTAGATCAGCGGAGTCGTCCGCTCCTGGCCCGACACGCGGCCGGTGGTGCTGAGCAGCAGGGTCGTCGTGCCGCGCCACTCGTACCCGAGCTCTCCGCCGGTCTCCTGATACGCGCGCACGTGCTCGGCGCCGAACAGGTCGCGGCCAAACGGGTTGGGATCCTCCGGCACAGCGACAGCCTACCCGTTGCGGACCCGCATCAAGACGTCGCGAACCGCCTGCGTGATCGCATCGGGCCGCTGGTACTGGACCATATGCCCGGAATCCTCGAGCACGCGGTGCTCACCCGAGGTGACTGACCCGGCGAGCTCGGCGTGGAGCTCGAGCTTGCGAGCCATCAGCTGATGCGCCAGCTCGGCCGAGATCGGCAGCGGTTCGACGGCCGCGCCGGTGAGCACGATCGTTGGGACGTCAGGAAGCGCGCCGGCGCGCCGCACCTCGTCGCCGACAGCGTCGAGAGCAGACGTCTCGGCCATCGCGGCAAGCAGCTTGTCGGGATCGAGGTGGCGGTCGACCAGCTCCTCGCGCAGCGAGTCCGGCCAGCTTGCGTACACCCGCTCCGTCTGTGCCCTCGCCGCGGCGATCTGGCTGGGCGAAAAGGATCGCTCGCGGAGCATCCGCTCCGCCGCCGCCCGCTGGCGCGCCTCCAGATCGCGCCACCGCCAGGGCATCCGCGCGGCCAGATCCTCATGCGACGGCTCGACGAGGACGAGGCCCGCGACGTCATGCGCGAAGCGCTGCGCATACCGGCGGACGTAGAGCCCTCCGAGTGAGTGCCCGACGAGTACATACGGGCCCGCCAGACCGGCGGCGCGGAGCACGGCCCGCATATCGTCGGTCGCCCGCGCCGCCGTGCGTGCCTCGGCGTCCGGATCGCTCCAGCCGTAGCCGGCGCGGTCGTAGACGACACAGGTGGCGAACTCGGACACCGCCTCTTGAACATGGATGTAGTCAAATCCGAAGTTGCCCGCCCCAGCCTCGATCACCACCACCGGCGATCCGGTGCCCGCTCGATGCAGCATCAGGCGGCGTCCACCGACGTCGTACAGCTGGCCCACTGGCGGGGGCAACGCTCTAGCCCCCAGCACGCGGAGGCGGAGGATCTGAGCGCGACTCGCCGGAACGGTCGCGCAACGCGCGCAGGGCCCGCGTTGCCTCCCTCAGCGGCCGGGTCAGGCGCCAGCTGGAGGATCCTTCGTAATAGCCCCGCAGTTCACCAAGCGTGCGCTCGCGGTCGCGCTCCACCTGGACCACGTTGTGCCGAACGGCCATGTACTCGCGCGGGTCATCCGCGGGCTGCGCCAGATCGGCTGCCGTGACCCGAACGTCGCGTTTCTCGAGAAGAACCAGGGTCTGCCAGTGGAACTCAGGCACCACGCCCACGATCTTGAACGCGCGCCCCAGTGTTCGCGCACCCACCAGTCCGACATCAGAACGATCGGGCCACCATCATCCCAGCCCTGGTCTCGCCGCAGCACGTTCATCCCCACGCGATCCTCATCCCACGGCTCGCCGGTGAACATCTCGCCGTTCCAGCGCCCCATGTAGGTGGCCGCCAGCAGTCCGCCCGGCTTGAGGAGTTGGTGAAGGTCGACCAGCCACTCGAGCGGGCGGTCGGTCAGATGGGTGAAGACCGACAGGGCCCAGATCAGATCGAACGTCCCGTGCTCAAGGCCGAGCGGTGGCTCTGGCCGGTTGCGCATCACGCGTAATGGGGGGCTGAGGTGCGCCTGAAGCCAGGCGATGCTGGCCGTGTCGATGTCCGCTCCCCAGAATTCGGCGAACTCGGCCTCGGGAAGAAAGTGTCGCAGCGTGGCGCCGGCACCGCACCCGAAATCCAACACACGCTTACCTGCGAACAACCACCCCTGGGCAGCAGGCTGAGCAGGGCGGCCTTGCTCTCAGCCCCGACCTCCTCGTAGGCCGCGAGTGGATCGGCCCGGCCTGCCAGGCCCCCCGTGCGGCGAGCCAGCGCGAGCGGTGGGCGGGGCAGCGTCATCGCCGACATTGTCGCCTCGATGCCTCGGTCTTACTCCGGAGGCACTGTCAAACCCCGGAAGACCAACCGGCGCAACGAGCCGCCCGCCGGCGCGAAGTCGTGATCGCGGTGCCGAAAGGGCCGGGAAGAAGCTGCGGCCTCTTGTCGTCTCTATGTAAGACAACGGTCATCTGATGTCTGATGACTAACCGAGGAACGGAAGCTGTGACAAATCCAAGCCAACTCACTTATCTTGCCGCTCGAGAGCACTTGGCAGACCTGACCAGGTCGGCCGAGCGGGCGCGGCTCGCCGGCGTCGTCGCCAAGAGCCGAGACGACTCCGGGCGGGGCGGTCTGATCGTCCGGATTGCCCGTCGGCTTGCGCGCCGCACAGCGCGGAGTGCCACCAGCACGCCTGCAGTCGCGCCGCCCGGTTACATCAAGCCGTGACAATCTCCGGCTCGGGGACCTCTCGCATCGGAGAGGCCGAGCCAAGGAGATTGAATCGTGTTCGACGTGATCGTGGTCGGTGGAGGGTTCGCCGGTGTTACCGCCGCGCGCGAGGCGGCCCTGCAGGGACGGTCGGTCCTGCTGCTGGAAGCCCGCGAGCGACTCGGTGGGCGTACCTGGAGATCCGATTGGGACGGCCAGGAGATCGAGTACGGCGGCCAGTGGGTGCACTGGCACCAGCCGCACACGTTCTCCGAGATCACTCGCGCCGGCCTGGTGATTGAACTGGGCGCGGAGGCGGACCACGTCGGCTGGTACGTCGGTGAGGGACGACGGACAGCGACGATGGACGAGCGCAACGCGATCGCCGCGCGAGGATGGGACAGGTTCGTCGAGGGTGTCGAGGAAGCCCTGCCGATGCCGCACGACCCGCTGTATGCGATCGACAAGCTGGCCACGTTCGATCGGCTGACCATGTCCGAGCGCCTCGACCAACTCGACATCTCCGAGGAGGAGCG
This sequence comes from uncultured Solirubrobacterales bacterium, assembly GCA_963749545.1. Classification (GTDB taxonomy): domain Bacteria; phylum Actinomycetota; class Thermoleophilia; order Solirubrobacterales; family Solirubrobacteraceae; genus Palsa-465. The sequence goes on from CAVVNG010000025.1 coordinate 72,464, forward strand.
TGACGTCCTGTGGGCCGAGCTCGAGTCCCTGGCCCACGGTTCACTGCACGATGCCGGAGCGGTGGCCGTGCTTCGGTGGCATGCGCTGTCCGGGTACAGCCTCGAGTTGACGCAGATGACCGGCGGTCACGTCTCACTTGTCGACGGGACCCGAGGGCTGTTGAACGCAATTGTCGCCGGTGCTCCGTTCGAGCAGCGTTTGGGAGTCGCCGCAGCCGGGATCTCCCAGCGCGGCGATCATGTCGAGATCGAGATGCACGGCGACGGCTCTGGGCTTATCGCGCGGGCCGTCGTGGTCGCCGTCCCCCTCAACACGCTCGGGCGGATCTCCTTTTCACCGTCGCTGTCCGAGGTCAAGCGTCAGGGGATCGAACTCGGGCAGGCCTCGCGCGGCATCAAGATCTTCATCCGAGCTCGCGGGGAGCCTGCCGTCAACAACGCGCTCCGTCCGGGTCATCCGTTTGGCCACCTCTCCACCGGCCGCCTGCTGGCGGATGGGACGCAGCTTCTGATCGGCTTCGGATTCGACGCCAGCATCTGCCATGAGCAGGATCTCGGCTGGGTGCAGCGATCGATGGACGCGATCGTTCCCGGCTACGAGGTCCTCGAGGCAACCGCGCACGATTGGCTGAACGACGAATTCTCCAACGGGACCTGGGCGATTCACCGGCCCGGCTGGTACGAGCACTATCACGGTGCGATGCAAGAGCCCGAAGGGCGAGTGCTGCTGGCCGGCTCTGACTTCGCCAACGGCTGGGCCGGGTTCATCGATGGCGCCATCGAGTCCGGGCGGCGAGCTGGGGTCTGGGCGGCAGCACGGAGTGGCTGAGCGTTCGAGCCAAAATAGGTACCGCTCATCGGCAACATAGGTGGTCCTCCCGATGCGCCCCGCGGTGTGCGCGCGTAGCTTGGTGACAGGGCATAGCCGATCCCGCCGATCCACAGCCGCGGGATCTCTCTAACCACTAAGGAGGACAGATGCGACGTGCTTTGATCACGCTGCTGCTCGCTGCCGCGGGCGCGAGCGTCGTCGTTGCCGTGGGCGCCTCTGCGTCGGTGCATAGGGCGAGTTACTCGTCACCTCACCGCGGCGCGGCCCACCCGAGTAAGGCAAATCTCACTGCGGATGTTGTCGCGGCGCGCCTGGCCACGGCCAAGTACGCGACGGACCTGGGTCGGGCGAAGGCCAATGGCTACGGAATCATCACGCGGATGATCCCCAACATGGGGTTCCACTTCATGAACCCGTCGGTGAAGGGGTTCAACGTCCGCAAGCCGGCGATTCTCGTCTATGAGCATCACGGCCACGCCTGGCAGCTGGGCGCCCTGGAATGGGTGTTCACGTCTATGCCGGCCAAGCCCCCGCTGCCTGGCGCCAAGTACGGCGTCTTCGGCGCCGCCTGCCACTACGTCGACGGAACCCTGGTGTTCCAGACCGACCAGTCGAAGTGCGCCCCAAAGAGCCCGCAGACAGGTGCCAAGTTCAACTTCTGGCACCCGAGGCTCATCACCCTGCACTTCTGGATCTGGTACCCGAACTCCGCGGGTATCTACAACGGGACCAACCCGATGGTGGCTCCCTTCAACCACGGGTAGACGACCCGGCACCGAGCGCCCGTCGCCCCTCCGACGGGCGCTCGGTGGCCGAATCCGGACGCACACCCAGAATCCGGACGCACACCCAGAATCCGGAGGCACACTCAGCGTCCGGACCCACACTCACGCCCGGGAAGGTATTTGGGGTTGTGGGGGTCTTGGGTGGTGTTCGGTTTGGTCGAGTGTTTGGAGTTTGGTGATGAGGGTTTTGCGTGTGATCGGTGGTGTGGTTGGGTTGTTGGGGGTGTGTTTGGTGGTGACGGCGTGTGGGTCTTCTTCGTCGTCGTCGTCGGCGGCGCCGGTGTCGTCGTCGGGGTCTTCGTCGGGTTCGTCTTCGGGTGGGGTGGCGATTTCGACGGCGAAGGGGTCGGATGGGACGTATTTGATTGGGCCGTCGGGTCGGGCGGTGTATTTGTGGGTGGCGGATTCGGGGGGTAGGTCGGTGTGTTCGGGGGAGTGTGCGAAGGCGTGGCCGCCGGTGTTGGCGAGTTCGATGCCGTCGGCGGGGTCGGGGGTTGTGGCGTCTGATTTGGGGTTGACGACGCGGTCGGATGGGAAGAAGCAGGTGACGTATAAGGGGCATCCGTTGTATTACTTTGTGGCTGATACGGCGAAGGGGGAGACGAAGGGTCAGGGGAATAATGGGTTTGGGGCGAAGTGGTGGTTGGTGGCGCCGTCGGGGAGTGCGATTACGGCGTCTGGGTCTTCGGCGAGTGCTTCGTCGGGTTCTGGTTCTGGTTCTAGTTCTTCGGGGTCGAGCAGTTCCTCCGGCGGCGGCGGTGGCTGGGGCTAGCTCTGCCTGAAGCCCTCAAACATCCAAGTGCCGGTGCCCGCCTCGACGCGGGCACCGCTGCGCTCGGGGAGGTCGCTGGGCAGGGCGATCGATCCCGGCCCGACGGCGAGCGACCGATCGGGTCGTGGGCGTTCTTGGGTGTGGCGGTGGCCTCGTTCGGCGGCCCACTCGCCCTCGCCGCACTGGTCACGCCCGGGCTTATCGCCGACGCCAGCGACTCGGCTGGCCTCGCCGTCATCGCCTCGCTCGTGGTGTTCACGCTGCCGCTCGTCCTCTGGTTTCGCTACTCGCGGCACGTCGCCGGCGCCGGTGGGCTCTACGGCTTCGTCGAGGCGGCCGCAGGTCGCAGGGTCGCGCTTGTCCAGGCGGCCATCTGGATCTTCAGCTACATGCTGTACCTCGTCTACACGACGGTCCAGATCGTCTACGACCTGCTGCCCAGTGTGCTGCCGGGTGTGCGCAGCTACCAGACGTTCCTCGCCCTGGCCATCCCCGTCGCGTTAGCGGCCGTCATGATCGCCGGGCGTGCCGCCGCGTTGATCGTTCTCGGGGTGATGGCCGCCGGTCAGCTGGCGCTGGCCGGGATCCTCGATGGCGTGACCGTGGCACACATCTCGACCCCGGCCTCTAGCTTCGGAGCGTCGGCGTCCGCCGGTCCTCTGGCTAAGGCGAGCGTGCAGAGCTCGTTGCTTTACATCTGTGGAAGCCTGCCGCTGTTCCTGGGCGGCGAGCTGGCACGGCCTGCCCGCACGATCCGTCGTGGCATCAGCGGGGCGTACGCGCTCACCGGCCTCGTGGTCCTGCTCGCCGTGGCACCGTTGGCGGCTGCGCCTGGACTGATGCGGACCGAGGTGCCGGGCGTGACCGTGGCGGAGGAGTTTGCCGGCCCGAGCCTCGCCCACGCGATTGGTATCGGAGTCGCGGTCAGCATCGCCGGTGTGATGCTGTGCGAGTACCTTGCCCTGACCCGGCTCGTCCACGCGATCGGCCGTTGGCGGCTGCGCCCGATCGCCATCGGAATCGGCGTCGCCACGGTCCTGGCGGCTCCGTTCACGCTGATCGACCCGGACGGCTTCTACGACACGCTGGCCAAGCCCTCGCTGGTCGCACTGTGGCTGAGCCAGCTCATCGTGTTTCTGGTCTACCCGCGTTTTGCGCGCAAGCACGGACAGCGCCCCGTGCCCGCGTGGACGGTCAGCATTCTGGCCAGCGGTTTGGCGCTCTACGGGCTGTGGACCGCCCTGCAGAGCTCATCCAGCTGAGAGCGGGGACCCGGCGAGCGCGTCACCGGCGCCGGTCAGTCCTGGGCCGCGCGGTCGGGCAGCGGGACCTGGCCGGGGAATGGCGGTGGCGGGCTTCGGTAGCTGGGCGGCGTGAGCGAGAGCCCAATCGGGTTTCGCGGGAGCCGGATCGGCCCGCTTCCATCGATCGGAACGTCGACCATCGGCTGAAGGCCGAGCTGCTCGGCCAGGGCGAACGCGCCCGCGATGTCATTGACCACGCCGGCCGGCACACGCGCCGCCATCAGATCACGTACCCACTCCGAGGCGCTGCGGGTGGCCAAGCGATCGACGATCTTGACGCGCAGCTCCGCGCGGTGGGTGACGCGATCCGGGTTGGTCGCGAAGCGCGCATCGGTGGCGAGATCCGGCAGGCCCAGGGCCTCGGCCAGCGCCGCGAACTGGCGATCGTTACCGACCGCCACGACGAGCTCTCCCTCTCGGCACGGATACAGCTCGTAGGGCGAGATGCTGGGATGTGCATTACCGATCCGCTCGGGCACGACGCCGGCTGCGGTGAACGCCGAGGCCTGGTTGACCAGCGCGGCGAGCAGTGAGCTCAGCAGGTTGACCTCGACCTGCTGCCCGTCGCCCGTCTGGTCGCGATGGCGCAACGCGGCCAGAATGCCCACCGAGGCGAACAGCCCCGCGATCACGTCGACCAGGGCCACCCCGACCTTCTGTGGCTCCCCGGCCGGGTCGCCGGTGATGCTCATCAGCCCGCCGACGGCCTGGACCAGTAGGTCGTAGCCCGGCATTTCGGCTCCCCCGTGGCGGCCGAAGCCAGTCACCGAGCAGTAGACGAGCCTCGGGTGCGCAGCGTGGAGCGCCGTCCAGCCGAGTCCCAGCCGGTCCATGACGCCAGGGCGGAAGTTCTCCACGATCACGTCAGCCTCCGCCGCCAGCTGTCGCGCCCGCTCGAGATCGGGGGCGTCGCCCAGGTCGAGGACGATGCTCGACTTGTTGCGGTTGATCGCGTCGAAGTACGTCGCCTGTCCTCGCGCGTCATGGGGGGGACCCCAGCTTCGTGTTTCGTCCCCGCGGCCCGGGCGCTCGACCTTGATCACCTCCGCGCCGAGGTCGCCCAGCACCATCGTCGCGAACGGGCCGGCCAGGATTCTCGAGAAGTCGACGATGCGAACGTTGCCCAGCGCCGAGGTCATGAGCCTGAGCCTACATGCGGCCCCCGCCCCGGGCTGGCCTCAGCCCGAGACCGGTGCCGGCCCGCTCGCCGACTTCCGGGCGGCGGTCCAACCGACCGCAGCGCCAATCAGGCCTCCGAGCACGAGCAGCGTGAAGCTGCGCAGCGGGCGGCGCTCCGCCTTCGCGGCGACGCCCTTCAGGGTGTGCTTGGCCGTCGCCTTCGCGGCCTTCTTACCAACCACCATGCCTACCTTCGCCATTGCTCTCCTCCGGGTTTGTTCCAGTTATTCCGTGTCCTACCCAAACAGGCCCTCGCCAACGAATCCGCCCGGGCGCGCACCTGGTGGGCAGGCGAAGATGGCGCTGCCGACATGCGCGATGTGCGGATTCAGCGCATCCCTCGCGGCCAAACGACGCTGTATCGGGATGAACTGCCTGTGCGGATCGCGCTGGTAGCAGATGAACAGCAACCCGCCGGCGGGCGACTGCTCGCGGGCGTCGATCCCGTCGGTATAGGAGTAACCGCGGCGGAGGATGCGTTCACCCGCGTTGTAGCTGGCGCTGGCCAGCCGGATATGCGCATCCTCGGGGATCACGGGACGACCGTTCTTCCGCGCCGCGAGATCGAGGGGGTCGTGCTCGTGCACCTCACCAAGAGGCGCGCCGGAGATCTTGTGTCGCCCGAAGGTCTGCTCTTGCTGATCAAGGCCGGTGTCGTCCCAGCGGCCGAGGTGCATCGCGATGCGCCGTACCACCATGTACGAGCCACCGTGCATCCAGATCGGTGAGTCCGGCACACCGGCCCAGACAAAGTCGTCGAGTTCGCGCCCGTCCTCGACCACGATGTTGTTGGTCCCATCCTTAAAGCCCATCAGGTTGCGCGGCGTGGCCTGCCTTCGGCTGTTGGCGGTTCGCCCGAATCCGGCCAGCAACCAGCGCGGAGTGCCGACCGGCGAGGCCAGGCGAATCAGGTTGTGCACGGCGTGGAACGCCACCTGCGGGTCCTCGGCGCAGACCTGCAGACCGATATCGCCGCCGCACAATCGGGATTGGAGGGAATCGCCCGAGAATGACGGCAACGCGACGAGCGGTCGGGGGCGGCGGTGGGCCAAACCGAAGCGACCTGGGTGAAAGATGGTCGGACCGAGTCCGAAAGTCACGGTCAGTCGCGAGGGTTCAAGGCCGACGGCTTCGCCGGTATCGATCGGGGCCGCGGTTCCGGTCCGCAGCGCCCCCACCGGTTGACCGCGCGCCATCCGCGCCGCCGCACTCGACAGACGGCGCAGTAGCCATCGCAGGTCGCTGACGGCGTCGGAGACGACATCCAGCGAGGCGAACTGGAGATGCTCCTGGGTTGGGGTGGCAATCCCAGCCTGATGCCGGCCGAAGAACTCGACGGTGTCGGAGGTGTCGACCCGCGGCGCCCCGTGTCGCTGCGCGGCGGCGGCTCCGGAGGCGAGTCCGAGTCCGGTCAGCCCTGTCAGACCAGCGGCCGAGAGAAATCTTCTCCGTGTCGAGTCCGTTCGCACAGCGGAGCATCGTAGAGCCTGTCTCGCTCTGGGCCGCCGGCGGCGTTCGGACAGGCCTCAGAGCCGCTCGGCCAGCCGGCTGTGGCGGCGCCCGGTATCCGGCGTTCGGGCCGCCCGGGCGATCACCTCGCGCGAGCCGACCACGACCGTCGCCAACCGAGCGCGGGTCAGCGCCGTATACAGCATCTCCCGGCGCAGGAAGAACGAGCCTGCCGCCGGGTGCGCGACGATCACCGCCACCGGGAGCTCGATGCCCTGTCCCCGATGCACCGAACAGGCATACGCGAGACGCAGCCTGTCGGCCTCCTCGGGCGGGAGCCGGAACACCGAATCCTCGGCGCTGAGCAGCAGGGCGCCGTCATCCTCGCCAGCCGACACCTCATCGAGGAGCCGCAGCAGCGTTCCGTTCATCAACCCCAGCTCGTGCAGGTTGCGCCCCGTCATCATCAGCTTGTCGCCGATCCGCAACCGTCCACCCCGAACTGGCTGGCCGACTGGATTTACCGCGTCGCGCAGCGCGTCGTTGAGCGCGTCGATTCCGAGCTCGCCTCGATACACGGGCGCGAACACCTGGATATCGGAGGTGGGATCGACCCCGTAGTGCCTTGGCAGGCGATCCGAGACGAGCGAGACGATCTCCTCGCGTGCCGCACGCGGGTCGGCGCGCTCGATCAGGAACAGATCCCGGCGCATCCCCTCGACCGCCGTGAAGTCGGGAGCCTGGCCTCGGCGGATGGCGTGGGCGCCCTGGACGATCATGCTGCCCGCGGCCTGCCGGAAGATGTAGGTCAGCCGCGTGGTCGGCACCGCCCCTGAAGCGACGAGCTCGGCGAACGGCTTGCCCGCTCCGACCGGCGCCAGCTGGTCCGCATCACCAACCAGCACCACGTGCGTGTGTTCGGCCACCGCACGCATCAGCGTGACCAGCAGCTCGAGGTTGGCCATCGACGACTCGTCGACGATCAGCAGGTCGCAGCGCAGCGGATCCTCTTCGTCGTGGGTTGGCCCCTGGCCCGGGATCCATCCCAGCGCCGAGTGCACGGTGTACGCGCTGACGCCGCTGGCCTCACGCATCCGGATCGCGGCCCGCCCGGTCGGGGCGACGAGCAGCAGCCGCGCCCCCTGCGCACCGGCCAGCGTGGCGATCGCCTTGATCGATGCCGTCTTACCCGTTCCCGGTCCGCCGGTGATCAAGGACAGCCGATGCTCGAAGGCGCCGAGCACGCCCACGCGCTGCTCGTCGGTCAGCTCGGTCGCACCGGCGGCGTCGGGCGCTCGCAACCGTGGGCTGGAACCGCCCTGGACCATGTCGATCACCCGCGCGGCCAGCTCGGCCTCCAGCGCGGCCGTCTCCGCTCGATAGACCCACTGCTCCGCCCGGACCAGATCGCCGCCTTCTACGAACGACTCGATCTGCTCCGCCGACACCGGGGCGCCCAGCAGCTCCGCCAGCGCCCCCTGCAGCGCCTCAAGCAGCATGCAGGTGCTCCCGGCTCTCTCGGCTTCCGCCAGCGCGTGCAGCGTGCCGGCGCGGGTCCGTTCCGTGCTGTCGATCGGGGCATCGACAGCACGGGCGATCCGGTCGGCGATCAGAAAACCCACGCCGAACACGCTCGTCAGCTCGTAGGGGTTCTCGCTGACCACCCGGTGCGCCCCGGCGCCGTAGTGCTCGCTGATTCGCTTGACCAGATATCCGAGGCCGTGAGGCGCCAGCAGCAGATGAAGCTGTCTGGTCACGCGCAGCGCGTTCCAGGAGCAGGCCGCCTCGGTCGCCCGTCCGGCGCTGATGCCGACTGACGTGAACGCCGCGTACGGATCGCGGTCGATCACCTCGAACACCGAGGCCACGCCGAAGCGGTCGACGAGAGCCTGCGCCCGCTTGGTTCCGACGTGCTTCACCCGGCGCAGGTAGGCGATCAGCGTTTGGGCATCGGCCGGCGGCAACGGCCGCGCCTGCGACACCTTGACCTGCAGGCCGTAGCGGCTGTCATCCACCCACGTTCCGACGATGTGCGCACGTTCGCGCGCCTCGAGGTGGATCAGCGGGCCAACCAGTACGACCGGCTCGCCCTGCGCATCGTCGGCGTCGAGCACGGCCCAACCCGTGGCCTCGCTGGCGTAGCGCGTTCGGCGCACGGTGACCTCGGCGTCGAAATGCTGCATCGCCTGGGACGTTAGCCGCGGAATCGCCGCGCTCGTCGCGCCGGCACAGAGTTGTTTGGAAACACCGAGGGGGGAAGGTCCAGCCACGGGTCCTCGTTAGTGGCGTTCGGCGCGCCGCACGGCAGCTTCGATGCCATCGCTGCCAATCAGGTTCTGAAACCCGCTGATCAGCGGTCGCACGGCATGTAGCCCAAATCGTCCTTGGGCGCCGAACGGCTGGACCCGCACCTCCGAGTTCAGTGAACTCCTGCCCTCACCGGCCTGCGCGACCCAGTTTGCGAAGGTCACCCGCGCCGTTCCACGCTCCGACCAGTCGCGGAATTCCTCGGGGTCGCTGAGCTTTGGATAATCGCGGCGCAGCGTCCAGATCCGGCCCACGATCCCGCTGACCAGCCTTCCGCTGCCCTCCTCCAGAACCATGAACGGCGGGCATCGGAACAGCTCGTCGAAGCGCTGGTCGGACCCCGTGCCAGGGACGCGCCAGCGCACCAGCCGCCCGAGCACGGCGGTCTCGCTGACCGTGATCGTCTCGGCTGCCCGCCACAACTCCTCGGCCGTGGCGCTGCTCTCGCGGCTGTGGGCGACGCGCAGCACCGGGTCTGGCAGCCAGTGATCGAGGTCGGGCGTGGTCACCTCCACAGCCTCTTTCTAGCGATTCTTCGCGATCACCCGTCCGCGACCGCGGTTCGCGATCACCTGTCCGCGATCGTGGTTCGCGATCATCCGTCCGTGCTGCGCCACGCCCTCGCTCCGGTTGTCCCCGCCGCCGCCCACGCACTCGGGCTCACCCGCAAGCTGGGGCCCGGTGTCGGCGGCGTCGCGCTGACCTTTGACGATGGCCCTCACCCCGAGGGCACGCCGGCCGTGCTCGAGGCGCTCGCCCGCGCGGGCGCGCGCGCGACCTTCTTCGTGATCGGTGAGCAGGTCCAACGACGCCCCCACCTCGTGGCCAGGATCCTCTCCGAGGGTCACGTGGTGGCGCTCCACGGCTTCCGCCACCGCCTGCAGCTGCGCCTCGGGGCCAACGACGTGGCCGCCGATCTGGCTCGTGGTCTGACCGTAGTGGGCGACGCGGCCGGTGAATCACCGCGCCTGCACCGCCCGCCGTACGGTGTTTACAGCCCTGCCGGGCTGCGCTTTGCCCGAGCCAGCGGACTACGCCCGTTGCTGTGGTCGCGATGGGGCAAGGACTGGCGCAAGTTCACGACGCCCGAGCGAATCGCGCGGCGGGCGATCGACGGCGTAGTCGCCGGCGATGTGATTCTCCTGCACGATGCCGATTTTTACAGTGCCAAGAAGTCGCATGTGCGGACGGCCCAGGCTCTGGGATTGATCCTGGCAGAACTCAGAGCGCGCGAAATCGGTACCGTCCTACCGGTCTGAGAGGCTTGCCTGTGCACGTGCGCGCCTGAGAAGGATGCGCCAGCCTATGTGGGGAGCGCCGCCGCTGGCAGGCGGCTTCGCGGAGCGATCTCACACCGGACGCGGCCGAGAAAATGACAACTGTTTCAACGACCCCCGATTACGCGCGGTTTGCCATCGGTTTCGACCACCGCGATCGCGCCCGCTTGCACGCGCTGATCGACGAGGTGCTCGATTCCAACCGCTGGTCGGAGGCGTCGATGACCGCACGCTTCGAGCAGGCGTGGGAACGATCGAATGATGTGCCCGCGGTGGCGCTCTCGAGCTGGGCTGGCGGCGCGCTGGCGGCGCTGCATTTCGCCGAGGTGGAGGGGGAAACCGTGCTGTGCCCGTCGAACACTTTTATGGCGACCCCGCTGGCGGCGATTCGTTCGGGGGCGAGGGTGGAGTTCGTGGACTGCAATCGCGAAGACCTGTGCATGTCATTTGCCGACTTTGAGGCCAAGGCCTCCCGGTTGCGCCCTCGCGCGGCGTTCCTGGTCCACATCGGCGGCCACATCGCCTTCGAGGTCGAAAAGATCGCCGATTACTGCCGCGAAAACGGGATCTTCCTGATCGAGGACTGCGCCCATGCGCACGGGGCCTCGTGGAACGATCGCAAGGCCGGAACCTGGGCCGACGCCGGCGTGTACTCGCTGTACGCGACCAAGACGATCTCGACCGGCGAGGGAGGCGTGCTCGTCTCACGCCGGCCCGAGGTTTTAGAACACGCCCGTGCGTACCGAAACTACGGAAAGATGTCCTTCGAGGTCCACGGGTTGAATTTCCGGATGAGCGAGTTCACCGCTGCACTGGGGCTGGTGCAGGTCGAGCGCCTGCCCGAGATCGTGGACTGGAAGAACCGGGTGGCGCGCGCCGAGCTCGACGGCGTCTACCCGAGCCGTCTGCAGCTCCCCGAGGGGATGACCTCCGGGCTGTACAAGTACATCGTGCTCGACTGGCTCGAGCAGTCCACGGGCCGTGTCTACGACGAGCCCTGCCATCGGATTCTGGGTCACAATGTGGATCTGCCGGGCAGCGACTGGGTCGCGCGAAACCACTCGTGCGTACCGCTGTATTACCGGCCGGAAGGGCAATCACAATGAGAGTCTTGGTCACCGGCGGCTCCGGGTTCATCGGCTCGCATGTCGTCGACAAGCTCCGCGCCCGGGGCCACGAGCCGGTCATCTATGACTTGCGCCCGTCGCTCTGGCACGAGCTGGGGACGGTCGACACTGTGCTGGGCTCGATCACCGATCGCGAGGCGCTCGAGCGGGCCCTCCACAGTTGCGACGCCGTCGCCCATCTGGCCGCGGTGGCCGATGTCAACGACGTTCACGCCTCGCCGGAGGACGCCGAGCGGGTCAACGCCCGCGGCACGGTCACCGTGCTCGAAGCGGCCCGGCGCGCTGGTGTGAAACGGATCGTTTACGCCAGCACGATCTGGGTCTACTCGGACTGTGTCGAGGAAGCCGTGGATGAGGAGACGCTGCTGCCCGCGCCTTCGCACCTGTACACGAGCACCAAGCTGGCCGGCGAGCTCTACTGCAAGGCCTACCAGGAGCTCTACGGCATCGACTACACGATCCTCCGCTTCGGTATCCCGTACGGCCCGCGCGCCCGTGAGGCCGCGGTGATCCCCGCCTTCGTCGGCAAAGCCATGCGCGGCGACCCGCTCACTCTGGCCGGAGATGGCGGTCAGTCGCGGCGATTCGTGTACGTCGAGGATCTCGCCGACGGCGTGGCCCTCGGGCTCAGCGACGTCGCCACCAACCGTGTCTACAACCTGGCCAGCAACGAGAACGTGACGATCAAGCAAATCGCGGAGCGCGTCCAGGAGTTGATCGGCGGTGTCGAGATCGTCTACACGCCGGCGCGACCGGGCGACTTCGGCGGCAAGGTCGTGTGCAGCAAGCGCGCCGAGGCCGAGCTGGGATGGACAGCGCGCACACCGTTCTCCGAGGGCGTCCGCCGCTACGTCGATTGGCGGCAGGAGCAGGTCGAGCGCGACGCCGCGCGCGAGGCGGAGGCGGTGATCCCCGCCGGCGAGCCCGACTCGGAGTCACGGCCGCGGCAGGTTCTCATCATCTCCGCCGATATCGGCGAGGGCCACGACCTTCCGGCCCGGGCCGTCGCCCGCGAATTCAAGGACGAGGACCCCGACGCGCAGGTCTCCATCGTGAACGGGCTCCCCGCGATGGGCGTGATCCTGACCAAGGTGCTGCGCGAGAACTCCGCCTTCATGTTCCGCTGGGTGCCGTGGCTGTTCGACATCCAGTACACGCTCTTCATGTACTTCGCGCCGACGCGCTGGCTGGCCAGGAGGATGCTGACGTTCCTCGGTCGTCGCGGGCTGATGCGGTTGATCCGGGCCCACGATCCGGACCAGGTCGTTTCGACCTATCCCGGCGTCACCGCGGTGCTCGGCGAATTGCGGCGCAAGGGCAGGCTCGAGGTCCCCTGCTATTCGTCGATCACCGATCTGGCCGGACTCCAGTTCTGGGCCCATCCGGGGATAGACCTGCACTTCGTCACCCATCCCGAATCGATCGAGGAGGTCGAGCACATCGCCGGGCCCGGCAGCGCGCGCTGGGCCAAGCCGCCCACCTCGCCGGCCTTTCTGGCTGCGCGCTCGATGGCGGACGCGCGCAAGGCGCTGCGGCTGCCCGCCGAGGGCAAGGTGATCGCGGTGTCGGGCGGCGGCTGGGGTGTCGGGGACCTGCTCGGGGCCACGCGAGCCGCGCTGGCTGTGCCCGACGCCACGGTGCTGTGTCTGTGTGGGCGCAACGACGACCTGCGGGCCCGGGTGTCCACGAAGTTCGGCTCCGAGCCGCGCCTGCGGGTGATGGGCTTCACCGACCGGATGGGCGACGTGCTGGCGGCCAGCGATGCCCTGGTGCACTCGAGTGCCGGACTCACCGTGCTCGAGGCGATCATCCGCGGCTGCCCGGTTATCTCCTACGGCTTTGGCTACGGGCACGTGCGCGCGTCGAATGCGGCGCTCGTCCGCTTTGGGCTCGCCCAGGTGGCTCGCACCGAAAGCGATATCGGGCCTGCACTGGAGCTCGCCCTCGCGCGGCGACCCGAGCCCGACGGATCGTTCGCCCGCCGTCCCTCCACCGCGTCGCTGATTCTCAAGGACGAGCGCCGGGCGCGTCAGCTCCCCGTGTGGCGCGTGCGCACCGCGCGCGCTGCCACCGGTCTCGCCGCCACCGTCGCGGTGCTGGCCTGGATGCTCACCGCCGGGGCCTCCTACAACATTGTCTCGGCTTTCGTCCACATGAAGCCCACGACCACGGTGGCCACCGCGCGTCCCGAGGTCGGCATCCTGGTCGATGCGCCGGCCAGGGACCTGCCGGGGCTGGCCACGGCGCTCGCCTCGGACGGGATGCGGGTCTCGTTCACGCTGGAGCAGGCGCCGTCGGGCGCCGACATGAGCATGTTTACCTACGGCGACCAGGCCGTCCCGCTACTGCCCAAGGGCGGTCTCGTGCGTTGGTTGCACACGCGCGCCCAGCTCCATCAGATGATTGCCACGATGGGCTATGGGCATCACTTCCTCTACGCCTCCGACGGCCCATCCGTGGGCCAGTGGTGGCTCGCTCACGGCGCCGGCGGCCATCTCATCGCCGGTGCGATTCGACTCAACGACGGCGACGACAGCGTCGCCCATCTGCACGCCGGCGAGGTGATCGAGCTCTCGGTCGCGCACATCAGCACGGTGCTGCCCCTGATCGAGAAGCTACGCGACGAGCTGAACGCGGACCACCTTCAGGCCGTCCCCGTCGGGCGCCTCATGCACGACGCCGGCGCGGCCGTTTAGCTAGCTAAGCTAGCGGGGCGCCCAGCTCTCCCGCGGGTTGCGCAGCGGCGTCAGCGTCGGCTCGATACGCGCCCGGAGGTGCTCGTATTGCGGCGTCAGCGACAACTTCTGCCCTAGGTGCTCGAGCGGCTCGTCGACCGTGAAGCCTGGGCCGAGCGTGGCGATCTCGAACAGCACGCCGGACGGTTCCCTGAAGTACACCGAACGGAAATAGTGGCGGTCGATGATCGGGGTCGCATGCGCGCCCGCCTGGGTCACGCGCCGCTGCCAGGGCGCCTCATCCTCGGGCGGTGCCGCCCAGGCGACATGGTGAACGGTGCCGGCGCCCTGCAGGGCTCGCTGTTCGGGCGGCGCGTCGTAGATGTAGTAGCCGCCGCGCCTCTCGCCGCGCGCCTCGTACATGCCGGGGGTGTCCTGAGGTTCGAAGTTCAGCGTCTCGGTGAGCAGCCGATGGCTGCGCTCGGGCGAGTCGGTGTAGGCGCGCACGGCGTGAAACCCCTGCAGGGCAAGCTCGGCAGGGATGTCGGGGTGACGGGCGATCAGCGGCTCGTCGCCGGTGTGCACCACGGTCAGCTCGTGCGCGAGCCCCTCGAAGTCCTCGAAGACCAGCGAGCTGCCCTGACGGTGCGAGTCATAGCCGTACTCGGACAGACGGTTGCTCCAGAAATCCAGCGCGTCCGGACCGGTGACGCGCCAGACGACGCGGTGGACCATCCCGGCGCCGGCGCGACCCCGCGGCAGCCCGGGGTACTCGAAGAAGGTGATGTCGGAGCCGGCATCGCCAGTCTCATCCGCGTAGAACAGGTGGTAGACCGACGTGTCGTCCTGGTTGACCGACTTCTTGACCAACCGAAGCCCCAGCACCCCGGCATAGAAGTCGACGTTGTTCTGAGCTTCAGCCGTGATTGCCGTGACGTGGTGGATGCCTTCGAGCTTCATGGTGCGCTCCTTATGCCTGGGCTCTCCTCGGGTCCGTGTCCATGGTGTAAGGGTAGCAGAATATAGTTGTGGAGTCAAGTATCTTCTCAGCCACGAGTCCCACCGTAACGGCGCCCCGGGCCGTGTCCTACGTCTCGGCACCACGATCTGGCCGACCGTAACGTTGACGCGCACAGCGGCGGGCGAGCAACCCGCGACCATCCGTCTACCAGTGGACGCCGCGAGTGGCCCTCACGAACGCCCGCCGCTCGGCGGAGTCCTGATCGGGTTCCTCCGGAGAAGGCAGTTCGCTGCCCTTTCCGTCCGTGCCAGCGCCCGACTCGCCCTCGGGGAATAGCTTGTAGGCACGGTTGACGACGAGATCCTGCGCGCCCGGGACGACCGCATAGCTCAGCTGCCCGATGTTGCCCAGCGCCGTGGCCACGCGCTTTGGCCGCTTGCGGATGGCGTCGGAGATCATGTCCGCCGCCTCGTCGGGGCTCAGCGTTGGGAAGTGGTCGTAGATCTTCGTTGGCGCGATCATCGGGGTGCGCACGAGTGGCATGTACACCGTCGTCACGTGTACACCGTCGCCGATGATTTCCGGCGCGATCGACCGCGAAAACGCGTCCAGGGCAGCCTTCGAGGCGAGGTAGGCCGAGAAGCGTGGCGTGTTCGTCTGCAAGCCGATCGTCGAGATGTTGATGATGTGGCCCGATTGCTGCTCTCGCATCGTCGGCAGCAAATCGAGGATCAGCTTCACCGCCGCGAAGTAATTGAGATTCATCGTGCGCTGGTAGTCGTGGAAGCGGTCATACGCCCGGCCGACCGACCGACGAATCGACTTGCCGGCGTTGTTGACCAGGATGTCCACGGCCTCGTGCTGCTCGAGCACCTCTGCCGCCATACGGTCGATGTCATCGGGTTCTCCCAGGTCACAGCGGTGAACGTATGCCGTCCCGCCCAACAGTTCGACCTCGCGCCTTACCTCGACGAGCTTCTCCTCGGTGCGCGCCACCAGCAGCACGACGCCACCGGCCTCGCCCACCTTCAGTGCGGTCGCCTTGCCGATCCCCGATGAGGCGCCGGTGATCATCACAGTTCTCCCGGTGACCGCGTCAGAAAGCGAACGCGCCAGAACTTCGCCGGCGCCCGGGATCCGCTGACCGAAGGCGCGCAGCGTCTGTGCGCTTCTGACGGCAAACTTTCCCAAGTCCGGTGGCACCACACGAGCACCGTACCACCGCCCGGCTGTCACTAATCACGCGACCACCGCCGGCAACCTCAACCCGCAACCCCGCCGGCAACCTCAACGGAACCTCAACCGGCAACCCAACCCGACGGCGTTCGACTAACCCGGCAGGCGCGCGGCTTCATCTGGCGAACGCGACTGGGAACGGCGCTGGGGGCTGGGTGGGCAGTTGCTGCGGGCTTTCCACAACCAAAGCCAAGACACCCGAACCGACGCGTCAGCACGGAACGGTCCGTCCGACCCCAATGCGAACATGTGTTCGCGTGATCGTCTGCGTCCTCCTACCCCGCTTCCAGCTCTCGGTGGCAACCGGGGATCGAACTGAGCTGTTGCAGACGCCCGTTGCCCTCGCGCCCGAGCATGGCACACAGATCATCGGGGAGGTCTCTTTGGCTGCTGAGGCGTTTGGCGTCCACCCCGATATGCGTCTCGGAGAGGCACTCGCCCGCTGCCCGCGGCTGACGCTCGTACCGCCGGACCCTGCTGGCGTGGCCGATTCCTGGGAGCGCCTGCTCGTGCGTCTGGAGTCGATCGGTGCAGCGGTCGAACCCGAACGACCGGGCCTTGCCTGCTTCGATGCTCGGGGACTCCTGCGATTGCATGGCGGAAGGCTGGCTCTGAGCGACGCCGAGCGGGTGAAGGGAGTGTTGGCGAGCGCGCGTCGTGTTCTCCGGGTGCCGGCGCGCTACGGCGTGGCTCCATCGCGCTTTGCCGCCGTGGCAGCAGCGACGAGGGCGCGGGTCCGCCGGCCGGTGTTCGTTATGGGAGGCAGAAAGGAGGCGCGGGCATATCTGGCCTCGCTTCCCGTCGCGCTGTTCCGGGCCCGTCCGGCGCTCAGCGATCTTCCCGAAGCACTTGAACGTCTGGGGGTGAGAACCCTGGGTGAGGTGGCGTTCCTGGCTCCTGCTGCCCTGGCCGATCGATTCGGGACCGCGGGAATCGTTGCTCACGAACTCGCCAGCGGCGGGGACACCGCGCTGCAGCCTCGATCGGCGACCGATTACGTGCGCGAGGAATTGGAGCTGCCGGAAGCAACGTCGGGAGTGCAGCTCGAGCGAGCCTTGGGGCTGCTGATCGACCGCGTGCTCGCGCGGCGAGAGCGGCGTGGCAGGACGCTGAGAGCGGTCGTGCTTTCGGCCGTGCTGGTCGAGGGTGGCGGTACCTGGCGCGAACAGGTGGTATTTCGTGAAGCCCTCGCCGATCCGGTGCGCATGCGGCTCGCGCTGACTCCCCGGCTCGCCCAGATACCGGCCCCGGTTGAGGTGCTCAGGCTCGCGATCGAGCGCTTTGGGCCTCCGGCATGCGACCAGCAACCCCTGCTCGAGGATTCCGCCTCGGCGCGCTCAGCTCGGTTACGTGAGGCGATCCGTCAGGCACGTGCGGCCGCGGGTCCTGATGCTGCGCTTCGTGTGCTCGAGGTCGACCCCGAGTCGCGCTTCCCCGAGCGCCGCGCAATGCTGACGCCGTTTGAAGGATGAGCGGTCCCAAACGCCTATCGATGCCCCGACGGGTCGCGGTCAGCGCGAGCGACGAGGGTCGGCCCCTGCATGTCGACACCCGGGACATCGACACCGTTCGCGAATCCTGGCTGGTCGAGGATCGCTGGTGGACCGAGCGACCGCTCCGTCGTCGCTATTGGGAGATAGTCACAACGTGTGGGCGCAACGAGGTGGTGTTCCAAGATCTGATCAGTGGGAGGTGGTGGCGCCAGCGATAGCACTGACGAGGCAGCTGCGGCGGCCCCGAGCGTGCGCAAAGCGACCTCTTACACTCATTCCCGATGCCCCCTGATCCCAGCTTGACCGCTGTCGGCACCTGGAGCGGCGGACGGTTCATGCACTTTGGCGAGCCTCTCGACGACGATCGGTTCGTCTCGCTGATCTCCCCAGAACAGTCGATTCGCACCGTCATCACCGCCGACGTTTATGGCGCGGGCGACGCCGATCGGATGCTCGGAAAGGCACTCGAAGGTCGTGCCCGCGAGGCGGTCTGCGTCGTTGGAGCAGTCGGCCACGACTTCTACACGGGTGAGCGCGCCGGCGCAAAGGGCTTTCCGAGATTCACCGATCCGCGCCTGCGACGGCCCTCGGAGTACGGCGACTATCTGCGCATGGCCACCGAGCAGAGCCTCGAGCGCTGCGGGATCGACAGTTTCGATCTGCTGCTCCTGCACAACCCCGACCGAACTGGCTACACGAGCTCGGCGGTCTGGGACGCGATGGCCGGGCTGCGCGACGCGGGGCTCGCCCGGCTGCTCGGCGTTGCGCCTGGCCCGGCCAATGGCTTCACGCTCGACGTGATCGCCTGTCTCGAACGATTTGGCGACGTGATCGATTGGGCGATGATCATCCTCAACCCGCTCGAGCCGTGGCCCGGCGAGCTGTGTCTTGGGGCGGCGGCGGCCAACGACGTGAAGGTCATCACTCGAGTCGTGGATTACGGCGGCCTGTTCTTCGACGACGTGCGCCCCGGCCAGGCGCTGCTGGCGCAGGATCACCGCAGCTTCCGTCCCGCGGGCTGGATCGAGGCGGGATGTGAGCGCTTGGAGCAGATGCGCCCGATTGCCGATCGAGCTGGACTGACCATGATCCAACTCGCCTGTCAGTGGAACCTCGCCCACCCGGCGGTGCAGTGCGTCGTGCCCACGCTGATCCAGGAGGTGGGTCCGGATGCTCGGCCGGTGGAGGAGAAGCGCACCGAGATCGCGTCGCTCCCGGTCGAGCTGAGGCTCGCCGAGGAGGACATCGCGCAGATCCGCTCGCTGGGCGACAACAGCGGCTGCATGGCTCTCAAGGGCGGGAGCCCAAGCCACTCCGGCGAGGAGCTGCCCGATCGCTGGCCGCTCGACGAGCATCTGGCCATCGTGGCTCGCCGCTGGAGTATCGAGCCCGACCGCGACCTGGTCCAGACCGCCGCGCACGCGTAGGCGCCGCCGTGCGGACCCTCGTAACCGGCGCCAGCGGATTTCTCGGCCAGGCCGTCTGCGCCGAGCTCTGCGCGCGCGGCCACGCGGTGGGGGCGCTGGTCCGCCGACCTGGCTCGGAGCCCGAGGGAACGGTCGCGATCGCCGGTGACCTCGGGGACAGCGTTGCACTGCGCGAGGCGGTGAAGCAGGCAGGTCCCGACTGCGTGTTCCACCTCGCGGCGGAGATCGCCACGCAGCGCGACCCGGCCAAGATCAACGAGGTCAACGTCGAGGGGACGCATCGTCTGCTCGAGGCTTGCAAGGCGTTCGACAGCCCCAGGTTCCTGTTCGTATCGACGATCGTCACCGGCGACGCGGGCGGCACAGTGCTCGACGAGAGCTCGACGCTGCCGGTGCAGACCATTTACGGACGCTCAAAGCAGCAGGGTGAACGGCTTGTGCGCGCGAGCGGGCTCCCGAGCGTGATCATCCGGCCCAGCCACGTCTACGGCCCGGGGGGCTGGTACGCGGAGGAGATCGTCAAGCGGCTGCGGCAGCCTGGCCGGTTTGTCGTGATCGGCTCGGGTCAGAACGTATGGGACGTGGTCCGGGTCGAGGACGTGGCCAGCGCCTGCGTCGAGGCAGCCGAGCGCGCTGCCGACGGATCCCTGTACCACGTCGTCGATGACGAGCCGCTCAGCTACTACGAGTTCGTGGCACTGACCGCGCAAGCACTCGGCGTCGGGCCGCCTCGGCGCCTACCCGCGTGGCTGGCCAGCCGGGTGGCGGGCGCTGACCCTGTCAGAGCGGTGATCCGTTCGGCGCGAAGCTCGAATACCCGGATCAAACGCGAGCTCGGGTGGGAGCCCCGCTATCCCACCGCGCGCGTCGGCGTTCCGGACGCGATCGCCAGGCTCGCGGTCTGACCTAATAACCGGCGAGCGTCCGCCACGCATGGGAACATATGTTCGTGTCCTATGTGGAGCTTCACTGCCATTCCGCCTTCTCGTTTCTCGATGGGGCATCGCTACCCGACGAGCTGGTCCCGGCGGCGCTTGATCACGGTTATCAGGCGCTGGCGCTGACCGATCACAACACGGTTTCGGGCTCGATGGAGTTTGCCGTCTGTGCCCGGGCGCTTGGACTTCGCCCAATCCACGGCGCGGAGATCGATCTCGACGATGGCCGTCACCTGACGCTGCTCGTCGAGACTGCTCAGGGCTGGTCGAACCTCTGCCGGATCCTGACGCGCGCGCACGCGCACACGCGCGAGAAACCTGGACCTCCGTCGCAGGCGTACGTTCAGCTGAGCGACGTTCTCGATCACGCTGAGGGTCTCGTCTGTCTGAGCGGATGCGCACAACGGGGGGTCCAGGACGAGTTCACCCTGCGTCGGCTGCTCACTACCTTTGGCCATGATCGGCTGAGGGTCGAGCTCCAGCGCCCCTTCCTGAGCGACGATCGCGCACGCAATCGACGGTTGGCCGGCCTGGCTCAGCGACTGGGGGTGCCGTGCGTGGCGACGGGCAACGTGCATGCGCACGCTCGCTCACGCGCGCCGCTTCAAGACGCGTTCGTGGCCGTGCGTCTGCATATGACGCTCGACGCTTCGGAGCCCCACCGGCGGGGCAACTTCAGCCATGTGCTCTGCTCCCCGCAGGCCATGGCGTCGCGGTTCCCCGAATACCCGGACGCTGTGGCGGAGACCGAGCGCCTGGCCGACCGTCTGCGCTTCGACCTCGGTAGCGACCTCGGCTATCGCTATCCCGGGGCGGAAGACGATGACGCGATGCGCAAGCTGGCCGAGCTGTGCGACCTGCGGCTGCGCGAGCGGTATGCAAGCGCATCCGAGAGCGTGAGCGCGACGGCGACGTCGCGTCTGCACGAGGAGCTGAGGATCATCGACACGCTGGGCCTTCCCGGCTTCTTCCTGCTGCATCACGACATGCTCGAGCTCGCGCGTGAGGTGGCAGCGGAGGTACGTGGCCCCGATACGGCACGAGCGCTGCTGCCGCCCGGTCGCGGGCGCGGGTCGAGCGTCTCCTCGATCGTCTGTTATCTGACCGGTCTCTCGCATGTCGACCCGATCGCCAACGAGCTGCTGATCGGTCGCTTTCTCAACGAGGAGCTGACCTCGCTGCCGGACATCGACCTCGACTTTCCGCGGGATATCCGGGAGGTGCTGATCCCGCGGGTTCATGAGCGATACGGGCACGATCGTTCAGCGCTGGTGGCGGCCTTCCCGACCTATCGAGCTCGGGGCGCGATACGCGAGCTCGGCAAAGCGCTCGGGTTGCCGGGGGGCGAGATCGAGCGTGTGGCACGAGGGAGCGAAGGGTGGGACGCGCGCGAGGTGGCCAGGGACATTGAGAGCGCGTTCGGCATCCCTCCGCCCGGCGGCGATGCAGCGGCGAGCAATGGCTCGAGCCCATCGGGGGGCAAGGACCGGCGCGGGTCGACCGGCCGCTGGGCCTGGCTGGCCAGGCTCGCGGCGGAGGCTCATGGTCTGCCGCGTCACCTCTCCCAGCACTCGGGCGGAATGATCGTCTCCACCCGCCCGCTAGTCGACTGCTGCCCGATCGTGCCGGCGGCGATGGAGGGTCGCCAGATCGCTCAGTGGGACAAGGATTCGTGCTCCGATGTGGGGTTCTTGAAGATCGATCTGCTCGGTCTGGGAATGCTTTCGGCCGTCGAGCGGTCCGTTGAGATGATCGCCAGGACGCGAGGCGAGCAAATCGATCTCTCGCGCATTCCTTACGACGATCCGAAGACGTACGAGTGCATTCAGAACGCCGATACGACCGGGGTCTTCCAGATCGAGAGCCGCGCTCAGATGCAGTCGCTGCGCCGCACGCGTCCGGCGAACCTCCAGGACCTCACGATCCAGGTCGCGATCGTCCGCCCTGGCCCGATCCAGGGAGGAGCCGTCAACCCCTACATCGAACGTCGCCAGCGGCTGCGCGAGGATCCGACCTACAAGGTCCCCTACGACCATCCATCACTCGAGCCCGTGCTGAGCGAGACGCTGGGCACGATCATCTTCCAGGATCAGGTGCTCGAGGTGGCGATCGCCTTCGCGGGCTTCTCAACCGGCGAGGCGGAGGGGCTGAGGCGAGCGATGAGCCGCAAGCGGTCAGAGGCGGCGATCGAGGCCTACCACCGACGGTTCGTAGCCGGAGCGAAGCGATTGCATGGGGTGGACGAGGGCCTCGCCGAGCGCGTGTTCTCGATGGTCCAGGGCTTCTCGGGCTTCGGGTTCCCCAAGGCGCACGGGGCCGCCTTCGGTCTGCTTGCCTACCAGTCGACGTGGCTGCGAGTCCACTATTCCCCCGAATTTCTTTGCTCCCTACTCAATGAGCAGCCGATGGGGTTCTATCCGCCCGATGCGCTTGTCCATGAGGCGCAACGTCGGGGAATCGAGGTGCTGGCTCCCGATGTCAACGAGAGCGAGGCTGAATGCGAGATCGAGCCCTCAGCGACGGGGATCGGGCGCGTTCGGGTTGGCCTGGGCTATGTCAGAGGCGCCCGCGGACACGAGGTCACGCAGTTGACCTCGGCTCGCAAGGCGGCGGGACGCTTTCGCAACCTGTCGGATCTCGCCTCACGGGCCGGCGCGGGCGCGCCCTCGCTCGAGTTGCTCGCCTGGTCGGGCGCGTGCGATTCGCTCGTCGAGGCAGGCGATCCCAGCTCCGTCCGTCGCATCGCGCTGTGGCAGCTCGGGGTGGCCACGCCGGGGCACAACGTTCCCGGGGGGACCCAGCTGGCCCTCCCGCTCGATCTGCCCGCGCCCCCGAAGCTCCGCCGGCTGTCGCAGTGGGAGGCGATGCTGGCCGACTACGGCACGACCGGAATGACAGTAAAAACGCATCCGATGGCGTTGCTGCGTCAGCGCTTACCGGCCGATTCCGTAACTAGTCAGGACCTGGAAACGCTCGAGCACGGCAATCGCGTGCGGATTGGCGGGCTCGTCGTGGCCAGACAGCGGCCCGGAACCGCCAATGGCATCGTGTTCGTCCTGCTCGAGGACGAGCATGGAACGATCAACCTGATCATTCCTGCCAAGGTCTATGAGAGCAATCGTTTGACTGTACGCACAGAGCCACTGATGCTGGTCGAGGGCAAGCTGGAGCGATTCGCCGCCGCGGGAGGCGCGATCAATGTGCTCGTGGACAAGGTGGGCTCGATCTCTGCGCCCGACCGGCTGGTCGCCGAGATCAAGGACTTCTCGATGCTGGACGAGCAGGTTCGACGTGCTCGCGCCGCGGAGCAGGCAGCCGCCACAGCGGATGAGGCCGACGACTTCCGGGCCGTCGCGCCGCCCGTGATGAGCTTCGCCTCTGGGCGCAGGCGATGACCTCGCTGGCCGAGCGCGGTCCGCCGGCCGCGGCGAGGTCGCGACGCACCCCGCTGGCCTGGCTCACCCACCCCCGCGCACCGCTCATCCTGCTGGGGCTTCTATGCCTGCTGGCGATCGGCGTGCGCGCCTACAACCTGGGCACTCCCGTGGCCAAGCCGCCCACCCAGGGCTACATCTTCGACGAGCGCTACTACGCCTCGGCCGCCGGCGTGATTGCCGGCGAGCCGATCAAGAAGGGCAACATCTACTTCGGCGCCGCGCCATCCGGCGCCGACCCCAACGGCGAGCATCCACAGCTCGGCAAGCTGATCATCGCCGCGAGCATCCGCACATTCGGCGACAACGCGGTCGGCTGGCGGATCACGGCCGTGGTCTTTGGCGTTGCGGCGATCCTGCTCCTTTACTGGCTCGTGCGCTGCGCCGGTGGAAGCTCGTGGCTTGCGCTCGGCGCCGCCGCTCTCGGCACCTTCGACAACCTGTGGGTCGTCCACTCGAGGATCGCCGTGCTCGACATCTACACGGTGCCGTTCATGCTCGCCGCGGCGGGTCTCTATCTGAGACGCCGACCACTCCTCGCCGGCCTCGTGATCGGGGTCGGCTCCTGCGTGAAGGAGTTCACGGCGTACACGCTGTTCGTGCTGCTGTTCATCGAGCTGATGCGCGGCGCTGCCGCGATCTGGCGTCGTCGCACGACCGCAACGACCGCACCCGCCGCAACGACCGCACCAACCGCCCCAGCGGCACCGATCGCCCCCGCCTCGGCTCCGGCCCCAGCCACCGCGGCGATCGGCGCTCCCGCGCCGGCGACGCCCTCGACCCCATCCCCGGGACCAGCGCCGTCGAGCCTACCGGTGCCACCGCCCGCCAGGCCGCCCCGGCGGCGGGCCATCGCCGAGCGTGCTCCGCTGCGCGCCTTGACCGTCTGCGTCGTCGCCGTGTTCACGTACTTCAGCCTGCTCTCCGTGCTCGATACGACCACGACGCCCTACAGCGGCGGCCATCCGGTCGATCGCAACCAGGCTGGGATCTGCAAGTACGCGCTGCTGTGGCAGGACGGCTGCAATCACTTCGCGTTCATGAACAGGTTCGCGGCCAGGCTGCGCGATTCCGGCTCGCCGCACGGTATCGCCGCCGCACCGACCGAGTTCTGGCTCAACCGCAAGGTGATCACGTACTACGCCACGAGCCGGACTGTGAGTGTCAACGGCGTGGTGAAGTCGACCCAGAAGCTCCTGTGGTTCCGGGGCGAGATCAGTCGGGTCCTCCTGTTGACCAGCTGGCTGGCCGTCGCGCTCAACGTGTGGTGGGCGGTGCGGCGCCGGGACGAGTTGTCGTTCCTCGTCGTGGCATGGGCGCTGGGAACGTGGTTACCCGCGGAGCTGTTTCACGCGGTCGACCAGCGCACGACCTACATCTACTACATGGTGGTCACGATGCCGGCGCTGTACATGGCGGTGGCGCGGCTGCTCGCGCTGGCCTGGCTGCCGAACAACGGCCGGCTGCTCAGCCTCCGTCGCCTCCCGGTGCTGCTCATCGTTGTGTGGGCTGCGCTGTTCCTGGTCGACTTCGCCAATCTCTACCCGTTCCGCACGCTGAGCGGTTCCTAGTTACGTCCGAGGGCCATGCGCGATATGGTCCCCGCGCCGTGCTTGCCGTTGTCCTATTTGTCCTCTTCTGGCTGATCCTCGGCTTTTCGCTGTTCTTTGTGGCGGTTCGTGGCGGCCCCGGCGGTGCCCGCGAGACGCTGCAAACGCAGACTCGAGGCGGGCGCCGGACGCTCGAGGTCATCTTCGTATTCATCTACGTCGGCTTCGGGATCGTCATCCCGACGCTGATCCTGACCGGGAATCACGCCAACGCAAACGCTCAGGTCGGTGGACTCACCCTCAACGCGAGTGAGCAGCGGGGCCGCCAGCTCTTCGGTCAGGCCTGCTCGCAATGCCACACGCTGGCCGCGGCCAACACGGTGGGCAAGACCGGGCCCAATCTCGACCAGCTCCAGCCGCCCACCAGCCTCGTCCTCAACACGATCAGGAACGGGTGCCTGCAGGACCCGCCGCCGCACTCGAACCAGAGCTGCCTGGGCTACGGCACGATGCCTGCGGACGTCGTCACCGGAAGGGATGCGCAGGACGTGGCGGCGTTCGTTGGGCGCGTCGCCGGCAAGGAATAGCCGGCGCCACCGGCCCGGCGAGGGGCCGCCCACCGGCCGCGAGGATTGTTCGCAAATTGCGGCCCTCGCCCGGCCGCGAGCGCCAGCTTTCGCTCCTGTGAGGCCCCCGCGCGCACCTCTGTCCCTCACGCTTGTTAACATGCCGCTCCCGAGCAGCTGAATTCCCGCATCGCGAGCCTTCCGGCGAGCGAGAGGAAGCGGGGGACCCAGGTTGTTGGGGCTAATCGCGCCAAGCGCGTAGCGCCGCTCTTTCGGTGCGAGCCCGTCAGCTAACCCCGCAAGCACTAGAAAGAGGTCGGTTTGATGGTTCAACCGGGCGTTTCTGTAAGCAAGGAGCGCGAAATTTGGGACGACGCCTGGGACGACGGCTACCCGACGCGTGAGAGGCCGGCGCCGCGCAAGCGGCTGGCGGCGGTTCCCGAGCCCCCGGCCACCGCGCGCGAAAGCGCCGCCGCGACGCGCGAGCGCCCGCTCGTGCCGGGAGAGCTCGCGCCGGCCCCCCGGGAGCGTCCCGCCCCGCGCGAGCAGCCTGCCAGGCGCCGGGAGAGCGCCGCGGCTGCGCGCGACCGGGCTGCCGAACGCGCCCGAGCCGCCGAACGTGCCTGGGTCGCCCAGCACTCTGATGACGGCGGAGGTGCGTGGACCGTCGCATATGAGGAGGTCGCCGAGCCTGTGTGGGTGGCGGAGCGCGCCGAGGCCGCCGCGCGCATCAGCGTCGGGGGGTCCGAGCCCATCGGCGTCCCGGCATCGGTCTTGGCGGTACCCGAACCGGCCATCAGGCCCGCCCGGGCGGTCGCGCGGCCGGCGCCGTATGGCGTCGCGTTCGATCCCAACGACCCACCGGCTCCCCGTGCCGGGATCGCGCAGGCTCCCGAGCGGCGGACGATCACGATCACCGGCCGCGGCGCCGAGCCCTACCAGCCGTCGACCTATGCCCGGCGGCGGCCGCAGCTCCCCGCGCACGAGCGGCCCGGGTTCAGGCCCGACCGTGCCGCCATGTGGGCGGTCTTGCTCGGCGTTCTGCTGATTCTGGTGGCGGCGACGAGCTCCCACGCGGCGATGCGCTCCCACGCGGCGATGCGCTCCCACGCGGCGACGAGCTCCCACGCACACGCGGGCACGGTGGCGATGCACGCCCGGCCCGCTCACCGGTAAGCGACGGCCGCGCCGCATTAGCCGCCCAAGCGCGGCCTCTTACGCGACTCTCCGAATCCGCTGATCGGACGTTTACTCCCGTTCGTATAAGGAAGAAAGTGGCTGTGCCCTGCGTCTAAGGAAAGGCGAGTCGTGTTCGCGGAGCTCCTGTAGGCCCCGCCGGGACGGCACTCATCTGCCTCGTGATCGCGATCCGCCCCCCTTGTGCAAAAGGTCTCGGCCATTTAGACTTATCAACCGTAAGCAGGTCTAGAAAGTGAAGGACGGTTGGTAGCGAAAAGGCCCTCCGTTCCCGTGATTCCTGGTGACCCAAGATGAAGACATCGATGAGCAGATTCCAAATCCATGACGACCTGACCGCGCCGGAGGGTTCGGCCGCGGTGTTGCGTGGTGCGCTGGCCTCAGGTGGCCAGCTCCCGAACTTCCTCGGGGTGCTGGCGGGCTCGCCTGCGGCGCTGCGCGCCTACGCTCGCTTTCGCTCCGAGTTGCGGCACGGCAAGCTGACGCTGGCCACGCTCGAGCGGATCGCACTCGCGGTGGCCGAGCACTATCACTCGGAGCCGGGAATTGCCATGCATTCGCGTACCGCCCGGGCCGCCGGGTTGGCGCTTGACGAGGTCGCTATGGCGCGACAGTTCACCTCCAAGGATGAACGCGAGGCCGCGCTGCTGCGCTACCTGAAGGCGTTGCTCGAGGAGGGCGGCCGGCCCGCCATGCATCTGCACGAGGAGGCTCGCGAGGCGGGCTGGGATGATGAGCAGATTCTCGAGGCGATCGCTGCGGTTGCCCTCGAGGGATTCACCGCGATGGTGAATGTCGCCGGCGAAGTGCCGGTGGATGGCTCGTCGGAAGCCTCGCGCGCGTTGCAAGCGGCGTAAGCTTCCAGTTGCATGTGCGCCCGAGAGCACACGGCACGC
The DNA here is from genome assembly GCA_963749545.1 of uncultured Solirubrobacterales bacterium. GTDB lineage: Bacteria > Actinomycetota > Thermoleophilia > Solirubrobacterales > Solirubrobacteraceae > Palsa-465. Next base: position 99,869 of record CAVVNG010000025.1, read on the forward strand.
GGCGATAGCGGTTCACGGACCAGCAGCTGTTGCCCGCTGTACCACGAGGCCGTGGAGCTGATCGGGCGCCGCTGGACCGGGGCCATCCTGCGCGTGCTGATGGACGGGCCGCTGCGCTTCTCTGAGGTGGCCCAGGCCGTCCCCGAGCTGTCGGACCGGCTCCTCTCCGAGCGGATGAAGGAGCTTGAGGCCCGCGGCATCGTCCTACGCACGGTGATTCCGGGCCCACCGCTGCGGGTCGAGTACGAGCTGTCGGAGATGGGCCGCGAGCTCGACCCGGCGCTGTCCGAGCTTCAGCGTTGGGCCAACCGCTGGCTCGGCGATCGCATGCCGGCCGGCGTTTGAGACGGCTTCTCACGCACGCTCAGTTCGTGTAGACGGACTCCAGAACGGACCTGAGGAACTTGAGGCCGATCTTGTTCGTGACCACGATCGCTCCGATGTAGTACTCCTTCGGGTAGCCGCAGTCACCGCCGATCACGTCGCCGTTGTCGAGGTGGATCGGCGGGCACGGATCATCATCTCCGGCCACCGCGACTGTGTACCGCGTCTTGGGCCCCTCGCGCACGCAGTAGCTCGCCGGCGGATCCTTGCCCTGGAGCGGGTGACACTGGCCGCCGAACTTGTCCAGCGTGCTGCCGGGGATGATGATCGGCCCGAGGTCGGGGCGAGCGTTGTAGAGGAGGTTGAAGAACACCAGCATTCTCAGCCCATCTTGATGGTCGACCGGTTCACGGCGATCCACGCCACCGCTGCATCGCCCTTGAGCGCCAGCGCGGTGACGGATTGAAAGAACTCGGCGCCGACGCTGGTCGTCGTGGCTGGGACTCGGGTGAGCACCCTGCCGTCGGTGAGCCGGCGGACGATCACCTCGGCCGAGGCGGTGTCCACGCCGCAGCGCTCGGCGCCGTAGCCGGCGAATATCCCCGTCACCACCGCCGGGGGATGCGCGCCGCGCCGACACACGTCGGGCGCTGGCCCAGGCGGTAGGTCCGGCCGGCTCCGGCCGCGCACCCGTAGACCCAGTGCGCCGACCCGTACACGCGCGCGGCATGGCTGGTGGCCAGCGTCTTGGCGTTCGCCGGACCGCACACCGGGGAGGTCGGATGCGCCACCGACGAGGCGCCGGCCAACAGCGCCATCCCGGCAACCGCGATTCCTATACGGACCCTCACCGGCTCGCGGGTTAGGCGCTGGCACCCGGCGCGACAAGTAACGTTCCGCCGCGATGACGGATCGGCCCCTGACCGCGCAGGACGTGAAGGCGCTCGCCGCCGAGCGCGACATCCGCTTCATCCGCCTGTGGTTCACCGACATCCTCGGGCAGCTCAAGTCGTTCTCGATCAACGTCACCGAGCTCGACGACGCGTTCGAAGGCGGCATGGGTTTCGACGGATCCTCGATCACCGGGTTCAACCCGATCGAGGAGTCGGACATGATCGCCATGCCCGATCCGACGACGTTCGCGATCCTGCCCTGGCGTCCGGCGACCCAGGGGGTGGCGCGGATGTTCTGCGACATCCAGACCCCAGAACGAACGCCCTACGAGGGCGACCCGCGCTTCGTGCTGCGCCGGGCGCTGATGCGCGCCGAAGAGATGGGGTTCGACAATTACTTCGTCGGCCCCGAGCTGGAGTACTTCTACTTCCGCGACTCGCGCTCTACCGAGGTGCTCGATGAGGGTGGCTACTTCGATCTGACCACGCTCGACGCCGGCAGCGATCTGCGTCGCGAGACCGTGCTGGCACTCGAGCAGCTCGGCATCCACACCGAGTACGCCCACCACGAGGTGGGGCCCAGTCAGCACGAGATCGATATGCGTTACGCCGGAGCGCTGAAGATGGCCGACGACTGCATGACCTATCGGATCACGGTCAAGGAATACGCGATGAAGTACGGGCTGCACGCGACGTTCATGCCCAAGCCGCTGTTCGGCAAGAACGGATCGGGGATGCACACGCACCAGTCGCTGTTTCGCGGCGAGCACAACGCCTTCTTCGATGCCGACGATCAGTACTTCCTCTCCGACGTCGGCAAGGCGTTCATCGCCGGCCAGCTCAGTCATGCCCGCGAGATCTGCTCGATCTTCGCCCAGTGGGTCAACTCCTACAAACGGCTCGTGCCCGGTTACGAGGCACCCGTCTACGCCGCCTGGTCACGCCGCAACCGCTCGGCCCTGGTCCGCGTGCCCCTGTATCACCCCGGCAAGGAGCGGGCCACGCGGATGGAGCTCCGCTGCCCCGATCCCGCCTGCAACCCGTACCTGACCTTCGCCGTGCTGCTCCAGGCCGGGCTCGAGGGAATCGAGCACGGCTATGAGCTCCCCGACCCGATGGAGAAGAACCTGTACCACCTCTCGGGCGACGAGCGTCGGCGCCTGGGGATCGAGCAGCTTCCCGAGACCCTCGGCGAGGCGATCGAGCTGACCGCCGAGTCCGAGCTCGTGCTGCGCACGCTCGGCGAGCACGTGTTCAACCGTTACATCGAGATCAAGCGCCAGGAGTGGGACGACTACCGGGTCCAGGTAACACCCTGGGAGCTCGAGCGCTACCTGCCGGTCTTGTAGATGGGGAAGGCCGGGGTGCATGCACCCCGAACACCTCCAGAGACGCCGCCAGCTCCTCGGGCGTGGTCACCGGCGTCTGGCAGACGAAGTGCTCGCACACGTAGGCGGCCGCGCGTCCGTCGACCGGCTCGCGGCCCTCGAGCAGCGGCACGCCGTCGGAGGGACCGCCGGCCAGGACCAGGTGTGGTCGGTAGCCGCCGCGGACCACTCTCACCAGCCCCTCGGCCGACGGCCCGACAATCGCCACCTCACGAACCGGCGCGAGATAGAAGTCGACGGCCTGAAGCAGATGCCCGAAGGCGTGCGGGTGGCGGCTGGCCAGCGTGAAGGTCAGGCGCAGCACACCGAGAGCGTGGCGTTCATACTTGCCCTCTCCTGAGATCAGGGCGAGCCGCAGCAGGCCGAATGCAGCCGACGAGCTGCCCGAGGGGATCGGCGTGTCCTCGAGATCCTTGCGCCGCGTGGCGAACTGCTCCTGGTCCTCGGCGGTGGTGTAGAAGCCACCCCGTTCGGGGTCCGAGAAGCGCGCGATCATCGTGTCGGCCAGGGCGATCGCCTCGTGGTAGAAGCGCGGATCGAAGGTCGCCTCGTACAGGGTGATGAGCGCCTCGAGCAGGTAGGCATGGTCGTCGAGGAACGCGGCGATGCGCGGCGTGCGCAGCAGCCGACCGTCGGGGTCGCGGCGTTCGCGGAACAGGAACTCGGCGCAGTCGACGGCTGCCTGCAGGTAGTCGGCGCGCTCGAGCGAGGCGCCGGCCTCGGCCAGCGCCGAGATCATCAGCGCGTTCCACGCGGTCAGGCGCTTGTCGTCGAGGCCGGGCCGCGCGCGGGCCGAGCGGACCTCGAGCAGACGGGCGCGGATCTCGGGCAGCGCCTCGGGCACCGGACCGCGTCCCTCCAGCACGACCGTGCCGTGCTCGAACGGGCGCGGGCGGAAGTACGCCACCGCCTCGTCGTATAGGTCGCCCAACACGGTGCGCAGATCCTCGTCGGTCCACACGTAGAACTTGCCCTCGACGCCATCGGAGTCGGCGTCGAGCGCGGAATAGATCCCACCTTCGGGGCTTCGCATCTCCCGCAGCGTCCAGTCGAGCGTCTCGCAGCACACCTCGCGCATTCGCGCCTCGCCCGAGACCTGCCAGCCGTGGAGATAGGCCCGCGCCAACAGCGCGTTGTCGTAGAGCATCTTCTCGAAGTGCGGGACGGTCCAGGTGGCGTCGACCGCGTAGCGCGCGAAGCCTCCCCCGACCTGGTCGTAGATCCCCCCCGCCGCCATCGCGCGCAGGGTCCCGAGCGACATCTCGCGCCCACCGCGGGCGAGCAGGAACTCGATCATCGAGGCCGGCGGGAACTTGGGCGCGCCACCGAAGCCGCCGTTTGCTCGGTCGTAGGTCGCCTCGAGGTTGGCCATCGCGTTGGTCAGGACCTCGGCGCGGATCGGGTCCGCCGACGGCTCGAGCCGCGCGGTGGCGCCGAGCGACTGCACAACGCGGGTGCCCTGCTCGCGGATCTCCTCGCGGCGCTTGTCCCAGGCATCGGCGATGGCCAGCAACAGCATCCGCCAGCTGGGCATGCCGCGGGCCGGCTGAGGCGGGAAGTAGGTGCCGGCGTAGAACGGCTGCTGCTCGGGGGTCAGGAAGGTGTTGAGCGGCCAGCCGCCGTGTCCGGTCATGGCCTGACACGCCTCCATGCAGATCGCGTCGACGTCGGGTCGCTCCTCGCGATCAACCTTCACGCATACGAAGTGCTCGTTCATCACGGCGGCGATCTCGGGGTCCTCGAAGGACTCGCGCTCCATCACGTGGCACCAGTGGCAGGCCGAGTAACCGATCGAGACGAGCAGGGGCTTGTCCTCTTCGCGGGCCCGTCCCAGCGCGTCGTCTCCCCACGCGTACCAGTCGACGGGGTTGTCCTTGTGCTGGAGCAGATACGGAGAGGTCTCGGCGGCGAGGCGGTTGGGCACGATCCTGAGGCTACCCCTCAGATGGCGCGAGGAATACGCTTGGTGTGGACACGCAAGCGACAGCGCCAACAGGAGGAGATCATTTGTCAGCGAACCGTGAGCCGGTAACGGCCCCAGACGCCCCCGAAGCGGTTGGTCCATATGTGCACGCGATACGAGCCGGTGGCCTGCTGTTCTGTTCCGGTCAGATCCCGCTCGACCCACGCACCGGCGAGATCGTCGATGGAGACGCCGCCGACCAGGCCGGCCGCTGCCTGGAGAACCTTGCCGCCGTGTGCCAGGCGGCCGGTGTCAGTCTGGGCGACGCGGTCAAGCTGACCATCTACATGACGGACATGAGCGCATTCGCCGCTGTCAACGAGGTCTACAGCTCCTTCTTCGAATCCGACCCGCCGGCTCGCGTCGCCATTGGGGTGGCTGCGCTGCCCCGGGGTTCGAAGGTCGAAATCGACGCCGTGGTGGCGTTCCCTGACTGATTCGCTGAGCACCGAGCCGGTCTCGCTGCCCGATATCCGCCGGGCCGCCGGCGCCGGCGCCGGCATCGTCCGTGAGACGCCGGTGGTCAGCTCCAAGACGTTGAGCGAACGCGTCGGGGCCACAGTGGCACTGAAGGCGGAGAACCTTCAGCGGACCGGCTCGTTCAAGCTCCGCGGGGCGCTGGCCAAGATCGCCTCGCTGGGCGAGGCGTGCCGCAGTGGTGTGGTCGCGGGAAGCGCGGGCAACCACGCCCAGGCCGTCGCCTACGCGGCCCGGGCCAGGGGCGTGCCCTGCGAGGTGTTCATGCCGATCTCGGCCTCGATCGCCAAGATCGAGGCGGCCAGCGCCCTGGGGGCGAAGATCCAACTCGGGGGCGAGACCGTGGACGAGGCATTGGCCGCCGCGCAGGGGCGCGCCGACGAGGGAGGGATGGCGTTCGTGCACCCGTTCGCCGATCCCGAGGTGGTGGCCGGCCAGGGCGGCCTCGGGCTCGAGCTGCTCGATCAGGTTCCCGACGTGGCCCGGGTGATCGTGCCCGTCGGCGGAGGCGGGCTGGTCAGCGGGGTCGCCATCGCGCTCAAGACGCAGCGCCCTGGGATCGAGGTGATCGGAGTCCAGGTGGCGAGCTGCGCCCCGTTCCTGGCCTCGCTCGAGGCCGGAGGCCCGGTGGCCGTCGACTCGGCCATGACGATCGCGGATGGAATCGCCATCAAGCGTCCGGCCAAGATGACGCTCGAGCTGATCAAGCACTGGGTCGACGACATCGTCGTGGTCGAAGAGGACCAGGTCGCCGAGGCCATGGTGTTCCTGATGGAACGGGCCAAGCTGGTCGTGGAGGGCGCGGGCGCGGTTGGGGTCGCCGCGCTGCTCGCGGGGCGGTTGCTCCTCAGCGGCGACGGCACCAACGTGGTCATTCTCTCGGGCGGCAACGTCGATGCCGGCCTGCTGGCCGAGGTGGCGCGGCGCCACGAGAGCCAGGCCGGCAGACGGCTGGTGCTGCTCGTCCGCCTGCCCGACCGCCCGGGCTCGCTGGCTCGGTTGCTGACGCTGGTCGGCGAGTACGGCGCCAACCTGCAGGATGTACAGCACATCCGTGAGGGGATCGACCTGCACGTGCGCGAGACCGGCATCCAGCTCGTGCTCGAGACCCGGGGCCAGTCGCACGCGGCCGAGGTCACCCAGGCCGTGCGGGAGGCCGGCTACTCGGAGCCGGCAATGTTGCGCTGAGGGACCGGGAAGGAATGGGTCCCGTCGTACGTCGTGGGTACAGACAGCAAACACGGCTGTAATTCGTCCAGCAGCTGCCAGTAGGTGAAGGCTCCCGCTCTGCGCTCGCGGTTACCCGTCGTGCGAGTCGGCCGGCGGGCATTTTCGCCTGCTCGGCGGCGAGGAAGGGAGCAACGCATGAGTACGGAACCATCATCGATCGTGCAGCCGACCAGTCTTCGCAGCCGCCGGTCCTTCCTGGCCGCGGCCGGAGCAGGAGCAGTGGGCGCCGGCCTGCTGATGGACGCGCCCCTCGCCATGGCGGGTCAAAAGCTGCGCAAGGGAGACGAGGCGATCCTGCGCTTCCTCTCCGCGGCGGAGACCCTGGAGACCGATCTCTGGCAGCAGTACAACGAGCTTGCGGGCATCCAGGACCACGAGGTCCCGGGTGGCAGCGGAAACCCGGCCTACACCAAGGCGGTCTCGACGCTCGACTCGGACATGGCCCAGTACATCCATGACAACACCGACGACGAGTTCACCCACTTCACGTTCCTCAACGCGTATCTGAAGGCCCGCGGCGGCAGGCCGGTGAACCTCGAGCACTTCCGCACGCTGCCCAGCAGCACCGCCACCGGCGCTCAGCACATCAAGCGTCTGACCAACTTGATGGAGTTGACCGTCGACACGAGCTGGTGGACGCGTTACCGCGCGGCCAACAAGAACCCGGACCTCGGCGACAAGTTTCCGCAGGCGGTACCCGGGCTGATGAAGGGCAAGTTCCCGGCCATTCCGCGCTCCGACGCTGATCTCAAGCCCGGCAGGCATCTCCAGGCCATCGCCAATACGGCCGGGTTTCACTTTGCCACCATCGAGCAGGGCGGCACGAGCCTGTACCCGTCGCTGGCCCAGCGGGTGACCGATCCCGAGGTGCTGCGTGTCCTGCTCAGCATCGGCCCGACGGAGACGATGCATTTCCAGACCTGGAGCGACAAGGCCGGCAACGCACCCGCCCTCAAAGACCCCACCAACGGGCTGGTGTTCCCGGATCTGAACTCGCCGCCATTCGGCGGCGAGCTGTTCCAGACCAACCTGATCATGCCGGAGCCAACCGTGTTCCTGAGTCGGAAGTTCCCGCGGGTCTCGATCATCCGTCCGACCGAGACGAAGGGCGCGGCCATGGGCGCGCTGAAGTTCCTCACCGCCGACGGACTGTTTCGGGGTCAGTCGCCCGCGTTCTTCAAGTTCATGACGCGGCTGGCGCGGGAGGCGGACGCGGCCCGTTTCGAGGGCTCGCGCTAATTGTTCGGTTGAGGCTCGGGTCGGCGCCGGATCGTCACGGCGCGGTAGGCCCGAGCCTCTTCGACCAACGCGCTCACCACCCGGCTCTCGTCGTCGGCCTCGGGGTGCCACTGGACGCCGAGCACGAAGCGGCACGCCGGCGCCTCGAGCGCCTCGGGGAGCTCGTCGAGGGTCGACTGGCCGGTGACAGTCAGGCCCTCGCCGACGTGGTCGATCGCCTGGTGGTGGTGCGACTTGACCTCGTGGAGCTCCTCGCCCGCAGCGAGGGCGGCCAGCGAGCCCGACTGCAGGCGGACGTCGTGCTCGGAGTTCTCGAAGCTGCCCGGATGCCGCCGGTGCTCCTCGTGGTCGACCAGGTCGGGAACGTGCTGATGCAGCGTCCCGCCCATGGCTACGTTGATCATCTGCATCCCGCGACAGATCCCGAGCACCGGCATGTCGCGGTCGACCGCACGGCGGGCCAGCGCAATCTCCACCTGGTCGCGCTCGGGCACCGTGCTGCGCGTGTGGGGATCGCGCTCGGCCTCGTAGGCGTCGGGGTCGATGTCGGCCCCCCCGGCCAGGACGAGGCCGTCGAGGTGGTCGAGGATCTCGTCAGGCTCGTCGATCAGGCGAGCATCGGGCGGGATCATCACCACCAGTCCACCCGCGCGCTGGACCGCAGTGATGTAGTCGAAGGCGAGTAGCGCGGCCCGTCTATCCCACATGCCCCAGCTGGCCTTTTCCAGCGCGCTACAGATCCCGATCAGGGGTCTTGGGTCGGTCATCTCGACGAATGTAGCGGGGCTTTCGCGCGCGGCGCCGTGGTGACTCAGGACTTGCGCAGGAGCGCCCGGCGGATCTTCCCGCTCGCCGTCTTGGGGAGCTCGTCGGTGAAATCGATGATCCGTGGGTACTTGTACGGTGCCGTTTCAACACGGACGTGCTCCTGAAGGTCCGAGATCAGCGTCTCGCTGGGTTGAAAGCCGTCCCGAAGGACGACGACCGCGCGCACCACCTCGCCGCGGATCTCGTCGGGGGCGCCGACCACCGCCGCCTCGACCACCGCCGCGTGGGAAACCAGGGCCGACTCAACCTCGACCGGACCGATCCGGTAGCCGGCAGAGATGATCATGTCGTCGGTGCGCGAGACGAAATACAGATAGCCATCCTCGTCCTGCTCGACGCGGTCGCCGGTCGGCCAGGGCGCTCCGGTTGGCGCCGGCCGGCCGTCCAGATAGGAGACGAAGAAGGTGGGGTCGGTGGTGGGGTCGCTGAGCACCAGCTCGTCTTCCTCGATGGTCAGGGCGATGCCGGGGAGCGGGTGACCCATCGAGCCCGGGCGGACGGGCTGATCGATGAACTGGGCGGTGAGGGCGCCGGTCTCGGTCTGTCCGTAGCCGTCCCGGATGTCGACACCCGTCACGTCCTGGAAGGCACGAATCACCTCTGGGTTCAGCGCCTCCCCGGCCGCGACCATCGTGCGCAGCTCCGGCAGCCGCGGGATCGTCGCCCGCTTGGCGATCACGCGGTACTCGGTCGGGGCCATGCACAGGACGTTGACGCGTTCGCGGGCCAGGATCTCGAGCCGCTGCTGGACGTCGAAGCGGTCGTCGTGAAGCACCGCCGCGGCGCCCTGCAACCAGGGCGCGATGAACGCATTGCGGGCCGACTTCGACCAGCCACTGGCCGCGGTGCACCAGGCCAGCTCGCCGGGGCGGGCGCCGAACCAGTGCTTGGCCTGGAGGTGCTGTCCGGGCAGGTAGTGCTGGCCGTGGACGATGCCGGCGGGCTCGCCCGTGGTACCGCTCGTGAACACAATCAGGCACGGGTCGGTGGGTTCCAGGGCAGCGGCCGGCGCCGGCTCGGCGGCGAACAGCGACTCATCCGGGACCATCAGGGTCGGGCAGGGCGGCGCGGCCGCCGTCAGCTCGACGGCGTTGCGCTCATGAGCGACGATGGCCTGGGCGCCTGAGGCCTCGATGCGGTAGCGCAGATCCTTGGCGCGCAGCTGCTCGTTGCACGGCAGCACGACGGCGCCGATGCGAAAGCAGGCGATCATCGTGAACACCCACTCGGGCCGGTTGCCGATCAGCGTCATGACCACGTCGCCGCGATCGATTCCGGTCGCCTTCAGGGTCCCGGCCAGCCGGGCACTCCGGTCGGCGACCTCGCCAAAGCGCCACTCGCGCCGGCTACCGTCGCGGCCAAGCTCGAGGAGGGCCAGTCGATCGGGCGGCGCGGCGTCGACGAAGTCGGTGGCGAAGTTCATCGGCGCGGCAGTCTGACACGATCATCCCGATGACGTTCTGGAATGGTGTCCTGTGGCTGCACCTGCTGGCGATGGCGTTTTTCGTCGGTGGGCAGCTGATGCTCGCTGCGATCGTCGTGCCGGTCCTGCGAGGCGTCGGCGATGACCGGACGGCGCTGCGGGCGGCGGCGTGGCGGTTCGGGATCGGCACGCTGATCGCCGTCGGGGTGCTCGTGGTGACCGGCGCGATGATGGCCTCGCACGACCACCGTTGGAGCGACTCGACACTCCAGGTCAAGCTCGGGCTGGTCGTCGTCGTCGGTCTGCTGATCGGCGCTCACATGCGCCGGCCCCAGTGGCACGTGCTCGACGCGGCGATCTTCCTCGTCTCCCTGGCCATCGTGTGGCTCGGGATCGTGGTGGCGGGCTAGGAGTATCGTGGTCAGGCAGCCATGGGAATGATGACCGGATCCGGACCCTTCGGCCGCAAGCCGGCCGGGGCCTGGAACTTCGAACCGCCGGCACCCGGGCAGGCCGTGTATCTCGAACCGACGCCCAAGCGCGTGCGCGTGGTGGTGGGCGGTGAGACGATCGCCGATTCGCGGTCGGCGATGCTGCTGCACGAGTCGGGCCACCAGCCGATCTACTACTTCCCGCCCGAGGACGTCGATGCGCGGTTCCTCGAGCCGAGCGATCGCCACACGCGCTGCCCGAAGAAGGGCGTGGCCTCCTACCACACGATCCGCGCCGGCGAGGTGATGGTCGAGGCGGGCGCCTGGTACTACCCGGATCCGATTCCCGAGGCGCCACCGCTGCTGGCCGGTCTGATCGCCTTCTACTGGCACCGTATGGATCACTGGTACGAGGAGGACGAGGAGGTCTTCGGCCACGCCCGCGACCCGTATCACCGGATCGACGTGATTGGCACCGACCGCCGTGTGCGCATTTCGCTCGACGGGACGCTGCTGGCCGAGACCACGCGCGCGGTGGCGCTGTTCGAATCCAACCTGCCGCCGCGGTGGTACATCCCTCGCGAGGACGTCATCGCCGAGCTCCAGCCCACGGGCACGGTCACCCGCTGCCCGTACAAGGGGCTGGCGAGCTACTACGACGTCGCCGGAGTCTCGGACGGCAAGGATCTGATCTGGTACTACCCGGAGCCGTTGGACGAGGTCGGGCGGATCAGGGGCCTGCTCTGCTTCTTCAACGAGCGGGTCGATCTCGAGCTCGACGGCGAGTTGGGCGAACGGCCCGAGTCGCCCTGGCGCCACCCGGTTGGGGCGCCCGGGTCGGGCTGAGTAGCAGACGTCGCTGCTCGAGGATCGCCAGCAGCCGGGCGGCCTCGGCGCCGGGATCGGTCGTGAGCCGTTCGTGGGTTACGCGGACGGTGGGAATGCCGTGGGTTAGTGCGTCGACGTCTCGGGTCCGGTCTGTTTCAAACGCCTGGCGGTTCTTGTGAAACTGCCAGCTGTCGAGCTCGACGATCAGCTGCTCGTCTTCGAAGTACACGTCTACGACGTAGCCGTGGACGAGGACGTTGGTCTGGAAGCGCGGGAGATTCTGGGTGCGGCCGAACTCTCTGAAGGTGTCCTCGAGCTCGGATCGGGTGAGGCCGTGGTGGCTTTCGGCGACGTGCGGTCTCAGCAGCCGCGTGCCGGGATGGGTCGGGTTGCGGGACAGGAGGTCGACCAGCTGCGACTCGGTCACGTATGGCGAGTTCAGCGCGTTGTTGATGGCCCGCGTCAGCGTCTTGAGGGCAGTTCTCGTGGCCATGTCCAGGAGAGTGCGTGCGGCCGTGGTGGCTCTGATGCCTCGATGGGTCGTGATGTCGCGGCGGGTGAGGGTTCGCGGGTGGTGAACGGTGATGCCCTTCGGCCGGCGATCGAGCGTCACGCTGACCTCGACCGTCGCGGGCCATCGTTTCCAGAACTCCCACAGGACCATCGCTGACTCATGACTGAGTGCCGCGCTCGCTCCGCAGGCCAGGACCGCGGCCGCGGCCGCCTCGATCGGCACCGCCGGCGGCCTGCCCACCGCGTAGACCCCGCGGTGCACCCGGTAGAGCTCGCCGGTTCGGCAACGATATGCGATGGCATCGCCTCCCAGGCCGAGGTTCAGCAGTTGTTGTCGGGTCACGTTGCCGTGCTGGCTGGCGGCGAGCCCGGCGATCCGCCGACGCTGCTGGAGATTTGTGGTCATATTGACAAGGAGGCTCCAGCAGCACCCTTGTCGCCCCCGGCCTCGCGGATTGGCGCACAATTGTTACGCTCGCTACATGGCCCTAGCTGAGACTCCCCACACCGAGAAGACCGATGAGCAGAAGGCGATCTGCGAGATGGTGCGCCAGTTCGCCGACGAGCAGATCATTCCCAACGCCGAGCACTACGACCACGAGGACAGCTTCCCCGAGCCGATCGTCGAGCAGATGAAGGAGCTCGGGCTGTTCGGGGTGACGATCCCCGAGGAGTACGGCGGCATGGGTCTCGATCTGACGACCTACGCAATGATCGTCGAGGAGCTCAGCCGGGGCTGGATCAGCATCTCCGGCATCGTCAACACGCACTTCATCGGGTCCTATCTGCTGATGAAGTTCGGGACCGCGGAACAGAAGCAGAAGTACCTGCCTCGGATGGCCACCGGCGAGATCCGCGCCGCCTTCTCCCTGTCCGAGCCCGAGTGCGGCTCCGACGTCCAGGCGATCAAGACGAGCGCGAAGAAGACCGACGACGGCAACTACGAGATCAACGGTCAGAAGATGTGGGTCACCAACGGGCTGCTGAGCACGCTCGTGTTCACCTTGGTCAAGACCGACCCGAGCGCCGAGCCGAAGTACAAGGGCATGACCTGCTTCGTCGCCGAGAAGGAGCCCGGCGTCAGCGAGAACACGGGCGAGTACGCCGGCTTCAACGTCCCGCCGAAGATCAAGAAGCTCGGCTACAAGGGCGTCGAGTCCACCGAGCTCGTGTTCGACGGCTACAAGACGCCCGCCGACTCGATCCTCGGCGGCGAGGAGTCAGGGCTCGGCCAGGGCTTCGTGCAGATGATGGACGCGCTCGAGGTCGGGCGCGTCAACGTCGCCGCGCGTGGCGTTGGCATCGCCCAACGGGCGCTGGAGCTTGCCCTCAAGTACAGCCAGGAGCGCAAGACCTTCGGCAGGCAGATCGCCCAACACCAGGCGATCCAGTTCAAGCTGGCCGACATGGCCACCCAGGTCGACGCGGCGCGCCTGCTCACGATGCGCGCGGCTCGGCTCAAGGACGCCGGCGAACGCTCCGACCTCGAGGCCGGCATGGCCAAGCTGTTCGCCTCCGAGGCCGGGCGCTTCTGCGTCGAGGAGTCCTTCCGCATCCACGGCGGCTACGGCTACTCCAAGGAGTACGAGATCGAGCGCCTGTACCGGGATGCCCCGCTGCTGCTGATCGGCGAGGGCACGTCCGAGATCCAGCGCATGGTGATCGGCCGCAAGCTGTTGCAGCGCCACAAGATCTAGCGCCGGTGGTGCCGCCGCGGCCTGCGGCCCGCCGAGACGACCAGGTTCACCTTCTTCCTGCCTGAATACGTGCCGGCGCGTGGCGATGTCGCGAGCCGCGCGCCCTTGGCAATGTTGGCTGAGAAGCGATGCGTGGTCCTCCCGACGCCGCAGCCGAGCAGCCTCAGGACGTTACCTGCGCAACCCGCCGCGACCGACCCCGACACCGGCGGCTCTGTGCTCCCGAGCTGCACAGACGCGGCCGCGGACGGGCATCCGATCAGCGCGACGGCGAGCGGCGCCGCGATGATCCGTCGACCTCTCATAGTCCCTCCCTCGTTTCCGTCGGCATCGTCGCTGCCGCGGCCCCGGGAAGTCAAGGCTGTCGCGCCACTATCAGCTCACGGCTTCGCCGACGGCGCACGGCAAGAAGGGCAAGACCGTTAAGGCTCGCTTCAGGGTCACCTAAGCCGGTCGCCTAGACTTGCCCTCCTGGCCTCTCCGAGCGACACCAAATCCCTGATCGAGACCGCCGTGAACCGGTTCCTGGCCGAGGTCCCGGCGCTGCAGTCCCTGAAGCTGGTGGCCGGGCTCGATCTCCGGGCCAGGGGTGACGTGCAGATGTACCGGGTCGAGATGCCGGGGCCGAAGGTGTCCAAGGACATCGCGGCCGAGGCCAAGGTGAGGATCTCGATCCCGCGGTCGCACTTCAACGAGCTGGCGACCAAGGGACGGGTCAAGGACTGGCGCGAGGCGTTCGCCCACGGCGACGCCAAGGCAACGGGGATCGATCAGATACTGAAGCTGATCGTCAACGTCGTCGAGCGTCAGGAAGAGCGCTCGCGCACGCGCAAGGCCAACGCCTAAAGGCCGGCCAGCGCCTCGGCTTCGGTCAGCTGGCGCTCGACCAGAGCCAGGCCCGAGTCCCAGAAGCCGGGGTCGGCCAGGTCGACTCCGATGATCGCGCCGAGCTCCTCGGGGCGCCGCGACCCGCCCGCCGCCAGCAGCTCGAGGTAGCGGGGCACGAACGGCGCGCCCTCCTCGAGGTAGCGGCTGTAGGCCGACAGCGCCAGCAGCAGCCCGTACGCATATGCATATACATAGCCGGGCGTGTTGATGAAATGGGGGACGTAGGACCACCACATCCGGTAGCCGTCGGTGATCTCGACCGAGTCGCCGAACAGGTCGGCCTGCGATTCGATCCACGTCTCACAGATCCGATCGACCGAGAGCTCGCCCTCGCCGCGTCGGCGCGTGTGGATGAGGTGCTCGAAGCGGTTCATGGCCACCTGCCGGAACACGGTGGCGATCGCGTCGTCGAGTCGCTCACCGAGTAGCCCGAGGCGGTCCTCGTCGCTGTCGACGGCATCGAGCATCCGCCCGAAGACCAGCGCCTCGCCGAACACCGACGCGGTTTCGGCCAGCGTCAGCGGCGTGGACTGGTGAAAGATCCCCTGAGGCTGGGCCAGAGCGGCGTGCAAGCCGTGGCCGAGCTCGTGGGCCATGGTCAGCACGTCGCGGCGTCGCGCGGTGTAGTTGAGCAGCACGTACGGATGCACGCTCGGCACCGTATAGGCGCAGAACGCGCCGCCGCGCTTGTGCGGTCGGACCGGCGCGTCCACCCAGTGCTCAGCGAAGAATCGCCGCACGATGCGGCCGGCGTCGCGGGAGAACCCGTCGTAGGTCTCGAGCACCATGTCCCGGGCCTCGCTGAACGCGAAGGTGACGTCGCGCTCGAGCACCGGCGCGGCGCGGTCGTAGTCGGCCAGCTTCGGCACACCGAGCAGCCTTGCCTTCAGCGAGTACCAGCGCTGCGGGATGTCGTAGCGCCCGCGGACGGCTTCGATCAGCGCCATCACCGACTCGTCGGACGCCTCGTTGGCCAGGTTGCGGCTGGCCAGCCAGTGGGGGTAATGGCGCAGTCGATCCTCGACCGACTTGTCGTGGACCAGCGTGTTGTAGATGAACGCTCGGGTCCGCAGACCCGGCTCGAGCGTCGCCGAGACGGCCTCGGCGGCGGCCCGCCGCCGCTCGCGATCGGGCTGCTGGAGCCGGCTGAGCGCCACGTCGAGGGGCATCGCGTCGTCGTCGAGCATGACCCGAAGGGCCGATACGAGCTCGCCGAACAGCCGCGCCCAGGCGCTCTGGCTCGAGATCGACTTCTCGGCCAGAACCTTCTCCTCGGGCTCGGTCAGCAGGTGCGGGCGGTAGCGCCGAGCGTTGCGAAGGTAGTGGCGGCAGAACTCGAGTTCGTCGGCTGCCAGCAGCTCCTCGGCGCGCTCATCGTCGATCGCGGCCCACTCGAGCTCGAAGAACAGGAGCTTGGTCTCCAGCTCCGTGGCTCGCTCCTGCATGTGCTGGAGGAGCGCGCCGCGGGCGGGATCGGCCGTGTCGGTGGCGAAGCGAAGCGAGGCGTATGACCCGGCCTTGCCGACCAGCTCGTTGATCTCCGCGAGCTCTCGCATGGACGCGGTCAGCCCCTCGGCATCGAGCTCGCCGATGCGACCCTGGTAGCGCTCGGCGAACGCGTCCGCCCGCGCCAGGGCCTCGGCGAGCTGATGCTCGACGCCGGCATCGTCCTCGCCGTCGACCAGCGGGGCGAGGTCCCATTCGGTCTGGAGCAGCTCGGGGTCGGAGAGGGGGTCGGCGGTGGCGGACATGGCGAAGGAGGTTAGCCGGACGGCCGAGCTGGATGGCCGGGTAGGGGTGGGTGCGTTGCCTCCCGAATAACACTCTAGAATGATATTCTAGATCCGTGGCCTCGGTGACCACACCGCGCGACCCTCTCAAGACAAGGACGGCGATCCTCGAGGCGGCGCTGGTCGAGTTCAACGCCAACGGCGTCGCTGACACGTCGATTGCCGACATACGCCGGCGCTCGGGGGCGAGCGTGGGCTCGATCTACCACCACTTCGGCGACAAGGACGGGATCGCCGGCGCGGTGTACGTCCACGGGCTCGTCGACTACCAGGACGGCTTCCTGAGGGTGCTCGAGGCGGCCAAGAACACCCGCGACGGGGTCATGGGCGGCGTGCACCACCACCTGGGCTGGATCGACGAGCATCGCGACGTAGCGCACTTCCTGCTTCTGGGCCGCGACGCGTCGGTGGTGCTGTCCACCAGCCAGGGGGTGCGGGCGATCAACCGCAGGTTCTTCGCCGCGGTGTCGGACTGGACGGATCCGAGGATCGAGGCCGGCGAGTTGCGCCGGCTCGACACCGAGCTGATGACGGCCCTGTGGATCGGGCCCAGCCAAGAACTCGCGCGCCACTGGCTCGGCGGCCGCAGCCGGACCTCGCTGCTGGCGGCGGCGCCCGCGCTCGCCGATGCGGCCTGGCGCGCCTTGAAGACCGAGGAGGCAGAGACCACATGACGATCACCTACGACGATGTCGTCCGGGCCGGGCGCGAGGAGCGGACGCGCAGCCTGATTACCGTCGAGCGAGAGGATGCCCACGCCACCGTCACGCTCGACGATCCCGACAGGCTCAACCCGCTGTCGGCCGAGCTCACCGTGCAACTCCACGACGAGCTCGAGGTTCTGTGCCGCGAACCCGGGATCCGGGTGATCATCCTCACCGGGCGTGACCCGGCCTTCAGCGCCGGTGGCGACCTGCGGCTGATGGTCGACGTCGGCCAGCGTCAGCTGGCCGAGGCGCCCGGTGGCGCCACCGAGATCTGGCGCTGGATCAAGAACCAGTTCGGCGGGATCGCCCGTCTGATCACCCGTACCGACAAGGCCTTCATTGCCGCCGTCAACGGGCCGGCCGCCGGCGTGGGGCTGGCCTTCGCCCTCGCCTGCGACGTGCTGCTGCTGTCCGAGCGTGCCCGGATCGTGCCCGCCTTCGGGCGCATCGGCCTGCTCCCCGAGGTGGGTAACAGCTGGCTGCTGACCCGCCGGCTCGGATATCAACGCGCCTTCGGCCTGTTCGCCACCGGCCGTCACCTGTCGGCCAGCGAGGCGTTCGAGCTCGGGCTCGGCAACGAGCTCGTCGCTCACGACGAGCTCCGGGCCACCGCGCGCAGGTGGTGTGAGGACATCGAGCGGCTGCCCGAGCACGTGCTGTCGATGAGCAAGCCACTGCTTCGGCAGTGCGCCGATCTGACCTGGGAGCAGGCGATCGCCATGGAGGAGTTCGCCGAGCCGATGTGCTTCACCACCGACGCGCACCGCCGCGCCGTCGCGGAACTGCTGGGTTCGCGCGGGGCGTAGGCTTCCGCGATCCCTCCGGTTGACCTTCAAACCCCGCGGTCGATCGGCGAAATCGTCTCGACCGCGCTACGTCTGTACCGCCGCTACCCGCTGCTGTTCCTGGTCCTGGCGCTCGGGGTCGTCGGTCCGTACGAGCTGATCGTGCTGGCGATCACCGGGCGCAGCCCGTTCGCCCTTCGGTACGACGTGTCGGTGACGGTCGTGCTGTCGCTGATCAACTTCGTCGTCGTCGGCCCGCTGGTCTCCGCGCTCTACATCGGCGCGGTCCAGAGGATCGGTCGTCGCGAGGCGCCCCGCTTGGGTCAGGTGGCCATGCGCGGCGTCATGGTCCTGCCCACCGTCGCGGCGGCACAGATCATCGCCACGCTCGGCATCGCCGCCGGTCTGCTGGCCTTCATCGTTCCCGGCGTGTACCTGCTGATCCGCTGGGCTGTCGTGGCCCAGGTCGCGGCCGTCGACAACGACAACTGGATCAGCGCGCTACGGCGCAGCGGCGAGTTGACCGCGGGTAACTATCTCCACGTGCTTGGCGTGATCCTCGTCGCCGCCGCCATCTCGGCGCTCGTGTCCAATCTGGGGCTGGCGGCGGCGGGGAGCCGGATCACCGCGCCGGCGATCGCACTCGGCATTGCCGTCGAGACGATCGCGCGCTCGTTCGTGGCGCTGACGCTGTCGGTGCTGTTCTTCGATCTCCTGGCGCGCCAGGGGGGAGGATGACCAGGCCGGTCCGCCTCCTCGCGGCGGGAGGCACGATCGCGATGCGCGGCACGCGAGCCGTGCCGGCGCTCGATGGCAGCCAACTGATCGAGCGGTTACCGGGGCTCGCCGGAGAGATTCATGCCGAGAGCGTCCTGTCGCTTCCGAGTGCCCAGCTGACTCTGGCGCAGTCGCTCGAACTGGCGCAGCGAGCGGCGCGGGCGGCGCAAGATGGTGAGGGCGTGCTCATCACAACCGGAACCGACACGATGGAGGAACTGGCCGTCCTGTGCTCCCTGTTGCACGGGGCGATGGCGCCGATTGTGCTCACCGGGGCGAACCGGCCCGACTCGGGCGCCGGGGCCGACGGACCGGCCAACCTGGTGGATGCAGTCACGGTTGCGCGCTCGGCGCACGCCGAGGGATTGGGTACGGTGGTCGTGTTCGGAGGCGAGATCCACTCCGGGATGACGGTGCGCAAGATCGACAGCACGGGGCCAGCAGCCTTCGGGTCGCCACTGAGCGGGCCCCTCGGCCGCGTCGTCGAGGGCCGGGTCTGGTGCCGGACGACGCCGGTCAGGCCCCGCCCGCTGCACCCCGCCGAGCTGTCGGCTCGCGTACCGATCGTGCTCGCGTCGCTCGGAGATGACGGAGCATTGCTCGAGGCCGCGGCAAAGATCGCCGACGGCCTGATCGTCGTCGCCCTCGGGGCCGGCCATCTGCCCCCGGCCATGCTCGCGGAGCTCCGGCGGGTCGTGGAACGGATCCCGGTCGTGCTCACCTGCCGGCCTGACCGTTCCTCGATGCTGTTCTCGACCTACGGCTTCGAGGGCGCCGAGGCCGACCTCCGAAGCTCGGGCGCCGTCTGCGCCCCGTTCCTGTCTCCGCAGGCGGCCCGCATCGCGCTGTTGTGCTGCCTGGGGGCGGGGCTGACCCGGAACCAAATCGCCGACGCGCTGGCGGCGTGGGATGCCCAGCCGGGATAGATACGGCGGCTGGGCGACCGGACTGGTGCTCGTCGCGGCCGTGGTCATGGCGGGGGTCGCAGTGGTGGCCATCAACCGCAACTCGCACAGCACGCCCCGACTGAACCGTCGCGAGATGCATCTCATGTCCAAGCTCGCGGTGCTGCGCCGGCCGCAGCAGTCGAACGACCGCAAGGTCGAGTTCATCGGGCCAATCGTGCCCAGTCTGACCCGCCTCGTGGCCACCCTCCCGGGGAACTGGGGGCTCGGTTCCGTGCACATGTACATGGTCATGCGCAAGCGGGGCCGGGTCTCGGTCTTGACCGTGTACGGCCGCCGCCGGGCGCTCAGCGCGGCGGAGATGGCCGGCCCGCGGCTCGACAACCCGCGGGACGTGACCTCGGGCCTGCTGTACACGGTGGGTGTGGTCCCCGACGGCGTGTACGACGTGCGTTGGGTGTTCCGGTCCCGGGTGGGTGACTCGGGCCAGCCGATCATGCTCACCATCCATCCCATGGTCCACAACAACGTCGCGGTGGCGCCGGTCCTCAGCCATCAGGGCCGGCTGGTCGAAGCGACCTGGTACGGCCAGAACGGGCGGACTATTAGCCCCTGAACAACCGCTCGAGCACGGCAGCCACTCCCGACTCGTCGTTGGACGCCGTCACCTCGTCGGCGGCGGCGAGCACCTCGGGATGGGAGTTGGCCACGGCCACGGCGCGGCCGGCCCAGCGAAGCATGGCCAGGTCGTTGGGCATGTCGCCGAAAGCGATCACCTCCTCGGGCTCGATCCCGCGCTCGGCGCACAGCCGGGCCAGCGCGTTCCCCTTGTTGACGCCGCGGGCGGCGATCTCGAGCAGGCTGTCGGCCGAGTTGGAGTGCGAGAGCTCGACCAGTTGCCCGACCGCCTCGCGCGCCGCGTCGAGCAGAGGATCGGCGAGCAGCCGATCGTGTCGCAGGATCAGCTTGACCGCCGGCTGGGTGACCAGCACCTCGACGTCGTCGACAACCGTGTCCTCGGGCACCGGCCAGCGAGACGTGTACCCCGGCTCACGCCCGAAACCGGTCGTCCATTCGACGGCCCACGCCCCGCCGGGGACGGCGTCGCGCATCCGGCCAACCACCTCGCTGGAGGTCGCAGGGGACATCGGGAACGACTCGAGCATCGCGTCCTCGTGCAGATCCCACACGACGCTGCCGTTGGCGCAGATGGCCACGCCGCGATGTCCCGTCGCCTCAGCCAGCGGCCTGATCCAGCGCGCCGGCCGAGCGCTGCAGATGACGAGCAGCGCTCCCGAGTCCTCGACCTCGCGGAGGGCCTGTTGGGTGCGCGGATCGAGTGTTCCGTCGGAGCGCAGGAGGGTTCCATCGAGGTCGGTGGCCACGACTCGAGGGGGTACGCTTGCCCTAGTCATGATGTTCAAGAGAGTATGTCTGGCCACCGTGCCGGCGCTCGCGATCGCCGCGGCCGGATGCGGACAGAGCAGCAACGGCAAGGACGTTTCGCTGGCCCAGCTCCCCCTCGTCCCCGGGGCCAAGATCGTACGTCAGGTCAAGCAGTGCGATCGCGGCGCGAATGCGTTCTGCTCGCTGAACATCGTGATCGTCGACCCGCTGTACCACAGCTCGCTCACGCTGCTGAAGGCCGAGCACATCTGGGTGCACGCCGCCGGTTGGAACGGCGTCGGCGGCGACACCGACGACGAGAAGGCGGCCGAGTCCCCGACGCACAAGCTGCGGGTTACATATGCCACCGCGTCCGGCGATCTCAAGGACATCGATCTGGCCCTGATCAAACGCCCACGGCCGATCGCGCTCGCTCTATCGCGGGCGATGTTCGACCGTTCGCCCGCCCTCAGCGTGCTGCTCGAGGCGGGATCGTCGTCATGACGTGCGCGTGAGCTCGAGGCGCCGGTCGCCGCCCACGGCGATGCCGGCCCTTCCCGAGAGCAGGTCACGCACGTCGGACCCGACCAGCTCGCGGCGCCACCCATTCAGCGTGCGGACATCCGGTTCGGGCTCGCCACGCCGGGCCGCCGCGACGATCATCTCGAGCTCCACGCGAGACGCGATCAGCTCGTAGGCCAGTCCCGCCTCCAGCGCACGCGCTCGGAGCAGCGCCTCGGCCAGTGCGATCAGCGGGGCGTCGCCCGGGTCCGAGCGGCCGCGGGCCTGGTCGCGCGGGATCGGCGGCGCCTGGATGCCCCTGGCCACGGCGTCGAGAATCTCCTCGCCGCGGCGCTTGATCGCCGAGGGGTGAATCCCCCGGATCTGTTCCAGGGCGCGAAGGTTGGCGGGCCGGCGCTTGGCGATCTCGACCAGCGTTGCGTCGGCGACCACCGAGCCCACCGGCCGGTCCTCCCGGGCGGCGGTGCGCTCTCGCCACGCCCCCAGCTCGCGGGCCACGGCCCGGGCACGTGGGTCGAGCTGGCCGATCCGCGGGAGCCGCTCCCAGGCGGTGTCGGGATCCCGCTCGTCGGTGGCGGACTCCAGTCGCCGGCACTCTTCGCGTGCCCAACCGAGGCGGCCAGTTTCCTCGAGGCGCCGCTGAAGCTCGTCGGCCAGCTCCATCAGGTGGGCGACGTCCTCGGCGGCGTAGCTGAGCTGCTCGCCGGTCAGCGGCCGGGCGTCCCACCTCGTGAAGCTCGCGGTCTTGCCCACGCGGCGGCCGAGAATCGCGCCGAGCAGGTTCCCGTAGCCGGTCTGCGCTCCGGCGCCAGCAAAGCCGGCGGCGATCTGGGTGTCGAAGACATTGGTCATCTCCGTGCTCCAGACTCGGCGCAGGATCGCCACGTCCTGGCGTCCGGCGTGGAGCACGACCTCGATGTCCGGGTCGGCCAGGAGCTCGGCCAGCGGCGCGATGTCGGCCCGGTTCAACGTGTCGATGAGAATGATCCGCGTCCCCTCCGGCGCTTGCGGATCATCGACGACCACCTGCACGAGGCACAGCAACGCGCGATAGCGGCCCTCGGACATGAACTCCGTGTCGATGCCCAGGCGCCCGCGATCGCGGGCCATGGCCGCTGTCTCGGCGACCTCGGCTGAGGATGAGAGCCCCCGAGCGTCCATACCAGCCGAGCCTATCGCGTCGCCGGAGCGACACCACGGGGCCCGCGCACGCGGGCCCCATATAAATAACCTAGCTGGCTGGTAGGATTTATGTCCATGATCTTCTCCTCCAAGGCCGAATACGGGGTGCGGTTGATGGTCGAGCTGGGCCGCCAGTCGCCCGAGCAGCCAACGAGTTTGAAGGCGATCGCCGACGCCGAGGGCCTGCCGCTGGCCTACCTCGAGCAGGTTGTCGCGCGACTGCGCAAGGCGGGTCTGGTGATGAGCGCGCGCGGTGCGCACGGTGGCTACTGGCTGTCGCGACCGGCGGAGGAGATCGCGATGGACGAGGTCGTGCAGGCGCTCGAGGGGTCGATTGCCCCGATGGAGTGCTTCGTGCACGACCACACCGAACGCGTGCTGTGTTCCCACGAGCCGGACTCGGGGCGCGGGTGCGCGACCAAGCTGCTGTGGACCCGCGTGCAGGGGGGGATCATCCGCTCGCTGCAGACGACGACGCTCGCCGACCTGGTCGAGTTCTCGCGTCGCAACGATCGCGTTCCCAGCGCCGCGGCGTAAAGACACGACTGAAAGTTGGACATGGCTGATCTAGAAATCCGAAACCTTCATGTGCGGGCGGGTGAGAAGCAGATCCTGCGCGGACTGGATCTCAGCGTCGGCAAGGGCGAGATCCACGCGCTGATGGGCCCCAACGGCTCGGGCAAGTCGACCCTGGCCAACGCGATCATGGGCCATCCCGGACTCGAGGTGACCGAGGGCCAGATCCTGTTCCGCGGCGAGGACATCACCGGGGCCGAGCCCGACGAGCGCGCTCGCATGGGCCTGTTCATGGCCTTCCAGTATCCGGTCTCCGTGCCCGGCGTGACCGTGACCAAATACCTGCGCACCGTGATGAACGCCCATCGCGAGGCGCACGGCGCACAGCCGGTCCCGCTCAAGGAGTTCCGCCAGACCGTCGAGGCGGCAATGAAGCTGACCAACATTCCGCGGGAGTTTTCGAGCCGCTATCTCAACGAGGGCTTCTCGGGCGGGGAGAAGAAGCGCATGGAGATTCTCCAGCTCGCGCTCCAGCGCCCCGAGCTGGCGATCCTCGACGAGACCGATTCGGGTCTCGACATCGACGCCCTGCGGGTGGTCGCGGGTGGCGTGAATGCGGTCGCGGGGCCGGACATGGGCGTGCTGATCATCACCCACTACCAGCGCATCCTGCACCTCGTGCAACCGAGTCATGTGCACGTCATCTACCAGGGCCGAATCGTCCGCGAGGGCGGTCCCGAGCTCGTCGATGAGCTCGAGGCGCGCGGCTACGGCTGGATCACCGAAGAGGTGGCGGTGTGACCGCTACGGTAGGTCTGAGGGAGGTCGCCTCCGAGTTTCCGGTCCTGCGGCGCGAGTTCAACGGCCATCCACTGAGCTACCTCGACTCGAGCGCGACCTCGCAGACCCCGCTGCCTGTGATCGACGCGATGACGCGGTACTACACCGAGTCGCGCGCCTCGATCCATCGCGGCGTCTACCCGCTCGCCGTGGAGGCCACTGACCTGTACGAGGGCGCCCGGCAGCGGATCGCGGCCTGGCTGGGCGCGGCGCCCGAGGAGACGGTCTTCACCTCCAACGCCACCGCGGCGATCAACCTGGTCGCCTACACGTGGGGGCGGCAGAACGTACGGCGCGGCGATCTTGTCGTGCTCACGGAGATGGAGCACCACTCGAACATCGTCCCGTGGCAGATCCTGTGCCAGGACCGCGAGGCCGAGCTGGCCTACGTGCGCGTCCTCGACGATGGGTGCCTGGACCTCGATGCGCTCGACGAGCTGCTGGCACGCGAGCCCCGGCTCGTGTCCCTGGTCCACGTCTCCAATGTGGTGGGGACGATCAACCCGGTGGCCGAGGTGGTGCGCCGGGCTCACGCCGCGGGCGCGGTCGTGCTGGTCGACGGATCCCAGGCGGTGCCGCAGATCCCGGTCGACCTGCCCGCGATCGACGCCGACTTCTACGCCTGGACCGGGCACAAGGCCTACGGTCCGACCGGCATCGGCGTGCTCCACGGCCGCCGCGCCCTGCTAGAGGAGATGCCTCCGTTCATCGGCGGCGGTCACATGATCCGCACGGTGGCCGCCAACGAGTCGACCTGGACCGATCTGCCGTGGAAGTTCGAGGCCGGCACCTCGCAGATCGCCGAGGCGATCGGGCTCGGCGCGGCGGTTGACTGGCTCCGCGATCTGGGCATCGACGCGGTTCGCGCTCACGAGCAGGAGCTCGTGGCCGAGGCGCTGTCGCGGCTTGGCTCGGAGGTCCCGGGGCTGACCATTCACGGTCCGCCGTCGGCGGCCGATCGGGGCGCGCTCATCTCGTTCGCGCTCGACGGAGCCCATCCGCACGACATCGGGGAGATCCTAGGACGGGTCGGAGTCTGCGTGCGCGCGGGTCACCATTGCGCGCAGCCGCTGATGCGTCGGCTGGGGGTGAGCGCGACGACGCGTGCGTCGTTCGCCGTGCACAATTCCACGGCGGACATCGACCGCCTCCTCGAGGGGCTCCGCACCGTGCGTCAGGTCCTGAAGCTCGACTGAAGCCTTTTGAGCGCGCCGGCGCTGGAGCGCGATCAGACCCGCGAAGGCGACGATCACACACGTGATCGCGCCCAGGCCCAGCCCGGCGCGGGCGCCGAGGATGGCCATCGTGGCGCCGACGACCGGCCCGCCGATCGGGGTTGAGCCCTGGAAGGCGACGAACCACAGCGACATTACCCGGCCGCGCATCGCTGGTTCGGCGCCCAGCTGCAGCGTGGAATTGCCGGTGGCCATGAACGAGATGCTGGCGGCGCCGACCAGCGCCAGGGCGACCAGCTCGAGGGCCAGGTTGGGCGCGAGGGTGGCGAAGGTCATGGCGACGCCGAACATGGATGCGGCGAGCACCAAGGGGCGCAGCCCGGTCTTGCCCTTGGCGGCCATCACCAGGCCGCCGAGCACCGCGCCCACACCCATTGCCGCAGTCATGAAGCCAAAGCCGCTGGCGCCGGCGCCGAGGCCACGGCTGGCCATCACCGGCAGCGAGACCTGGAACTCGTAGGTCAGGCACCCGACGACGCCCATCATCAATAGCGGGATGGCCAGCTGCGGGGTCCCACGGACGTAACGCAGGCCTTCGCGGAGCTGGCCGCGGGCACGCGGCGTGGGCTCGGTCGGGTTCAGCGTGGTCAGATCCATGGTCACGAGCGTGGCGATCACGGCCACGAAGCTCGCCGCGTTGACGAGGAAGCAGACGCCCTCGCCGACGCTGGCGATGAGCAGGCCGGCGACGGCCGGACCGACGGTCCGCGCGACGTTGACCAGCACCGAGTTGAGGCTGACCGCGTTGCGCAGGTGCCTGGAGCCGACCATCTCCATCATGAACGATTGGCGGGCCGGATTCTCGAAAGCGTTGTTGAGGCCGAGCAGGGCGGCGAGTACGCCGATCTCCCAGAGGTGCACGGACCCGGTCACCGTGAGGAGGCCGAGGATCAGCGCCTGGATGCCCATCGCGCTCTGCAGCGCGATCATCGTGCGGCGCTTGTCGACCCGATCGGCGATCACGCCGCCGTAGGGGGCTAGCAGCAGCACCGGAATGGTCTGCAGGGCGACGATCAGACCGAGCGCGGTGCTCGAGTGGGTGATCGTGAGGACCAGCCACGCCTGGGCGGTCATCTGCATCCAGGTGCCGGTCAGCGAGATGGCCTGACCGCTGTAGTAGCGGCGGAAGTTCGGGACGGAGAGGGAGGCGAAGGTCAGGCGGCCGGCGCGGACGACGCGCGTCATGACTGGCCCCTAAGCGCTTCGGCCAGGCGCTCGAGGGCGGGCAGGCTGCTCTGGAGGCAGCGCCGCTCTTCGGGTGTGAGCTCGCTGAGCGCGAGGTTGAGTGCATCGGTGCGCTCACGACGGATGCGCTGCGCGAGATCGCGCCCCGCTTGGGTCGGTGCCACCCAGGCGGCGCGCCGGTCGCCCTCGTCGCTCGAGCGCTCGACCAGCCCGGCCTCGGCCAGCGTGGAGATCGCGCGCGAGAGCATCGTCGGGTTGATGCCTTCGGACTCGGCGAGCTCTGAAAGTCGAATCGGCCCCTCGCGGACGATGTGGAGCAGGATCGTCGTCTTGGTCGGGGTCAGGCCCGCCTCGGCGGTGGCTGTGGTTGGTCGCAGGCGGCGGGACAGCCGCGCGATGGCGATGCGAAGGCGGGTGGCCGTTTCAAGCTCGGGGGCGGCGGTGACGGGCGTCGGATCTCCTGGTGGTTGCTTGTTTGGTGATTACTTGCTTGCTGGCAAGCATTATTCTAGCAGCCGGGGTCGCCCTCCTGGGATGTGGAAAACGTGACACGCTCCTCGTTCGGCCCGAAGCGTGGCGAGATAAGCGTGTGGGGGTGCTTACGTGGCCACGAGTCGCCGGCGGCGGGAGCTCTGTCACCATTTCCGGGTCGAGGCGCCCCGCTACGCTCTACTCACGCCCATGGACGACCTGTACCGCGACAACATCCTCGACCACTACAAGCACCCGCACAACTGGGGCGAGCTCGAGGAGGCGGACTTCGAAGCCGAGGACCTGAACCCGCTGTGCGGCGATGAGCTACGGGTGCAGCTGGCGGTCGACCCCGACGGGACGATCTCCGATCTGCGCTTCTCGGGTCACGGGTGTGCGATCTCGCAGGCCGCCGCGTCGATGGTGTCCGACGAGGTCAAGGGCATGAAGGTCGACGAGCTGCTGAAGCTCGACCGCTCGTTCATCCTCGAGCTGCTGGGCATCGACATTTCGGCCACGCGGTTGAAGTGCGCGCTGCTGTCGCTCAAGGTGCTCAAGAGCGCCAGCCTCGGGCACGCGGTTGATTGGGAGCCCGACACGCCACCCAGCAGCGCGGCCGCCTGATCGCGAACCTGCCTGAATCAGTTGTCCTCCGGACCTCTGACGGCGTCCGGCGCCGCGACGGCGCCGGAATCGCAGCGCGTCCAGCCGCTATCATCCACTCGGTAAATCCGATCAATCCGCTAGGACTTAGAGACGCTTATCACGAGAGCGACCGCACACGTGCCGGAAGTCATCGAAATCTGCCCCCTCGAGGAGCTTGCCCCGGGCGGGATGCGCCTGGTCGAATGGGAGGATCTGGAGATCGGTGTGTTCAACTGCAACGGCACCGTGTACGCGATCGAGGATCGGTGCTCGCATGACAACGGAACGCTGGTCGAGGGCGAGCTTGACCAGGAGCGGTGCACGATCGAGTGCCCGCGCCATGGCTCGCTGTTCGACCTGAAGACCGGCAAGCCCCTGACCCTGCCGGCGTACGTTCCGGTGGACACCTATCCAGTCATCATCGAGGACGAGACGATCAAGTTGGAGGTGGAGTAGTGGCTACTCCCGAGACGACGGTCCTGACCGAGAACGAGCAGCTCCGCGGCATCAACG
Source organism: uncultured Solirubrobacterales bacterium (assembly GCA_963749545.1). Classification (GTDB taxonomy): domain Bacteria; phylum Actinomycetota; class Thermoleophilia; order Solirubrobacterales; family Solirubrobacteraceae; genus Palsa-465. Next base: position 127,450 of record CAVVNG010000025.1, read on the forward strand.
CCGACTACACGGAGCGCTACGGCTTCCACGACGCCGAGAACTACCTCTACAAGGCGCCCAAGGGGATCAATCGCGAGATCGTGGAGAAGATCTCTGAGTTCAAGTCCGAGCCCAGGTGGATGCGCGACTTCCGCCTCAAGGCGCTCGAGCACTTCCTGTCGCGTCCCCAGCCCACGTGGGGCTCACCGCTGCTGGCCGAGGTCGACTACGACAACATCCATTACTTCGTTCGCGCGTCCGAACGAGCTGAGCGCTCGTGGGAGGACGTTCCCGAGGACGTCAAGAAGACGTTCGACCGCCTGGGCATACCCGAGGCCGAGCGCAAGTTCCTCTCCGGGGTGGGCGCCCAGTACGAGTCCGAGGTCGTCTACCACCAGGTGCGCGAGGACCTCGAGAAGCAGGGCGTGATCTTCAAGGACATGGATTCGGCGCTGCGCGACCACGAAGATCTCGTCCGCGAGTACTTCGCCACCATCATTCCGCCCAACGACAACAAGCTGGCCGCGCTCAACAGCTCCGTGTGGTCGGGCGGCTCGTTCGTGTACGTGCCGCCGGGCGTGCACGTGGAGATGCCGCTCCAGGCCTACTTCCGGATCAATACGGAGTCGATGGGGCAGTTCGAGCGCACGCTGATCATCGCCGACGAGGGCTCCTACGTGCACTACGTCGAGGGCTGCACTGCGCCCACATACAGCTCATCGAGCCTGCACTCCGCCGTGGTCGAGTTGATCGCCAAGCCTGGGGCGCGGATCCGCTACACGACCGTCCAGAACTGGTCGATGAACGTGTTCAACCTGGTCACCAAGCGCGCGGTCGCCCACGAGGACGCGACGGTCGAGTGGGTGGATTGCAACCTCGGGTCAAAGCTGACGATGAAGTACCCAAGCGTGTACCTACTCGGTGAGCGCGCCCACGGCGAGATCCTCTCGATCGCCTTTGCCGGCAAGGGCCAGCATCAGGACGCGGGCGGCAAGATCATCCACGCCGCCCCCAACACGACCTCGAACATCTTCGCCAAGTCGATCTCCAAGGACGGCGGTCGCGGCTCCTACCGCGGCCTGCTGGAGATCGCCAAGGGCGCCCATGGCGCCCGCTCCAAGGTGGTCTGCGACGCACTGCTGCTCGACGAGGAGTCGCGCTCGGACACCTACCCGACGATCCGGATCGGCGAGGACGACGTCAACGTTGGCCACGAGGCCACCGTCTCGAAGGTCGGCGACGACCAGCTGTTCTACCTGATGTCGCACGGGATCCCCGAGGAAGAGGCGTCCAAGCTGATCGTCAACGGATTCATCGAGCCCATCACCAAGGAGCTCCCGATGGAGTACGCGGTCGAGATGAACCGGCTGATCGAGCTCCAGATGGAGGGTTCGATTGGCTAGCGCAGTTCTGGCCGAGCGTCGGGAGCGCGCGGCCGCTTTGACCGAAACGCTCGAGCTGCCCAGCTTCAAGGGCCGCCCTGGATGGGAGTTCACGGACATCAGCGGGCTCGACCTCGACGCGTATGGGCGCGACGGCGCGGACGTCGCGCCGCCGGACGTGTCGCTGTTCGGTCTCCCCGAGGCGAGTGGCCCGCTGCCCGACGGCGTGATCGTGTCGAGCATCGAGGAGGCGGCCGAGCAACACCCGCAGCTCATCGAGCGGTACCTCGGTTCGCTGCTCGGTGGCGAGGTTGACTTCTTCATCGCGCGCAACGAGGCGGGCTTCCGAGCCGGCCGGTTCGTGTACGTCCCGCGCGGCGTGGTCCTCGAGGACCCGATCTCGCTGGTCAACGTGCAGGCGGGCGCCGACACCGAGTTCGACCAGCGCACGCTGATCGTCCTCGAGGAGGGCGCCGAGGCCGAGGTGTGGGAGGAATACCTCTCATCGTCGGAGGACCTCGACGGCGTGTTCAACGTCGTCACCGAGCTGATCGTCCAGGACAACGCCCGGCTGCGTTACGTCTGCGGCCAGGAGCTGTCGGAGAAGAGCTGGATCTTCGGGGCCCAGCGGGCCGAGGTGGCGCGCGACTCCTCGCTTGACTGGGTGGCGCTTGGGTTCGGCTCGGCGCGCGGTCGCGTGCGGATGGAGACCCGCCTCAGCGGTCCGGGCGCCGATGCTCGGGTGACCGGGGCGTACGCGACCCATGGTCGGCAGCACATCGACTTCGATACCACCCAGGAGCACGCGGCGCCGAACACGACCAGCGACCTCGCCTTCCGGGGGGTTCTGACCGGTCGCTCATCCGCGGTGTGGAAGGGCAACATCATCGTTGACCCCGGGGCGCAGAAGACCGACGCGTTTCAGGAGTCGCGCAATCTGCTGATCTCCAAGCGAGCCCACGCGGACGCGATCCCCGGGCTCGAAATCCAGGCCAACGACGTGCGCTGTACCCACGCCGCCGCCGTCGCCCAGGTCGACCCCGAGCAGCTGTTCTACCTGCGTTCACACGGCCTGCGCGAGGAGGTCGCCAAGCGCTTGGTGATCGAAGGTTTCCTCGCGGCGCTCGTCGAGCGCTTCCAACAGGGGCCCGTCCGTGAGGTGCTGGCCAAGACGCTGGAGCGTCGGCTTGCGCTGGTTCTGGGCCGAGAGTAGCGTTACCTCAGCAATCGGGGTGACAAGGTTAAGAATAAAGGAGTGACATGGCTCTACTACAGCTAGGTGATACAGCGCCTGATTTCGAGGCCGAGACGACCGATGGTCCGATTCGCTTCCACGAGTGGCTCGGGGACTCGTGGGGAGTGCTGTTCTCACACCCCAAGGACTTCACCCCGATCTGCACGACCGAGCTTGGCTACATGGCCCGGATCAAGCCCGAGTTCGATCGGCGCGGCGTGAAGATCATCGGACTGTCAGTCGATCCGATGGAACGTCACGAGGAATGGGCGAAGGACATCGAGGAGACCCAGGGCACGGCGCCCAACTACCCGATCATCGCCGACCATAATTTCCAGGTCGCCAAGGCTTACGGGATGCTGTCCGCCGAGACCGAAGGGGATGCGGTGGCGCGCACACCGGCAGACAACCAGACGGTTCGCAACGTGTTCGTGATCGGCCCGGACAAGAAGATCAAACTGATCCTGGTCTATCCCATGACCACGGGCCGGAACTTCGACGAGGTGCTGCGGGTGATCGACTCGCTGCAGCTGACGGCGAACCACAAGGTGGCCACGCCCGCGCAGTGGAGCCCGGGTGATGATGTGATCATCGCCGGCTCGGTGTCCGATGACCAGGCCAAGGAGATCTTCGGCGAGTGGAAGTCGCCCAAGCCCTACATCCGCATCGTTCCCGACCCCGGCGAGAAGGTGGGGTCGTAGGCGAAGCCCGACGAGGGTGATCCTCGACCAGCACTATCTCGGCTGCCTCGCCCACGCGTCGTACTTCATCGCGGACGAGCGCAGCCGAGTTGGTGCGGTGGTGGATCCGCAGCGCGACGTCGGCCGCTACCTGGAGGCGGCCGAACGGACCGGCTGCCAGATCCGCCATGTGTTCCTGACCCACCTCCATGCCGACTTCATCGCCGGCCATCTGGAGCTGCGCGACCGCGTCGGCGCCGTGATCCACCTCGGTGGCCGCGCGCAGGCCGAATACGAGTTCGAGCCGGCGCCGGATGGTGCGTCGCTCGAACTCGGGCCGAGCGTACGCATCGAAGTGCTCGAGACGCCCGGGCACTCGCCCGAGTCGATCTCGCTGCTGGTGTACGACCGCGACATCGACCCCGACCATCCCCATGCCGTGCTCACCGGCGACACGCTGTTCGTCGGCGATGTTGGCCGGCCCGATCTGCGCGCCGCCCTGGGCTGGAAAGCGGAGGACCTGGCCGGCCTGCTGTACGACTCGCTGCGGGAAAAGCTCCTGCCGCTGCCGGATCGGACGATCGTCTATCCGGCCCACGGACCAGGGACGCTGTGCGGGCGAGCGCTCGGAGCCGAAACGTTCTCGACCATGGGCGAGCAGCGCCTGCTCAACTACGCCCTCCGGCCGATGTCGCGCGATGAGTTCATCGCCATGATCACGGCCGACCAGCCCGAGGCGCCGGCGTACTTCACCTACGACGCCGTGCTCAACGCCCAGGAGCACCCGACGCTCACGCAGCAGCTCGAGCGCGAGCTCAGACCGGTGACACTCGAACAGCTGCTCGAGCTTGAGAGTGCCGGGGCCGAGATCCTCGACACCCGTCCGTCGGAGCAGTTCGAGGCGGCACACCTGCGCGGGAGCCTGAACATCGGCCTGGACGGCCGGTACGCCACCTGGGTGGGAACGATCATCGACTCAGACCAGCAGCTCGTGATCGTCGCCGATCCCGGCCGCGAGCAGGAATCGATGGTGCGACTCGGGAGAATCGGCTTCGACCACGTGGTCGGCTACCTCGATGGCGGCATGGCGGCGCTGGACCGGCGCCCGGAGCTGATCGATCACGTCGAGCGGCTCGCCCCCAGCGCGGTGGCCGAGCGGCTTGGCGACGCCGAGCCGCCGTTGCTGGTCGATGTGCGCAACGAGCCCGAGACCGAAGGCGATCTGATCGACGGGGCGCTCAACATCCCGCTCGGGCGCCTGAGCGCGCGCCTCGACGAGCTTCCACGCGAGCGCCAGCTGATCCCCTACTGCTCGAGCGGGTACCGCTCAGCGATCGCGGCCAGCCTGCTGCAGGCGCGAGGCTTCCAGCGCGTTGGCGACCTCGTCGGTGGTGTGGCGGCCTGGAACGCCGGCTGACCGGCGCCGGCTCGCCGGCACGCCGGCGAACTGGACCACCAGGATCGCGATGTCATCCCGGGGGGCCGCGCCGGCGGTGGCGCCATCCTCGATGAACTCGGCCAGCTGCTCGACGTTCAATCCGTGCCCGCGGGCCAGCAGCTCGGCCAGCTCGGCATCGGACATGAACCGGCCCGGAGCCCGCGCGTCGGTGAGCCCGTCGGTGTAGAGGAGGATCGCGTCCCCGGGGTGGAGTGAGACCTGCTGCGACTCAAAGCTGACCTGGCTCGCCACGCCGAGCAGGGTCCCGGCGACGGCAACCGGCTCGACGCTGCCGTCGGCGCGCAGGATGAGCGGCGGCGGGTGGCCGGCGGCGGCGATCTCGAGCTCGAGACGGTCGGGCTGCACAGTCAGGTTGGCCAGCAGGACGGTGAGGAACCGCCGCTCCGTGACGTCTCGATCGCGGATCACCGCCTCGTTGAGCCGCTCGAGAACGACCGTCGCATCGTGCTCGGCCAGGGCTCGGATCGTGTAACGGCCCAGCGCCGTCAGCGCGGCGGCTTCGGCACCCTTGCCGCACACGTCGCCGATCGCGATCGCCCAGCGGTTCTCCTCGATCTGGAAGGCGTCGTAGAAGTCCCCCCCGACCTCCTGACCCTCGAGCGCCGGGCGATAGCGCGCCGCCATCGCCACCCCGATTATGTCCGGGAGCCGGCGTGGCAGCAGGCTGGCCTGCAGCGTGCCGGCCAGGCGCCGACTCGACTCGTACAGCCGGGCATTGTCGACCACGATCGCGGCGCGACGAGCGAGCTCCTCGGCCAGCACGAGGTCGTCCTCTGCGAAGCTCTCGGCATCGCGCATGCGGAGCAGCGACAGCGTTCCGATCACGTGCTGCCGGGCAACCAGCGGGACGACGATCGCGGAGTGGTAGCCGAGTTGCTCAATCAGGTTCAGGTGCTCCTCGCCTGAAGCCACCTGTCTCAGGAAGGCGTGTCCCATCTCGGGCAGGAGAGCCGACTCGCCCGTCCGGAGCACGCCTGCCACCGGGTGGGGGCCGCTCATGTCCAGCGGGTGGGACCGGCGCACCTCCTCGAGCGCGCGTGCGTAGGCTGGATCGATCGAGGCGGCGACGGCGGGGGCTATCGAGCCGTCGCCATCGACGAGGTCGATGATCGTCAGCTGGGCCAGCTCCGGAACGGTCATGTCGGCCAGGCTTCTGAGCGTCTGGCCGTAGTCCAGCGAGCTGTCGAGCATCAAGCCGACCTGGGCCAGGAAGGCCATCCGCTTCTGCAGGCCGACGTTCTCGCGCCGGCTGAAGCCACGGTCGGCGAGCTCGCGCAGAAAGCCGACAAACATCGGCTCGTCGGTTCCGGACAGCCGCGTGATCTTCAGCTCGATGGGGAATTCGGACCCGTCCTGGCGCAGCGCGGACAGCTCGAGCCGGCGGTCGAGCATCGCGGCGTCCCCGGTCTCGACATGGCGGCGCAGGCCGTTGCGATGGGCATGGCGCAGCGGCCCGGGGATGATCAGCTCGGCGACCTCACGCCCCAGCGCTTCCGCACGGGTGTGGCCGAACGTCCGCTCGGCGGCCGGATTCCAGTCCCGCACCAGTCCTTGGGCATCCATGATCACGACGGCGTCGAGCGAGGCCCGGAACACATCGCCGGCAGACAGCGCATCGTCGCTCACGGCAGGTCGTCCGGCATGGCTTAGGCGCCATCATCGCAGGAACGCTGTCCAGCGGTTTACGATGCCAAGGCGATGGCTCGCACCACGTCGTTGATACCGCTCGGCTACGGCAAGTTCGTCCGCGCCGACCGTGTCTATGCGCTGGTACCCCTCGAGGGAGTCGCTCGTGGCGATGGCCGTCGCACGCTCGTTCACGTCGAGGGCATCGACGAGCCGATCGTCGCCTCGCGGTCCGAGGGCGCGATCGCGCGCGACATCGCCATAGCCCTCGGTCAGGCACCGCGCTCGCGTCAGGACGCCGGGCTGGCCGGCCAGGAAGCCCTATTCTGATCCGTGGCCGCTCAGGTCCTTCTTCTCCGCGGGATCAACCTTGGGTCGCGAAACCGGATCGCGATGCCGGCGCTGCGCGAGGCTCTCGGTGCGGCCGGATTTGACAATGTCCGGACCTACCTCCAGAGCGGCAACGTGGTCCTCTCCAGCCCGGCGGCACCAGCCGAGTTGGCGCAAGAGGGCAGGGCGGTGATCGCCGACCGGTTCGGGCTCGATATCGAGGTCATCGTCCGCACGCGCAGGGAGCTGGCCCTGGTCGTGAAGCGCAATCCGCTCGGGAGGGTGGCCGACAACCCCAAGCGCTACCAGGTCAGCTTCCTGGCCGAGAAGCCCGATCGCGCCACCGTGGAGAAGCTGGGCGAGCTCCGTGCCGACCGCGAAGAGTTCGTGCACATGGGGCGCGAGTTCTATGCGTGGCATCCCGAGGGCGTGGCGCGATCGAAGCTGTGGAACGCGCTCGCCGGTCCGAAGCTGGGCGTGCCGGCCACCGCCCGCAACTGGGCCACGGTCACCCAGCTGCTGACGGTGGCCGAGGAGTAGGGCAGCGTGCATCCGTACGTCGTCCTCGACGTGTTCACCGATGTCCCGCTGCAGGGCAACCAGCTGGCCGTGTTCATCGAGCCGGCCGATCTGAGCGCCGAGCTGATGCAGATGGTCGCGCGGGAGATGAACCTGTCCGAGACCGTGTTCCTCCTCGAGCCTGACGGGAACGTCCAAGCCGACGCGCGCCTGCGGATCTTCACCCCGGCGACCGAGTTGTCGTTCGCCGGTCACCCGACGCTTGGCTCTGCGTTCGTGCTCGGGCAGCGCACGGGTTCCAGCCACGTCCGCCTGCAGACCGGCGCCGGGGTCATTCCCGTGTCGCTGCGGCGCGAAGCCGAGGAGATCGTCTATGGCGAGATGGAGCAGCCGATCCCCGTGCCTGAGCCCTTCCCCGAGGCCGAGGCGCTGCTCGCCGCGCTCGGACTGGAGCAAGCCGAACTGCCGATCGAGCTCTACCGCAACGGCCCGGCGTTCGTTTACGTGGCGCTGCCCGGCGAACAGACGGTGGCCGCGCTGCGGCCTGACATACGGGCTCTCGAGGCGCTCGGGGAGATCGGCGTGAACTGCTTTGCCGCTGCCGGCGGCCGCGTCAAGACGAGGATGTTCGGGCCCGCGCTCGGCGTCGTCGAGGACCCCGCCACCGGGTCGGCGGCGGGCCCGCTGGGCGTGCACCTCGTGCGTCACGGCCGGGTGGACTACGGCCAGGAGATCGAGATCTCCCAGGGCGCCGAGATCGGAAGACCATCGGTGCTCCGCGTCCGCGTGGAGGGGTCAGGACGACGGATCGAGCGAGTGCTGGTGGGCGGCTCGGCCGTGCTGGTGGCACGCGGCGAGTATCGCTTGCAATAAGAGGCCACCCCGTGCTCCGCGACCTGGGAGGATTTGCAACATGGATCTGACCGCCCGTCAGCGCCAGGCGCTCGAGAACCTCTGTGACACGTTCTGCCCCGGGGGCGATGGGACTCCGAGTGCGCGCGAGCTCCGCGTGTCCGATGCCCTGCTCGACGCCGTCGCGCTCAACCCTCGTGAGTCAGAGCGCAAACAGCTCGCGATGCTGCTCTCGCTGTGGGACACGCCGGTCCTCGGCGCGATCGGCGGGGCGGGTGCTAAGCGCTTCAGCTCTCTCCCGCAGGCGGAACGCGAGCAGCTTCTGCTCACCTGGGCCGACTCGAAGCTGCCGCAGCGCCGGGCCGTGTTCGAGTCCCTGCGCAAGGGAACGTTGCTCTTCTACTACATGCTCCGGGACTCGGGTGGCGGGCCCAACCCGGCCTGGGAGACGATCGGATACCCTGGTCCGCTCGGCCAGCTTCCCGACGCGGCTCCGAAGGCGTTGACGATCACGCCGGTGGACAGCGACACGGCGCTGCGATGTGATGTGGTGATCGTCGGCTCCGGCGCGGGCGGGGGCGCCGCGGCCGGCGTCCTGGCGGGCGCCGGACTCGATGTCGTGGTGGTGGAATCGGGCGACTACTACGACGACCAGGATTTCGACGGCAGCGAGCTGGGGGCCCTCACGCGCTACTACATGGGCGCGCCCAGCGCCACGCACGACCAGAGCGTCGGGCTGCTGGCCGGCGCGTGTCTGGGCGGCGGGACGGTGGTCAACTACTCCACCTCGTTCCGCACGCCCGACGATGTCAGAGCCGAGTGGGCGGCGTACGGCGTTCCTGCCTTCGCGTCTGAGGAGTACAGCGCGAGCCTCGACGCCGTGTGCGAGCGTCTCGGCGTCAATCAGGAGCACAACCAGCCATCCACGCGCGAGCAGAAACTTCAGGAGGGATGCGTGAAGCTGGGCTGGCATGTTGACGCGATGCCGCGTGGGGTGCGCAACTGCGCCCAGGGCAAGGAATGCGGCTACTGCGGGCTGGGCTGTCGTGTCGGCGCGAAGCAGTCGGTCGTGAAGACCTGGCTGGCCGACGCGCACCACGCCGGAGCGCGACTGATCGTCAAGACAAAGGTCGAACGGGTGCTGGTCGAGTCGGCGGCGGCGCGGGGGATCGTGGGCGAGACCGTCGATGGCCATCGACTGACAATCCGCGCGCGGTCGGTGATCGTCGCCTGTGGTGCGATTCACACTCCGGCCCTGCTGAGGCGCTCGGGCCTGCAGAACCCCAACATCGGGAAGCACCTCAGGCTCCACCCGGCCGCAGCCGTGTTCGGCGTGTTCGACGAGGAGCTGAAGCCCTGGGAGGGCGTGATGCAGGCGCTCTACTCCGATCAGCACCGCGACCTGACGGACGGATACGGGCTGAAGTACGAGACCGCGGCCAACCATCCCCATCTGTTCACGTTCTTCGCCCCGTGGCGCGGATCGCGCCAGCATCTCGATCTGATGGAGGGGTTGACGAACTCGATGCCGTTGGGCGTGCTGCTGCGCGACCGCGATGGTGGCGAGGTGCGGGTCGGGCGCGATGGCGAGCCGATCGTCCGCTACCGGCTGTCACCGTTCGATACCGCTCACCTGCGCACGGGGATCGATGGCGCGGCACAGATCCTGGAGGCGGCGGACGCGCGCACGATCTTCACGTCCCAGAACAAGTTCGTCTCTTACGAACCGGGACGCTCTGGGACTCGCGAGCAGTTCATGGCCCAGGCCGACGGCGCCGGGTACGGTCCCGGTCAGGTCCACCTCGGCTCCTTTCACATCATGGGCTCAGCGCGCATCGGGGGCTCGCCGGGTACCTCCGCGTGCGACCCAACCGGGCAGACCTGGGACGCTCGCGACCTGTACGTCTTCGACGCTTCGACATTCCCGACCGCTTCGGGCGTCAACCCGCAGATTTCGATCCAGGCGATCGCCCATATGAGCGCCCGGGCGCTGGCACACCGGCTGGCCTGACACGTCCTTTTCACAGGTTTGGCGCAGGTGGCGCTAACGTGAAGGGGGTTGAGTTCCAGGAAGCCTCAGGGGTCGGGCCGGCGACGCTCGCTGTCAGTCTTCGCTTCGGTGTTGGCGCTGTTCACCGGATTTGGGCTGGCGGCGCTGGTCACAAAGGCGACGGGCATTGTCGGGGGCCATACCCTGGCGCGCTCTGTTGCCTCCACCACCCGGGCAGCGCGGGGGGCCAAGCCCCACTCGCAGCATCGGGCCGAAGCCCATCACAGCCTGTCCGCCGAGGATCGCGCGGTCGACGCAACGCTCCGCTTCACACCATTCGTCTCGGCCGGCATCCCGCGCAGGCGCCTGATGGCGCTGACCTTCGACGACGGCCCGAGCCCGTACACCGAGGGCGTGGTCAACGTGCTGGTGAAGATGCACGTCCCGGCGACATTCTTTGTCGTCGGCCAGCAGCTGAACTACTTCTCCGCCGGTCTGCGCGACGAGCTGCGCCACGGGTTCCTGATCGGCGACCACACCGAGAACCACGCCTGGCTGATCCACCTGCCGCCTTCCGGCCAGCTGCAGCAGATCCGCGACGACGCGATCCGGATCCACCGGCTCGGGGCGCCGTACCCGCGCCTGTTCCGGCCCCCGTACGGCGCGTTCAACCATCAGACATTTGACACCCTGCGCGGGCAACGGATGCTGATGGTGCTGTGGTCGATCGACCCGGGGGACTGGCGCCGGCCGGGTGTGCAGGCGATCGTCAATAACGTGCTCGCGAACTCCAAGCCCGGGAGGATCGTGATCATGCACGATGGCGGGGGAGACCGCAGCCAGACGATCGCCGCCCTGCCGGCGATCATCCGTGGATTGCGCCGCCGTCACTACACGCTGGTCAGTCTCCCCGAGCTCCTCTCGCTTGACCCGCCGCCTCGCCACCAGCGCGCGCCGCTGCTTGGCGCTGCCTAACGCTCGGCGCGGGCCGGCGCGCCTTAGCCCTGCCTGACGCTCGGCGCGGGGCGGCGCGCCTGAGCTCCGGCCGGCGCTTGTTGGCCGGCGACCCCGGTGGGATACTCACCTCACCGAATATCTGCCGGAGGTGAGACATGTCAGAACCGGCCCACGTCCTCGTCGTTGCCCATCAGACCGCCGCGACCCCGGGACTACTAGATGCGGTGCGCGAGCGCGCTAAGCGCAGCCCCGCCAGTTTCCACCTCGTCGTTCCCCGCCAGTCTCACGGGATCCACAAGGTGGTCGATCCGCAGGATGCCAGCTCGGCGGAGGCCCAGCTCGTTCTCGACGCGGCCCTGCCCAAGCTCTCGTCAGTCGCCGGACAGGAGGTGACCGGGAGCCTCGGCGATTCCGAGCCATTGATGGCGATTCAGGACGCGATCAATCTCGGACGCTACGACGAGATCATAATCTCGACGCTGCCGCTCGGGATCTCCCGGTGGCTCAAGCTCGACCTCGTCAGCAAGGCGCGTGCCCTGGGTCTGCCCGTGACCCACGTTCAGGCCACGAGCAAGGTGGAGGCCACGGCGGGCGCGGCGAGCTAGTCGGCTCCACCTCACCATTCCGGGTGGAACGTTCGGGTGGCGTCCACCAGATCCCGACCAGTGCGGTCGTAGGGCCGGAACCACCGCAATTCCTCTCGTCTTGCGTCGAGATAGAGGATTCGCGAATGCTGGAAGTTGGTGTGGGGTAGCTAAAGCGCCGATGAACCGGTCCCGCCCATGCTGAGACTTCACCCGAGCGCCATCGACTACGTGATCCTCGGGATCTACTTCGTCGTCGTGCTCGGCATCGGCTTCGTGGCCCGGCTGTTCATCAAGTCCGATCTCGACTTCTTCCTGTCCGGCCGTTCGCTCCCCGCGTGGATCACGGGGCTCGCCTTCATCGCGGCCAACCTCGGCGCACTCGAGATTCTCGGGCAAGCGGCCAACGGCGCTCAGTACGGCATCCCCGCGGTCCACTACTACTGGGTCGGCGCGGTACCCGCGATGGTGTTCCTCGGGCTGGTGATGATGCCCTTCTACTACGGCGCCAAGGTCCGCTCGGTGCCCGAGTACCTACGCCTGCGGTTCAACGAGGCGACACATGCCTTCAACGCCGGCACGTTCGCCGTCGCCACGGTCCTCATTTCCGGGGTCAACCTGTTCGCGCTCGCGCTGATCATCCACCTGATGCTGGGGTGGTCGGTCACCACCGCGATCATCGTCGCGGCGGCGCTGGTCCTCGTCTACATCACCCTGGGAGGCCTCACCTCGGCGATCTACAACGAGGTCCTGCAGTTCTTCATCATCGTGGCCGCGCTGCTGCCCTTGACGCTCGTCGCGCTGCACGCCGTTGGTGGCATCAATGGGATCGAGAAGAAGGTCAAGGCGTTCAAGCCTCTGGGCGATGCCGGGCTGCACGCCTGGCGCGGCCTGGGCATCCATCACGTGACCAATCCGCTCGCGTCGGACTGGGTCGGCGTCATCTTCGGGCTGGGGTTTGTGCTCAGCTTCGGCTACTGGACGACGAACTTTGCCGAGGTGCAGCGCGCCCTGTCAGCGCGCAACATGTCGGCCGCGCGGCGTACGCCGCTGATCGGCGCCTACCCGAAGATCTTCCTACCGGCGATCATCATTCTCCCGGGGCTGATCGCCGTGCTCACCGTCCACGGCCTGGGCGGTAAATCGCTCAACCTTCAGTACAACACGGCGATCCCGCATCTGATCGGCAACTACCTGCCTGAGGGGATGCTGGGGCTCGCCGTCACCGGGATGCTGGCGGCCTTCATGGCGGGAGTCGCCGCCAACGTGACCTCGTTCAACACGGTGGTGACCTATGACCTGATCCAGGCCTACTTCGCCAAGGACCGCGACTCGGCCTACTACCTGCGCGCGGGGCGCATCGTGACCATCGTCGGGATCCTGATTTCGATCCTCACGGCGTTCATCGCCAAGGGCTACTCGAACATCATGAACTACATCCAGACGCTGTTCTCGATCTTCAACGCGCCCCTATTCGCGACGTTCATCATCGCGATGTTCTGGCGCCGGGCCACCGCGTGGGGAGGGTTCTGCAGCCTGATCGCGGGCACCGTCGCGGCCTACACGGTCAATCGTCTGAACGCGTACCACTCGGTGTTCCATTTCGGTTCGGCGCTGAGCGCGAGCTTTTGGCAGGCCATCATCGCCTTCATCGTGGGCGGGGTCGTGCTGATCGTCGTCTCGCTGTTCACCAAACCCAAGCCCGAGGAGGAGCTGCGCGGCCTGGTCTGGGGTTTGACACGCGCCGAGGAGCGCGAGGAGAATGCCGACGCGCGCGACAAGCTGTGGTGGCGCTCGCCCTATCTCCTCGGCGGCGTGGCGATCGCCATTCTCGTGGCCCTCAACATCATCTTTGCCTAGGAGCGCTCAGTGACCACGCCCGAGAAACCATTCGGAGTCCCCGGAACCTCAGAGACCGAGGCGCCCAAAGCACTCGGCGACGAAGATGAGATCCAGGCGGCGCGGATGCAGAACCGGTTCGACATTCGCCGGTTGATCGGCGGGTTGTTCCTGCTCTACGGGTTCATTCTGCTGCTGCTCGGCATCTTCGGGTCGCACCACATCAAGAACAAAGCCGCCGGGGTCAACATCGATCTTTGGACCGGGATCGGCATGCTGATCTTCGGCGGCCTGATGATCTTCTGGGCGCTGTCGCGCCCGGTGGCACCCGAGCCGCCCGATGATCGCGGCAAGGGATCCGGGCGGCTGCGCCGCGCGCCGGCCTAGACCTAGACCAGCTGTGGGCTAGGCGTTCAGCGTCGCCGACACGCTGATCTCCACCCCGCCAAGGGCGCGGGAGATCGGGCAGTTCTCGCCGGCGTCGGCGGCCGCCTGCTCAAATCCGGCCTGATCGATGCCGGGCACGGATCCGGTCACCGTGAGCTCGGAGGTGGTGACCGTGGGCGCGCCGTCGCGCTGGTCGAGGGTCACGGTGGCGCTGACCTCAAGCTGCTCCGGGGGGTTGCCGGCCTGGGTCAGGCCGTGCGAGAGCGCCATCGAGAAGCACGACGCGTGGGCGGCTGCGACCAGCTCCTCGGGGCTGGTCTTGCCGTCGGAGCGCTCCGTGCGCGATGCCCAGGTGACAGGCAGCTCTCCCAGCGCGCCGCTCGCGCCGGTGACCACGCCCTGGCCGTGGGCCAGGTTGCCTTGCCAGACACACCGCGCGCTTCGCTCCGCCATCGCCATCGTTCTTACCTCCTAGTGGTGTTCGATTACCCGGTCGATCAACCCATACTCGACTGCTTCCTCGGCCTTGAAGAACCTGTCGCGCTCCATGTCGCGGTGGACCTGCTCAACCGACTGGCCGGTGTGATGGGCGTAGATGTGGTCGATCCGCTCGCGCATGCCGAGGATCTCGCGGGCGTGGATCTCGATGTCGGTCGACTGGCCCTCGAATCCGGCCGACGGCTGGTGGACCAGCAGCCGGCTGTTGGGCAGGGAAAAGCGCTTGCCCTTGGCCCCGGCGGTCAGAAGCAGCGAGCCCATCGACATGGCAATGCCGATGCAGATCGTCTGGATCTCCGGCTTGACGAACTGCATCGTGTCGTAGATGGCCAACCCCGAATAGATCGAGCCGCCGGGACAGTTGATGTAGATCGAAATGTCCTTGTCCGGGTCCTGGGATTCAAGGTGCAGAAGCTGCGCCACCACCAGGTTCGCGATCTGGTCGTCGATCGGCGTGCCGAGAAAGATGATTCGCTCGTTGAGGAGTCGGCTGTAGATGTCGAACTCGCGCTCACCGCGCGCGGTCCGCTCAATCACCATCGGGATCAGGGGCATATCTGCAGCCTAGCGATGCCGTCAGGGAATGATCACGGCCGAGCCCTCGAAGCGCCCAGCACGCAGGTCCGCCAGGGCCCGCTCGGCCTCATCGAGCGGATAGGTGGAGATCGTCGTGCGGACTGGCACCCGGGCCGAGAGGGCCAGGAACTCGTATCCGTCCTCGCGGGTGAGGTTGGCAATCGACCGGATCGAACGCTCCTCCCAGAGGTCGTCGTAGGGAAAGCTCGGGATGTCGCTCATGTGAATGCCCGCGCAGACCACGGTGCCGCCAGGGGCCAGCGCCTTCAGCGCTTGTGGGACGAGCTCGCCGGCGGAGGCGAAGATGATCGCCGCGTCGAGCGGCTCGGGCGGACGCTCGTCGCTACCACCTGCCCACACGGCTCCGAGGCTCTTGGCGAACTCCTGCGTCCGCGCATCGCCGGGCCGGGTGAAGGCATACACCTCGCGTCCCTGGTAGACGGCGACCTGACAGATCATGTGCGCAGCCGACCCGAATCCGTACAGCCCAAGCCGCGCGGCGTCGCCGGTGAACTTCAGCGCCCGGTAGCCGATCAGCCCGCCACACAGGAGCGGGGCCACCTGCTCGTCGCTCAGCTCGGAGGGAACCTCGAGGCAGAAGCGCTCGTCAGCCACGGTGAGCTCGGCGTAGCCCCCGTCGATGTCGCGCCCGGTGAAGCGCGCGTTCACGCACAGGTTCTCGCGGCCGCTGCGACAGTAGCGGCACTCGCCGTCCGTCCACCCCAACCACGGCACACCCACCCGGCGGCCGTCGTCGGTGATGCCCACGATCTGGTGACCGAGGACGATAGGTAGCTTGGTGGCCGCGATCTCCTGATCACGCAGGTGCAGGTCCGTGCGGCAGACCCCGCACGCCTTGATCCGGAGGTGCAACTGGCCGGGAGCGGCGGTGGGGTCCGGCAGCTCCACCGCTTTCAGCGGCTGCCCGGGTCGTTCGAGTACGACGGCTCGCATCTCTCAGATGATGACCGTTGGCATCCGCCGATGCAGGGTAGAGCCGCTAGCGTTCGGGCAGATGGTTCCCATCAACGTCCCCAACGTCCTTACCGTCATCCGCATCCTGCTTGTGCCGGTGTTGATCGTCGCCCTGCTCGAGAAGACCGGCGACGGCGATCTGCTGGCGGCAATCGTGTTCGCGGTGGCGTCGCTGACCGACTACATCGACGGCTATCTGGCCCGCTCGCACAACTGGGTGACGACGTTCGGGAAGCTGATGGACCCGATCGCCGACAAGCTGCTCATCGTCGCTGCGTTGATCACGCTGGTCTCCTTGAACCGCCTCGACGCCTGGGTGGCAATGGTGATCATCGCGCGCGAATTCGCGGTCACAGTCTTGCGTGTGGCGGCCGGCGCCCAGCAGGGCGTGGTCATCGCGGCCAGCTCGCTGGGCAAGCTCAAGACCGCGTTGCAGGTGGCGATGGTGATGGCGCTGATCGCAGTGCAGGGTCGCCCGTTGTGGGTCTCGCTGCTCATCTACGTGACTGTCGCGGTGACGGTTCTGTCGGGCGCCGACTACTTCTTCGGTCTGCGCCGCCACCTGGCTTCGCCGAACCAGGGGCGGGTTCGCGGCGCCGGGCAGTCGCGGGCCAGCGAGTAGACCGCCGCTGAACGTCAACTCGGCTCGGCTCGCGGGTCGAGATTCACGTTCACCGCGGGCGGCCGGAGCCTACGGAAGCGTGTCGAGCCACGCCCGGCGGCTCGTGTGCACGGGCGAGGGCTCGCCGGTCTCCAGCTCGCGCCGCACCTCGCCGAGGGTTCCAAACCGCTCGGCCACCACGTTGTGCTGATGGATCGTCTCGAGATTGACCTGACGGGCGGCCACGAAGGCTCGGTCGTCGAGCTCCGGGAAAGTGCTGACCACGCCCCGCACCATCTCGCGCACGCAGTCCTCGACGAACCGCGGCCGGCGGTGCGCCTTCTCCACGACGTGAGCTTCGTCGGAGCGCTTCATCAGCTCATAGATCTCCGATGACATCGAGCCCTCGACGATCTCGAGCAGGGTC
Organism: uncultured Solirubrobacterales bacterium; assembly: GCA_963749545.1. Taxonomy (GTDB): domain Bacteria; phylum Actinomycetota; class Thermoleophilia; order Solirubrobacterales; family Solirubrobacteraceae; genus Palsa-465. The sequence continues at coordinate 144,345 of CAVVNG010000025.1, forward strand.
GCCGCGTCGATCTCGTCGTCGCACAGCTCGGTGCAGCCGATCATCAACGTGCCCAGACCGCGCTGATTGTGCGTGGCCACGGGAACGGCATCAAAGATCTTCTCGATCTCGTCGGCGTCAAAGCCCTCGGCCTCCAGGCGCTCACGCGCGGCGCCGGCGACCAGCTGCTGTGCGCAGGGGCACGCGGTCATACCCTGGGCGGTCACGCCGATGAGGCGGCGGGTGCCGAGTTCGGAGCAGATAGCTGAGCCATGGAGGGTGTAGATCTCCTGGGTCCTGATGCCCGACAGCGGTGCGGGCTTGTGCTCCGGGAAGCGCGCTTCGACGCTGACCTCAGCGCGTCGCGCTCGCTGGCGAGTCCGCACCAGTTGCGCGATGTGTTCGGCCAGCGTCTCGACCTTGAAGCTCGACTCACCCAGCACGACGGCATTGATCGCGTCGTTGACAACCTCCTCGAAGCGCGACATGTGCGCGCCCTTCTGATCGGGGCCGAGATCGACGACGCATTCAAAGCGGGCCGAGAACAGCTGCTCGGAGCCGTTCTGGCGGATCCTGATGACCTTCTCGACGCCAGTCACGCCGACCCGCGAGAGGCCGAGCTGAACCGTCGGTACCTGCGCCTGGACGTCGATCGTGGAGAACTGGGAGGGACGCTCGATGGACACGATTCACCTAAAGATTAGACAGCCCATCCGTCCGGCTCTCCGGACCGCACCTGGACAAGCGCCAGCTTTGTGGTATCAATCGGCGGGCGCGTTGGGAGAGTGTTGAGAGAGGGAGTTGCCCTAGCGGGTGCTCGAGGACCGCGTCTGGGAGGGCTCAGGGGCCGTGAGCGATAAGGCAGTTCTTTTGAGCGATGACGCTCCGATCGTCGAGTTGGAGGAACTCCGTCCGCTCATCGCCGAGGGTCAGGAGCGTGGATTCCTGACCTTCGACGAGATCGCGGGTTGCCTCGAGGAGATCGAGGTCACCAAGGAGCAGGTCCAGGAGCTCCACGCCTACCTGGACGATCAGGGCATCGAGGTCGTCGAGGCCGACGGGCGCCTGGCCAAGTCCGAAGCCTCAAGCGTTGAGGCCAATGCCGCGCAGGCGGACGAGCCGCGACCGGATCAGCGCAAGAAGGTCGAGGTCGACCTCACGGTCGAGCCCAGCCTTGACTCGCTCCGGCTGTACCTCCGCTCGATCGGTCGTGTGCATCTCCTCACGGCCGAGCAGGAGGTGCTCCTGGCGCGGCGCATCGAGCGTGGCGACATGCTGGCCAAGCATCAGATGATCGAAGCCAACCTGCGCCTCGTCGTCTCGATCGCCAAGAGCTATCTGGGCCGCGGCCTGACGTTCCTGGACCTGATCCAGGAGGGCTCGATGGGCCTGATCCGCGCCGTCGAGAAGTTCGATTATCGCCGAGGCTACAAGTTCTCCACCTATGCGACCTGGTGGATCCGCCAGGCGGTGACTCGAGCGATCGCCGACAAGGGACGCACGATCCGGATCCCGGTCCACATGGTCGAGAAGCTCAACAAGGTCGTCCACGTCGAGCGCCAGCTCGTCCAACAGCTCGGCCGCGAGCCCACTCCGGAGGAGATCGCCACCGAGCTCGAGACCACTGTGCGCGAGGTGCGCGACGTCCTGCGGATGGCGCAGCAGCCGATCTCGCTGGAGAAGCCGATCGGTGAGGAGGAGGATTCCGAGCTCGGTGACTTTGTTGAGGACCAGACGGCCGAGTCGCCGTTTGAGCAGGCAGCCGAGCATCTCCGGCGTGAGAATCTGCGGCGCGCCCTCGCGGCGCTACCGCAGCGCGAGCGCGAGGTGATCGAGATGCGCTTCGGCATCACCGGCGAGCGGCCCTACACGCTCGAGGAGGTCGGCCGCGCCTTCAACGTCACGCGCGAGCGCATCCGCCAGATCGAGAACCACACGCTCAAAAAGCTGGAGGCGCTCCCCGAGGCGCAGCGGTTGCGGGACGCGTCGTAGCTACCTTCGAGAGCTAGACTCAGGCGCCCCCGGCGGGATTCCCGAGCGGTCAAAGGGGCTTGGCTGTAAACCAAGTGGCACTGCCTTCCCAGGTTCGAATCCTGGTCCCGCCATCGCCGATCCCAACCATCGGCGAAAGACCGGAAAGTGGCCCACTATCCTCGCCTCGATGGCTATCGACGAGCCGCAACGTCGCGACGAGATCGAGCAGACTGCCGAGCGAAAGTCCCGTGTCCAGCGGGCGGCCAAGCGAGTGGACACGAGCCCGGCGCTGCTGGCGGCCGCTCGTCGGGTCCGGCGCCGCTTGCCGGGCGACGAGCGGTTCGGCGACCCGCTTTCGACTGCCGGCCTGACCCCGGTCGAGGTCGTCGCGCGCAGCGTTTCCTCGCTGAACCCCGATCGTGAGAGCGTCGTGCAGGAGGTTGGTCTGGCCGGGCTTCAGGTGTGGCAGTCGTTGTCCGAGGCCGCGGGGCGCGGGCGCGGCGACTTAGAGCTGGCCCTGCTGTTTACGGACCTCGTGGGTTTCTCCTCGTGGGCGCTGCAGGCGGGGGATGCGGCGACGATCGAGCTGCTGCGCGAGGTCGGCATCCGGGTCGAGAACGCCGTGCTCGCCAACGGCGGGCGGATTGTGAAGCGCCTTGGTGACGGGCTGATGGCGACCTTCCTCGACCCATCTGCCGCGGTGCAGGCGGCCCTCGATGCCCAGGAGGCGTTGGTCGAGGTCGACGTGGACGGACACCGGCCACAGATGCGCGCGGGCATCCATTGGGGAAGGCCCCGGAAGCTGGGTGGCGACTACCTCGGTGTGGACGTCAACATCGCGGCCCGGGTCGCCGATGCGGCCAAGGCCGATCAGGTCATGGTCTCCGAAGTTCTGCTCGAGCGGCTCGACTCCGACCAGATCACCGCCGGCAAGCGCCGGCGGCTGCGAGCCGATGGCGCGCCCCGCGGGATGCACGTCGTCCCGATCTCACGGGCGACGGCGCCAAGCTGATACGCCGGCTGTCGCGAGGCCGGGAGCCTCTCCTGCCCTTGCAGCGTTTCGTGCAGGCATGACCGAGCGGGCGTGATACACCGGCTTCGTTCGGCATGCCAAGTCTCGGAAGGCCATCGATCCAGGCCCTCGGCGCTGCCGTGGCGGCGATTGTGCTGTGCGCCGCTGCGCTGGTCCTCCTGGTCCACGGACCCATCGCACGCGCTGCAAGCTCCGGGCAACTGCAGCAGCAAATCAGCTCGGGCCAGAGTCGGGTCTCAAGCCTGTCTGGCACCGTCAGCGCCGCCGCTAACCGGCTCGCCCGGTTGGACGCGAACATCGCGTCGTTGGAGCATCAGATCGGCTCGATCGAGGCCAGATTGAACGCCCAGCGCGCTCAGCTGCTCAAGGTTTGGAACGAGCGCGATGCCGCTCGCGCCCGTCTGGCCAAGCTGGAGCACTACCAGGCATACGCGGAGGGAGTGCTCTCACGCCACCTCCTCAGCACCTACGAGAACCAGACTCCGGACATCGTCTCCGTGGTGCTCGAGGCCAACGGGTTTCAGGACCTGCTCGAGCGCCTTACGTTCGCCCGGCGGATCAGCAGGCAGGACGTCCAGATCATCAGCCGGGTCCGAACCTCCCGGCGCGCGGTGGCCGCGCAGGCAACCCGTCTTGGCGGGATCGAGGCCCGCCAGCAGAAGCTGACCAACGTGATTGTGGCGCAACGCGCCCGGCTCGCGACAGCGCGGGCAAACCTGGTCGGCCAACAGGTCGCCCTGGCCCGCTACCGCTCCAGCCAGGCAGGTCAGCTCGCCAACGCTCGCGGACATCTGGGCGACCTCCAGCGTGAGCTCTCTCACCTTCAGGCAGCGCAGGCGGCCGCGGCGTCCAAGGCGGCCTCGGGATCTTCGCGGTCGTCGGGGTCCTCGGGCTCGTCGGGGTCCTCGGGCTCGTCGGGGTCCTCGGGTGGATCGGCCCCGAGCTCGAGCGGGGGCTTCACCTTCCCGCTGCCCAAGTCCGCGGCCTCCCCGCCCGGGACGTGGAGCCCCGACCAGGGGGTCGACATCTCCGCGCCTGGCAACACCCCCGAGTACGCCGTCTGCAGCGGCACGATCGTCCTGCATGGCATCGGCGGCTTCGGCCCGTGGGCACCCGTCCTGCACTGTGACAGCCCGATCGACGGCTTCAGCTACGTTTATTACGGGCACGCCGGGCCGGCCAACCAGCTGTCGGTCGGCACCCACGTCGGCGATGGCCAGGTCATGAGCTCGGTCGGCCCCGGCATCAGTCGGCATCTCGACTGGTCCCCATCTGGAAATCGGCTTCGCCGACTCCAGCGGCAGCCCGATCGGGGCACAGACGGCGTCGACGATGATGTCGCTGCTGCAGAGTTCGTACTGAAACGGCGGCCGCTGAGCGCTCGCGGTTCGGTGGGGCAAGAAGCGCTAGGCTCCGGGCCAGCGCCCTCTTAGCTCAGCTGGTAGAGCACTTCCATGGTAAGGAAG